>NZ_PCQD01000029.1 GCF_002979975.1 Pseudomonas sp. MYb185 | reverse complement strand
TGTCCCGTCGCCACTTCAGTCCGACCTCGGCATTGCGCGACAGGCTCGGCTTGAGTGCCTGGTTCATGCCGGCACCATCGGGCCGGTAGGCCAGCTCCTGGAAGGTCGGGGTCTCGAAGCCCTGGCCCAAGGCGGCATACAGGCTCAGTTCCGGGGTCCATTGCCAGTTCAGGCCCAGCGCCGGGTTGGTGCGGTGCACGCGCATGCGTCCGCTGTCGTCCTGGCCATCGACCAGATAGTCATCGTCCGAGTCGAACTCCACCCGGTTGTAGCGCATCCCGGCCACCAGCTCCCAGCGCGGCGCCAGCTGCCAGGTGCTGATCAGGTAGGCCTCCTGGCTGTCGACCCGGTTGAACTCGTCGCGCTGCAGGCCGCCCTTGCTGCCGTTGTCATTGACGAAGCCCTGGCGTTCCTCGCCCTGGTAGTTGTAGGCCAGCCCCGCCGCCAGGGTCACCGGCAGGCCGAACAGCTGGGTGCCGCGCTGCCAGCCCAGCTCGCCGCCGCCGAAGCGCCGGTCCAGCTCGACTACCCCACCGCCAGCGGTCAGGCCACCGCGAGGGAAGGCCAGGAACTGCTGCATGTCCCGCTCGCCACCATAGACCATCACTGTCAGTTGGTCGTCGTTGGCCAGGCGCCGCTGGTAGTTCAGTCCGACCTGGTTGTGGCGTACCGACTTGCGGGTATCGAAGGTATAGGCCGGCGGCGGTGCCTGGCGCCGGTCGGCACGCACCTGCTCGGCGGTCAGCCCCAGCGGATCCTGGGTATCGGGCTGGTCCAGGCTGTTGATCAGCAGGGTCAGGCTGGAGACATCATCGATATCCCAGCCCAGGCGCAGGTTGGCGATGTCGCGGCGGGTGTCGCTGTGGTCGCGGTAGCCATCGGTCTCCAGCCGCGAGAGGTTGGCGCTGATGTTCAGGTTGCCATGCTGGCCGCCGTAGCGCAGGCGCGAGCGCCACAGCCCATCGCTGCCGACCACCGTGCGGTTGTCCAGGGTCGGGTAGAACGGTGCCTCGCCGGTATAGCCCTGGATGATGCCGCCGGAGGCATTGCCGTACAGGGTGGTCAGCGGGCCGCGCAGCACCTCGATGCGCTGCAGGCCATCGAGGTCGAACAGTGCCGGCTGGCCCTGGCCGTCGGGCATGGTCAGCGGGATACCGTCCTGCACCAGGCGCACCCCACGCACGCCGAACTGCGAGCGGGCGCCGAAGCCGCGCGAGGATATCTGCAGGTCCTGGGCGTAGTTCTGGCGGTTCAACGCCACCAGCCCGGGGACCCGCTGCAGGGATTCGGAGAGGTTGGCGCCCAGGTTGGGGGCGTTCAGTTGTTCCGCGGTCACGGTATGCCGGGCCAGCGGCAGTTGCAGGTCCTGGCCATCGTCGCCGCCGCCGAGGATGATCTGTGCCGGCAGGCTGAG
>NZ_PCQD01000028.1 GCF_002979975.1 Pseudomonas sp. MYb185 | reverse complement strand
GTTGACTACAACGTCAAGGTTCGCGTCAAGGCGGACAACAGCGGTGTCGACCTCGCCAACGTCAAGATGTCCATGAACCCCTTCTGCGAAATCGCCGTGGAAGAAGCCGTACGCCTGAAGGAAAAGGGCATCGCCACCGAGATCGTCGCGGTCTCCGTCGGCCCGACCGCTGCCCAGGAGCAGCTGCGTACCGCCCTGGCCCTGGGTGCCGACCGTGCCGTGCTGGTCGAGTCCGCCGATGAGCTGAACTCGCTGGCCATCGCCAAGCTGCTCAAGGCTGTCGTCGACAAGGAACAGCCACAGTTGGTGATCCTTGGCAAACAGGCCATCGACTCCGACAACAACCAGACCGGCCAGATGCTGGCGGCGCTCTCCGGCTACGCCCAGGGCACCTTCGCCTCTGCGGTGAATGTCGAAGGCGACCGGGTCAAGGTCACCCGCGAAATCGACGGCGGTCTGCAGACCGTTGACCTGAAACTGCCGGCCATCGTCACCACCGACCTGCGCCTGAACGAGCCGCGCTACGCTTCCTTGCCGAACATCATGAAGGCCAAGAAGAAGCCGCTGGAAACCCTCAAGCCGGACGAGCTGGGCGTGAGCACCACCTCCACCCTGAGCACCGTCAAGGTCGAAGCTCCAGCTGCCCGCAGCGCCGGCATCAAGGTCAAGAGCGTTGATGAGCTGGTCGACAAACTGAAGAACGAAGCCAAGGTGATCTGACATGACGATTCTGGTTATTGCTGAACACAACAACGCCGAACTGAATGCCGCCACCCTGAACACCGTGGCTGCCGCCCAGGCTATCGGTGGTGACATCGACCTGCTGGTCGCCGGTGCCGGCTGTGGCGCCGTGGCGGAAGCCGCCGCCAAGGTCGCTGGTGTATCCAAGGTGCTGCTGGCCGACAACGCCGCCTACGCCCACCAGCTGCCGGAGAACATCTCCCTGCTGATCGCCGAGCTGGGCAAGAGCTACAGCCACGTCCTGGCCCCGGCCAGCACCAACGGCAAGAACTACCTGCCGCGCGTCGCTGCCCTGCTGGACGTCGATCAGATCTCCGAGATCATCGCCGTAGAAAGCGCCGACACCTTCAAGCGCCCGATCTACGCCGGTAATGCCATCGCCACCGTCAAGTCCGACGCCGCGATCAAGGTCATCACCGTGCGTGCCACCGGCTTTGACGCCGTGGCCGCCGACGGTGGCAGTGCTGCCATTGAAGCCGTTGCGTCGGCCCAGGATGCCGGTCTGTCGGCGTTCATTGGCGAAGAACTGGCCAAGTCCGACCGTCCCGAGCTGGCAGGCGCCAAGATCGTGGTCTCCGGTGGTCGCGGCATGCAGAACGGCGACAACTTCCAGCTGCTGTACGGCCTGGCCGACAAGCTGGGTGCGGCCGTCGGTGCCTCGCGCGCGGCAGTGGACGCCGGTTTCGTACCGAACGACATGCAGGTCGGTCAGACCGGCAAGATCGTTGCCCCGAGCCTGTACATCGCCGTCGGTATCTCCGGCGCGATCCAGCATCTGGCGGGTATGAAGGACTCCAAGGTCATTGTTGCGATCAACAAGGACGAGGAAGCGCCGATCTTCCAGGT
>NZ_PCQD01000027.1 GCF_002979975.1 Pseudomonas sp. MYb185 | reverse complement strand
GAGACCGTGAAAGTATTTCCTCGCCTTCGCTCGCGAACCCAAAAGGCGGGATAGGAGGCTGTTATCTACTATTGCCCACCTGTAGGCGCCAGGTACTTCCCAGAGGGAACCTACACGCCGACAGCACCAACAGGTGGGCAATACACGCCAACAGCTCTGCCAGCCGTTGGCAGATCTCCCGGAATTGTTTCACTCCCAGCAGATTCAATACGCGACTGAAGTTATACGCCCACGCCATCAAACTCCACTCGCCACGGACTTTCTCCAGCCCCCGTACCAGGAAGTGGTCCCAGCCAGCCCGTCGCTTGAGAGTGCCGAACGGGTGTTCCACCAACTCACTGCGCTGCGCCAACCGCTCGGGATGAGCCATCACCCGCTGCCGGACCGCTTCAGTATCGGCTTCGTATTGGTCGCGCCATATCTCCCGGACCTGCCCTTTGGCCGTCAGACACTCGGCGCGGCGTACACAATCGCAGCAATCACGGCGACGACTGCGGTAGCGCTGTGTCCAATGGCCCGCCTGCTCCTTGGGCTTGGAGGAGGCGATCAGATAGTATCCTTCGGGACAGCGATAGCGATCATGCTCAGGCTCGTAGACAAAGGCTTCCCTCGATAATCGGCCCGGTGCGACCGTACGCCCCCGTGCCGACGGCACCGGCAGGTAAGGATAGATTTCCTCCTCGTGACACCGATGGCATTGCACACTGCTGAGGTAGCCTGCATCCGCCACCACCTCCAGTGTCTCGACGCCCAGCGCGGCCTTGGCCTGAGCACTCATGGGGTGGAGTAAATTCAGGTCATTCGGCTCGTTCGTGACCTCATCGGCAACGATCAGCTTGTGCTGGGCATCGGTGACAATCTGGACATTGAAGCCTGCCACCCTTTGTCCCCGCTTGCTCAACAGGCGGGCATCCTCATCGACCGGTGAATGCTGGCTCTTGCCTCGTTGCTTAAGGTCAGCCAGTGCCTCGGTCTTCTCCTTCAGCGCCTCACGCAGCGCGTCAAGCTTCTCGGCCAGATCACGCTCCTCCCGACTCGCGGGCTCGCCAGCCTCCTCGCGATCCGCCGCATCCAGGGCCTGATGCCACTGTACCAGCTCCTGTTCCAGCTTCGCCATTTGCGCTGTCAGCTTCCTGTGTGTCCGAAAGCTCTTCTGGCTGACATTGCCCTTGAAAAAACTGCCGTCCACTGCGACCAACTGGCCGCCGAAAAGTCCCAGCGCCCGGCACAGCACGATGAACTGCGCCTGCGTCCGACGTAATGCCTGCGCGTTGTTCTTGCGAAAATCCGCGATCGTCTTGTAACTGGGCTGCAGACCTTCCAGCAGCCACATCAGCTCCACATTGCGCTGGCTCTCACGTTCCAGTGTCCGGCTGCTGCGCAGCCGGTTGAGGTACCCATAGAGATAGAGCTTCAACAGCATCTGCGGCGCGTAGGCCGGTTGGCCAGCCTGATGACGTCCCGGGGCGTTGTGCGTGAAACCCAGGGCCTCCATATCCAGGCCGGCGATATACGCATCAATCGCCCGGACCGGATTATGCTCACTGATGTAGTCCTCCAGCCGGGGCGGAAACAGCGTCTCTTGAGAGCGATCGATGCCTGATTTATAACGACGTTGGCTCATGCTTCATACCGGTGAGAGGGAAAACAGCCTCCAGCCTACCGAGCAATGGAAATACTTTCACAGTCTC
>NZ_PCQD01000026.1 GCF_002979975.1 Pseudomonas sp. MYb185 | reverse complement strand
GCTTGACGATGACCTACTCTCACATGGGGAAGCCCCACACTACCATCGGCGATGCATCGTTTCACTGCTGAGTTCGGAATGGGATCAGGTGGTTCCAATGCTCTATGGTCGTCAAGCAATTCGGTTGCTGTGCGTTTGTTAGTCCACACAACGAAAGGGGTGGGTCGGTGATAGAAGCTATGACAAGCTCAAGGTCTGTAATCTCGTGCCGTTCCTGACTGTCGTTCTCAATCGGTGCAAGCCATGGCCCAAATTGTTTGGGCGTTATATGGTCAAGCCACACGGGCAATTAGTACTGGTTAGCTCAACGCCTCACAGCGCTTACACACCCAGCCTATCAACGTCGTAGTCTTCGACGGCCCTTTAGGGGGATCAAGTCCCCAGTGAGATCTCATCTTGAGGCAAGTTTCCCGCTTAGATGCTTTCAGCGGTTATCTTTTCCGAACGTAGCTACCCGGCAATGCGTCTGGCGACACAACCGGAACACCAGGGGTTCGTCCACTCCGGTCCTCTCGTACTAGGAGCAGCCCCTCTCAAATCTCAAACGTCCACGGCAGATAGGGACCGAACTGTCTCACGACGTTCTAAACCCAGCTCGCGTACCACTTTAAATGGCGAACAGCCATACCCTTGGGACCGGCTTCAGCCCCAGGATGTGATGAGCCGACATCGAGGTGCCAAACACCGCCGTCGATATGAACTCTTGGGCGGTATCAGCCTGTTATCCCCGGAGTACCTTTTATCCGTTGAGCGATGGCCCTTCCATACAGAACCACCGGATCACTAAGACCTACTTTCGTACCTGCTCGTCGTGTTGGACTCGCAGTCAAGCGCGCTTTTGCCTTTATACTCTACGCACGATTTCCGACCGTGCTGAGCGCACCTTCGTACTCCTCCGTTACTCTTTAGGAGGAGACCGCCCCAGTCAAACTACCCACCATACACTGTCCTCGATCCGGATAACGGACCAGAGTTAGAACCTCAAAGTTGCCAGGGTGGTATTTCAAGGTTGGCTCCACGCGAACTGGCGTCCACGTTTCACAGCCTCCCACCTATCCTACACAAGCAAGTTCAAAGTCCAGTGCAAAGCTATAGTAAAGGTTCACGGGGTCTTTCCGTCTAGCCGCGGATACACTGCATCTTCACAGCGATTTCAATTTCACTGAGTCTCGGGTGGAGACAGCGCCGCCATCATTACGCCATTCGTGCAGGTCGGAACTTACCCGACAAGGAATTTCGCTACCTTAGGACCGTTATAGTTACGGCCGCCGTTTACCGGGGCTTCGATCAAGAGCTTCGCCGAAGCTAACCCCATCAATTAACCTTCCGGCACCGGGCAGGCGTCACACCCTATACGTCCACTTTCGTGTTTGCAGAGTGCTATGTTTTTAATAAACAGTTGCAGCGGCCTGGTATCTTCGACCAGCCAGAGCTTACGGAGCAAGTCCTTCACCCTAGCCGGCGCACCTTCTCCCGAAGTTACGGTGCCATTTTGCCTAGTTCCTTCACCCGAGTTCTCTCAAGCGCCTTGGTATTCTCTACCTGACCACCTGTGTCGGTTTGGGGTACGATTTCTAGTTACCTGAAGCTTAGAGGCTTTTCCTGGAAGCATGGCATCAACCACTTCTCTTTCTAAAAGAAAGATCGTCATCAGTTCTCGGCCTTGAAATCCCGGATTTGCCTGAGATCTCAGCCTACCACCTTAAACACGGACAACCAACGCCGTGCTGGCCTAGCCTTCTCCGTCCCCCCATCGCAGTAACCAGAAGTACGGGAATATTAACCCGTTTCCCATCGACTACACCTTTCGGTCTCGCCTTAGGGGTCGACTCACCCTGCGTCGATTAACGTTGCGCAGGAACCCTTGGTCTTCCGGCGTGGGAGTTTTTCACTCCCATTGTCGTTACTCATGTCAGCATTCGCACTTCTGATACCTCCAGCCAACTTCTCAATTGACCTTCACAGGCTTACAGAACGCTCCTCTACCGCACATCCTAAGATGCACCCGTAGCTTCGGTGTATGGTTTGAGCCCCGTTACATCTTCCGCGCAGGCCGACTCGACTAGTGAGCTATTACGCTTTCTTTAAAGGATGGCTGCTTCTAAGCCAACCTCCTAGCTGTCTAAGCCTTCCCACATCGTTTCCCACTTAACCATAACTTTGGGACCTTAGCTGACGGTCTGGGTTGTTTCCCTTTTCACGACGGACGTTAGCACCCGCCGTGTGTCTCCCGTGCTCGCACTCACTGGTATTCGGAGTTTGCATGGGGTTGGTAAGTCGGGATGACCCCCTAGCCCAAACAGTGCTCTACCCCCAGTGGTGATACACGAGGCGCTACCTAAATAGCTTTCGAGGAGAACCAGCTATCTCCGAGCTTGATTAGCCTTTCACTCCTATCCACAAGTCATCCGCTAACTTTTCAACGGTAGTCGGTTCGGTCCTCCAGTGCCTGTTACGGCACCTTCAACCTGCCCATGGATAGATCGCCCGGTTTCGGGTCTATACCCAGCGACTATACGCCCTATTAAGACTCGGTTTCCCTACGCCTCCCCTAGACGGTTAAGCTCGCCACTGAATATAAGTCGCTGACCCATTATACAAAAGGTACGCAGTCACCGAACAAGTCGGCTCCCACTGCTTGTACGCATACGGTTTCAGGATCTATTTCACTCCCCTCACAGGGGTTCTTTTCGCCTTTCCCTCACGGTACTGGTTCACTATCGGTCAGTCAGGAGTATTTAGCCTTGGAGGATGGTCCCCCCATGTTCAGTCAACGTTTCACGTGCGCCGACCTACTCGATTTCACGGCTAAGAGTCTTTCGTGTACGGGGCTATCACCCACTATGGCCGCCATTTCCACAGCGTTCCACTAGACTCTAAACCGCTTAAGGGCTGCTCCCCGTTCGCTCGCCACTACTTGGGGAATCTCGGTTGATTTCTTTTCCTCCGGGTACTTAGATGTTTCAGTTCCCCGGGTTCGCCTCACATACCTATGTATTCAGTATGTGATACCTGTCTTATGACAGGTGGGTTTCCCCATTCAGAGATCTCCGGATCAAAGGTCGTTTGCCACCTCCCCGAAGCTTTTCGCAGGCTACCACGTCTTTCATCGCCTCTGACTGCCAAGGCATCCACCGTATGCGCTTATTCACTTGACCATATAACCCCAAACAATCTGCGTCTTGCGACCGATTGCTCAAAGCCTATGTCTTGACATGATTTCACGACAATCCGGAACTTGCACTTGAGATTACAAGTTACCTTAGCCATAACGTGTGCAGTGAAACACCCGTTATGTCTTGTCTACTTCTATCACTTTCCCACATTGTTAAAGAGCGACTGATCAAAGATCAGACATCAATCATCCCGGTTTATCCAGGGATCATTCATGTATGAACTCTTATCGAGTACCGGCGCGTTGTGCTGTTGTCCTGGTGGAGCCAAGCGGGATCGAACCGCTGACCTCCTGCGTGCAAGGCAGGCGCTCTCCCAGCTGAGCTATGGCCCCGTTCAGACCTGACACCTCGACAATTGGTGGGTCTGGGCAGATTCGAACTGCCGACCTCACCCTTATCAGGGGTGCGCTCTAACCAACTGAGCTACAGACCCAATCATCTTGGTCTGTCACCTGTTGCTTAAAACCACAGACCCAATCGCCTTTCTTTCGGAATCAAGTAATTCGTGTGAGTGCTTGAAAAACAGAGGTGATCTTTCGATTAAGGAGGTGATCCAGCCGCAGGTTCCCCTACGGCTACCTTGTTACGACTTCACCCCAGTCATGAATCACACCGTGGTAACCGTCCTCCCGAAGGTTAGACTAGCTACTTCTGGTGCAACCCACTCCCATGGTGTGACGGGCGGTGTGTACAAGGCCCGGGAACGTATTCACCGTGGCATTCTGATCCACGATTACTAGCGATTCCGACTTCATGGAGTCGAGTTGCAGACTCCAATCCGGACTACGAGAGACTTTATGGGATTAGCTCCACCTCGCGGCTTGGCAACCCTTTGTATCCCCCATTGTAGCACGTGTGTAGCCCTGGCCGTAAGGGCCATGATGACTTGACGTCATCCCCACCTTCCTCCGGTTTGTCACCGGCAGTCTCCTTAGAGTGCCCACCATAATGTGCTGGTAACTAAGGACAAGGGTTGCGCTCGTTACGGGACTTAACCCAACATCTCACGACACGAGCTGACGACAGCCATGCAGCACCTGTGTCTGAGTTCCCGAAGGCACCAATCCATCTCTGGAAAGTTCTCAGCATGTCAAGGCCAGGTAAGGTTCTTCGCGTTGCTTCGAATTAAACCACATGCTCCACCGCTTGTGCGGGCCCCCGTCAATTCATTTGAGTTTTAATCTTGCGACCGTACTCCCCAGGCGGTCAACTTAGTGCGTTAGCTGCGCCACTAAAATCTCAAGGATTCCAACGGCTAGTTGACATCGTTTACGGCGTGGACTACCAGGGTATCTAATCCTGTTTGCTCCCCACGCTTTCGCACCTCAGTGTCAGTATCAGTCCAGGTAGTCGCCTTCGCCACTGGTGTTCCTTCCTATATCTACGCATTTCACCGCTACACAGGAAATTCCACTACCCTCTACCGTACTCTAGCTCAGCAGTTATGAAAGCAGTTCCCAGGTTAAGCCCGGGGATTTCACACCCATCTTACTGAACCACCTACGCGCGCTTTACGCCCAGTAATTCCGATTAACGCTTGCACCCTCTGTATTACCGCGGCTGCTGGCACAGAGTTAGCCGGTGCTTATTCTGTCGGTAACGTCAAAATTGCTGGATATTAGCCAACAACCCTTCCTCCCAACTTAAAGTGCTTTACAATCCGAAGACCTTCTTCACACACGCGGCATGGCTGGATCAGGGTTTCCCCCATTGTCCAATATTCCCCACTGCTGCCTCCCGTAGGAGTCTGGACCGTGTCTCAGTTCCAGTGTGACTGATCATCCTCTCAGACCAGTTACGGATCGTCGCCTAGGTGAGCCATTACCTCACCTACTAGCTAATCCGACCTGGGCTCATCTGATAGCGCAAGGTCCGAAGATCCCCTGCTTTCTCCCGTAGGACGTATGCGGTATTAGCGCCCGTTTCCGAACGTTATCCCCCACTACCAGGCAGATTCCCAGGTGTTACTCACCCGTCCGCCGCTGAATCCGGGAGCAAGCTCCCTTCTTCCGCTCGACTTGCATGTGTTAGGCCTGCCGCCAGCGTTCAATCTGAGCCATGATCAAACTCTTCAGTTAAAAACTGCTTGGGTTTTGAGAAAACCCTAAACTTGGCTCAGCCGTACAAATAAACTCGATGAATTCACAGAGTAACTTGCGTTGGCTGATAATCTGTTGATCATCCGGCCTATTTCGCAAGCACCCACACGAATTACTTGATTCCAATTTGTTAAAGAGCGATTCGGTCAGCGTCTCCGCCTAACCAAGGCCGCGCATTCTACGCCAACCTTATGATCTGTCAAGTGTTTTTGTGAACATTCTTGCTCGCTCACCACCTGCTTCTCCGACCTGAAACCTTACCGCCGTTCCGGGCCAGGGAGGCGCATTCTACAGGAGCCTAGCCCCTTGTCAACGCCT
>NZ_PCQD01000025.1 GCF_002979975.1 Pseudomonas sp. MYb185 | reverse complement strand
GGGGATGGTGATTGGGGATATATTAGCTTTTGTTGCTAGGTCTTTCCCCCTCTCCCCGGCCCTCTCCCGCGAGGGGAGAGGGGGTTTGATTGTGCAAGTGGTTGGTAATTGTGTAGGGGGTTGGTTTTTGCATACAAAAATCCCGGCGCTGGGCCGGGATTCTTTGTGGTGCGGGTTGGGGTTAGCCTACCCAGACTCTTGCGTTACGGAACATGCGCATCCAGGCGCCGTCTTCGCTCCAGTCATCAGGGTGCCAGGAGTTCTGCACGGCGCGGAATACGCGTTCCGGGTGCGGCATCATGATGGTGACGCGGCCGTCGCGGTTGGTGAGGCCAGTGATGCCACGGGGGGAGCCGTTGGGGTTGGCGGGGTAGCGGTCGGTCATGCGGCCGTTGTTGTCAACGAAGCGCAGGGCGACGCTGCTGCTGGCTTCACAGGCATCGACGGCGGCGCTGTTGGCGAATTCGGCGTAGCCTTCGCCATGGGCAATGGCGATCGGCATGCGTGAGCCGACCATGCCGCTGAGGAATACCGACGGTGACGGTTGCACTTCGACCATGGCGACCCGTGCTTCGAACTGCTCGGAGCGGTTGCGCACGAAACGCGGCCAGTGGTCGCTGCCGGGGATCAGTTCGCGCAGGTTGGACAGCATCTGGCAACCGTTGCACACGCCCAGGGTGAAGGTGTCGGGGCGGGCGAAGAAGTCGGTGAAGGCCTGGCGTGCCTGTGCGTTGAACAGGATCGATTTGGCCCAGCCTTCGCCGGCACCCAATACGTCACCGTAGGAGAAGCCGCCACAGGCGACCAGACCACGGAAGTCGGCCAGATCGATACGGCCACTGAGGATGTCGCTCATGTGCACGTCGATGGCAGTGAAGCCGGCGCGGGTGAACGCGGCGGCCATTTCCACCTGGCCATTGACGCCCTGCTCGCGCAGGATGGCCACCGCCGGGCGCATGCCGGTGTTGATGAACGGCGCGGCGACATCTTCATTGATGTCGTAGCTGAGCAGGGCTTGCAGACCAGGGTTCCGGTCATCGGCCAGGCGCTCGTGTTCCTCGTCGGCACATTCGGCGTTGTCACGCAGACGCTGGATCTGCCAGCTGGTTTCGCTCCAGGCCTGTTGCCAGCCGGCGCGGGTGCCACTGAGCACATCTTCGTCGTTGAAGCGGAAGTTGATTGCCTGTTCAGCCTTGGGCTGACCGATCACGGCGCTGCAATCGCCCAGGCCAGCGGCGGCCAGTTGGCTGAGCACGGCTTCGGTATCTTCCTGGCGCACCTGAATCACCGCACCCAGTTCTTCGTTGAACAGCGCCGGGGCCAGTTCGCTGGCGTTGCCGGCCAGTACATCGAGATTGATATCCAGGCCGCAACGACCGGCAAAGGCCATTTCCGCGACAGTGGCCAGCAGGCCGCCGTCGGAACGGTCGTGGTAGGCCAGCAGCAGGTTGTCCTGGTTCAGGCCCTGGATCACGGCGAAGAAGGCTTTCAGGTCTTCGGCGTCATCCAGGTCGGGAGCCTGCTGGCCGATGCGGTTATACACCTGCGCCAGCGCGGAGCCGCCGAGGCGGTTCTGGCCACGGCCTAGGTCGATGAGGATCAGGTCGGTGTCGCCCTGGTCCACACGCAGTTGCGGGGTCAGGGTACGGCGCACGTCCTGCACCGGGGCAAAGCCGGTCACGACCAGCGACATCGGCGAGGTCACGCTCTTGTCATTGCCGTCGTCGTTCCAGCGAGTCTGCATGGACATGGAGTCCTTGCCCACCGGTACGGTAATGCCCAGTTCCGGGCACAGTTCCATGCCGACGGCCTTGACGGTGTCATACAGACGGGCATCTTCACCAGGGTGACCAGCGGCGGCCATCCAGTTGGCGGACAGGCGGATATCGGACAGGTGCTCGATACGCGCGGCGGCCAGGTTGGTGACGGTTTCCGCGACGGCCATGCGACCGGATGCCGGGGCATCCAGCAGCGCCAGCGGGGTACGCTCGCCCATGGCCATGGCTTCACCGGTATGCACGTCGAAACTGCTGGCGGTGACGGCGCAGTCGGCGACCGGTACCTGCCAGGGGCCGACCAACTGATCACGGGCGACCAGGCCGGTGATGCTGCGGTCACCGATGGTGATCAGGAAGTTCTTGCTGGCCACGGCCGGCAGGCGCAGTACGCGCAGCGCGGCCTCTTCCAGCGCCACATCGCCAGTGAAGTCATCGCCCTGCTCGGCTTCGCGGCTGACGCTGCGGTGCATGCGCGGCGGCTTGCCGAGCAGCACGGACAGCGGCATGTCGACCGGCTGGTTGTCGAAATGGCTGTCGTTGAGGACCAGCAGCTGTTCTTCGGTGGCTTCACCGACCACGGCGAAGGGACAGCGCTCACGCTCGCAGATTTCCTGGAAACGCTCGAAGTCGGCGTTCGGCACCGCCATGACGTAGCGTTCCTGGGATTCGTTGGACCAGATTTCCAGCGGGCTCATGCCCGGCTCGTCGTTGGGAATATTGCGCAGCTCGAAGCGACCGCCGCGACCACCGTCATTGACCAGCTCGGGGAAGGCGTTGGACAGCCCACCCGCACCCACGTCGTGGATGAAGGCGATGGGGTTCTTGGCGCCCAACTGCCAGCAGCGGTCGATGACCTCCTGGCAGCGGCGTTCCATTTCCGGGTTTTCCCGTTGCACGGAGGCGAAGTCCAGGTCCTCGGCACTGCTGCCGGTAGCCATGGAGGAAGCTGCACCGCCACCCAGACCAATGAGCATGGCCGGGCCACCGAGGACCACCAGCTTGGCGCCCACCGGAATCTCCGCCTTCTCGACATGGTCGGCGCGGATGTTGCCCATGCCGCCGGCAATCATGATCGGCTTGTGGTAGCCACGGATTTCCGGGCCGCGGGGCGACTGTACGGTCTGCTCGAAGGTACGGAAGTAGCCAGTCAGCGCGGGGCGACCGAATTCGTTGTTGAACGCGGCGCCGCCCAGCGGGCCGTCGATCATGATCTGCAGCGGGGTGACGATGCGACCCGGCTTGCCGTTGTCCTCTTCCCAGGGCTGTTCGAAGCCGGGGATGCGCAGGTTGGATACGGTGAAACCGGTCAGGCCCGCCTTCGGCTTGCCGCCGCGACCGGTGGCGCCTTCATCACGGATTTCCCCACCGGAGCCAGTGGAGGCGCCGGAGAATGGCGAGATGGCAGTCGGGTGATTATGAGTCTCGACCTTCATCAGGATGTGGATCTGTTCCTGATGGGCACGGTATTCGCCGGTGCCGGGCTCGGGGAAGAAACGCCCACCAACAAAACCCTCGATCACCGCGGCGTTGTCCTTGTACGCGGACAGCACGCCTTCACTGCGCATCTGGTAGGTGTTCTTGATCATGCCGAACAGGCTCTTGTCCTGCGCCTGGCCGTCGATATCCCAGCTGGCGTTGAAGATCTTGTGCCGGCAGTGCTCGGAGTTGGCCTGGGCGAACATCATCAGCTCGACGTCGCTGGGGTTGCGCTTCAGGTCGGTGAAGCTCTGTACCAGATAGTCGATCTCGTCGTCGGCCAGGGCCAGGCCGAGATCCAGGTTGGCCTGCTCCAGGGCAGCCTTGCCACCACCGAGGATATCCACGCGGTTGAACGGCTTGGGCTCGGTGTGGTGGAACAGCTGCGCGGCGGCTTCCACATTGACCAGCGCCTGCTCGGTCATGCGATCGTGCAGCAGCGCGGTGACCTGTTGCAGCTCGGCGGCGCCGAGTTCGCCACTGACGTAATAGGCGATGCCACGCTCCAGACGGGAGATCATCCGCAGGCCGCAGTTGTGGGCGATGTCGGTGGCCTTGCTCGACCAGGGCGAAATGGTGCCGAAGCGCGGCACCACCAGCACCAGGTTGCCGCCGGGCTCTTCGACGTCCACCGAGGGGCCGTATTTGAGCAGACGCTCAAGTACCGCCTGATCCTGCTCATCCAGTTCGCCGGTCAGGTCGGCAAAATGCATGAATTCGGCATACACAGCACTTACGCCGGGAACATGCTGTTGCAGGCGCGCAAGCAGCTTGTTGCGTCGGAAATCGGAAAGGACTGGGGCTCCACGCAGGATATGCATGTTGGTATCGGCCTCGGAGATTTTGGGATGTTGGAAAAGAAGGCGCATAGGATAACCCATGCTGCGCGTTCGGGCTATTGTACCGGCGGAACTGTGCGACCAGCCGCGCACAACCATTACCCTGAAACAATCCTGCCCTATTGCCGGTGGGTGGATTTACATATACTTGGCGCATGTTACAAAACCTCTTTCGCCGCCCCGCTGCTCCCATCCTGGCCGTCCTGTGCTCGGTGCTGCTGACTGCCTGCGAGCAGCCCAGCCGCCTGGATCAGCTGCGCGAAGAAGGCACCCTGCACGTGATCACCCGCAATACGCCGACCACCTATTACCAGGGCCGGCATGGCGATACCGGGCTGGAATACGAGCTGAGCAAGCGCTTTGCCGACAGCCTGGACCTGGAGCTGAAGATGGTCGCCAGCCCGACGCTGGACGACCTCTACCAGCAGCTGGCCCAGGACAAGGGGCCGCATATTGCCGCCGCCGGGCTGACCGCCAACCCCGCCCGCGCCGACCAGGTACGTTTTGCCGATGCCTACCTGCAGGTCACGCCGCAGGTGGTCTATCGCCGCGGCGATCGGCAGCCGCGCGGCATCGAGGATCTGTACGACCGGCGTATCCTGGTGCTCAAGGGCAGTACCCTGGCTGACCAGTTGCGCCAGCTGCAGGCCGAGCACCCACAGTTGGTGTTCGAGGAGTCGGATCATCTGGAGACGGTCGACCTGCTGCGCATGGTCAACGACGACGAGATCGATTTCGCCGTGGTGTATTCCAATGAGCTGGTCGTCAACCAGGCCTTCTACCCCGCCGTGCATGTCGGCTTCGATCTGGGTCCGGCGCAGCCGATGGCCTGGGCCCTGGCCGCTGGCGAGGATGACAGCCTGGTGCAGGAGGTGAACCGCTTCTTCGAGAATATCCGTGCCGACGGTACTCTCGACCAGTTGCTGGAACGCTTCTACGGGCATGCCGATGTGCTCGATTATGTCGGTGCCCGCGCCTTTGCCCGGCATATGCAGCAACGCCTGCCACGCTTCGAGAAACTGTTCCGCCAGGCCGGCGACCAGCAGGGCCTGGACTGGCGCCTGCTGGCGGCCATGGCCTACCAGGAGTCGCTGTGGGATGTGGATGCCCGCTCGCCGACCGGGGTACGCGGGCTGATGATGCTGACGCTGCCGACCGCCAAGTTCGTCGGCGTGACCAACCGGGTCGACCCGGCACAGAGCATCGCCGGCGGTGCCCGCTATCTGGTGTGGGTACGCGACCAGTTGCCCACCGACATTCCCGAGCCCGACCGCACCTGGTTCGCCCTGGCGGCCTACAACGTCGGCATCGGTCACCTGGATGATGCGCGTATCCTGACCCGTAATAACGGCCGCGATCCGAACCGCTGGATCGATGTGAAGGATCATCTGCCGTTGCTGTCGAAGAAGCAGTGGTACAGCCAGACCCGCTACGGCTACGCTCGCGGTGGCGAGCCGGTGCATTATGTGCAGAACATTCGCCGCTACTACGAGATTCTCACCTGGGTGACCCAACCGCAGGCGGAAACGCCGCAGATGCCGGATGAGCAGTATCACGCGCCGGGGATTCTGGAGCAGCTGCCGCAGGGGATTTGAGTGGGTGGCCCTCCCCCCTCTCCCCCGGCCCCTCTCCCGCAAGGGGCGAGGGGTGACTTGGCTGATATCGCTTAGTTTTCCTGGCAGAAAATGGGCTGTCATGCCTATGTTGTGGCATGTGCCTAATCGATATTGTTGGTTGGCCTATTACTTATGTTGTCGGTTTTCACTGTCTCTCTTGTTCTGTCCGAGGGGGGGAGGCTTGTCTCCGCAAATCGGAAGCATGAGTTACACAAACCTTGGGTTTGGTCATGTAAAAGACCCGTTTTGACTACTTCTGACATCTCACTTTCAGAAAGATAAAGTGAATGCAGCCAAGTCACCCCTCGCCCCTTGCGGGGCGAAAGCGGAAAAAGCGAAGCATTGCTTCGCCCGCTTGAGCGCCCTGAGCTCTGCGAAGGGCCGGGGCGCGGAGCGGGGGC
>NZ_PCQD01000024.1 GCF_002979975.1 Pseudomonas sp. MYb185 | reverse complement strand
CCAAAATTCTCCCTCTCCGGGGTGTAGCGCGCCCGCGCTACGCCAACAGCATTGGGGCAGACTGAAGCCTTCTTCTAATCCAGAAGCCTTTGAGGAGCATCCATGTCCTCGTGCAGCACACGAATAACGAGCACCTCCGGCTCTATAACTTTATAGAAAACAGCGTGGTGCTCTACTTGTAATCTGCGGTATCCAGGAAGAACATGGGTATAGTTGGTACCGAGCGATGGATGATTAAGCAACTGTTGCATACCTGCCTCAAGCTGATCCAGATATTTATCTGCCTGATCAACACCCCTTTCTTCGCAGGTATATAGCCAGATCCCCGTCAAATCAGATTCCGCCTTCGGCGTGACGCTTAGCTTAAGCATTAATTAGCCGCCTTCATCCTTTTACGGCCAGCTGCTTTGATAGCTGATATATCGAGCGGTTTAGGTTTTCCGCTTGACTCTCCCTCAATGAGCGCCTGCCTCAGCGTGGCCAGGCGTTTCTTGGCCTGCTGGTCTCGTCGGATGAGGTCGCGGATATACTCACTATCATTGCCAAAGTGGCCGCTTTCGACCTGACCTTTAACCCAGTCGTCTTGCTGTTCAGTCAGCGTGATGGTTTTCCGGTGCATGCTCATAGCTGGTGCTCCTCACAAAGCAGACGTATGACAATATCATACCACTGTGTCGAGCCGCATCAATGCTGCGGGGAAATGTACCTGGTTCCTGCTCTGGCGTTGGTGGTGTTATTGAGAACGTCGGGTTCGCCTACCGCAAGACCGCATCCTGCAGAGATGCCACTTTGGGCACTGATCAACTACCAAACCGGCGAAAACCCTGCGAGCGGGCGATAGCCGGATCACTCAATGCGAGGAAATACAAATGGCACAAAGCGACACAGATAAAACGGTTGGTACCAGCTTGGCTCAGCGAGGTGTTGGGCTTCTGGAGCGGGCATGGAGTTCTCAATGGGCATTACGGCTAGTCTGCGCCGTACTGTTCCTGGATATGGCCATGATGCTCCGTGTCGGTCGAGGGCTGTGGCAGTGGTCCCCTGGCGATATGGAATTGCTGCACGATGTGGGTTGGCTTTCGCTGGTTTTTGTCGCCTTCACCTTCTCTGTTGCCATAGTGATCCCGGTCGTTCTGCTTCTTCTGCGTCAGATTGGTGTGCACATTTGGTATCTGTTGGCGGCGCGACTCCCCCGGCTGTTCGGGCCAGACCTCCGGTCTTATCAGCGAGGACTCGGTTATGTGCCAACCCGCGAGTTGCGAGATCGGGCTTTGCTTGAGAAAGATGCTTTTCTGTTCCGTCTGTATGAGGAGCATGTGCAGGCGCGGGAAGCAGAAAGAGCGTCTCGCGAGCAGGCAGGCGAATTGACAGCGGCTGTGATTCTGACTGCGTTGGTTGATTGGGTCATTGCGCAGCGAATACCGAATGGCATTGGCATGATCGACGCCATCTATGGTGCACTGGGTAACTCGGCTCCCTTAGTCACGATGGTCGTCTTGTTTTGTGCAGCACTCATCGTGAAGTGGTCTTGGTTCACGGATACGAAGCCCGACTGCATCTACTACCCGCCCTTGGATCGAGAGCTGCGCGACAAGGAAAGTGACACGCCGTGGAGACGGGGCGCTCTGCAAAGGGCAACGATCAGGGAAGATGGCTAGCTGAACCGGAGGGCTGCCTCGGCGTAAAATGTACCTGACCCCTTGGACCAATCTGGCTATAGCTTACGCACACCCAGAGGATGATGGCATGACACAGCCCGCTGATACCCCCAGCTCGCTGGGCTTGCGACCATTGTTGATGAGCTGAAAGCGTACGGATCATTCAGTGAAGTCAAGCATCGGTTGAGCGCTCAGGTTGGTTTCCAGCTACATGCGCACAGCTGGAGCACACTACTGACAATGATCTGTCAGGCTCGGCACGCACTGACCCATCGTCGTGATGATATCGACACAGCATTGAAAGGGAAGTCAGTTCAGACTATCCGCTCCGAACTCAGGCAGCTTATTGGTATCGAATTACCCGGTCGAACGCTTGACAGTCTACAGCAGCAAATAGAAGCACTGGTCAATGCCTTTGCTTTCTGCCAAGAGCCTCAGTCTCCTGCTGAACGCTATGAGAAAATTAAGAAGCGTAACTTTATCAATAGTTCACGCCTGGAGGGCCTCGAAATCAAGGAAGATGTTTCCGAGCAATCGCTGGAGCAGATTCTGGCTGAATACCGGGAAGCCAGCTAATGGATAGATACGACGCTGCTCAGGATCACTACTGCTACCCTGGCACCGACGTGTTGAAAAACGAGCTGGGTATTCAACAGAAAATGTACCTGACCCCTTTGTTTCTTTGTTTGACCCCTTTGTTGGTTTTTGACCAATAACTCCTCCGCCTGTTCCGGCAGTTTCCTCTTTTTTTGAAACTCGCCCAAGAATGCCATCATCATGCTCATGTCACTAAGCTTTGTATTTTTCTCGCTAATTTCTGCCAACCAATAGGATTTCAAGCGCTGTTGAAGTGCCGGTGCGGGGGAGGGCGCTTGCAGTACCGAAAATGTACCTACCGAAAATGTACCTGACCCATTTTCGTGACCTGACCCCTTTTCGTGACCCCTTTTCGGACCCCTTTTCGCTGCTAATGAAGCACTTTCCCAGCGTGTAGTCGGCGAGATATTCAGTAGCGCACAGTTGCCGCGCTCATTCAGCTGCTACAAAGGCATATTTAGCGTTACATGAGCGTTAAATGTACCAGCGTTAAATGTACCCGTTAAATGTACCCGTTAAATGTACCTGACCCCTTTTTGTTAAATGCACCTGACCCCTTTTTGGTTACCTTTTTGGTTTGACCCCTTTTTGGTTGCGAGCGTAGCGAGTTATGGTTAAGCGCCTTGTTAGTGGTTTTTATTTATTTTATTATACAATGTTTTTGCTCTTCTATCTGTGAATTCAGATTTCAATGATGTGAGATCATCAATACAAGACCCCCCAGAAATGCCATTACTACGGATCTCTTCAAGCATTAAATCCAGAATGGATGTGCACGCATTTTTTATAGTTTCAAGTATTGATTCGATGCTTACACCTACATATGAGCTGCACTTAACATACTCCAATCCATTAGCCTCTAAAATATCTAAGCTTCCAATTTTGTAGAGCTCTATCTTGCCATTATAGTGCTCATTGTCAATGCGTCCATCCATATCATCTACAGTAATTTTAAATAGACTGCGTAGTAGTGAATTGTTTAACAAATCAACATGGGACTCATGAATGTACAGGTAAGGAAAAGAGAAGTAATTATTATCCAAGACAGTTAAAGGCGCATAAGACCTCATAATGCTATTGTGCTTAATGTAATTGTTTAGCACAAAAATCTCATGGTTTTTTCCAGTGAAAAAGTTTTCCATTGCAGATATATATAAGGACCTGCATTTCTCGTAAAAATTAAACGAATATAGTTCAGGGCTGTTTGTAATCCCAGCCTTGTAACTCCGAAGTAGTTTATCAATTGCTTTGATATCATTTTTTTTGATTGCCTTGTAGCTGATCTTTACTTTTGGGTATAGCAGCCCGATGCGCTGCTGAAGGACCCAAGTATGGTAATATTCTATGAGTACAGAGAAGCCATTTATGAGGAAATCAATACTATAATCAAAAGAGATTGAGTTTATGTAAAAGGTATTCCTTGGCTTGTCAAGTTCAGTCTCAATCTCTTTGCATAAGTGTTTTATCTTTTTTATCTGATAACGAATTGATGAGTTGGCCTCCCCAACAATTTCATATGTTTCTTTGATGTTTTTCCTTTCTCTTATCGATAAAATCACACTATTACCCTATGGCTACTAACGTTTGAAATGAGAGGCGGCTCAAGGGTGCAGCCCTTGTGGCGTCCTTTTGATGGAAGGGTTAGACCTCGACGGACTGAAGCATGGGAACCTCTTTGGGTGTTATCTCCAGTTCTTCTCGCTTCCAGAATTCCTCATTGAACTCATGGATGACTGAGTTGTGATAGCTCGCCATCCAAAGGTACTTGGCAGAAACCGGATTTAGCTGAGTAGCGCCACCGACATTCTTAACAACTAGTTCCTTGTGATTTCGAAAGAACACAGGGATGTCTTCCGGTTTATCGATTTCAGTCTGAAATGATCGAAGGTAATCAATGAAGTAGATTCCGTCGCTCTCTCTTCGAATGTTCTTGCTGATGTAGGCGAACTCATCTGCCAATGTGTTGTGCGTGGAGGCAAGGCGCTTGTCCTTCCGGAGTTGCTGAATCAACGCTGGGTCAACAACGATTCTCGGAAAGTTGGCGTAAACCGATTCGAGCTCATAGGCTCTGACAAAGCCGGGACCAAAGAGCGTTTGGTCATCGACGTGCACATCACCGATTGAGACTCCCCCACGCACGCAAATGCCGTGGTTGATCAGTTCCCCTTGCATGTGAACCAGATCAAGCATTTCGTAGAACATCAAGCCGTACCGAGACTCTTTGTTTGCCTTCGAGTCGAGTGGTCGAATTCGAATTATTGAGTCAGAGAACTGAACGATCTTCGGCTCAAAACTCTCGCCATCTGTTTGGTCATCGACATCTGAAAGGCGTCGTATGGTCTTGAGCTTCTGGGAGACTTCTTCAAACGTACTTGTGCTGATGAGGTGCTTGAAGCCAAGGATATCGATGAACGTGATGACGGCCTGCCTATACATTGGTTTGCTTCCTTAGATGTTAGACCGCATGCGGTACTAATACATAATCGTTTGTTCGACATAACTCCGCTTCACCGAAATTCTGTCTGAAAAATACACATTAAAACAATAAGTTAAAGATAACTCCGCAGCCCTTCAGCGTATTCGCTTGACTGCGTCTTTTCGTGAATCCATTACTACTGGATGAAAATCATTCCGGCAAGCACGCTACCGCTCATCCCTCAGCAGCTGGGCAAGCTGGTGTGTTCTCGATCTGGTATGGACTGCAGGCTGTCCTTGCTTCTTCACTCCTACCCTGATGTCCGTATGATTCCAAAATAATATGACGAAAGCCATAGAAAAGGTTTGAACCACCCCGGGGATTCCGGAGGCTCTTTGGTGTGAGTTATGCCGGTTGAGCGTCTGCTTGATGAGACGGGTCGGGGCTGCTAGACCGTTGGCGTAGCGCGGGGGCGCTACACCCCGGAGAGGGGGAATTTTGGGCTAAAGGTTTTGCTGGGGTGACCGATAGCTTGGGTGTCGGCGGTGATGGCTTTTGGGGCTGTCAAGGCGGCGGGGAAATTTTTTCTGAAAAAGATTAAAGCTCCTGGCCAGTACGCCGATAACGGGATTGAACGCGAACATTATGGGTGCCTGGGCTTAGCCCGCCCATGAGTCGCTAGCTCAGGCAAACATTGATTTGGTCACACGGAGATTTACCCATGGCCCTTACAGTAAACAGCAACATTGCTTCTCTGAACGCCCAGCGGAACCTGGGTGCTTCTACCAATAACCTGTCCACTTCCCTGGAGCGTCTGGCTTCTGGTTCCAAGATCAACAGCGCCAAAGATGACGCTGCGGGCCTGCAGATTTCCAACCGTCTGACCAGCCAGATCAATGGCCTGAACGTGGCTGTGAAGAACGCCAACGACGGCGTTTCCATTGCCCAGACCGCTGAAGGTGCGATGCAGGAATCGACCAATATCATGCAGCGTATGCGTGACCTGGCCCTGCAGGCTGCCAACGGTTCCAACAGCGATACCGAGCGCGCCGCTCTGCAACAGGAGTTCTCTGCTCTGTCCGGTGAGCTGACCCGTATCGCCGAAACCACTGCTTTCGGTGGCAAGAAGCTGCTTAATGGTGACATGGGTAATACCAGCTTCCAGATTGGCTCCAATGCCAACGAGACGGTATCTTTTGGTCTGAGTGATGTGAGCGCCTCGGCACTGCGCGGTAACTTCAGCTCTGCCACTGCCAGTGGTGCTGCTGCTACCGGCATGGTTGCCAGCGTAGTAAGCTCGCCGGTTGGTGGTGTGGCGCGTGCTGAAGGTACCGGCTTTACCGCCATTGCCGATCCATCAGGCACCGCCGGTAACCTGAGCATCAACGGTACTAACATTGCGCTTGATGCGGTTAACGGTGCTGATGCTGATGCCGTCGCCGCTGCAATCAACGCTGCGAATATCTCTGGAGTTAATGCTGATGGTTCTTCTGGTCAGGTAGTATTGACTTCTACCAGTGATATTGTGATTGGTGGCGATACCGCGACTGTTGGTGCCGTTGGCTTGGCTGCTGGCACTGAAGCTGCGGAAGCAACCGCTTCTGGTACAGGTTTCACTGCTATCGTAGACGGTACTTCGAGTGGCGATCTGACTATTAATGGAATAGATATTGGTCTGACTACTGCAAATGCTGCTGACGCTAATGCTGTTGCCAGCCTCATTAATGGAGCAGGCATTGCCGGTGTCACTGCTGACGGTTCTTCTGGTGAAGTAGTATTGACTTCTGCCAGTGATATTGTGATTGGTGGCGATACCGCGACTGTTGATGCCGTTGGCTTGACCGCTGGCACTACACCTGCGGAAGCAACAGCTTCTGGTACAGGCTTCGCTGCAATCACAGGTGATGCCGGTACCGCTGGCACCCTGAGCATCAATGGCATCGATCTGCCTCTTAATGCGACTACTGGTGCGGATATTGATGCGGTTGTCGCGGCTATCAATGGTGATACTGATATTGCCAATGCCGGTGTCACTGCATCCAATAATGGTGGCCAACTGGAACTGCTCTCAACCACACCGCTGGTTATTGGTGGTGATGCGGCGACTGTCGGTGCTCTGGGCCTGACCGCTGGTACCACTCAGCCATCAGCGAGCAGTGTTACAGCGGCTACCAACCTGACCACAACTGGCTCGATTGACGTAAACGGCACTACCATCAGCTGGGATGGCACTGGCACCTACCAGGATCTGCTGGACGATTTGGCAGCTGTTGATGGTGTGGCTTCCGCTACGCTAGATGGTGGACGCCTGCGCCTGAACTCCGAGAATGGGGCGAACATCATCCTGGCAGACACTGCTTTGGTGGGCGGTGGTTCGCTGGCTTCGCTAGGCCTGACCGCCGGTGAGAGTAAGGTGAAGCTGGACGCCAATACTTCCATCACGCTGAACGGTACCGAGGTAAAGCTGACTGAAGGTAGTGATATGGAAGCGGTGGTGACTGCCATCAACACCGCCAGTACTGGGGTGACTGCGAGCAATAACAACGGTCAACTGGAGCTGTTCTCGCAGAATGACTTCACCGTAGCCGATGGTGCTGCAGGCACTGGTCTGAGCAAGCTTGGCCTGACTGAGGGTAGCACTATTGCAGTGACTCAGGAATCGTCTGTAGCCAACCTGGACATCTCCACCGCTGAAGGTGCTCAACAGGCTATCCAGGTACTGGACGGCTCCATCGCCCAGATCGACAGCGAGCGTGCCAAGCTGGGTGCGGTGCAGAACCGCTTCGAGTCGACCATCAGCAACCTGCAGAACATCAGTGAGAACGCTTCTGCCGCCCGCGGTCGTATCGTTGACACTGACTACGCTGCCGAGTCCGCCAACCTGGCCAAGAACCAGATCATGCAGCAGGCGGGTACTGCGATGCTGGCCCAGGCCAACCAACTGCCGCAAGCGGTCCTCAGCCTGCTGGGCTAAGGTAAGCTGACGGTATGACGGGCGGGGGAAGGGGTTGCTCTTCTCCCGCCTTGTCCTGTGCGAGGAAAAAACCATGGATATGGGAACACTCAGTAACAGGGGCGGGGTAGGGGCAAGTGCCTCGGCTGCCAGAACGCATGATATAAATGACGTTGTTTCGGTCGGTGCGGCGAATGTCAGCCAGGCCGAGGAGTTGAAGAAGCAGGGCATGGCCGAGCCGGATCGCGAGCGGGTGCTGGCGGCGGTTGAGGAGATGCAGAATTTTGTGCAGGCGGCGCAGCATAACATCCAGTTTCAGCTGGATGATGATAGCGGGCGCATGCTGGTGAAGGTGACCGAGGCGGGTAGTGGTGAGGTGATTCGCCAGATTCCGTCGGAAGAGGCGGTGCGGTTGGCGGAGAATTTGTCGGAGATTCGGAGTTTGTTGTTTAGTGTTGAGGTTTGAGGGGATGGTGGTTGCTTGATGGCTGGTTTCCCCCTCTCCCCCG
>NZ_PCQD01000023.1 GCF_002979975.1 Pseudomonas sp. MYb185 | reverse complement strand
CGCGAGTCACCCCTCGCCCCTCGTGGGAGAGGGGCCGGGGGAGAGGGGGAGACCCTCACCCCGGCCGCCCATCCGGCCGTGGTGCCAGCAGGATCGGCGTGTAATGCCACACGAACAACCCAAATGCCACAGCCCAGCACAGGCTGGCCAACCAGAAGCCTGTCAGTGGCAATGGGATGGTCAGCCACACGCGCAGTGGCACTGCCAGGTTGATCAGGATGAACGCCAGGCTCATGGCTGCAGCCGGCTGCAGCGGCCGGCCGGTATGGCCGAGGCTGACGCGGGAGATCATCGCCAGGATCATGCCGCTCATGCCGCCGATGGCCAGCAGGTGGATGGCCTGGCTGAAGCCGCCCAGCCAGCCGCCGTGCCACAGCGCCATGGCGATCATCGCCAATGCCAGCCAGGCGTAGGACAGGTGCAATGACCAGAGCAGCGGGACGGTCCAGATCTTCGGATGATGCCAGCGCAGCAGGCGTACGATATGGCCCAGGCCCAGCGCCAGATAGATGGGTGCCTGCCATACCGAAGGCCGCAGGCCGATACCGCTGAGCATCAGCAGGGCAACGAAGATGCTGCCGGCCATCAGCAGGTTGTCTAGGCGTGGCAATGCCTGCACTGCGTCGCTCAAACCCAGGCCGCGCTGGGTGAAGAAAGGGATTACCCGTCCCCCGATCAGCCCCATCAGCCCGGCGATCAACCATAGCGCAGCGACCGCACCATGGCGTTGCAGGGCGAAGTCTTCCCGGGCCAGTCCCAGCAAGGCCAGCAGATTGCACAGCGTCAAGAGCAGCAGCATGACGACGATCGGGTAGTTGCGTGCCTGGCGTGTCTGCCACAGGGAGCGGCCGATGGCCAGGGCAACCAGCGGCAAGAACAGCAGATCGACCGGCAACAACAGCCACAGCGGGCCATTGAACAGCCATAGCAGGCGCCCGGCCAGCCACAGCGCCGCCAGCAGCAATACCGGCATCCCGGTCAACGCCGGCACCCCGGTCCAGGCCTGGATCGCGGTAAGCAGAAAACCGGCGACGATGGCGATACCGAAACCGAAGATCATTTCATGTCGGTGCCAGGTCAGCCAGCCGCCGGCTGGGGTCAGGTCGACATGGCCGAAGAAGGCGGCTATCCACAGCGGTACGGCAAGCACGGCGAACAGGCTGCCTGCCAGAAACATCGGGCGAAAGCCCAGGGCAAACAGCACGGGTAAAGCGGTACGACGGTCCTGCATGAAAATCTCCTGATTGCTTGTTATGCTTTTCGCGCTGGCCGCTTGGGCAAATTGCCCGACTGATGGGCGGCGTCCTGTTAAGCGACTGGAAAAAACTATGACCTACCTACTGATCAAGACCCTGCATCTGCTCGCTGCCATGGCTTTTATCGGCACGCTGTTCTTCCAGGTGCTGATTCTCGCTCCCGCCGGTCGGCGTCTGGATGCGTCGGTGCGTGCTCCGGTCAGTCAGGCCCTCGGTCAACAGGCACGCCGGGTCATCCATGTAGTCGCCATCGTCCTCTACGGTGCCGGTCTGATGCTGGCCTGGCAATACCGCAGCCTGTTGGCCAATCCCCTGTCCAGTCACTTCGCCACCTTGCTCAGCCTGAAGATACTGCTGGCGCTGCTGATCATAGGCCATTACGCCGCGCTGATCTTCCTGCGTCGCAGCCAGCGCATCACCGAGCGCGGCATGTACCTGCTGAACGTCAGCCTGCTGGTGCATGCGGTGCTGGTGGTGATCTGCGCCAAGAGCATGTTCGTCCTATAGCATCTCCCCGGCTGCCGGGCCAACGAACAGCACCTCGTTCTCCAGCTGGATATGCTGGGTCAGGTCCTGGCAGAACTCGGCCAGCCCCCGATACAGCGTCTGCCAGGTATTGCAGGCATGCAGCGGTGTGGTGATCCGATCGGTCAGCGCATACAGCTGGTCCAGCGACTGGCCGTGCTGTTCATGCTCGAAGCGCATCACACTGATCGGCCCGCGTGACAGGCTATGCTCGCCGCGCAGCAGCATCGGGAAAAGAATCTGTTCCTCCTTGGACATATGGCTTTCCAGTGCCTGATGAATATCCGAAAGGTGGTCGGCAAGGCCGTTCGGGCACTGCGGATGCTCGCCATGCACCTGCTCGACCCGACGGGCGAGTCGAATCAGTTCAGGCAACTGCTCGCGATGCCGCCGATGGTAGCGCTCCAGGATATGCGGGATCAGCTCGTCGGCCGGAGCACTCTGCCAATACTCATCGGCCGGCGGTTGTCCGGTTGAGGCTTGCTGCTGCGGGTGCGCGAAATCAGAAAGGGGACGGGACATGCGGCTTACTCCAGTAGGGATGGTTGCCTGATTCTCAAGCAACCCGCATGCCACTAATAACTACATGAAAGATAAGGGAAATAAATTTAGTTGGTGATTTATACCCAGGCGAGTTATGGTTGTTGAAACCATGCGGGGGTATATCGAACCATGATTGAAGATTTTCTGTTGCCGGACCTGGTTGCCGAATTGCCGGCAGCCATTCGCCTGCAGCGCCTGGTCCAGGTGCTGCGCGAGACGTTTGGCTGTGGTGCGGTGGTGCTGCTGCAGCGCGAAGATGACTGCCTGCGCCCGGTGGCGGCGGTCGGCCTGGTGCAGGATGCCCTGGGACGGCGTTTCGATATCGCCCGCCAACCGCGTCTGGCCGCATTGCTGTCCCGTCGCGAGATCACCTGGTTCGAAACCGACAGCCCCTTGCCCGACCCCTACGACGGCCTGCTCGACGAGACGCCGGGCGAGCCGCTGCCGGTGCATGATTGCATGGGGGTGAGCCTGTATGTGGAGGGCGATCTTTGGGGGGCGCTGACCCTCGACGCGCTCAATGCCGGCACCTTTGACGAGCGTGCCCGGCAGAAGCTGCAACGCCTGCTGCCGCTGGTCGAGGCGCTGCTGCGGGTTACCCGGCTGGAGCAGGAGAACCGCGCCCTGCGTATGGTGCGTGCCGATGATCATCGCGCCCTGCCGGGGCTGCAGCAGCATGGCATCGTCGGCCACAGCCCAGCGGTGACGCGTCTGCTGGACGAACTGGCAGTGGTGGCCGACTCCGATCTGACGGTGCTGATCACTGGTGAGACCGGGGTCGGCAAGGAACTGTTCGCCCACTGGCTGCACCGGCACTCACCGCGTGCCGACAAACCGCTGGTGCAGGTCAACTGCGCGGCGCTGCCCGAGTCGCTGGCCGAGAGCGAACTGTTCGGCCACGTCAAGGGCGCCTTCTCGGGTGCCAGCAGCGATCGGGGAGGGCGCTTCGATGCGGCCAATGGTGGCACGCTGTTTCTCGACGAGGTCGGCGAGTTGCCGTTGCATGTGCAGGCCAAATTGTTGCGCACCCTGCAGAATGGTGAGATCCAGCGCCTGGGCGCCGACCAGCCGCTGCGAGTGGATGTACGCATCATCGCCGCGACCAACCGCAATCTGGCCGACTCGGTAGCCAAGGGCGACTTCCGCGCCGACCTCTATCATCGCCTGTCGGTGTACCCGGTGCCGGTACCGCCGCTGCGCGAGCGGGGCAATGACGTGCTGCTGCTGGCTGGTCATTTCCTGGAACTCAACCGCGCCCGCCTCGGCGTGCGCAGCCTGCGCCTGTCACCGGACGCCGAGCAGGCGCTGCTCGGTTACGACTGGCCGGGCAACGTTCGCGAGCTCGAGCACGTCATCAGCCGCGCGGCGATCAAGGCCCTGGGGCGCAACGGCTCGCGCCAGGCGATGCTGTCGCTGGATGCGGCACTGCTGGATATCCCCATCGGCGGCACCAGCACCCCGGTCGGACTGGACCCGCTGGTGGCACCCGCTGTAGAGGATGTTCAGCCGCTGCGCCTGAGTGTCGAAGCCTGCCAGCGCGAACAGATCCGCCAGGCACTGGCGGCTACCGATGACAACTGGAGCGCCGCCGCCCGGCTGCTGGAGCTGGACGCCAGCAATCTGCACAAGCTGGCCCGGCGGCTTGGGCTGAAATAATGTTCCTGAAAAGCCCGTGCCGGCGCGGCACGGGTACTCTCCATGACCACAATCCGAGGCCATTGCAGGCCTTGCATCACCCATTTGTGTGGTGCCTTTCTAGGGTGATATCAGCGTAGTTTATGCAGCGGCAGATCATGCAGTCTCGACTATGCTCATGAATGCGCTGGGCCGCCCGCGCCCAGGTAGCTATTACAAGAACAAGAAACAATGGAGGTTTACCTTGCGCACTCATCATTGGTATTCGACCGCCGTCCCCATCGCACTTTCTGCTCTGCTGCTAAGCGGTTGCCTGAGCGGTGGCGGCGGCAGTTCCAGCAGACCGGCGCCGCCGGAGATGACACGGGAGCATGATCAGCGCTCCTTTACGCCGGTGCTGAACACTGAAGCAGACGAGTTCTACCCACTGGAAGGAGCAGCGATCTACCAGGGCATCTATGACGGCTTGCAGGGTAGGGCTGTGTATGCTTTCGAGGCGCCCTTGAACTATGACGGTCGGGGTCTGGTCATGTATACACATGGCTATGTGGGTGAGATCGAGGAGCTACCCACATCGATACCACCGTTGCCGTGGCGCATGGCGGTCCTGGCAGCAGGCTATGCCTGGGCTTCCTCCTCCTATTCGGCTAACTGGTACGATGCCCGGGCCGGCATCGAGGATACCAATAAGCTGGCGCTGAACGTCATAGACTATGTGGAGCATGACCACGGGGAGCGGTGGCCGGAGCCTCAGCAGTATCTGATCTCAGGCTTCTCCTTGGGTGGCCACATTGCCGCTGCGACGGTGGACCGCGAGAACATGGAGCGTACGCTGAACAAGGTACCCTATGCTGGAGCGGCGCCGTTCTGCCAGGCCGAGCAGAACCAGTTTCAGTGGCTGGGAGACTATGCACGGGTGTTCATGGAAATGAGTGGCTATGGTCACGAAGACTTTTCCGATTTTCAGAGCCTGTTACCGCAAATGCTCGCCACGCTGTATCCATTTGTGGATAGCAGCCCGGATTGGTTGAACCCCTGGGACGAAAGTGGTGAGCGACTGATGGAGATCGCCCGGAACCTCACGGGAGGAGACCGCCCCATTTTCGAGGAGGGCTTCGCCATCACTGGCATGCAGTATGCGGTGCTCAGTACCGGCGGCTCTGAAGGCGACATCAATGGCATTCTTGCACTGAACGGTTACGGCAACGAGGATCAGGTCTACCGCTGGACGTCAGGCCCGACGCCGACTGCCGAGGAGCTCGAATTCAACGAGCAGATTCCGCGGGTGACAGCCGATCCTGATGCCAATCTCGTGCGTAATGACGGGGTGCGCTGGATTCCGCTGGTTAATGGCGATTTCGATGTACCCGTGTTGACCTTGCATACCCTTGGTGACTTCTATGTGCCGTTCCGTCACCAACAGCTGTACCGTGAGCGGGCCGAGGAGCATGGCAACGAGGGCCTGCTGGTACAACGTGCCATTCGGGCGGCGGGCCATTGTGAGTTCGCGCCGGCAGAGATTATCGAGGCGCTGAGTGAGTGGCTGGTCTGGGTTAACGGTGGGCCCAAGCCGGGAGGAGACGAGGTGATGGATGCTGCCGTGGTCGCGGACGAGGGCTATGGTTGTACCTACACCAGGCCTTTCCCCGCCGAGTTGCCCCAGCCGGAGCGTGACGCTCTGTCGGCGACCTGTCCGCGCTGAGGAGCGCAAGAGCTGGTACTCGAGCCTTCCGCAGTCTATGGAAGATCGAGTCCCAGCTCGACCAGCGGAGTATCCAGCCAGCGCTGTGTCGAGATGGAACTCGACACTCCCAGCAAATCACAGCCCCTGGAAGGTCGATGGCGATCCCGTCGAGTTCCATCTCGACCAGGGGGCTCGCCCGCAACACCACTGGCCGGGGTAAACCCCGGCCTCTCATCGCTCCGTGGCCCTTCGGTCACTGTTCCGTGCAGTCGCCCCACATCCGGGCTACAATCGGCGGTTTTCCAGCATCACGGTCCAGTCCATGTCCCTACCCAAGCACCATCTCGAACTGCTCAGCCCAGCCCGGGATGTCGCCATCGCCCGCGAGGCCATTCTGCATGGCGCCGATGCGGTATATATCGGCGGCCCGAGCTTCGGTGCGCGGCACAATGCCGAAAACAGCGTGGCCGATATCGCCGAGCTGGTGCGTTTCGCCCGGCTGTTCCATGTACGCATCTTCGTCACGCTCAACACCATCCTGCATGACGACGAACTGGAGCCGGCACGCCAGTTGATCCACCAGCTGTATGACGTCGGCGTGGATGCGCTGATCGTGCAGGACATGGGCATACTGGAACTGGATATCCCGCCGATCGAGATCCATGCCAGCACCCAGTGTGATATCCGCACGCTCGATAAAGCGAGCTTCCTCGACCGGGCCGGTTTTTCGCAACTGGTACTGGCGCGCGAACTGAATCTGCAGCAGATCAGCGCCATCCACCAGCAGGTCGACTCGACCATCGAATTCTTCATCCATGGCGCCCTGTGCGTGGCCTTTTCCGGGCAGTGCAACATTTCCCACGCGCAGACCGGGCGCAGCGCCAACCGCGGCGACTGCTCCCAGGCCTGTCGGCTGCCCTATACGCTCAAGGATGAACATGGCGGCGTGGTCGCCTATGAAAAACATCTGTTGTCGATGAAAGACAACAACCAGAGCGCCAACCTGCGCGCGCTGGTCGATGCCGGGGTACGCTCGTTCAAGATCGAGGGGCGTTACAAGGATGTGGGCTATGTGAAGAATATCACCGCCTATTACCGCCAGCGCCTGGATGAGATTCTCGAGGAGCGCACTGACCTGGCACGCGCCTCCAGCGGTCGTACCGCGCATTTCTTCGTACCCGACCCGGACAAGACCTTCCATCGTGGCAGCACCGATTATTTCGTCACCGACCGCAAGATCGATATCGGCGCCTTCGACTCGCCGACCTTCACCGGCCTGGTGGTCGGCGAGCTGCAGCAGGTGCGCAAGCAGGATCTGCTTGCGGTGACCCACGAGCCGTTATCCAATGGCGATGGCCTGAACGTGCTGGTCAAGCGTGAAGTGGTCGGCTTCCGGGCCAACGTGGTCGAGCAGCTGCAACAGTTCGAAGAGGATGGGCAGCCGCGCTGGCAGTATCGCATCCAGCCCAACGAGTTGCCGGAGCAACTGCGCCGCGCAAGGCTGCCCCAGACGCTGAGTCGCAATCTGGATCACAACTGGCAGCAGGCCCTGCAGAAAGTCTCGGCGGAGCGGCGCATTGGCTTGCGCTGGCAGGTCGAGCTGTCTGCCAACAGCCTCCAGCTGACTGCCACCAGTGAAGAGGGCGTTCGCACCAGCAGTGAGCTGGCCGGGCCCTTCGAGCCGGCGAAGCAGCCGGAGAAGGCGCTGGATCAGTTGCGCGATCTGCTCGGTCAACTGGGCACCACCAGCTACCACGCCGAACAGGTGGAGATCATCGGCGCCTTCGTTCCCTTCGTGCCCAATTCGCAGCTCAAGGCCCTGCGCCGAGACGTTATAGAACAGCTCAGCCAGGCGCGTATCGCCGCGTTCCCGCACGGCGGACGCAAGCCGGTCAGCGTACCGCCGCCGGTCTATCCGCAGTCGCACCTGACGTTCCTGGCCAACGTGTACAACCACAAGGCCCGCACCTTCTATCAACGCTATGGCGTGGAATTGATCGATGCGGCCTACGAGGCGCATGAGGAAACCGGCGAGGTGCCGGTGATGATCACCAAGCACTGCCTGCGTTTCTCCTTCAACCTGTGTCCGAAACAGGCCAAAGGGGTGACCGGTGTGCGCACCAAGGTCGCGCCCATGCAACTGGTGCATGGGGATGAAGTACTGACGCTGAAGTTCGACTGCAAGCCCTGCGAGATGCATGTGATCGGCAAGATCAAGGGCAATATCCTCAACCTGCCGCAACCGGGCAGCGCCAGGAATATCGTCGGCTCGATCACCCCGGAAGACCTGCTCAAGACCATCCGCCGCGCGCCACACTGACGCTATGCCGGGGTGTAGCGCCCCACACTGGAGTGCGGCGTCCCTACATTGGGGTGCGGCACCCCCCGCATTGGGGTGTAGCGCCCCCGCGCTACGCCTTGGGAGGTTCGCCGGGAACGTCGGTGTTGCGAGAAGTCCGCTGTCGTCGCGCGGGGGCGCGACAACCCGTTGTGGCGAGCGCAGTGTTGGGGGATGGCGCCCTCACACTGGAGTGTGCACCCCCGCTTTGGAGTGCGGCACCCCCGCATTGGGGTGTAGCGCCCCTGCGCTACGCCTTGGGAGGTTGACTGGAAACGCCGGTGTTACGGATCGCCCGCTGTCGTCGCGCAGGCGCGCGACAACCCGTTGTGGCGAGCGCAGTGTTGGGGTATGGCGCCCTTGCATTGGGGTGTGGCGCCCTCACACTGGAGTGCGGCACCCCCGCATTGGGGTGTAGCGCCCCTGCGCTACGCCTTGGGAGGTTGGCTGAAAGCGCCGGTGTTGCGGATCGCCCGCTGTCGTCGCGCGGGGGCGCGACAACCCATAACCCGTTGCGACGGGCGCTGTGATGGGGTGTAGCACCCCCACACTGGAGTGTGGCGCCCCACACCTGGAGTGCGGCGCCCCCGCATTGGGGTGTAGCGCCCCTGCGCTACGCCTTGCGGGGTTGGCCGGAAACGCCGGTGTTGCGGATCGGCCGCTGTCGTCGCGCAGGCGCTCGACAACCCTGAGGTCCGCGTTGCTCGACAACCCGTGTCAGCGGCGCTGCTTGCCTTTCTTCCCGGAGCGCTTTTTCTTGTGGCGGGGCAGTGCCTTGGCCAGCCTGCGCAGCAGCGCTTCAGCCTCCGCCAGCTCCTGCTCGGCCGCGTTGCTCCATGTTGGCTCGAGTACCTGCAGGTCGGGTTCCTGCTGGCTCCGGAGCAGCCACTGGAAGTGATCGTGCCAGTTGCCGAGAGCGGCCTGCACTTTCTTCAATGACCTGGTCGCTGCGGGCGACAGTGGCGACAGCTGGGGAAACGCATCGGTGAGATAACGGGTGCGCTTGACCAGGATGCGCAACTGATGACGGTCGAACTCGGCGTCATCCAGGGCCGCATGCAGCTTATCGACCTGCCTGGCAAGCGCCTTGCGAATGATACGTTTGAGCTTGCGCGAATCACGGCCTGGCGCTGATGCCCGGAATGCCGCCGGCCAATGTTGCAGCTGGACAACCAGCCGGATCAACTCCGGTGCGGCGATAATGTGCTGGTATTCCACCCGCAAGCGAGCCAATCGAGCGTCGGCCTGACTTGATAAGCCGCGCTGCTGCAGCTCGGCGATCAAGACCTCCAGGTCTCGAGTCGGGGTGGTCAATCGCCCGACCTCCGCTGCCGTCTCGCGCAACGGGCGGTTCGCGGGAAGGGAGCGGAGTGGGGCGATCAGGCTGCGGATGCGCCTGACGGTGATACGCAAATCATGCAGGGCCTCATCATCCGCCCCGGCCGCCAGGCGTCTGTGGGCGTCCACCAGCGCTGCTTCCAGGCTGCTGATCTGGGTAACGTACCTGTCCAGGAACATGAGTCATCCAGCTCAGGAAGCCGTCTCACCCCTGGCCTTGACCGCATCCTCATGCAGCGACTCGCTCAACTGGTCGACCACGATCGCCCAGGTGGCATCGGCCTTGAGCTGTTCGGTCAGGAACTGGCGCTGGCCTTCGTTCCAGTAGGGCGCATCGGCGACGTTCATGTCGGCGGGCAACTGATGGGTCTTGATGAACTCGGCAATGGCCGGCTCGCTGGCATCCAGCCCCAGTTGCAGAAACAGGTTGGTCATTCTCACTTCGGTATCGTTCATCTCGGCTCCCCTCGATAGGTCTTTGTATTTAACCTATCTCTTTAGCCGGGGAAAGCAAGCTGCTTCCTGCTTATCGAGTGCGAACATGCTGCTGCGCTGCTCGAGATGGAACTCGACGGGGTCGCCATCGACCCTCCAGGTATCGGTGTACCTGGAGGGTTCGAGTAGCAGCGCTGAATGCACTCAGATGCGGAAGCTGTCCACCAGCTGCTTGAGCCGGGTGGTCTGCCGGTCGAGTTCCGAGCAGGCCTGCAGGGTGGATTGCAGATTGTCCACGCCTTGCTGGTTGAGGGTGTTGATCTCGGTGATATCCACGTTCAGCGACTCGATCACGTTGGTCTGCTCCTCGGTGGCGGCGGCCACCGACTGGTTCATCGCGTCGATCTCACCGATACGCCCGGTCACGCTGACCAGACGGTCCCCAGCATGGTTGGCGATGGTCACGCTGTGTTCGCTTTCCTGCTGGCTTTCGGTCATGGCGGTCACTGAGTCGCCGGCGTCAACCTGCAATTCGGCGATCATCTGGTGAATTTCCGCCGCCGACACCTGGGTGCGGTGAGCCAGGTTGCGCACCTCATCGGCCACCACGGCGAACCCGCGTCCGGCTTCCCCGGCGCGCGCCGCCTCGATGGCGGCGTTCAGCGCCAGCAGGTTGGTCTGCTCGGAAATGCCGCGGATGACATCCAGAATATGATTGATGTTGACGGTCTTCTGGCTCAGGGCCTCGATCCGCACGCAGGAGTCACTGATCTTCGCGGACAGCTGCTGCATGGCCTGGATATTCTGCTCGACCACTTCCCGACCGCCATCGGCCTGCTGCCGGGCATCGCTGGCCTGATGTGAGGCATGGGCGGCGTTGCGGGCGATTTCCTGGGCAGCAGCGCCCAGTTCGTTGATCGCGGCGGCGACACTGTTGGTGCGCAGCGCCTGTTCATCGGAATTGCTCATGGAGGAATTCGACGCGCTCAGCACCTGGGCCGCCACGGCGTTGACCTGGGCGGTGGCCGAGGAGACTTCACTGATCGAGGCATGAATGCGCTCGACGAACCGGTTGAAGGCACTCGCCAGCTCGCCGAACTCGTCCCGGGAATCGACAGCCAGGCGCCGAGTCAGGTCACCTTCGCCCTCGGCGATATTGGCCATGGCCTGGCCCATGGCGGTGAGCGGGCGCATCAGAACCCGGATCAGCAGGCCGAGCAGGATGATGATGAAGGCCACCGACACCAGCACCGCCACCAGGGCGGAGGCACGGAACTCCGCCAGCGCCGAGTAGGCCTTGCCCTTGTCTACCAGCACACCGATATGCCAGTCGACCGACGGCAGCCCACGTACTGGGATGAAGGTCAGGATCTGCTCGGCACCGCCCATGGTCACCTCACGCAGTTGCCCGGAGATGCTCAGATCGTCCTGGGGGTACAGCTCGGCGAGGCTCTTCATCACCATGCCATGATTCGGATGAACCAGTACTTTGCCGTTGCCATTGACCAGGAAGGCATAGCCCATGCCGTCGAAATCCTGGGCATTGATCATGTCCACCAGGGTCTGCAGGCTCAGATCGCCCCCGGCTACGCCAATGGTCTGGCCGTTCCGTTGCACGGGCAGGGTTGCGGTGATCACCAACTGGTTGGTGCCCGTGTCCACATAGGGTTCGGTCAGGGTGGTGCCGTTGGCGGCGATTGCCGCGGTATACCAGGGACGCGGGCGCGGATCGAAGTCGTCCGGTAGCGGCTGTTCCGGTCGAACGATGAACTCGCCATCGCTGCGGCCGAAGAAGCTGTTGGCGAAGCTCTTGCTCAGGGCTGGCTGCGCCATCAGCGCCCCGATCGTGGCCGTGTCATCCTGGCGCGCCAGGGTTTGCGCGGTACTTTCCAGCAGCAGCAAACGGCCGGATATCCAGCTCTCGATATACTGGCTGGTGGTCTCGCCGACATCGCCGAGATAATTGGTCAGATTGGTCCGGATGAAATCGCGCTGCAGGTAATCGTTGTACAGGGTGAACATGGAGAAGGTCGCCACCACTACCAGGGAGGCAGCGAGCAATATCTTGTGGCTGAATTTCAGGTGATTGAGCATGGCTATCCCGGGCCGGTTGGATCGGCCTGTCTATGACTTTGCAAGGTTCAAATGCATATCGGCCGGCAGGCGCCAGACTTGAGTTACGGAGGGAGGAATCGTCATTGCGAGGAACGTAGTGACGAAGCAATCCAGTGCTGGCCGGCGATGCCGTGCCAGTGGATTGCTTCACTTCGTTCGCAATGACGTTGGGGGGGGCTCAATGACGTTGGGGGCTCTCAATGATGCTTGGGCCTTCGCAATGACGCTGGGACGCTGAGCAAGGCATGGCGGAAGGTCAATCGGCCCTGATCTAATCGTGCAGGCGCCCCTGCTGGATCACCACCGACTCGGCGCCCATGGCCAGCAGTCGGTCTCGAATCCACTGCGCATCACTGTCATCCAGCCAACTGGGATGCGCGGTGATACGAAACTGGTGCGCCACGCCGCTGGCCAGTACCAGCTCGGCGCTGCGCCAGGCGGCCTCGCCGCTGTCACGGGTGCGGGTGATCAGGCTGTAGTCCGCTTTTTTCGCCTTCACATCCAGCCCGATCCAATCGATCAGCGGCAATAGCTTCTGCAGTTTGCGCGGATAGATACCGGCGCTGTGCAGGCCGATCTTGAAGCCCATCCCGCGTACCTGCTCGATGGCCTGGGGCAGGGCGGGCTGGGAGGTGGGTTCACCGCCGGAAAACACCACCGCATCGAGCAATCCGCGACGGCTGTCGAGAAACTGGAGTACCTGGCTCCAGGGCATCTCGCTGTCACCCCGGGCCGGTAGCAATGAGGGGTTGTGGCAGTACACGCAGCGCCAGGGGCAACCCTGGGTAAAGACCACGGCCGCCAGTTCCCCTGGGTAATCGATGCTGGTGAGGGGCACCAGGCCCCCCACGCGGATGGACTCAGCTGGCATTGCTGAGGTTGTCTTGCGGCTGGAAGAACTGCCGTTCCCGGTGCTCGGACTGCTTGCCGGGGTTCCAGGACGAGACTGGGCGGTGGTAGCCCATGACCCGGGTCCAGACTTCGCAGCGGACGCGTTGATGATCCTGCAGGGTGATTGTCGGTTGTGTGTTCATACTGTTTCTCCTTGGGTTTTCTTCTGTTGCAACAGGATGTCCTCATCACACTTGGGGCAGAACTCATGTTCGCCGCTCAGATAGCCGTGATGCGGACAGATGGAAAAGGTCGGGGTGATGGTCAGGTAGGGCAGCCGGTAATTGGCCAGGGCGCGTTGCACCAACCGCCGGCAGGCATCGGCGCTGGACAGCGGCTCGGCCATGTACAGGTGCAGCACGGTGCCGCCGGTGTACTTTTGCTGCAGCGGCTCCTGGCGCTGCAGTGCCTCGAACGGATCGCTGGTGAAGCCGACCGGCAGTTGCGAAGAGTTGGTGTAGTAGGGCTTGTCCGGACTGCCGGCCTGGAGGATGTCGGGGAAGCGCTTGCGATCCTCCTTGGCGAAGCGATAGGTGGTGCCCTCGGCTGGCGTGGCTTCGAGGTTGTACATATGCCCGGTCTGCTCCTGGAACTCGGTCATGCGCCCGCGCACATGGTCCAGCAGGCGCAGGGCCAGGGCGTGGCCCTCGGGCAGGGTGATGTCCTGGGCGTCATTGGTGAAGTTGCGGATCATCTCGTTGATGCCGTTGACCCCCAGGGTGGAGAAATGGTTTCTCAAGGTGCCCAGATAGCGCTTGGTATAGGGGAACAGGCCGGCATCCATATGCTGCTGGATCACCTGACGCTTGAGCTCCAGACTGTCGCGGCCCAGCTCCAGCAACCGGTCCAGCGCCCGCAGCAGCCCGGCCTCGTCGCCCTTGTGCAGATAACCCAGGCGCGCGCAGTTGATCGTCACCACGCCCAGCGAGCCGGTCTGCTCGGCCGAACCGAACAGCCCGTTGCCGCGCTTGAGCAGCTCGCGCAGGTCCAGTTGCAGACGGCAGCACATGGAACGCACCATGTTCGGCTGCAGCTCCGAGTTGAGGAAGTTCTGGAAGTAGGGCAGGCCGTATTTGGCGGTCATGGCGAACAGCCGCTCGGCATTCTCGCTGTGCCAGGGAAAGTCATGGGTAATGTTGTAGGTCGGGATCGGGAAGGTGAACACCCGGCCCCTGGCATCGCCCTGGCTCATCACCTCGATATAGGCACGGTTGATCAGGTCCATCTCTGCCTGCAGCTCACCGTAGCTGAAGGGCATCTCCTCGCCACCGATCACCGGCACCTGCTCGCGCAGGTCCTCCGGGCAGACCCAGTCGAAGGTCAGGTTGGTAAAGGGCGTCTGGGTACCCCAGCGCGACGGCACGTTGAGGTTGTAGATCAGCTCCTGGATGTACTGGCGTACCTGCACATAGTTGAGCTGGTCCTTGCGCACGAAGGGCGCCATATAGGTATCGAAGGAGCTGAACGCCTGGGCCCCGGCCCACTCGTTCTGCAGGGTGCCGAGGAAGTTGACGATCTGCCCCACGGCGCTGGACATGTGCTTCGGTGGCGCCGACTCGATCTGCCCGGGAATCCCGTTGAGCCCCTCGTTGAGCAGGGTACGCAGCGACCAGCCGGCACAATAGCCGCTGAGCATGTCCAGGTCATGGATATGGATATCGCCATCGCGGTGGGCCTGGCCAATCTCGATGGGGTACACATGGCTGAGCCAGTAGTTGGCGATGATCTTGCCGGCACTGTTGAGAATCAAGCCCCCGAGGGAGTAGCCCTGGTTGGCGTTGGCATTGACCCGCCAGTCCTGCCGGTTCAGGTATTCATCGATGGTGCTGGCGACGTCCAGATAGGTTCTGCCGGCCATACCGAAAGACGTAGGAGCTGACATGGGTTCCCTCTTTGGGTTGTGGGGTTTTCTTTAAGGCACAATATGTAGTGCTGCTGTGTTTTGGTTGGCACACTATATGTGCCGTTCTCCCTTGTCTCTTTGATGAAGATCAAGTTTGGGGATTTCCTCTCTACGCCGTCATCCTTCGCCGAGGATGACGGTGTGAGGACCTCACTTGACAATTATCAAGTAATAATCATTCTCATGAGGCGCATGCTCTCCCCGTTCATATCGCCGGCCGTCTACCGGCTTTTTTCAGGGAGTCTTCCAATGCCTTTCCAACCTAAACTCCTGGCCATCGCCTGCCTGGCACTGGGTAGCTGCACCGCTTGGGCCGAACAGCTGGAGCTGCAGCCCACTGTCGTCACCGCCAAGGGCTATGAAGCCGGGGCGCAGGACACGCCCCAGGCCATCGAATTGCTGCAACCGCAGCCGGTCAGTGCCGAGTCGCTGGGTAGTCTGTTTCGTGGCGAGCCGGGGCTGGCGGTGCACAGCGATGGCGCCTGGGGGCAGAATCCGGTGCTGCGCGGGTTGAAGAAGGAAAGTGTGGTGCTGATGATCGACGGCGTGCGGGTCAATTCGGCGCAGCCCCAGGGGGCGTTGGCGTCTTTCAGTGATCTGGGACTGGTGGAGCGGGTCGAGGTGGTCAAGGGGCCGGGCTCGGTGCTGTATGGCAGCATCGCCAGGGCGGCCGCTTTGGCGTCAGCGCCGGCAGCGTGGATGATGCCCTGAGCGGCGCCCTGGTGCTGGAGGACTCCGGGCCGACCCATGGCCTGCTGGTCGGCGCCGCGGGCAGTAACGTGGATGATTACAAAAGCCCCGATGGCACCGAGCAGGACACCGGCTACCGCTCCAACAGCCTGCTGCTCAAGTACAAGCAGAAGATCGCCGACGACTATGTACTGCGGCTGAACCTGCAGCGCCATGACGACCGGGATGTCTGGTATCCCGGCTCACGCAAACCCGCGCCGGCGGCCCAGGCGCACCTGGGCGAGATCACCATGCACTCGCCAAAGCAGACCCGCGAGCTGTACTCGCTGGGGCTGGATGCCCCGCTGGGCGCAGGAACGCTGATGACCGAAGTCTACCGCCAGGAGGTGTACCGGGAGATTCGCGCCTACTCCTCCAACCTGGGGCGCAACTATGTGGAGAACGACGTCAGCTTCACCACCCATGGCCTGCGCAGCAGCTGGCTGGCCGCGATCGGTGACAATCATCAGCTGACCTTGGGCGCCGAGGGCTGGCGCATGACCGCCGATCCGGAGCGTTACATGTCGCCATCCCCGACCGGCGAGCGGCAGTTGAACAACCCCTTCGAGGATGGTGAGATGACCTCGCTCGGTGTGTTCATCCAGGATGACTTCAGCGTCGGTCAGACTCGTATTACCGCCGGGCTGCGCTATGACCGGGTGGCCGGCGATGCCAGCCAGAAGGGCACCGGACCGGCCGCCCAGACCAGCGGCCTGAGCAGCAGCGACAACAACCTGTCCTGGTCGATCGGCGTGGTGCAACCCCTGACCGATACGCTCAACGCCTACGCCAATATCGGCCAGGCCTACCGCTCGCCGGACATGCGCGAACGCTTCGAGGATGCGGCGCGTGGCGATGGCTACTATCACATCGGCAACCCGAAGCTGGACCCGGAGCGCTCCACCAGCCTGGAGATCGGCCTCAAGGGGCGGGACGGCGCGCTGGGCTATCAGGTCGCGGCCTTCCATACCCGCATCGATGATTACATCGCCGGTCGGGTGATCGACGGGCAGGTGCAGCAGGGGCTGCCGGTCAAGCGCACGGAGAACGTCGATGAGGTCGAGATCTACGGGGTGGAGGGCAACCTCGATCTGCCGGTGGGCGCCTGGCTGCTGGATGCCGGCTTCACCTGGCTGCGTGGCGAGAACAAGCAATATGACGAGCCGCTGTGCCAGATGCCCGGGCATGAACTGCGCCTGGGCATAGGTCAGCCAGCCGAACTGGGACTGTCCTGGCGCCTGGGTGTACGGGCGGTGGCCGAGCAGAACCGGGTCGCCACCCGCTTCTCCGGCGGCAGCGAAGACGCCACCCCCGGCTACGCCGTAGTGGATGCCCGCCTGGGTTGGGGTTTCGGGGCATTGGCCGGGCTGGAAACCGCCCGTATCGATCTGCGCCTGAACAACCTGCTGGACAAGGACTACCATGAGCACCTGGCCGATGGCATCAGCGGCTGGGAACTGTCAGCGCCGGGCCGTGGAGCGGTGCTGGCGCTGAGTGGGAGTTTTTGAGGCAGCCATGACGGGGTGTAGCGCCCCCACACTGGAGTGTGGCATTGGGGTGTAGCGCGCCTGCGCTACGCCTTGCGAGATTGACCGGAAACGCCGGTGTTACGGATCGCCCGCTGTCGTCGCGCAGGCGCGCGACAACCCATGGTCGGGGTGTAGCGCGCCTGCGCTACGCCTTGGGAGATTGGCCGGAAGCGCCGGGGTTACGGATCGCGCACTGTCGTCGCGCAGGCGCGCGACAACCCATAACCCGTTGCGACGGGCGCTGTGATGGGGTGTAGCACTCCCGCATTGGGGTGTAGCGCGCCTGCGCTACGCCTTGGGAGATTGGCCGGAAACGCCGGTGTTACGGATCGCCCACTGTCGTCGCGCAGGCGCGCGACAACCCATGGTCGGGGTGCGCGACGCCTTGCGAGGTTGACCGGAAACGCTGGTGTTATGGGGGCGCCCGCTGTCGTCGAGCAGGCGCTCGACAACCCATTGTGTCGGGGTGTAGCGCGCCTGCGCTACGCCTTGCGAGATTGGCCGGAAACGCTGGTGTTACGGATCACCCGCTGTCGTCGCGCCGGCGCGCGACAACCCATGGTCGGGATGTAGCGCGCCTGCGCTACGCCTTGGGAGATTGGCCGGAAGCGCTGGTGTTACGGATCGCCCGCTGTCGTCGAGCAGGCGCTCGACAACCCATTGTGTCGGGGTGTAGCGCGCCTGCGCTACGCCTTGCGAGGTTGGCCGGAAACGCTGGTGTTACGGGTCGCTCGCTGTCGTCGCGCAGGCGCGCGACAACCCATAACCCGTTGCGACGGGCGCTGTGATGGGGTGTAGCACTCCCGCATTGGGGTGTAGCGCGCCTGCGCTACGCCTTGGGAGATTGGCCGGAAACGCCGGTGTTACGGATCGCCCGCTGTCGTCGCGCAGGTGCGCGACAACCCATGGTCGGGGTGTAGCGCGCCTGCGCTACGCCTTGCGAGGTTGGCCGGAAACGCTGGTGTTATGGGTCGCCCGCTGTCGTCGCGCAGGCGCTCGACAACCCATTGCCCTTTACACTCCCAGCCGCTTCACCAGCCGGGAAAAGTTGCCGCGATCCACGCCCAGCTCCTGCGCCGCGCGGCTCTGGTTGTTGTCGTGGCGTTCCAGCACCTGACGAATCAACTGCACCTGGAACTGTTCGGTGGCCTCACGCAGGGGTAAGCCTGCCACAGGGCTGGTCATCTGCGGGTCGACCGGCGTGGGAGCAGGGGAGCTGGACGTCACCGGCGGGCCGCCCAGATCCAGCAGCTCGGCGGTGATGGTCAGCAAACGCCGGCTGCCATCCTGCCCCGCCTGCGCCTTGAGCACGGCGCGGCTGATCAGGTGTTCCAACTCACGCACATTGCCCGGCCAGGGATAGCCCAACAGCGCCTCCCGCGCGGCGGCGTCCAGCCGCAACCCGCGCAGGCCTATACGTCGGCGATTCTGCTCGAGAAAGTGCCCAGCCAGCAGCAACACATCCTTGTGCCGCTCGCGCAGGCTGGGTACGGCGATGGGATAGACACCCAGGCGGTGGTAGAGATCGGCGCGGAAGCGGCCCTCCGCCACCTCGCGGTGCAGGTCCCGGTTGCTCGCGGCGATGATGCGCACATCCACCTGATGATGACTGTCACTGCCCAGACGCTGCACCTCGCCACTCTGCAGGGCGCGCAACAGCTTGGGCTGCACCGTCAGCGGCAACTCGCCGACCTCATCGAGAAACAGCGTACCGCCATGAGCCAGCTCGAACTTGCCGACACGGCTCTGCACCGCACCGGAGAACGCACCCCGGGTATGCCCGAACAGCTCGCTCTCCACCAGGTTTTCCGGCAGTGCCGCACAGTTCAGATAGATCAGCGGCGCACGGGCGCGGTTGGACAGCGCATGCACGCGCCGCGCCACCAGCTCCTTGCCGACCCCGGTTTCACCAGTGATCAGCACCGCCAGGTCGGAACGTGCGACCATCTCTATTTCCTGCTGCAACTGGGCCATGGCCCGGCTGCGGCCGATCAGCTCCTGCTGCCCGTCGGCCACCAGCGCCTGGGTCATCGCCTGGTGGTGTTCGGTGCGGCTCTGCAACTGACTGGTCAACTCAGTGATGCGGATCACCGCCTCGCTCAGCCGCGCCAGATAGCGCAGCTCGCCCGGGTCGATCTGATCGAAGGCGTTGGCATTGAGCGCATCCAGTGTCAGTACGCCCCAGGGCACACCGTGCAGATACAGGGCGATACCGAGGCAGTCATGCACATGCAGATCGCCCTCCACCGCATGCAGCAGGCCGTCGTAGGGATCGGGCAGCGGCGAATCAGCGGCAAAGCGTACCGGCTCGTGACTGAGCAGGATCTTCGCCAATCGCGGGTGATCATCCACCACGAAATGCCGGCCCAGGGTGTCGGTACTCAACCCGTCCACCGCCAGCGGGATCAGCTCGGTGCCGCGCAGTTGCAACAAGGCGGCTGCGTCGCAGGGCAGCATCTGGCGAATGGTCGCCAACAATTGCTGGAAGCGGTCGCCAGCAGCCATGTCGCGGGCCAGATCGGCAATCACACCGAGCAGGGGATAGCTCTCGTTTGTTGTCATATCTACAATTTGATTGTTCTTTTTACATCGAAGGGGATGTTGTTATTTATACATAGGTGGCGCTGAAGTCCAGCAATGACGCGATTTTTTGTCTCTGGCACGATACATGCTCCCGGTACTCGCCTTGATCTGAATCAATTTCCAACAAGCGAGAGACCATGCTATCCCAACAGAGTAAAGACATCATCGCCGCCACCCTGCCAGTCGTCCGCGAGCACGCTGCCACCATCACCGAGGTGTTCTATCCGCTGATGTTCGAGCGCTACCCGGCGGTCAAGGCCTATTTCAACGAGGCGCACCAGCGCCAGGGCACCCAGCCCCAGGCGCTGGCCAACGCCGTGGTCGCCTATGCGGCGAACCTGGATCGTCTGGAAGTGCTGGGCGATGCGGTGTCACTGATCGTGCAGAAGCACGTGTCGCTGAATATCCAACCGGCGCATTATCCGATTGTCGGCGAATGCCTGCTGGCCGCCATCCGCGAAGTGCTCGGCGCCGCCGCCAGCGATGAGGTGCTGGCGGCCTGGGGCGAGGCCTATGGTCAACTGGCGGATATCCTGATTGCCGCCGAAGAGCAGCGCTACCAGCAGAACGAACAGAAGGCCGGCGGCTGGCGCGGCGAGCGCAGCTTCACCGTGCAGCGCAAGGAACAGGAAAGCGAGGTGATCACCTCCTTCTACCTGGTGCCCAGCGATGGCGGCCCGCTGGCGGAGTTCATCCCTGGCCAGTTCACCTGCGTCGTGGTGGATATCGACGGCAGAAGCCTGCGCCGCAACTATTCACTGTCCGATCGCCCGGGCCTGGGGTACTACCGGATCAGCGTCAAGCGTGAGGCTGAAGGGGAGGTGTCCAACTTCCTGCATGACCGGGTCCAGGTCGGTGACGAGCTGCGCCTGACCGCGCCGAGCGGCAACTTCGTGCTCAACCAGCAGCAACGTCCGTTGGTGCTGTTGACCGGTGGCGTCGGTATCACTCCGGCCATCAGTATGCTGCAACCGGCACTGGAAAGCGGCCGTCAGGTGCACTTCCTGCATGGGGCGTTGAACAGCAGCACCCATGCCTTCCGCGCGCATGTCGACGCGCTCGCGCAGCAGCATGACAACCTGAAGGTCGGTTATATCTACAGTGAACCGCTGGAAGGTGACAACGCCCACGAAACCGGCTTCTTCGATCAGCAAAAGCTCAGAGCCATGCTGCCCGACAGCTCGGACATGGATGTCTACTTCCTGGGGCCCAAACCCTTCATGCAGAATTGCCAGAAGCTGTTGAACGAGCTGGGCATTCCAGCGGAAAACCAGCGCTACGAGTTCTTCGGGCCGCTGGAGGAGCTGTCCGCCTGAGCAGGGGGTAGCGCCCCTGCATTCGGGGTGTAGCGGCCCAGGCCATCGGCCCGGGCCAGAGCGGTTTCGTAGCGCCCCTGCACTCGGGGTGTAGCGCCCCTGCGCTACGCCTGGTGGGCTTGAAGGGGAACACTGGCGTGCTGGCAGTCCGCAGTCGTCGAGCAGGCGCTCGACAACCCAGGGCTGTGCTCACGGGCAGTCGGGGTGTAGCCCCCCGGTCCGCGTTCGGGCGCTACGCCTGGCGGGCTTGAAGGGAAACGCTGGCGTTGCTGGCGGTCCGCAGTTGTCGAGTCCGAACGCGGCCCGAGGCGCTCGACAACCCAGGTGCGCGCGGGCATTCGGGGTGTAGCGCCCCTGCGCTACGCCTGGCGGGCTTGGAGGGGAACACTGGCGTTGCTGGAGGGCTGTAGTCGTCGAGTCCGAACGCGGCCCGAGGCGCTCGACAACCCGGGACTGCGCCTTCGTGCGGGGCTCGACAACCCGAGGTTGCGAGGTTGTTTAGAACTTCATGCCCGGCAGGTTCAACGAGGCGGTGTTGCCGCCGTCCACTGCCAGTGCCTGGCCGGTGACGTAGCTGGCATCGTCGCTGGCGAGGAAGGCGATGGCGCCGGCGATTTCCTCGGGGCGGCCATAGCGGCGCAGTTCGCAGCGCGACCCCAGCTTGTCTTCCTTGTCGTTGGCCCGGGCATAGTCGAATACCCGCTGGGTCATGCCGGTCTCGATCAGACCGGGGCACACGGCGTTGACGCGTATGTTCCACTGGCCGAGATCACAGGCTGCGGTCATGGTGAAATTGATTACCCCGGCCTTGGAGGCGCTGTAGGCGTTGCCCCCGGCACCGGAACGGATACCGGCGACCGAGGCGGTGTTGACTATCGCACCGCCGTTCTGTTCGCGCATCTGACGGGAGGCATATTTGGTGAACAGCATCACGCCGAACAGGTTGACCTGGATGATCTGTTGCCAGGTTTCCAGACTCTGGTCAGTGGCAATGCTGTAATCGCCACCGGCGATCCCGGCGTTATTACACAGCACGTCCAGTCGGCCGAAGTGGCTTACGGTATCCGCCACGCATTGCTCGACGGCGGCTTCATCGCTCACATCCAGCTCCCGGTGCAGTACCTCGGTGCCGACCGGCAGCTCGCCGAGCGTCTGGGACAGCCCCTCCGCATTGCGATCCACCAGCATCAGCCGGGCACCTTCGCTGGCCAGGCGTTTGGCGGTGGCACGACCGATACCGCTGCCTGCACCGGTGATCAGAACAATCCTGTTATCGAAGCGTTGCATTGCATTCTCCTGTGGTGGCTGCGACCGGCTCGGCAGCGCAGCTGCTGTTCTCTGTTAAAGCCAGGTTCAGTGGCTGATGCTGGGGTCGTCGAATGAGGTGTCATCCCCGTTGCCGGCATCAATGCCCAGTTGATCGGCCAGCTGGGCGGTATCTATCTGCCAGCTGTCGGCTATACCCCGCTCGAAGCGTACCGGTGACAGGGCGATGAAACCGTCCCGCAGGGCGCCCACGTCGGTCTCGCGACCGATGATGCGCTCGGTCTGGCGCTGGAAACCGAGCCAGTAATAGGGCACGGCGCGGGTATCCTCCCGGCGCTCGATCTTGACCCCACCGATGCTGCCCCGTTGCGGCCGACAGATGGCTACCCCGCGGACCTGTTCCGGCGTGCGGGCCGGGAAGTTGATGTTCATGGCGCAGTCTTCCGGCCAGCCGGTAGCCAGCAGCTGGCGTATCAGTGGTGCACCATACTGCCGGGCGGTTTCCCAGGGTACGGGACTGCTTGAATGGAAGGCCTGGCTCAGGGCAATCGAGGGCACGCCCAGCAGGGTGCCGGTCAGCGCGCCGCCGATGGTGCCGGAGTAGGCGACTGAATCGCTGATATTGGCCCCCCGGTTGACGCCGGACAGGATCAGGTCCGGTTTGAACTTCAGCAGCTCGGCTACGCCGAGCAGGACGCAGTCGCTGGGTGTGCCGCTGACACTGAAGCGCCGCTCCTCGAATTCGTGAACCCGCAGCGGGTGATGGATCGAGATGGACATGGACACGCCGCTCTGATCCAGATCCGGGGAGACGATCCACACCTCCTCGGCGATCTGCGCGGCAATTTCCTCCATGACCTTGAGACCAGGCCCGCGCCAGCCGTCATCGTTGGTGAGCAGAACGCGTTTTATGGGTTTGGACATGGAAATACCTTTTGACATTATCGGGTTGTCGAGCGCCTCGGGTCGCGCTCGACTCGATGACATGAGTCGGTCGGCAGTACCGCAAGCGTAGCGCGGGGGCGCTACACTCCAGACAGGCGTGTCGACCGCGAAACCTTGGAATGTCGAGTTCCATCTCGACATGGTACTGGCCGGGCGCACCGCAGGCCGGGATGGAACCCGGCCTTCCAAAAACCTCGGCCCCTTGGAATGTCGAGTTCCATCTCGACATGGTACTGGCCGGGCGCACCGCAGGCCGAGATGGAACCCGGCCTTCCAAGAACCTCGCCCCCTTGGAATGTCGAGTTCCATCTCGACATGGTACTGCCCGGGCGCACCGCAGGCCGGGATGGAACCCGGCCCTCCAAAAACCTCAGCCCCCCTTGGAATGTCGAGTTCCATCTCGACATGGTACTGGCCGGGCGCACCGCAGGCCGGGATGGAACCCGGCCCTCCAAAAACCTCGGCCCCCCTTGGAATGTCGAGTTCCATCTCGACATGGTACTGGCCGGGCGCTCCGCAGGCCGGGATGGAACCCGGCCTTCCAAAAACCTCGCCCCCTTGGAATGTCGAGTTCCATCTCGACATGGTACTGGCCGGGCGCACCGCAGGCCGAGATGGAACCCGGCCTCCCAAAAACCTCGGCCCCTTGGAATGTCGAGTTCCATCTCGACATGGTACTGCCCGGGAGCTCCGCAGGCCGGGATGGAACCCGGCCTTCCAAAACCTCGGCCCCTTGGAATGTCGAGTTCCATCTCGACATGGTGCTGGCCGGGAACTCCGCAGGCCGGGATGGAACCCGGCCCTCCAAAAACCTCGGCCCCAAAGAGCCACGGGATTACCTTACTTACCCTGCGCAATTGCCCAGCCGGTATCAGCCAGCAGGCTGGCGCGTTTGCCGACTTCGAGCGCGTCGGCGTTACTGGCGTTGCCCTGCAATGCCCGGTGATAGACGCCCTGGACGATCGCCGCCAGGCGGAACAGGGAGAAGGCCAGGAAGAAGTTCCAGTTGGGGATTTCCGTACGTCCGGTGAACTCGCAGTACCAGTCCAGCACCTGCTGTTCTTCCGGCACGTTGAAGTCCTTGAGGTTCAGCCCCTTGAGGCCGCGCATCCCTTCAAAGCCGGTGTCCTGGTGATAGGGCAGGCAGCAGTAGGCCAGATCGGACAGCGGGTGCCCCAGGGTGGCCAGCTCCCAGTCGAGAATGGCGACCACTTCAGGACGCTCCGGGTGCAGGATCAGGTTGCCGATGCGGAAGTCGCCGTGGGCGATAGTGGTGACGTCATCCTGCGGCGCGTTCTCCGGCAGCCAGGCCATCAGCGCGTCCATGGAGGGCATATCGCCGGTACGGCTGGCCTCGAACTGGCTGCTCCAGCGCTTGATCTGGCGCGCAATGTAGCCCTCATGCCTGCCGTAGCTTTCCAGCCCGACCGCTTTCCAGTCGACATTGTGCAGCTTGGCCATGGTCTCGATCATCGAACGATGGATCGGCATGCGCTGCTCGATGGCTACCTTCTCCAGCAGCGGGTGGGAATGTACCCGGCCTTCGACGTGATCCATGATGTAGAACGGGGTGCCGATCACGTCGGGGTCTTCGCACAGCAGGCGCGCGGTGGGCACCGGCACGTCGGTATCGCCCAGGGCGCTGATCACCTGATACTCGCGCTCGACCATATGGGCGGACGGCAGCAGCTTGCCCGGCGGCTTCTTGCGCAGTACATAGCGTTTTTCGCCAATGCTCAGCAGAAAAGTCGGGTTGGACTGACCACCCTGGAACTGTTGAATGTTCATGCCGTGCTCAACGCCCGGAATGCGTCCTTTCAGGTAGGCGGCCAGTTTCGCTTCATCGAAACGGTGGGCCGACAGCACATCAATCAGGGTGGCTTCGCTCATGTAGAAGATCCCGTGGTATCTGGTTTTATGGTTGTGATCGAATAGTCAAAGCCTGCCACCGTGGCGGCAAATAAGCCAGCGGGGCAGGCGCGGTAGTGCTCAGGTAATGGTATCGCCGCCGTCGGCAACGATGGTCTGGCCGGTCACATAGGCACCCGCCGACGAGGCCAGGAACAGCGCCACACCGGCGATATCCACCGGCTCGCCGACCCGGCGCAGGGGCAGGGACTGTTCGACGCGGGTCAGGCGGTCCGGATCATCCAGCAGCGCCTGGGCAAAATCGGTGCGGATCAGACCAGGGGCGATGGAGTTGACGCGGATGTTCTGCGGGCCATATTCCAGCGCCAGGTTGCGGGCCAGCCCGGCCTCGGCTGCCTTGGACATGCCATACACGCCGATATTGGCGCTGGCGCGCAGGCCGGCGATGCTCGACAGCAGCACGATGGAGCCGCCACCCAGGCGGGTCATCTGCGGGATGACCATGTTGCACAGCCAGAAGGTGCCCTTGACGTTGGTCGCCATGATCTTGTCGAAGGCCTCGTCGCTGACCTCGGCGGTCGGGCCGTAGACCGGGTTGGTGGCGGCATTGCACACCAGGATATCGATCTTGCCCCAGGTGTTGATGGTGGTGTCGACCAGGTTCTGCAGTTGTGCCTTGTCACCTACGTGGCAGGGGATCGACAGCGCCTCGAAGCCCTGGGCCTGCAGCTCGCCGGCGACCTTTTCACAGGCATCGGCCTTGCGGCTGGAGATGACCACCCGGGCGCCGGCCCTGGCGAATTCTTCAGCGATGGAACGACCGATACCCTTGGTCGAACCAGTAATGACCGCGACCTTGCCGGTCAGATCAAAAAGCGTGCTCATGGGCAGCTCCTCACGAAGATGTATATGGATTGTTCAATCTTGGCTGCTCTTGCGGCCAGCATCGTGCTTACGCGCTCTAAGGAAGGCCGAGTTCCATCTCGGCCAGCGGCGTTGCATGTAGCTGCGCTGGTCGAGATGGAACTCGACCTTCCATGGTTCTCGTTCCCTTGGAGTGTCGAGTTCCATCTCGACACAACACTGGCCAGAGACCGAGCTGGTCGAGATGGAACTCGACGGGGTCGCCATCGATCTTCCATGGTTCTTAGTCTCTTGGAGTGTCGAGTTCCATCTCGACACAACACTGGCCAGAGACTGCGCTGGTCGAGATGGAACTCGACGGGGTCGCCATCGACCTTCCATGGTTCTCAGTCTCTTGGAGTGTCGAGTTCCACCTCGACACAGCACTGGCCAGAGACTGCGCTGGTCGAGATGGAACTCGACGGGGTCGCCATCGACCTTCCATGCATTCGCGTACCCCTATGAGCAATTAGAGATACTGCCCCATCTCCAGCTTGGCAATGGCGTTCAGGTGCACTTCGTCCGGACCATCGGCCAGGCGCAGGGTGCGGGCCTTGGCGTAGGAGGAGGCGAGGAAGCTGTCCTGGCAGACGCCCTTGGCACCATGGATCTGGATGGCACGGTCGATCACGTTACACAGCATGGTCGGCGCCACTGCCTTGATCATGGCGATCTGCTGACGGGCGACCTTGTTGCCGTACTTGTCCATGCTGCGCGCAGCATGCAGGGTCAGCAGGCGAGCCTGGTCGATTTCGCAACGCGAGCGGGCGATCATTTCCGGCACGCTGCCCAGCTTGTACATCGGCTTGCCGAAGGCAACGCGCTCGGCGGCACGGCGGCACATGGCTTCCAGCGCACGTTCGGCCTGCCCGATAGCACGCATGCAGTGGTGGATACGGCCCGGCCCGAGGCGACCCTGGGCGATCTCGAAGCCGCGGCCCTCACCCAGCAGGATGTTGGAGACCGGCACCCGCACGTTCTCATAACGGATCTCGGCATGGCCATGCGGGGCATGGTCGTAACCGAACACGTGCAGGTCACGGACCACGGTCACGCCGGGAGCGTCCAGCGGTACCAGAATCATGCTCTGCTGCAGGTGCTTGGGAGCGTTCGGATCGGTCTTGCCCATGACGATGGCGATCTTGCAATGCTCGTTCATGGCTCCGGACGACCACCATTTGGTACCATTGATCACATACTCGTCACCGTCGCGGCGGATCTCGCACTCGATATTGGTGGCGTCGGAAGAGGCGACATCCGGTTCGGTCATGGAGAAGCAGGAGCGGATCTCACCGGCCAGCAGCGGTTTCAGCCACTTTTCCTTGTGCTCTTCGCTGCCGTAGCGCTCGATGGTTTCCATGTTGCCGGTGTCCGGCGCGTTGCAGTTGAACACCTCACCAGCGAAGGAGACGCGGCCCAGGATTTCACACAGGTGGGCGTATTCCTCGTTGCTCAGACCGGCGCCACGCTCCGACTCGGGCAGGAACAGGTTCCACAGGCCCTGGCTGCGGGCTTTCTGCTTCAATTCCTCGAGAATGGCCGGGTGGCCCCACTTGTTCTGCTGCACTTGCTCGTAGAACAGAGCCTCGTTGGGATAGATGTGCTCGTCCATGAAAGTTTCGAGCTGTTGTTTCAATTCCTGAATGCGCGGGCTGAGATCGAACATAATGGGTCCTTGCAGAGTCGGAGTAAATTGAACCACAGTGTATGTAGTTGGCTGAGGCTGACCTTATAGAGGGACAGGCACCTGGAAAAGCATGTCCTGCAGTTGGAATGGAGGTGCATAAGCAAGTCTGATAGGCCTGCCGCCTGACTATCCGGAACCCACGACCATGGAGTTGATGATGTTGAAGAGTATGATTGGCGGCGCCTTGCTGCTTGTTGCCGGCCTGGTGAATGCACAGGAAACGGTAACCCCGCCGAAACTGGAACCGGAACAGCAGGAGCTGATCAAGAAGGCCGTGGGCAGTCACGTCAGATCGATCAGCAACGTCATGCGTGACGCCGGAAGAAACCCCGAGCAGACGCTGGCATTCTTCGCCGTCAAGCCGCAGCACACCGTCGTTGAAATCTGGCCTGGAGGTGGCTGGTACACGGAAATCCTCGCCCCGCTGCTGCGCGAAGAAGGCAAGTACATCGCAGCGCATTTCGACCCCGACAGCTCCGTCGACTACTTCCGCAAATCCCTGGAGCAGTTCCAGGCGAAGCTGGAAAAGTCGCCGGATGTCTATGACCGGGTCGAACTGACCGTGCTGAATTTCGACCCCCAGACTCCGATCGCTGCGCCGGAGTCGGCGGACCGGGTGCTGACCTTCCGCAATGTGCATAACTGGCTGTCCCAGGGCAGGGAAGAAGCGGCGGTGGTATTCGCCAAGATGCATGCTGCGCTCAAACCGGGCGGGATGCTCGGGCTGGTCGAGCACCGGGCCCGCATCGGCACCGACCTGGAAACCATGGTCCGCACCGGCTACGTCACCGAGGACCTGGTCATGGAGCTGGCCGAGGAGGCCGGATTCGAACTGCTGTCACGCAGCCCGGTAAACCAGAACCCACGGGACACCACCAACCACCCCGAAGGCGTATGGACCTTGCCCCCGACCTTGCGTCTGGGCGATGAGAATCGTGCTCAGTACCTGGCGATTGGGGAAAGTGATCGGATGACGTTGTTGTTTGTGAAGAGGTGAAGGAGGAGTAGGGAGTGGAGGGGTGGGGCGTTTCCCCCTCTCCCCAGCCCTCTCCCGCGAGGGGAGAGGGGGCAGGCAGCGGAAACTGGCACTACTTTGTCTGCCTGATCCTCCAGAAGAACTGCAGCCAACTCAAAAGCACAGAGAACACAGAAAGCCGCCCGCGGGCACTGACAACTCCCTCTCCCCTCGCGGGAGAGGGCTGGGGAGAGGGGGAAACGCCCCACCCCTCCAC
>NZ_PCQD01000022.1 GCF_002979975.1 Pseudomonas sp. MYb185 | reverse complement strand
TGCCGCCCTTGGCTTCGCTGATCTTGGCCTGCCCCACCCGCTCGACCTCATCGATACGCACGATGGCATGCGCCGGAATGAAGCTGCGGTTGACGCCCTCGAACTGGTTCTTGAGCTTTTCCTCGCCCGGATCGACCAGCATCTGGGAACGCTCACCGAACACCAATTCCTCGATTTCCAGAAAGCCCCACAGCTCACTCTGGAATATATGACGCGCGTACAGTTCGTACACCTGACCCTGATTGAGAAAAATCACCCGGAAAATGGGTTGTTGCTTGTCTTTGCTCATGAACTCACACATTGCACAACATGGATACCGGCTGCAGGCGCTCGGACGCCCGGCCAAAGGTCGCGGATCATAGCATATCTGCGTAAATCACAAGGCCCCCGAGTTACCAACGGTGCGCAAGCAACGAGCAGTAGTGGCAGAGACGGCGCCACAGAACCGTCTGCGGCCAGGGATGGCCGTAGACGAGCGCCATGGATGGCGGGGTGCGCGTTCTGTGGCGCCGTCCCTGCCACTACTGCCTCCCGCGCACTTGCCGCTTATGCCCACGGCACGATCAAGCAGACCACCTCCCCCGACAGCCACCATCACATTGTTCCGACCATCCGTGTATAATCGCCGTTTTTCTCCACGAGTCACCCGCACAGACCCCATGGCCAAGAAACTTTTTATCCAGACCCACGGCTGCCAGATGAACGAGTACGACAGCTCGCGCATGGCAGACCTGCTCGGTGAATATCAGGCAATGGAACTGACCGACCGCCCCGACGAGGCCGATGTCATCCTGCTCAACACCTGTTCGATTCGCGAGAAGGCGCAGGAGAAGGTGTTTTCCGAGCTGGGCCGCTGGCGTCCGTTGAAGGAAAAGAACCCCGACCTGATCATTGGCGTCGGCGGCTGCGTGGCCAGCCAGGAAGGCACCGCGATCCGTGATCGCGCCTCCTATGTCGACGTGGTATTCGGTCCGCAGACCCTGCACCGCCTGCCGGAAATGATCAACGCCGCACGCAGCACCGGCACCGCCCAGGTCGACGTATCCTTCCCCGAGATCGAGAAGTTCGACCGCCTGCCCGAGCCCCGGGTGGATGGCCCGACCGCCTATGTGTCGGTGATGGAAGGCTGCAGCAAGTACTGCAGCTTCTGCGTGGTGCCCTACACCCGCGGCGAAGAAGTCAGCCGCCCGTTCGATGACGTGCTCGCCGAGTGCGTGCACCTGGCGGAGAATGGCGTGCGCGAGATCACCCTGCTGGGGCAGAACGTCAACGGCTATCGCGGCGAAACCCATGATGGCGGTATCGCCGATCTGGCCGACCTGATCCGGGTAGTTGCGGAAATCGACGGTATCGACCGCATCCGCTACACCACCTCGCACCCGCTGGAGTTCTCCGACAGCCTGATCCGCGCCCACGCCGAAGTGCCGGAGCTGGTCAAATACCTGCACCTGCCAGTGCAATCCGGCTCCGACCGGGTACTGGCCGGCATGAAGCGCAACCACACCGCACTGGAGTACAAGTCCCGAGTGCGCAAGCTCAAGGCGGCGGTGCCGGACATCATTCTCAGCTCGGACTTCATCGTCGGCTTTCCCGGTGAAACCGACCGCGACTTCGAGCAGACCATGAAACTGGTGGAAGACATCGGCTTCGACTTCTCCTATTCCTTCGTCTACAGCGCACGCCCCGGCACCCCGGCCTCCGACCTGCCCGACGACACGCCGATGGAGGTCAAGAAGCAGCGTCTGCAGATCCTCCAGGCCCGGCTCAACCAGCAGGGCTTCGAGAACAGCCGACGCATGGTCGGCAGCACCCAGCGCATCCTGGTGACCGACTATTCGAAGAAAGACCCGGGCATGCTGCAGGGGCGCACCGAGCATAACCGCATCGTCAATTTCCGCTGCGACAATCCGCGCCTGATCGGCCAGTTCGTCGAGGTCCACATCGACGAGGCCCTGCCCCACTCCCTGCGCGGCAGCCTGCTGACCGACACAGTGCACTGAGGCCGCCGCCCGCCATGGCGGGCGACGGCGCACCACCCGCTTTGCATAGCCCGCTTTGCGCGCTATGCTGTGTTTTCCTGACTGCCATATGGCCACCTACAGACCAATTTGAACGTTCCCTTGACTATTCATCGCTTCAGCATCGAACCCGTGGATTCCCGGCGTTTCGCCAGCCTCTGCGGCCAGTTCGATGAAAACCTGCACCTGATCGAACAACGCCTCGGCATCGAAGTCCGCAACCGCGGCAACCATTTCGAACTGATCGGCGATCCGGCCATCACCCGTTCCGCCGAGGCGGTATTGCGCCAGTTGTATCGCGAAACCCGCGACAACAAGGACCTGTCACCCGATACCGTGCACCTGTATCTGCAGGAATCCGGGCTGGAGAACCTCAGCGAAAGCCTGCAGCAGGGCGATGGCCACAAACCGGTGGTACTGCGCACCAAGCGCATGACCATCCAGCCGCGCGGGCCGAACCAGCAAAGCTACGTGCGCTCGATCCAGGAACACGACATCAACTTCGGCATTGGCCCGGCCGGTACCGGCAAGACCTATCTGGCCGTCGCCTGCGCGGTGGATGCGCTGGAGCGCGAGCAGATCCGCCGTATCCTGCTGGTGCGCCCGGCGGTCGAGGCCGGCGAGAAGCTGGGCTTCCTGCCCGGCGACCTGTCGCAGAAGATCGACCCCTACCTGCGCCCGCTGTATGACGCCCTGTACGAGATGCTCGGCTTCGAGCAGGTAGCCAAGCTGATCGAGAAACAGGTGATCGAAGTGGCCCCGCTGGCCTACATGCGCGGACGCACGCTGAACAACAGCTTCATCATTCTCGACGAGAGCCAGAACACCACGCTGGAACAGATGAAGATGTTCCTTACCCGCATCGGCTTCGGCTCCACCGCAGTGATCACCGGCGATATCACCCAGGTCGACCTGCCGCGCGGCACCCGCTCGGGGCTGACCCATGTGATGGATGTACTCAAGGACGTGAAAGGCATCGGCTTCACCCACTTCAAGTCCAAGGACGTGGTGCGTCACCCGCTGGTGCAGCGTATCGTCGAAGCCTATGACCGCTTCGACCAGCGCCAGGAGCATGAGCGCAAGGAGCGCCAGAATGACCATTGAGGTAGACATACAAAGGGCCAGCGAGGCCCCCGATCAACCCGATGACGACAGTCTGATACGCTGGGCCGCCCTGGCCCTGCGTGACAAACCCGACCACGAACTGACCATCCGCCTGGTCGATGCCAACGAGAGCCAGGCACTGAACAGCGAGTACCGGCACAAGGACTACCCGACCAATGTGCTGTCCTTCCCCGCCGACCTGCCCCCTGAACTGAACATTCCGCTGCTCGGCGACCTGGTCATCTGCGTGCCGGTGGTCAATCGCGAAGCAGCCGAACAGGGCAAACCGCGTGAGGCCCACTGGGCGCACATGGTCATCCACGGCTGCCTGCACCTGCTCGGCCATGACCATATCGAGGATGCCGATGCCGAGGCCATGGAACAGCTGGAACGCCAACTGCTGGCCGAGCTGGGCATTGCCGACCCCTATCTTGAATCCGACGAGTGATGAGTAACAGTCCCATGAGCGAAGATCGACCGAGCAACGGCCCCAAGTCCTGGCTGGAGAGACTGGTCCAGCCGTTTGCCCACGAGCCACGCAACCGTCAGGAATTGCTCGAACTGCTGCGCGAGGCCCAGCGCAACGAGGTACTCGATATCGAGGCGCTGGCCATCATCGAGGGCGCGCTGCAGGTCGCCGACATGCAGGTGCGCGACATCATGATCCCGCGTTCGCAGATGACCACCATCAAGGCTTCGCAGACACCCCGCGAGTTCCTGCCCGCAGTCATCGAGGCGGCTCACTCGCGGTTCCCGGTGATCGGCGAGAGTATCGACGATGTGCTCGGCGTCCTGCTGGCCAAGGACCTGCTGCCGCTGCTGCTGGAAGGCAACACCGAGCGCTTCAACATCAAGGATATACTGCGTCCGGCCACCTGCGTCCCGGAATCCAAGCGGCTCAACGTGCTGCTCAAGGAATTCCGCTCGACCCACAACCACATGGCCATCGTCATCGACGAGTATGGTGGCGTGTCCGGGCTGATCACCATCGAGGACGTACTGGAACAGATCGTCGGTGATATCGAGGATGAACACGACATCGACGACGAGGACTACATCAAGCCGCTACCCTCCGGTGATTTCCTGGTCAAGGGCCTGACGCCGATCGAGGACTTCAACGAGCATTTCAATACCGGCTTCTCCGATGAAGAGTTCGATACCTTCGGCGGCCTGGTGATGAATGCCTTCGGCCATCTGCCCAAACGCAACGAGATCGTCGAACTGGACGGTTTCCGGGTGCGCATTCTCAACTCCGACAGCCGCCGCGTGCATCTGCTGCGAGTGACCCTGATCCAGCCCTGAATTCCGACGAGGTCATTCCTCATGCCACCGTTTCAGGTAATAGACCGCGTCATTGCGAGGAGCAAGGGGGCGGCCATCCGCCGACGCGGCAACCCACTGACTCGGAGCAGCCGGCCAGCTCTGGATTGCCGCGCCCCAGGGGGCTCGCAATGACGAACAGGAAATACCTCAGAACATGAAGTCGATCCCTTGCACATTCCTTGGATGGCTGCGCGGTCCCGGCTGGCCCGGGCACCTGCTGGCGCTGTGCGCCGGCATCCTGACCACGCTGTCCTTCACCCCCTTCGATATCTGGCCGCTGGGCCTGCTGTCGGTCGCCCTGTTGTATCAGGGGCTGCACAGCCTGGATGCCCGGCAGGCTGCCTGGCGCGGCTGGTGCTGGGGTGTCGGGCTGTTTCTCAGCGGCGTATCCTGGATCTATGTCAGCATCCATGTGCATGGCTATGCCGCACCGGCGCTGGCGGCGCTGCTGACCGTCGGGCTGGTGCTGGGTCTGGCGCTGATCCTGGCGCTGATGGCCTGGCTGTGGGCCCGCTGGTTGCGGCCAACCGGCAATCCCTGGCTGGCCAGCACCGGCTTCGCCGCATTATGGGTGGCGCAGGAATTCTTTCGCAGCTGGTTCCTCACCGGTTTCCCCTGGCTGTATCAGGGCTATGCTCATACCGACACCTGGCTGGCAGGCTGGGCGCCGGTGGGCGGCGTCTGGCTGCTCAGCTTCCTCACCGTGTTCAGCGCTTGCCTGCTCAGCGAATGGGCCTTGTGGCGCCAGCGCGTCCAGGGCCTGCTCGCCGCAGCGCTGCTGGCGCTGGTCTGGGGTGGCGGCGCGTTGCTCGGTCAGATCGAATGGACCCGACCGGCGGGCGCTCCGCTGTCGGTGGCGCTGATCCAGGCCGATATCGAACAGTCGCGCAAATGGGACCCGGCACACATCGACTACACGCTGGCTACCTACCGTGACATGAGCTATGCCCAACAGGCGGACCTGATCATCTGGCCGGAAACCGCGATACCGGTGCTCAGCAGCCGCGCCCTGCCCTTTGTGCAGGGCATGGCGGCGAACCTGGCGCAGCAGGGCAGCACCCTGATCACCGGCATCCCGGTGGACCAGGTGGACGCCGAAGGCCAGATGCGCATCTACAACGGCATCATGGTCGCCGGGGACCAGCCCAGCCAGTATCTCAAGCACAAGCTGGTGCCCTTCGGCGAATACGTGCCGCTGGAAGACCTGCTGCGCGGCCTGATCGCCTTCTTCGATCTGCCCATGTCGGACTTCTCCCGCGGCCCGCTGCAGCAGCCACCGCTGCAGGCCGCCGGCTACCAGCTGGCACCCATGATCTGCTATGAAACCGTCTACCCCGACTTCGCCGCACGCCTGGCCGCACGCAGTGAACTGCTGCTCACCATCAGTAATGACAGCTGGTTCGGCAACTCGATCGGTCCGCTGCAGCATCTGCAGATGGCACGCATGCGCGCACTGGAAAGCGGGCGCTGGATGATTCGCGGCACCAACAACGGCGTCACCGCACTGATCAATCACCGGGGTGAAATTACCGCACGGATTCCGCAATTTCAGCAATTGGCGCTACACGGCTATGTACAGCCCCGCGAGGGGCTGACGCCATGGCTGCGCTGGGGCAGCTGGCCGCTGGCGGCGCTAATGGGGGTGGCTTTGCTGCTGTGTACAATCGCACGCCGCCAACACCGAGGGTGAGGCCGCAGCGCGACGGTGGTTCATGGTACTGAGGATGCGCTTCAACAACCGCAGATCCTGCTCGCTCAGACCGTACACTTCCAGCTCAGCGGGCACGCTGGGCTGCCCGGCCATCCACTGTCGGGTGCGGGCGACATCCAGGGCTTGATCGAGGCGGCGCAGTAACCGCCCATAGGAGGAGTCACGGCTGCAGCTAACGGGTTCCGGTTCCAATGGCTTCATTGTTCTGTTCTCCCTGTTGTAAAAACGAATGTCCGAAGACCTGCGGACAACCTTTGCCCTCAGCATAGACCTGGCATCCGGCTTGCCCCGGCCCCGGCGACGAATGGCATATGACTACCTGTGCCGGGCCCGGTGGTGTATGCTGCCCCATTACTTTTTTCCCTGACATACGAGTCGACACACAGTCCACGCCCATGCAAGAACAGTACTTACCCCGCGAGATCGAAAACGCCGCCCAGACCGCCTGGGAACAGACCGACGCCTTCAAGGTGGAAGAGACTCCAGGCCGCGATACCTACTACTGCCTGTCGATGTTCCCCTACCCCAGCGGCAAGCTACACATGGGCCACGTGCGCAACTACACCATTGGCGACGTGATCGCCCGCTACCAGCGCATGCAGGGCAAGAACGTGCTGCAACCCATGGGTTGGGACGCCTTCGGCATGCCGGCGGAAAACGCCGCGATGAACAACAAGGTGGCGCCCGCCGCCTGGACCTACTCCAATATCGACTACATGCGCACCCAGCTGAAAAGCCTGGGGCTGGCCATGGACTGGTCCCGCGAGTTTGCCACCTGCACCCCCGAGTACTACCGCTGGGAACAGTGGCTGTTCACCAAGCTGTTCGAGAAGGGCGTGATCTACCGCAAGAACGGTACCGTCAACTGGGACCCGGTCGACCAGACCGTACTGGCCAATGAACAGGTGATCGACGGTCGCGGCTGGCGCAGCGGCGCGCTGGTCGAGAAGCGCGAGATCCCCATGTACTACTTCCGCATCACCGATTACGCGGAAGAGCTGCTGAGTTCGCTGGACGAGCTGACCGGCTGGCCGGAACAGGTCAAGACCATGCAGCGCAACTGGATCGGCAAGTCGGTGGGCATGGAAGTGCACTTCCCCTACGACCTGGCTTCGATCGGCCATGCCGGCAAGCTCAAGGTGTTCACCACCCGCGCCGACACCCTGATGGGCGCCACCTATGTCGCGGTCGCCGCCGAACACCCCCTGGCCACCCAGGCGGCCGGGAACAACCCGGCGCTGCAGGCCTTCATCGACGAATGCAAGCGCGGCGGCGTATCCGAAGCCGACATCGCCACCCAGGACAAGAAGGGCATGCCCACCGGGCTGTTCGTCGAGCACCCGCTGACCGGCGAGAAGCTGCCGGTGTGGGTCGCCAACTATGTGCTGATGGGCTATGGCGAAGGCGCGGTAATGGCCGTACCGGCCCATGACGAACGTGATTTCGAGTTCGCCAGCCAGTTCCACCTGCCGATCAAGCCGGTGATCCGCACCTCGGCTGGCGATGCCACTCCCCAGCCCTGGCAGGATGCCTATGGCGAAAAAGGCGTGCTGATCAACTCCGAGGAGTTCGACGGCCTGGATTTCGACAGCGCCGTCACCGCCATCGGTGAAGTGCTCAAGCAGAAAGAGCTCGGCGCACCGCGCACCCAGTTCCGCCTGCGCGACTGGGGTATCAGCCGTCAGCGCTACTGGGGCTGCCCGATCCCGATCATCCATTGCCAGCACTGCGGCGACGTCCCGGTGCCTGACGAGCAGTTGCCGGTGGTACTGCCGGAGGACGTGGTCCCCGATGGTGCCGGTAGCCCGCTGGCGAAGATGCCCGAATTCTACGAGTGCACCTGCCCCCGCTGCGACCGCCCGGCGCGGCGCGAAACCGACACCATGGACACCTTCGTCGAAAGCTCCTGGTATTTCGCCCGCTACGCCAGCCCGCACTACGACAAGGGCATGGTCGACCCGGCCGCAGCCAATCACTGGCTGCCGGTGGATCAGTACATCGGCGGCATCGAGCACGCCATCCTGCACCTGCTGTATGCGCGCTTCTTCCACAAGCTGATGCGTGACGAGGGCCTGGTCGACTCCAACGAGCCGTTCAAGAACCTGCTGACCCAGGGCATGGTGCTGGCGGAGACCTATTACCGGATCGACGCCAAGGGCGCCCGTACCTGGTTCAACCCGGCGGACGTCGAAGTCGAGCGCGATGCCAAGGGCAAGGTCACCAGCGCCCGACTGTCCAGCGACGGTGAACCGGTGGTGATCGGCGGCACCGAGAAGATGTCCAAATCGAAGAACAACGGCGTAGACCCACAGGCGATGATCGACCAGTACGGTGCCGATACCTGCCGCCTGTTCATGATGTTCGCCTCGCCGCCGGACATGAGCCTGGAATGGTCCGACTCCGGTGTCGAGGGCGCCCAGCGCTTCCTGCGCCGCGTCTGGCGCCTGGCCCAACAGCATGTCAGCAGCGGGCTGCCCGGCACGATGGATCTTGCCAGCCTGACCGATGCACAGAAGGATGTGCGCCGCGCCATTCACCTGGCGATCCGCCAGGCCAGCCAGGATATCGGTCAGCACCACAAGTTCAACACCGCCATCGCCGCAGTGATGACGCTGATGAACGTGCTGGAGAAAGCTCCGCGCGACAGCGAGCAGGATCGTGCGGTACTGCAGGAGGGGCTGGAAACCGTCGCCCTGCTGCTGGCGCCGATCACCCCGCATATCTGCCATGCCCTGTGGCAGGCGCTGGGTCACCAATCGCCGGTGATCGACACCGCCTGGCCCGAACTGGACGAAAGCGCTCTGGTACAGGACAGCCTGCAGCTGGTGATCCAGGTCAACGGCAAGCTGCGCGGTCATATCGATGTACCGGCTGATGCCAGCCGCGAGGCGGTGGAAGCGGCAGCGCGGGGCAATGAAAACGTACTGCGCTTTACTGAAGGCCTGACCATCCGCAAGGTGATTGTGGTGCCGGGCAAGCTGGTCAATATTGTCGCCAATTGATACGCAACGGAGAATCGGCATGCCACTGCAACGCCCCCGCCAACTACTGAGCTGCGCCGTGCTCGGCGCTACACTGCTGCTCAGCGCCTGCGGCTTTCACCTGCGCGGCACCGGTGTCGACAGCGTCAAGCTGAACGAACTGAATGTCAGCGCCCGCAACAGCTACGGCCCGACCTACCAGAGCGTGCTGGAAGCGCTGCAGGTCAATGGTGTGGATGTGCGCAGCTCCGCACCCTACCACCTGCAGTTGCTGGAGGAACGCAAGGAGCGCCGTGCGGTAACCTATACCTACCGCTCGACACCGGCCGAGTACGAGCTGACCAGCGAGCTGATGTTCCAGATCAGCGACCAGCAGGGTCGCGCGCTGATCGGCCCGGAAACCCTGGCCACCCAGCGGGTGTATGTCAACGACAAGGACAACCTGATCGGTACCAGTGAAGAGGAAGCGCTGCTGCACCGGGAAATGCTCCAGGATCTGACCCGGCAGTTGATGTTCCGTTTGTCGAGCATCTCCGCCAGCGATCTGGCCGCCCGTGAGCAAGCGCTCGACCGGCAGGCCCCCTAGGACCTGTTGACGCCATGAAACTCAACGCCGCGCAACTGCAGCGCCAGCTCGCCGAAGGGCTGGCGCCGGTGTATGTGGTCAGCGGTGATGACCCGCTATTATGCGGCGAAAGCGCCGACCTGATCCGCAGCGCCTGCCGTGCCGCCGGCAGCGAGGAGCGCCTGGTCTTTCATGTGGACCGCAGTTTCGACTGGGGCCAGCTGCATGACGCCAGTCACAGCCTGTCACTGTTCGCCCAGCAACGCCTGGTCGAGTTGCGCATTCCCGGCGGCAAACCCGGCGATGAGGGCGCCAAGGCCCTGCTCGCCTGGCTGGACAACCCACCCCCGGACACCACGCTGCTGGTCAGCCTGCCCAAGCTCGATGGCAGCACCCAGCGCAGCAAGTGGGCCAAGGGGCTGATCGAACATGCGCACAGCCGTTTCCTGCAGATCTGGCCGGTGGAGGCGCAGCAGTTGCCCGCCTGGATGCGTGACCGCCTGGCTGCTGCCGGCCTGCATGCCACGCCCGAGGCGCTGGAACTGCTCAGCGTCCGCGTGGAGGGCAACCTGTTGGCCGCTGCGCAGGAGATCGAGAAGCTCAAGCTGTTCTGTGACAGCGGCCAGTTGGACCTGCAGACCGTACAACAGGTAGTCGCCGACAGTGCCCGTTTCGATGTATTCAACCTTGCCGACGCCATGTTGCAGGGCGATGCCCAGCACGGTCTGCGCATCCTGCAGGGGCTGCGCGGTGAAGGGGTCGAGGCGCCAGTGGTGCTCTGGGCCCTCAGCCGGGAGCTGCGCGGCCTGCACAACATGGCCCATGAGCTGGCGCGCGGCATCCCCCAGGACAAGGTCTTCGCCAGCCAACGCCCGCCGGTATGGGACAAGCGCAAACCCTTGATCGGCCGGGCCCTGCAACGGCATCCGGCAGACCGCTGGGCAGCGCTGCTGGGACTGGCCCAGCAGGCCGATGAACAGATCAAGGGCCAGAGTCCCGGTTCGGCCTGGGATACCCTGGGCATGATCGTGGTACAGGCGGCCGGCACCCGGCTACCCCTGGCTGCGGGCTAGCGCAACAGCAATAGCGGTCGGGTGGTCTTGGCCAGCATATTGGTGGTGGTACTGCCAACAAAGAATTGCCGAATCCGCGAGTGGCCGTAGGCCCCCATCACCAGCAGATCGATGTTATGCGTATCGGCATAGTCCAGCAGAGTCTGTTCGACGTCACCGGAACGCAGCACCGATGTCACCTCGAACCCAGCCTGGCGCAGACGTTGCTCGGCAGCGGATAGCGTCTCCCGCGCCGCACTACTCTCGGCACCAACCGACAACAGGTGCACCGGCATCCCCTTGAGTAGCGGGCTGCTGATCAGCATATCCACGCATTTGCGTGTGCTGGGCCCGGCATCATAGGCCAGCAGCACACTGCCTGGCACCCGGAACGCACCAGGTACCACCAGGATCGGTCGCGACAGGGTGCGAATTACCGTCTCCAGATGGCTGCCGACGTGGGGCCGCAAAGAGCTGCCGCCTTCGCCCTGACGCCCTATCACCAGCAGGCGGATATCGTCGCTCAGCTCGTTCAGCGTATCGACCAGACCGCCGTGACGCTGCACACGCTCTACAAGCCCCGCCACACCGGCCATACGCGCCGCCGCCGTTTGCAGCAGGAATTCACCCTGCTCACGCAGCAGGCGTGCACGCTTTTCATCCACCTCGGCCAGCTCCCGGACCAGGAACTCGCGATCACCAAGACCGATACTGCTGGCATGCTCATTCTCCGCCAACGCCGGCACGTCCTCCAGCACATGCAACAACATCAGCGGCGCCTGCAACCGGCTGCGCGCCCAGGCGGCATAGTCACATACCGCTGGCAGTATGGGTGAAGTGTCAATGCAAGCCAGCACTTTGCCGTTACTCATTGCCTTGTCCCCGCTCGATTACTGTTCAGTCAGTCTAGAACCCAATCGAGGTCTTGACACCTCCATCCTCACCCGCTACTCGTCATCCTCTTCAAAACCTTCACCCTTTATCTCCCAACGCCGGGAACCTGAAGTGCGTCGCACCCTCAAACACCAGTATGCCCCGGCCCGGCGGTGCGTCATCACCGTATCGCGTGCTACAGTGGGCCGGAAACTGAATATGTCGGAACCTGATACATGCCCAATCTGCCCGTTCGCCCCAGAGTCCTGTGCCGCACCTTCATCGCCGTGGCAACCAGCCTGCTGGTCCTGTCCGCCTGTGGTGAGAACCGCCTGGAAGCGTCGGTGCAGCCGGGCGGGAGCAGTGCCGCCGCGCATAGTGAGGCGCGCAGCTTCAACCAATGGCGTGATGGCTTCCGCGATCAGGCACTGGAGGCCGGCATCGCCCCTGGCACCTTCGACGTCGCATTTCGTGGTATCGAACCCGATCCGGCGGTACTCAAGGCCGACCAGAGCCAGCCCGAGTTCACCCGCCCGGTATGGGCCTACCTGGATGGCGCGCTGTCCACGCAGCGCCAGGCCACAGGGCGGGTCATGCTCACCCGGCATGCCGCCACCCTGCAGCAGATCGAGGCCCGCTACGGCGTCGACCGGCACATTCTGGTGGCCATCTGGGGGCTGGAGAGCAACTTCGGCAGCAACATGGGTGACCGCTCGGTGATCCGTTCCCTGGCCACCCTTGCCCACCAGGGACGGCGCTCGGACTTCGCCCAGACCCAATTGCTGGCCGCCCTGCAGATACTGCAACGTGGCGATACCACGGTCAGCGACATGACCGGCTCCTGGGCCGGCGCCATGGGCCAGACCCAATTCATCCCCACGACCTACAATGACTATGCGGTGGACTTCGACGGCAACGGCAAGCGCGACATCTGGCATACCGAAGCCGACGCCCTGGCCTCCGCAGCCAACTATCTCAAGGCCTCCAACTGGCAACCCGGTGCGCCCTGGGGCATGGAGGTGCGCCTGGCGGATGGTTTCGATTACGCGCTGGCCGACATGTCCATCCGCAAGTCGTTGACGGAGTGGGCCAGCCTCGGTGTCACCGATGCCCGCGGCCGGCCGCTGGACAGCCGTTCGACGGAACAGGCGACCCTGGTTCTGCCCGCCGGCCACCGCGGCCCGGCGTTCCTGGTGATGAACAATTTCCGCAGCATCCTGCGCTACAACAATTCCACCAGCTACGCCCTGGCCATCGGGTTGCTGTCCGAACGCTTCCAGGGCCGCGGACAGATCCTTGCCAACTGGCCGACCGATGACGACCCTCTGTCACGCAGCGAGCGGCTGGAGTTGCAGGAGCGCCTCGAAGCCCATGGTTTCGAACCCGGCAGCGTCGATGGCATCATCGGCGCCAATACTCGACAGGCGATTCGTCGATTTCAGATAGCCCTGGGATGGCCGGCCGATGGCTACCCCGACCGCCAATTGCTCAAGGCCCTGCGCAACCGGAACAACTGACACTGCAATAAATATCCGTTTGTCTCGGGGCGGAAGAAGGCGTATAAGGTCATTTCCAATGGCTACCGGTTTACTGTTTTGACTTCCGTCCCTCCCCGAACATACGCGATGACAGACCGTCTTCGCACTCCACCCGCACAATCCGTTTTTGCAGTATCGCTGCACCAGCCCGTAATGGAGGCCGACCATGTTCGAATGGCTGGCTGACCCTACCGTCTGGGCAGGCCTGTTCGCGCTGATCGCCCTGGAAATCGTCCTGGGTATCGATAACCTGGTATTCATTGCCGTTCTGGCGGAAAAACTGCCACCACACCAACGTGACAAGGCTCGTGTACTGGGCCTGTCATTGGCGCTGGTAATGCGTCTGTTGCTGTTGATGAGTATCGCCTGGCTGGTGACCTTGACCAATCCGCTGTTCCATGTTGGCGAGCATGGCGTATCCGCCCGCGACATCATCATGCTCACCGGCGGCCTGTTCCTGCTGTTCAAGGCCACCATGGAGCTGCACGAGCGCCTGGAAGGTCGGCAACACACCAGCGGCGCCAGGCTGGCCTATTCCAGTTTCGGCGTGGTAGTGACCCAGATCGTCATTCTCGACGCGGTGTTCTCCATCGACTCGGTGATCACCGCCATCGGCATGGCCGACGAACTGGCGGTGATGGCAATTGCCATGATCGTCGCCATGGCTGTGATGCTGCTGGCAAGCAAGCGCCTGACCCGCTTCGTCAATGCCCACCCGACACTGATCATCCTGTGCCTGGGCTTCCTGCTGATGATCGGTTTCAGCCTGGTCGCCGAAGGTGTGGGGCTGCATATTCCCAAGGGCTATCTGTATGCCGCCATCGGTTTCTCGATCATGGTCGAGTTCTTCAATCAGTTGGCCCGGCACAACAAGCAGAAATGGCTGGATACCGGCGGCACCCTGCGCGAACGTACCGCCAACAATATCCTGCGCCTGCTCGGCAAGGCCGACAGCGCCGAGCAGATCGCCCATGAAGATCTGGCCGAGGACAGCGCCGAGCAGCCCATCTTCCAGGACAACGAGCGCGACATGATCCGCGGCGTGCTGAGCCTGGCCGACACCAACATCAAGGCGCTGATGACCCCGCGCCGCGAGGTGCACGCGCTGGACCTGAGCAACAGCCTGGACGAACAGCGCCAGCAGCTGCTGGACTCGCCCTACTCGCGTCTGGCGGTGATCCGCGATGGCAAGCAGGATGAGCCCCTGGGCATAGTGCAGAAGAAAACACTGCTCGATGCCATCCTGCGGGGCGGTGAGCTGCACTTCGAACAGTACATCGAACAACCTGTAGTACTGTTCGAAACCCAGAATGCGATCAAGGCACTGGAGGCCTTCCGGCATGAAGGCAAGCAGATGGCCTTCGTGGTGGACGAGTTCGGCACCCTGGAAGGGATCGTCAGCCTGACCGATATCATGGAAGCCATCGCCGGCGAGTTGCCAGAGGCCGAACAGGGCATGGATCTGACACCCAGCGTCATTGCCCTGGAGCCGGGTCGTTACGAGGCCGATGCCAGCGAGAACCTGGAAGAGATCAACCGCCAGCTACCGGCACCGCTGCCACGCAGTTCGCTGTATACCACCCTGGCCGGCCTGATCCTCAACCAGCTCGAGCACATGCCCGAACCGGACGAGCTGCTGACGGTGGATGGCTGGCAGATGCGCATACTCGAAATCGAGCACATGCGCATTGCCCGGGTCGAACTGAGCCGCCTGGAGGAGACCTCCGGCCAGTTCGGCGACTGAGCGAGCCTTGAAGCCGCAATGCCGTTCAATTAAACCCACTATCCTTCGCCTCGCCCCGTCATCCTTCGCGAAGGATCCACCGGCCACTCCGAGTCCGCCGGAACGATGGGCCGAGGGCGACGGTGTAGTCCAACAGCCATGGCGTCTGTGGTAAACTGCGCCGTGGCCACAAGCCTGCCCGTACCTCGAACAACCCCGTGGAGCCTCTACCAGGAGCCCTTGATCCGATGTCTGACAGCACCCCGAACAACGTTGCCAGTGGCGAAAAATTCCGCAATGCCCAGGGCATAGCCGCGATCAAGGACGGCCAGAAGCGCCGCGCCACCGCAGAACCTCAGGTTTTCGAGCCCAAGCCCAAGTGGCTGCGCGTCAAAGCGCCCGCCGGCGACCGTTTCGAAGCGGTCAAACGCAACGTCTCCGAACACCGGCTGAGCACTGTCTGTCAGGAATCCCACTGCCCGAACATGGGTGAATGCTGGTCCAATGGCACCGCTACCATCATGCTGATGGGGTCGGTCTGCACCCGCGCCTGCCGCTTCTGCGCGGTAGATACCGGCAACCCCAACGGCTGGCTGGATCATGAGGAGCCGGAGAATACCGCCCGCTCGGTCGAACTCATGGCGCTGCGCTATATCGTGCTCACCTCGGTCGACCGTGATGACCTGGCTGACGGTGGCGCTGCCCACTACGCCGCCTGCGTACGCGCGATCAAGCAGCGCACCCCGCAGGTAGTGGTCGAAGCATTGACCCCTGATTTCGATGCGGACCTGTCTGCGGTGGAACTGGTGGTCGACTCAGGGCTGGAAGTATTCGCCCAGAACGTCGAAACCGTCGAGCGGCTGACCCGCGAAGTACGCGACCCGCGTGCCGGCTACGCCAAGACCCTGAAGGTACTGGAACATGCCAAGCGCTATCGCCCGGATGTGTTGACCAAGACCAGCCTGATGGTCGGCCTGGGTGAGACCGACGAGGAAATTCTGCAGACCTTCGACGAGCTGCGCACCATCGGCGTCGACATCGTCACCCTTGGTCAGTATCTGCAGCCAACCCGTAATCACCTGTCGGTCAAGCGCTGGGTCAGCCCGGAAGAATTCAACCGCTATCGGGAACTGGGGCTGGCCAAGGGATTCATGGAAGTGGCAGCCGGGCCGCTGGTACGCTCCAGCTACCGTGCCGACCGGGTATTCGAGAAGAACAACCTGGGGCTGGCCGCCCCTGTCGCCGTACCCGGCCAGGAAGTCGATACCAGCCTGATCCCGGCGCTGAATATCAGGTAAGCAGGCGCGCTATTCCCTTCGCCAGCGGTGTTTCATGCAACCGCGCTGGTCGAGATGGAACTCGACCTTCCAGGCTACGCTGCGCTATGGATGGCCGGGTTCCATCCCGGCCTGCGGTGTTTCATGCGGCCGCGCTGGTCGAGATGGAACTCGACCTTCCAGGCTACGCTGCACTATGGATGGCCGGGTTCCATCCCGGCCTGCGGTGTTTCATGCGGCCGCGCTGGTCGAGATGGAACTCGACCTTCCAGGCTACGCTGCACTATGGATGGCCGGGTTCCATCCCGGTCTGCGGTGTTTCATGCGGCCGCGCTGGTCGAGATGGAACTCGACCTTCCAGGCTACGCTGCGCTATGGATGGCCGGGTTCCATCCCGGCCTGCGGTGTTTCATGCGGCCGCGCTGGTCGAGATGGACCTCGACCTTCCAGGCTACGCTGCGCTATGGATGGCCGGGTTCCATCCCGGCCTGCGGTGTTTCATGCAGCCGCGCTGGTCGAGATGGACCTCGACCGGGTCGCGATCAACCTTCCTGGGGGCCAGGGAGCACGGGGAATACCTCTACGCCAGCGGATACCCCAACTGCTGCCGCAGCGTCTGCTCCAGGCGCTGAGCCACCTCGTTGATATCTACCGGCTGCGCCACCAGCTCACTGAGCTGGACCATGCGCAGGCCGCTGTAACCGCAGGGGTTGATGCGCTGGAACGGCTGCATGTCCATATCGACATTCAGCGCCAGGCCATGGAATGAACAGCCCCGGCGCACCCGCAGGCCCAACGAGGCTATCTTCGCGCCATCGACATACACCCCGGGTGCATCCGCTTTGGGCGCGGCCTCCACGCCATAGGATGCCAGCAGCTCGACCAGGCTCCGCTCCATGGCGGTGACCAGCTCCCGCACTCCCAGTCCCAGCCGACGCAGATCCAGCATCAGGTAGCCGACCAGCTGGCCAGGGCCGTGATAGGTCACCTGCCCCCCACGCTCGACCTGGATCACCGGGATATCCCCCGGTGCCAGCAGGTGCTCGGCCTTGCCGGCCTGGCCCTGGGTGAATACCGAGGGGTGTTGCAGCAGCCAGATCTCATCGGCAGTATCGGCGTCACGCTCGGCAGTCAGCCGGCGCATGGCTTCCAACGTGGGCTGGTACTCGACCAGCCCCAGTTCCCTGACGATCAGCTGCGGCATCAAAGCACCATGTGCACGTGGCCGGTGGCCTTGAGGTCGGTATGCAACTGCTGCAGCTGCTGCTCCCCGGTGGCGGTCATCACCAGGCGCAGCGACTGGAAGCGGCCGTTCTTGCTGTCCTGCACCACCAACGTGGCAGCATCCAGCTCCGCATCATGCTGCCTGACCACAGCCAGAACCTGCTCGATGACGCCGTCACCAGCAGTACAGATGACCTTGATCGGGTACTGGCAGGGAAACTCGATCTTCGGTGTCTCAGGGGTCTTGTCGCTCATGGCTGCCTCACTTCAATTGAACAGACCGTAGAAGAACAACCGGATGCTGTCCCACAGACGTCCGAACAGCCCCGCCTGCTCGACATCAGCCAGCGCCACCAGATCGGCGGTGTGCACGACCTCATCGTCCAGCTTGACCTCGACCTGACCTACCACATCGCCTGCAGCCAATGGCGCCTTGATCACCGGATTCAGGGTGACCGCAGCCTCGAGTTTGTCGGCCTGCCCCTTGGGCAGGGTCAGCACCAGGCCATCGGCCAGACCGGCTTCGACGGAATTGGCCTGACCGGACCAGACCCGTGCGCTGGATACCACCTGCCCCGGCTGGTAGAAGCTCTTGGTTTCGAAGAAACGGAAGCCCCAGGTCAACAGCTTCTGGGTTTCCGCGGCGCGGGCCTGCTCGCTATTGGTCCCCATGACCACGGAGATCAGCCGCATACCCTCGCGCTCGGCCGAGGCCACCAGACAGTAGCCGGCTTCATCAGTGTGACCGGTCTTGAGGCCGTCAACCGATTTGTCGCGCCACAGCATGAGGTTGCGGTTGGGCTGGCGGATGCCATTCCAGACAAACTCCTTTTCCTTGTACAGGGTGTAGTGGTCCGGGTCGTCGTTGATGATCGCCTTGGCCATGATGGCCATGTCGCGGGCGCTGGACACATGCCCTTCCGCCGGCAGGCCGGTAGAGTTCTCGAAATGCGTATTGTGCATGCCCAGGCGCTTGGCATGGCTGTTCATCAGATCGGCGAAGGACTCCTCGCTGCCGGCGATATGCTCGGCCACGGCCACACTGGCGTCATTGCCCGACTGGATGATAACGCCCCGCAACAGGTCGATCAGCGGCACCCGGTTGCCCACCTCGATGAACATCTTCGAGCCACCCATGCGCCAGGCCTTCTCGCTGACCAGCACCTCGTCTTCCTCTTTCAGTTGCCCGCGCAGGATCTCCATGCTGGCAATGTAGCTGGTCATCATCTTGGTCAGGCTGGCCGGTGGCAGCGGCTCGTCGGAGTTGTGCTCGACCAGCACCTTGCCGCTGTTGGCATCGATCAACAGATAGCTCGAAGCCGCCACCGTCGGTGGCGGTGGCATCAGCGGAGCACTGGCCTGTGCTTGCGGCTGCGGCTGTGGTGTCTGGGCCAGCGCAGCCGGCGTCAGCAGCACGGCGCTGGAAATCAACAGGGTATGAATAATCTTCTTGAACATGGTGCTCACTGTCTTATGTGTGTATACGCAAGGACTTAATTGGTGCTTACCAGCGTCGGCGTACCGAGATTGGCCAGACGCAGGGTTTCCATCAGCTCCTTCGCCTGATCATGGTTATCCACCGGGCCCAGTCGGACCCGATGCAAGGTGCGTGCATTGACCTGCACCGGACTGACGAATACCGGCGCCTGGACCAGGCCCTGCAGTTGCGCGCGCAGTTGCTCGGCGGCCTGGCCGGAGGAGAACGCCCCGACCTGCAGGTAGAGGCCTCCAGCCACTGGAGCGGCCGGTTTGGCAGGCGCGGCCGCTGGCTGCGCCTGCGGTTGCGCACGCACCAGGTAGCCTGGATTGTTTTGCTGCTGCCAGACCACCGGGTCGATGCCTTCGACCTTGACCCGCGCCGTGCCTTTGTCCGCAAAGCCCAGCTTGACGGCCGCGGCATAGGACAGGTCGATGATGCGATCGGAGTGGAACGGCCCGCGGTCATTGACCCGTACGATGATGCTGCGCTGGTTGTCCACGTTGGTGACCCTGACATAGGTCGGCAACGGCAGGGTCTTGTGCGCAGCGGTCATGCCATACAGATCATAGGGCTCGCCATTGGCGGTCAGCTGACCGTGGAATTTGGTGCCATACCAGGATGCCAGGCCGGTTTCCCGGTAATTGCGGCCATCCTGCATGGGGTTGTAGTTGCGTCCCAGTACCCGGTACGGACTGGCCTTGTAGACACCAGTGTGCGGGGTGGGCACCGCATCCGGGATCTGCGACACATCCATGAAGTAGTCCGGTGCGCCATCCTGACTCGGGCGCGGCTTGCTCGCCGCGCTGCCGGTCTCGCCCTGTTTGACCGACGACGATGAGCAGGCCGCCAGCAAGGTCATCAGCATGATGATGACAGCGACACCCGGACCACGACGCAGTGGTTTGTTCATTCGCCCCTCGCTTCCCTTATCAGGTCGGCCAACTGATGCACGACCATAGCGTACATGACGCTCCGATTGTACCGGGTAATGACATGCAGGTTGTTCAGACCCAGCCAGTACTCCTTATGTTCCCCGGCATCGAACTCGAAGGCCATCACCTCGGTGGCATCATCCAGCTCCGTTTCCGGCGTCCAGCCGAGCTTTTTCAACTCGCCGACGCTGATCTTGGCTTCCAGCCCACGATCCAGGGTAAAGCCCTGACTGTACTGATCGCCGGATACCTTGGCTGGCACCGCGACGGTCTCACCGTGCTGCCATTTGTGTTCGGCAAAATAATTGGCCACGCTGCCGATGGCATCCACCGGATTGTTCCAGATATCGCGCACGCCATCGTCATCGAAATCCACCGCATAGGCCTGATAGCTGCTGGGAATGAATTGCGGAAAGCCCATTGCCCCGGCATAGGAGCCAGTCAGCTCCAGCGGATCGACCTGCTGTTCGCGGGTCAGCACCAGATAGGACTTGAGCTGGCGGCGGAAGAAGTCCGCCCGTGGCGGATAATCGAAGCCCAGGGTGGTGAGCGCGTCGATCACCCGATGGCTGCCCTTGTTGCCACCATAGAAGGTTTCCACGCCGATGATCGCCAGGATCACCTCCGGCTCGACACCGTAGACTTCCTCGGCCCGGGCCAGCGCCTCGGCATGCTTGTCCCAGAACGCCACCCCGTCGGCTATGCGCTTGTCGGTGATGAAGATCTGGCGGTACTCATGCCACGGCCGCACCCGCTCGGCGGGCCGCGAGATCGCCTCCAGGATCGACTCCTTGCGTTCGGCCTGCTCCAACAATTGGCGCACAAGCTGCGGGTTGAAGCCGTACTCGGTACGCATCTCCTCGACGAAGGGCTCCACCGCCGGATGTTCGGCAGTATAGGGGCCAGCCATCAGCACCGGGCTGACGCCGGTAGCCAGCAGAGCAATCAGCGCATTGCTGCGCAACCAGCCTGAAACTTGATCAATCATGAGCAACCCTGATTCTCCCGAAATGCAATCTCATCCATGGCTCATCCACTTGCGGTGCGTATGGATGGACATCAGGATGCCGAAACCTACCAGCAGCGTGGTCAATGAGGTGCCGCCGTAGCTGATCATCGGTAAAGGTACGCCGACCACCGGCAGCAGGCCACTGACCATGCCGATATTAACGAAAACGTAGACAAAAAACGTCAGCGTAATGCTGCCCGCCAGCAACTTGCTGAAACTTTCCTGGGCCTGGTGGGTGATGTACAGCCCGCGGGCGATGATCAACAGGTAGACCAGCAACAGCAGCGCCACGCCGACCAGCCCGAACTCCTCTGCCAGCACCGCGATGATGAAGTCGGTATGCCCTTCCGGCAGGAAGTCCAGATGCGACTGGGTGCCCTGCAGCCAGCCCTTGCCGAAGACCCCGCCGGAACCGATCGCCGCCTTGGACTGGATGATGTTCCAGCCCGCCCCCAGCGGATCGCTCTCGGGGTTGAGAAAGGTCAGTACGCGCTGTTTCTGGTAGCCGTGCATGACGAAGAACCACATGCCCACCGCTCCCGGCACCAGCGCCAGCAGCGCGCCGAGTACATAGCGCCAGCGCAACCCCGCCAGCAACAGACCGAAGATACCCGACGCGGCGATCAGCAGCGTGGTGCCCAGATCCGGCTGCTTGAGGATCAGCACCACCGGTATGAAGATGATCAGCAGGCAGATGCACACATGCTTGAAGCGTGGCGGCATCTCCCGGCGCCCCAGGTACCAGGCGACGCTCATCGGCATCACCAGCTTCATGATTTCCGAGGGCTGGAAGGTGAGCACACCGGGGATCCTGATCCAGCGCTGGGCACCCTTGGCCTCGGTGCCCACCAGCAGCACCGCCAGCAGCAACAGCACCGACACCAGGTAGGCCGGCGGCAACCAGCGCTCCATGAAGCGCGGCTGGAACTGGGCGACGAACATCATCGCCGCCAGGCCGACGGCGTAATGCGCACCCTGGCGGTAGACCATCGCCATGCTCTTGCTGCTGGCGGAATAGAGTACGAAGCTGGCAGCACCGGCCAGCACCAGGATCAGCAACAGCAGCCAGGGGTCCAGGTGCAGACGCATCCACAACGGCTCGCGGCGCATCCCCCGTGGATCGGGTGCGGATATGCCGGTCAACGGCTTCATGGCTCACCCTCCACGGCGAAGGTTTCCGGCTCGGGGTCCGGCAGCAGCCAGGCATCGAACAGCGTCCGCGCCACTGGCGCCGCCACCCGTCCCCCGGACTCACCATTCTCGACCATCACTGCCACCGCGATCTGTGGATCGTCCACCGGAGCGAAACCGACGAACAAGGCGTGATCACGATGCCGTTCCTTCAGGGCTTCGGAGTCATAGCGCGCCCCCTGGGCGATGGCCACCACCTGCGCGGTACCGGTCTTGCCGGCCATGCGATAGGACGCGCCGGCAGCGGCCGCACGGGAGGTGCCGCGCTCCCCATGCATGACGCCCTCCATGGTCTTGATGATGAAGTCCCAGTCGCTGGGGTTCTTCAGCAGCACATCCGGCGGCGTGTCGCTTTCATCAGGCCCCACCCCTTCGGCATGCAACAGCATGCGCGGACGCTTCCATACCCCGCGGTTGGCTATCAGCGCGGTGGAATGGGCCAGTTGCAGGGGCGTGGTCAGCATATAGCCCTGGCCGATACCGGTGATCAGCGTCTCACCGGGATACCAGGGCTGGCGGCGCGAGGCGCGCTTCCAGTCCCGCGAGGGCATCAGGCCGGCGGTTTCCTCGAACATGTCCAGCGAGACCCGTTGGCCCAGGCCGAATTGGCTCATGAATTCATGCAACCGGTCGATGCCCAGCTTGTGGGCCAGATCATAGAAGTAGGTGTCATTGGAACGTGCCATGGCCAGGTCCATATCCACCCAACCGTCGCCGTAGCGGTTCCAGTTGCGGTATTTGTGGGTATTGTTGGGCAATTGGTAGAAACCTGGATCATATACCCGGGCGGTGCGCGTGGTAACACCGTAGTCCAGGCCCGCCAGAGCGACGATCTGCTTGACGGTCGAGCCAGGCGGATACAGCCCACGCAATACACGGTTGAACAGGGGCTGATCGAGCGAATCGCGCAGCGCACCATAATTGGCATGACTGATGCCGGTGACGAACAGGTTCGGATTGAACCCCGGCTGACTGACGAAGGCCAGCACCCCGCCGGTTTTCGGTTCGATCGCCACCACCGCACCACGGCGGTTACCCAGTGCCTGCTCCGCCACCGCCTGCAGCCGACTGTCCAGGTGCAGGGTCAGGTCCTTGCCAGACTCCGGCTCGGTACGCTTGAGCACCCGCAGAACCCGGCCACGGGCATTGGTTTCCACCTCTTCGTAGCCCACCGTGCCGTGCAACTGGTCTTCATAGAAGCGCTCCACACCGGTCTTGCCGATATAGTGCGTGCCGGCATAGGCAACCGGGTCGATGCGTTCCATTTCCCGTTCGTTGATGCGCCCGACATAACCCACTGCGTGGGCGAAATGCTCGGCCAGCGGGTAATGACGCACGAAACTGGCCTGCACCTCGACTCCCGGCAGGCGGAACTGATTGACGGCGATGCGGGCGATCTGGTCCTCGGTCAGGCCGAACATCACCGGTACCGCCTCGAATGGCCGGCGGGCCTGGGTCAGGCGGCGACGCAGCTGCTCGATATCCTCGTCGCTCAACTGCAGCAGGGCCTTCACCAGATCGATGGTGGCATCCAGGTCCGGGGAACGCTCACGGGTGATGCTGAGACTGAAGCTGGGGCGGTTCTCGGCCAGGACGATGCCATTGCGGTCGTAGATACGGCCACGCGCAGGCGGAATCGGTTGCACATGCACCCGATTGTTTTCCGACAGCGTGGAATGATGCTCGTATTGCACCACCTGCAACCAGTACATGCGCGCCAACAGACCGGAAGTCAACAACACGATGAACACCACGGCGAAGATGATCCTGCGCTGTACGATGCCTGCGTCGTTGAGATGGTCCTTGATGCGAATCGGCTTGGCCATGTATCACTTGTGGTAGGGGTGGCGGTTCAGAATGGTCCAGGCGCGATACAGCTGCTCGGCGAGCAGGATACGTACCAAGGGATGGGGCAGCGTCAGTGGCGACAGCGACCAGCGCTGGTCACTGCGCGCAGCCACCTCGCTGGCCAGCCCTTCCGGGCCGCCCACCATCAGGTTCACCGTGCGCGCATCCAGCCGCCAGCTTTCCAGCTGCTCGGCCAGCGCCTCGGTCGACCATGGCCGCCCTTCGACCTCCAGGGTCACGATGCGTTCCCCGGGCTGCGTGGCGGCCAGCATCTGCTCGCCTTCGCGACGCATCAACCGCGGCACGTCGGCGTTCTTGCCGCGGGTGGCCAGCGGAATCTCCACCAGCTCCAGCGGCAGCTCGGCCGGCATGCGCTTGGCGTACTCCTGATAGCCCTGCTCTACCCAGCGCGGCATACGCGAGGCCACGCTGATCAGGCGAATACGCAAGAACGCCTACTCCGCTGTCGGTTGCTGCTGCGCGCGACGCGATTCGGCGCTCTGCCAGAGGCGCTCCAGGTCGTAGAACTGGCGCGTGGCCGGCTGCATGACGTGCACCACGATGTCGCCCAGGTCCACCAGCACCCATTCACCGGAATCCTTGCCCTCGACGCCCAGCGGGCGGCACCCGGCGGCCTTGGCCTTTTCGATGACGTTGTCGGCCAGCGCGCTGACCTGGCGGTTGGAGCCGCCGCTGGCGATAACCATGTAATCGGTAACGCCGGTCAGCTCACGCACGTCAATGCGTACCACATCCTTGGCCTTGAGCTCTTCCAGCGCGTCTTCCACGGTCTTGATCAGATCATCAATCTGCATAATGGTGTTCAGTTCCTCAAATCAGGGCCGGTATAGCCCTTTGGTTTCAATATAGCCAAGCACCGAATCGGGCAATAGAAAGCGCGGCGAGCGCCCTGCCGAAATCAGTGAGCGAATATGGGTAGCGGAGATCGCCAGGGGCGTCTGCGCCAGGCATAGAATCTCGCCATGGGTAGCGGTCAGCGCGGAAGCATCACCAACACTGCGCGCCGCCAACAGATCCTTGAGTACCTCGGGTAATTCCTGATCCTGCTCCGGACGCTGCAATACCACCAGGCTCGCCAGCTCCAGCAGCGACTCCCAGCGATGCCAGCTGGGCAGCCCACAAAAGGCATCCCAGCCGACGACGAGAAACAGCATGGCCTCGGCGCCCAGTTCGGCGCGCAATGCTTCCAGCGTCTCGACCGTATATGACGGCCGCTCCCGACGCAGTTCGCAGTCATCGACCAGCAACTGGTCATCCGACGCGGTAGCCAGGCAGACCATCTCCAGGCGCTGCTCGGCGGTCGCACCGGGACTGTCCCGGTGCGGCGGCGTGGCGTTGGGGATCAGCCGCAGCTCATCCAGCGCCAGGTATTCACGAACCTCAACGGCGCTGCGCAGGTGTCCGAAGTGAATCGGATCAAACGTCCCGCCCAGCAGCCCGACGCGTAATGTCACTGACGAATATGCCCATCGCCATAGACAACGTACTTCTCGCTGGTCAGCCCTTCAAGGCCAACCGGACCACGGGCATGCAACTTGTCGGTGGAAATGCCGATCTCGGCACCCAGGCCGTATTCGAAGCCATCGGCGAAACGGGTCGAGGCGTTGACCATCACCGAACTGGAATCCACCTCGGCCAGGAAGCGCCGTGCCCGGGTGAAATCCTCGGTGACGACCGACTCGGTATGCTGCGAACTGTAGCGATTGATATGCTCCATCGCCTCATCCATGTCCGCAACCACACGGATCGACAGGATCGGCGCCAGGTACTCGGTGGACCAGTCCTCCTCGGTCGCCGCCACTGCCTGCGGCAGGATCGCGCAGGTGCGCTCGCAACCACGCAGCTCCACGCCCTTGTCGGCATACAGCGCCGCCATGCGCGGCAGGAACTCGGCAGCGATCGCCTGATGCACCAGCAGCGTTTCCATGGCGTTGCACACGCCATAGCGATGGGTCTTGGCATTCAGCGCGATGGCCTCGGCCTTGTCCAGATCGGCACGGTCGTCCACATAGACGTGGCAGATGCCATCCAGATGCTTGATCACCGGCACTCGGGCGTCGCGGCTGATGCGCTCGATCAAGCCCTTGCCACCGCGTGGCACGATCACATCGACGTATTCCGGCATGCTGATCAGCGCGCCCACCGCAGCGCGGTCGGTGGTTTCCACCACCTGTACCACTTCCTGCGGCAAGCCGGCGGCATCCAGCCCCTGGCGGATGCACTCGGCGATCGCCCGGTTGGAATGAATGGATTCCGAGCCACCACGCAGGATGCAGGCATTGCCGGACTTCAGGCACAGGCTCGCCGCCTCGACGGTCACGTTCGGCCGCGATTCGTAGATAATACCGATGACGCCCAGCGGCACGCGCATGCGGCCAACCTGGATGCCCGAGGGCAGGTATTTCATGTCACGGATGGCGCCGATCGGATCGGGCAATGCCGCGACCTGACGCAACCCTTCGATCATGCCCTGCAGACCGGCCGGCGTCAGCGCCAGACGATCCAGCATGGCCTCGTCCAGGCCGTTATCACGCCCGGCCTGCAGATCCAGCGCATTGGCCGCGACCAGACTCTGCGCCGCCGCTTCGATGGCCTCGGCGGTAGCCAGCAGCGCCTTGTTCTTGACCGCCGTGGAGGCCCGCGCAATGACGCGCGACGCCGCGCGTGCCTGACGGCCCAGCCCGGTCATGTAATCCACTACCTGATCAGCACTCATCTCGTTCACCAACCTGCAGCCACAACAAAGGCCGCATTATACCGGTCCCTCCAGAGGCTGGACAGGGCGAACCTGCTATCATCGCTGTTATGTCTGCGACTAATTCTTTCCATCAAGCTCCAAACCCTCTATCACGGGGGTTTTTCCAACGTGACAGCCGCGAGCTGGCGGTTCGCCTGCTGGGCAAGGTCATACGTCATTACCACCAGGGCCAGTGGCTGTCGGCGCGCATCATCGAGACCGAGGCCTACCTGCGCGAGGAGAAGGGCAGCCACGCCTCGCTGGGCCTGACCCAGTCGCGCCGCGCGCTGTTCATGGAGGCCGGCACCCTGTACATGTACTATGCCCGCGGCGGCGACTCGCTGAACATCAGCGCCGAGGGTGAAGGCGACGGCGTGCTGATCAAGTCCGGCTACCCGGTGGTCGACGACATCAGCGGCCCGGACAGCCTGGCACTGATGCAGCAGCTGAACCCCGCCAGCAATGGCCAGCCGCGTCCCGCCGCCCGCCTGTGCAATGGCCAGACCCTGCTGTGCCGCTCGCTGCATCTGAAGGTACCGATATGGAACGCCCAGATACCGGACCCGCAGCAGTTGATCATCGATGATGACGGCTATCGGCCCCGGCAGATCATCCAGACCACCCGGCTGGGCATTCCCCTCGGCCGGGACGAGCACCTGCCCTATCGCTTCGTCGACAGTGCCTACGCGCCCTACTGCACGCGCAACCCCCTGGGCCGGACGCGGCAGGAGGGCCGGGACTACCATCTGCTCGATGAAGTGCCGGATTGAATGGAAAGCCTGCTGAGCGGTGAGCTGATCACCTGGCTGGGCAGCCACACCCGCTGGCTGGGGCTGGCCATCTTCCTTATCGCGCTGACCGAGTCGCTGGCGGTCGCCGGCCTGGTGGTACCCGGCGTATTGCTGCTGTTCGCCGCCTCGGCGCTGGCCGGTAGCGGCAACCTCAGCCTGCTCGCCACCCTCGGCTGGGCGTTCAGCGGCGCGGTCTGCGGCGATCTGCTCAGCTTCGCCATGGGCCGCTGGTTCCACCAGGACATCCGTCGCCTCAGAGTGTTCGCCCGTCATCCACAGTGGATAGACCACGGCGAAGGCTTTTTCCGCCGCTACGGCATGTTCAGCATCATTCTCGGCCGTTTCATCGGCCCGATTCGCCCGATCATCCCGATGATCGCCGGCATGTTCGACATGTCCACCTGGCGTTTCCTGCTGGTCAACATCCTGTCCGCGCTGGCCTGGGCTCCGGCCTATGTGCTGCCCGGCTATGTGGCCGGCAACGCAGCCCGTTGGCCGGTACCCGAATCCTTCTGGAGCGAAGCACTGCTGCTGGCCGGCGGACTCGCCGGCTTCAGCTTCGCGCTGCTGTTATTGCTGCGCGCCCAGCAACGCTGGAGCAGCCTGGCGGCGGCGGCCCTGTGCCTGGCGGCGCTGTTCGGCCTGGTAGTGAGTGCCCCCTGGCTGAGTGTGTTGTATGGCACCCTGGAACAATGGCTGGACGAGACCGGGCATGCCGGCCTGTCGGCCGTGCGCAATTGGCTGGCCCCGCTGGGCAGCGAGGCGTTCCTGCTGCTGAGCTACCTGCCGGTGCTGTTCCTGCTGGCGCTGCTGCGCCAGGGCTGGCAGTTGCTGATGCTGCTGATCAGCGCGCTGCTGTGCCTGGCCCTGGGACTGCTGCCGGGCGCCGGCTCTACCCGCCTGGCACTGCTGCTATCGCTGCTGCTGGGGCTGGTGATGCTCAGCAACCGTGATCAGTCATTCTGGCTGCGCCTGAGCTGGGGGATCTACGCCATACCGCTCTGCGCCCTGCCGATCACCGTCTGGCTGAGTCTGCCGGTGGCACTCCCCATAGTGCTGGCCAGCATACTGCAGGCCGCCTGCGCCAGCCTGCTGGCGATCTGGCTGATGGAACGCGGCGGACCATTGCAAGCCCTGCGCCAGCCCTGGTCGATACTGCTGCCGGGCTGGCCATTGCTGGCGGGACTGGCACTGTTGCTGGGCCTGTGACGCGGACATAGCCCAACGCGGCGGTCGCGGCATTCAGCAAACCAATGACAGCCGCAGCGCATTGACCCCATCCCGCCCGCTTGCAACCATGGTCAATCTGAGTCCAGACCATACTCCCTCTCCCCTTGCGGGGTGAAGGAGGAAATAGCGAAGCATGCTTCGCCCGCCTGAACGCCCTGAGCTCTGCGAAGGGCCGGGGCGCGGAGCGGGGCTGGGGAGAGGGGGAAGTTTTCTAGCCCTGAAAAATTCACCCAACCTCAGTCGCCCCAACAACAAAACCAACGGAGCACACCATGACCGCCGTACCCGTATCCGAACTGACTTCCTTTATCGGCAAAGACCTGGGCCATTCCGAGTGGCTGTTGATCGACCAACAGCGCGTCAACCAGTTCGCCGAATGCACCGGCGACCACCAGTTCATCCACCTCGATGAGGAAAAGGCCAAGCAGACGCCGTTTGGCGGCACCATCGCCCATGGCTTCCTGTCGCTATCGCTGATCCCGGCACTGTCAGCCGGCCTGGCCATGCGCCCCGAAGGCCTGAAGATGGCCGTCAACTACGGCCTGGACAGCGTGCGCTTCATCCAGCCGGTGCGCGTCGGCTCGCGGGTGCGCATGCAATTGACGGTGGTGGATGTGACCGAAAAGAACCCCGGCCAGTGGCTGGTCAAATCCCGCGCCACCCTGGAAATCGAAGGCGTCGACAAGCCGGCCTATATCGCCGAGACACTGGCGCTGTACTTCGTCTGATCCACTCTTGGGGTGTAGCGCGCCCGAGACCGTGAAAGTATTTCCTCGCCTTCGCTCGCGAACCCAAAAGGCGGGATAGGAGGCTGTTATCTACTATTGCCC
>NZ_PCQD01000021.1 GCF_002979975.1 Pseudomonas sp. MYb185 | reverse complement strand
CAGCATCTGGCGGGTATGAAGGACTCCAAGGTCATTGTTGCGATCAACAAGGACGAGGAAGCGCCGATCTTCCAGGTAGCCGACTACGGTCTGGTGGCTGACCTGTTCGAGGCGGTGCCGGAGCTGGCTGGCAAGCTGTAATAGCCTGACTGCTGGCAACAACGGAACCCCCGACTCGCAAGAGTTGGGGGTTTTGTTGTTGGGGTGCTTGTAGGTTCCCCCTCTCCCCAGCCCTCTCCCGCGAGGGGAGAGGGAGCAGACCGTGCTGGCGAATACGAACTTCTTTCCCCTGATAGCTCTTCAGAAGATCGAGATGTCAGAAATACGGCAAACAGTTCTGCGAGTACAAACAAGCTCCCTCTCCCCTCGCGGGAGAGGGCTAGGGAGAGGGGGGGGGCGGCCGATCAGAGCGCAAAGCTCTCCAACCGATAACCATCCTCATCCACCTCAAGCACCCAGCCACTCTCATCCCAATCACCCAGCACGATCCGTTGCACCGGCTGACCGTCGATCTCAAGCGGGTGAATGGCAGGGCGGTGGGTATGACCGTGGATCAGGGTCGTTACGCGGTGTGAACGCATCATCCGCACCACTTCGCCGTCGTTGACGTCGGTGATATCCAGCGCCTTGTATCGGGTGCGGGTCTGGCTTTCGTTGCGCAGTTTGCGCCCGATCCTGTGGCGGGTCTTCAGTGGCAGATGGCGCAGGATGAACAGGCTCAGCGGGTTGCGCAGCCAGCGGCGCATGCGCATGTATTCGGTGTCATCGATGCACAGGCTGTCACCGTGCATCAACAGCACACGTTCGCCGTTGAGTTCGATGATAGTGGGGTCGTTCAGCAGGGTGCAGCCGGAGCGGCGGCAGAAGTCCCGGCCGATGAGAAAATCGCGGTTGCCGTGCATCAGGTAGATAGGTACGCCGGCCCGTGACAACTGCAGCAGGGCGTCGCTTACCTGGTCGGCGAGTGGGTCAGGGTTGTCGTCCCCCAGCCACACTTCAAAGAAGTCTCCCAGAATATACAGCGCCTCGGCATCCCGAGCGCGGGTTTCCAGGCAATGCAGGAACGCCCGGGTGATATCCGGGCGTCCTGTTTCCAGATGCAAGTCCGAGATGAACAGACAGCGCATCTGGCGGGCTTACTCGACCAGTTCGGCGCGTTCGATGATCACGTCATCAGCCGGCACGTCCTGATGGCCTGCACGGCTGGTGGTACGCACGCCCTTGATCTTTTCGACCACATCCATACCTTCGGCAACCTTGCCGAACACTGCATAGCCCCAGCCCTGGGTGGTGGGGGCGGTGTGGTTGAGGAAGCCGTTGTCGGCAACGTTGATGAAGAACTGGGCGCTGGCCGAGTGCGGGTCCATGGTGCGTGCCATGGCGATGGTGCCGACCTCGTTGCTTACGCCATTGTTGGCTTCGTTCTTGATCGGTGCACGGGTGTCCTTCTGCTGCATGCCCGGTTCGAAGCCGCCGCCCTGGATCATGAAGTTGCTGATCACGCGGTGGAAGATGGTGTTGTCGTAATGACCGTCACGCACGTACTGCTTGAAATTCTCGACCGTCTCCGGTGCCTTGTCGGCGAACAGTTCCAGGGTGATGACACCAAAATTGGTATGCAGCTTGACCATGCGGTTGATCCTCGGATTGATTGGGGGAAAGGTGCAATGCTATCAGCTGAGGCGGATTCAGGCATCAGTCAGTTTAGGGTATGATGGACGTCTTTTGGCCGGATGGTTCGGGGCTGCCCTGCAGCATGACGATCCGTCCGCTGATCAATAGCGTAATGCCGGCGGCATTGCCCAAGACGAGTCCTGAAATACCTATGAACAAACCGGAAACCACGCCTCCAGCCCACTTTCTGCGCCAGATCGTTCAGGCCGACCTGCAAAGCGGCAAGCACACCAAGATAGTGACGCGCTTTCCGCCGGAGCCCAACGGTTATCTGCATATCGGACACGCCAAGGCGATCTGTGTGAACTTCGGCCTGGCCAAGGAGTTCGGTGGTGTATGTCATCTGCGTTTTGATGACACCAACCCGGCCAAGGAAGAACAGGCATATATCGATGCCATCAAGCAGGACGTTGAGTGGCTGGGCTTCCAGTGGGACGGTGATGTGCGTTACGCCTCGGACTATTTCGACCAGCTGCATGCCTGGGCCATCGAGCTGATCAAGGCCGGCAAGGCCTATGTCTGCGACCTGTCCCCGGAACAGGCACGGGAATACCGTGGCAACCTGACCGAGCCGGGCAAGGACAGCCCGTTCCGTGAACGCAGCGTCGAGGAGAACCTTGATCTGTTCGCGCGCATGACTGCCGGCGAGTTTCCTGATGGCGCCAAGGCGCTGCGGGCGAAGATCGATATGGCATCGCCGAACATGAACCTGCGCGACCCTATCCTGTACCGTATTCGCCATGCTCACCACCACCAGACCGGTGACAAGTGGTGTGTATACCCCAGCTATGACTTCACCCATGGCCAGTCGGATGCTATCGAACTGATCAGCCACTCGATCTGCACCCTGGAATTCGAGGACCATCGCCCGCTGTATGAATGGTTCCTGGACAATCTGCCGGTGCCGGCCAAGCCGCGCCAGTACGAGTTCGCCCGGTTGAACCTGAACTACACGGTGACCAGCAAGCGCAAGCTCAAGCAACTGGTCGACGAGGGGCATGTGGATGGCTGGGATGATCCGCGCATGTCCACACTCAGTGGTTTCCGCCGCCGGGGCTATACGCCAGCATCGATCCGTGAGTTCTGCGAGCGGATTGGTGTCACCCGCTCCAGTGCGGTGGTCGATATGGGCATGCTTGAATTCTGCATCCGTGATGACCTGGACAACAACGCACCGCGTGCCATGTGCGTGCTGCGCCCGCTCAAGGTCACCATCACCAACTACCCGGAAGGTCAGGTCGAGCAGCTGACCCTGCCGCGCCATCCCAAGCAGGACATGGGGGAGCGCGTGCTGCCGTTCAGCCGCGAGCTGTATATCGACCGGGATGATTACATGGTCGATCCGCCCAAGGGCTACAAGCGCCTGGTACCGGGTGGGGAAGTGCGCCTGCGTGGCAGTTACGTGATCCGCGCCGATGAGGCGGTCACCGATGCCGAGGGCAACATCATCGAGCTGCTGTGTTCCTATGACCCGGACACCCTCGGCAAGAACCCCGAAGGGCGCAAGGTCAAGGGCGTGATCCACTGGGTGCCGGGTGCGGAGAGTGTCGAGTGCGAGGTACGGCTGTACGATCGCCTGTTCACGGCGGAGAATCCGGACAAGGCCCCTGGCAATGCCGAAGGGCAGGGCGGAACCTTCCTCGACAACATCAATCCCGACTCGCTGATGGTGCTCAAGGGGTGCCGGGCCGAACCCTCGCTGGCCAGTGCAACCTCCGATGAGCGTTTCCAGTTCGAGCGCGAGGGCTATTTCTGCGCTGACAGCAAGGATTCGGGTCCTGGTAACCTGGTATTCAACCGAACCGTCACGCTGCGCGACTCCTGGGGGCAATAATGGCGCTGAGCATCTACAACACACTGAGCAAGACCAAGGAAGTATTCACGCCGCTGGAAGGCAACAGTGTGCGCATGTATGTCTGCGGCATGACGGTATACGACTACTGCCATATCGGACATGCGCGGGTGATGGTGGCTTTCGATGTGGTATCCCGCTGGTTGCGCCATCGCGGCTACGATCTGACCTACGTGCGCAATATCACCGATATCGACGACAAGATCATCCGCCGCGCCAATGACAACGGCGAGAGCTTCCAGCAACTGACCGAGCGCATGATTGCCGCGATGCATGAAGACGAGGCGCGGCTGAGTGTACTGCGCCCGGATCAGGAGCCGCGGGCCAGTGAGCATGTCGAGGGCATGCACCGCATGATCCAGACGCTGATCGACAAGGGCTATGCCTATGCCCCGGGCAACGGCGACGTGTACTACCGGGTCGGCAAATTCGCTGGTTATGGCAAGCTGTCGCGCAAGCGCATCGAGGACCTGAAGATCGGTGCGCGCATCGAGGTCGATGAGGCCAAGCAGGATCCGCTGGACTTCGTGCTGTGGAAAGGGGTCAAGCCGGGCGAGCCGAGCTGGCCGTCGCCCTGGGGGGACGGGCGTCCCGGCTGGCATATCGAGTGCTCGGTGATGTCCACCTGCTGCCTGGGCGATACCTTCGATATCCATGGTGGTGGCCCGGATCTGGTATTTCCGCACCATGAGAACGAGATCGCCCAGAGCGAGGCAGCTACCGGCAAGCCCTATGCCATGTCCTGGATGCACGCCGGGGCGGTGCGGGTGGATGGCGAGAAGATGTCCAAGTCGCTGGGCAATTTCTTCACCATCCGTGATGTGCTGGAAAAGTACCACCCGGAAGTGGTGCGCTATCTGCTGGTGGCCAGTCACTACCGCAGCCCGATCAACTATTCGGAAGACAACCTGAAGGAAGCCAGGAGTGCCCTGGAGCGCTTCTATCGCGCCCTGAAGGGATTGCCAGAGGCGGCTGCTGCCGGTGGTGACGAGTTTGTCGAGCGCTTTGCCGCAGCCATGGACGATGACTTCAACACGCCGGAAGCCTGCGCCGTGCTGTTCGATATGGCCCGCGAGGTCAATCGCCTGAAGGAGTCGGATGTATTGGCGGCTGCGGCACTGGCCGCACGCCTGCGCGAGTTGGCCGGTGTTACCGGGCTGCTGCAGCTGGATGCCGACAGCTTCCTGCAGGCTGATGCGGCGGGCAAGGTCGATGCCGCACAGATCGAGGCCATGGTCCAATCGCGGCTGCAGGCTCGTGCCGAAAAGAACTGGGCCGAGTCCGACCGCATACGTGATCAACTGGCTGCGATGGGTGTGGTCCTCGAGGATAGCAAGGGCGCCACTACCTGGAGCCTGAAGGACTGACCTGCAACGCCGCCATGGCCGGATCAGGCATGGCGGCGGCTTTCTTTCCCTGTTTGTTTTTTTCTTTATATATAGCAGCGATTTCCCGCCGGGCTTCGCCCGCCAATTTTTCCCCGCGCGCGGCTATTGAACTGTCCGGACTGTTAGACTTGCCGCCTTGAAAAGTGCATCGGGAGGCGTCCGTGATTGTAGTCAATGCTCTTGTCCCTGTGTTCGGCCTGATCTTTCTCGGCTGGTTCCTTGGCGCGCGCCGGATCATCCCGAGCGACGGTGGCAAGACGCTGGGGGTTATCACCTTCAAGCTGTTCATGCCAGTGCTGCTGTTCTCCGGGCTGGCTCGGGCGGATCTGCGGGAGGCGCTGTCACCGCTGCTGCTGATGCTCTACTACATTCCCGCGGCCCTGGTATTTATCGGTATCAACCTGCTGATGCACCGGCGGCTGGGGCGCCCCTCATCCATGGGGTTGACGGCAAGCTATTCGAACAACGTGCTGGTGGGCATCCCTCTGGTGACGGTGATGCTGGGCGTGGACAGTCTGGTCTACCTGTTCGCCATCCTGGCGTTCCACAGCTTGCTGCTGTTCTCCCTGCAGAGCCTGTATAACGCCTTCTTCAGTGGTAGCCGCGACGACAGTTTCGATTGGCGCGGCCTGCTTGCCAGCCTGGCCAACCCGCTGATAATTGGCCTGGCCCTGGGCGCATTGGTCAATCTCTCGGGGCTGGCAATTCCGGCGCCCCTGTGGCACATCGTCGAGATGCTCGCGGCGGCGGCCCTGCCGATGGCATTGCTGATGCTCGGCATCAGCCTGGCCGGCTACCGCCTGCATCTGAGTGGCACCTTGTTCCTGCTCACCGTGGCCAAGCTGCTGCTGTTCCCGTTGCTGGTACTGGCGGCAGGTTTGCTGGTGCCAGGACTGGGCAATGAGGCGCGCACCGTGCTGGTGCTGATGGCCGCCTGTCCCACCGGGGTGAATGTGCTGGCGTTTCCCATGGGTCAGGATGATGTACGTATCATCAGTTCGGTGATTTTCCTGTCCACCGTGGCGGCGGCGCTCACGCTGCCGGTATGGCTTTTGATTCTTTCTTTCTGACGAACATCGTCCGAACAGCGTAAGCCACTGTATTCCCAAAAAAAGTATGATATTTTCCTGTGTTTTTTAAATCATTTGGGTAAAACCTTCGAAAGCTGCCCGAAAAAAAGTTTCGAAAGTACTACAAAAGTTCAATTGCATATGGTGTATGCTTGCCCGCGTTTTTGACTTTGCATAAAACAAACAATAGGTGAAAGGAGACCCCATGCCGGTCAGTCTGTTTGTTCCAGGGGAAACACGCGAACATGAGAAGCGCGTTGCCCTAGTCCCTTCGGTCGCCAACAAGTTGGCCAAGATGGGCATCGAATGTTCACTGCAACCCGGCGCAGGCCTGGCTGCAAGAATTCCCGATAACGCGTTTGAGAAGGAAGGCGTGAAAATCGCTTCCGCTCCGGTCAAGACCGACCTGGTATTCAGCGTTCAGCCACCGGAACTGGCCGACATCGAACAGATGGCCCCCGGCACCGTGCTGTGCTGCTTCGTCTACGCCCACCGCGAGCCGGCAATCGTCAAGGCACTGCGTGATCGTCAGATCACCTGCTTCGCCATGGAACTGGTACCGCGCATCACCCGCGCCCAGGCAATGGATGCTCTGTCTTCCCAGGCTGCACTGACCGGCTATGCCGCTGGCCTCATGGCTGCCACCAGTCTCAACCGCATTCTGCCGATGATGACCACCGCGGTCGGCTCGCTGCGTCCGGCCAAGGTACTGGTCATGGGTGCGGGTGTCGCCGGTCTGCAGGCACTGGCCACCGCCAAGCGCCTGGGTGCCATGATCGAAGGCTATGACGTGCGCGCGGAAGTGAAGGAGCAGGTCGAATCGGTCGGCGGCAAGTTCGTCGATACCGGCGTCTCCGCCAGCGGGCAGGGCGGTTATGCCCGCGAGCTGACCGACGAGGAGAAGGCCCAGGTCGAGAAGGTCATCACCCGCCACATCCAGCAGGCCGATGCAGTGATCACCACCGCAGCGATCCCCGGTCGCCCCAGCCCGAAAATCATCAGCGAAGCACAGATCATGGGCATGAAGCCCGGCTCGGTGATCATCGACCTGGCGGCCGAAGGTGGTGGTAACACGCCGCTGACCGTCCCCGGTGAAACCGTTGAAGTCGGCCCGGCGACCATCGTTGCCCCGCTCAACGTACCCAGCCGTCTGGCCGAACACGCATCCGAGCTGTACGCCCGCAACCTGCAGAACCTGGTCGGCCTGATGGTCAAGGATGGCGAACTGGCCATCGACTGGGAAGACGAGATCCTGGCCGGCGCGGTACTGACCCATGCCGGTGAAATCCGCAACGAGGCCGCACGCCAGGCCGTCGAATCCGCTGAGGAATGATCATGGACCCAGTAACTACCATTACCGGCTTCGTAGCCCTGTATATCTTCATGCTGGCGGCCTTCACCGGCTATGAAATCATCGGTCGTGTACCGGCGATTCTGCATACGCCACTGATGTCCGGCTCCAACTTCGTCCACGGCATCGTGGTCGTGGGTGCCATGTGGGCACTGCTGAACGCTGGCTCCACGCTGGAGCAGGTCATCGGCTTCTTCGGTGTGCTGCTCGGCGCGGGTAACGCCGCCGGCGGTTATGTGGTAACCGAGCGCATGCTGGAGATGTTCAAGCCCAGCAACAAGCGCCCAGGTACAGCGGACAAGGAATAACAACAGATGAGTCAATTTATAATCGAAGCCGTTTATTTTCTCACGGCACTGCTGTTCATCTACGGACTCAAGCGCATGGCCAGCCCGGTCACCGCGCGCTCGGGTATTCTGATCGCCGGCGTCGGCATGGTGCTGGCGGTATTGGCCGCGTTCCTCTACGGCTTTGACGTACGCGAAGCGGCCCAGGAACACCTGACCATGAACGTGGCGCTGGTGCTGATCGCGCTGGGTCTGGGTCTGGGCTGGGCCTGGTACAGCGGCAAGAAGGTCGCCATGACCGACATGCCGCAGATGGTCGCCCTGTACAACGGTATGGGTGGCGGTGCGGCCGCGGCAATTGCTGCGACCGAGCTGTTCTCCGGCAATGCCCAGTCCCATGGCGTGGTGGTATCCGTGCTCGCGGTACTCGGTGGTCTGATCGGTGCGGTAGCGCTGTCCGGCTCGTTGATCGCCTGGGCCAAGCTCGACGGTCGCATGAACGGCGTTATCCGCCTGCCAGCGCAGCAACTGATCAACGCGGTACTCTTCCTCGGCTCGCTGGCCCTGGGTGCGTACATCGTCGTTACCGGCATCAACGGCGTCATCTCCTTCCCGATGGTAGCGCTGTTCTTCATCCTCGCACTGCTGCTGGGCGTACTGCTGACCACCCCGATCGGCGGTGCCGATATGCCGGTGGTGATCTCGCTGTACAACGCCTTCACCGGTCTGGCCGTTGCCTTCGAAGGTTTCGTGCTGCAGAACCCGGCGATGATCATTGCCGGTACCGTGGTCGGCTCGGCAGGTACCCTGCTGACGCTGATGATGGCCAAGGCCATGAACCGCCCGGTCAGTAACGTGATCTTCAGCCAGTTTGGCGGCGATGATGGTGGTGAAGATGGCGACATCGAAGGCACCATGAAGTCTGCCGATGCGTCCGACGCGGCAATTGCCATGTACTACGCGAGCAAGGTGATCATCGTTCCGGGCTACGGTCTGGCGGTGGCCCAGGCGCAGCACAAGCTGTACGAGTTCGTGAAGCTGCTGCAGAAGCAGGGCGTGGACGTGGCTTTCGCCATCCACCCGGTAGCGGGTCGTATGCCGGGCCACATGAACGTGCTGCTGGCCGAGGCGGGTGTCCCCTACGACATCATCCACGACCTGGAAGACATCAACGAAGACTTCCCGCAGGCGGATGTGGCTATCGTTCTGGGCGCCAATGACGTGGTCAACCCGGCTGCTCGTCATCGCAAGTCCAGCCCGATCTACGGCATGCCGATCCTCAACGTGGACATGGCGCGCCAGGCCTACGTGGTCAAGCGTGGTCAGGGTAAGGGTTACTCCGGCGTGGAGAACGAACTGTTCTTTGCCGAGAACACCTCCATGGTCTACGGTGATGCGCAGAAAGTGATGGTACAGATGATCGAAGCGGTGAAATCGCTGGGTTGATTCTGTGGCTGAAAGAGAAAGGGGTTTCGCCTTGGGCGAAGCCCCTTTTTTTTGTAGCCTGTCATCCCCTCCGCTCAGCGCTTGCCCGTACGCATTTCCTGTAGCAATTCATGGCACTGACTGGTCTGCTCGCCACTGGGAGCGATCAATGCCAGCAGGGCGGCCGCTGGGGTCAGTGCGCCCAGTGCCAGCATGCCGGTACCCCGCAGCGCCAGTGGCCCGGCGTGCACCCCCGGGCGGGGCTCGTCGAAAGTGCCCCTGACGTATAACGGCGAGCGCAGGGAGAAAATGCGCATGCCCTTGGAGTGGGGAGCGATATCCAGATCCAGCTCCTCGCTGGCAAAGTTCACCGTGCCGTCGATCTCGATCAGCGCATTCTCGGTGTCGATCACAAATATTGGTGTACTCATCAGTCCTTGCTTGAGTGCCAGGTCGGCCACCGCGCAGTTGATCTGCACCTCCTCGTCGCCAAACAATCTGCTGATCAGATAGTTGCCGACGTTGAGCCCGGCAATTTCCATCAGGCTGCGGCTCACGGTGCCATCATTGATCACCAACCGCACTGCGCCATCGGCACTGCCCAGCAACGCCGCCACCGAATTGCCGCGCCCGCGTAGCTCGGCGTCGCCATTGAGCTCGCCCAGGCTCGTCTGCATTGGTTCGAAGTTGGGCACCAGCTCCTTGAGCTTGAAGTGGCGCGCACTCAGCTTCGCCTGACCCTGCAGCGAGGTACCGGAGCCGTCGAGCTCGATATCGGCCTGTAACACGCCGCCGGCCATGCCGAATTTCAGTGGCGCCAGGCGCAGCCGGCCATCATCCAGCAGCACCTGGGCATCCAGATCGGTGATCGGTAACTGTTCGCTGTGCACGATGCGCCGACCCCGTACGCGCACATCGGCATCCATCTCCCGCCAGCGCTCGGCGCGGAACTCCTCGACCGGCAGTACCTTGCCCGCTGGCTGCCGAGTGTCGCTGCCGCGGGCCTCTTTCTCGGTGTTGGAGTCGGCACCGATCAAAGGCGCCAGGTCGCTGAACAGCAACTGGTTGGATACCACGCTGCCGGACAGCTTGGGGCGGGGCTCGCCGGCAACGTAAGTCAGATCGCCGTGGATATCGCTGTCGCCGATGCGCCCATTGAAGTCCTGATAGCGAAAGATGGCGCCCTCGGCATCCTGCAGTTGGGCGCTCAGCCGGCCGTCGGTGGAATAGGGTGGGCTGTCGGGCAGTGTCACTCCGGTCAAGGGATACAGGTTGCCCAGGCTGCTGCCAGACAGCCGCAGATTCAGGTCCAGCGCGCCCAGGTTCTGCGGGTCGGTCAGGGTGCCGGCCAGGCGGATGCGGGTGGAGCCGGCGCGGATATCCGCCTCCAGCGGAAATGGCAGCGTGTCATCCTGCAGCGCCAGCAGACCGCCAATTTTCCCCTGGCCTTGCACTGGCTGCCCTTGATAACGGCCTTCGGCGCGCCAGGCGAAGGCATAGTCCTGAGGTGTGACTGTGGGCGGCTGCTCTGCGTTGCCGAGGATTTCATCGAAGGGGATGGGTTCACCAAGAGGCTCGACCTGCAGTTCGAGCTGCAGCTTGCTGATTGCGTCGTCGACCTTTACCTGCCCCTGATCGAAACCAATGGTACCGATATCCAGTACCCACGGGGATGGATCGCTCTCCTCACTGCCCAGGTCGAAGGTCCAGTTGTCGCGCCCGTCAGCCAGCCGCTGCAGGTCTGCATTCGGCCCACGCACATCGATGCGCGGAATGCTTACCGTCTTGCGCAAAAGCGGCAACAGCGCCAACTGCAGGTCCACCCGCTCCAGGCTGACGAAGGTGTCGCCCTCGGCCCATTCCGGATTGCCCAGCACCATCTGCTCGGCGGAGATATGCGGCCAGGGCAACCAGGCCCGCCAGCCGTCCATCTCCGATTCTCGCCGCCAGGCCACAGCCAGATCACCTTGAATGGCGAAGGGCCGATCCAGCGCTGCGGAAACCTGGTTGTTGATGGTTGGCTTGAGCAGGTTCCAGTCGAACAGCATCAGGAACAACGTCAGCGCCGCCACCAGCAGCACCAGGCCGCCCAACATCCAGATGAAAAAGCTACGAACACGCGCCATACCCAATCCACCCTTGGTCATGCATCCGATAACGATGCGTCAAGTTCAGACTAGCAAACTCCGCGAATGATGAGCCGGAGACCGTCCTCTGCTGAGAGGGGCGAAAGATCCAGGCAGGCCCGAACACCGCTGTTTCCGCTGGGCGGAGCTGAGTTGGGCAGAGGCTTCGTCCGCGCGAAACGTCCTTTTGTTTTTCGCCATTCTGTTGGATGTCTATTTGGTCAAGCGGCTACTTTTCTCGACAGAACCTGCAAACTCCGAAGGTGACTGTCCAAACTGCTTTCTGAAGGCCGTCGCATAGGCGCTGTGACTATCATAACCGCTGTTCAGTGCGACCTGAGTGATAGGCATCCCCTGCATCAGCAGGGTGAAGGATGTCATCAAGCGCAGATGCTGACGCCACTTGCCGAATGGCAGGCCGGTGTTTTTCAGAAAGCGCCGATGGAAAGTCTTGCTGCTGACGGCCAGGATGCTGGCCCAGTCATCGGCAGTAGCGGGATGAGATGGGTTGCGGACCAATGTCTGACAGACTTCGCGTATCTCCGTTTCGGCAGGCCAGGGCAGATGAAAGGGTAGGCTAGGCGGTGCGCGCAGCTCCTCGACCAACAATTGACCGAGCAAGTCGGCGCGGCGCGAAACAGGAGCTTGCCTACCCAGTGCAGTGAGGGAGAGTATGAGCTCCTTGAGCAATCCCGATACAGGCATGACGCGGTCTGTTTCGGGCAGGCCCATGCACATATCCTTGCGCAAATAGATGCCATGGGCCTGTAGGTCGACTGGCACCACCAATCGATGCCGGACCCCGGGACGCAGCCAGACAGCAGCGGTGGGCGGGACCAGCCATTGGCCGGTATCGGCTTCGACGCGGAGCAGACCGCGGTCAGCATAAATCAGGTGGCCCCTCGGATGCTGATGTGGCGGTACGATATGCCCCGCCGAATAGTGCATGGCAACGCCGATCACCGGGCGTTCCAGAGGATTTGCCACTGCCGGGGCGAAGGTAAGGGGGGCACCTGGCGGAGATGGAAATTCCATATAGTGTACGCCTCTGTCCAAAACAATAAAGAAAGTGTCTTTTTTTATGTAGATAGACTTTGCCGGCCCACCCTATAGTAAGGGCCAACCTGCAATCAAGGCCCTATATGTTCCTTCCTCATCTTCCGTTTCTGCTACTACCCCTGGCTTCCAGCCGGGGTCGGTACGCCTTGTTTGCGTGGTAATACCTGACTCTCCCTGACCCCGGCTCGTCAGCTTTCCTTAAGCCAGGAGAGTCAGGCGTCATCACTTCCTGAGAGAGGTTTTACATGCTGACTGATCCTTCCCGAAAATATCATCCTTTTCCCGCCATCGACCTTCCTGATCGTCAGTGGCCTTCCCGCACGTTGAACGTCGCACCCATCTGGTTATCGACCGATCTGCGCGATGGCAACCAGGCGCTGTTCGAACCGATGAGCCGTGAGCGCAAGTTGCGCCTGTTCCAGGAACTGGTGCGGATCGGTTTCAAGGAGATAGAAGTCGGATTTCCCTCGGCCTCGCGTACTGACTTCGAAATCGTGCGTCACCTCATCGATGCCGACCTTATCCCGGAGGACGTCACCCCTATGGTGATCACCCAACTGCGAGCAGACCTGATCGAGGCGACCGTACGCAGCGTGGCGGGCGCCCGGCGCGTAATAGTGCATTTTTACAACGCCATTGCCCCAGCTTGGCGTGAGATAGTGTTCGGCATGGGCGTACCGCAGATCATCGAGATGGTCGAACAGCATATCGCGTTGTTCAGGCGTCTTACTGCGGCGCACCCACAAACGCAATGGGTACTCCAGTACTCGCCGGAGACTTTCTGCATGGCCGAACTGGAGGTTTCATTAGCGGTCTGCAATGCCGCCATCCGAGCCTGGGATCCGGGGCCACAGCGCTCCATGATTATCAACCTGCCAACCACTGTGGAAGTCTCTACCCCCAATGTCTTCGCTGATCAGATCGAATGGATGGATCGGCGGCTGGAGCGGCGCGAACATATCGTGCTGTCAGTGCATCCGCACAATGATCGCGGTACGGGCGTGGCCTGCGCTGAGCAGGCGCTGCTGGCAGGCGCACAGCGAGTCGAGGGGTGTCTTTTCGGCAATGGCGAGCGTAGCGGTAATCTGGATGTGGTGACACTGGCGCTCAATCTGTACACGCAAGGTATCGCCCCTGGACTGGATTTCTCGGACATTACCGCAGTTGCGCGCGTGGCGGAGGACTGCACAGCCTTGCCTATCCATCCGCGCCACCCTTATGTTGGCGATCTGGTATTCACCGCTTTCTCTGGCTCACACCAGGATGCCATTGCCAAGGGCCTCACCGCGCAGCGATCGGATGCGCCCTGGCGCGTACCCTATCTGCCCATAGATCCATTGGACTTGGGGCGCACCTACGACAGCATCGTGCGGGTCAACAGCCAGTCGGGTAAGGGTGGTATTGCCTTTTTGCTGCAGCGTGATTACGGCGTTGTCATGCCACGGCGAATGCAGGTGGAGTTCAGCTCAATCGTTCAGGCTCTGGCCGACGACTGCGAAACCGAGTTGAGCAGCGAGCAGATCTGGGAGCTGTTCGAGCGCACCTATCTCGCGCCACCCAGTACCCATGCGGGTTTCATCTATCGTACCCATCGCTTGTTCGAGCATCCGGAAGGACAAGGCCTGGAGTTGGAGTTGATCGGTGTCGATGGCTCGGTGAAGACCTGTCGGGGTGTCGGTAATGGGCCGATTGCCGCAACGGTGGCAGCGCTGGACCTGCCGCTGCGTATCGACAGTTACGAGGAGCGCAGTCTGAACGCAGGAACCAATGCCACGGCCTTGGCCATCGTGGAAGCGGCCTGGCCGGGAGTGCCAGGCTCCCGATTCGGTGTGGGAAGGCATCCGAACATCATCACCGCATCGATTCTCGCGGTGCTGAGTGCCGCTACCAGACTTTCGGCAGCAGGGAAGGTGGATAGCTGAGCCGGCCGTTGTCGAGCCCGAATGAGGGCTCGACAACCCGAAGTGGAACCGGCAGAAGGATCAGCTCGCTGCGTAATAGCCGAAGATGGATTTCACTTCGAGGAAGTCCTCGAAACCATAATGACCCCACTCGCGGCCGTTACCGGATTCCTTGTAACCACCGAAGGGTGCGTTGTTATCCAGCGGAGCGCCGTTGAGGTGGACCATGCCAGTGCGGATCTGGCGAGCGACGTTGCGTGCGCGGTCCAGATCGCCTGAGGATACATAGCCCGACAGTCCATAGCGGGTGTCGTTGGCGATGCGAATGGCTTCCTCTTCGTTCTCGTAACCGATGATCGACAGCACCGGCCCGAAGATTTCCTCGCGGGCGATGGTCATCTCGTTGGTGACGTGGCTGAAGATGGTCGGCTGCACGTAATAGCCCTTGTCCAGCCCCTCAGGGCGCCCGGTACCGCCGACCACCAGCTTGGCGCCTTCTTCGATACCCTTGGCGATCAGGTCCTGAATCTTGCTCCACTGGGCCTTGGATACCACCGGTCCAATGACGGTGTCTGCGCCGTCGGGAGCACCGGTCTTGACCTTGGCCGCGACTGCCTTGGCGATGGCCGCGGCTTCATCCATACGGCTATTGGGTACCAGCATGCGGGTCGGAGCGTTGCAGGACTGGCCGCTGTTGTTCATGCAGGACATCACGCCATGGGTGATGGTTTTGCCAAAGTCGACATCATCCAGCAGGATGTTGGCTGACTTGCCGCCCAGCTCCAGCGCAACGCGCTTGATGGTGTCTGCGCCGTTCTTCATGACCTGGCGACCGGCACCGGTCGAGCCGGTGAAGGACATCATGTCGATATCCGGGTGCGCCGACATGGCCGAGCCAACGGTGGGACCATCGCCATTGATCAGGTTGAATACGCCGGCCGGGACACCGGCTTCGTCCAGCACTTCGGCCAGCAACAGGGCCGACAGCGGGGCGACTTCCGATGGCTTCAGCACCATGGTGCAGCCGGTGGCCAGGGCAGGGGCGATCTTGCAGGCGAGCTGGTTGATCGGCCAGTTCCAGGGGGTAATCAGACCGCAGACGCCGATCGGCTCCTTGACCACGAGGGTATTGCCGATGCGCTCTTCGAATTCGAATTCCTTCAGTGCTTTCAGAGCGGCGGCAAAATGGCCGGTGCCCGAGGGGGCCTGGGCATATTTGGACAGCTTGGCCGGCGCGCCCATTTCCAGGGAAATGGCCTGGGCGAACTCGTCACTGCGGCGCTGGAAGATTTCCAGAATGCGCTCCAGCAGGGCGATGCGTTCTTCGCGGCTGGTCTGGGAGTAGCTTTCAAACGCCTTGCGGGCAGCGGCGACGGCGGCATTCACGTCCTGTTCACTGCCCATGGCGATGGTAGCAACCACCTCTTCGGTGGCCGGGTTGATCACATCGACTGTCTGCGTTGTGCTGGGCGCTACCCACTGGCCGTTGATATAGAATTGTTTTTCGTGGCTCATTGGTCATGACTCCTGATGGGACATAAACTGAAAGTGCTGGAAAGATACACTTTATTTGACTCTGTATCAGCTGTTTTGCATGAAATCAATCAAGCAAAACATGGTCGCGTTCGCACTTCAAGCGCCTTGGTAATGACTTTATACTATGCCCCCTCGCCAGCCCGGAAGGCGGGATTAATAGTTGACTAAAATGGTTGGATATTGCATAGTTGGGGCCTGAGAAAACCTGACTCGGGTATCGTTATGCGTCTGACCACCAAAGGCCGTTATGCGGTTACAGCAATGCTGGACCTGGCCCTCCACGAGGATCAGGGCCCCATCACGCTGGCGGACATATCGCTGCGCCAGGGCGTATCGGTGTCCTATCTGGAGCAACTGTTCGCCAAGCTGCGCCGCAGCAAGTTGGTTGAGAGTGTGCGCGGGCCGGGTGGCGGTTATCGCCTGGCCGGTGGGCCGGCAGCTATCAATGTGGCGCAGATCGTTGAGGCGGTTAACGACTCGATGGACGCGACCCGTTGCCTGGGCAAGGGCGACTGTCAGCATGGGGATGTCTGTCTGACGCACTATCTGTGGACGGATCTGAGTGCGCGTCTGCGTGACTTCCTCGGTGACATAACCCTCGCCGACCTGGTTTCCCGCGAAGATATCCAGCATGTACGCGCCCGACAGGACAGGGGAATCTGCTCCAGCCAGGAAGTCGTCAATCTGGAACGCATCATCTGACGTGGCCGCAGGCCGCGCGACTCGCGAATTAGAGTAATACCCGAAGAGGTATTGCAGCCTGACATACAGTGCAGCCATGGGGACGATCCTGGCTGCAGGATTGAGGTGATACCGTGACTCAAGAAGTCGAGAACCTTATCAAGACGGATTACGCCGCCGGTTTTCACACCGCCATCGAATCCGACACCCTGCCGCCGGGGCTGAATGAAGACGTCGTACGCTTCATCTCCGCCCAGAAGGAAGAGCCGGAGTGGATGCTCGAATGGCGCCTGAAAGCCTACCGCGCCTGGCTTGAAATGACCGAGCCGAACTGGGCAGAGGTGCAGTACCCGGAAATCGATTTCCAGTCCATTTCCTACTACTCCGCCCCCAAGAGCATGGCGGACCGGCCGCAGAGCCTGGATGAGGTGGACCCGGAGCTGCTGGCAACCTACGAAAAGCTGGGCATTCCGCTGCACGAGCAGGAGATGCTGGCCGGGGTTGCGGTGGATGCTGTATTCGACTCGGTATCGGTCGTCACCACCTTCCGCGCCAAGCTGGAAGAGGCCGGCGTGATCTTCTGTCCGATCAGCGAAGCAGTACGCCGTTTCCCGGAGCTGGTGAAGCAGTACCTGGGTACCGTGGTGCCGCAGAAGGACAACTATTACGCCGCGCTGAACTCGGCGGTATTTTCCGATGGCTCCTTCGTCTATATCCCCAAGGGCGTGCGCTGCCCGATGGAACTGTCCACCTACTTCCGCATCAACGAGATGAACACCGGGCAGTTCGAACGCACCCTGATCATTGCCGATGAGGGCTCGCACGTCAGCTATCTGGAAGGCTGCACCGCACCGATGCGTGACGAGAATCAGCTGCACGCCGCGGTGGTGGAGCTGATCGCGCTGGACGACGCGCAGATCAAGTACTCCACGGTACAGAACTGGTACCCCGGTGATGCCGAAGGCAAGGGCGGGATCTACAACTTCGTGACCAAGCGTGGCATCGCCCATACCAACGCGAAGATTTCCTGGACCCAGGTGGAAACCGGTTCGGCGGTGACCTGGAAGTACCCCAGCTGCATCCTGAAGGGTGACAACAGCGTCGGGGAGTTCTACTCGGTTGCGCTGACCAATCATTTCCAGCAGGCCGACACCGGCACCAAGATGATCCATCTTGGCAAGAACACCCGTTCGACCATCGTCGCCAAGGGGATTTCCGCCGGCCGCAGCAACAGCTCCTATCGCGGCCTGGTACGGATCAACCCGGGTGCCGAAGGGGCGCGTAACTATACCCAGTGCGACTCGCTGTTGATCGGCGATCGCTGCGGCGCGCATACCTTCCCGTATATCGAGAGCAAGAACCCGAGCGCGGTGATTGAGCACGAAGCGACCACTTCCAAGGTCAGCGATGACCAGCTGTTCCTCTGCCAGCAGCGCGGTCTGGACGCCGAGAAGGCAGTATCCATGATCGTCAACGGCTTCTGCCGCGAAGTGTTCAAGGAACTGCCGATGGAGTTTGCCGTGGAAGCGGGCAAGCTGCTGGAAGTCAGCCTGGAAGGCTCGGTGGGTTGACCCGCCACAGGCTGACGAGACGAATTTCATACAGGTTATCAGGCATAAAACATGTTATCGATCAAAGGTTTGCACGCTAAAGTTGAAGAGAAGGATATCCTCAAGGGGCTGGATATCGAGGTCAAGCCGGGTGAAGTCCATGCAATCATGGGCCCCAATGGGTCGGGCAAGAGTACCCTGGGCAACGTGCTGGCCGGCCGGCCGGGCTATGAGGCAACCGCCGGTAGCGTGATCTTCAAGGGCCAGGACCTGCTGGAACTGGATACCGAAGAGCGCGCCCGTGAAGGCATCTTCCTGGCCTTCCAGTACCCGGTGGAAATCCCCGGTGTGAGCAACATGGAATTCCTCAAGGTATCGGTTGATGCCAAGCGCAAGCATGCTGGCCTGCCGGAACTGTCCGCGGTCGAGTTCATGAAACTGGCGCGGGAAACCAGCAAGCGTGTCGACCTGGATGCCAGCTTCCTCAAGCGTGGCGTCAACGAAGGCTTCTCCGGTGGCGAGAAGAAGCGCAACGAGATCATGCAGATGATGCTGCTCGAGCCTGACCTGTGCATCCTCGATGAAACCGACTCCGGTCTGGATATCGACGCCCTGCAGGTGGTCGCCGATGGGGTCAACTCCATGCGCGACGGCAAACGCAGCTTCATCGTGGTAACCCATTACCAGCGCCTGCTGGACTACATCGTGCCGGACTACGTGCACGTGCTGGCTGGTGGACGCATCGTCAAGTCCGGCGACAAGGACCTGGCGCTGGAACTGGAAGCCAAGGGTTACAGCTGGCTGGAAAACGGAGAAGGCTGAGGCATGAGCGACTTTCAACAACAGGCCCTGACGCTGGCCGCAGAGCAGCACAGCCCCGAGTGGCTGGCTGAATTGCGGGCGCGGGGTACTGACGTCTGGTCAGCCGCTGCCTGGCCCACCCGCAAGACCGAGCTGTGGAAGTACACACCGCTGATTGCCTTGCAGAACGATAACCCGGCCCGCTGGCCGAGCATCGACAGTTGCGCATGGCAGCAGGCGATCGATCCCATCGAGCTGGGTGCCACTCGGCTGGTGTTCGTCAACGGGCATTTCAGCCCTGAACACTCCAGCGAATTGCCCGCTGGCGTGGTGCGCTTTGCCGAAGCCGATGCTGCCCAGCAGGAACTGATCCTCAAGCACCTGGGTTCGGTGATCGACACGTCGCTGCATCTGTTCGGTGCGCTGAGTGATGCCTGGACGGCGGACGGCGTGCTGGTGCATGTGCCGCGCGGGCAGGAGCTGGACAAGCCGGTCTACATCCTCAACGTAGCCACGCCCGAGGCCCAGCCTGCGGTGAGCAACCAGCGTGTGCTGGTGGTGCTGGAGGACAACAGCCAGGCGGAACTGATCGAACACTATGTCTCCGGCAGCGAACGGCAGAACCTGTTCGTCAACAGCCATACCGAGGTGATTGTCGGCAATAATGCGCAGATCCAGCATTACCGCATCAACCTGGAGCAGGAAGACCTGTTGCATGTCGGTGGCGTGCATGTGGACCTGCACCGCGATGCGCGTTTCCTTGGCTTTACCCTGGCCCAGGGCAGCCGTCTGAAGCGTATCGACTATCACGTCAATCACCGTGGCGAAGGCGCGCACCTGGGGCTCAATGGGGTCTACCTGCCGCGCAACAAGCAGTTGATCGACTACCACACCAACGTCGAGCACCGCGTACCGCACTGCACTACCGACGAAGTGTTCCGCGGCATCATCGGTGACTCGGCCAAGGCCGTGTTCAACGGGCGCATCCATATCCACCCGCACGCGCAGAAAACCCTGGCCGAACTCAGTAACCGCAACCTGCTGACCTCGCCGACGGCTGAGATCAACACCAAGCCGGAACTGGAAATCTACGCTGATGATGTGCGCTGCGCCCATGGTGCAACCATCGCCCAGCTGGACGAGACCTCGGTGTTCTACCTGCAGAGCCGTGGGGTGACCCGAGCCGATGCGGTGCGCATGCTCAGCTTCGGTTTCATCAACGAATTGCTCAACCAGGTGCCGGAGCAGGCGATCCAGGATTATCTGCGCCCGCGCCTGACCACCCTGTTCGGGCAGCAGGGCGGTGAGCTGGGGCAAATGAGCTATGACTGATCTGGCTATCAGCACTCGCAAGGCCTTCGATACCGAGCAGGTACGGCGGGATTTCCCGATACTGCACCAGCAGGTGCATGGCAAACCGCTGGTCTATCTGGACAACGCCGCCACCACGCAGAAGCCCGAGGCGGTGATCCAGGCTATCGTCGATTACTACCGTAACGACAACAGCAATGTGCATCGCGGTGCCCACGCCCTGGCCGAGCGCGCCACCGAGAAATTCGAGAATGCGCGGATCAAGGTGGCCGGGTTGATCAATGCCGCCGAGCCGCGGCAGGTGATCTGGACCCGCGGCACCTCCGAAGGCATCAACCTGGTGGCAGCCAGTTGGGGGCGCAGCCAACTCAAGGCTGGCGACCGGATTCTGGTCTCGGCCATGGAGCACCACTCCAATATCGTGCCCTGGCAGATGATTGCCGAGCAGATGGGAGCTACCGTCGAGCCGATTCCGGTGAGCAACGATGGCACGCTGGACCTGGAGGCCTTGCAGGGCATGCTCGATGAGCGTGTGCGCATGGTCGCCTGTGGGCATGTATCCAATGCCCTGGGCAGCGTCAACCCGGTGGAACAGATCATCCGCATGGCGCATTCGGTCGGCGCGCTGTGCCTGATCGATGGTGCCCAGGCCATGAGCCATCTGCAGGTCGATGTGCAGGCGCTGGATTGCGATTTCTACGTGTTTTCGGCGCACAAGATGTTCGGTCCGACCGGTGTCGGTGTGCTGTATGGCAAGGCTGAACTGCTCGAGGCGATGCCGCCTTACCAGGGCGGTGGCGAGATGATCGAAACGGTCAGCTTTGCCGGTACCACCTATAATCAGCTGCCCTATAAATTCGAGGCCGGCACCCCGGACATCGCCGGGGTGATCGCCCTGGGCGCGGCGGTGGACTACCTGCAGAGTCTCGACCGCGATGGTGCCGAACGCCATGAGCGGGAGCTGCTGGAATACGCCGAAACCAAGGCGCGGGCCATGCCGGGTATCACGCTGGTGGGCACCGCTGCCCAGCGCACCGGTGTACTGAGTTTCCTGATGGATGGCACCCATCCCCATGATGTGGGCATGTTGCTGGACCAGCAGGGGGTCGCGGTGCGTACCGGTAACCACTGCGCCCAGCCGATCATGGATCAGTTGGGCATCCCGGGAACCGTGCGTGCCAGTTTCTGTTTCTACAATACCAGGGCGGACATCGATCGCCTGTTCGACGCCCTGGCCAAGGCAAAACAATTTCTTGTCGAGGAGTAGAAAATGAGTGTTGAAGCATTTGATCCGTCCCGCCAGGTGGTGTCCGTCACCCCTGCGGCGCTCGCCCACTTCCGCCGGCAGTTGAGCAGCCAGCCAGGCAAGTCGGTACGGGTCAGCGTCAAGAAAAGCGGTTGCACCGGCTTCATGTATGTCATCGACATGGTGGAGCAGGGCGCCGAGACGGATCTGAGCTACCAATTGGATGAGCAGGTGCAGTTGCTGGTCGACCGCAACAGTCTGGACGTCATCTCCGGCACCGAAATCGATATGGTCACCGAAGGCATCAATCGGCAGATCCGCTTCATTAACCCCAACGTCAAAGACCAGTGCGGTTGCGGCGAAAGCTTCAGTGTGAGTTGAAATGGAAAGACGCATGGTTGTCGCCCGGGCCGATTGCCCGGCGCGGCGAGTTCCCGATGGTACGCCGCTGACGATTCCCAAAGACACCTTCGTCACCATCACCCAGGCACTGGGTGGCAACTATACCGTCACCTACAATGGCCAGATGGTGCGGGTGGATGGCACCGACGCGGCGAATCTGGGCCTCGAGCCGGAGCTGCTGTCGTTTCCCGATCCGGTAGACGAGCTGATCCATGAAGAGAATGTATGGACCGCGCTCAAGACCGTCTTCGATCCGGAAATCCCGGTTGACCTGGTCAATCTCGGGCTGATCTACTCGGTCGAGATCGACCAGCAGAAAAAGCACGTGGATATCAGCATGACCCTGACCGCTCCAGGCTGCGGCATGGGCCCGGTACTGGTCGGTGATGTGGAGTACCGGGTACGCCTGGTGCCGAATGTCGACAGCGTGCATGTGGATCTGGTCTTCGATCCGCCCTGGAGCCGCGAGATGATGAGTGAAGAAGCCCAGCTCGAAACGGGCATGTTTTTTTAGGAATTCTGCATGAGCCAATTCGGCACCGATATCAGCAGCGATGACATCATCGATACCCTGTCATTCTTCGATAGCTGGGAAGATCGCTACAAATACATCATCGACCTCGGTCGCGAGCTGCCGCCGCTGGCTGACCAGCACCGTACCGAGCCGAACATGGTGCGCGGCTGCCAAAGCCAGGTCTGGCTGACCAGCCGCGAGGAAGGCGGCAAGCTGTATTTCGATGCAGACAGTGATGCCTTCATCGTCAAGGGGCTGTTGGCCGTGGTGCTGGCGGCCTATAACGGCAAGTCACCCGAAGCCATATTGGCCTTTGATATTGAAGACTATTTTGTTCAGCTGAATCTGTTGAAGCATTTGAGCGTAACGCGCGGGAACGGCTTGCGTGCCATGGTCAAGCGTATACAGGATACGGCGGCAGCAATGTAAGTCGATTTGCATTTATGGCATAGTGCCGTTGCTATGCCATATATCTCTGTAGCTTGGCGCCAGACAATAACAAGCCATCGTGGAGCTGCATGCTGAATATCCGGACACGGCTGAAGAACGACTTCGACCTGGCGATCATCACCACAGTCGGATTCTGTTGTTTTCTCAGCCTGAGCCCTTACGCCATCTTTCGGCTGCTGCGGGGCGATGTACTGGTAGCGGTAATTGATTTCATCCTGCTGCTGATTACCCTGTTCGCGGTACTGATTTCCTGGTGTTACAGCAAGACCCGGCAGGCCGGCCTGCTGCTGGCCTCATCCTACTCCTGCGCAGCCGTCCTGGTGGCCATTCTGCTGGGCACCAACGGGCTGTTCTGGTTCTACTGCCTCATTCTGTTCAATTTCTTCGTCGTTCCCCCGATGCACAGCGTCCTTGCGACCTTGACCGCATTGGCGGCCCTCTGTGGCTACGGCATGTTGCATGCTGGCGAGGTCTTCACAACCAACCAGCAGATGAGTTCATTTGCCGTGACCGTGCTGGTCTGCAGTTTCTTCGCCTTCATCTTTGCCTGGCGTACCGGTCAGCAGCGTCGGCGGCTGGCTGGGCTGGCGGCGGTCGATCCGTTGACCGGGATCGGCAACAGGCGAATCCTGGACAGGGAAATCGACATAGCCCTGGCTGACTTCAAGCGCCATGGCACTGGCTGTGGGTTATTGATCATGGATCTGGATCACTTCAAGCAGGTCAACGACCAGTTCGGGCATGCCGAGGGCGGTCGCGTGCTCATCGAGTTCACCCGTATAGCACTCGCCAACAGCCGCCGCTCGGACCGTCTGTTCAGGCTGGGTGGGGAAGAGTTCGTCCTGCTGCTGCCCAACGTCGATCAATCCGGACTGGAAACCGCAGCCAATAATATCGGCACGGCGATAGAAGCCCAGCTGCGTAGTAGCAGTGGGCCGGTGACGGTATCCATTGGAGGCGCATTGCTGGAGGAGGGCGACGATAATCTCGGCTGGCTGCATAAAGCCGATGTCTGCCTGTACCGGGCGAAGAACGAAGGGCGCAACCGCAGCGTCATTCACCCCTGCCAGTAAGCTTTCGTCGTATAGACGGTTATCTGACGGTCTCATGCTGTAGCGTCAATAAATCCTGGCCATGTGGTATCATTCCGCCTCCACTCCCAGGGAGCTTTTTTCGTGCGACTTTTCAGCCCGAGCATGCAACGGATTTGCCTGTCACTCTGTGCGCTGATGGCGGGCTGCGCAGCGCTGATGCCGGCTCCCGCGTTGGCCCTGAGCATGGTCTTCATCAACCCAGGCAAAAGTACCGAACCGTTCTGGATGATGGCCATCCGAAACATGCAGGCCGTCGCCGACAGTCTGGATATCGAACTGGAAGTGCTCAGCGCCGAGCGTGATTACCTGGCGCAGATCCGCCTGACCCAGGAAGTGGTCGAGCGACCGGCGCAGCGGCGCCCCGACTATCTCATCATCGTCGCCGAGAAAGGCACTCTGCTGGCACAGCTGGAACTCGCTGACGAGGCCGGCATCGCCACCTTTCTGGCATTCAATACCGTCGCGGACAGTGACAGGCCCCGTGTGGGGCATCCTCGAGGGCGCTTCACCCATTGGCTCGGCAGTCTGGCCCCCATGGCGCAGGAGGGCGGCTATCTTTCTGCCCGGGCGCTGATGGAGCACGCCTTGGCTCGGCTGCCGGCCGGTGCCACGCCGGGCCTGATCGCATTGGCCGGGGACCGCTCGACCGACACCTCGCTCAGGCGCAACCAGGGGCTGCACCGGGCATTGGCGGAGTTCCCCCAGGTCAGGCTCCATCAGCTGGTGTACGCCGACTGGTCGTACGACAAGGCGGTGGAACAGGCAGGGCACCTGTTCCGTCGTTACCCGCAGGCGCAACTGGTATGGAGCGGGAGCGACCTGCTGGCCTTCGGTGCCATGCAGGCGCTGCGCGACAGTCCTCAGGGTACGGATCGGGCAGTGTTCTTTTCCGGTATCAATGCCACCTCCCAGGCGCTGGAGGCGTTGCTCTCGGGTGAACTGAGTACCTTGTCCGGCGGGCACCACATGGCTGGTGCCTGGGCGATGGTCCTGTTGCACGATCATTATCATGGCCTGGACTTCGTCGAGACAGCGGGCGGCGTAGAACAGGAGCACGTGATGTTCGCCTTGCTGGATGAGCGCCTGGCCCGACAACTGCTGGACAGGCGCGCGCAGAACGCCACCATCGATTTCTGCTCCCACAGCCGTGTATGCAACCCGGCCCGAGCCCACTATGACTTCTCCTTCGCCAGTTGGCTGGAGAGCGAGCGATGACCGGCCACACCCGATTCTGCTCGTTTCGCCAGCGGTTGCTGGTGCGCCTTACCCTGCTGGCATTGGTCGCCATGCTGTTGGCGTCGATCGCCCAGGTTTTCCTGATCACCCGGGAGCAACGGCAGCAACAGGAGTTACTGCTGCATGAACTGACCTCGATCCAGGTGCCTCTGTTGCAGGTGGCGTTGTGGGATATCGAGATCGGCGCGTTACAGGGGCAACTGGAGCGCATCGCCGGCTTGTCTACGGTGGCTGGGGTGCGCCTGCACTCGGAAACCGGACTGGACATGCAGGCTGGCGATGTGCGGCCGCATGACGGCAACCCCGAGTCAACCCTGGTCATCCCGTCACCTACCGAGCATGCCCAACGGCTGGGCGAACTGCAGATATTCTTTCAGCACCATCGTCTGGTCCAGCGCATCATCGACTCCATTCTGCATCGGGTTTTCGAATTGTCGCTGTACACCCTGCTGGTGTTCACCATTCTGTTCCGGGCTCTGCACCGGGAAGTGGGCAGGCCGTTACAACTGATCGCGGACTATGTCAGCCGACTCAAGCCGCAGAAGCATGCGCCTCCGTTGGTGTTATCGCGCGCAGCGCGCAATTGGCATGACGAGATCGATCTGGTTTCCCGCGGCTTCGAAACCCTGCATGCGGGGATGCGCCATTATGCCGAACAGCATGAACTGGCCATCGAGCAACTGGCCAGTGAGCGCGACAGTCTGGACCGACGGGTGGAAGAACGCACCTCGGAGCTGGCCTACCTGAATGGCTATCTGAAGCTGATTTCCGGCTCCAGTCTCAAATTGATGCATCTGCACCACGCACAGTATCCGCAGGCCATGCACCAGACCCTCAAGATGCTGGGCTATTACCTGCATCTGGATGCCAGCGCGCTGCTGGACAACCACAGACTACGAGTGCATTGGACGCTGGCAGAGGATCCCCAATGGCTTGAGCGCCTGGAGCAGCGTCCGGCGCCCACCCTGCAATCGGGCTGGTCCATCGAGCAGTTGGATGACCGCAGTCTGTTGATCCACTTCATCAGCCCGCAACACAGCTTCGGCTATGCCGTTCGCGGGCGGACCACACGGGATGTTGCCGCGGAACGTAAGGAGCTGCTGCAAGGGGCTGGGCAATGGCTGTTCAGCCTGTTGCAACATTGGGATCATGTCATCGGCCTGGAGCAGGCCCGGCAGGAACTGCTGGAGATGTCCCGTACCGATCCGCTTACCGGGTTGGCCAATCGACGTCATTTTGAACAACACCAGACCGATGAGCTGCATCGCGCCCAGCGCATGGGCTATCCGATCAGTCTGCTGATGCTGGATGTGGACTTCTTCAAGGCGTTCAATGACCTCTATGGACATGCCGAAGGGGACGCCTGCCTGATGAAGCTTGCCGGGTTGGTGAACTTGCGCTTCAAACGTACCGGGGAAATGGCCGCCCGGCTTGGTGGTGAGGAGTTCGCGGTGCTGCTGCCAGGTATGGGGCCAGAGGCCGCACGGCAGGCCGCGGACTCATTGGGTATGGCGATATACGACCTGCACGTTCCCCATGCCGGGTCGGTCTGGGGCAGGGTGACGGTGAGTATCGGTTGTGCGAGCTGGACAGGGCAGCCGGTGGGCAACACCGAGGAAATCATCGACGGTCTCATGCGGACCGCCGATGCTGCACTCTATGAGGCAAAGGACGCAGGCAGGAACCAGGTAGTCGCTGCCCGTGGGACAGAGCTCAGCGCCGTGCAATGATCCAAACGGCATGAATGATGCCCGGCAGATAGCCGAACAGCGTCAACAGGATATTCAGCCAGAAGGCACCCGCGAATCCGACCTGCAGAAAGACACCCAGCGGTGGCAGTAGAATGGCGACGATGATCCGTATGATGTCCATGCATGTACTCCTGTTCAGTGAAAGCGGCGGCCCTGACAACGTGACCGCCTGCTGTTCTGACCGCTTCGTTAAGCGCATGGTTCCGCAATTCCCGTCATCATTCAATACAGATCCCGACGGTAGCGATTCTGCCGTTGCAACTGCTGCCACTGCTCGGCCGACAGCAGCTCCTGCAACAGTCCGTGAATGGCATTGCCCATGCCGGCCAGGCTGCCGCAGACATGGATGCAGGCGCCCCGGTCGACCCATTGCCGTAGCTGGTCGGCCTTGGCGGCCAGTCGGTGTTGCACATATTCAGCGTGTTCCGCCGTGCGGGAGAAACACAGATCAAGCGTCAGCAGGTCTTGCGCTGCCCAGCCCTCGATCTCCTCGGCCAGCCAACGATCATGTTGCCGGCAACGTTCGCCGAATATCAGCCAGTTATCCCGACGGCCTTGGCGCTGACGCTGTTTCAGCAGCGCCCGCAGGCCGGCCAGCCCGGTGCCGGCGCCGATGAAGATGGTCGGACAGTCGGGTCCGGTCAGATGAAACTGTGGATTGCTACGCAACGCGATCTCCAGCGTGGCACCAGGATCGGCATGCTGGCACAACCAGCCGGAGCCCTGACCCAGGCTGCCATCGTCATTGATGACCTGGCGTACGATCAGTTCCAGGGCGCCATCCTCGGGCAGGCTGGCGATGGAATAGGTTCGTAGCAGTTGTCCGATACGTACCTGGGCCAAGTCACCCGCCTGCCATCGTGGCATAGCGGCGGCTGGCAGCAGGCGTATCATCCATGCCGGGGCGCCAGGGCTGTTCGGATTGAGCTGTTGCCGGTCGGCCAGCACCCAGTGCTCGAAGGTGTCAGCGGTACTGGCATCCACCTCGGGCAAGCCAAACAGGCCATCGACTCGGGTACGCCACTGTTGCAGCATGTCGGGGTCGAGCCGGTCGACCTCGGTGCGCGGTATCGCGGCCTGGGCCCCTGCCGTACTCAGCCATTGGTCAAGACGCCGGCCAAAGCCGCAGTAGTCGGCATACTGGCTGTCACCCAAGGCCAGCACGGCATACTCCAGTTGGTGCAGCGCCGGGCGCTGGTTCCTGACTCTGCGCCAGAACAGCGCGGCATTGTCCGGTGCTTCACCCTCGCCGTAGGTGCTGACGACGAACAGGGCGCGGGTAGGGCGCCCCAGCTCATCCAGCGACAGCTCGTTGAGTGGTAGCAGGGCCGGTGCCTGCCCGCCGTGCCGTGCCGCCAGTGCGAGCTGCTCGGCAATTTGTCGGGCAGCACCGGACTGGCTGGCGTAGGCGATCAACCAGTCGGCCCTGGCAGTGGAGCTGCGGCGCCGGTGACGCCAGACCGGTGCGAGGCAGTACCAGCACAGCAGCAACCACCCGCCGATGGCCAACGCCGCCCACAACCCGCGCAGGGCGAATGGGTCATGCAACCAGGGCAGCGCCAGCTCCATCAGGGAGCCATGACTTCAAGCGTGGCGGTATAGCTGACGCGCCGCTGATTCAGCGGGGCCTTGAGGCCATCCTCCTGGGTGATCTTGGCTTCCAGCCACCAGAACCCGGCTTCAGTCCAGGTAATCGCTACCTTGCCCTCGGCATCGGTGGTCAGCGTGATGTCGTTGAGGTTGTCGCGATGGCGAACGCCACCGGGAATGACATTGACCTCGACGCCGGCAGCCGGCTTGCCATCGAGCAGGAAGATGAATTCGGCGGTTTCCTCGGCGAACAGGTCATTCGGATGGGTAACCGGTCGCAGTTCGAGACCCTTGCCGGTAGGAGTGAACACGCTGTCGGTGGGCTCGCCGGAGGTGACGAATACCTCCATACGTGACTCCATCTGGCTGATCTGCAGATCCTCTGCGTTGGCTGGTACGGCCTGGCCTACATCGGCCAGATTGCCCATCCAGCGACGATCTTCACCGTTCTCCTTGTAACGCGCGAAGTAGCGCGGCTCACCGGCCACTGCTAGCTTGTAGGTGCCTTTCTGGCTGAGCTCCACATCGAATACGCTGCGGTATTTGCCGACATGGCCATTCTGCGCCGGCACCTCACTGCCATCCGGGGCGGTAATCAGCAGGCGGTTGGCGGCGCGCGGGCGGGCGGGTGCGGCATTCTGGCCTGCCGGTCGTTCCGGTGCCTTGCCGATGCCTTCAAGCACCATCGGATGGTGTTCGAAGTAGAACAGGTCATTGGAAATAGCCGCATCCACACTGATCCAGGCGTTGTCACCCGACAGGATGGTGGTTGACGGCAGCATCCAGGCACGGTGGGCCTGGGCGGACAAGGGGAGGGTGACGACCAGGGCCACGGCAGTCCAGCGAGTGAGTTGTTTGATCATGGTGTTGTTGTTCTCCAGTATCGGATGAATGTCAGTTAAAGAAAGGGGAACACATACTGCGTATGTGTTCAGGGGCGAATGCTCAGGCTGACCTTGCCCAGTTCGGTTTTACCACCGCCCTGGTGGCTGACCTGCTCGGTCACTGGCCAACTGAAGGGCAATTTGACCAACTCGCGGCCGCCGACTTCCCGGGCCGCTTCGACCAGCAGTTGATAGTCGCCTGGCTCGAGTGCGGCCAAGGCCGGGTGGTCATCGGCAAATCGCAGGGTGTGCTGGCCAACCGGCCGGGTGGCGCTGGACAGGCCATCCACCGGCAGCTCCAGCGAACGCCCGCTGCGACGCCACCACTGACGCATGTCCTTGAGCCATTTCTCGCCTTCACGGTCGCGTAGCTTGAGGTCGTACCAGACCGACAGGTCGGCTACGTGACCATCGGCATTCTCGATCCAGATGGCCACATAGGGCCGGTGGTATTCCGCCACAGTCAACCGTGGCACCTCGACGGACACTTCCATTTCGGCGGCGCTCACACTGGTGATCGCTGTCGCCAGGGACAATAGAAACCATTTTTTCATGGGCTTTCTCTCTAGTGGATCAATAACAAGGCAATAAGCAGGGGAATCAGCAACCCCAGGCCGGTTACCGGCCAGGTGGCCGGTCTGGCACGGGTCTGACGTGTGAGCAACAGCAGGCCGGTCAAAGTGAAGATCACACAGACTCCCGCGAAGATATCCATGAACCAGCTCCAGGCCGCACCGCTGTGGCGCCCCTTGTGCAGGTCATTGGCATAGGCAATCCAGCCCCGGTCGGTGGCCTCGAAGAACAGGTCACCGGATTGCAGGTCCAGCGTCAGCCAGGCATCACCTCCGGGCCTGGGCATGCCGATATACAGCTCGGAGTCGGACCATTCCGCCGCCGGTGCGTCGAAACGCACTCCCAGGGTATCCTGCAGCCACAGGTGCAACGGCTCAGCAAGCACCTCCTGCTCGGCCGTTGCCGGCAGTAGATCCAGCAGCTCATCCGGCAGTTGCAGTTCCAGGCTGCGCACACGTGGTTTCGCCTCGATATCGGCAGCGTGGTTCAGCGTAATGCCGGTAACGGCGAACAACAGCATTCCCGCCAGACACAGTGCCGAGCTGATCCAGTGCCATTGCCGCAGGGTGCCTAAAGCCAGGTGTTTCATTGCCTATTGCTCTTGTTGGGCCGTGTGGTCCGGGTCGCCCCGGGCCACGGTGGTTGATCAGAAACGGTAGTTGGCCGACAGCCAGAAACTGCGTGCCTTCTCCGTTACGTTGTAATCGTTCGAGCAGGACCAACTGTCATGATCGCCCAGATCGTCATAGGTTGGCTCGCAGTTGCGGCCAGCCATGTCCTTGTCCAGCAGGTTGTTGATGCGACCATGCAGGGTCAGGTCGTTGCTCGCCTGGAAGCGCATCCCCAGGTGATAGATGTCATAGGATTTGTAATACAGTTTGCGGGTGACCGGCTGCGGCCCTGTGGTGGTGGCCGTGCCGCGATAGCGCTCGTCGCGCACCTCGGCAATCAACGACAGATTCAGGCGTGGCAACACATCCCAGCTAAGTGTGCTGTTGAACATATGTTCGGGTGTGTTGACCAGCGGCAGGCCCTTCTGCCGACCGCTTTTCTGCTCGCTGTCGGTGTAGGTGTAGTTGCCGCTCAGGCTGAGCGTCGGAATGATCTCCCAGCGGGCGGCCAGCTCGATACCCTTGGTCTCGACCTTATCCACGTTGGTGCTCTGGCTGAAACTGTTGTAGCCCAGCTCGGCCCAGCCGGGACCGACATCGACGCAACCGGAACTCAGGTATTTCACGCCGCTGGCGTTGTAGCAGTTGGGAATGGCATCGGCTGTGGCGATCTTGTCCTTGAAGTCGTTGAAGAACAGCGTCGCGTTGGCGTTGAAGTTGCTCAGATTGTCGTAATAGGCCGCGACTTCATAGTTGGTGCTGGTTTCCGGCTTCAGGTCGGGCGAGCCGGCCATGGGGCTGACACCCTGGCCACCGAAGCCGACGATGCCGGCGAACAGCTGGTTGGGCTTGGGAGTCTTGTAGCCGGTACTGACACCACCCTTGAGCGTCCAGTTGTCCGTTGTGCGCCAGGTGAGATAGGCCCGCGGGCTGACCTCTGAGCCAAATATGTTGTGATCGTCGTAACGGGCACCGTAGGTAAAGGTCAGCTTCTCGGTGAGATCCCAGTTGTCCTCGGCAAACAGCGCCCACTGTTTGTGGTCCTGGGTCTTGCCGGACTGGAAGCCGGCACCATCCATGCCGAACACGCCATCTTCCATCTCGGCGAAGAAATACTGGCCGCCGATGGTGAAGTGGTGATTGCCGATCGAGCTGGACAGCTTGGTATCGAAGATGGTGTTGCGAATCTCCAGCTCGCGGCGATCACGCGGCAGGAAGCTGCTGCCCAACTGGGCGCGTAGCTCATCGGTCAGTACCGGTGTAGTCACGCCCTGATCGGCGGCGGCCTGGTCCCAGATATCTTGCAGGTCGCTGCGTTCCTGCACGGTCAGCGGCAGCGAGCGCCCCAGGTTGTTACTGGTGCTGCGGGTCAGGCTGGTGGTGGAGGTGCCGAAGTTCCAGCGGCCAGTGTGTGCGAGTACGAACTGTTCCCGCTCGACGCGCTGGTATTCAGAGTAGCCGACGCGTGGCTGGATGATCCCGCGGCTGGCCCGCCACAGGCTCTCTACCGAGTCGAGGGTGCCGGTCTGGCCTTCGGTGTTGTCATAGCGCTGCTTGGCAATATCGTATTCGAACTGGAAGTCATGGTCTTCCAGCGGAGTGAGGTTCAGGGTAAAGCCGGCATTCCAGTTCTTGGCGGCAACGATCTTCTTGTCACCAAAACTGCCACTGTCCTCGAACAGACTGCCATCACCGTTGACCAGTGTGCCGACACTGTAGCCCGGATCGCTCTGATCGCGATCGTACAGGCTGGCCCGCAGCCCAAGTCCAAGCAGGCCCTTGATCAGCGGGCCACTGGCGAACAGGTCGGTCTTCCTGTCATCGCCGAACTGCGAATTTTCCTGGATGGTCAGGCCATGACTGATGGACCCTCCCCAATTCTCCTGCACCTTGCGGGTGATGATATTGATCACCCCACCCATGGCGTCGGCGCCGTACAGTGTAGACATCGGCCCGCGAATCACCTCGATGCGTTCGATGGCATCCATCGACGGCATGTACATGAATTGGCTATTGCCGAAGTTGTTCGGCCCGATATCCCCGATATCGCTCTGCCGGCGGCCATCGATCAGCACCAGGGTGTAATCCTTCGGCAGACCGCGCATGGTGATGCTGATGTTGCCGTTCTTGTCCAGATCGGCACCAACGTCGACACCTTCGACGTCACGCAGCGCGTCAGCCAGCCCCGCATAGGGTTTGCTTTGCAACTGCTCGCGACTGATCACGCTGATGCTGGCCGGGGCGTCGGTAAGCTTCTGTTCGAAACCGGTGGCTGAAACGACTGTGACATCCGGCAACTGCACCGGATTCTCGTTGGCCAATGCAATGCAACTCACCAGCAGCCCCATGCTGCCAATGAGATGAGAGGGGAGAGAGGTGTTGATCGACATCCAGGTGGTGCTCCTTTTATGCTCTTTTGGAAACTCCAGTGTGATCATCACGCTAATCAGAATCGTTATCATTATTGTTGGCGTGCAGGAGTATAAAGATGCTTTACCAAAAGAGCCATACTCTTTGAGCAATGGAAGGGAAATACTTCTGGTTTTTGAGCAGCACAGGAACTCGGAAACGGAAACGCCCACCGAAGTGGGCGTTTCCGAACATAGAACAGACGGTGTTAGAAGTCGACGGTAGCCGATAACCAGAGGCGGCGACCCTCTTCGAGAGTGCCGGTAACCGATTGGGCGCTATGAGTGTAATGTGAAGCCCAGCCGGTCGTAGTACCCGTTGGAGTTCCATACTCGTAAATACCGCCGTCGAGGAAATCCTTGTCGAACAGGTTGTAGATGGTGGCGTTGAGTGTCACGTTCTCCGAAGCACGGAATGAGCCGCCCAGATGGAACACTTCGTAAGCCTTGAGATCGCCCACTTGACTCTGGATCGCCTGATTTTCCTGGCTCAGGTTCTGATAGAGGTTGGTGAAACGATCACGCTTGCCGCGATACTCACCCTTGAACCACAGATTCAGGCGGTCTGTGGTGCGCCAGTTCACAGCAGCGTTGAGCATATGCTTGGGCGTATTGGTGAAACTGGCTCCCTTATCGACGCCGCTTTTCTGTTCGCTATCGGTATAAGTGTAATTGGCAGTCAACTTCCATGCGGGCGCAAATTGCCATCCGCCTGCCAGTTCAAGGCCTTTAGTGACCGCTTCATCAACGTTGATCAGAGGAGAGCAGCCAGGATTTGGGGCGCCACTGGTGGTTTCGTTGTCAAGACACAACGGGTGGTCGATGATCAGCGGACCTGAAGCGATCTTGTCCTTGAACTTGTTATGGAACAGGGTGGCATTGGCATTGAAGCCATCGAGATTATCATAATAGACACCGAACTCGGTCGTGGTACTGGTTTCCGGGTCCAGGTCGGGGTTGCCGACAGTCACAGCTCGCCCTTGAGCAGTGATGCCGTTGATACCATCATGCAGGTCGTTAAGGTCCGGGGTCTTGTAACCGCGACTGATGCCGCCTTTCACCGTCCAGCTATCGGTCGTATTCCAGACCAGATAAGCGCGAGGGCTGACATTACCACCAAAGCTTTCATGGTCGTCATAGCGCACACCGAGGGTCAGGGCGAGATCATCGCGCAGGCGCCATTCATCTTCGCTGAACAGGGCCCAGGAGGTTTGCTTGAAGTCGGTGCTGGCGATGTCGTCGGTCATTTCCGCCTTCCACCACTGACCACCAATAGTGAGAATATGAGCATCGCCAACAGCGGATACCAGCTTGCTGTCCAGAACAAGGTTGGTGGTTTCCAGTGTCCGGTCATCGCCAACCACCGCCCAGGGAGCGGCTGGCAGGGGAGTGCCGAGGTCTCCTCCGGCGCTGCTGCCGGGAATGGTACGGCCAAGGGTTTCGGTAGTGTTATGCATCAGACTGCTGTCCAGCGTGCCGAAACCCAGTCTGGCTGTGTGGGTGAGAGCAATCTGTTCGCGCTCGAAGCGTAGCTCGTCCTTGTAACCATGCGCCGTTGGCGCATCGGCCGCGCAACCACCAGTCGCGCTACCGGTTGCCTTTCCATCCAAATTACCAAGTTGGCAATCATCGTTATCGTAAACCTGACGCCCGCGCTCGAAATCCAGGGCAAAATCATGATTTTCATGGGGGGTCAGGGTCAAGCGCGCACCCAAGGTGTTGTTGCGTCCCTCCACTGGGGCTGCGCCACGTTTGCTGACGGTGCTGTCATTGTCAAAACTCAGATCGGAAGCCCCTCGATCCTGAAGGCTGCCTCGAACAGCGAGGCCGAGCAGCCCCTCGACCAGCGGGCCACTGGCATACAGGCTGGCCTTGCTGGCATCGCCATAATCGCGATTTTCCTGGAAGGTATGATCCAGGCTGACCGAGCCAGCCCACTCGCTGGCAACTTTCTTGGTAATGATGTTGACGACACCACCCATGGCATCGGAGCCATACAGCGTGGACATCGGACCACGGATTACTTCGATGCGCTCGATGGCAGACATCGGCGGCATGAAGCTGGTAGAGGTTTCGCCAAATCCGTTGGGCGTGACATTACCCGCAGCGTTCTGGCGACGACCGTCAATCAGGATCAGCGTGTATTGGCTGGGCATGCCGCGAATGCTGATGTTCAGGCCGCCGGTCTTGCCGGTGCCTTGCCGGACATCAATCCCTTCAACATCTTCCAATGCCTGAGCCAGATTGCCGTAGCGCTTCTGCTGCAGATCTTCCTGACTGATCACACTGATACTGGCTGGCGCATCGGTGATCTTCTGCTCGAAACCAGAGGCGGTAACGACGGTGTCTGCCAGTCGGACTGAATCCTGGTTGGCCATTGCGATGCTGGTGGCCAACAAGGCCAGTGTACCGGCAACGGCCCGAGGGGCTGTGCGGGCAGAGTGGTTCCGCGACATGTACTGCTCCTTTCCTGATGCCTGGCTACCTTTCCACAGCCAAGCTGTCCAATTGATTATTAGTATTGATGATATTGATAACGCTTATCAATTTGGCGAGAATGGTACACAGCATTCAGGAAAGATCAACGGCACGCTTACCGGTTCGCCCGCCAAATGTTTTACAAGGAATGTACGTCCCGCTTTGCCGGCTCTCGACGCTTACTGGCATGCCATGCGGAGAGCAGGCGGACTCGCTGATGACTTTTTGGGGAGGATCGTATCGATGCCGTGCACTTTGCCATATTGCAGTGCCATATAAAGGCAGGAAGGTGTTTTGCCGCAGC
>NZ_PCQD01000020.1 GCF_002979975.1 Pseudomonas sp. MYb185 | reverse complement strand
TGCTATGGGTGCCGCTGCGGGTCTGTCGGCGTAGCGCAGGGGCGCTACACCCCGTGATACCAGCGCAGTTGTGGCATCAATGCTCGAGGGCGCGCTTTTCGGGTTGTCGCGCCCCTGCGCGACGACATGCTATGGGTGCCGCTGCGGGTCTGTCGGCGTAGCGCAGGGGCGCTACACCCCGTGATACCAGCGCAGTTGTGGCATTAATGCTCGAGGGCGCGCTTTTCGGGTTGTCGCGCCCCTGCGCGACGACATGCTGCGGGTGCCGCTGCGGGCCTGTCGGCGTAGCGCAGGGCGCTACGCCCCGGTTAGTAGTGATACCAGCGCAGCTGCAGCATTACTTCATTCTGCGGTGCGCCCCAGTGGCTGAATTCGCGCTGGGCGGTCAGCCGCAGGCCGAGGTTTCGGCCCAGCTCCAGTTGCTGGGTCAGCCCCAGGCGGCGACGTACCTCGCCATTATGGAAATAGTCCGCCTGGGCCTCCAGCAGCAGATTGCCGGCGCGATTGCGCCACAACAGGCCGCTGTCAAAACCGGCTGCCGGACTCAGGGTGGCGGCGAAGTCCCGATGGTGCTCGACGCGCAGGGTGGCCAGAGCGTAACCCAGTACTTGCTCGCTGAGCTGCCAGGTAAAGCCGGCGCCGCCATTCAGGTGGCCCACCAGCCGCCGTTTGCCATCCTTGCCTGCGACCCGCTCCAGGCCGGTTTCCACCTGCCAGGACCAGGGCTTGAGCAACTGGTTGCGTGGCGTCAGCGAGCGGATGCTGACCAGCCCCAGTTCCTCCAGTTGCCAGTGATTGCCTTCATACTGCCGCACGCGCAGCTTGCCCAGCTCGATCTGCGCACCCAGCGGGAAGCCTGCCAGGTTGTCGTTCAGGTCATGGTAGGCCATGCGCAGGCCGTACTCGGCAAAGGCGCGGTGATCCTGGCTGCCGAGCGCCAACTGCCAGGTACGTGATTCATGCCCGTCTTCGGGCAGCGTCGGCGTGGCGATTTCCAGCCGTGGTGGTGGGTTCTGGTTGATCGCCTGCAACATGCGGAAGCTGCGTGCGGCATTGTCGGCATCGCGCTCCTGGCCGGCGGCCTGGTAGCGCAGCAGGCGGTAGGCGGTTTCCTGGATCAGCGCCTGACGCTCAGCGGGCAGGGTCTGGAACGCGGCATCCTCGAGCAGTCCGGTATCGGCAGCCAGTGCCTGGGCCCAGCTGACTTCCGCGGGCTGCAGTGGCGCGGCGCGGGCCAGCAGTTCCTTTTCCCGGGAGGGCCGGTAGTTGATGTCCTGCACCAGGCCGGCATCCTTCACCGCCCGCACGGTGTCGGCGGGGATGGCGGTCAGCGGAAACTGCTCGATCAACCGCAGGCCGGGGCGGGCGATTTCCAGCAGTTCGAGCAGGCGGTACGAGCAGTTTTCATCGAAGAAGAAGTAGTCGAAGCGGATCTGTCGCAGTTCCCAGACATGTTCGATCATGCGCCCGGTTTCCTCGGGCGTCAGGTCGAGCTGGTACTCCCACAGGTCGCGGTTTTCCAGACTGCTGTACTCGCTGATCTTCTCGCGGTAGGGCAGCAGCGCGAACTGCCCGGGATACCCGCCGGCCAGCCCCTTCCAGGCATACAGGATGCTGTTGTCCATGCCTTCGATCATGGCGCCGAAGTTCAATGCATAGCTGAGCAGCGCGGTGCCGCTGCCTTCGGTGGCGGCCGAGTCGATGCGCAGCAGCGTGTGTCCGAACATGGACGAGGGGCTGTTCAGGTAGGCATCGGGAAACACCAGCACCGTGGTATGCGGATCGATATCGGCATACCAGGTATCGAATTCCGCGCATTCCACCACCGGTAGATCATCCAGCACCAGCTGCTGCCGCAACCAGCGGGTGCGCGATGGGAAGCGGCACTGCGGATGCGCGTCGGCCAACTCCGGGTCGGCATGCAGGCCCTCAATCGTGGCCGCCAGCTCCGCCAATGGCGAGCGTTCGCCATCGTCCGCCAGGAAGAAGTCGGCATCATCGACGTAGCTGCGCCAGCCGCCGAATGTCTGCCGCTCGTAATGCCCGAGCGAAATCCAGTAGGGGGCGTCGGCCAATCTCTGCAGCGTGGCTGCATCAGGTTGCGGGGCCGCCTGTACGGCAATGCCGAGCAGGCTCAGCAGCAGGGGGAGCAAACGTATGGACATGCGGGGCCGGAGTGGAAAAGCGGAGGTGTCAGCCGACACCGGGGAGTGCCCGTGGCCAGCGTGTGCACGCTGGCCCGGAACGGTAGTGCGGAGATCAGGCCTGATCGGCGTACTTGGCCAGAACCGCGTCCTGCTTCATCACCGCCAGAGTGGCAGCGTGAACCTGCTCGGCGGTGACATCGGCGGAGCTGAAGATGTCATTGAAGTGCTGGCTGGTCACGGCGGCGAAATGTGCGCGATCTTCGGCCGGCACACCCAGTACCACGGCATAGGTGGTCAGGGCTTCGCCTTCGCCGCGGGCCATGTCTTCGGACAGCTCGTTCATGATGCTGCTCAGTACGATCATCGACTTGCCATGGTAGGCCAGTGCGCCACTGGTATCGCAACCGTTGGTACCCGAGGTCATGCCGAAGGTGGCATTGCCGGAAGTACCGTTGGTGATGGAGGCAACCAGGTGGGACGGCAGGCCGCGCTGGCCTTCGAACAGCATGTTGCCCCAGCCGCAACCAGGACCGCCCGGTGCGGTGGCGAAAGCGTTGAGGGAAGCGGCGGCAAGCAGGGAACCGAGCAGGATCCGTTTCATGGGAGTTTTTCCATTCGTGTATGAAGAAGCCACGGAATCTATCAACCCGCTTCGCTTATTGCAATTGCGTTACGGTCCAGGCGTGAACTCGGTCAAGATCAGGGCGCCGTAAGTAGTCCGGAAACGCTCTTCATTCAGTGTCTGCGCAACAGGCTGATCAGCGCCTGCTGGCGCAGCATCTGGGCGCTGACCGATTCCGCTGCGTGCAACGTCTGCTGCAATTGCAGACTGGTATCACTGGCCAGGGTATGGATGGCGTGTATCTGCTGACTGATGTCGGCGGCTGCCTGGTTCTGCTGGTCGCTGGCGGCAGCGATCTGCCGGTTGAGCTGGTCACTGCGACCGATACTCAGGGCAATGCCGTCCAGCGCCTCGGCACTGGCGTTGATATGGTCCACGCTCTGGCGGGACTGCTGCACGCCCTGCTCGATGGCCTGGACCACCTTGCCGGTGCCCTGCTGCAGTGCGCTGATCAGTTGCTGAATCTCATCGGTGGACGCCTGGGTACGCTGGGCCAGGGAGCGCACCTCATCGGCCACCACGGCAAAGCCCCGGCCATTGTCTCCAGCCCGGGCGGCTTCTATGGCGGCGTTCAAGGCTAGCAGATTGGTCTGCTCGGCGATCGAATGGATCACGTCGAGTATCCGGCCGATCGCCTGACTGTCATGGTTGAGATGGGCGACGGTCCGGGCCGATTGCTGCAGCTCGCCGGCCAGGACCTGGATGCTTTGCTGCGCGGCCTGGGTGCGTTGCAAACCAAGGTCGCCATATTCCCGGTTGCTGCTGCCCAGTTCGGCAGCGGTGTGGGTATTGGCCGCCACCTCGCGGATGGTGGCGGTGAATTCTTCGACGGCCGCAGCAATGGCCTGCAGTGCCGATTGCTGCCCCAGGGAAGCGGTACTGCTGAGGTCGAGCAGGTCGCTGACCTGGGCGACATGACCGGCAACCTGCTGGCTGCTGTCATGGATCCGCGCCACCATGACCTCCAGCCTGACCGTCAGCAGGCGCATGGCCAGTTCGATCTGGCCGACTGCATCGGTGCGGCCGGTATAGATCAGTTGCTTGATCGGGTGACTGACCAGACTGCGGCAGTGGTTGACCAGACGGGCCAGCGCCCGGCCATGCCAGCACAGCGCGCACCCGCTCAGCACAATACCGAGCAGGAACAGCAGGCCGGCGGTCAGCGGGGCTTGCCGGAAGGCCAGCACAGCCAGGGGCAGGAAGGCCAGGCTGGCCAGCAGGGTCTGCAGCATGGGGGCTGACAACCGGGGCCAGCGCAGTTCGCTCGGTTGCCGGCCCTGGCTGCGTATCCGATATACCCGCTGGGTGCGGCGAATGATCTCGGGGTCCGGATCGCGGTAGATGGCCTGGTATTCCAGTACCTGACCATCCGCTGCCTGGATCGGACTGATATAGGCATCGACCCAGAAGTCGCTGCCATCGGCTCGCCGGTTCTTCAGCATACCCATCCAGGACTCCCCGCGACCCAGGGTTTCCCACAGGTCGGCGATCGGCCCCTTGGGCATGTCCGGGTGGCGCAGGATGGCAATGGGTTGTCCCAGTAACTGTTCCGGCGGATGACCTGCCGCGTTGCAGAACGCCTCGCTGGCATGCACCACCAGCCCCTCGTTATCGGTCAGCACCAGCCACTGATTGCTGTGCGTTGCCGGTACGGATTCGAAATGTGTCATCGTCGGTCCCTCGAGCCAGTAAAAAAAGAGCCCGCATGCGCGGGCCCAAGAGCAGCACAATGGTTCAGTTGCCGGTGGCGCGCATGTGCTGCACGCTGAACATCTCCGGCGTACTCAGGCTGGGGTCCACCTGGCCCTTGAACTGACCGGTGGTGCAGTGCTTGGCCTGGATGTCGATCATGCTGAAGCTGTCATCGATCGATACGCCGCTGCCCTTGTTCATGGGCAGGTGGTGGTCGGGGTGCGCCTGGCCGATGGTGAAGGTCTTCCACATGTTGCCCTGCCGGTCATAGGCGACCGTGCGCGGAATGGTGAAGGTCTGCGCGTCCATGTAGTGCACCCGCTTGGACAGCGGATGGCTGCCTTCCACCGGGGCGGCTTCCACTTCATAGACCTTGCGCAATTGCCAGGTGATGTCCGGGAAGCAACCGCCCTGGCCGCTGAAGGCCACCACCTGGTAGCCATCGCTGTCCTGGTGGGTCTCGCTGTCCAGCACCAGGTCGTTGTGGTTGTAGAAGGGCATCAGCATGTAGCGGGTGGCCTTGTAGCTCCAGTTCATGTCGGAGATACGGCCGTTGTAGCCCTCGAAGTCCTCGATCATCAGGTCCGAGCCGAGGAAGGCATCGGTTACCTGGCCGGTGGCCAGGCGCCGCACCCGGCGCTGGAAGCCGAGGTACAGCCAGGAGTTGTCGAGCTTGGTATCGTCCATCGAGCGGTGGATCAGCAGTTGGGTGTTGCGCACGTCATGCGGCTCGATCGCCCGTACGTAGGTGCCGCGGAACAACTCGGACGGGTTCGGGGTGATCGCCGGTTTCGGTTCCTGGTTGACCCGACCGGTGAAGTTGAGGAAGTGGAAGTTGAACTTGAGTGTCCGTTCGACACGCCCCGAGTCCATGTTGCGGTACTTCCAGTAGAAGGGCAGGATCGCCGCGCCATCGCCCCAGTTGTAACCGTACTTGAAGTTCCAGGCCAGCTTCTCACCGGCACGTGGGTCATTGGCGTCGGGTTCTTCCGGGAAGGGGCGCCCGGCCTCCCAGCCCTCGATATAGCCGGGGCGGATGCCAAGCTCGACCTTGCCCAGCCCGTTGCGGGTGGCTTCCACGTAGTTCGGGTGCAGGTCGAAGGAGGTGGTCTCGCCCACTGTCAGCTCGACCCAGCCCTGCTCGATGAAGCTGTAGAAGGACGGGTCGATGATGTCCTTGAACTGGGCCACGTTGCCTTGATTGATGGTCATGCCGGCGCTCAGTCCATCATGGCTGGGCACATCGTTGCGGTAGGGATGGAAGGCGTTGTCGATCACCTCGTCGGCAAGCACCGCGCCGGACAGCAGTGAGCAGGCCAGCCCCAGGGTCAGCCGTTGGCTGATGGTCATGCGATTGTTGTTATTCATGTCGTTTCCTTGTGATCAGAAGCTGTAGCGAAGGGTCAGTTGCAGTTCGTCTTCCTTCTGCGCCATGCCGATCGGGCCGGCGCGGAAGCGACCCAGCGGTTCATAGCCGGTCAGGCCCAGGCTGTAGCCTTCCGGATGGCCGGCATCGCCAGCGGTGAAGGGGTCCCAGGGGTTGCAGGTACGGCAGTCGTCGAACTTGCGTGCGCCGGTGCCGACCTTGATGTTGGCGCCGCCGATCAGGCGCAACTTGTCACTGACCAGCCATTCCACGCTCGGTGCGATGGCGGTGGCCCGGGCGCGGAAGTCGTGGGCGGTGATGATCTGCGGGCTCAGACGGTCATTTCTCCACCAGCCCTTGACCAGCAGGGTGCCGATCCAGTTGGCTTTCCAGTCGGGCATGCCGACCGTGCCCAGCGCCCGGCGCTCGGTCTGATGCTCGTGGATATGCTGGCCGAAGATCTGCCCGGAGAACATGAAGGCACGGCGACTGTTGAGGAAGGGGATGAAGATGTTCTTGTCGGCCCCGACCACATAGCGGGTCACGTCGGACTCGGAATACAGCCGGCTCTGCATGGTGTTGGCGAACTCCTCACCGGAGGTATGCGCCACTTCCACGCGGAATACCGTGTCGATGGCCTGCGAGTAGTAGTCCAGCGAGCCGCCGAGCAGATTGACCCGGGGGAAGTGGATATCGAAGGCGATCAGGCTCGGCCAGATGGCGGTTTCACCAGTGAAGCCATTCTGCGCCGGGATCCCGCCGCGCAGCGAAGGTAGCTGGGAACGGTAGGTCAGGGCGTTCAGCGAGAAGCCGAAATCGCCGTAGACCCCCTCCAGCTTGATACCGAACTGGCCATTGGACAGGCTCCAGCCCGGCATGTGCGCCTTGCGGATGCCGATCTGGCCCGGCCCGAAGTCGGTGGCAAGGGCACCGCCTGCGAAGTTGGCGACGGTACCGCCGTGCTCCCACAGGGTGTTCATGCCGCGGAAGAAGCAGCCGGCATCGAGCATGACGTTGGGCGTGCCGCACTGGCCGATATCGTGCGGGCGGAAGCGGTCGAAGTTCCAGACGAAGGACAGGTTCAGGTCATCGAAGACATTCCCCGCGCCCATGCGGTAGTCGGTTTTCAGAATCCACATGGGGATGCGGATGTCTTCCAGCTCGTCATAGATATTGTTGCGCGAGAAATCCACCGGGTTGATCACATCCAGCACCCGGAACAGGTCGGTACGCCCCCAGATCACCTGCTGCTTGCCCAGGCGGGTGCTGAGGATATGGCCGTTGTCCAGGCCATAGTCGAAGTCGACGTAGAGCTCGCGGATGAAGTCCAGGCGATCATTGAACTCGGAAAAGCGCAGGTCGTTGCTGTCCTTGTCCATATAACCGTTGATACAGCCCCGGCCATCCTTGTCGCAGGGGCGCACCGGCACACCGAAGGCCACGCCGCCGGAGGTGGCATGCAGATGCTCGCCGAGCACCACCATGCCGCGGTTCGGATGGTTGGCGGGGTCGAAGGTATAGGGCAACTGCAGCCCGCCGCCGTGGGGTACGCTGTTTCCACCAGCGATGTTTTCCAGATTGATGGAGCCGCCGGCACGGCGGCCGAATTCACTGCTGTTCAGGTCATAGACCCCGTCATAACTGCCCCGCAGCACGCCCTTCCAGGAGACATTGCGAAAGGCCCCGACTTCGCCGAACTGGCGTTCGGCATTCAACTGCAGGGTATTGCGGAATTTCGACAGTCCCACGTGGTCGCGCACATAGGTGGCGTTTTCATAGAAGCCGGTCAGCTTGACCTCGTCAGCGACACTGCTGGCCAGCGGTGCCAGCGCGAGACTGGCACCTCCGGCGAGGGCCAGCCCCCAGTGTCTCAGCCCTCTTATTGTTGTTTTTTGCATTGGCAGATCCTCTTGCACGGTAGGGAAGGTACGCGCAGCGTCGTGGCGCTAGGGCGTACCAGTGATCACTCCGGCGCCCTGATCGGGTATCCGGAGCGAAGAATCAGCAGCGTGGCCGGCAGGCATGGTGACCTTCGATGTGGTGCCGGCCGCGGTAATGAAGCGCGGGCGCGCCACCAGTACCCAGGACGGCACCAGCAGCATGGCGGCAACGGCATTGATCACGATCATCACGCACAGCAGCAGCGCGGCATCGGACTGGAAGCGCAGGTCGGAGAGAATCACCCACATGATGACCCCGGCCATCAGGGTCAATGCGGTGAAACTGATGGCCATGCCGGTGGTGGTAATGGCCCGGCGCACCGCCTCCACCAGGTCCGCACACTTGGCCATCTCCTCCCGTATCCTGGCCATCATGTAGATCGAGTAGTCGATGCCGATACCGATGCCCACGGCGATCACCGGCACCGTATTGATATCGATATTGAGGCCGGCCAGCCCCATGTAGGCATAGGTGAGGACGGTGGCGAACAGCATGACCATCATCATCAGCAGCCCCGCATGCAGCGAGGTGTAGAACAGCATGACGAAGGCGAAGATCAGCAGGAACACCAGCGGCAGTACTATCAGGTTGGTCTCGAAGGCCGACTCGTTCATCGCTGCGGCAACGCCCAGGGTGCCGCCGGCCAGGCGGATGGTCAGCCCCTCGACCCGCCCGTCGTTGGCGGCAATCCACTGCTCGGCCAGGTGGATGGCGCGGCGGATGGTCTCGCCCTGGCGATCCTTGTAGTAGAACACCAGGTTGGCGATACGGTCGTCGGTATCGTTGAACTCGTTGAGCGCGCCGGGAATCGGGCTGGAGGCCATGTAGGTGAACATCAGCCCGCCTACGTAATCGGCGTCATGGGGAATCTGGAACCAGCGCGGGTCGTCATTGTGCATCAGCCGGTTGACCTGCTTGATCAGGTCCGGCAGACCCTTGCTGCCGCCCACGGCCGGGTCGCCGAGCATATGCGCCTGCAGGTCCTGCAGCGCGCGCAGGACTTCTGGCTGCTTCAGCCCGCCCTTGTCCGCATGTTCTGCGACGATGTACAGCTCTTCGGAACCGGGGAAGCGGTCATTCACTTCCTTGGACGAGACGTTGTAGTCATGGTGCGGGTAGAGAATCGGCGAGCCGGGCTCGGAATCGCCGATGCGCACCTTGCTGGCAGCGAACAACCCGGTTACCACCAGCAGCAGGGCGATGCCCAGCGATGCCCAGGCCATGCCGGGGCGGCTGATGGCCATGGCGCAGCCTACCGAGACCCGGCGCAGCAGGGTCTGGCGGGCCTGGGTCTTGCGTGGCGCGGGCAGGATCGACAGCAGCAGGGGTACGCCGATCAGCACGGTGAGAATCACCGTCGAGGCCCACAGCGAAGCGTAGATGCCCAGTTTGGTATTCAGCGCGATCGAGCCGACCGCGATCAGCGACAGCGCCACGGCGTCGGTCAGCACGCCCAGCGAGCCGGGGCGGAACAGGCTGCGGAAGGTCGCCCGGGCGGCATCGGCGCTGTTCTCGAACTCGTGCACTTCAGCGTAGTAGCGCTCGACCAGCTGCACGCCATGGCTCATGGCGCGGGCCGCGATCAGAAAGGGAATGACCAGCCCCAGCGGGTCCAGGTTGAAGCCCAGCAGGCTGATGATACCCAGCCCCCAGATGGTCGAGATCAGCACCCCACCCATGGGGATCAGCACGCCATAGGCACGGCGGAAGTTGAACACCAGCAGCGCCACCATGATCAGCACGGTGAAGATGAAGATCTGCAGGATCTGGTCCATATAGGTATAGGCCCAGCCCACCAGCACCGGCTGACCGGTGGCGTACAGGGTCACGCCTGCGCGTGTCTCGGCCTCGCGCAGGGCCTGCAGCTGGGCGAAGGTGGCCTCGTAATCGAGCTGGCCTTCGATCAGCTGCGCCTTGACCAGCGCCATCTTGAAGTCGGAGGACACCAGCGGGCCGTAGATGCGCGGGTTGGCCGCCACGTCGGCGCGCATGGCCTGCAGCTGCTCATCGCTGTAGGGCGTGTCCTGGGCCTCGAAGTAGGGCACCGAGTTGATGCTGCCGACCTCGGTCAGCCAGATCTTGCGCGAGTTGCGGTGGGTCACGCTGGAGACCAGGTTGTGGTTGACTCCCGGCAGACTGTCGACCGCCTGGGTGACCCGATCAATGGTTGCCAGGTTGGCGTTGCTGAAGATATCCCCATCCTCGAAGGCGATACCGACCACCAGTACGTTGGCGCCGCCGAAACTGTCCTTGATGCTGTTGTGCAGCTCGATATAGGGATGCTTCTGCGGCAGCAGGTTGGCGAAGTCGGTATACACCTTGAGCGCTGGAATCCGCAGGGCGAACATCAGGGTCAGCAGGAGGATGGCGACCAGTACCTTGCGCGGGTTGGCGAACAACCAGGCTTCGAGCTGCTGCATGGCATGGGTGAAACGCTGTGAACCGGACATGTCAGGCACCTCAGTCAATACTGGCCGCCAGGGCCTTTGGGAGTTCGAGATTGAGCAGCGTGCCGCGACCGCCGGCGACCAGCAGGTGGTGGTCCGGCAGCAGGCGCCCGGCGCGCAGGTACAGTGGCTGCTCGGGTGTCGGCAGCGGTTGCCAGCGCTGGCCATCGAGGTGCAGCACCGTGGTGTTCTCGCCGACTGCATAAAGGCCGTGCGGACCGCTGATGAAGCCGAAGATCGGCGCCTCGGTGCCGGTCGGCTGGCGCTGCCAGCTGTCGCCGCCATCGCGGGTATGCCAGATGAACCCGTTCAGGCCACCGACCCAGCCCTGCTGCAGGGAGGTGAAATGACTGGCGTGTGGATAGAACTCATCCGGCAGGGCGCCGGCAGCGTCCCAGCTCTGTCCGCCATCCTGGCTGGTGAATACCAGGCCGTATTCACCGGCGACCACCGCCTGATGCGGGTCGATGAACTGCAGGGTGGTGAGAAAGGCATCTTCATCCAGGCTGGTTTCATTCCAGCTCTGGCCCTGGTCCGCACTGTGCTGCAGGGTGCTGAAGCTACCGGCGGCCCACCAGCTGCCATCTGGCGCACAGGCGGCGGTCATCATCTGTTCGCTGCTGGGCAGGGGGTGCGCTTGCCAGTCCTGGGCGCTGGCATCGGCATGCCACAGGCGGTTGTCGAAGCCCAGGGCAATGAAACTGCCATCTGGGCAGACATCCACATCGATCAGACCCATGTCGGTGGGTAGTTGCTGGCGCCGCCAGCTGTCGCCATTGTCGGTGCTGTGCAGCACCAGACCATGGTTGCCCACCAGCAGGGTCAACTGGCTGTTGCTGGCCATGGCCTGGTAGAAGTCGGTGCGCTGGGTGGTCTGGCCGGACTGCAGCTCGACGGCGCGCAGGTCCAGCGGCGCTTCGCAACCGGACAACCAGGGCAGGGAGAGCAGTGCGAGCAGCGGCATGCCGGCACGCAGCGGAAATACAGAGCGCGAGGAGCGCAGGGAAGCATCGAGCATGTTACGTCACCACTGTCTTGTTTTTGTGTGTATTGCGGCTGACATGCCTGGAGCAAGGGGCGTGCCAGAGCCCGCCGAATGCTGGCAAATTCCCATATGCATTTGATTGGAAAGCGGTTTTTATCGAGGGTAAGGCGGGGGGAGCGGGTCGGCAGTGAATTGCGCGCAATTGATATTGATCAATTGATCAACCCCTGAAGCTGGGTTGCTCTTTTCATCAATCGGCGGCGGGGGAGAGCGCTGCGGGGTGGTGGCGATGGCGGAGGAAGGGAGTGATGCTCCCCGCCATGGCGTGCGCTCTGGTGATAGTCACTCGTCTGCGGCGATGCCGCTTTTCTTCAGCCGGTAGGCCAGCGCCGGGCGGGTCAGGCCGAGCAGGCGGGCGGCCTGGGAAACATTCTGCCCGGCCATTTCCATGGCACGGCGCATCAGCTGTTCCTCCACATGATCGAGGCTGATGGCCTGATCGAGAATGTGGGAGACCCAGTCATCTCCCGCCACCTGGGCGGGCTGGTTCTGCACCAGCAGACCGTCACGGTCGAGGCGCTCTCCGACCTGGGTATTCTCGGCGCAGGAGAACATGGTGAACAGCGATTCCTGGCTGATCGATTCATTACTGTCGGTAAGGATCACGCCGCGTTCAATGACATTCTCGAGTTCGCGAATATTGCCGGGCCAGACGTAGTGCATGCACATCTCCAGCGCCTTGTCGGACAGGCCCAGGGTGCGTTTGCTGTACTCGCCATGGAATTTCTGCAGAAAATGTTCGACCAGCAGCGGCAGGTCCTCGATGCGTTCGCGCAACGGGGGAATGCTCACCGGAAATACATTCAGCCGGTAATACAGGTCGGCCCGGAACCTGCCTGTCATCACGGCATACGCCAGGCTTTCATTGGTGGCGGCAATCACCCGCACATCGACCTTGCGGGTATGGCTGTCACCGACCCGCTCCAGCTCCCCCTCCTGGAGTACCCGCAGCAGGGTAGCCTGGGCCCGTGGAGTCAGCTCGATGACCTCATCCAGGAAAATGGTGCCGCCATTGGCACGTTCGAAGCGCCCGGTGCGGGTCTGGTTGGCGCCCGTATAGGCTCCCTTTTCGACACCGAACAGTTCGGCCTCGATCAGGTCCGGCGGGATGGCCGCGCAGTTGATCGCGACAAACGGCTTGTTCGCGCGCTCGCTGCGCAGGTGCACGCTGCGGGCAATGACTTCCTTGCCGACGCCGGTCTCGCCCAGCAGCAGCACCGAGACCTTGCCCTTGGCCGCCTTGTCGATCATCTTGCAGGTGTTCTTGTAGGCGGCCGACTGGCCAATTCCGTAATACTGGCCCTGCTGCTTCTCCAGGCTGGTACGCAGCGAGTTCAACTGCGACTGCAGGTCATACAGCTCCTCGATGATCGGGTCGCTGCGAAAATACTGCTTGAAGGTCTCGGCGTCTTCCCACTCTTCGGCCGGCTTGCCCAGGATCAGGCACTTGTCATCGCCGCAACCCCTGCAGCTGACCTCGCGGAAGATGATCTCACGGCCCATGAACGCCGAGGTATAGGCGCAGGCATAGCCAATCAGCACCCAGCAGACCGGCTCGTCCATCATGCCCAGCTCGGTCTGACAGATCTCCACCTCGAACGAATCGATCCACTCCAGCTCGCCATGGAAATGCCCGGACTCCTGGTCCAGGTCGATGCGGATCGGCTGTACCTTGACCATCCCCTTGAGTGAGTGCAACTGCGGCCCGGCGAGGAATATATCGAGTTCACTGCACTGTGGCCGCAGCCGGCGTGCCAGCTCGGCATCCTTGATGCCGGATTGGTAGCCCATGCGCATGAAGAAGCCCTTGGCCCGCTCGATACCCAGGCTGTTGACCAGTTCGCGGCGAAAGTTGGCCATGGCCGATACCTGCATCAGCAGCATGCGCTGCTCGCCGAACCAGATCTTGCCATCGGCGCCGTGAAAGCGGATTTGATCGGCCAGATCCTGGAAGTCGGCGTACTGCAGCGGTTGCTTGTAGCTGATCATCATCATCGTTTTTTCGCCCCGGTCAGGTTTTGTTGTTGTAGGGGATGGCGGGCTCATTGTCTTGCCATGAGACATCGGGTGTCGGATCACAGAGGCATTATGGTCTACCTGAACGGGAGCCAAATTTCAACCGGAGGGTATCGACTGGCCGCTGCCGGACCCTGGCTGAGCATTTGCGCACTTCGCCCGACCGGTTTGATCAATTCATCAAAACCTCCCCGCTGCGGGTGGACCGCAGCGCGCCTGCCAGGACCTCCCAGCTTCCCTGGTTTCTATTGATTTTTTCATGTGTATCAAATGGTTACGCGGGGTCCTGCGCGGTCTGGGAGGGTGTGTGGCACAGCCATTGCAATGAGCTTGGCATACAACAATGAGCACACGGGAATCACCATGAGCCAACCACATCAAACCTTCGATCAGATGACCCGCTGGATTCGGGTGCGCAGCGAGCCGGACGCGCGTTTCGTCGAATTCGACTTCGCCATTGGTCATCCCGACCTGTTCGTCGAGCTGGTACTGCCGCAGGCAGCCTTCGTTCAATTCTGCAAACACAACCGTGTCGTCCACATGGATGAGGCCATGGCACGTCAGGTCGACGAGGACATGGTCAAGTGGCGTTTCGGCGAAGCCGGCAGTCGCTTGCCGCCCTCCGCCTGACCCCGCACAACACAACAACAATAGAGTACGGTCAAGATGAGCATAGAAATCAAAACCAACTCGGTGGAGCCGATCCGCCAGACCTTCAGCCATATTCGCAGACGCTTTGGCGACAAGCCGGCCAGCCGTTACCAGGAGGCCAGCTTCGATCTCGAGGCGACCACCAACTTCCACTATCGACCGTTGTGGCAGCCGGACAAGCTGCTCAATGACCCAGCGCGTACCTGTTTGCACATGGATGACTGGTATGCCGTGGTCGACCCGCGCCAGTTCTACTACGGCACCTATGTGCAGACCCGTGCCCGGATGCAGGAAACCACCGAGCACGAATATAGCTTCTGCGAGAAGCGCGGACTGCTGGCAAGCCTGAGCGAGCGCCAGCGCGAGACCATTCTGCAGGTGCTGGTACCGCTGCGCCATGCCGAGCTGGGCGCCAACATGAACAACAGTGGTATCGCTGCCGACGCCTTCGGCACCACGGTTACCCAGTTGCACATCTTCCATGCCATGGACCGCCTGGGCATCGCCCAGTACCTGTCACGTATCGGGTTGCTGCTCGATGGTGGCACTGGCGAGTCGCTGGATGCAGCCAGGCAGCTATGGCAGGACGCTCCCGAATGGCAGGGCCTGCGCCGTCTGGTGGAGGACAGCCTGGTGATCAAGGACTGGTTCGAGCTGACGCTGGTGCAGAACCTGATCAGCGATGGCCTGCTGTACCCGCTGATCTATCAGAAGTTCGACGAAACCCTGAGTGCCGAGGGGGCTGGCGCGGTCGGCATGCTCACCGAATTCATGCGTAGCTGGTTCGCTGAAACCTCCCGCTGGGTGGATGCCCTGGTCAAGACCGTCGCTGCCGAGCGTGCCGAGAATCGTGCGCAGATCGAGACCTGGGTCGAGCATTGGCAGGGGCGGGTCATTGAGGCATTGGCGCCGCTGGCGCAGATCAGTGCCGGCCAGGACGCGCTGGCCGAGGTTCAGGAGCAGTTCGCCGCACGGCTGAAGAAACTCGGCCTGTTCAACCAGTAAAAGGAAGCAGACATGTCACTCGTTTATATCGCCCTGCAGGACAACGACAACGCCCGCTACCTGGTGGATGCCATCGTCGAAGACAACCCCCACGCGGTCGTGCAGCGCCAGCCGGCGATGGTACGCATCGAGGCCGAAGGCCGCCTGGAAATCCGTCGCGACACCATGGAGCAGAAGCTCGGCCGCGAATGGGATGTGCAGGAAATGATGCTGGATGTAATCACCATCGGCGGCAACGTCGACGAGGACGACGAGCGTTTCGTCCTCGAGTGGAAGAACTGATCGGAGAACATGCCATGACAATCAAGAAGAAGAAACTCGGTCTCAAGGACAGATATCACTACCTGACCCGCAACCTGGACTGGGAGCCCAGCTACCAGAAGAAGGAGGACATCTATCCCTACGAGCATTTCGAGGGCATCAAGATCACCGACTGGGACAAGTGGGAGGATCCGTTCCGCCTGACCATGGACACCTACTGGAAGTACCAGGCCGAGAAAGAGAAGAAACTCTATGCGGTACTGGATGCCTTCGCCCAGAACAATGGTCAGCAGAGTATTTCCGACGCCCGTTATGTCAACGCCCTGAAGCTCTTCCTCGGCGGCATCAGCCCCTGCGAATACCAGGCGTTCCAGGGTTTTGCCCGGGTTGGCCGGCACTTCAGCGGAGCGGGTGCGCGGGTCGCCTGCCAGATGCAGGCGATCGACGAGCTACGCCACGTGCAGACTCAGGTGCATGCCATGAGTCACTACAACAAGCACTTCAATGGGCTGCACGACTTCTCGCACATGCATGACCGGGTGTGGTTCCTGTCGGTACCCAAGTCGTTCTTCGACGATGCGCGTTCGGCCGGTCCCTTCGAGTTTCTCACCGCGATCTCGTTCTCCTTCGAGTACGTGCTGACCAACCTGCTGTTCGTACCCTTCATGTCCGGCGCCGCCTACAACGGCGACATGGCCACGGTGACCTTCGGTTTCTCGGCGCAGTCCGACGAGGCACGGCACATGACCCTGGGGCTGGAGGTGATCAAGTTCCTGCTGGAGCAGCATGAGGACAACGTACCGATCATCCAGCAGTGGATCGACAAGTGGTTCTGGCGTGGCAACCGGCTGCTGTCTCTGGTCGGGATGATGATGGACTACATGCTGCCGAACAAGGTGATGTCCTGGGCCGAGGCCTGGGAAGTCTACTTCGAGCAGGCCGGCGGTGCGCTGTTCAAGGATCTGGAGCGCTATGGCATCCGACCGCCGAAATATGTCGAGCAGTGCGCCGAGGCCAAACAGCATGTATCGCACCAGACCTGGGCGACTTTCTACCAGTACAGCCAGGCCACCAACTTCCATACCTGGATGCCGTCGGACGAGGAGATGGACTGGCTGTCGGAGAAGTATCCCGAGACCTTCGACAAATACTACCGTGCCCGTTTCACCTTCTGGCGCGAGCAGCAGGAAAAGGGCGAGCGTTTCTACAACGGCACCCTGCCGCAGTTGTGTCAGGTCTGTCAGATTCCGGTGATCTTCACCGAGCCTGGCGATCCCACCACCCTGAGTCACCGCAGCCATGTGCATGAGGGGGAACGCTACCACTTCTGTTCCGATGGCTGTTGCGACATCTTCCGCAACGAGCCGCAGAAGTATGTGCAGGCCTGGCTGCCGGTACACCAGATCTACCAGGGCAACTGCGAAGGCAGCGACGTGGAAAGCGTGGTGCGCGACTACTACCGGATCAATATCGGCGAGGACAATTTCGAGTATCTGGGGTCGCCGGACCATCGCCGCTGGCAGGCCTGGCAGAAAGCCAGACCGGCCACCGAACAGCCATCCCGTGCGGTCTGATCAAGCCAGCCAGAGCCTGATTCCAAGAACAAGAGGATAAACCCATGACCATCAAATCCATAGGCGCCTACCAGTTCGCACCGCTGGATCGGCAGGAAAACTTCAATGGCAACCAGCTGCTGTATATCGGCTGGGACCGCCATCTGATGTATTGCTCGCCTTTCGCGCTGCTGGTATCGCCGACCCTGACCTTTGCCGAGCTGATCGATCAGATACTGCGCCCGGCTATCGCCGCCCATCCGGATAGCGCCGCGGCCGACCTGCGCAATGCCGTCTGGTATCTGAATGGCCAGCCATTCCAGCCCGACTTCGACGCTGACCTGCAGGCCAATGGCCTGCGGCACAAGGACATGCTGCGTCTGGACACCCCCGGCCTCGATGGCCTTGCCGGCTCCTGCAGCTGAGGATATCGCCATGAGCTACACCGTCACCATTGAACCGACCGGCGAGCAGATCGACGTCGAAGACGGCCAGACCATTCTGCAGGCTGCGCTGCGCCAGGGCGTGTGGTTGCCATTCGCCTGCGGCCACGGGACCTGCGCCACCTGCAAGGTGCAGGTGGTCGAGGGCGAAGTGGATATCGGCGAGGCCTCGCCCTTTGCCCTGATGGACGTCGAGCGCGAGGAAGGCAAGGTGCTGGCCTGCTGCGCCACGGTCCACAGCGACGCCACCATCGAGGCGGATATCGATGTGGATGAGGACTTCGCAGGGCATGCGGTCGAAGACTACCAGGCTACCGTCACGGCGCTGGTCGATCTGTCGCCGACCATCAAGGGCGTGCACCTGAAACTCGACCGGCCGATGACCTTCCAGTCCGGACAGTACGTCAACCTGGAGCTGCCGGGCATCGAGGGTAGTCGGGCGTTCTCGCTGGCCAATCCGCCGAGCCGGCCGGACGAGGTGGAGTTGCATGTGCGCTGGGTCGAAGGCGGCGCGGCTACCACCTGGGTACATCAACAGCTCAAGGTTGGTGACCGGCTGCACATCTCCGGTCCCTACGGAATGTTCTTCGTGCGAACGTCGCAGCCGGGGGATCTGATCTTCATCGCCGGTGGTTCGGGCCTGTCCAGCCCCCAGTCGATGATCCTGGATCTGCTGGAGCAGGGGGATGCCCGACAGATCACCCTGTTCCAGGGTGCGCGCAACCGCGCCGAGTTGTACAACAGCGACCTGTTCGAACGCCTGGCGACCGAGCACGCCAACTTCACCTATGTACCGGCGCTCAGTCAGGCGGCGGAAGATACCCAGTGGAGTGGCTTTCGTGGCTTCGTGCACGACGCGGCGAAGCAGCACTTCGACGGTCGCTTCACTGGCCACAAGGCGTACCTGTGCGGGCCGCCACCGATGATCGATGCCGCCATCACCACCCTGATGCAAGGCCGGCTGTTCGAGCGCGACATTTTCATGGAGCGCTTCTACACCGCTGCCGACGGCGCCGGTGAGGTCCAGCGCTCGGCCTTGTTCAAGCGCATCTGAAACCTGCGCGGGCACACCAGCGCCTGCGCCGGTTCGATAGCACGGGCCCGGTGATCCCCCGCAGACTGGGACAACCGATGATGAACAGCAGTCGAGAACAACAATGAAGACTGACACATTCGAGATTACCGAGTTGGCCACCGGCCGACGGTTCCGCTGCCAGCCCCGGCAGTCACTGCTCAAGGCCATGGAGCAGACCGGCAAGTGCGCCATTCCCGTCGGCTGCCGTGGCGGCGGCTGCGGCCTGTGCAAGGTGCAGATATGCAGTGGCGCGTTCGAGTGTGGGCCGATGAGCAAGAAGCATGTGAACGGCGAGGCGCGTTGCCGGGGTCAGGTATTGGCCTGCCGGGTGTATCCGCTGAGTGATCTGACGTTCGAATACCGGCCATCTGATGTGCCGGTCATGACCCAGCAGCAAATTCAATAATAAATTCAATGAGGTGAGTGTCATGAAAAAAGGTGTAATGCGTCCCGGGCATGTCCAGATTCGCGTGCTGGACATGGACAAGGCAGTGGAACACTACTGTGGTCTGGTTGGCCTGATCGAAACCGATCGCGATGAGCAGGGGCGGGTCTATCTCAAGGCCTGGACCGAAGTCGACAAGTTCTCCGTGGTGCTGCGCCAGGCCGATGAGCCGGGCATGGACTTCATGGGCTTCAAGGTGGTCGACGAGCAAACCCTGCAGGGTCTGGAGCAGGAGCTGCGTGAGTGGGGCTGCCTGGTCGAGAATATTCCCGCCGGCGAACTGAACGGCTGTGGTCGTCGCGTCAGCTTCCAGCTGCCCAGCGGGCATACCTTCGAGCTGTATGCGGAGAAGGAGTACACCGGCAAGTGGGGCATCCAGGAGATCAATCCGGAAGCCTGGCCGCGCGGCCTGCGTGGCATGCGTGCGGTACGCTTCGACCATTGCCTGCTGTATGGCGACGAGTTGCCGGCCACCTACGACCTGCTGGTCAACGTGCTGGGCTTCTATCTGGCCGAGCAGGTCATCGACGAGAACGGCGAGCGGGTCGCGCAGTTCATGACCCTGACCAACAAGGCCCACGATGTGGCCTTCATCTTCAGCCCGCAGAAGAACCAGTTCCACCACGCGTCCTTCTTCCTGGACACCTGGGAGGACGTGCTGCGTGCCGCCGACCTGATCTCCATGACCGACACCTCCATCGATATCGGTCCGACCCGCCATGGGCTGACCCATGGCAAGACCATCTACTTCTTCGACCCGTCGGGCAATCGCAATGAAGTGTTTGCCGGTGGTGACTACATCTATCCCGACCACAAGCCGGTGACCTGGACGGCGAACGAACTGGGCAAGGCGATCTTCTATCACGACCGCCAGCTCAATGAGCGCTTCCTCACCGTATTGACCTGAACAATCGAGAGCCGTGCAGCTATGAAAGAAATCAAGCATTACATCAATGGCGAATACGTTGGCTCCGCCAGTGGCCGGATGTTCGACAACGTCAACCCGGTCAACGGCCAGCTCATCGCCCAGGTCCACGAGGCAGGTCGCGAGGAAGTGGATGCTGCCGTCAGGGCTGCCCGCGCGGCACTGAAAGGCCCCTGGGGCAGGATGACCATCGATGAGCGGGCGGCGATCCTGCACAGGGTAGCTGACGGTATCAACGCCCGCTTCGATGAGTTCCTGGAAGCCGAGTGCCAGGACACCGGCAAGCCGAAGGCCATGGCCAGTCATGTGGATATCCCCCGCGGCGCCGCCAACTTCAAGGTGTTCGCCGACCTGATCAAGAACGTCTCCACCGAGGCCTTCGAGATGGCCACCCCGGATGGTACGGGCGCGATCAACTACGCGGTACGCCGGCCCAAGGGGGTGATCGCGGTGGTCAGCCCATGGAACCTGCCGCTGCTGCTGATGACCTGGAAGGTCGGCCCGGCACTGGCCTGTGGCAACACCGTGGTGGTCAAGCCCTCGGAAGAAACGCCCACCACCACTGCCTTGCTGGGGCAGGTGATGAAGGATGCCGGTGTGCCGGATGGCGTCTACAACGTGGTGCATGGTTTCGGTGGCGATTCGGCCGGTGCCTTCCTCACCGAGCACCCGGACGTGGATGGGGTGACCTTCACCGGTGAAACACGCACCGGCGAGATCATCATGCGCGCCGCGGCCAAGGGCGTACGTCAGGTGTCGCTGGAGCTGGGCGGCAAGAACGCCAGTGTGGTGTTCGCCGACTGCGACCTGGACAAGGCCATCGAGGGCACCATGCGTTCGGCCTTCCTCAACTGCGGCCAGGTCTGCCTGGGTACCGAGCGGGTGTACGTGCAGCGGCCGATCTTCGACGAGTTCGTCGCCCGCCTCAAGGCCGGGGCGGAGAGTCTCAAGGTCGGTGAGCCGAACGATGCCAGCGCCAACATGGGGCCGCTGGTCAGTCACAAGCACCGCGACAAGGTGCTGTCCTATTACCGCAAGGCGGTCGAGGATGGCGCCACCGTGGTCACCGGTGGCGGTGTACCGCAGATGCCCGGTGAGCTGGCCAACGGCGCTTTCGTCCAGCCGACCATCTGGACCGGTCTGGCGGATGACTCGGCGGTGGTGACCGAGGAGATCTTCGGGCCCTGCTGCCATATCCGTCCGTTCGATACGGAGGAGGAAGTCGTCGAACTGGCCAACAGCCTGCCCTATGGCCTGTCCGCCACCCTGTGGACCGAGAACGTGTCCCGGGCCCACCGCGTCAGCGGTCAGCTGGAAGCCGGCATCGTCTGGGTCAACAGCTGGTTCCTGCGCGATCTGCGCACCGCCTTCGGTGGCAGCAAGCAATCGGGTATCGGTCGCGAGGGCGGTGTGCATTCGCTGGAGTTCTACAGCGAGATGAAAAACGTCTGTATCAAGTTGTGAGTCCTGTCATGAACGCAGAACCGAACAGTCCCGAAATCGGCCTCAGCATCCAGGCCAACGGCTACGCCACCAATTACCACGACCAGGGCGAGGGTTTCCCGGTCATGCTGATTCACGGCTCGGGGCCGGGTGTCACCGCCTGGGCCAACTGGCGGCTGGCGATACCGGCGTTGGCGAAAAGCCGTCGGGTGATAGCACCGGACATGCTGGGTTTTGGCTACAGCGCCCGTCCGGAGCTACCCGATTACCATCGTCAGTTGTGGGTCGATCACGCCATCGGCCTGCTCGACGCCCTGGCGATCGAGCAGGCCGACCTGGTGGGTAACTCGTTCGGCGGCGCGTTGGCCCTGGCGCTGGCGATTCAGCATCCGCAGCGGGTCCGCCGGCTGGTGCTGATGGGCAGTGTCGGCGTCAGCTTTCCGCTGACCGCCGGCCTGGATGCGGTCTGGGGCTACCAGCCCTCGTTCGACAACATGCGTCGGCTGATGGATGTGTTTGCCCATGACCGGGCACTGGTCACCGACGAGCTGGCCGAGCTGCGCTACCAGGCCAGCATTCGCCCGGGCTTCCAGGAGTCCTTTACGGCGATGTTCCCGGCGCCGCGGCAGCGCTGGGTGGATGGCCTGGCCAGCGATCCAGCGGATATCCGCCGGTTACCGCATGAGACGTTGATCATTCATGGTCGCGAGGATCAGGTCATTCCGCTGCAGGCGTCACTGGACCTGGCCAACCTCATTCAGCGGGCGCAACTGCATGTGTTCGGCGAGTGCGGTCACTGGACCCAGATCGAGCATGCCTCCCGCTTCAACAAGCTGGTCGACAACTTCCTGAATGAGGCCGATGTGGCCTCCGGAGCACAATAATGGATCAATCCCTAATCAATGAACTGGGCGATGAGCTGTATCGAGCCCTGACCTCGGCCAGCATGATCGACCCGCTGACCAGCCGCTTTGCCGATATGGGCATCGAGGATGCCTATCAGGTGCAACAGCGTCTGATCGCCCGTCGCATCGAGAACGGTGAGCGGGTAATCGGCAAGAAGATCGGCGTCACCAGCCAGGCGGTGATGAACATGCTCAAGGTCGACCAGCCCGACTTCGGCATGCTCACCGACCGTATGGTTCTCAACCAGGGCGAGTGCATCGACATATCCACCCTGATCCAGCCCAAGGCCGAGGGCGAGATTGCCTTCGTGCTGAAGGAAGATCTGGCCGGCCCCGGGGTGACCGTGGCCGATGTGTTACGCGCCACCAAGGGCGTGATGGCCTGCTTCGAGATCGTCGACTCGCGCATCCGTGACTGGCAGATCAAGATCCAGGACACCGTGGCGGACAACGCCTCCTGTGGCGTATTCGTGCTCGGCGACCAGCTGATCGACCCGCGGCAGTTGGATCTGGTGACCTGCGGCATGCTGCTGGAGAAGAACGGCGCGGTGGTCGGCACCGGTGCCGGCGGCGCGACCATGGGCTCGCCGGTCAATGCGGTGGCCTGGTTGGCCAACACCCTGGGCAGCCTGGGCATGAGCCTCAAGGCCGGAGAGGTGATCCTGTCCGGTGCGCTGTCGGGCATGGTGCCGGTGGCTGCCGGTGACAACCTGAGCGTGACCATTGGCGGCATCGGCAGTTGCAGTGTGCGCTTTGCCTGATCCTATTGAGGAAACACAACCATGAGCAAGAAACTCAAAGCCGCGATCATCGGCTCGGGCAATATCGGCACCGACCTGATGATCAAGATCCTGCGCAACGCGCAGCATATCGAGATGGCCGTGATGGTCGGTATCGATCCTGAATCCGATGGCCTGGCCCGCGCCGCCCGCATGGGCGTGGCCACCACCCACCAGGGTGTGGACGGCCTGGCGCAGATGCCGGAGTTCGCCGATATCGACTTCGTGTTCGATGCCACCAGCGCCGGTGCCCATGTGCGCAACGATGCACTGCTGCGGGAATTGAAGCCGGGCCTGCGCATGATCGACCTGACCCCGGCGGCCATCGGCCCGTACTGCGTGCCGGTGGTCAATCTGGAACAGCACCTCAACCAGACCAACGTCAATATGGTCACCTGCGGTGGTCAGGCCACCATTCCCATGGTTGCCGCCGTGTCGCGGGTCGCCAAGGTGCATTACGGCGAAATCGTCGCCTCGATTTCCAGCAAGTCCGCCGGCCCCGGCACCCGGGCCAATATCGACGAGTTCACCGAGACCACCTCCAAGGCCATCGAGGTGATCGGTGGGGCGCAGAAGGGCAAGGCGATCATCATCATGAACCCGGCCGAGCCGCCGTTGATCATGCGCGACACGGTATTCGTGCTGTCGGAACTGGCCGACCAGGAGCAGATCGCCGCCTCGGTCGAGGAAATGACCGCTGCAGTACAACGCTATGTGCCGGGTTATCGCCTCAAGCAGCAAGTACAGTTCGACGTGATTCCTGAATCCGCCCCGGTCAATGTGCCTGGTGTCGGTCCGCGCAGCGGGCTGAAGACCTCGATCTTCCTCGAAGTCGAAGGCGCCGCGCACTACCTGCCGGCCTACGCCGGCAACCTCGACATCATGACCTCGGCGGCGCTGGCCACCGCCGAGCGCATGGCCCAGTCCATGCTCACTGCAGGAGGTGCCGCATGAGCTTCAACCCCGGCAAGAAACTCTATATCTCCGACGTGACCCTGCGCGATGGCAGCCATGCCATCCGTCACCAGTATTCGATCCAGAACGTGCAGGACATCGCCCGCGCGCTGGACAAGGCCCGGGTCGACTCCATCGAAGTGGCCCACGGCGACGGGCTGCAGGGCTCGTCCTTCAACTATGGCTTCGGCGCCCACTCCGATCTGGAGTGGATCGAAGCGGTGGCCGATGTCATCAGCCATGCGCAGATCGCCACCCTGCTGTTGCCCGGCATCGGCACTACCCACGATCTGGACAATGCCTACCGTGCCGGCGCGCGCATCGTGCGGGTGGCTACCCACTGCACCGAGGCGGATGTGTCGAAGCAGCATATCGAGCATGCCCGCAAGCTGGGCATGGACACCGTCGGCTTCCTGATGATGAGCCATATGCAGACCCCGCAGGGCCTGGCCCAGCAGGCCAAGCTGATGGAAGACTACGGTGCCACCTGCCTGTACGTGGTGGATTCGGGCGGTGCCATGGGCATGCAGGATATCCGCGACCGCTTCAGGGCACTGAAGGATGTACTCAAGCCCGAGACCCAGACCGGCATGCATGCCCACCACAACCTGAGCCTGGGCGTGGCCAACTCCATCGTCGCGGTGGAGGAGGGCTGCGACCGTATCGATGCCAGCCTGGCCGGCATGGGCGCCGGTGCCGGCAATGCGCCGCTGGAAGTGTTTATCGCCGCCGCCGAGCGCCTCGGCTGGAATCACGGCACCGACCTGTACACGCTGATGGACGCGGCCGATGACATCGTCCGGCCATTGCAGGATCGGCCGGTGCGGGTGGACCGGGAAACTCTGGCCCTCGGCTATGCCGGGGTGTACTCGAGCTTCCTGCGCCATGCCGAGGTGGCGGCGGACAAATACGGTCTGAAGACCGTGGACATACTGGTCGAACTGGGCAAGCGCCGTATGGTCGGTGGCCAGGAAGACATGATCGTGGATGTGGCGCTGGATCTGCTGGCCACCCGAAAGGAGCAACAAGCATGAGTACCGTTGGTGAACGCACCCTGAGCAGGGAACAGATGCTGGCCCTGGCCGAGCATATCGAAGCGGCCGAGCTGGAAGCCTTTGAGATTCCCAAGGTTACCGGCCAGTACCCGGACATGACCTTTGCCGATGCCTATGACGTGCAGTGGGAGATCCGCCGTCGCAAGGAGGCCCGTGGCAACAAGACCATCGGCCTGAAGATGGGCCTGACCTCCTGGGCCAAGATGGCGCAGATGGGCGTGGAAGTACCGATCTACGGTTTCCTGTCCGACTACTTCAGCGTGCCGGATGGCGGCGTGGTGGATACCTCGAAGCTGATCCACCCGAAGATCGAGGCGGAGATCGCCTTCGTCACCAAGGCGCCGCTGAAAGGCCCGGGCTGCCATATCGGTGATGTGCTGGCGGCGACCGACTTCATTATCCCGGCGGTGGAGGTGATCGACTCGCGTTACCAGAACTTCCAGTTCGACATGATCTCGGTGGTGGCGGACAACGCCTCGTCCACGCGCTTCATCACCGGCGGGCAGATGGCCAATGCCGCGGATGTCGACCTGCGCACCCTGGGCGTGGTGGTCGAGCGCAATGGCGAGATCGTCGAGGTCGGTGCCGGCGCGGCGGTGCTTGGGCACCCGGCCTCCAGCGTGGCCATGCTGGCCAACCTGCTGGCTGAGCGCGACCAGTATATTCCGGCGGGAACCTTCATCATGACCGGCGGCATCACCGCGGCCATCGCGGTCAAGCCGGGGGACAACATCACCGTACGTTATCAGGGGCTGGGCAGCATTTCGGCCCGCTTTGTCTGAGGAGTCATCATGCCCATTGCACAACTGCACATACTGGAAGGCCGGAGTGACGAGCAGAAGGAACGCCTGATCCGCGAAGTCAGCGAAGCCATTGCCCGGGCACTGGATGCACCCATGCCGAGCATCCGGGTGATTATCAGTGAGATGCCCAAAACACACTTCGGTATCGGCGGCGAACCGGCGAGCAAACTGAAGAGGTAGAAGAGAATCAGCGCCGCGGGCAGCTCACTGCCTGCGGCGCTGTCTTATCGGGAGTCATGAATGAGTGCAACCGTGCTCGAGCCCAGTCTGCGCTGGGATGCTGCCCTGCAAGCAGTACAGGCTGCCGTCGCCCATGCCGGAGAGCTGGGTATTCGTATCAATGTGGCGGTGGTGGATCGGGGCGGCAATACCCTGGCCTTTCTGCGCATGAACGGCTCGTTTCTGCATTCCGCCGACATCGCCACCGACAAGGCCTACACTGCCGCTGGCTTCGGCTTCCCCACTGGTCAGTGGGTAAGCGTGATGGGCGATAACGAAGGCATGCGCCTGGGCTTTCCCCAGCGGCACCGGCTGGTGGTGTTCGGCGGCGGGCTGCCCGTTCTCGTCGACGGTGACTGTGTGGGTGGCATCGGCGTATCCGGTGGCTCCGAGGAGCAGGACGAAGCCTGCGCCGAGGCGGGACTGCAGGCCATTTCGATGCTGGGAGGGAGATAAGTCAATGGGCGTGTCGGGCCACCGACCGTCTGTCTGTTTCAATGATGGGAAACTCGGCGCTGCAGATAGTATTTTCTTGCCGCAGTACATAAAAATAAGATCAGGAAGGTATCCATGCTTGCCCACCATTCACCGCAACGGCTGCCCTTTGCACCCGGAACCATACTGGCCTCGCGAAGTTATGAGGAAGCCGCGGCCACACTCAATGGCAATCTCAGCGAGTCACGTATCGTCAGCCCGCAGAAACGTGGGGCACGGGCAGATATTCTGTTCAACCTGCGAACGCTGCCCGAAATCAAGCTGTTCGGTGCCTGCTGGGGAGATGCGGTGTCGGTCCGCTCCACGCCGCTGGCCTGCTGGCACGGAATCCTGCCGCTGGCAGGCGGTATCGTCGACCTGCGCGCGGATCGGCAGGTAAAGGCCGGAGGAATGATCCTGTTCGCTCCGGGCCACGAAGTCGATGTGATCTGGCGTGATGGTACCCAGGCCATTGTCATTGCCCTGGATAACCGCCTGCTGCGCAGTCACCTTGAGGCCGAGTACGAGATGGGTATTCCCTCGGTCGTCGAACGGGTTCTGTACATCGAGCAGGAGCATCCGGCGTTGGTCAGTCTCGGCAATCTGCTGAGGTTGACCGATGCCGAGTTCCGCCAGGGGCAGGGACTGTTGAGCCTGCCGGTAGCGCAGCGGCAGCTGCAGTCGCTGTTCTGTGAAAACCTGCTGCATCTGGTGCCGGCGCTGCGAAGTCTGCCAGAACGGCATATTCTGCCAGGTGGGCTCAAGCGAGCTGTCGAATACATCCATGAGCATCTGGAGCAGCCGTGGTCGCTGGAGGAACTGGTGCGCATCAGTGGCGTCAGTCGTCGCAGTCTGGAACAGGCGTTTCGCGATAAGCTGCAGACCAGTCCGCAGCGCTACTTGCAGCAGTGTCGGCTGAAGGCCGCGCGGGATTGCCTGCGCAAGGCGCGGCCGGGTGATGTGCAACTGGCCGAGCTGGCCTACCGCCTGGGCTTTTCCCAGCCCAGCCACTTCACCACGGCTTACAAGCAGGCCTTCGGTGAGCTGCCATCGCAGACCCTGGCGCGGTTCTTCTGATTCCGCTGGTCTGCATTTCGCGCTGCATGCCGTTGACTGACTCTCGCTGGAAAGCAGAAGGCTGCCCGATCGGGCAGCCTTGGCGGGGGGACTATTTGAAACAGTATTCGAACAGGCAGGTTTCGAAGCCGTAACGGATATTGAATTCGCCACTCAGTACGTTGTTGCGTGCGACATATTCGTCCCAATCCCCAAGCAGTTCCTTCAGCTTTCCGGGCTGGCTGGCGGCCAGGTTGGTGGCCTCGGTGGGATCATCGGCCAGGTTGTACAGCTGCCAATCTGCGTTGCCGTAGGGGGCGCTCATGTTCAGGATCTTCCAGTCGCCCTTGCGCAGCGCCTTGCGGCCGAACAGCTCCCAGCCGATGGCCCGTTCCGGCATGGCCTTGTCCTGCAGCAGTGGCAGCATGGATACACCTTGCAGTGGCGCGACTTCGCGGCCTCGGAAGGTGCCCGGCGGGGGCTGGATACCGGCCAGGTCGAGCAGCGTCGGCATCACATCCATGATATGTGCCACCTCGTTATTGATGCTGCCTGGCTTGCTGACTGTCGGATGACGAATGATCGCCGGTACCTGTATCCCGCCCTGCGTGGTCAGGCCCTTGAAAAACGGAAAGGGGGTCGCACTGACCTGCGCCCACTGGGCACCGTAGTCGATGTAGGATCCCTTGCGCCCCATGTTCTCCAGGCTGTTATCGAAGGCTTCCTTCATCCACACATCATTGCCCGGCAGGCCCAGCGGACTGTTGCCATCGGCACCGTTATCGGAAAGGAACAGGATGAAGGTGTTATCGTACTCGCCGGTCTGCTTCAGATAGTCGATGACGCGCCCGATATGATGGTCCATGTTGTCGACCATGGCGGCGTAGACTTCCATGCTGCGTGCCTCACGCAACTTCTGTTCGTCGGTCAACTGCTCCCAGTCCGGCAGCACGCCCTGCATGGGTACGTTGGCTGCCGCATCCGCCGCCACCAGCCCCATCTGCTTCATGCGCGCCAGGCGCTCCTGGCGGATAGCCTCATAGCCTGCCGCATAACGGCCCTCATACTTTTGCAACCACTCATCCGGCGCATGCAGTGGCCAGTGCGGGGCGGTATAGGACAGCAGACCGAAGAACGGCTTGCCGCTCCGCCGGTCGGCCTCGATGTACTCGATCAGCTTGTCGGTATAGAACTGGCTGGAAAAGAAACCGTCGGGCACGCTCACCTGCTTGCCGTCTTCACGGTAGATGGCCTTGGGATCGACGCTGATGATCGCCATCTGGTCATCGAAATGGCTGGCGCCCCCCTGGACCAGAATGTAGGAGCGATCAAAGCCGCGCGCCTTCGGACTCAGTTCCTCGCTACGGCCCAGATGCCATTTGCCGACGGTATAGGTGCTGTAGCCGCCATCCTGGAGCACTTCCGCCAGGCTGGCGACCCTGTCATTGAGGTAGCCCTCATAGCCCGGCTGGTCCACCTGGAAGGGTTGCACCAGCTCGGCCATGTTGCCCAGTCCGGCGATATGGCTATCGGTGCCGGACATCAGCATGGCGCGGGTGGGGGAGCAGGTTGGTGCGGTATGGAAGCTGGTCAGCCGCAGGCCTTCGCTGGCCAGGGCGTCCAGGTGGGGAGTGGCAATTTCCCCGCCATAGCTGCCGAGATCGCTGTAGCCGAGATCATCGGCCATGATGATCAGAAAGTTGGGTTGCTTGTCATTGGCCTGCGCCGAGACGCCGATCAGTGCCGACATGCACACAGCCCAGCCGAGTCTTTTTATTTTCATGGGAGACTTCCTTGATTGCTTGAGAAACTGGCGGAAATACCCGCCAGGTTTGGGTTGATAACTACCTCAGAAGCGCACGGCGGTACGCAGCACGATGGTATTGATGTCGTCACCGCCGGCTTTGGTGATCGCTCCGCCCGCATCGAGATGCATCATGTGCAGGTCGATATTGAAGTTGGGGTTGGGTTGCCAGCGGGCGGTGAACTGGTAGGTGGTGCCTATCTCGCGCTCCGCGTTGTTCAGGGTGGCGGCCAGCGGCCGCATGCCCGGCAGATAGACGTAGTCATCGGTGGATTCACGCCAGGTCTGCATGATGGATGAGATCACCTCGATGGTGCGGGCGGGTTTGAAGTTCAGCGATGGCCCAGCGAGAATCAGGTTGGCCATGGTGGTGACGTTGGCCTCGCCGTAGGTGCCGTTGCGTGGATAGAGGGCATCGAAGGTGCGGGTCTTCGAGGCTGACAGCGGGTCTCCGCCACTGGCCGCATCCAGATGCAGGCCAAGGCGAATCTGTGCCGGTGAATCGAAGGTATAGCCGCTGTCGGTGCGTATGCCCCAGGCCCGGATGTCCCGGTTGGCATGCTCGCCACTCTGCAGCATCAGATCCCAGTTCCAGTCCAGACGCTCGTGCTGGCCAAACAGGCGGGTGCCGACCGTGTAGCGCTCCTCCTTGCCACTGAAACCCTGATAGGTACGTTCATCCATTTCCCGGGCGAAGCCGTAGATATCGATGCCGCGGCGGGGCGCCCAGGGCAGGCTGGCATAGGCCCCCAGAATGTGGGTGTTGTTGTCGGTGCCATCGTCGAAACTGTCGAAGTCGTAGCCGACCGGACGCAGCGCCAGCAGATCCAGTTGACGCCCCCCGGGATTGCCGAGCATGACCCGGGCGCCATCGAAGGCCAGGCGCACGTTGGGCTGTTCACCGATATTGAACAGCGCACCCTGCCCGTACTGCACCTCCTGTCGACCAAGGCGAGTGGTGGTTTTCAACTGTCCGAGAGTGAAGTTGGCGTCAACGAATGCCTGGGCGACATCGTTGCGGCTTTCATCGCGGGGGCTGGGCAACTGCTGATTCCAGCTGCGGGTATTCTGCAGTTGCACGAAGGTGCGCAGCCGGTTGTCCCACAGGTGCAGACTGGCATGGACCTGGGCGCGTTGCTGGATGTAGTTGTCATCACCCTGGCCGGCAATGTCGAAAGCCACATTGTCGGTGGAGGTGAAGGCGTAGCGCAGCTCGCCACCCAGCTGCAGCCAGGAGCTATCGCCAAGGCGGTGATAGCGCCAGGCATCCAGAGGGTCGGTACGTTTGGCCGGGTCCTCCAGAAAACGATAGTTTTCCATCTGCCGGGAGGGGCCGGCCGGGAACGGGCGGCTGTTCTCCATCGGGTTGGCGGCCTGCGCCTGGGCAGTCGGGCTCACGGCGCCGACAAGCAGGAATGCGGGAACGGATAAGGCAGTGATCAAGGTTCGCATGGCAAAAGACCATCTTTATTGTTATTGGGCGGTCAGTATTGCCAAGCGAGGAAGGGGCAGGTTATCGGCATGGCGCAGCGACTTCAGCCTGAGCGCAGTTATCTTTCCTGGTATGCCGGTTCGGTCTATGGCCGGCCATATACGTGCTGGATTTGCCTTTGCACCGGGAGCGTGGAGCGTTAGGGTCTGGGGCAATAATTACAATCAAGCCGAGGAGGCGTGTCATGAACGCGAGTGCGCAATTACGCTGGCTGGACTCCTACCCCCACAGCATGCGCTGGGATGCCGAATTGCCGACAGGCCCGGTGTGGGCTCTGCTGGACCAGGCTGTCGCAGCCTTTGCCGAGCGTCCGGCGATCGACTTCCTCGGCCACAAGTTGACCTACCGGCAGCTGGACGACCTGGTCAAGCGTGCCGCCTGCGGTCTGCAACGCCTGGGCGTCGGCCCGGGGGTGCATGTGGGGTTGTATCTGCCCAATTGCCCACACTACTTCATCGCTTTTCTTGGCGTGTTGCGGGCCGGTGGCACGGTCGTCAACTATTCACCGCTGGATGCCGAGCGTACGCTGGCGCACAAGATTGAAGACAGTCAGACCGACTTCATGCTGACTCTGGATCTGGCCAGTCTGTATCCGAAAATGGCCGACCTGGTGCACAACAGCCGTCTTCAGGGGCTGATAGTCGGTCAACTGACGGAGTTCTGCGGGCCGGTCAGCGCGGAGCAAGCCGGCCAGTTGGGGCCCTCGGTGGCGGTGGAGTGGGGCAGCCATATCAGCTCCTTTGCCGGCCTGCTGGATAACGACGGCGGCTTTATCGCCCACCCGCTGGATGATCCCGCCGCGACCCTGGCCGTGCTGCAGTACACCGGCGGCACCACTGGCGCGCCCAAGGGCGCGATGCTCTCCCACGCCAACCTCACCGCCAGCTGCTCCCAGTTGCAGGCGATCCTGGATGAGTCGCTGCAGGCGGGCCAGGAGCGGGTGCTGGCCGTGTTGCCGCCGTTCCATATCTACGCATTGATGATCAACATGCTGTTCAGTGTGCGCATGGCGGCGGAAGTCTATCTGCACCCGCGCTTCGACGCCGAGACGGTTCTGCGGGAAATCCACGAAAACCGCATCACCACCTTTCCCGGCGTGCCGACCATGTTCATCGGCCTGCTGGCCCACCCGCTGACCGCGCAGTTGGACCTGACCTCGCTCAAACTGTGCAACTCCGGTGGTGCGCCGCTGCCGCTGGAGGTGCAGCAGCGCTATTCGGACATGGCCGGCTGCGCCCTGCGCGAAGGCTGGGGCATGACCGAGACCACCACCACCGGCACCTTCACTCCCAGGGACGCCGAGCCGCACCCCGGCTCCTGCGGCATGCCGGTGCCGGGGGCAACCATCCGCATCGCGCCGCTGGACGGCTCCGCTGGAAGCTTGCCGCCCGGCGAGCGCGGTGAGGTTTGCATTGCCGGGCCGAATGTCACTTCCGGCTACTGGAAGCGCCCCGACGCCACCGCCGAGGCCATGACCGAGGATGGTTTCCTGCGCACCGGGGATGTCGGTTACATGGACGAGCAGGGGTGGCTGTATATCGTCGACCGTACCAAGGACATGATTCTCTGCAGCGGCTACAACGTCTATCCGCGGGTGATCGAGGAGGCTATCTACGAACACCCGGCGGTGGAGGAGGTGTCGGTGATCGGCATCGACGACCCTTACCGTGGTCAGGCGCCCAAGGCATTCATCAAGCTCAAGGCGGGTGCGCCGGAGCTGGGTTTCGATGAACTGCAAACCTTCCTTGCACCGCGTCTGGGCAAGCATGAGCGCCTGGCGGCAATGGAGATTCGCGCGGCGCTGCCGCGCACGCCGGTGGGCAAACTGTCGAAGAAAGAGCTGGTTGATGAGGAGCGGGCCAGGGCCTGACCCCTCTCGCAACATCAGCGACCAGGCGCAATCATCATTTAGCTGAAGCCAGGCCGGTTTCCGGAGTATGCAATGGAGCAATCCCTGATCAATGAACTGGGTGATGAACTGTATCTCGCCCTGACCTCGCCCAGCATGGTCGACCCGCTGACCAGTCGTTTTGCCGACATGAGCCTTGGGGATGCCTACCAGGTGCAGCAGCGCCTGATGGCGCGCCGGGTAGACCAGGGTGAACATATTGTCGGCTGGAAGGTCGGTGCCACCAGCCGCAAGGCGATGGAACGGATGAAGGTCGATCAACCCAACTTCGGCGTGCTCACCGATCGCATGCTGGTGAAGTCGGGTGGATGTATCGAGATGGCAACGCTGAACCAGCCCCTGGTCGAAGGCGAGATTGCCTTCCTGTTGCAGGAGGACCTGGCTGGCCCCGGAGTGACGGCGTCCGATGTGCTACGGGCGACCAAGGGCGTCATGGCGTGTTTCGAGATTATCGATACGCGCATTCGTAACTGGCAGATCAGGATTCAGGACAGCGTGGCGGATAATTCATCCTGCGGTATGTTCGTGCTGGGAGACCAGTGGGTTGACCCGCAGCAGGTGGATCTGGCGAGCTGCGGCATGGTACTGGAGAAGAACGGCGCTGTAGCCGGTACCGGTGTGGGTAGTGCCTGCCTGGACTCGCCGGCAAACGCCGTGGCCTGGCTGGCCAATGCGCTGGGGCAGAGGGGCATGGGGCTCAAGGCTGGCGAGGTGGTCCTGTCCGGGGCGCTGTCGGGCGTGGTGCCGGTGGCGGCCGGCGACAACCTGAAGGTAATCATCGATGGACTCGGCAGTTGCAGCGTGCGGTTTGCCTGACCGACGCGGGAGCAGGGCATAAGCAGGCATTTCTTCAAGGTCACGAGTATCGGTCTGGGCGATAGCGGTCGGTGCTTGCGTCAGAGCGCAATTCTTCGCCCTCAAGGCTGGCGCTTGGCTTGTAGGGCAGGCACTATTCGTCCAGCCCAATAATAATCGGACCGCATCATGGCCGTATCCGAGCATATCCCCCGCAGATGGCGGCGCTGGCTGGCACTGACTGTCGCCGTATTGCTGCTGGCGTTGGCGAGCTACTTTGCCAACCAGTATCGTCCCGGCAAGCCAGCCGCGGTCGTCCCGGCTGAAACGCCTGCACCGCCAGTGGTCCGCAACCAGACGCCGGCAGACTTCATCGGCAGCGCCAGCTGTGCCGGCTGCCATACCGAGCAGCATCAGGCCTGGCGGGACTCCCAGCATGCCCATGCCATGGCCCATGCCAGTGCCGAGACGGTGCTGGCGGACTTCAACGACAGCCGCTTCGAATATGCCGGCATCGTTTCACGTTTCCAGCAGCGCGACGGGCGTTATTTCGTCACCACCGACGGTGCCGACGGACAGCTGACCGAATACGAGGTGCTGTACACCTTCGGTCTGGATCCGCTGCAGCAGTACCTGGTCGATCTGGGTGGTGGCCGCCTGCAGGCCCTGTCGATCGCCTGGGATACCCGGCCGCAGGCGGCGGGAGGCCAGCGCTGGTTCCATCTGTATCCGGATGAGCAGGTGCGGCATGACAGCCCCCTGCACTGGACCGGCCCGGCGCAGAACTGGAACTTCATGTGTGCCGACTGCCACGTTACCGATTACCGCAAGGGCTTCGATGCGCAGACGCAGAGCTTCGCCGCTGAGTGGTCGGAGCTGGGGGTGGGCTGTGAGGCATGTCATGGGCCGGGCAGTCGGCATCTGCAATGGACGCAGGGGCAGGAATGGCCGGACAAGGGGCTGACGCTGCTGCTGGATGAGCGCCAGGGCATGCATTGGCTGCATGAACTGGAACGGGTAACCGCGCGGCGCAGCGTGCCGCTGAGCACGGACAAGGAACAGCAGGTGTGCGCCCAATGCCACTCGTTGCGCAGTGCTACTGCCGAGGGCTATCACGCCGGCCTGCCATTGCTGGATTTCTACCGTCCCGAACTGCTCAGCGATCCGCTGTACTTTGCCGATGGCCAGCAGCGCGAGGAAGTGTTCATCAGCGGCAGTTTCGCCCAGAGCCGGATGCATGCCGCCGGGGTTACCTGCAGTGACTGCCACGAGCCACACAGCCAGGCGCTGCGTGCCGAGGGCAATGCGCTGTGCAGCAGCTGCCACCTGCCGATAGAGTTCGATCGACCCACGCATCATTTCCATGCTGCCGATTCGAGCGGCGCCCAGTGTGTCAGCTGTCATATGCCGGAGCGTACCTATATGGTCATCGACCCGCGCCGCGACCACAACATTGCCGTACCGCGCCCCGATCTGGCCCGGCAACTGGGCACCCCGGATGCCTGCACCGGCTGTCATACCGACCGCGAGCCGGACTGGGCCGCGCAGCAGATTGCCGGCTGGTTCCCGGAGGGTCGCTGGCAACAGGCTTCCCCAGCGACCACCATCGCCGCCGCCGACCAGGGTCTGCCGGCAGCGCAGCAGGATCTGGCGACCCTGGTCAACGATCCGCAACTGGCACCGATAGTGCGCGGCAGTGCAGCGCAGCGGCTGCAACCGCAGCTCGGCCAGGCGCAGCAGCAGGCTGCGGCCAAGGGGTTGCGAGACCCCGACCCACTGGTGCGACTGGGCAGCATCCGTGCGCTGGATGATAGCCCGGCGGCGCTGCGCCAGCACTACCTGGCGCCGCTGCTGGCTGATCCGCTGCGTAGCCTGCGCTCGCTGGCTGCCAGTATGCTGGTGGATGTCGATCTGTCGCCGGCACATCAGCCGGCCTACGAGCGTGCACTGCGCGAGTATGAAGAGGAGCTGGCATTGCATGCCGAGCGCTCCAGCCACCAGGGCCAACTGGGCATGCTGCGTTTGCGCCAGGGCCGCATCGATGAGGCGGAGCAGGCCTGGCGTCAGGCCATCGAGATCGCCCCGCTGGAGGCTGCGAACTACCTGAACCTGGCTGACCTGTACCGCGCCCAGGGCCGTGAGCAGGCCGCAGAACGCTTGCTGGGCGAAGCGCTGGAGCAGTTGCCAGGCGAAGGCATGCTGCATTACGCGCTGGGGCTGTCGCTGGTGCGCCAACAGCAGCGCGATACGGCGATGACGCATCTGCGGCGGGCCTGGGAGCTGCAACCGGAAGAGCCACGTACGGGATACGTGCTGGCGGTGGCGCTGGAGCCGTCGGACCCCGACGAGGCGTTGGAGATCCTGCGCCTCGCCAGCCAGCGCCACCCCCACAACCGCGATCTGTTATGGACCGGCGCCAGCTTCGCCCTGCGCCATGGCCGGCAGGAACTGGCGCAGCACTATATCGAGGCCCTGTTGCAGCGGGACCCGGCAGACCAGCAGGCACTCGCGCTACAACAGAGATTGCAGCCAGCGCAGGGCACCGCACCGGCACGCTAGGCGCCGGCGTGGCAGGTTTCTGGCTGCCTCGTTCGCGGTGGGCTACACCTGGAAACGGCTGACCAGCACCTGCAGCTCATTGCCCAGCCGCGCCAGCTCGATACTGGAAGCGGCGGTCTGATCGCTGCCGGTGGCGCTCTGCTCGGCGACATCGCGCACGTTGACCACGCTGCGGCTGATCTCGTCAGCTACCGCGCTTTGCTGCTCGGCCGCCGCGGCGATCTGCTGATTCATCGACTGGATATTGGACACGCTGCGGGTGATGTTACCCAGCGCCGCACCTGCGGTGCGGGTCAGCTCGACGCTGTTTTCCGCCAGCGCCTGGCTGCTGCTCAGCCGGCTGGCCACCTGCTGGGTACCGCTGTGCACACCCGCCACCAATGCCTCGATTTCCGTAGTGGACTGCTGGGTACGCTGGGCCAGAGAGCGCACCTCATCAGCGACTACCGCAAAGCCGCGTCCGGCTTCCCCGGCGCGGGCGGCTTCGATGGCAGCATTGAGGGCCAGCAGGTTGGTCTGATCCGCTACCGCCCTGATCACATCCATCACGCTGCCGATCTTGTTGCTCTCCAGTTTCAACACATCCATCGCTTCGGTCGAACGGGCAACTTCGTCGGCCAGTCGCACGATCTGGCCGATGGCCTCGTTGACTACCTGGTCGCCATGGCGTGCTTCATCATCGGCGCTGGAGGCGGCCTGGGATGCCTGCTCGGCATTGCGCGCCACATCCTGCACCGTGGCGGACATTTCCTGCATGGCAGTGGCCACCTGATCGGTTTCCTCTTTCTGGCTGTTGACGCCAACCCGGGTCTGTTCGGTGACCGCAGACAGCTCCTCGGCAGCGCTGGCAATTTGCGTCACGCTGTCACGAATCCCGCCGATCAGGTCGCGCAGGTTGTCGGCCATGCGCTGCACGCCTTGTTGCAGCACTCCCAGTTCATCGCCGCGGGTGATGGTCTGCCGATGGGTCAGGTCGCCGGCAGCGATATTGCCAACCTGCTTGAGGGTGTCCCTGAGCGGACCGGTGATCTGTCGCGTGATAAGCACCGCACTCAAGCTGCCGATCAGCAACGCCAGGATGGTCAATACCGCCTGCAGGGTACGGATGCCGGTTGCCTGGAGGTCACGGCGTGCCAGCTGGGCCTGGCGTAACTGCTCGGTTATCTCCAGCACATCGGCGACCTGGGCCGTGGTCTCGTCGCGGGTCTGGGCGATCTGCCGGGTGCCGGCCTGGAAGCGCTGCTGCTGGGTTTGATACTGGGCCAGTATCTGCCTGGCCTGACTCACCAGCGTCATCTGGCTCCCCCGGAAATACCCTTCGAGTACCTCCAGCTCCCTTGAGGTTGTTTCCAGCGCCTGTACCAGCGCCTGCTCAGCTTCGGCACTGGCTTCGGTCATGAGGATGCGAATATCGAAGCGCACCTGCAGAAAACGCATGCTGAACGATTCCACAGCCTGGATCAGCTCCGGGTCATCGCTTTGGTTTGCCGTGCGCTCCAGCTCCGCCAGCAGGTCGGTCATCGCGCGGGCCTGGTGATTCATTTCCTGCAGTGCCATCGCGCGGCTGGCGAACGCCTCGCGCATATTGTTCAGTGAGCGCTGGTAATCATCGAGAATCCTCGGCAAGGGTTGGGCCAGCTCCAGATCCTGGGGATTGTCCAGTGCTCCGATGACCCGTCGCTGTTCTTCAGCAAAACCATCCAGCTGGGTTTGCACGTGCTGGCCCGCGGCCGGTTCGCCATTGACCACCAGATACTGCATGCGGCTGATACGCAGTTTGGTCAGCGCGCTTTCCAGCCTGGCCAGATCGGTGGTCTGGTTGCCGCTGTCGATCAGCATGCCAAGGCTACGCCAGCCGGTCAGCGCCAGGATGAGGGTGAACAGCAGAACCAGGCCAAAGCCCAGGCCGAGCTTCAGATTGACACTGCGATTGCCGAACCAGCTATTCATGTATATCTCCAGGGATCAAAAGTCGGGGCAGCTGGTTGTTCTTGTTATGGAAGCCAGAGTTGATAAGAGCGTAATTATCGGCCGAAGCGGGTCAGGCTTGAGCGATATTGATCCATCTCAGCCATGCAGCCGGGCAGCATGGTCAGGCTCTGCATTCGTAGTGAAGACTTCAGTGGCATAGCAATCTCTGTGTGAAAGGAATAAAAACGACAACGCGCCTGCCACTGGTCAGTCAGCGGCGGGCGCGGGATGGTTTTTTATGGGAATACAGGCGTTACCGGCTGGTAGCCGAAAAAACTTTAACCCATACTGGGCGGCCTTGTTGATGCCATGGTCAACGCAACCGAGATTACCCGTACATCATGAACGACGTTTTACCGGATACCCCGCAACACAAACCCCGCCCCCTGGTCGACCTGCTGGTCAGCATCGTGATCCCCTCGGTGATCCTCATGAAGTTCAGCGGTGATGCCCACCTGGGACCGCACCAGGCGCTGATCGTGGCGCTGGCCTTCCCGCTGGGCTGGGGACTGTTCGAGCTGCTGCGTTACCGCAAGTACAACTTCATCGCCATACTGGGTGTCATCAGCGTATTCCTCACCGGTGGCATAGGGCTGCTGGAACTGGACCCGCAATGGCTGGCGATCAAGGAAGCGGCGGTGCCGGGCGTGATCGGCCTGGCGGTGCTGTTCTCCACCCGCACCCGCTACCCGCTGATCCGTACCCTGTTGTACAACGACAAGGTGTTGAACGTGCAGCGCATCGATGAGCGTCTGCGCGAGCGTGGCCTGGGCGAGGTATTCGAGCAGCGCCTGCTCAAGGCGACCTACTTCCTGGCGGGCACCTTCTTCTTTTCCTCGTTCATGAACTACGTGATCGCCAAGTGGATCGTGGTCAGCCCGGCCGGTACCGAAGCCTTCAACGCCGAGCTGGGGCGCATGACCCTGGTCAGCTATCCGATGATCGCCATCCCCTCGATGATCATGATGCTGGCGATCCTGTTCTATCTGTGGCGGACCATCCATGGCCTGACCGGGTTGAAGATGGAAGAGATAGTCGCGCAGCAGAAATAGGTGCGGACCTGAAGGCGTAGTTAAGCCTATTTCTCGCTGCTCCGCCGGTAGAACCGCGTCATTGCGAGTCCGTAGGGCGAAGCAATCCATACTGGATGGCCAGCCCGTGGATTGCCGCGCCGCTACGCGGCTCGCAATGACGTGGGGGATGTAGCCATGGATGGCGCTCAATGTTTTAACTCAGTGTCATTGGGTTCGGGCCTGGTCCTTTGCTGATCATCGACACTGCTGCAAATGCGGGTTCTGCCAACCAGCGCACATCCACTTCCGCATGATTCTGTGACAATGCCTGCCCATCACGCGGGCAACCAGTTACTGGTTGCCCTGGCGAAAGTAGATGAGGACAGCGGATGTTTGCCCCAGCCAACCAAGCCCACTTCACCCTGAGCCTGCCCGGCCTCGAGCACGACTTCAAGGTACTGGCCTTCCAGGCCCGCGAAGCGATCAGTCAGTGCTACCGCATCGAACTGCAGCTGGTCAGTGAACAGCCCGACCTGGATCTGGAAAGCCTGCTGCACCACAACGCCTGGCTCGACCTGGGCAACGGCACCGGCCTGCACGGCCTGATCCATCACGCCGCCATCGGCGAGTCCGGCAAGCGCCTGACCCGCTACCGCCTGGAGCTGGTCCCCCAACTGCAGTACCTCGACCTGCGGCACAACCAGCGCCTCTTTCAGCACCTCAGTGTGCCGCAGATCATCGCCCGCGTGCTCGACGACCACGGCATCCAATCCAATGCCTTCCTGTTCCAGCTCGGCAGCGACTATCCCGAGCGCGACTACTGCACCCAGTACGACGAGACCGACCTGCACTTTATCCAGCGCCTGTGCGAGGAAGAGGGCATTCACTACCACTTCCGCCACACCCCTGACGGTCATCTCTTGGTGTTTGGCGATGACCAGACCGGCTTTCCGCGTCTCGACCCGACGGGCTTCGATCAGGGCAACGGCCTGGTCGCCGACGACCCGGTGGTCAAGCGCTTCGGCGTACGCCTGGAAGCCCGCACCAGCCGCGTCACCCGCCGCGACTACGACCACGACAA
>NZ_PCQD01000002.1 GCF_002979975.1 Pseudomonas sp. MYb185 | reverse complement strand
AGCGAGTACGATAAGGACGGATCAAAGCGTTACCCATGTCTCCGAACATTCTGTAACCCATGTCCCCGGTCTATACAGTTGATGCCATCCCTGGCATCAAACGGTCGCAGACAGGCGGCTCCCGGCGCATAGCTATAAGCATTGGCGTGGCTGAGGGTTTAAAGACCACCAGCAACATAAAGTTCTACGGAACAGGTTGGCCCCCAGGGATGGGTTCACGGCGTGTCGGCACGGCCCTGTAGGCCAACCTGTTCCTCGCAGGCTCTGGAAAACTGCAGTTCTCATCACTGGCCCCAGGCTGCCCCCGCCGTTACAATCACCCGGTTAGTTTCCCAGCCCCTGAATCAGGAAAGATATGAGCGTTTCCTTCATCCATCTGCGTGTCCACAGCGAATATTCCCTGGTCGACGGTCTGGTCAGGATCAAGCCGTTGATCAAGGCGGTGGGCGGAGCGCAGATGCCGGCGGTGGCGCTGACCGACCAGAGCAACATGTGCAGCCTGGTCAAGTTCTATCGGGCTGCGATGGGCGCCGGCATCAAGCCGATATCCGGGGTGGATATCTGGCTGACCAGCGAAGAAGACGAAAACCAGCTCAGCCGTCTGACGCTGCTGGCGATGAACAAGCAGGGCTACCGCAATCTCACCGAACTGGTGTCCCGCGGTTATACCCACGGTCAACGCAATGGCCTGGCGACCATCCGTCGGGAATGGGTGGCGGAGTCCAGTACCGGTGTGATCGCCCTGTCCGGGGCGAAAGAGGGCGAGATTGGCCAGGCGCTGTTGTCCAGCGACCCGGCGCAGGCCGACCGCCTGCTGCAGCACTGGATGGAGGTGTTTCCCGGCCGTTTCTACCTGGAGCTGCAGCGCACCAAGCGGCCCAACGATGAAGAATACCTGCATGCCGCCGTCGCGCTAGCTGGGCGGCACGACTGCCCGGTAGTGGCCACCAACGATGTGCGCTTCATCTACCGGGAAGACTATGAAGCCCATGAAACCCGCGTCTGCATCGGCGAAGGCCGGGCTCTGGACGATCCGCGCCGGGTCCGGCAATACAGCGAAGAACAGTATCTGAAAACCCCGGAGGAAATGGCCGAGCTGTTCTCGGATATCCCCGAGGCGCTGGAAAACAGCGTGGAGATCGCCAAGCGCTGCAGTATCGACGTGCAACTGGGCACCTACTTCCTGCCGGACTTCCCGGTGCCCGACGGCATGACCATGGACGACTACTTCCGCAAGGTCTCCCTGGAGGGACTGGAAGAGCGCTTCAAGATGATATTGCCGCCCGACTCGGAGAACTACCAGGAGCGTCGCCAGGTCTACCTGGACCGACTCAAGTTCGAGCTGGATATCATCATCCAGATGGGTTTTCCCGGCTACTTCCTGATCGTCATGGACTTCATCAAGTGGGCCAAGAGCAATGGCGTGCCGGTCGGCCCGGGACGGGGCTCGGGGGCGGGCTCGCTGGTCGCCTACTCGCTGCTGATCACCGATCTGGACCCGCTGCAGTACGACCTGCTGTTCGAACGCTTCCTCAACCCGGAACGGGTCTCCATGCCCGACTTCGACATCGACTTCTGCATGGAAGGGCGCGACCGGGTCATCGACTACGTGGCCGAGGCCTATGGCCGCAACGCCGTATCGCAGATCATCACCTTCGGTACCATGGCGGCCAAGGCGGTGGTGCGGGACGTGGCGCGGGTGCAGGGCAAGTCCTACGGCCTGGCCGACAAGCTGTCGAAGATGATCCCGTTCGAGGTCGGCATGACCCTGGCCAAGGCCTTCGAGCAGGAGGAGATCCTGCGCGATTTCCTGGCCGCCGATGAAGAGGCCCAGGAAATCTGGGACATGGCATTGAAGCTGGAGGGCATCACCCGCAACGTCGGCAAGCACGCCGGGGGGGTGGTGATTGCACCGACCAAGCTGACCGATTTCGCGCCGCTGTATTGCGACGAGGCCGGTGGCGGCCTGGTGACCCAGTTCGACAAGGACGATGTCGAATCCGCCGGACTGGTGAAGTTCGACTTCCTCGGCCTGCGTACCCTGACCATCATTGACTGGGCGATGGAGACCATCAACCGCGAGCAGGCCCGCAAGGGGCTGGAGCCGGTGGACATCGATCGCATTCCGCTGGACGATCCGCCTACCTACGCCATGTTGCAGAAGGCCGAGACCACGGCGGTATTCCAGCTCGAATCCCGCGGCATGAAGGAGCTGATCAAGAAGCTCAAGCCCGACTGCCTGGAAGACATGATCGCACTGGTGGCCCTGTTCCGTCCGGGGCCGCTGCAGTCAGGCATGGTCGACGACTTCATCAACCGCAAGCACGGGCGCGAGCAGATTTCCTACCCGCACCCCAACTACCAGTACCCCGGTCTGGAGCCTGTGCTCAAGCCCACCTATGGCATCATCCTGTACCAGGAACAGGTGATGCAGATTGCCCAGGTGATGGCCGGCTATACCCTGGGTGGCGCGGACATGCTGCGCCGGGCGATGGGCAAGAAGAAGCCCGAGGAGATGGCCAAGCAGCGGCAGATCTTCCTCGAAGGCTGCCAGAATAATGACATTGACGCCGATCTGGCGGGCAATATCTTCGACCTGGTGGAGAAATTCGCCGGTTACGGTTTCAACAAATCGCACTCGGCGGCCTACGGCCTGGTGTCCTACCAGACCGCCTGGCTGAAAGCGCATTACCCGGCCCCGTTCATGGCTGCGGTGCTCTCGGCGGATATGCACAACACCGACAAGGTGGTGACGCTGATCGAGGAATGCCGCAGCATGAAGCTGCGGATGAAGGCGCCGGATGTAAACCTCTCCGAATACAAGTTCACTGTCGATGACAGTGGCAGCGTGGTCTATGGCCTGGGTGCGATCAAGGGTGTCGGTGAAGGCCCGGTGGAAACCATAGTGCAGACCCGCCAGGAAGGCGGCCCGTTTGTCGACCTGTTCGATTTCTGCGCCCGGGTCGACCTCAAGCGCATCAACAAGCGGGTCATGGAAGCGTTGATCCGCTCCGGCGCACTGGATTCCATGGGGCCGTTCTTCGATACCGAGCAGCAGGCCTACCTGCAACAGGTCGATCGCAATCGCGCGGCCCTGGCGGCTGCCATGGAGGAGGCCATCGCCGCTGCCGAGCAGACCCATCGCAGCGCCGACAGTGGCCATGATGACCTGTTTGGCGAGCTGCTCGGCCCGGCGACCGAGCGTGATGTCTTCGAGGCCTATCGCAATGTGCGCGAATGGACCTTCAGGGAGCGGCTGCGCGGCGAGAAGGATACCCTGGGCCTGTACCTGACCGGCCACCCGATCGACGAATACGAACAGGAAGTGCGGCGTTTCGCCCGCCAGCGCATCATCGATCTCAAGCCCTCGCGGGAGGCGCAGACCATCGCCGGCCTGGTGTTCGATCTGCGGGTAATGAAGAGCAAACGCGGTGACAAGGTCGGCTTCGTCACCCTGGATGATCGCTCGGCGCGAGTCGAAGTCTCGCTGTTCGCCGAGGCCTACCAGGCGGCGCAGTCACTGCTGCAGAAGGATGCCCTGCTGGTGGTAGAGGGCGAGGTCGCGGTGGATGACTTCTCCGGCGGTATGCGCGTGCGTGCCAAGCGGGTGATGAGCCTGGAGGAGGCACGCACCTCGCTGCTGGACAGCGTGCGCATCAATCTCGATACCCGTCGCCATGGCCCTGATTGCCTGGGCCGGCTGGCTGGAGTGTTACGGCAGTACAAGGGTAATTGTGCGGTGACCATCGAACTGCAACGTCCGGATGCGCAGGCCATGCTGCGGCTGGGCGAGGCGTGGCGGGTCGAGCCCGCCGATGACCTGGTGCAGACGCTGCGTGACCAGTTGGGCAAAGGCAGCGTCTCCCTGCACTATAGATAAATCGGATTCTCATGGGATGGGCGGCTCGACGCAGTCATGCCAATCCCGTAAGGTAACGCAAAAAACAGGACGCCCCGGTTGGGGCCGCGGATAATCGACGCTTATGATCAAGAGTCAGAAATACCTCGAATTTGAACAGCCGATTGCCGACTTGCAGGCCAAGATCGAAGAGCTGCGTCTGGTGGGCAGTGACAATTCGCTGAACATCACCGAAGAAATCACCCGTCTGCAGGACAAGAGTCGTTCGCTCACCGAGAGCATTTTCTCCAACCTGTCGAGCTGGCAGGTGACTCAGATGTCGCGGCACCCGCAGCGTCCCTATACGCTGGATTACATCCGTCATATCTTCACCGACTTCGAAGAGCTGCATGGTGATCGGCATTTTGCTGACGATGCGGCGATCGTCGGTGGTATCGCCCGTCTCGAAGGGCGCCCGGTGATGATCATCGGTCACCAGAAGGGCCGTGACGTCAAGGAGAAGGTACGCCGCAACTTCGGCATGCCCAAGCCCGAAGGTTACCGCAAGGCCTGCCGCCTGATGCAGATGGCCGAGCGCTTCCAGATGCCGATCATCACCTTCATCGATACCCCCGGCGCCTATCCGGGTATCGATGCCGAAGAGCGTGGCCAGAGCGAGGCCATCGCCTGGAACCTGCAGGTGATGTCGCGTCTGAAGACCCCGATCATCTCCACGGTCATCGGCGAGGGTGGCTCCGGTGGTGCACTGGCCATTGGTGTCTGCGATCGTCTGATGATGCTGCAGTATTCCATCTACTCGGTGATTTCTCCGGAAGGCTGCGCCTCCATCCTGTGGAAGAAGGCCGAGAAAGCCTCCGATGCCGCCGAAGCCATGGGGGTGACCGCTGGCCGCCTGCAGGAGCTGGGGCTGGTCGACAACCTGATTGCCGAACCGCTGGGCGGCGCGCACCGGGAGCCGGCGGAAATGGCCGCGCGTCTCAAGGAGCAACTGCTGATCGAGCTGGACAAGCTGAGCGGCAAGTCCACCGAGGAGTTGCTGGATAGCCGTTACGAGCGGCTGATGGCTTTCGGTATCCAGTAAGTGTTCAACCCGCAGGCGCTGCTGGGACAACTGGCACCCTGCATGGATGCCCCGGTCTGTTGGCTGGGGCTGTCCGGTGGCCTGGATTCCATGGTGCTGCTGGACGCCATGGCGCAGTTGCGCCGTCAACATCCGCTTCCCCCTCTCAAAGCCATTCATGTGCATCACGGCCTGCATCCCGACGCGGATCAGTGGACCGAGCATTGCGTACGCGCCTGCGCCGCCCGGGATATCCCGCTGCATGTGGAAAGGGTATGCCTGCCTGCTGGCGGCAATATCGAGGAGTTGGCACGGGATGCGCGCTATGGGGTGTTCGAGCGGCTGCTCGGGCCAGGGCACTGCCTGTTGCTGGCGCACCATCGGGATGATCAGTTGGAGACCCTGGTATTTCGATTGCTGCGCGGCACCGGCCTGCGCGGCCTGGCCGGCATGCCGCGCAGTCGCGCGCTGGGACGGGGGCAGTTGTTACGCCCATTGCTGCCCTGGACTCGTCAGCAGTTGAGTGATTGGGCAGGTCGGCAGCAGCTGGACTGGATCGAGGACCCGGCCAACGCCGATCCGCGCTACGCCCGTACCGCGTTGCGCCACGAGCTGCTGCCACAGCTGCGCCAGCGCTGGCCGAGCATGCCTGACAGCCTGCTGCGACTGGCCGAACACGCTGCGGAGGCTAATCAATTGCTGGATGAGCGCGCCGGGGAGGACCTGCAACTGGCTGCCCGGGCACCGGCCGATGCCTGGCTGCGCGCCTGGCCCAGCCTGGAACTGACGGCAGTGCTGGCATTGAGCCCGGCGCGGCAGAACAACCTGCTGCGCTACTGGTTGCATGGACAGGGTATTCGCCTGCCGGACCAGCGCCACCTGCACAGCCTGGTTGCCCAGCTCGGTGCCGCTCCGGACAGTCAGCCGGTCGTACCCTTGGCGGACGCCCAGCTGTACCGCTCGTCGGGTCGCCTGTGGCTGTTGCCGGCCGGTGGTGTGCCGGCCGGTATCGAGCAGCCGTTGCCACAGCTGGTCGACACCCGGCTCATGGCGGGCAATGGTCGCCTGTGCCTGCGCGCCGGCAACGATATTGCGCAGCGTCCGGGCCACTGGCGCATCGGCTATCGGCGTGGTGGCGAGCAGATCAAGCTGCCTGGCCGGCCACATCAGAGCCTGAAAAGCCTGTTTCAGCAGGCCGCTATTCCGGCCTGGCTGCGTCCTGCTGTGCCGTTGCTATACTGCGATGATCGGCTGATTTCCGTGGCCGGTCGCTGGAATGCGGAAGGGGCGGATGCAGGCTCTGACCAGAGCGGATTCAGTGTGGTCTGGGAGCCGGTTTTAGATTGAGCGGAATCGGGCTGTCTGGTATCCTGATTTCCCATCTTGACGAGACTTTGGTCTCCCTTCGATTTCCTGCGGCTGCGGTCGCTTAACTTCAATCTACGGGTTTTTCATGACGCGCTACATCTTCGTCACGGGTGGTGTTGTATCTTCTTTGGGTAAGGGCATCGCCTCGGCATCCCTGGCGGCGATTCTCGAAGCACGTGGCCTCAAGGTCACCATGCTCAAACTGGATCCCTACATCAACGTGGATCCGGGTACCATGAGCCCGTTCCAGCATGGTGAAGTCTTCGTCACCCATGACGGCGCCGAGACCGATCTGGATCTGGGTCACTACGAGCGCTTTATCCGCACCCGCATGACCCAGAACAACAACTTCACCACTGGCCGCGTCTACGAGGACGTGCTGCGCAAGGAGCGCCGTGGTGATTACCTGGGCGCCACCATCCAGGTGATCCCGCACATTACCGACGAGATCAAGACCCGCATCATCCGTGGCGCCGGCGATGCCGATGTGGCCATGGTCGAGGTGGGCGGTACCGTGGGTGACATCGAGTCGCAACCCTTCCTCGAAGCCATCCGTCAGCTGCGTCTGGAAGTCGGTGCCAAGCGCGCCATGCTGATGCACCTGACCCTGGTGCCCTATATCGCCACCGCTGGTGAAACCAAGACCAAGCCGACCCAGCACTCGGTCAAGGAACTGCGTTCCATCGGTCTGCAGCCCGATGTGCTGGTGTGCCGCTCCGATCATCCGATCGACCTGGCCTCACGGCGCAAGATCGCGCTGTTCACCAACGTCGAGGAGCGGGCGGTGATCAGCCTGCCGGATGCCGACACCATCTACCGCATCCCCGGTATCCTGCATGCCCAGGGTCTGGACGATTATGTGGTCGAGCGCTTCGGTCTGGAATGCGGCAGCGCCGATCTGGCCGAATGGGAGCGGGTGGTGGATGCCAAGCTGCATCCGGAGAAGGAAGTCACCATCGCCATGGTCGGCAAGTACATGGAGCTGCTGGATGCCTACAAGTCGCTGATCGAAGCGCTGAGCCATGCCGGTATCCAGAGCCGTACCAAGGTCAATGTGCGCTATATCGACTCGGAAACCATCGAGGAGAATGGCACTGGCCAACTGGAAGACGTGGACGCCATTCTGGTACCCGGCGGTTTCGGCCTGCGCGGCGTGGAAGGCAAGATAGCCGCGGTGCGCTATGCCCGTGAGCACAATATTCCCTACCTGGGCATCTGCCTGGGCATGCAGGTGGCTGTCATCGAGTTCGCCCGCAGTGTGCTGGGCTGGAGCGATGCCAACTCCACCGAGTTCGACAAGACCAGCGAGCATCCGGTGGTCGGCCTGATCACCGAGTGGCAGACCGCCAGTGGCGAGAAGCAGACCCGCGATGAAAGTTCCGACCTGGGCGGCACCATGCGCCTTGGCGGACAGGAGTGCGCCCTGGTGGAAGGCAGCAAGGCCCGCGAGTGCTACGGCCAGGATGTGATCGTCGAGCGTCACCGTCACCGCTACGAGGTCAACAACAACCTGTTGCCCGAACTGGAGAAGCATGGCCTGAAAGTGTCCGGTCGCTCGCTGGATGGTGCACTGGTGGAGATGGTCGAGGTGTCGGATCATCCCTGGTTCGTGGCCTGCCAGTTCCACCCCGAATTCACCTCCACCCCGCGTGACGGCCATCCGCTGTTCAGCGGCTTCGTCAATGCGGCGCTGCAGCAGCGCGCCGGCAGGAAAGCCTGAGGAACCGTTATGGCACAGAAGATCGTTCGGGTCGCTGACATCGACATCGCCAACGACAGGCCCTTCGTCCTGTTCGGTGGCATGAATGTGCTGGAGTCCCGTGACCTGGCCATGCGCGTGTGCGAGGAGTACGTCGAGGTCACCAGCAAGCTGGGTATCCCCTACGTGTTCAAGGCCAGCTTCGACAAGGCCAACCGCTCCTCGATCAACTCCTTCCGCGGCCCCGGCCTGGAAGAGGGGTTGAAGATCTTCGAGGAGATCAAGCGTACCTTCAAGGTGCCGCTGATCACCGACGTGCACGAACCCCATCAGGCCGCACCGGTGGCCGAGGTCTGCGACATCATCCAACTGCCGGCCTTCCTGTCGAGGCAGACCGACCTGGTGGTGGCCATGGCGCAGACCGATGCCGTGATCAACATCAAGAAGGCGCAGTTCCTGGCTCCCCAGGAAATGCGCCATATCCTGGCCAAGTGTGAAGAGGCCGGCAATGACCGGCTGATTCTGTGCGAGCGCGGTTCCAGCTTCGGTTACAACAACCTGGTAGTGGACATGCTCGGCTTCGGCATCATGAAGCAGTTCGAATACCCGGTGTTCTTCGATGTGACCCACTCGCTGCAGATGCCCGGCGGGCGCAGTGATTCCGCCGGTGGCCGCCGTGCCCAGGTCACCGACCTGGCCAAGGCCGGCATGAGCCAGGGGTTGGCCGGCCTGTTCCTGGAAGCGCACCCGGACCCGGACAATGCCAAGTGCGACGGTCCCTGCGCCCTGCGCCTGGACAGGTTGGAGCCGTTCCTGGCCCAGCTCAAGGCGCTGGATGAACTGGTTAAAGGTTTCCCGCAACTCGACACTGCCTGATCGCCAGGCAAGATCCCTTTTCATTACAAAGCATGTTTCAGATGGAGAAAGCAGCAATCATGGCGAAGATCATTGAAATCAAGGGTCGTGAAGTACTGGACTCGCGCGGTAACCCGACCGTTGAAGCGGATGTGATTCTGGAAGGCGGCATTCTTGGCAGCGCCTGCGCTCCTTCCGGCGCCTCCACCGGTTCGCGCGAAGCGCTGGAACTGCGCGACGGTGACAAGAGCCGTTACCTGGGCAAGGGCGTGCTGAAGGCCGTTGCCAATATCAATGGTCCGATCCGTGAGCTGCTGGTCGGCCGCGACGCTCTGGACCAGGCCGGCCTGGACCGCGCGATGATCGAGCTGGACGCGACCGAGAACAAGGCCAAACTGGGTGCCAACGCCATCCTCGCCGTGTCCCTGGCCGCGGCCAAGGCCGCCGCTCAGGCCAAGGGCGTGCCACTGTATGCGCACATCGCCGACCTGAACGGTACTCCCGGCCAGTACAGCATGCCGGTACCGATGATGAACATCATCAACGGTGGTGAGCACGCCGACAACAACGTCGACATCCAGGAGTTCATGGTGCAGCCGGTTGGCGCCAAGAGCTTTGCCGATGCCCTGCGCATGGGTGCCGAGATCTTCCATCACCTCAAGGCGGTACTCCAGGCCCGTGGCCTGAGCACCTCGGTCGGTGACGAAGGCGGCTTCGCGCCGAACCTGGCCTCCAACGAAGATGCCCTGGCGGCGATTGCCGAGGCTGTGGCCAACGCCGGTTACACCCTGGGCGATGACGTGACCCTGGCTCTGGACTGCGCCTCCAGCGAGTTCTACAAGAATGGCAAGTACGATCTGGCCGGCGAAGGCAAGGTGTTCGACGCTGCCGGTTTTGCCGACTACCTGGCTGGTCTGACCCAGCGTTACCCGATCATCTCGATCGAGGATGGCATGGACGAGTCCGATTGGGACGGTTGGAAAGTGCTGACCGACAAGATCGGTGACAAGGTGCAGCTGGTGGGTGACGACCTGTTCGTGACCAACACCAAGATCCTCCAGGAAGGCATCGACAAGTCCATCGGTAACTCGATCCTGATCAAGTTCAACCAGATCGGTTCGCTGACCGAAACCCTGGAAGCCATCCAGATGGCCAAGGCTGCCGGCTACACCGCGGTGATCTCGCATCGCAGCGGTGAAACCGAAGACCACACCATTGCCGATCTGGCGGTGGGGACTGCCGCAGGTCAGATCAAGACCGGCTCGCTGTGCCGTTCCGACCGGGTATCCAAGTACAACCAGCTGCTGCGCATTGAAGAGCAACTGGCAGGCAAGGCACCCTACAAAGGCCGTGCCGAGTTCCGTGGCTGATAGTCGCAACAGGGTGCGATTCACCGCACCCTTATGGAGATTGTCCGCTTGAAATGGCTCTGGGTAATATCGCTGACTCTGCTCGCCGCACTGCAGTACCGTCTGTGGGTGGGCGAGGGCAGTCTGGCGCATGTCGCCCAGCTCAAGCAGGAAATCTCCGGTCAGCAAGGCGAGAACGAAAAACTGCTGGAGCGCAACCGCGTACTCACCGCAGAGGTCATCGAGCTGAAGCAGGGTCTGGAGACCATCGAGGAGCGTGCCCGGCATGAGCTGGGCATGGTCAAGGAAGGCGAGACCCTGTTCCAGTTGAGTGGCGATGACTGACACCAATCCGTCTTTCTGGGTGGTGATTCCCGCTGCCGGCGTCGGCTCGCGCATGCGCGCTGACCGGCCCAAGCAGTACCTGCCCCTGAATGGGCGCTGCCTGATCGAACATACCCTCGACTGTTTCCTTGGCCAGCCTGGCCTGCTCGGGCTGGTGGTCTGCCTGTCGGCGGATGATGCCTGGTGGCCGCAGCTGGCCTGCGCCGCCGATCCCCGTATTACCCGCGCCGATGGTGGCAGGGAGCGGGCCGACTCGGTACTCAACGGCCTGCAGGCACTTATAGCGCAGGGCGCCAATGAGCAGGACTGGGTACTGGTACATGATGCAGCGCGGCCCAATCTGGCCCAGTCCGATCTGCAGACGCTGCTGGCTACGCTGCAGGATGATCCAGTCGGTGGGCTGCTGGCCGTGCCGGTGCGCGACACGCTGAAGCTGGCCGGGCCGGATGGTCGGGTCAGTGCCACCCCGGATCGTTCGTTGTTCTGGCAGGCCTACACCCCACAAATGTTCCGCCTGGGCGCGCTGCGCGACGCATTGGGCAATGCCCTGGCCGCCGGAGCGACCATCACCGATGAAGCCTCGGCCATGGAATGGGCCGGCCAGGCGCCGCGGCTGGTGGAAGGACGTGCCGACAATATCAAGGTGACCCGGCCGGAAGATCTGGAGTTTCTGCGCCGGCGTTGAGTTTGTCAGGCCGGCAAACAGCATTGACGGGGTGGCCGATCGGATCAAGGACGTTGGTGTCGGGATGTGCGTGGGTTCTCACGATGGGTGGCTGGAAGGCAACAGGCGCAGCGTGCGAACCGCCACGTGCTGGGGTTGGGTTGTCGCGCGCCTGCGCGACGACGGGGTTGGGAAGCAGGTCTGAAGGTAGACAGTGCCTGAACGTGAACCAGGGACCATGTTCCAATCGTCAGCAACCGATTGACCATAAATGGGCTACTCAATATGCTGTATGTGTATACAGTATTTGAGCGATGCCATGATCCTTCTCCTTTCTATTCCCCCTGTTCATCCGGCTGGCCGCTGTGCTGCAGCGTGCCTGGCGTCGCAGCCATGAGTGCGGTGGTCTCGATCGATGCCCTGTTGCGCCAGCAGCGGGTGTGGAAGGGCCGTGGCGAGAGTGTGCCGCTGGCCATGCATCCCACCGGTCATCCGGCGCTGGACCGGTTGCTGCCTGGTGGCGGTTGGCCGGAGGCGGCATTGAGCGAGATTTTGCTGGCGGCGCCCGGTGCCGGGGAGTTGCAGTTGTTGTGGCCGACCCTGGCGCGGCTGACCGGGGCTGGGGAAAGGGTGGTGCTGGTGGCTCCGCCCTTCGTTCCCTATCCGTCGGCCTGGCTCGCGGCGGGGGTCGATCTGCGCTGGATGGTGCTGATCGATGCGCCCGAACGGGAGGCGCTGTGGGCGGCTGAGCAGTGCCTGCGTTCCGGCAGTTGCGCAGCGGTACTGTGCTGGCCGCAGCGTATCGATGATCGCGGTCTGCGCCGGCTGCAACTGGCGGCGGCCACCGGGCAGACCCTGGGGTTTGCCTGTCGCTCGCTGCGCGAGGCGGCCAACCCGTCGCCGGCGGCGTTGCGCCTGGCGCTGGATTGTCATCCGCGCCAGGTGCGGGTGCTCAAGTGTCGGGGGGCGTTGCAGCCGGGCCAGGCAGTGGCGCTCCAGAGCAACAGGCCCTGACATGCGCTGGGCCTGTATCCTGCTGACCCAGCTGGCGCTGGATGGGGTGTTGCGCGGTCGTGTCGATCAGGCGCAGCCGCTGGTGCTGGCTGCCGGGCCAGCGCAGCGCCGGGTGATCAAGGCTGCCAACCCGGCAGCGTGGCAGCTGGGGCTGAAACCGGGGTTGTCGCTGATTGCCGCGCAGGCGGTGGCCAGTGGTTTTGCGGTGGCCGAGTACCAGGAGCAGCAGATCGAGCACTGGCAGCGTTTTCTGGCGGCCTGGGCCTATCGCTTCAGTTCCCATGTCAGCCTGGACTATCCCCGAGCGCTGCTGGTGGAGGTGGAGTCCAGCCTGGGGTTGTTCGGTCCCTGGCCACGTTTCGAGCAGCGCCTGCGCAGTGAATTGACCGAGCTGGGGTTCCGGCACCGTATCGTGGTTGCGCCCAATGCCGCGGCGGCACGGGCGCTGGCCGGTGTGCATGATGGCCTGATGGTGGACGAACGCAGCCTGCGGCACCACATCGAGCGCCTGCCGATCAGTCGTTGTGGCCTGGCCGCCGATAGTGCGGCGGCGCTGGCGCGGATGGGGCTGCGCCAGGTGCGGCAGTTGCTGGCGTTGCCGCGCGATACGCTGGCCAGGCGCTTTCCCGCCGAGGTGCTGTTGCATCTGGACCGGTTGCTGGGGGTACAACCGCAGGCGCTGGATTGCTATCTGCCGGCCGATGAGTTCGAGGCGCGGATCGAGTTCAACTTCGAGGTCGATTCGCATCAGGCGTTGCTGTTCCCTCTGCGTCGGCTGCTGTCCGACCTGAACGCATTCCTCGCTGGCCGGGACTGCGGCGTGCAGCAGTTCATGCTGTCGCTGCAGCACCGCAAGCTGGAGGATACCCGGCTGCCGATCGGCCTGTTGGCGCCGGAGCGCAATACCCAACTGCTGTTCGAGGTGACGCGCAGCCGCCTGGAGCAACTGCAGTTGCCCGGGCCGGTGCTGGCGCTGCGGTTGCAGGCGCGTGACTTGCCAGCCTTTGTGCCACAGCCGCAGCCATTGTTCGCCGAGCGGCCCCAGCAATCCCAACCCTGGGAGCAGTTGCGCGAACGCCTGCGCGCCCGGCTGGGCGACCAGGCGGTATACGGTCTGGTCGCGGTGGCGGACCACCGCCCTGAATGCAGTTGGCGGGTCGACCGGCAAGGTGGTGGCGAGCGACCACCCAGCGGCCAGCCCCGTCCCGGCTGGCTGTTGCCCGAGCCGCAGCCGTTGAATGATCTGCTGCCGGAGGTGCTCACCGGGCCGGAGCGCATCGAGTCCGGTTGGTGGGATGCCGGCGACCTGCGCCGGGACTATTACCTGGTACGCACCCGGGACGGACGGTTGGCCTGGGTCTGGCAGGCGGTGGACGGCTCCGGACCCTTCATGCTGCAGGGCTGGTTCGCATGAAGCCGGACTATGCCGAGTTGCACTGCCTGAGCAACTTCAGCTTCCAGCGTGGCGCCTCTAGCGCCGACGAGCTGTTCGCCCGTGCCAAGGCGTTGGGCTACCGGGCCCTGGCGATCACCGATGAGTGCAGCCTGGCTGGCATAGTGAGGGCCTGGCAAGCTGCCCAGCAACACCATCTGCCGCTGATCATCGGCAGCGAGATGCGGGTGGAGAACGGCCCGAAGCTGGTGCTGCTGGTGGAGAACCTGACCGGCTACCAGCACCTGTGCCGGCTGATCACCCGCGCCCGGCGGCGCGCGGAGAAGGGTCGTTATCGACTGCTGCGCGAAGACCTGTCCGGCGAGCTGCCCGGCCTGCTGGCGCTGTGGCTGGCCGAGGAGCAGGACGACGGCACAACAGGCAACTGGCTGCAGGGTCTCTTCCCGCAGCGGTTGTGGCTGGCCATCGAACTGCACCGGGGGCCGGATGATGCCGGCAGACTGGCCCGATTGCAGGCCCTGGCGGCGACCCTGGATATTCCGGCGGTGGCCTGTGGCGATGTGCACATGCATGCCCGTGGTCGCCGGGCGTTGCAGGACACCCTCACCGCGGTTCGCCATCATTGCCGGGTGGATGAGGCCGGGCATCGGCTGTTCGCCAATGGCGAGCGGCACCTGCGCAGCCGTGAACTGCTGGCCGATACCTATCCCGCCGGGCTGCTGGCCGAAAGCCTGCGTATCGCCGAGCGCTGTCACTTTGTGCTGAAGCAGCTGAAGTACCAGTATCCCCACGAGCTGGTGCCAGCCGGGCACACACCGAGGACCTGGCTGCGCCAGTTGACCGAGCAGGGTATCCGCTGGCGCTGGCCTGGTGGTATTGGCGCTGAACTGCGTGGGCAGATCGACAAGGAGCTGGCGCTGATCGAGGAGCTGGAATACGAAAGCTATTTTCTCACGGTGCACGACATCGTCCACTTCGCTCGCAGCCAGCATATTCTCTGCCAGGGACGTGGCTCGGCGGCCAACTCGGCGGTGTGCTTCGCGCTGGGCATCACCGAGATCGACCCGGCGCGCTCCAGCCTGCTGTTCGAGCGGTTCCTGTCCCGTGAGCGTAACGAGCCGCCGGATATCGATGTGGATTTCGAGCATGAACGGCGCGAGGAAGTGGTCCAGTATGTGTTCCGCCGCTATGGTCGCCAGCGCGCCGCGTTGACCGCGGTGGTCAGCAGCTATCACGCCGCTGGCGCGATTCGCGATGTCGGCAAGGCGCTGGGGTTGCCGCCGGAGCAGGTCGACGTCCTGGCCCGTTGCTGCGGTCGCTGGAGCGACCGTATCCCGACGGAGCAGCGGTTGCGCGAGGCGGGGTTCGATCCGCACAGTCCGTTGTTGCACCGGGTGCTGACCCTGAGCGGACAGCTGATCGGCTTTCCCCGGCACCTGTCGCAGCATCCTGGCGGTTTCGTCATCTCCGAACAGGCGCTGGACACCCTGGTGCCGGTGGAGAACGCGGCGATGGAAGGGCGCACCGTCATCCAGTGGGACAAGGACGACCTGGATGCGGTCGGGCTGCTCAAGGTCGATATTCTCTCCCTGGGCATGCTCACCGCGCTGCGCCGCTGCTTCGACCTGCTGCGCCAACACCGCAATCGCGATCTGACGCTGGCGACCATTCCCGCAGATGACAGGCCGACCTACGAGATGATCAGCCGTGCCGATACCATCGGCGTGTTCCAGATCGAGTCGCGGGCGCAAATGAGCATGCTGCCGCGGCTCAAGCCGGAAAATTTCTATGACCTGGTGGTGGAGGTGGCGATTGTCCGGCCCGGGCCGATCCAGGGCGACATGGTGCACCCTTATCTGCGTCGGCGTAACAAGCAAGAGAAAGTGACCTATCCGTCTCCGGCACTGGAAAAGGTACTGAAGCGCACGCTGGGGGTGCCGCTGTTCCAGGAACAGGTGATGGAACTGGCGATCGTGGCTGCCGGCTACACCGCCGGTGAGGCGGATCAGCTGCGTCGCTCCATGGCCGCCTGGAAGCGCCGCGGCGGCCTGGAGCCGCACCGGGCAAAACTGACCAGTGGCATGCTCGAACGCGGTTACGATCTGGCGTTCGCCGAGCGCATCTTCGAGCAGATCAAGGGTTTTGGCGAATACGGCTTTCCCGAATCCCATGCCGCCAGTTTCGCTCTGCTGACCTATGCCAGCAGCTGGCTGAAATGCCATGAGCCGGCGGCCTTCGCCTGTGCCCTGATCAACAGCTGGCCGATGGGTTTCTACAGTCCTGATCAGTTGTTGCAGGATGCCCGCCGCCACGGAGTCGAGACTTTTCCGGTGGATGTGCGCTACAGCGACTGGGATTGCAGCCTGGAGCCGGGCAGGGGGCAGCAGTTGGCGATCCGGCTTGGCCTGCGCATGTTGCGCGGTTTCCGTGAAGAGGATGCTCGGCGGCTGGTGGCCGCCCGCGAGCGCACGGCGTTCGTGCAGGTCGATGAGCTGAGCGTGCGTGCTGGCCTGAACCGGCGTGCCCTCGAGTTGCTGGCCGATGCCGGTGCCCTGCGCGGGCTGGCCGGCAACCGCCATCGCGCGCGTTGGGCGGTGGCCGGGGTGCAGGAGGCATTGCCGCTGTTCGCCGGGCAGTCCCTGGCTGCGGAGCCGGCGGTGGCCTTGCCGCTGCCGAGTCTGGCGCAGGACCTGCATGCCGACTACGCGCTGGTGGGCACCACCATGGGACCGCATCCGCTGCGCCTGCTGCGCAGCGCCCTGGCGGCCCGGCGCTGCCGCAGTTCACGGCAGTTGGCGCAGCTGGCGCATGGCAGCCAGCTGTGGGTCGCCGGGCTGGTCACCGGCCGGCAGCGACCGGGTACCGCCAGTGGTGTGACCTTCATCACTCTGGAAGATGAGTTCGGCATGGTCAATGTGGTGATCTGGCGCGCCCTGGCCGAGCGCCAGCGTCGGGAGGTGATGCAGGGTCGACTGTTGCAGGTCTACGGGCGGTTGGAGTCGGAGCAGGGCGTGCGTCACCTGATCGCCCAGCGCCTGGTAGACCTGACACCGATGCTGGATGGACTGGATACCCGTAGCCGGGATTTCCATTGATTCTCTACACCCTGGTAGATAGCTACGGGCGGGTTTCGGGGTGCAGCGCGCCTGCGCTACGCCGGTTCCGAGTGGGCAGGGGGCTGTGTCGTCGAGCAGGCGCTCGACAACCCGGTGTTGGGTGAGAGCGACAACCTCGTCGCTACAGCGCCACCCGCTGCACATTCCCCTGCGCTTGCCGCGCACCGAAACGCCCTTTCTCATCACGCTCCACATGGGCCACTGCGATCTGTGAATCGTGGGTAAACACCAGCCGACCATTGCTGGCGACCATATCGTTGAGCAGGGCTTCCTTTTCCTCGATCAGGGTTTCCGGAAAGCGATCGTAACCCATGGTGATCGGCAGGTGCAGCCAGGGCGAGCCGGGGATCAGATCGCCGGGAAACACCACCGGACCGTCCGGCATGTCGAACTCGGGCAGCATCAGCCCCGGAGTGTGGCCGTCACTGAAACGGAAGCGCCAGTCCTTGCCCAAGGTGGTCGACCGCTGGCCATCGCGGATCAGTTCCACCCGGCCACTGGCCGTGAGCAATTCGATCAACTGCGGAATGAATGAAGCCTGATCCCGTGGGTGTGGTCGGCGGGCTCGGGCCCAATGGCGTTCTCCAATAACGAAGGTGGCGTTGGGGAACAGCAACTGGGGTTCTTGCCCGTCCTGCCAGGCGCTCAGCAATCCGCCGGCATGATCGAAATGCAGGTGGGTCAGCACCACTACATCGATATCCTCATGGGTCAGACCGACCGCCGCCAGGCTGTCGAGCAGCACATGGCTGTGTTCAACGACGCCGTAACGCTCCTTCAACTGCGGCGAGAAGAAGGCGCCGATGCCGGTTTCGATGAGGATATTGCGGTCATCTTCCTGTACCAGCAGGGCGCGACAGCTCAGCCTGATGCGGTTCTGCTCGTCGGTCTCGACCCAGCGTGACCAGAGTGCCTTGGGCGCATTGCCGAACATGGCACCGCCGTCCAGGCGCTGGCTGTTGCCTTCTAGGGTGGTGAAAGTGCGCATATCTATTCTCCAGCAGCTGCCGGCCAGTACCGGCAGCCGAGTCAATCAAAGGTTGAAGGTATACCCGATGATCAGGCGGTTCTCATCCATGTCGCTGGCGAAGTTGCTGCGGTAGGTTGCGTTGCGCCAGTGCAACGAGAGGTTGCGCAACGGACCAGTCTGGATGACATAGACCACATCGGTGTTGCGCTCTCATTCCTTGCCGCGTCCTTCCGTGTGCTCGATATTGTGGCCGCGGTTCATCAGTTTCAGGCCTGGCAGGCCGCTACCGAGCACGGCAAGACTGATGGCGATCCGTTGCATGTTGGTAGCTTTGCTCATTGGGCGGCATCCTGTTCCGGCTTTTTCACATCGCTGACGCTGCGGAATTTCAGCAGGTGGGTGCGCTCGACCAGGATGTACAGTGCGGCGCCGGCCGCCAGGCCCCAGCCCGCGCCATACACCGCCAGTACCACGCCCATGGTGCCGGCGATGCCGCGCTCGGTGTTGTTCTGCAGCTGCTCGAAGCCGACCATCAGGCAGATATAGCCGGTGAGGATCAATGTCAGCGACAGGGCGATTGGCAGTACCGGCTGGAAGAAACTCACCAGTGGCAGCATGAACAGCGCCAGGAAGCCGCTGATCCAGAAGGTGCCGGCGCCACTGTAGATGGAGTCCATCGCCTTGCGCCCATACTTGTAGCGTTCGGCCATGGTGGCGGCCACTGCGGTCCACAGCGGTCCGGCCAGGCCGGGGTAGGGCGCGAAGAAGGCATGCAGGGCGTTGCGGATGGCGGTGACCAGGTGCACGCGGTCGATGTTGTTCTCGATCACTTCGTCGGTGCGCAGTTCATCGGCGCGCTGCATCAGTGACTGGCCGACGATGATATCGCCGAAGGCAATGACATAGGAGATGATCGCCGTGGGTATGGCCAGCATGAACACCTTGGCATCGGGGAAGCCGACGGTGAACGGCAGATAGTTCCACATCTCGCCGAAGGCCGGAGCAGTGATGCCGAAGCGCACGTCGGGCATGTCGTACTCGCCCGTGGCGATGCCGATGAAGATGGCTACCAGCATCCCCGGGACCATGCCGTAGTTGACCACCTTGCGGGCCAGCGGCACACGCTCGGTCAGCCCCTTGAAGGACACCGAGAACATCAGGTACAGGCAGATCAGGCTGCCCAGCACCAGCGATATCGGCGTATTGGCCAGGCGCCCGCCCGCATCGATTTCGCCGATCAGTGCGGCGATACCGGCACCGATGATGATGCCGCCCTTCATCGAATTGGGAATCAGGCGTACAAGGGTGCTGCCCAGGCGGGTGATACCAAGGAGCAGGAAGATCAGGAACACCAGGAACTGCAGGGCAAACAGTGCCTGAATGGCCTCCGGCCCCGGCTCGAAATCACCGAGAAACAGCAGAACCACGGGTATGCCAGGGGTAATCCAGCCGGGTACGAAGGGCACACCGAGCAGCGCCGGCAGCATGAAACCGACACCGCAGACCACCACATAGGCCAGCGCCACATCGTAGGGCAGGCCCAGGTAGGTCTGCAGCAGCGGCATCATGCCGAGACTGACCACGAACATGATCAGCGCCTGGAGCATTTCTGCAGTTTCCCAGCGGTAATGCACGAAAGGCAGACGAATCTTGAAGGGGCCGCAGGGCCAGTAGGGTTGCTCGGCGCCATGGGCGCGCTTGTAGACTTGCATGTAATACTCCTTGTGGCCAAACGGCAGGCGCAGACTGGCATCAGCCCAGCTGTCCGCAGGCTTATTGTTGTTGTGAAACAGGAAATATCTGCCGGCCAGGCCGGCACGGTATGCGCCCCGCAGTCAAGGACAGGGCGTACACCGTCGTGCCGGGAGCAGCTCAGCAGGCCTGGCGCTGGCTGGCCCAGTCCCGCAGTACGTACTTCTGGATCTTGCCGGTCGAGGTTTTTGGCAATTCGGTGAATACCACGTCCTTGGGTACCTTGAACGCGGCCAGGTGCTCGCGGCAGAAGCGGATGATGTCCGCCTCGCTGGGCTGGTGGCCGGTCTTGAGGGTGACAAAGGCGCAGGGAGTCTCGCCCCACTTGTCATCGGGCTTGGCTACCACGGCGGCTTCCAGTATCGCCGGATGGCGATAGAGCACGCCTTCGACTTCGATGGTGGAGATGTTCTCGCCGCCGGAAATGATGATGTCCTTGAGCCGGTCCTTGATCTCGACGTAACCATCGGCATGCCATACGCCCAGATCGCCGGTATGGAACCAGCCGCCCTCGAACGCCTCGGCGGTGGCTGACGGGTTCTTCAGGTAGCCCTTCATCACGGTGTTACCGCGCATGAAGATCTCGCCAATGGACTCGCCGTCACGCGGCACTGGTTGCAGGGTTTGCGGGTCGGCGACCATGACGCCTTCCAGGGTCGGGTAACGTACGCCCTGGCGGGCCTTGATCCGGGCGCGCTCATCCAGTGACAACGCATCCCATTCCTCATGCCAGGCGCAGACGGTCACTGGGCCATAAACTTCGGTCAGGCCGTAGGTGTGGGTCAGTTTTATGCCCATTTCCTCTACCGCACCGATGACCTTGGCCGGTGGTGCGGCACCGGCAATCATGGCGTGTATCGGATGGTCGATCGCGGCCTTGGCTTCCGGTGGCATGTTCACCAGCGCATTGAGCACGATGGGTGCGCCGCACATGTGGGTCACCTGCTCGTCGTGGATCAGGTTGAGGATCTTCTGCGGGTCGACGCGGCGCAGGCAGACATGCACGCCGGCCATGGCGGTGACGGTCCAGGGGTAGCACCAGCCGTTGCAATGGAACATCGGCAGGGTCCACAGATAGACCGGATGCTGGCCCATGTTCCAGGTCATCTGGTTGCCCATGGCGTTGAGGAAGGCCCCCCGATGGTGATAGACCACGCCCTTGGGGTTGCCGGTGGTACCCGAGGTGTAGTTCAGGCTGATGGCATCCCATTCGTCATCCGGCCCCTGCCAGGCGAATTCGGGATCCCCCTCGGCCAGCAGCACCTCGTAGTCCAGCGGGCTGTTGGCCTGGCCTTCACCGTATTCGGGATCATTGACGTCGATCACCAGCGGTGGATGATCGAGCATGCCGATGGCGGCGTGGACGATATCGAAGAACTCGCGGTCGGCGATCAGCACCTTGGCCTCGCCATGCTGCAGCATGAAGGCGATGGCCTCGGCGTCCAGCCGCACGTTCAGGGTATTGAGCACCGCACCGATCATGGGCACGCCGAAGTGCGCTTCGAGCATCTCCGGGATGTTCGGCAGCATCACTGCCACCGTATCGCCCTTGCCTATGCCGCGGCCCTGCAGGGCCGATGCCAGACGACGGCAGCGGGTATATGTCTGCTCCCAGGTACGGCGTACGGCACCATGTACCACGGCGGGATAGTCCGGATAGACACTGGCAGTGCGCTCGATGAACGTCAGCGGAGAAAGGGCGGTGTGGTTGACCGAGGTGGCCGGCAGGCCTTCCTGAAATATGGACATGGATCGTATCCTGTATGGCGTTTTATTAGCTCTTGTTAAGAGAAATACGGTTTATCCTGGCGGAGACCGTCATATTTATAGGTGAATTTATAAATCATCTAGGTAAAAATGGGAAGTATAACTAAAGTATATAGTATAAATACTATAAGGTGATTTGAGTGTCCTACCCAAGCTCAAGCGTCCCGGTTGCCGGCCTGCTGGCCAGCGCCGATCCCCAGCCGACATTGCTGCTCGACGCCCGAGGGCGCCTTTGTGACTGGAATCCGGCAATGCATGCGCTGCTGGCCGCCGGTCATCCGCCGGATTGCCTGTTGCCCTACAACCACGGGCAGTTGGTGCTGTCGGTACTCAGCCAGCAGCGGGCGATAGAGGAGGTGCCGGTGGAGATTCCCGGTGCCCGGCACCTGGTGTGGACCTTCATTCCACTGGCCGCCGATCGGGTGCTTGCCCGCGCCCGGGATGCCACCGAGGCGCTGCAGAACCAGCAACAGGCGCTGGTAGCCAGGCGGCTGTATCGGCTGATCATCGAGAACACCACCGATCTTATTTCCCGCCATACCCCGGAGGGGAATTTTCTCGATGCCTCACCGGCAGCCAAGACGTTGCTCGGCTACTGGCCCGAACAGTTGCGTGGAATGCCGATCGATGAGCTGTTCCATCCGCAGGAGCGGGAGCAGGTGATAGAGCGTTTTCGCAGTGCCCTGGACCAGGATGGGTATCTGACCATCACCCACCGGATTCGCCATAGCGATGGTCATTATCGCTGGTTCGAAACCGCCAGCCGGGCCATCCGCGAGACCTATACCGGTAGCGTGGTAGAGTCCGTCAGCGTCTCGCGGGATATCACCGAGCGCATCCGCAGCGAGGAGAAGAGTCGCCGCCTGCAGGATGAACTGGCCCATGCCACCCGCCTGGCGACGCTGGGCGAACTGACCTCGGGCATAGCCCATGAGATCAACCAGCCGCTGGCCGCCATCGTCAATTACGCCAGTGCCAGCCAGCGCTACCTGGCCGCCATGCCGGAGGGCGGTGAAGCTGGCGTCCGTCTGGCCCAGGGGCTGGAGCGCATCGCCGGACATGCCCAGCATGCCGCCGAAGTGATCAAGCGTATGCGCGCCTTCCTGCGCAAGGGGCCACGGCGCAATCAGCGCATCGATCCTGCCGGGTTGGCCCAGGATGCGGTGCGCCTGTGCCAGTGGGAGGCCGAGCAGCAGCAGGTGGAGATAGTGCAACAGGGCGATACGCCGTTGCCGGATGTGCATGGCGATCCGGTACTGCTGCAGCAGGTGCTGTTGAACCTGCTGCGCAATGCCATCGAGGCCAACCGGGAGACCCACCCGGACGGCCCATCGCGGATCATCCTGCAACTCGATGCCAGCGAGCAGCGGGTGAACCTGCGGGTCATCGACCAGGGGCCGGGTGCCAGCGAGGAGCAGCTGGAGCGCATGTTCACCCCGTTCTTCACCAGCAAGCCCGGCGGCCTGGGGCTGGGCCTGTCGATGAGTCAGAATATCATCGACAGCTTTGGTGGCGGCCTCAATGCTTATCCGGCGGATGCGGGGGGGCTGTGCCTGCATTGCTGGCTGCCGGCGTTACCGGACAATACCGACAATAACAAGGGGAAATACGCATGATGGAAGCGGATCAGCCACAACGGGTATATGTGGTGGATGATGACCAGGGGATGCTGGACTCCACGGTCTGGCTGCTGGAGTCGATCGGGCTCAGGGCCTTGCCCTTTACCAGTGGCCAGGCGTTTCTCGCCGACTGTGACGAACAGGGGCCGGCCTGCGTGGTGCTGGATATCCGCATGCCCGGCATGGGCGGACTGGCGGTGCAGGAAGCGCTGCGTGAGCGGGGCAGCCACCTGCCGGTGATCTTCGTCAGTGCCCACGCCGATGTGCCCATCGTGGTGCGGGCGTTTCGTGGTGGCGCGGTGGATTTCATCGAGAAGCCGTACAATGAGCAATTGCTGTTGGACAGCGTGCAACGGGCGCTGCGCCTGCACGCCCGGCCCGCCGCGGACGAGGGGGTAGCTGGACAGGTGGCCGAGCGCCTGCAGCAACTGACGCCACGGGAACAGGACATACTGCTGCCGCTGGTGCAGGGTTACAACAATCGGGAGATAGCCGAGCAGCTTGGGCTGAGCGTGAAGACCGTGGACCTGTACCGCTCTCGGGTAATGAAGCGCATGCAGGCCGATAGCCTGCCGGCATTGGTGGGTATGGCAATCGGGATGGGACTGATCGAGCCCTTTACCCTGGCTGCCAGGTAACGGGGACAGGTTCCCGGGTCAGAGCCAGTGGGCCGGGTTCATGGCGTGACAGTGCAGGGTGTGGCAGGGTGCACCTGTCATGCGGCTGCCGTTGGCTTCGCTGCTGCGGTGCAGCGCGTTGGCCGTCAGCGCGACGAGCATCAGGGTGCAGAAGGCGACGATGGTGGAGGCATTGACCACATTGTTGGTTTTCATGACATCAGGACCTGCTGTTGTTCTTGTTATTGCCTCTCTACGGTTGCGTTGTATCGACCGCGGGGCATTTCTAATATCGCTGATGCTAGTCGAGATTGGTGGCGTGGGCAAGGGACTCATCAGGGCAATTCATAGTGCCGCATGGAGTGTCGAGCTTCTGCTCGACATCCCACGCCAGCCGGATACACCGCAGGCCGGGATGGAACCCGGCATTCCATCCAGTCCCCGGCCCCCAGCCTGTCACAACGGATAGTTCTTCAGCTCCCTGGCGATCAGCAGCCGCTGGATCTCGCTGGTGCCTTCATAGATCTGGGTGATCCGCGCATCGCGATACAGCCGCTCCACCGGGTAATCCTCCAGATAGCCGTAGCCACCATGGATCTGTACCGCCCTGGAGCACACCTCCTCGGCCATCTCGCTGGCGAACAGCTTGGCCTGGGAAGCCTCGGACAGGCACGGCTGGCCTTCGCTGCGCAGGCGCGCGGCATGCAGGATCAGCAGCCGGGTGGCGTTGATGCGGGTGTGCATGTCCGCCAGCATGTTGGCGATGCTCTGGTGTTCGGTCAGCGGTACGCCGAACTGGGTGCGCTCGCGGGCGTAGCTCAGCGCCGCCTCGAAGGCCGAGCGGGCGATGCCCAGGGCCTGGGCGGCGATGCCGATGCGGCCACCTTCCAGGTTGGACAGGGCGATGGCCAGGCCCTTGCCGCGCGGGCCGAGCATGTTGGCCTCGGGAATACGGCAATTATCCAGGGTTACCGCGCAGGTGTCCGAGCCGCGGATGCCCATCTTGTGCTCCATGCGCTCGATCTTGAAACCGGGGTTGTCGGTGGGTACCAGGAAGGCCGAGAGGCCCTTCTTGCCCAGTTCCGGATCGGTCACGGCGAAGACGACGGCCAGCTGCGCACGCTTGGCGTTGCTGACGAACTGCTTGGCGCCGTTGATCACCCATTGGCCATCCTCCAGCACCGCCCGGGTGCGCAGGTTGTGCGCCTCGGAGCCGGCCTGGGGTTCGGTCAGGCAGAAACAGCCGATGGCCCTGCCGGCCGCGAGGTCGGGCAACCAGGCTTCCTGCTGTTCGGCATTGCCGTATTTCAGCAGTGGGCCGCAGCCCACCGAGTTGTGAATACTCATCATGGCGCCGGTGGCGCTACAGCCGGCGGCAATTTCCTCCACCGCCAGGGCATAGGCTACGTAGTCGACGTAGCTGCCGCCCCATTCCTCCGGCACCACCATGCCCAGCAAGCCGAGTTCGCCCATCTGGCGTACCACGGCATCGTCGATCCAGCCGGCCTTGTCCCATTCGGCGGCCCGTGGCGCCAGCTCGCTCTGGGCGAACTGGCGGGCCATGTCGCGGATCATGCGCTGGTCTTCATTGAGCTCGATATCGTGCATGTGCTCTCTCCTTGTTCTCGATCAGGCCAGTCGATCGGCTGTATGACCCGGTACAAAGCCGGCGAAGAATTCCGCTACCCGGCCGGGCGTGACCTCGGCCAGGCTCGGCGGATTCCAGCGCGGGTTCTTGTCCTTGTCGATGATCAGCGCGCGCACGCCCTCCATGATGTCGCCCTTGGCGAACCACTGGCGATCCAGGTGCAGTTCCAGGGCGAAGCAGTCCGCCAGGCTCAGCTCGCGGCCCTGGCGCAGCAGCTCCAGGGTGACGCACATGGCCAGCGGTGACTTGCTGTCGATGGCCGCCAGGGTGTGCTGGGCCCAGTCCAGGTAGGCGGGGCAGTCCTCGCTGGCGAGCGAGGCGCGAATGCGCGGCATGTCCGGCTGGCTGAAGTGATGATCGATGGCCGAGCGCAGCGCCTTGATCTCCGAGCCGGGGATCTTCTGCGAAGCACGCTTGCCGAGCAGCCGGTCCAGGTCACTGGCCGGGTCCTCCGACCAGGCCTGGGTGTTGAGCGCCTGGTCCAGTTCGGCGAGCACGTCGCTGCTGAGGCAGTGGTCGGCCAGGCCGCAGTACAGGGCGTCGGCGGCGCGGACATGCGAGCCGGTGACCCCCAGGTACTGGCCGATGGCGCCCTCCAGGCGTGGCAGAAAATAGCTGCCACCCACATCCGGGAAGTAGCCGATGCCGGTTTCCGGCATGCCCATCTTCACCCGCTCGGTGACCACCCGGTGCGAGGCGGCCTGGGCCAGGCCCATGCCACCGCCGAGCACAAAGCCGTCCATCAATGCCAGTACCGGCTTGGCGTAGGCGTGGAGCAGTTGGTCCAGCGCGTACTCCTCCTGGAAGAAGGTCATATACATGCCATCGCCGGCCAGGTAGCTGTCATACAGCCCGCGGATATCGCCGCCGGCGCAGAAGGCCTTCTCGCCAGTGGAGCGCAGCACCACCACGCGCACCTGGGCATCGCCCTGCCAGGCGTCCAGCTGCTGGCGCAGCTGGCGAACCATGTCCAGGTTCAGGGCATTGAGCCCGGCAGGCCGGTTCAGGGTCAGGTGGCCAACGCCGTTGCGGACCTCGACCAGTACAGTCTGCTCGGTCATTCGATCGCTCCGTTGTACAGCTTGATGATGGCGGAGAAGTCCAGAGCGCCGTTACCCTGGCTGCTGAAGGTCTGGTACAGCTGCTGCGCCGCGGCGCCCAGCACCACCGGCTGGCGCGCCTGTTTCGCCGCCTCGGTGGCCAGCCCCAGGTCCTTGAGCATCAGGTCGGTGCCGAAGCCACCGGTGTAGCCGCGGGATGCCGGAGCGTTTTCCAGCACCTCGGGGTAGGGGTTGTAGGTATCCGAACTCCAGCAGCGACCGCTGGAGGTGTTGATGATGCCGGCCAGCACCTTGGGGTCCATGCCCAGGGAAACGCCCAGGTTCATGGCCTCGGCCACGCCGATCATGGAGATGCCCAGCAGCATGTTGTTGGCGACCTTGGCTACCTGGCCATTGCCGCTGGGACCGCAGTGGACGATGTTCTTGCCCATGGCCTGCAGCACCGGCAACGCGGTGTCGAAGTCAGCCTGTTCGCCACCGACCATGAAGGTCAGGGTGCCTGCAGTGGCACCGCCGGTGCCACCGGATACCGGCGCGTCGAGCATGCGGTTGCCATTGCTGGCGGCGGCCGCGGCCACTTCGCGGGCGCTCATGGGGTCGATGGTCGAGCTGTCGATCAGGCGTACCGCCGGGGCTACATTGGCCAGCAGGCCGTCTTCGCCCAGGTAGACGGACTTCACATGCTGGGCTGCTGGGAGCATGGTGATGATCAGTTCGATATCGCTGCGGGCCAGTTCGGCGATGCTCGGGGCGGCGCTGGCGCCGGCTTCCACCAGGCTGGCCACCGCCGCCTGGGACAGGTCGAACACGGTCAGTTGATGGCCGGCCTTGATGAGATTGTGAGCCATCGGCCCGCCCATGTTGCCCAGGCCAAGAAATCCGATTTTCATGTGAGTTACCTCTTTTTATTAGTGCCGTTATTTTTTTCGGGGTGTAGCGCGCCTGCGCTACGCCTGCATGGCCTGGTCGCGGCTGAAGCTGTCGTCGAGCAGGCGCTCGCCAACCCGGGGTGCGCAACACGCCCAACAGGGGCTGTCGAGCTCAGCCATGCTTGAAATCAGGTTTACGCTTCTCCACGAAGGCCTGCATGCCTTCGGTCTGGTCGGCGGTGGCGAAGATCGAATGGAACACCCGGCGCTCGAAGCGCACCCCTTCGCTCAGACTGGTCTCGAACACGCGGTTGACGCACTCCTTGGTCATCATCACGCTGGGCAGGGACTTCTCGGCGATCACCTGGGCGGTCTTCAGCGTTTCCTCCAGCAGTTGATCCACCGGGATGATGCGCGCCACCAGGCCGGCACGTTCGGCTTCCTCGGCGTCCATCTGGCGACCGGTGAGGCACATTTCCATCGCCTTGGCCTTGCCCAGGGCGCGGGTCAGGCGCTGGGTGCCGCCGATACCGGGGAGTACCCCCAGGTTGATTTCCGGCTGGCCGAAGCGGGCATTGTCGGCGGCATAGATGAAGTCGCAGATCATCGCCAGCTCGCAGCCGCCGCCCAGGGCATAGCCGGCCACTGCGGCGATCAGCGGCTTGCGGCGGTTGGCGATGCGGTCGGCGGGGGAGAAGAAGTCATCCATGAACACCTGCGGGTACTGCAGGTCGACCATCTGCTTGATGTCGGCGCCGGCGGCGAAGGCCTTGCTCGAACCGGTCAGCACCACGCAGCCGATCTGCGGGTCATTCTCGAACTGGTCGAGGGCCTGGTTCAGCTCGTCGAGTACCTGGGTGTTCAGCGCGTTCAGCGCCTGGGGACGGTTCAGGGTGATCAGGCCGACGCGCTCGCGGGTCTCGATCAGAATGGTTTCAAAAGGCATGTCGCTACTCCAACGAAAAGAGGCCGGCCTTTCAATGGCCGGCCTGTAGGACTTACTTCAGGGTGATGGTGGTGTTGACCGCGGCGGCCTGCTCGTCGTCATCGAACCAGCGTGCGGTAATGGTCTTGGTCTGGGTGTAGAACAGGATCACCTGCTTGCCGTAGGGACCCAGGTCGCCCAGCTTGGAGCCGCGCGAACCACTGAAGGAGAACAGCGGCACCGGCACCGGGATCGGCACGTTGATACCCACCTGGCCGACGTCGATGTCTTCCTGGAAGCGCCGCGCGATGCCGCCGGAGCGGGTGAAGATCGCGGTGCCGTTGCCGTTCGGGTTGGCGTTGATGATGTCGATCGCCTCGTCCAGGTTGTCGGCCTGCATCACGCACAGTACCGGGCCGAAGATTTCCTGGTCGTACACGGTCATGCCCGGCTTGACGCCGGCAAGAATGGTCGGGCCGACGAAGTTGCCATCGGCATAGCCGGCCACCTGGGGATTGCGACCGTCCAGCACCAGCTCGGCGCCTTCATCGATGCCTTTCTGGATCAGGCCGTTGATGCGCTCCAGGGCGGCGGTGGAGATGACCGGACCCACGTCGGTGCCGGGCTCGACGCCGGCGCTGACCTTCAGGCCCTCGGCCTTGCGTGCCAGCTCCGGCAGCCAGTTGCGCGACTCGCCGACCAGGATGATCACCGGCAGCGCCATGCAGCGCTGGCCGGCGGCACCGAAGGCGGCGCCGACCAGGTTGTTCAGGGTCTGCTCCTTGTTGGCATCGGGCATGACGATGGCGTGGTTCTTGGCGCCCATCATGCACTGCACACGCTTGCCGGCCTGGCTGGCGCGGTTGTAGACGTGGGTGCCGACGTGGGTGGAACCGACGAAGGATACCGCCTTGATGTCCGGGTGGTCACAGACCGCATTCACCGCATCCACGCCGCCGTGGATGACGTTCAGTACGCCGGCCGGGATGCCGGCCTCCAGGGCCAGTTCCACCAGGCGCATGGTGACCATCGGGTCCTGCTCGGAGGGCTTGAGCACGAAGGTGTTGCCGGTGGCGATGGCCATCGGGAACATCCACAGCGGGATCATCGCCGGGAAGTTGAACGGGGTGATGCCGGCGCACACGCCCAGCGGTTGCAGCAGAGTGTAGGTATCCACGCCGCCGGCGACGTTATTGGCCAGCTCGCCCAGTTGCAGGTTACCTACCGCCGAAGCATGCTCGACCACTTCCAGCCCGCGGAACACGTCGCCCTCGGCATCGGCCAGGGTCTTGCCCTGCTCCGCGGTGAGGATGGCGGCCAGTTCCTTGATGTTTTCCCGGATCAACTGCTGGTACTTGAGGAAGATCCGCGCGCGGGCGCCGATCGGCGTCTTGCGCCAGGTCTTGAAGGCTTCCTTGGCACTGGCCACCGCAGCGTTGATCTCGTCCTGGGTAGCGAAGGGCACACGGGCCAGCACTTCCTGGGTAGCTGGGTTGATCACATCGCGCCACTGATCGGTCTTGGACTCGACGAATTCGCCGTTGATCAGCAGTTTGACGGTGGGAATATTGTTATTGCTCATTGATGGCCTCTGGGCAAGCCGCCCTTGTCGTCGTGGGAGATGTCATGGATAGTAGCAGTGCGTTTTTCCTATAAACAATTGGCTCATTCGCAAGTTGGGTCTGCATTTATGCACAGGATGGCGGTATGGATTGGGATAACCTGCGGTTTTTCCTCGAATTGAGCCGGGCCGGCCGCCTGACCACCGCAGCGCGGCGCCTCGGCGTGGACCACACCACGGTATCGCGCCGACTGCAGGCGCTGGAGAAGAGTCTCGGCGTGGCGCTGTTCATCCGCGATACCAGCGGCTACACGTTGACCGAAGCCGGGCGCAGCCTGCTGCCGCAGGTGGAGCTGATGGAAGGCGCCAGCGTACGCATCGAGCAGGCACTGCCCAACCCGGGGGAAACGTTGTCCGGGCAGGTACGCATCGGCGCTACCGAAGGCTACGGCACCATGCTGGTGGCCGGCCAACTGAGCGAACTCAGCCACCGCCACCCGCACCTGCACCTGGACCTGCTGGCGCTGCCTCGGGCGGTGCGCCTGTCACGGCATGAGGCGGATATCGTCATCACCCTGGAACGCCCGGAGCGCGGCCCATTCATCATCACCAAGCTGACCGACTACGTGCTGCGATTGTACGCTGGCAAGGACTATCTGCAGCAGCACGGCCCGATCAACACGCGCAACGACTTGGAAAAACACCGCTTCGTCAGCTACGTGGACGACCTGGTGTTCAGCAAGGACCTGCTGTTCCTCGACGAAATCGCCGGTTCCGGCGCAGTCGGGGTACGCAGTACCAGCGTGCTGGCCCAGCAGGAAGCCATTGCCGCAGGTGCCGGGCTGGGCATTCTGCCGGCCTTCACCGCCGACAGTGACCCGCGGTTGAGCCTGGTCATGCCGGCGCAGATACGTTTTATCCGCACCTTCTGGATGCTGATGCCGATCGAGTTGAAGGATATCGCCAGGATGCGGGTGACCTGGGATTTTCTGCGGGAGCGGGCGGAAAGGGAGCGGGGGAGGTTGATGGGGCAGGGATAGATGCCAGTAATTGCAGGAGATGCTTATGCACACCTCTTGTGCGAAATTGCACAGGCTGGCTTCAAGTGGCTCTAGTTCGGGGTGTGGGCTGCAGGTCGCGTGAAATTCTCCGAGTTTTACCTCTCTTTCGTATTGTCATTTTGCAATACAGCATGTACTTTAAATAAAAACGTTCCAGTTGGTTTTTAAATTGACTGGCCAGAATAAAAATGAAAAAGAAGGAATGGTCATGAGCAATGGTCCAGGACTTATATTGACATTGACGGCCTTGTTGATCGCTGCCCAAGCGATCCATACCCCGGAAAAATATACCTCCTGGGGCGCCGAGCTTACCGGAAACCCCACCGGTACCATTCCCGCCTACGCTGGCGGCAGCACTCCACCTTCAAGCAATTCAGCAGTTGATTCCAGCGTGAATCCCGCTTCCTCGCCGCTGGACAGCTCTGCGGCTGCCTATGTCGGGCAGACTTGTCCCACCGGGCAATGTGCCTGGTGGGAGGGGGAGCCCCTGAAGCTATATCGGCCAGTGGCATCCATCCAAGGAATGTTGGAGTACATGCAATGAGCAAAAGTAATGTCTTGAAAGACAAGGTGGCTGTGATAATAGGCGCGGCTGGCAATAACAACATGGGTCAGGTTATTGCGCGCTATATGGTTGATGCCGGTGCTCAGGTTCTGGTAGCTGGTCGGCATGCTGAGGAGCTTCGGCGTTTTGCTGGCGCTATCAATGGTTCCTGGTCGCTGTGTGACATTACCGACCAGCAGCAGATAAATGAGCTGTTTGCAGTTGCGCTTGAGCGCTACGGTAAGGTGGATATCGCTGTAAACGCTACTGGTTGGGGGCTGCTGAAACCCTTTCTGGAAACTACCGAAGATGAGCTGAATCGCATGCAGGACCTGCAGTTCAAAGGCCCCTTCATGTTCCTGCAAGCAGCTGTTAACGCGATGCGGTCGGGTGGCTCCATCATCCAGATCAGCTCTGCCACCGCATCCATCATGTTCGAGAATCATGCCGCCTATATGGGAACCAAGGCGGGTATCGATCATGTTGTGCGATGTGTGGCCAACGAATTTGGCGAGCGGGGAATCCGCGCCAACAGCATTTCTCCAGGCCTGACCGATACACCAATGACAGCCGAGGCCAGTAAGGTGCCTGGTCTGTTCGATGCATTTATCAAGGGCTACCCGTTGGGTCGTATCGGTACCTCCGAGGATATTGCTGCGGCGGCGGTTTGGCTGGCCAGTGACGCGTGTTTCATGACCGGGCAGAACCTGCAGGTCAATGGTGGTCTGACGCTGCGGGCCAACCCGCTGCAAAGTGAAATCAATGCGGCGGTTGAGCGTGCCGCACACTCGTAGAAATGAAGAGGAATCAATCTTACCCCAGTATGAAAACTGTGTGGACGAACGAGTTTTCTGCTATTTACAAGTAATAATAAAAAACGATCTGATCGGTTTTTATATGGGCCGATAACGGCTCTCAAGCAACCCTCTGGAGCATGAAATGAGCGTAGATAAAAACAATAATCGCCGTAACCGAATTGCCTTGTCCCGTGTGGCTGCCGGCGTCATGGCTGCTGGTCTGGCAGCCAGTAGCTGGCAGGCAATGGCATTCAGTATCGACACCGGTAACCCGGATATCCGGATGCGCTGGGATAACACCCTGAAATACAACATTGGTTGGCGTATGGAAGGTCGTGACGACCGTCTGGGAGACAACTGGCAATCCCAGGCTACCAACCATGGCTGGGACCGGGGTGATGTGGTGACCAATCGGGTCGACCTGCTTAGTGAATTCGACATGGTGTACAAGATGGATCACGGCTTCCGTGTATCCGCCGCCGCGTGGAACGACTTTGCCTATGACGACAAAGTAGAGGGTAACCCGGCCTATCAGGCAGCTGGTTTGGGGACTGCCTATCCGAACAATCGGTTTACCGGAAAGGTGGAACGTTGGTACAAGCGTTCCGGCGAGATCCTTGATGCCTTTGTGTTTACCCGTTTGGATATGGGGAATGTGCCGGTGAATATCCGTGCCGGTCGGCATAACGTATATTGGGGTGAGTCGCTATTCACCTTTGGTAACGGTATCGCCTATGGTCAGGGTCCGCTGGACATCCGTAAGGCTACCTCCACTCCGGGCGTAGAAGCCAAGGAGTTGTTTCTGCCGCAAAACCAGATTTCCGCGTCTGCCCAGCTGAGTGACAATATCTCGGTCGCTGCCAACTACTACCTTGAATGGGACCCTCACCGCATGCCCGAAGGCGGTACCTATCTGGGTGGGGCTGATCTGAGTTTCCTCGGCGGTACTAACTATCTTGGCCTGCCGGTTGTCGGTGATCGTGATCATGGCTTCGGCAAGAAGCCGGATGATCGCGGCAGCTGGGGTATCAATAGCCATATCCGCTCCGAGCTGCTGGACGGTACCATCGGTCTGTACTATCGCGAGTTTGATGATCGCAACCCGATGATGACCCTGGCACCAGATGGGTCTTATATGTACAACGCCTACGCCGAGGATGTGAAGCTGTACGGTATCAGCTACTCCCGTCTGGTCGGTGCTATCTCGCTGGGAGCAGAAATCTCTCGCCGAGAGGGTACTGCGTTGGCCAGTAACGGTGCGGGCTTGGCGATTGGTGATACTTGGCATGGTCTGGTGAATATCGTTGCTTTTTTTGGACAGACACCCTTGTTTGACTCTGCCAGTCTGTCGGCCGAGATGACCTACAACAGGCTCGATAGCGTTAAATCTTCTACTCGCCAGTTCTTCAACCACAAGAGCGGTAAGTACGCGGGGTGTGATGGCGGTAAGAAAGGTGGTTGTGCTACCGATGACGCATTGGGTTTCCAGCTTTCCTTTGTACCGACCTGGTATCAGGTATTCCCCGGTATCGACATGACGGCGCCAATCAACTACGGCCAGGGTATCAAGGGTAACTCTCCAACCCCGCTGGGCACGGCAGAAAATGGCGGCTCATGGAGTGTCGGCGTTGGTCTCGATATTCATTCAAAGTATGAAATCGATTTGGCTTACAACGATTACTTCGGCGAATACACCAAAGGTCCTAACCCTCTTGCCGGCACTCCGGGAGTTGAGGGTGTGGTGTGGGAAGGCACCAGTGGCAGCGGTATCTTGCATGATCGCGGCTGGTTGTCGCTAACCTTCAAAACCGCGTTCTAACCATATCGGTAGCCGAGAGCCCCGATGAATATTCGGTGCTCTCGGCCGTGCTGAATCGATAGAAGGACAGCTAAATGTCAAGTCTTGAAAGCAGGATACAGAAAGTTGAGGACCGGCTGGCATTGCAGGATTTAATTCACTCATATTGCATCCACATTGATGAAGCAAAGAGCGTAGATGCCATTGTTGATTGTTTTGTCGATGATGCAGTATTGGACTTGTCGGGTCTTGGGTTGCCTGTGATAACAGGGCGAAATGATATCCATGAATTCTTCGTTAGTGTACTGGCTGCCACCGAATGCAATGCGCATTACAGCACCAATTTCAGAATTAATCGATTGGAAGGTGATGAAGCTGAATGCCAGAGTTATGTCTATGCCGTTGGCGTAGCCAAGGATGGCAGCGACATCCTGGTGTATGCCAAGCATCAATATCACTGTCTAAGAACTAACAAGGGCTGGAAAATAAAACACTTTTCTGAGCCCTATTTAATGCCACCGACTAAAGACATCCCCAGCTTCGAATAGGTATATCTGATCTTTGCTGGCTACGGCGTATAGGTGCAGTATCAGCTACAGGTAGAACAATAATGAGCGATAAAGAAGACAAGCCGGATCTATCCATCTCCCTCTCTCGTCGCAAATTGCTTGCCGGTGCGGGTATGGCAGCCGGTGCCGCAGCTACCCTGGGTGTGCCGGGTATGTCGATGGCAGCGAACTCTGCCGGAAAGGAGGTGCGGTGGGATCTGGAAACCGATGTGATCTGTGTTGGCACGGGTTCGGCTTCCTGCACTGCGGCAGTAACGGCAGCCTCGCGGGGAGCAAAGGTGATTGTGTTGGAGAAGATGCCCATGGCTGGCGGCACCACCGGCAAGTCCGGCGGCATCACCTGGATTCCCAACAATCAGTTCCTGGTGGAGGCCGGTCTGAAGGATGACAAGGCCGATTGCCTGAAATACATAGCACGTTATGCCTATCCCGAGCGCTATGCCGCCAACAGTCCGACATTGGGGCTGAGCGAACATGACTATCGGATGATCGAGACCTTCTACGATAACGGCACTCGCATGGTGGACTGGATGGCCAAGGTCGAGGCCATGACTTTTCGCCCGTTTCAACTGTGGGAGTTGGAAATCACTCCCCCAGATTATGGCGAGCATCTGGCAGAGAACAAGTTGAACAAGGGCCGGGCACTGGAGCCGGCGGTAGGCGCCGGACCATACAGTGGCGGCAGCAGCCTCGCCTATCAGCTTGAAACCTGGCTGCGCAACGCTGGGGTTCCCATCATGCTTGAGCACAAGGCAGAAGAAATCATCTTCGATGGGGAACGGGTTGTGGGGCTGGTGGTCAGTCACGCCGGTAAGCGCATCAATATCAAGGCCAACAAGGGTGTCATTTTCGGGAGTGGTGGCTACGCACACAATACCGATCTGATCCAGCGTCACCAGAGCCCTGGCCTGTACGGCTCGTGTGCGGCGGTTGGCTCAACCGGGGACTTCATCGGCATGGCCCAACAGCTGGGCGCACGCATGGGGCGACTGGATACTGCCTGGCGCACACCGGTAGTACTCGAGGAGGCTTTGCAGAACCGAGCTGTCGCTCATGGTGTGGTATTCGCACCAGGCGATTCCATGATTCATGTCAACAAGTACGGTAAGCGCTGTGTCAACGAAAAGCGCAATTACAATGACCGGACCCGGGCTCACTTCACCTTTGATCCGGTGAATGCGGAATATCCGAATCTATTCATGTTCATGGTATTTGACGAGCGTACTCTGCAGCGCAACGGCGGTGCTTTGCCCATTCCTCTGGACAAGCGTGAGTCCGCGTGGTTGATCGAGGGTAAGGGCGCGCAGGGACTGGGTCAGCAGATTCGTCAGCGGCTGCAGGCCCTGGCCGGAAAGATGGGTAACTACACACTGGGCGATGATTTCGAAGCTAACCTGGACGCTACCATCCAGCGTTATAACGGCTTCGCAAAAGCGGGACGGGACGAGGACTTCGATCGCGGTCTGCACGAGTACGATCAGATATGGCAGAAGGTTTTCTCGCCCGTGCGCGAAGGGAGTGATTTCCCCTCCAACAGCCATCCGAACTCCACCATGCATCCGATTGATGACAGCACCCTGTATGCCGTCATTCTGGCTCCGGGTGCGCTGGACACCAGTGGTGGTCCGGAGATCAACGAACATGGCCAGGTTCTGGCTGCTGACGGACAGCCAATCAAGGGACTGTATGGGGCGGGGAACTGCGTAGCTTCTCCCGTTGGGCCTGCCTATGTAGGTGCTGGCGGCACCATTGGCGTAGCTATGACCTTCGCCTGGCTGGCGGGTACTCATGTAACAGGAGGAGAAGCATGAAGCGGCTTGCAGCCTGCCTGTCGGTGTCGTGGTCAGCAATGGTGATCGGTATCGTACAGGCCGAGCCTGTTGCCACAGCGAAGGAAGGAAAAACGGTTGTCAGCTTTGCACAGACCGTCGTCCCGGTATTGAGGACGCAGTGCGCTACTTGTCATATGACAGGTAGTGAACCAGGCAATATGAAACTCTATCCGTCAGCAGCCTATGACAGCATTGTCGGCGTGGAGTCGGTAACCACTGGAGCAACCCTGGTTACTCCCGGTGAACCCGAGAGCAGCTATCTGCTGCACAAGATCAAGGGCACTCATCTGGAGCAAGGCGGAACAGGGGCACGAATGCCGTTCGCTCAACGTCCGTTGCCGGAGGATGTGGTGATCCAGATCGAGCAATGGATAGCGCAGGGAGCTTTGGACAACTGACTTAAGTAAATAACGCATTGATATAAAACAAATCAGGGCGTTTTTTGTGGGCTTGGGCTGATGATTCTGATGCATGACTTGGCAGTGGCGAAGCACAGCATATCCAGACTCTTACATGATGAATAGGCAGTCGTAGGGAGCGTGTCCCTTCGTACTAACCACCTTCAAAACAACAATTACAGGCGGCTGACTTATGAAATTGAAAGTGACATACATGGCGGTACTGGGTGCTTTGGGATTGAGCCAGGGTGCAATGGCAGCGTTGAGCACCGACGAGGTTACCCGGCTGGGTAATGAACTGACTATCTGGGGAGCGATCCAGGAAGGTAATGAGGCGGGTACCATTCCCTCCTATACCGGTCCAATAAAGCCGCCAGCCAACTATGATCCTGCGCGTCCAGGTAAGCGCCCTGATCCTTTTGCTGATGAAAAGCCGCTGTTCAGCATCACGGCGGAAAACATGGAGCAGTATGCCGGCCAATTATCTGCCGGTACTAAGCAGATGCTCCGGCAGTATGCGACTTTTCGTGTGGATGTATATCCAACTCATCGAACTGCCCATTATCCGCAATACGTCCTGGATAACACTCTGAAGAATGCCCTGACCTGTGAGCTGGCGGAGAATCGTCTGCAACTTGCTGGGGAGTGTTATGGTGGGGTGCCTTTCCCGATCCCGAAGAACGGCTCGGAAGTGATGTGGAATCGTACTCTGAAGTATGACCAGTATGCTTATGAATCTCCGGCTCAGACTTCCACCATGGTTGACTCGCGGGGGCGGGTGATTGAAACAGGTGCATTCGAGTATTGGCAGACCTTTCCTCACTATGAGCCAGGACGCACTAGCCCGATCAATCGCGAGGAAATGCTGGAATACGGCCGCATCGATTGGACGGGGCCTGCGCGCAAGGCTGGTGAAAAACTGGTGATTCATGACAACGTGGATATGCTCAACGTTGGGCGTCGTGCATGGTCTTATCTGCCGGGTCAACGTCGAGTCAAGCTGTCCCCGGACGTGGCTTACGATACCCCCAGCCCTGCCGGTGGTGGTATCGGCACGACGGATGACACGCAGGTGTTCTATGGCTCCCAGGATCGCTACAACTTCGAGTTGGTTGGGCGCAAGGAGATGTTCATACCCTATAACACCTTCAAACTGCACGATAATGCGCAATGCTCGGCGAACCAGGTGTTCACCCCGCATCATATGAACCCCGATTGCGTTCGTTGGGAATTGCACCGGGTATGGGTGGTTGAAGCGACCCTGAAGGATGGCATGCGCCACGTCTATCCGCGCCGCACTTTCTATTGGAACGAGGATATCTATGCAGTCGGCATGGCGGATAACTATGACGATGCAGGCAAGATATATCGAGTGACCCGTACCCATTATTATCCTTTCTATGAAACCCATGGACACAATACTCACGAGTTTGTCGTCCACGACCTCGCCAGTGGTGGCTATGTACGCCAGGCGTATACACCGGCGAGTGGCAACATGATGGTGGTTACTCCACCGGAAAAAGCGCATTCGGCGCGATTTTACCAACCCTCCAGTCTTTCCAGTGGTGGCGTTCGCTAATGTAGAAGACACGGCCGGCTTATCCCGGCTGCGCGGGGAGGTTTTCATGAAGGTTTCTGATTCAGTATTACAGCAACTCGTTGCCGAGCACGGTATCCGCCAGGCAATCAATAGTTACATGCGTGCCCAGGATCGCTTGTTGCCCGAATTGCATCTTTCGGCCTTTCATACTGACGCTTGGGTCGACTGCGGCCTGTTTGCCGGGCCGGCAGCGGACTTCGTTGATTTTGCTCAGGGATTTCTAGCCGATTGTGATGCCAGCCAGCACATGATCGGTCAGGCAGATATTCAAGTTGAGGGTGATACAGCCCGCGGAGAGATCTATTTCCTCGCTCATCATCGTATTACGGAGAATGGTGAAAAGAAGGACCTTTTCGTGGCTGGGCGCTATCACGATGAGTACGCCTGCCGGGATGGTCGCTGGGCCATAACCTGGCGCAAGGAAATTGTCGACTGGGCGCGCACCGATCCGGTGGCAGATGCTTTTCTGGCAGCACAACCGGGCCTGCACCTGGCCAGGCGCTGCGCTGACGGTTAAGTGATAGAAGAGCACTTACGCGGTCGTGCGCATCCGACACTTGCTGATTGATCAACGATTAAGGGCCAGAAGATGAGACTGAATAACAAGGTAGCTCTGATTACCGGAGCTGCATCGGGTATTGGTGAAGGTATTGCTCGACTCTTTGCGGCAGAGGGGGCGAGAGTTCTGCTGACGGATATCAATGACGATGCTGGGCACCAACTGGCGAAAGATCTCCCGGCCAGTTGTCACTATCAGCACCTGGATGTATCCAGCATGGCTGATTGGCGGGACGCAATAGCCTGGGCGGAAGCGCATCTCGGGCCGGTGGAGATCATGGTCAATAGCGCTGGAGTGTCTTTTCCCGCTGATATCGAGACAGTGGATGAAAGCAGTTGGCATCGCCATATGAATGTGCATGGTCTGGGTTCCATGCTTGGCTGCAAGGCGGCCATCGAAAGTATGAAGAAGGTGGGGAAAGGGGCCATCATCAACATCTCTAGTGTGGAAAGTATCCGTCCTGGTCCTTTGTTCGTAGCCTACGGTGCGGCCAAGGCTGCCATGGATGCAGTGACCAAAACAGTGGCTCTGCATTGCGGCGAGAAGGGCTACAACATTCGTGTCAATTCGGTACATCCGGCAGCGACTCGCACACCGATGGTGCAACAGTATCTGGATAGCGCCGCTGACCCTGTGGCGTTGGAAAAAATCTACGCTGGTATGCAACCCCTTGGCCGCATTGCTGAAGCATCGGAAATCGCTGCGGCGGTGCTATTTCTGGCCAGTGACGAGGCGAGCTTCATGACGGGACATCAGATGTATGTAGATGGTGGTGTGCTGGCCAAGCCGTATCCTGCCGGGGAGGGCGCCTGATGGCCGCCACGGAACAGATGCTTGCTGAATTGGCAGCACTGATTGATAAGCAGCAATTGCATGAACTCAATGTGCGTTATTGCATGGGAGTTGATCGCAAGGATCGAGCGTTGCTGTCGTCACTCTGGAGCGCGTCTGCAACGATTGACTTTGGCTTGTTCAACGGCAGTGCTAGCGAGTTCTGCCAATTGATCGTGATGGATAACCCGACGGTCAGAATCGCTCATCACTTTGCTTCCAATGAGTTGTTCGATATCCATGGTGATACCGCGACGGGCCAAAGCTATGTCATTGGTACGACAGTAAATCACCAGCAGGACGGCTCCCTGCAGGATCAACTGGTGGGTGGTCGTTACCTGGATACCTATGTCCGGGAAGAAGGCTGCTGGTTGTTCTCACAACGTCTTTTTGTTGTCGATTGGGTGCATGCCCAATACACCTTGGCGGATTACCAGACGGGTATTGCTGCTGCGGCCATCAATGGCAAATCATCGACGGACGATGTTGCCTATCACTTTCCCAGCTTGGTTTGAAGGGAGTATATCCATGGATAACGCATTTCATCGTGTCATGAATATCGGCGATCTGCAGACCGGTGAGTCCAAGGCGGTACAGATCGAGGGGTTGAGTGTGCTGGTCTGCAATGTCAACGGCGAATACTTGGCAGTGGAAAACCGTTGTACCCACCAGAACTCTGCTCTTGAAGGCGGACGCATCCGTAATGGCATGATTTCCTGCCCGCTGCATGGGGTGATGTTTGATCTGCGCACCGGCTGCGGTCGAGGACCACTGGGTAAGGTGCCTCTGCGTACATTTCCCCTTCAAGTGATCGGCCATGAAATTCATGTGGGCTTGCAGGAGCCTGCAGTTACGGAAGGATAGCAAGTTGGATGTCTGTGCAGGTCTCGTCTCTGCCACGACGTCAGAGCCTGCAAGATGATCCCTTGCGGTCCAGAGATGACAAGAATAAATAACTGTGGAGTGATTTATGGAACGTATAAAAGTTCACCCATTGACCATGGACGGGCGTGACGCCAGCTTGCTGAGAGGCGACCCGATGACAGGGGATCGCTATTACTCGCGTGAGTTTGCCCAGCGTGAGTGGGACCACATGTGGACCAAGATCTGGCATGTTGCGGGACGTATCGCCGAGCTGGAGGAGGCTGGTGACTATCTGGTGCATGACTTCATGCATGAGTCGGTCATAGTGGTCCGCCAGGAAGATGATACTTTCAAGGCCTTCTATAACTCCTGCGGGCATCGCGGTCAGCGGCTGGTGTGGGACAGCTCCCACGCGGTCGCAGGGTTCCATTGTCCCTACCACGGTTGGTTGTGGGGACGGGATGGTGTGTTGAAGAACGCCCAGGACGCAGATGATTTTCCCGGTGGGAACCCGTGCGGGAAGTTGAAACTGGAGGAGCTGCGTTGTGACACTTGGGGCGGTTTCATCTGGTATACCATGGATGATAATGCGCCGCCTTTGCTGGAGTACCTTGAGCCGATTCCGGAGTTGTATAAAAACTATCCGATGGAAACGGCAGTGCGTGTCTTCTGGATGAAAATCAATCTTGATACCAACTGGAAGTTTGCCACCGATAACTTCAGCGAGTCGTATCATACTCGCACAGCCCACCCTCAAGTCCCCCCGTTTATCGATCAGGATGTGGATAGTGCACGTCATGAGATGTTTCCCCGTGGCCATGGCCGAACGGTACAGCCCATGCGGCCCTCACTCACTGATCGGTTACCGGAGGGGACCCCCGAGCCGTTTGACGACCTGCTTCGGTATTGGGACATTGATCCGAATAGCTATCCGAACTTTGAAACCAAGGCGATTCAGGGTTGGCTGGATCTCAAAGCGGCCAAGAAACGTCTTTGGAAGGAGCGGGGATACAACCATTATGAATATATGACTGATGAGGAAATCACTGATAGTCCCCATACGGTGATTTTTCCGAACGTCACCCTCTCTTTTCTTCCGGACCAGTTGATCTTCTTTCGCACAGAACCGCACCCGGACGATCCGAACAAATGCACATTCGACCTGTGGTGCATGGTTTATCCGGTAGAAGGTATGACCGAAGTGGAATCGATCATGGCCGGAAAGCAACCATTGCGTGAAGCCGAACTGCAGGTTCGTGACTTCGACAATGGTGCAGGCGTACCGGAAATCGTGGACCAGATTGTCTATCAGGACATGCTTTTGGCAGACGGTCAGCAGCGCGGCATCAGGTCGAGGGGATACAAGGATACCGTCTTATGTAATCAGGAAACCCGGGTTCGCTTCTTTCATGAAGTCCTGAATGATTATCTCGAAGGAAGAGTCTGAAAAGAGCAGCGGCTTGCGTACGTGAGCCGCAGAGATGGATGAAGGCTGGAAATTTCAGTCGGTAAGATAAAGACCACCTTTATCGATCTTAAGTTTGAAACAGCATACGCCGATCTGATTAAGTGATGAATAAGAGATGAACAATGAAAAGACTGATCGATAAAATCGCACTGATTACCGGTGCCGCATCCGGCTTGGGGGCTGCCGATGCAAGGCTGCTCGCAGAGCATGGTGCGAGGGTGGTCATCACCGACATCAATCACATACAGGGTGAGGCATTGGCAGCGGAAATACCCGGTGCACTGTTCTTGGTTCATGATGTGGCCGATGAAGCTCAATGGATCAGTGTTCTTGACCAGGTCAAGCAACGTTTCGGCAGGTTGGATATCTTGGTCAACAATGCTGGTTTCGTCAACTTCTCCACGGTTGAGGAGCAGTCGCTGGAGCAGTTCAGACGACACCTTCAGGTCATGACCGAAGGCACTTTTCTCGGCTGCAAGCATGCAATTCCGCTGATGCGAGAGAAAGGGGGGGCCATCATCAATATATCTTCGGTGGCGGCGGTTAAAGGGATTGCCGAGGTGTTTGCCTATACCGCAGCCAAGGGAGCGATAGCGTCCATGGGGCGCAGTATTGCCATTCATTGTCAGAATCAGGGGTACCGAATCCGTTGCAATACAATTCTGCCTGGCGCGCACGATACGCCTATGACCGCTAAGGCCCTGATCGAGCTGGCGGGTGCAGATACCGATGCGCTGACGCAGTTGCAAGAGGTTGGTCAGGGCAAGCCCGAGGACGTGGCGAATCTGGTTCTATTTCTAGCCAGCGATGAGTCCCGACAGATTAATGGTGCCCAATTGGTCATCGATAATGGTGAGACCATCAAGTAAGCCGAGATGATTACGATCGGGAAGCTCAACAGAGCTAATAGGATGGAGAGCGGAGCCAAAAGGCTCTGGTATAGATCATGACAAAAGTATTTACCCTGCTGCACCGTAGAAGCGGTTGGAGCGGTGCACAGTTCAGTGAGTACTGGGCCACGATACACAAGGAGCATGCTCTTGACCTGGCCCGGGAGGGCTTTTTCACTGGGTATATTCAGAATCACCTGATAAGTGATCTGCGGGCTTCGGGATGGCCCGCGGCGGATGGTATTCCGGAGATCTGGACTCCAACAGCCGATTCCTTAGCTGAGCTGGCTGCTTCAGAGCTGTATCAACAGGGTGCCGCGAAGGATGAGCCAAACTTTACGTCGGGCAAGATTGTTTCCTACGTCGGAGATGAGGGGCCTGAACGGGTGCTGGGAGTTCTGTCGTGCCCCACTCCCGGTATACGGCATTTGTTGTTTGCTCACGCCGATTCGCAAAGGCAGTTTGGGCAGATAACCGGCATCTTGGAACAGTGCAACCAAGGGCGGGCCGCTGATGTGTACAGCATCAGCCATGCTGCAGGTGAGCGTGCCCAAGGCGTGTTATGCAGTGGTTTTTGGGATGATGTTAAGGCTGCGCAACAGGGCGTATCGGTTCTGGCTTCGCTGTTGCTGCAACTGCCGGGCGTGCGACCCCTGAACGCTGGTTTGTATAAAAGCATGGTAATTGTAAGGCCACAGTGTGACCAAAGGGTGACCTGAGGGCCGGCTTCTCGAGGAGAATAGTATGCGAGCAGGCTTGTGTATCCAACTGAACGGTAGTAGTTTATAAAAACGATCAAGATGGTTTTTATTTTGCGCGCTAATCTGCTATAGCGTGGGGCGTAAGTGCCGACTGACGTGATCCGACTCGGATTCGGAGCGGGATTTAGATCAATCAGGCTGTAGAAATCTGGATTATTAGGTGAAGGAATAATTATGAAAACAAAATACTTACCTTTGGCATTGTGCATGATGATAGGTGGCCAAGCCATGGCTGCAGTCTCGGAGGAGGAAGCCCGTCAATTAGGGAACAATCTGACTCTATGGGGGGCGGAGCAGGCTGGTAATGCCGATGGCACCATTCCTGCGTATACTGGTGGAATACAGCCGCCGAGCAGTTATGACCCGGGCCGGCCGGGGATACGACCAGATCCCTTCGCAGATGAGCAGGCGCTCTTCACCATAGATGCGAGCAATTACAAGGAGCATCAGGAACGTTTGACTTCTGGGGCGCTGGCGCTGTTCGAGAAGTACCCGGACTTCAAAATCAATGTTTACCCAACCCATAGAACAGCCCGCTATCCCGAGCACTATTTGGCCAACGCCAAGAAGAATGCAACCAGCTGTACTCTTATAGAAGATGGATTGCAGTTGAAAGGGTGCTGGGCTGGCACGCCTTTTCCGATTCCCCAGAACGGTAGTGAAGTGATGTGGAATCGGTACATGAAGTATGAAGGTCATGCGTTCATGAGTCAGGACTTGAAAACCACCATTGTTGATGGTTCAGGAACGGTGATCGATACGGCAGGGCAAACTCAGTGGAACCAGTATCCGTTGTGGGATCCCAGCCGTACGGATCTCCTGAAGGGAGACGAAATCAATGAGATATTGCGTGCTGATTATGACTCTCCAGCGCGCAAGTCAGGTGAAAAGCTGGTCATTCATGACTCTTTGAATATGTTAACCAATGCTCGTCGTGCCTGGAGCTACTTGCCGGGCCAGCGGAGGGTCAAGCTATCTCCTGATGTAGCTTACGATACGCCATCGCCGGCGGGTGCTGGTATAGGCACTGTGGATGACTCCTCCGTTTTTTATGGCGCTTTTGATCGCTATGACTTTGAGCTGGTTGGAAAGAGAGAAGTGTATATACCTTATAACATGTTCAAAATGTACGATGCGGAGCAGTGTGGTCGCGAGCAGGTATTTACCAAGAATTTTGCCAACCCTGACTGTGTACGTTGGGAGTTGCATCGTGTATGGGTAGTGGAGGCAACGTTGAAATCAGGAAAGCGCCATATCTATCCGCGACGCACCCTCTATTGGGATGAGGATTTTCTGGGAGTCGGGATGAGTTCCGCATATGATAATACAGGCTCCGTCTATCGGGTTGTGCACTCGGAAAGCTTTCCTAAATATGAAAGCTATGGACACATCAGCGGTCAGTTCATTACACATGACCTAGCAAGTGGAGCCTATGCGCGGCAAGCCTATTCTACTGGCCGTTCCGGATGGCATGATATTGAGCCCAAGCCAATGAACTTTTTTACTCCTCAAGCCATGAGTGGTGGTGGGGTTAGATAATCGAGACTTGCGCACTCTTGGCGAAAGAGTGCGCAATAATAGCGCTGTTTCAGCGGTGACGAATACATTCACATTCTGACAGTTAATCGGAGACGGGCGTACAGAGAGACCATTAACATAAAAACAAACTATATTGATTGTTTATTTTTAGTCCCCAAGGCCCTAATGCGCTGCTACTGCGGGGATTGCTGGCTTTTTAGAAACGAATTCTGTCATTCCGGAGTTGTATTTGATGAAACGACTTGAGAACAAGATTGCCCTGATACTGGGTGCTGATAGCCGTGACAATATGGGGCAGGACATCGCTCGCCGCTTCGCAAATGAAGGGGCCCGATTGGTGATTTCCGGTCGCGATGGTGATGAAGCGGCACGTTTCGCCCAGGAAATCGGTGGAACCCATGTGGCCTGCGATATCACGTCGAAGGCCGAGTTGAACGCGGCCGTCGCTCATGCCAGAGAGTGGGGTGGACGGTTGGACGTGGCAGTCAACTGCGCCGGTTGGGGGTTGACGCAAGGCTTTCTGGAAACAGGTGAGCAAGAATTGGAGAAAATGATTGCTCTGCAGTTCAAGGGGCCGTTCTTTTTCTTTCAGGCGGTGATTGAAGGAATGAAGGAGGGTGGCTCGATCATTCAAATCAGCTCCGCAACCACCCGTGCGGTGATTGAGAACTACGCAGCTTATATTGGCACAAAGGGTGGCATCGACCATGTGATGCGCTGCGTTGCCAATGAATTCGGTAGCCGCGGCATTCGCGCCAACAGCATTTCCCCCGGATTGACCGAGACTCCAATGACCGCTGAGGCCATGGCTACGCCTGGGGTTCGCGAATGCTTTACGGCGCGTTACCCACTGGGCCGCATTGGTACCACAGCAGATATTGCCGCCGCTGCGGTGTGGCTCGCCTGCGATGAGTGCTTCATGACTGGGGAAAATCTTCAGGTCAACGGCGGTTTGCTGCTGCGTAGTAATCCCACCGGTGCAGATGTCGGCGCTGCGGTAGAAAAGGCAATGGCGGCGAAGCCCAGCAATTAAGAAAGAGGGGCTGCATAAACTTGAAGCTGCCTTCCCAATGAGCATCAAGCCGGGTACATCAGAACGTCATCCGGGCTCTGTCACGTAAAACTGCTGTAGCAATAACAATAAGGAGCACAGCATGCAATTCAAAGACAAAGTAGTACTGGTTACCGGTGCCAGTGGTGGCATCGGAGCAGGAACTGCGGCAGCCTTCGCCCGTGAGGGTGCAAAGGTGATGCTGGCCGATATCAATATTGAACAAGGCAAGCAGCGGCTGGCTGAAATCGAGTCTGCGGGCGGTGAAGCCGCATTCTTTTGCCTAGACGTCGCCTCGGCCGAGCAAATGCAAACGCTGATCAACGAGACTGTCCAGCGCTTTGGTCGGTTGGATATTGTGCATAACAACGCCGGCATCAGCGGGGGGAATGACTTCGTCGCTGAGGTGGCTGAGGCCGAGTTCGATCAGATTATTGCAGTCAACCTGAAAGCAGTCTGGCTGTGCATGAAGTACTCGATTGGACAGATGCTCAAGCAGGGCGGGGGAGTCTTGATCAATACGGCTTCGGCCTTATCGATCACTGCTTTGCCTGGATCGGCCCCGTACACCGCTACAAAGCATGCGGTAGCAGGACTGACCAAGACTGCGGCCATCGAGTACGGACGACAGAACATTCGCATTAACGCGGTTTGTCCTGGAGTGATCCGTACTGCCATGCTCAACAACCATCCCCAACTGGACGAGATAGAGCCGAAGTTACTGGCATTGCATCCGGCTGGGCGGCTGGGTGAGATCGATGAGGTGGTGAACGCAGTCCTATGGCTTGCCTCCGATGGCGCTTCGTTCATGCACGGTAGTTTGATGACGGTGGACGGTGGCTGGACAGCGGTCTGAGTGGGCCGGGAAGTAGCGTGATTCTTCAGGTGCGAACCCTGGTGCTTTCCTGAATAACGAATCTGAATAAGAAAAAAGGATAACTTCATGACTTTGCTCAACCGCCAGCTCTATCTGGAGTCTCGACCCGAAGGTGTGCCCAACGAGAAAAATGTACGCATGCGCAGTGTTTCTTTGTCTCGTCCCGGTCCGGGGCAGGTTTTATTGCAGAATTTATATCTGTCGATGGACCCTGCAATTCGTGGCTGGATGAGCGACAAGCCTAGTTACATGCCACCCATCGCTCTAGGGGAGGTTGTGCGGAGTTCTACGTTGGGGCGGGTAGTGGAGAGTCGTCACCCGGATTTTCAGATTGGTGACATTGTCGTCGGGCTTGCGGCCAACGGCTGGGAGGACTTCAGCCTGACGGCTGGCGAGCAACTCGACCACATCCAGCCCTATTCCCGCTTTCCCCTCAGTCATTACCTGAGTGTCTTCAGTGCGGTAGGGCTAACGCCTTACTTTGGTGTACTGGACATCGGCAAGCCGAAGCAGGGTGAAACGATGCTGGTGAGCGCCGCTGCGGGGGCGGTGGGTTCCTTGGCTGGCCAGATCGCTAAAATAAAAGGCTGCCGCACGGTGGGTTTGGTCGGTAGTGACGAAAAATGCCGCTGGATTGTCGAGGAGTTGGGTTACGACTATGCGATCAATTACAAGACTAGCGAAAATTTGGCCAAGACCATCGCCGAGGTCTGTCCGAACGGGATCGACTGCTACTTCGACAATGTTGGCGGTGAGGTACTCGATGCGGCGTTATTGAACATGAACAATTTTGGCCGTGTTGTGTTCTGTGGTGCCATTGCCCAGTACAACACCGAGCAGCCGGTGCCGGGGCCGTTCAACTATTGGCAGATCCTTGCTCGTAGTCTCACCGTGCGAGGTTTCATCTCGCCCGAGTTCAAGGATCGTTTTGGCGAAGGCATTGAGGAGATGAGTACCTGGATTGCCGATGGTCGGCTGATATTCGCCGAGGATATCGTCGAGGGGCTGGAGAATACTCTCGATGCCTTCTCTCGTCTGTTCACTGGCGCCAATAGAGGCAAGTTGATGGTTAAGGTGCGCGATCCTTCGGAGCCAGCACCGACGATTGAAGAGATTCGCGCTGCTGCTCGGGAGCCTACCCATGTCTGATGCACCTGTCGCGGTGATCACTGGTGCCGCCGGAGGAATAGGTCTGGCCCTGACCCGGCATCTGCAGAGGCAGGGTTACCGGATCGTGCTGGTGGACCTGGATCAGGCCGCATTGGAAAGAGCTGCAAAGGAGGGCAGCCTCGATCCGGCACGCATCCTATTGATATCCGCCGATGTATCCTGCGAGGACGACGTGAAGCGTTACGTCGCTGCTGCCCTCGAACGCTTCGGAAGGATCGACGCCTTCGCCAACAATGCAGGTATTGAAGGTGCACCGGCTTTGATTGAGGCGCAGTCGGTGGAGATGCTTGACCGGGTCTACATGGTCAATGTTCGCGGCGTTTTCCTTGGCCTAAAACATGTTTTGCAAGTGATGCGCCGTCAAGGCAGCGGAGCGATCGTCAACCTGTCGTCCTTGGCTGGAATCATGGGAGCACCCACCCATGGTGCCTACGTCATGTCCAAGCACGCCGTGATCGGCCTGACTCGTACCGCCGCAGCAGAGGCGGCCGACGTCGGCGTACGGGTTAATGCGGTACTGCCGGGGGCGATCAACACAGAGATGATGCGTCGCATCGAACGTGACTCTGGCAACGCGACGGCCACCGCAGCTGCCAACCGCGCCGCCACTCCGCTCGGACGCTATGCCGAGCCGGAGGAGATTGCTGCGGTGATCGCCTTCCTGCTCTCGCCGGAGGCCTCATACGTCACCGGCTCCCTCTATACCGCTGATGGTGGCATGAGCACCTTTTGAGGACCCAGTTATGACTACTTACGATTACATTATTGTGGGCGCAGGCTCCACCGGCTGCGTATTGGCTAACCGGCTGTCTGCCGATCCATCGAAGCGAGTGCTGCTTCTGGAGGCTGGAGAGTGGGACCGCAGTCCGCTGGTAACGATGCCTAAGGGTATCGCCAAGCTGGTCAGTGATCCCAGACACGCCTGGCATTTTCCAGTACAGCAGCCACGCTTTCCTGACACCGAATCTGCCGAAATGTGGGTGCGCGGTAAGGTAGTCGGTGGTTCCAGCTCGATTAATGGCATGATTTATGTGCGTGGTCAGCCCGAAGATTATCAGCGCTGGGAACAAAAGGCCGGACCTGAATGGGGCTGGACTGCAATGAAGAATGCCTTCCGTGCTATTGAGGACCACGAGCTGGGCGCCGATGAGCTCCGCGGCGCGGGTGGGCCACTGCATATCAGTACTGGGAAGTTCCGTTATCCGGCTAGCGAGGCCATGGTAAGCGCTGGCGAGGAGATGGGGTTGCCACGGGTGGAGGACTTCAACCGCGAGCGCCAGGAAGGGGTTGGCTATTACAGCCATACGATCAAGAACGGTCGTCGGGTTAGCGCTGCCACCGCTTTTCTGCATCCGGTAATGTCGCGCAAGAACCTTGTGGTTCAGACCAGCGCCAAGGTTGAGCAGGTGCTGTTCGATGGTCTGCGGGCAGTGGGCGTGCGAGCAAACGTGAAAGGGCAGCCATGCGAGTTCGGTTGCCATGGTGAAGTCATTCTTTGCGCTGGGGCTATCCTGACACCGAAAATTCTGCAGTTGTCGGGTATCGGTGATCCCGACCATCTCGTTCCGTTGGGCATCGCCATGGTGGCAAGCAACCGCGATGTCGGCCGGCATCTGCGCGATCACCTGGGATTCCTGTTGCCGTATCGACTGAAGGGGACGAAGGGACTGAATCATCGTTTCCAGGGCCTCGGCTTGGCAGGTAGCCTGCTTCAATATTACACCACCCGTAGTGGGCCGATGGCGACTGGACCGTTCGAGGTGGGTGCCTTCTTTCGTACCCAGCCGCATCTGGCCCGGCCTGACGCACAACTGTATCTCAGCGCATTCACCTATCCTCGCAGCGAAGACAACTTCCCAGTGCCGGATGGGGTCGAGGATAAGCCCGGCATAACCATCTATGGGCAGTTGCTGAATCTCGAGAGCGAGGGAACCGTACTGATCCAGTCCGCAGATCCTGATGCACCGCTGGAGATCACGCCGAACTGGCTGTCTACCGAAGCTGATCGCCGGGCAGCAGTGGCCATGGTTCACTATATGCGTCGCTACATGCGCCAGCCGGCACTATCTGAATACGTTGGCGAGGAGCTGGTACCAGGGACACAGTGCCAGTCGGATGAAGACATCCTGCATTATTTTCGTACTGCCTCTCTGTGCGGTACCCATGCCGTAGGCAGCTGCCGCATGGGGCGGGATTCTGAGTCCGTCGTAGATGAACACTTGCGTGTCCGTGGTGTTCAGGGACTGCGCGCCGCGGACTGTTCGGTGATGCCTGAGCTGGTGTCCGCCAATACCAACGGTCCGGCCATGGCGCTGGGGTGGCGAGCGGCGGACCTTATTCAAGATCCGGAGCCGGAGCGTATGCAGCCTGACCAGGCATGGGGCAAGACGACAGCCTCGCTAAGCTAACGTGTTTGAATAAGAACTTTTCCGGTAACCTTTTGAGGGATGGAAAAGGAAGCTTGGATGAGTGGGGTGATATGTCCGAATTAAAAACCATCTTGCTGGTTTTTATGGTGTGTTTGAGCCTCACTCCTCCCAATAACAAGAGGAACTTGCTATGTCCGACCCAACCATTCAGCGTCGATTGATTCTGGAGCGCCGTCCCCAAGGCACTGTCACCAACGAAGATGTCGTTTTACACGAAGCGCTCGTTGATAGTCCCGGCGATGGCCAGATCTTGATTCGCAATCATTTTCTTTCCATCGATCCGGCGATCCGTGACTGGATGTCAGAGCGGCCCAGCTACCTGCCACCCATCCGCATCGGTGATCCGGTGCGCAGTACCGTAATTGGCCAGGTGGTGGAAAGTCGCGTTTCCCGTTTTCGACCTGGCCAACTTGTGGTGGGTATTGGCGGCTGGGAAGAATACTCGGTAGCTGATGCCGGTCAATTCTCGCTGGTCGAGCTGAAACCTGGGGATGAGGCGCAGCACTACCTCAGCATCTACGGTGCGGTCGGACTGACGCCTTATTTTGGCTTGTTGGAAGTGGGCAAGCCTAAGCCGGGTGAAACCGTGCTGGTCAGCGCCGCGGCCGGAGCGGTGGGGTCGCTGGTGGGGCAGATTGCCAAAATCAAAGGGTGCCGCGCGGTAGGTATCGCCGGTAGCGATGAAAAGTGTCGCTGGATTGTCGAGGACTTGGGCTTCGATGCTGCAATCAACTACCGAACCGAAACCGATATGGTCGCTTCGATTGCCCGAGCATGCCCGCAGGGGGTGGATGTGTACTTCGACAACGTTGGCGGTCAGATCCTGGATGCCACGCTACTCAATCTCAACAAGGATGCTCGCGTTGTCTTCTGTGGGGCTATCTCCAGCTACAACAGCACTGAGCCTGTGCCCGGACCGTACAACTTTTGGCAGATCTTGGCACGCAGCGCGACGATCGAGGGCTATCTGGTTTCCGACTATTTGGACCAGTTCCCCCAGGGTATTGCACAGATGCGCGAGTGGGTCGGCACAGGCCGGCTCCAATTCAGGGAGCAGGTCATCGACGGGTTAGAGAATACGCTGGACGCTTTCAATCTGCTGTTCGAGGGGCGTAACGAGGGCAAGCTGATGGTCAGGGTCGCGCCCTGACTTTGCAGGATCGAAGCACACACGGGTAATACCGTGACTACAACAACAAGAGTGGAGTCTGACTAATGAAATATTTCGCATGCAGCATCACCGCCATGGCTATTTCGGGGAGCTTCGCCCTCTCCGTCCAAGCCGCGGCTACCCAGGAAGAAATCGACCAGATCGGTACTAAATTCACTCCCTGGGGTGCAGAAATGGGTGCCAACGCCGATGGCAGCATTCCCGCATATACTGGGCCGATATCGCCGCCGTCGACCTATGATCCGAAGAATCCGGGCTATCGCCCCGATCCTTTTGCCGATGAAAAACCACTGTTTTCGGTTACTGCTGAGAATATGGGGCAGTACGCTGATCAGTTGAGCGAAGGACTAAAGGAACTGCTGCGCAACTACCCTTCATTTCGTATGGATATTTACCCTACTCACCGCACGGCGTCTTATCCTGATTACTACCTGGAAAATGCCCGTAAAAACATGACAGCGTGCAAGACGGTGAATGATGAACTGGGTCTATCGGGTTGTTATGGTGGTACGCCGTTTCCCTTCCCGAAGACCGGCAACGAAGTGATGTGGAACCGCTTGTTGAAGTTTGACCAGTTTGCCTTTGAAACGCCGTTGTTCACTGGCAGCGTGGTGGATGCCAGTGGTCGCCGAAATGTGACCGGTGTGGCCAGTATGGAGATCCAATACCCTATCTTCGATCCTAAGCGGACCGAGCCGATTGGTGAAAAGGACATCTACGAGATGATCCGTAACGACTTCCACGATCCAGCACGGAAGAACGGAGAAAAAATTGTGGTACATGACTCCATTGATATGGTCAATACGGGCCGGCGTGCGTGGCAGTACCTACCTGGTCAGCGCCGCGTGAAACTGTCGCCTGACCTGGCCTACGATACCCCAAGCCCAACCGGTGCTGGCGTCGGTGTAGTGGATGAGATGGCGGTCTTCTATGGTGCCCTGGATCGCTACAACTTCGAGCTCAAGGGTAAGAAAGAGATGTTCATTCCATACAACACCTACAAGCTGCATGACCGCAACATCTGCCCGGATCCCGTTGCCGAAACGCCCAATCACCTCAATCCTGACTGCATGCGCTGGGAGAAGCATCGCGTCTGGGTGGTGGAAGCAACGCTCAAGGAGGGTAACCGTCACATCTACCCGCGGCGAATGCTTTTTCTTGACGAAGATCTCTACGGCACTGGCATCAGTGACAACTATGATGCTGCCGGAAAGGTGTATCGCCTGACGCATAGTCTGCCAATCACCTTTTATGAAGCGACGGGTCATGCTACTGACGAAACGGTGACATACGATCTTGCTACAGGCGCCTATTACCGCTCACAGAATCCTACCATGGGAACTGGCTGGGTCATTACTGATGGTCGGCCGGATTCTCATTTTAACCCGCAATCCATGGCGGGTAGCGGAGTTCGCTGAATAGCCGACCGAGGCGCTCACGGGCGCCTCATCCCTTTATGCAAACTTCTACGAAATGTGAGGTTCTCATGCGTTTGAAAGACAAGGTTGCGCTGATCACTGGCGGCGCCTCGGGGTTGGGTCAGATGGACGCCGAGCTGCTCGCCGCTGAGGGTGCCCGGGTAGTGATCACCGACATTGATGATAAGGCCGGTCAGATATTGGCGAGTACATTGAATGGCCTGTTTTTGCACCATGATGTGACCAGCGAGAGCGATTGGCAGCGGGTAATGAATGCTGTCACTGAGCACTACGGCGGACTGGATATCCTGGTGAACAATGCTGGCATCGTGCAGGTAGCGGATATCGAGTCGACGTCGCTAGAGCTCTATCAACGAATGAACGCGGTGCACAACGATGGTACTTTTCTTGGCTGCCGCTATGCAATCGAGGCCATGCGTGAACGAGGAGGTTCGATCATCAATATGTCTTCATTGACGGCGATTCGTGGCTATCCGTTGGTACCTTCCTACGCTGCTGCGAAGGGGGCTGTGCTGGCGCTGACTCACACCGTCGCCGTGCATTGCCGGCAGAAAGGCTATCCGATCCGCTGCAACGCTGTGTTGCCTGGGCCAATCGCCACACCTTTGGCGCTCACGGTGATCGAGGACGCCAGTGGCATGGGGCAGCCTGAGGATGTTGCGCAGATGGTTCTGTTTCTCGCCTCTGACGAATCCAAGCATGTATCGGGGGCACAGTTCGTCATCGACAACGCCGGCTCGATGGTAGGAGGCGAGGCGTGAGTCGACAGCTTTAGACGCCTAATTTTCCACCCTTTGTCTTTTGGAGGACTCCTCTATGCTGCGCATAGAAACTCATCAGGAACTAAACGGGTCGGCTGCTACGGTCTGGGCGTTGCTGGCCGACTTCGCTAACATCCAACGCTGGTGGCCCACCGATGACGAGATAGTGGTGATCGAGCGTGTGGAACTCGAAGGGGAAGGCATTGGCCAGATCCGTCACATTTACAACCGGGGCTTTCCTGGTGCGGTTAGCGAACGTCTGGATTTCCAGGACTCAGAAAGTCTTAGCTACAAGCTTTCCATTGTGGGGGAGCGCCCTGCGGGATTGTTGTCCTATCAGGCGACCGGCTGGATAAGCTCGCTGCCTGGTGATCGTTGCTGTTTAAACTACTGTAGTGAATTTACTACCCAGCCTGGTCGGGCCCAAGAGGCTGAGATCTTCTTGCGGGCTGCCTATGGGCTGATGTTCAAAGGTCTTGATCAAGCTTGTAAACGGGTGCGGGAAGGGGGGATGGGGAATGAGTGATGACCCTCAGCGGGTCTGATTAGCTCATCAGGGCTTGCACCTATTCGCAAGAGCTAGTACTTTAATAAAAAACGTTCATGTCGGTTTTTTAGCCGGTGTCACAACAAAAATAAATAGGATGCGCAATGATGAGCTGCGAGCTGCTATCCCCCCCTTTCCGGAGCCCTCGAGATCAAGCCTTTGTGGCTGCCCCTCTTCCGAGACGATTGCTTTGCTTTCTCGGAAGAGTGAGCGTCGGGATCGAGTTCAGACTTTTCGTTCTGCTGGTTCTGTTCATGATGAGTCTTACCGGCTTTGCTTTCGAAAGCCCACTCTCGATGCCGGCGGTACAGAGCATAAAAGCAGCCAAGAGTCCCCTGACAGCAATAACCAGGGCGGGAGATCGACTGGTTGCAGTAGGGCAGAGGGGACACATCCTGGTGTCTGAAGATGCTGGTAAGAGTTGGAGCCAGGCCAGTGTGCCGGTCAGCAGCGATCTTGTCGCCGTGTCATTTGCTTCTGCCAGCCACGGCTGGGCGGTAGGGCATGGCGGTGTGGTGCTGAAAACCGAAGATGGTGGTCTGAGCTGGGCTGTGCAGCTCGATGGCAATCAGAGTTCTGAGCTTATCCTCGATTACTATGCGCAGCGGATTGGTGATGAACGCTATCCTGACGCCAGCCTGCTTATAGAGCGTGAGAAAGTACTGGTGGGGTTTGGTGGTACGCAAGCTCTGATGGATGTGTACTTTGAGAATGAGCAGGTTGGTTACGTTGTGGGTGTCTTCAATCGCTTATTGAAGACGGTGAATGGTGGCGAAACCTGGGAGCCTTGGGTTCATCGCATAGATAATCCATACGAACTGCACTTCTATTCCATCAATGCTGGGAAAGATGGTCTCTATATCACTGGAGAGCAGGGGATGGTCTGGCGTCTGGAGGAAGACAATCAGCAATTTGTCAGCGTCGCAACACCTTACGATGGAACTCTATTCGGCTCTGCTATTGGCTCTGATGAGTTGGTGGTTTTTGGTATGCGCGGGAGTGTTTTCCTGAGCATGGATCGAGGGCAGAACTGGACGCGACTGGAAGTGGATTCCGTAGCTGGCATTACCGATGGGATGATTTTTGATAATGGTGCCATTGCGCTGGTCAATCTGGCTGGAGAACTCTTGATAAGTAGCGATGGTGGCAGCAGCTTTACTGCCCAGGCCATCATCGAACCCATGCCCTTTTATGGGCTGGCTCAGATATCAAGTAGCCACCTGGCACTGGTTGGTGCTGAAGGTGTGCAGGAGCTTGCAGTGGTAGCTACTGACAGTTCTGCCGGAGAGTCGAGCGTGTCCCTGTTTGAGTCAGGCAACGTCGCCATGAATCGTCTGGAGCTTCGTCATGTCACCCAATAATAACAATACTCAGTCCGGGACTCGCCTGGAAGATTTTGATCACAATTCCGGTGGTGTGATCGAGCGGCTAGTGTTCAACCACCGCGTGGCTCTGATGTTGTTCTGCCTGATTCTTACTGTGTTCTTCGGTTACCACTTGAAGGACCTGAAGGTCAGTGCAAGTTATGAGAAGACATTACCGCAAAGTCACGAATACATTCAGAATTACCTGGAAAATCGTGAGGAACTACGGGGGTTTGGTGACTCGCTGCGTATCGTGGTGGAGGCCAGGGAGGGCAATATATTCAACGCCAGTTATTTGGAGACGCTGGCAAACATTAACGATGAGATATTCATTCTTTCCGGAGTGGATCGGCCATGGATGAAATCCATTTTTACCCCCGTAGTACGCTGGACCGAGGTTACCGAGGAAGGGTTTACCGGTGGCCCGGTACTGCCCAACGATTACGATGGCAGCCCGCGTAGTATTCGGAACCTGCGGATCAATATCGGCCGCGCGGATGTGGTCGGCAGCCTGGTTGCCAATGACTATCGATCCAGCATGATTGTTGTTCCACTGATGGGTCAGGATTCCGAGGGAAACCTTATCGATTACAAGGTGCTGGCTGATTCCATTGAGGATATTCGGCAGAAATACATCAACAGCGCCGAGCATGATGTCAATATCTATATCATCGGTTTTGCCAAGCTCACTGGTGATCTGATCGATGGTCTGAAACTGGTCATGCTGTTTTTTCTGGCGGCGGCCATCATTGCTGTGGTGATCATCTACAGTTATACCCGTTGTATGCGGAGTTCGCTGCTGGTGCTGTCATGCTCCATTGTTGCGGTCATCTGGCAACTGGGCGCAGTGACGTTGCTTGGCTATGATCTGGATCCTTTCTCCATGCTGGTACCGTTCCTGGTGGTGGCCATCGGTGTCAGCCATGGTGCTCAGAAGATGAACGGCATCATGCAGGATATCGGTCGTGGTACGCACAAGGAGGTCGCGGCACGTTTCACCTTCCGGCGATTGTTCCTGCCTGGGCTGACGGCCCTGCTGGCGGACGTGGTCGGCTTCGCGGTGCTGATGATCATTGATATTCCGGTTATCCGTGATTTGGCATTGACCGCAAGTATCGGTGTCGGTGTGCTGATCTTTACCAACCTGATCCTGATCCCGGTACTACTCTCCTACATCGGTGTCAGTCCCAAGGCGGCCCAGCGTAGTCTGGAAGTGGATCAGCGCAGACCAAGTGTACTATGGCGTTTCCTGGCACTTTTTACTCAGCGAAGCTGGGCGATTGGATCTATTGTCGCTGCTGCGATCCTGCTTTCCTGGGGTGTGTACATGTCGACCAAACTGCAGATTGGCGACTTGGATGCAGGCGCGCCTGAGCTGCGTCCAGACTCACGTTACAACCTGGATAATGCCTACATCACTTCACACTATGGCATTTCCAGCGATGTATTTGCGGTGATGGTCAAAACTCCCGAGGACGGCTGCCGCCGTTATGAAACCTTGATCGAGGTGGATCGCCTTTCCTGGCATCTGGCCCAGGTGCCGGGGGTGCAGCGAACGGGCTCACTGGCCGACACGGTGCGCAACTATACTGCTGGTATGTTTGAAGGTAACCCGAAATGGGCCACAGTCAGTGACAATCAGGGATTGATTGATGCTCAGATTGGCAATGCTGTGTCCTGGAACTCGGAGTTCCTTAATACCCGCTGCAGCATGACGCCGGTTCTGGCCTACCTGTCTGATCACAAGGCCGACACGCTGGATCGTGTCGTAGAAGCGGCCAGCGCGTTTGCTGAGGAAAACAGCACCGAGGATTACCAGTTCCTGCTGGCAGCCGGTAATGCCGGAGTGGATGCGGCGACGAACATCGTCGTCCGGGAAGCGAACCGCAAGATGCTGTTATACGTCTATGCAGCGGTGGCGCTGCTGTGCCTGATCACGTTTAGAAGCTGGAGGGCGGTGATTGTCGCTTTGGTGCCATTGATCCTGACTTCGATGCTGGCCGAGGCGCTGATGGTGTTTCTCGGAATCGGAGTCAAGGTAGCGACTCTGCCGGTAGTGGCGCTAGGGGTTGGGATTGGGGTGGATTATGCGATCTACCTATTGAGTACCCAGCTGGCATTCCAGCGTATGGGCTACTCGGTGGCTGATGCCTACCGCAAAGCGCTGGCCACCACTGGCAAGGTAGTGGCGCTGGTCGGGGTGACTCTGGCCGCAGGCGTGGTGACTTGGGCTTGGTCGCCGATCAAGTTCCAGGCGGATATGGGGATCCTGTTGACCTTCATGTTCCTGCTGAACATGGTCGGGGCATTGATCTTGGTGCCGGCTCTGTCGCACTTCCTGCTTCGCAACAATACTGCCAAGCCAGCCTTGACGGCTGAAGAGACTAAAGCGGCTGCCTTGGCTGGCGGTGCGGCTTGATGGCCTGCTATTGAAATAATTCGGCTCCGATCCATGAAGGAGGAGTCGGGATCAAAATAATAGGATTGTCATCTATGACCTTGGATATAAAACAAACAGGCAGAATTGATTGTGTATTGATTGCTGCAGGCAAGTACCACGATATCGATTTCGCCCGGCTCGAGCTGCTCAAACTGTTGGCTGAGAATGAGCGTTTCAGGGTGAGGGTTTTCGAGGACTACTCGAATATGGAGGCGATCCAGAATGCTGATTTTCTGGTGACCTATACCTGTGAGGTGATTCCGAGTCTCGACCAGCAACAGGCGCTGCGCTCCTGGTTGGAGCAGGGGGGGCGTTGGTATGCGCTGCATGGCACTAACTCCATTCTGCGCTTCCTGGACAGCGGGCTGGTGGACACACCCGATTGGGCCAGTCATTTCATGGAGACGCTCGGTACCCAGTTCGCCTCTCATCCTCCTATCGGCCCCTTCATGGTACGGGTAGCAAAGCCGGAGGATCCTCTGGTGCAAGGTATAGAGGACTTTGAAGTGGTCGATGAGCAGTACCTGGTAGATCAGTGTGCTGATATCGATGTTCTGCTGGATATCGAGTTTGAAGGTGAAACTCCCGGTTTTGTACGCGATCAATGGCTGCCCGAGAGGCATCCGGTGTTGTATCGCCGTGCGCTTGGCAAAGGAGGGGTGCTGTACCTGACGCTGGGGCATTGCCGGGGACACTACGATCTCCGGCCACTGATGGACTACTGGCCCGATGTGGACCGGTGTTCATGGGAGTCGCCAGTGTTCTATGAACTGCTGCGTCGCGGTCTGGCTTGGGCCAGCGAGCCGGCGTGCGAGCGTAATAACTGATTTCTACAACAACGAGATGCATTCAGGAGAGTGTCATGGAATTAGGTCTGCGTGGAAAGAAAGTCATCATCAATGGCGGCAGCCGTGGTCTGGGGCGCGCGGCATTGGAACTGTACGCTGCCGAAGGTTGCGATATCGCATTCTTCTCTCGTGATGCCGCGCGGGTCGCGGAAACCGTCAAGGTGTTGGAAGCTCACGGGGTGACGGTATTCGGCGATGCGTTCGATATGAACGACACCGAGGCATATAGGAAATGGCTGGTCTCGGCGGCGGAGCGGCTGGGCGGTTGTGACATCTTCATTCATAACGCCAGCTCCTCTGGCGCCCAAGGCACCACTGATTGGGAGATGACCTTCCGCCTGGACATGATGGGAGCGGTCATTGGTTGTGAAATGCTGGAGGAGCATTTGAGTGCCAGTGGTGAGGGCTCGGTGATCCTGATGTCCAGCACCGCTGCAATCGAAACCTTCATCATTCCCCAGGCGTTCAATGCGATCAAGGCGGCGATGATCACCTACGGCAAGCAACTGTCCCAGGCCTGGGGTGCGAAGAAAGTCCGTGTGAACATGGTATCTCCCGGCCCGATCGAGTATCCGGGCGGTAACTGGTCTGCGATCAAGGAAGCGATGCCGGAGTTCTACGATCAGACTCTGGCGCAGATGGCCCTGGGCCGTTTCGGTGAGCCCAATGATGTAGCCCGCACGGTGGTCTTTCTGTCCAGCCCGGCAGCATCCTACATCACCGGCACCAACGTGGTGATCGATGGCGGCTACACCAAGCGTGTGCAGTTCTGATGCCATAGACTGGAGACAGGGAGAAGAATGATGAAGCTGTATCACTCGATAGGACCGAACCCACGTCTGGTTCGTTTGTTTGCGACAGCGAAGGGTTTATCCCTGCCTCTGGTCGAGATTGACATCATGGCGGGGGAAAACCGTCAGCCAGCCTATCTGGCAATCAACCCCACCGGTACCACGCCCGTGTTGGAGTTGGAGGATGGAACACGTATAGCCGAGACGATGGCTATCTGCGAATACCTGGAAGAGCATTGTCCCCAGCCTGTGTTGATTGGTAGCGATGCGCGAGAGCGTGCTCAGGCACGCATGTGGTGGCGCCGGGTGGATCAAATGATAGTGCACCCGATGACCGCAGGTTTTCGCGGGGCAGAGGGGCTAGAGATGTTTAAGAACCGGGTCGCCTGCTATCCGGAGGTCTCCGAGCGCTACAAGCAGGAGGCTGCACATGGATGGCGCTGGTTGGAGGCGCAGCTTGGGGAGGCTGTATTCATCTGTGGGAAGCGGCCTACTGTAGTGGATCTGCTGCTTCTGTGCTTCGCTGATTTCGGCGATCTCGTTGGGCAGCCCATACCGCAGGACTGTCGGCGCCTCCATGTATGGGTACTTCGTATGCGAGATTGGTGCAAGGCGTTTGAATAGGCCAGACGTCAGAATCTGCAGATTCAAGAATATGGGGGAAACCATGTCACCAGCTATCAATCGTCAACTGTACCTGCATCAACGGCCGTCTGGTGTGCCGGGTCAGGAGCATATCCGCTTGCGGGAGGTACCTGTGCCTCGGGTGGAGAGCGGCGAGGTTCTACTTGAAAATATCTATCTATCCATGGATCCGGCGATCCGGGGCTGGATGAGTGAGAAAGTGAGTTATACGGCTCCCTTGGCCCTGGGAGAAACGATCCGCGGGTCGACACTCGGCAAGGTTGTTGACAGTGGGCATCCGGACTTCTGTGTGGGGGACTACGCCGTCGGCATTGCCTGCAATGGCTGGGAAGACTACACCCTGGCTGATCCGACACAGATATACAAGGTGGACGCCGAGATTGATTTTCCGCTAAGCCATTATCTGAGTATCTACAGCGCGGTGGGCTTGACGCCCTATTTCGGCATGTTGGATGTGGGGCGACCCCGCCCTGGGGATACCGTACTGATCAGCGCTGCAGCCGGTACCGTGGGTTCCCTTGCTGGGCAGATTGCCCGGCTTGCCGGTTGCAAGGTGGTAGGTATAGCTGGCTCTGATGAGAAGTGCCGTTGGCTAGTGGACGAGCTGGGGTTTGATGGCGCCATCAACTATCGCAGCAACCTGGATCTAACGGCAGCTATCGCGGCAGCCTGCCCGAATGGTGTGGATATCTTCTTCGACAATGTTGGTGGGGCGATACTGGATGCTGCGCTGATGAACCTGAACAATTTTGCCCGCGTTGTATTTTGCGGTGCTATCGCTCAGTACAACACCGAAGCGCCGGTGCCTGGTCCCTACAACTATTGGCAGATACTGGCACGGAACGTGACAGTGCAGGGATTCCTAGCGCTGAATTATCGGGACCGTTTTCCGGAAGCGATTCAGAAAATCGAAGCATGGATAGCCGCTGGAGATCTGGTATTTCATGAGGATGTGGTCGAAGGGCTGGAGAATACGGTATCAGTTTTTTCCCGTCTTTTCAGTGGCCAGCACAAGGGCAAATTGCTGGTGAAGATCCGTTAGGCAAAACAACATGCTGGCCCGTGAAAATAACAAGCATGCATGAGGATAGAGGCCGTGAAGAGTGTGGAAAAACAACAAGAGTATAATCTGATTGCGTCCCGGTTGCTGGAGCATGTGGAAATGCGCAGCACCGATATGGCTGATCAGCAGATGAGAATCGCCAGCGATAGCTATGCTGATCCGGAACGCTGGGAGCGGGAGATGGAACAGATTTTCAAGCGCCTGCCCCTGTTGGTAGGTCTGTCTGGAGAGCTGCCGGAGCCCGGTTTCTACAAGACCAAAAACCTGCTGGGTGTACCGCTGCTGCTGACACGGCTCAAGGATGGCAGTGTGCGGGCCATGCTTAATGCCTGCGCCCACCGGGGCATGCAAGTGGCCGAAGGTGAGGGGAAGTGTGACAAGTTCGCCTGCCCCTACCATGCCTGGCTTTATGGGAATGATGGCTCCTTGCAGCGGGTATACGGCGAGGATACCTACGGAGCGGTGGACAAGGCCGCGATGAGTCTGACTCAGTTGCCAGTGTATGAGCGTGGCGGATTGATCTTCGCTGTACTTACTCCTGGAGTGGAGGTGGACTTCGAAGAGTTCCTCGGTGGGATGATCGAGGATATCGAAAGTCTGGGTTTTGCCGACTGGCATTATTGCGGCCAGCGGGTGATCCAAGGTGCTAATTGGAAAGTAGCCTATGATGGCTACCTTGAAGGCTATCATTTCGCTGCAGCTCACCCGAAAACCATCAATGCGCGTACTTACTCCAATATTATGGAGTTTCGCGGCTACGGGCCGCATCTGCTGATTGCTTTTCCGCAGCGCAGCATAGCCAAGTTGAATGACGTTCCGAAAAATGAAAGATACAAGCACGAAAACGATGGCTATGACTTTGTCCGTACCATCTTTCCCAATACTTCCATTTTTGTGGCTCCGGAGATTACCCAGGTTGCCCAATTGATTCCGGGACCGACGGTAGGAGAGAACACCACCATTCTTCACTACATTCATCATCGTAAGCCGGAGACAGCGGAAGACACTCAGAAGTTGGAAGAGATGATGGACTGGTTGCGTGATGTGGTGCAGACCGAGGATTACGACTTGGGGCTCAAGGTCCAGAACGGGATGGCGTCTGGTGCATTCAGTCATGTGACCTTTGGCAGGAATGAGCGGGGCAACCAGTATTTCCACCGCTGGCTCGAGTATTACCTGAGCGATGATCCAGAGCGTACGCAGCCGGAACTCTGACAAGCACTCTTCCGATATCTTGCAGGCTATTCGATAGTCGCATGAAGAGATATTGCTGAATCAGCTCCTGATAAAGAGAAGCAAAATGCATTGGGATATTGAAACGGATGTGGTTGTGGTTGGCTACGGTATTGCGGGTGCCTGTGCAGCCATCGAAGCTGCGGAGGCGGGCGTTGAGGTGCTGGTCTTGGAGCGTGCCAGTGGGGGTGGTGGTGCCAGTGCAATGTCATCTGGTATCTTCTATCTAGGTGGTGGTACGCCGGTCCAGAATCTTTTCGGCTATGACGATACAGCCGAGGAAATGTACAAATTCTTGATGGCCTCTACGGAAGCGGAAGACCCTGAAGCCATAAAGATGTTTTGTGACAACAGCCTGGAACATTTCAATTGGCTTGAGGCCCTGGGCGTACCTTTTGAGCGGAGTGAGTACAAAGGTAAAGCGGTATTTCTCAATACCAGCGAATGCCTTTTCAGTACAGGGAATGAGAAGGTCTGGCCGTATAAACTGATAGCACGACCAGCTCCCCGGGGACACAAGGTGGCGGGTACGGGTGAGAACGCCGGCGCTGTAGCCATGAAGGCGATACTTGCCCGCAGTGACGCTCTGGGGGTGGCAGCGCGATACGATTGTCAGGTTCAGTCGGTCATTCGCAACGAGCAGGGGCGGGTGGTCGGGGTTCAAGCTCGCGAGGATGGTCGTACCCTGCGAGTGGGAGCACGCCGCGGGGTGATCATGGCCACTGGTGGTTTTGCCATGAACAGTGACATGGTGCTTGAGCATATTCCGATGATGAGTGAGACGGCGATGCCTCTGGGAATTCCTTCATCCGATGGATCAGGCATCATTATGGGGCAGCAGATCGGCGCAGCTACCGCAGCCATGGATGGCGTGATCGCCACGGCATCGATTTATCCACCTGGACAATTGATCAAGGGCATTCTGGTTAACAAGTTGGGCAAGCGCTTCGTAGCAGAAGATTCGTATCATGGTCGGACTGCTTCCATGGTCATGGAGCAGCCGGATCAGACTGCTTACTTGATCGTCGATGCCGAGATTTTCGCTTATCCAGAAATCACTTCAGCACAGCATGCGCTGGTGGATGGGTGGGAGACAATCGAAGCGATGGAGATCGGGCTGGGGTTGCCTGCTGGATCCCTGCAGGAAACGCTGGCCCTGTACAATGAGCATGCCAATACCAGATCCGACCCCTACCTGTTCAAGGCGGCGGAATGGTTGAAGCCGCTGGACCAGGGGCCTTACGCAGCATTCGATATTTCCTTCAACAAGTCGATCTACCTCTATATGACGTTAGGCGGGTTGGAAACGAATGCGAAAGCCCAGGTGCTCGACCACGCGGGCTATCCAATTCCCGGCTTTTATTCTGCAGGGGCTTGTGCCGTGCATATTCCCCGGACGGGCAAAAGCTACGCCAGTGGAATGAGTCTGGGACCAGGATCATTTTTTGGGCGGGTAGCCGGTCGTGAGGCGGCTCATGCCCATATGAGCGACAAGATTTGCCATGCATAAAAACAGTTTGACTTGTTTTGTATTTCGGCAGTATGGTGAGGCCATCTCTCTGTTAATACAAGTCATCCGTAATACCGGAATAAATCAAATAATCAGGGTATGGAGGCAGCATGAATCGGGAATCCGATCTGGATATTCTTCAAGAGGTCGAGGCCAAGCAGGCTCTGCAGCACCTCAATGCAACATTTGCCCGGGCTTATGATCGCATGGATCGCTGTCTGATGATTTCCCTCTGGACAGATGATGCCAAGATCGATTGGGGGCATTTCCAGGGGAATGTGCAGCCGTTCGTGATAGCAGCGACCTCTCCAGATGAGGCGCTTGAGCGTACTTTCTCATCCATCTCCAACGAGTATTTCGAAATTGACGGCAATACTGCCCGAGGCGAGGTGTATGTCATCAATGTCAGTACTATTGTCAGCAAGGGTGAAAAAGAAGATCGCCTGATTGGAGGTCGCTTCTTGGATCACTATCGCAAGGATCGGGGCGAGTGGAAGATAGCCAAGCGCACCTTTGTTCATGACTGGAATATGAACCACCCAACCACGGCGGTACTTGATGAGGGTATGTTTGCGCTGTTCCGCTTGCGAGGTGAGCGCAGCAAGAATGATCCCGTTTACGCTTTGCTTGGAGAGTGATCATGGAACTGGCCGAGAGAATGCTTGCCATCATCGATCGCCAGGCGATCTACGATCAGATGTCCCGTTACATACAGGCGGTGGACCGTTGTGATCTGGAGTTGCTCAAATCGGTATTTCATGCCGATGGGGTAGTTGACTTTGGGGTGTTTGCCGGCAATGCCTGGGCATTTTGCGAGCAAAATATTCCCTTCATCAAGGAGAACCTGGTGATGGGGTGGCATCGCTTCACCAATGTCGATCTCCAGTTGGATGGCGCTCGCGCCAGGGCGGAGAGTTATATGCTTGGTAATGCTGCCATACGTTTGCCCGACGGCAGTCTGGTCAATTGTCCGGATAACATGCGCTATCTCGATATATGGGAAAAGCGTGATGGTATCTGGCGAATCTATTCCCGGGATCTGGTGCTGGATTGGAATGCCTCATGGCCGCTCAGTGAGCGGGTGGATGGCGAGTTTGAGCAGTATCAGTTACGGGGTCGGCGTGATGAGAGTGATGTGGTCTACCAGCATAAGCTGATCCGACCGCTTTGAAAAACAATAATCCCTTTTCGGCCTGTATGGCTGATACCGGGCAGGAGTAGAGAGAAATGAATGCTTCTTTGTCATTGGCAGAACGTACACGTCAAGCTCTGGTGGGCGAGGATTTCCTACGGGGCGATCCCATTACCGGCGATCGCTATTATAGTCGGGAGTTCATGCAGCAAGAGTGGGACCACATGTGGACCCGCACCTGGCAGGTAGGTGCCGTTGAGGCACAGTTCCCCGAGGCAGGCTGTGTTGTTACCCATGAGATCGGCAACGAATCCATTCTGATGGTGCGCGATGATGAAGGACGTATCCGAGCCTTCTATAACGTTTGTCAGCACCGCGGAAACCGCATGATCGAGTGCGAAGAAACCAAGGTGAAACGCTTGGTCTGCAACTACCACAGTTGGTGCTATGGACTGAATGGCGCTCTGCTGATTGCCAAAGATTCGGGAGATTTTCCACAGGGTAATCCGGTAGGCAAACTGGGACTGAAGGAGTTGCGTTGCGAGATGTTCGGTGGCCTGGTCTGGTTCAACATGGACCAGAATGCCAAGCCGCTGCGCGAGGCGCTGGGCGTGGTCGCCGATCAGTTGGACTGTTACGAGATGGGCAAGATGACCCGTGTCATGCATATGACCTGTGAGGTGAACTGCAACTGGAAGGTCATTCAGGATAACTTCAATGAAGCCTATCATGTGCAGGCGCTGCACAAGGAGCTGGCTACCTTCATAGATGATGACTACCAGAATACCGAATTCGAGGTGTTCCAGAATGGGCACAGCCGGATGCTGATGAAAGGAGCCTTGCCGGCCGCCGGAGTCAAGTCGAAGAAGGTGCAGGCACCGCTGGACAGTATCATGCGGCACTGGGGGCTGGATGCCGAGGAGTTCCAGGGGCGCACCCATGAAGTGCGGCTAGCCCTGCAAAAACAGAAGCGAGCACTGGGGGCTGAACGCGGTTATAGCCACTATGCCAACTTGGCTGATGACCAACTGACCGACTATTACCATTATACCCTGTTCCCGAACATGTCCTTCACCATGGCTGCGGAAAGCTACCAGATTTTGCGTCCGCAGCCGCACCCGACTGATCCGGAGAAGTGTCTGTTTGATCATTGGTTCTTCGTGCGTCCGGAAGAAGGGCAGGTCGAAGTGGAAACTCCTGTAGGTATTGCTCCGGCCAAACCTGCAAAACATGAGGTATTCAAGCATGGTGACAAGTCCATCGGCTTTGTTGCTGATCAGGATCTGAGCGTCGCGATTGCTCAGCAGCGCGGCCTGCACTCCCGTGGTTATACGGACTCCTACCTGGCCGGCCAGGAGTCCCGTGTGCGCCGTTACCATGAGGTCATCAACGACTATATTGCTGGCCGAGTCTGATCCTCAATTGAGCTGCCGGGGTGGGCGTACCAGGGTGCGTCCACCTTATCTTGGCGGTTCAGATTCGTATTTCCTTCCGTATGTCTTTGCGCTGTCGATCGAGTGCATGAAAATGCGCGCCGAGGTGATATAGATGATTAACGCCGTGCACCATGTCGCTGTTTCCACGCCAGATCTGGAAAAACTGGCTGCTTTTTATCGTGAAGGCTTTGGCTTTGTGGAGGAAAGTCGGATTGAATGGGATGAAGGGATTGAGCAGATCAACCGGATCATGGGGTTGCCGGAGTCCGCAGCGCGAACAGTGATGCTGCGTCTGGGCAGCATGCGTTTAGAGCTTTTCCAGTTTGAACAACCGGTGCCGCCGGCCATTGAGGCGGTGCGACCGGTACACCACCATGGCATTACCCACTTCTGCTTTGATGTCACCTCTATTGATGCCGTATGTGAACGGCTCAAGATACTTGGTGCTTTATTTCACTGTACTCCCCAAGACTTTGGGATCTCAAAAACCACTTATGGACGGGATCCTGACGGTAACGTCTTTGAACTAACTGAGTTTCTTGATGGAAAGGCAGGCATTTAAGAGAGGGTAGAATGAATAATAACAGCTTGCTGTTTGAATTCAGTCTGGCTAGAATCAATAAAAACAACCTTGTCGGTTTTAATCGAGCAAGGTGAGTCAACAATAATCAGAGGTGCACCATGCGAGGTAACCATGACTGATACCAGGTCTCTCGACACGGCTACATTGCTTGATATCTATCGCAAGGCGACATTGATCAAGACAGCCGACGACCGCTTTATTGAACTTATCAAAGCCGGGCAGATTGCCTCGCCGTATTACTCTCCCCGTGGCCAGGAGCTGGTGCCCTCCGCGATTTCAGCTAACCTGCGTGCTGATGACTATGTCATTACCACCTATCGTGGCATTCACGACCAACTGGCCAAGGGTATTCCACTCAAACCCTTCGTTGCCGAGTTCATGGGACGGGCTACCGGCACCTGCAAAGGCAAGGGCGGCCCCATGCACATTACCCACCTGGAGTCTGGCCTGCCGGTGACTACCGGGGTAGTGGGCTCCGGCCTGCCGATTGCCAATGGCCTGGCCTGGGCTTCGTTGTTGAAGAAGACCGGCCAGGTGACCGTGGTCAACTTCGGTGATGGTGCTTCCAACATCGGGGCTTTCCATGAGGCGCTGAACCTGGCCTCGGTATGGAACCTACCAGTGGTGTTCGTATGCCAGAACAACGGTTACGCCGAGCACACCAAGTATGAATATGGCACTGGTGCCCGGGCTATCGTCGATCGTGCCATCGGTTATGGCATGCATGGTATCCAGTGCAATGGTAACGATGCGGTGGAAATGTACTCCGCTGCCCGTGAGGCCATCGAGCGGGCGCGCAACGGTCAGGGGCCAACGTTGCTGGAGGCCAAGACCTTCCGTTTCCGTGGACACCTGCTGGGTGACGATGGTCACTACATTTCCAAAGAAATCATGGAGGCAGCCGTAGCGGCTGATCCCATGCCAGCCTACCGTGCGTGGTTGATTGCCGAAGGTCATGCTTCGGACGAACAGCTGCAGTCGATTGAAAACGAAAATCGTGAGCAGTTTGAAGAAGCTGTTCAGTTCGGTCTGAACAGTCCTTATCCCGATGTATCGGAATTAGCCAGGGATGTATTTGCCGAGGAGGTCGGGGTATGAGCGAAGTGAAGAAAGAACGCATGAATATGTCCCAGGCCATCAACCTGGCGATGCATGACGCCATGGCGCTGGATGAGACCGTCGTTACCCTGGGTGAGGATATTGCCGATCGGGAGGGGGGCGGGGTGTTCAAGTGCACCGCCGGCTTGTCCGAGGCCTTTGGCACTGACCGGGTCAAGTCCACCCCTATCGCTGAACAGGCGATCATGGGTGCGGCGGTGGGTGCAGCGCTGGCCGGCATGCGTCCGGTGGCGGAAATCATGCTGATGAACTTCATCACCGTGGCGATGGATCAGGTGGTAAACCATGCAGCCAAACTGCGTTTCATGACCGGTGGGCAGACCAACGTGCCGTTGACCATCCGCACCACCACTGGTGCCGGCTTTGGTACCGGAGGGCAGCATGCGGATTACCTGGAGGCCTGGTTCGCCCATACCGCCGGTATGAAAGTGGTGGCACCGTCGAACCCGGCGGATGCCTACGGCCTGTTGCTGTCCTGCATCTTTGACGACGATCCCTGTCTGTTCATCGAGGGGCTGCCGCTGTATTTCGCCATGGGCGATGCACCGGTGCAGGGTGAACGGATTCCGCTGGGCAAGGCCAAGGTAGTGCGCCAGGGCAGCCATGTGACCATCGTCAGCTACAGCCGCACCATGGTGGAAGTGAATCAGGTAGCTCAGGAGCTGGAGAAGCAGGATATCTCGGTCGAAGTGATCGATCTGCGCACCATCTCGCCGCTGGATATGGACACCATATTGAACTCGGTGGCCAAGACTGGTCGTTTGGTAGTCGCTCATGAGGCCCAGGTGGACTTCGGCGTCGGCGCGGAAATCGCCACCCGGGTGCATAAGGAGCTGTTTGGTCAGCTCAAGGCACCTGTTGCCCGGGTGGGTGCGGCGCGCTCGCCGGTACCTTTCTCCAAGGCGCTGGAAGACGAGTTTATCCCGACCAAGCGGCGTATTACCGATGCCGTGCTTGACGTGCTTAAATAAAAAACAGAATGGAATGATCTTATGGCTACTGAAATTCTTCTTCCCAAGCTGGGCTTTTCTGTAAACGAGGCGTTGCTGACCGAATGGTTGGTGGCTGATGGGGCCACAGTGAGCAAGGGCGATATTCTGTATGCACTGGAAAGCGAGAAGTCTGTGCAGGAGATCGAAGCGCCGGCTGACGGTACCCTGCGCATCCTGAAGGAAGCGGGCGAAACCTACGATGTAGGTACCGTGATCGGGGAGCTGGTCTGATGAGCAGCGTACCCACCAAGGTCTGGCCGGCGACCTTGCCGCCCATGCCGGAGGTGGACTTCAGTCAGTTCGGTGAATTCGAACTGGCTGAGGTATCCCGCCACCAGCAGTATGCGGGGGCCTTTCTGGCGCGCAACTGGGCGCAGATTCCCCATGTGACCCATAACGACGAGGCATCAGTGGATGCGCTCAATCAATTCCGCCGGGATTATGGTCGTGAAATCGGCCGCAAGCTGACACCGCTGCCGTTTCTGGTCAAGGCGCTGGTCAATAGCCTGAAGGCGTTTCCGGTATTCAACTCTTCTCTGTCCGCCGATGGCAAGCATCTGGTGATGAAGCAGTATTTCAACATCGGCATTGCGGTGGAAACCGACCGGGGCTTGCTGGTGCCGGTGATTAGGGATGCAGATAAGAAGTCCCTCAGCGAATTGACCGATGAGCTGGTCGACAAGGCAACACGGGCACGTACCAAGGGGCTACCGATCGGTGAGATGTCCGGTGGTTGCATGACCATCAGCTCCCTCGGATCGATCGGGGGTACATCGTTCACGCCCATCATAAATGCGCCGGAAGTAGCCATTCTGGGGATCACCAGTGAGTTCGAACGGGTGGTGATGGTGGATGGTGAGGTAACCACCCGACGCTTTATCCCCCTGTCGTTGAGCTATGACCATCGGGTGATCAACGGTGCTGATGCAGCACGCTTCTGCCACTTCTATGCCAGCCAGCTGGAACATCCAGAACAGTTGATTTAAAGACCGGGCAGAAAATAAGAGAGTAATTATAAATGAAAGATATTGTTGAACAGTTTTCTCTTGCGGGGCGAGTAGCATTGGTAACCGGTGCCGGCAGTGGTCTGGGTAAGCACTTTGCCGGGGTGCTGTCACGCGCTGGCGCTACCGTGGTGTGCGTTGGCCGCCGGCTGGAGCCGGTTGAGTCGGTAGCGCGAGGTATTCGTGATCAGGGGGGGCAGGCGCTGGCTCTGAGCATGGACGTAACCGACCCGGATAGTATCAAGGACGGCTTTGCCTGCATCCAGCAGCAATGTGGCCCGGTGGATGTGCTGATCAATAATGCGGGTTTGTCCAACCCCACTGCGTTCGAGGAAATGACCCGCGAACAGTGGACTTCGTTGGTGGATGCCAACCTGTCCGGGCCTTTCTATGTAGCCCAGGAAATGGCCAAGCGCCTGATTGCTGCAGGCAAGCCGGGCAGCATCATCAATATTGCCTCGATTCTCGGCCACCTGGCCCGCCCGCAATTTATCAACTACGGTACCACCAAGGCCGGAGTGATCCATATGACCCAGTATATGGCGCTGGATCTGATGCCCTACGGTATTCGTGTCAATGCGTTGGCTCCAGGTTATTTCCCGAGTGAAATGACCAATCCGTTCTACGAATCGGAAGCTGGAAAGCGGGAGATTGCGGCGTTGCCGATCCAGCGCCTGGGGCGACATGAAGAGCTGAACGGTCCGTTGCTGCTATTGGCCAGCTCGGCCTCTACCTACATGAGCGGCAGCGTGATTACCGTTGATGCCGGGCATTCGGTGAAACTGACGTGACCCTCTTGAAATAAAAGAACTGTTTGTTTGTTTTTTGGTCTATACTGCAAGCCAATCCGTTGAATTGTGTCAGTTATGGCCAAAGACCAGGTGAAAGGAAGAACTATGGAAAGCCAGAATGCAACCGTCAAACCTGCTGCTCGTCCTGCGCGCCGCTCCCGGGCGGGTCATGGTAGTTGGCAGGCGGAAAAAAGCCATTTGATGCGCATGCATATTCTGGATGCGACCATGAAGTGCTTGGTCAATATTGGTTACAGCCAGACCACCACGGAAAAGATCGCCAAGCAGGCAGGCGTGTCCCGGGGTGCCATGACCCACCATTTCAAGTCCCGCGCCGAGGTGTTCAATGCGGCTGCCGAGCACATCACGGATATCCGGGTAAAGGAGTACGACGAGGCGATTCGTGGGGTGACGCAGAAATCGGGTACTTTCCCAACTGCAGAGAACATGCGTGACACCATTACTACTCTGCAGAGTTATTACATGAAACCGTCTTTCCTGGCCTTCCAGGAACTGGTTCGTGGCGCGCGTACCGATGAGCAGTTGCAGGAGGTCATGGGACCGCTGGAAAACTCGCTGGATGAGCGGATGTCGCAGAGCATGGTGACCCGCTTCCCGATCTGGGCTGATGAAGATCTGCGGGAGGTAGGTGAGGCGCTGCGTGACCTGATCATGCATTCATTGCAGGGCGTGGCGATGAACCCGGCACCCTATCTGCAGGGCGACCGTCTGGAGCGCTTGCATGGTCTGCTGGTGGAAACCGCCATGGCGCAGTTCGAGCGGGTCTATCAGGCGCGGCAGCAGCAGGTAGTTGCCACCTGAGATTAAGGTGGCTTATTTGGATTTATAAAAACAATCTGGTTGGTTTAAAGAAAACAGGATTGGATATATGAGCGGTAGTCTATCTATGCAGCATGTGACCGGGCATCTGCTGAGTCGGAGCGAGGCGGGGCCGGTATTGCTTGGCAGCCGCTGCCAGTCCTGCGGAGAGCATTATTTTCCGGCGACCAGCAGTTGCACTCGTTGTTGTGGAACTGAACTCGGCGAATGTGTGCTGGGCAACCGGGGTGAGCTGTGGTCATGGACGGTGCAGGGGTTTCTTCCCAAGTCGCCCTATAACAGCGGCGAGTCCAGTGAGGACTTCCAGCCCTATGGGGTGGGTTATGTGCAGCTGTCCTGTGGCCTCAAGGTGGAGAGTCGTCTGACCTGTGCTGATCCGCAACAGCTGCACATCGGCATGCCCATGCAACTGGTAGAGGTCGATTACGGCCAGAAAGAGGGCCACTTGCTGCGTACCTTTGCCTTTGCACCTGCCGCCGGTCCTGCGGCCCAGGAGAAACAATGATGGAACAGATTGCAATCATCGGTATCGGTATGCACCCCTTCGGTCGGACTGACGGTATGTCCGGCCAGGCGCAGGGAGCCTATGCCGTGCGTCAGGCTCTGCAGGATGCCAATGTCAGCTGGGATCAGGTGGGGATAGCCTACGGCGGCAGCCAGGACGCAGGTAATGCCGATGCTCTGTCCAACCATCTGGGCCTGACCGGCCTGCCCTTTATCAATGTGGCCAATGGTTGTGCCACCGGCGGCAGTGCGTTGGCCAGCGTAGTCTCGGCCCTGCGCGCGGGGACGGCGGATATTGGTGTCGCGGTGGGTTTTGACAAGCATCCCCGGGGTGCTTTCAATCCGAAGCCGGCGGACTGGGGACTGGAGGATTGGTACGGCGAATCCGGCCTGATGCTCACCACTCAGTTCTTTGCCCTGAAGACCCAGCGTTATATGCATGAGCATGGCATTTCCGAGGAAACGCTGGTGCGGGTCGCTCAACGCGCCTTCCGTAATGGCGCCATTACTCCCCATGCCTGGCGGCAACGGGAGCTGAGCTACGAAGAAATTGCCCAGTCGATGCCGGTCAATCTGCCGCTGCGCAAGTACATGTTCTGTAATCCTGCTGAAGGCGGTGCCGCCCTGGTGCTGTGCCGTGCCAGTGAGGCGCATCGTTATACCGACCGACCGGTGCTGGTACGGGCTGCGGTGATGCGTACCCGTCACCACGGCTCCTTCGAGGTATTCAGTCCCGCATTGGCTGCCGAGATGGCTCCGGCCCCCACAGTAACCGCATCCCGTGCGGCTTACGAGGAGGCGGGAGTGGGTCCGGAGGATATCGATGTCATCCAGTTGCAGGATACCGACAGCGGCTCGGAGATCATTCACCTGGCGGAAAACGGCTTCTGTGAGCATGGCGAACAGGAGTGGTTGCTGCGCGAGGGAGCTACGGATATTGGTGGGCGCTTGCCAGTGAACACCGATGGCGGATGTCTGGCCAACGGTGAGCCGGTGGGCGCCTCCGGACTGCGGCAGGTAGTGGAAGTCTGCCAGCAGCTGCGTCAACAGGCTGGACAGCGCCAGGTTCCCGGTGCCCCACGCCTTGGTTATACCCATGTATACGGTGCGCCTGGTGTCAGTGCCGTCACCATTCTGGAAGCGCCATAACTACTGGCCTTACCTATAAAAATAAAGAGGGCAAGAGCATGACCAATCTCAAACAAGCCAAGTTCACTGTGTTGCCGCCGGAGGATGTCGGTAACCCGAATCTGTTCCAGCAGTTGCTCGAGCAGGAGAAGGTGCCGGTACCTGATCGGCTGCAGTCCAATCATCCGGGCTTTACCGATGAAGACCTGTCGGTAGAGCGTTATAGCTCCCGCTGGTTCCATGAGCTGGAAGCCGAGAAACTGTGGACTAAAGCATGGCAGATGGTGTGCCGGGTCGAGGATATCCAGAAGCCGGGTGATCATGTGGTATACGATATCGTCAATCAGTCGATCATCGTCATGCGTGGCCAGGACAATGTGATCCGTGGCTTCCATAACTCCTGTCTGCACCGGGGGCGTGCGCTGCGCATGAGTGGTGGCGCGGTCAACCAGCTGCGCTGCCCCTACCATGGCTTTACCTGGGACTTACAGGGTGAGTTCAAGTCCATGCCCACCGTCTGGGACTTCAAGCATATGTCCCCCTGCGAGTTGAAACTGCCGCAGGTCAAGGTGGATACCTGGGCTGGTTTCGTATTCATCAACCCGGATCTGGATGCCGCTCCGCTGAACGAGCACCTGGATGTACTGCCCGAGCACTTCAAGGACTACAGCATGGATCGCTCGGTATCCATTGCCCATGTGCAGCGCCGTATGGCCTGCAACTGGAAGGTAGCCCAGGAAGCCTTCATGGAGTCCATGCATACCCGCGCCACCCACCCGCAGATCATGACCTTTACCGGGGATGTGGACAGCCAGTACGACATGTATGGCGACAATATCAGCCGCAGCGTCACACCAATGGCGGTGACCAGCTCCAACCTCAGTGATGTGAGCGAGGCGCTGATTCTGCACGATATCCTGGAGGAGTCCGGGCGTATGGCCGATTCCGATGCCAGCAAGCACGTCCTGCCCGAGGGCATGACCACCCGGGAGTATATCGGTGAGCTGAACCGCCAGATATTCTCCGAGGCTTCCGGTGATGACCTGTCCCAAGCCACCTTGGCCGAATTGCAGGACGCCATTCTGTATTCAATCTTCCCCAACACCCAGGTCTGGGCGGGTTACTTCGGCAATATTGTGTATCGCGCCATTCCTGATGGTGACAACCATGAGAGTTGCCTGTTCGATGTCTGGCTGCTGGGGCGCTACAAGGAGGGTGAAGCCTGCCCGCCAGGTGCCAAGCTGAATCAGCTGCCTGATGATCTGGACTTCTCCAAGGCTCCCGAACTGGGTGCATTGGGCCCGGTATTCGATCAGGACATGAGTAACCTCGATGCCATGACCAAGGGTCTGAAGGCCTCGAAGAAGGGCACCGTCAGCCTGGCCAGCTACCAGGAGAGCCGTATTCGTCATCACCACCTGACGCTGGACAAGTACCTGGGGCTCGACAAGTAGTTCGTCTCCCCCGCCCGGCGCGTGGGCGGGGGCCGTTTTGACAGCCCGAGAAAAAGAATATGAGTACACAACTGTTGGAAAAGGCGCAGCAGCTGCGCGAGGCTGTTCGGCACTTTGTGGCACATGAGATGACGGCTGAACTCAAGGCCAAATCCCATCGCCATCAGGTTCTGGATCGCCAGGACTATCTGCAATGGATGCAACTGCTGGAGCGCAAGGGCTGGGCAGTGGGGCATTGGCCTGAGCAATATGGCGGCCAGCAATGGTCATCGCTGGAGCGCTTTGTGTTCGAGGATGAGCTGGCGCGGCTGGGCTGTCCTTGGATCATCCCCTTTGGGGTCAAGTACGTTGGCCCGGTCATCTATAGCTTCGGCAGCGAACAGCAGAAACAACGTTTCCTGCCGGGTATCGTCAAAACCGAGGAGTTCTGGGCCCAGGGTTATTCAGAGCCCGGTGCCGGTTCGGATCTGGCCGGGCTGCGCACCCGGGCAGTACGCAATGGTGACCATTACGTGGTCAACGGCCAGAAGGTCTGGACCACCTACGCTCAGTGGGCGGACTGGCTGTTCTGTCTGGTGCGCACCGGGACCGACGGCAAGCCGCAGAGTGGTATTTCCTTCCTGCTGATCGATATGCGTAGCCCCGGGGTGACGGTCAAGCCGATTCACACCATGGACGGCTATCACCATGTCAACGAGGTCTGGCTGGAGGATGTGATCGTTCCCGCCGAGAACCTGGTTGGTGAAGAGGGCGCCGGCTGGACCTATGCCAAGTTCCTGTTGCAGAACGAGCGCACTGCCGGGGCCATAGTCGGCCAGGCCTGGCATGTGCTGGATCGACTGAAAAAGCACGCCGCCGAAACCCTGGTCGACGGTCGCCCGCTGCTGGAGCAGCCGCTGATGCGCAATCGTATCGGTGAGTTCGAGCTGCGCTTCCTGGCGCTGGAGCAGGCGTCTTACGCTGGTGTGCTGGCAATGGACGAGAAGCGCGATAACGGGGGCGAGGCGTCACTGATCAAGATCCGTGGCACCGAGCTGTATCAGCAGGTCAGTGACACCCTGGTCGATGCGCTGGCCGAGGCGGGCATGGTATTCGATACCGAAGCCCTGCATGCCACGCCAGGCCTGCCGCTGCTGGGCGCAGATGATGTCGGCGGCATTCTCAAGGAGCATCTGTATAACCGGGCGAACACCATCTTTGGTGGTTCCTCGGAAGTTCAGCGCAATATTCTGGCCAAGGTGGTACTGGGACTATGACAACCGATATTGAAACCATTGGCATGCTCCGCAACAGCCTGGAGCGCTATATGGAAGATAACTACAGCTTCCTGCAGCGGCTGGAGCGTATGCGGGAGCCGGGCAGCTTCAGTCAGCAGATCTGGGCGGAGCTGGCCGAATTCGGCTTTCTCTCCCTGTGCCTGCCAACCGAGAATGACGGTCTGGATGGCGATGCGGCGGTAGTTGGCGCGTTGATGGAGGTGGCCGGCAAGGCACTGCTGCAGGAACCCTTTCTGATGAGTGCCGTGCTGGCTACCCGGCTGGTGGCACGGCTGGGCAATGGTGAGCAACGTGAGCGGCTGCTGGCCGGGCTCGCCTCAGGTGAAGTGGTGCTGAGCTGTGCTGTGGAGCATGCTCATCAATGCCAGCTGGAAGATAACCGTCTGAGCGGGCGCATTCCGTTGGTCATGCATGGCGATGCGGCGAATGGTCTGCTGGTGGCGGCGCAGGATGCCCAGGGCCAACTGCATCTATGCCTGGTCAATACTGACCAGTCCCGGGTACAGCGCACTGCTGCGCGCCTGCTGGATGGTCGTGGCGCTGCCAGTATCAGTTTTGATAATGCCCAGGTCGAGCTGCTGGCGACGCCGAATAACGGCCTGAGCGTAGCGGACAACCTGCAACTGTTGCTGGATGAGGCCAACGTTGCCCTGTGCGCGGAAGCCTGCGGCATGATCGATGCTCTGCTGCACACCACCAATGAGTACCTCAAGATGCGTAAACAGTTCGGCAGGCCACTGGCGGTGAATCAGGCGTTGCAGCACCGCATGGCCGATCTGTACCTGTTGCAGCAGGAAACCCACGCGTTGACCCAGGCTGCGCAACAGGCATTGACCGGGCCCGCAGCAGAGCGTGCACGACTGGTCAGTGGAGCGCGCAGCTATATCAGTGATGCGGCGCGCAAGGTAGCCAACGAGGCGGTGCAGCTGCACGGCGGTCTGGGGATCACCGAGGAGCTGGATGTCAGCCACTACTTCCGCCGGGTGATGCTGCTCAACAGCCTGTTGGGTGGTCGTGATAAACACTTCCTGCGTTTTGTGGAACAGAGTCTGACGGCAGCCTGAGATTGTCCAGTGGGGTAACAATAATGAATAGAGATATCAGTGGCTGGAACATTGAATTGAGCCAGCAGCGACTGGAGCAGGGCCAGGCCAGCGGCGAGTGGCTGAACAGGACCATTGCCGAAATGGCCGCGGAGATAGCTGCCCATGATCCGCAGCGCATTACCCATGTATTTGAGGGGCAATCCTGCACCGTCAGTGAACTGTTGCAGGAAGCCAGACTGCTGGCCGGTGCCCTGCAACGTCGAGGGTTGGCCGCCGGGGATGCCATCAGTTTCCAACTGCCCAACTGGCGTGAGTCCGCTGTCATCGACCTGGCCGCCAGCCTGCTGGGCCTGGTGATTGTGCCCATTGTGCCTATCTACCGGGATGCCGAAGTCAGCTTCATGCTGGCCGACGCCAGGGTCAAGGCGGCTTTCTTCCCGCAGCAGTACCGTGGTTTTGATTTTGCCGCGATGATGCAGCGTCTGCAGGGCGAGCTGCCGCAGCTGCACTTGCTCTGCTGTGTACGGGGTGAGCAGAGCCAGGCGCTGGATTATGCGGCGCTGGTGGCTGAAGCCGAGCCGGCGGTGAGCCTGCCGGTGGTGGATGCCAATGGAGTCAAGCTGGTGCTCTATACCTCCGGCACCACGGGGCGGCCCAAGGCTGTGCTGCACTCACACAATACCGGCCCGTTGCGCCTCAAGCGTGGTTTCGAGCACTGGACCCGGGGGCAGGGCGGTACCCTTTTGATGGCCTCGCCGGTGACCCATGTAACCGGGCTCAGCGGTCTGGAGTTGCCCTTCTACCTGCCCAGCCGCACGGTGTTCATGGATCGCTGGGATGCCCGCGAAGCATTGGAAATCATTGATCGCGAACAGGTCAGTGTGAGTCTCGGCGCTACGCCGTTTTTGCATGAACTGTTGACCCAGGCTGAACAGCACGGGCGTCGGCTGCCGTCCTTGCAGGCCTTTGCCTGTGGTGGCGCCGAAGTACCGCCGGCACTGATCTACCGTGCCGCTGAGGTATTCGAGCGCTGCCGTGCGTTCCGCGTATTCGGCTCCAGCGAGGTGCCGCTGGTGACCCTGGGCTTTGTCGGTGAGGAGCAGCTGGAACTGGCTGCGACCACGGATGGCGAGGTGCATGGTTACCAGGTCAAGGTGGTGGATGACGCGGGCCACGAAGTCCCCGCCGGCGCGGAAGGAGAGTTGATGATCAAGGGCGCCGCCATGTTCCTCGGTTATGCCGATGCGCAGCAGAATGCCGGCAGCTTCGATGCTGAGGGCTATTTTGCCACTGGCGATCTGGGCCGCCTGACTCGCGACAATGCGATTGTCATTACCGGGCGCAAGAAGGATCTGATCAACCGTGGCGGTGAGAAGATCAGCGCCAAGGAAGTGGAGGATATCCTGCACCAGTTGCCCCAGGTGCATGAGGCTGCGGTAGTATCCATGCCGCATATGCGTCTGGGCGAAACCCTCTGTGCCTACGTGATACTGCGTGACGGGCAGCAGCTGTCGCTGGTGCAGATGGTCGAGATGGTCAGTGACAGCGGCGTGGCACGGCAGAAGATCCCCGAGCAGTTGGTGGTGCTGGACGACTTTCCGCGTACCGCCTCCGGCAAGGTACGTAAGGATCAGTTGCGAGCCGATATCCGCGCACGCCTCGAACAGCAGACCGCCGTCGCACAATAACGGATGAAATCATGGATACCACCACACTCAAAGTAAGAATCGCACGCAAGGCCTCGGCAGCTCGCGACATTGTCACCCTGGAATTGGCCGCACTGGATGGCAGCAGCCTGCCCCCCTTCAGTGCCGGCTCGCATATCGATGTGGAAGTACGTCCCGGCCTGTTGCGCCAGTATTCACTGTGCAATGACTCATCGGAACAGCACCGTTACGTGATTGGCGTGCTGCGTGACCCGGCTTCCCGGGGCGGCTCGATTGCCGTGCATGATGAGCTGCAGGAAGGTCAGGAAATCCGTATCAGTCAGCCTCGTAACCTGTTTCCGCTGGTGCCCAGCGCGAAGCGCTCGCTGCTGCTGGCTGGTGGTATTGGCGTGACCCCCATCCTGTGCATGGCCGAGCGGCTGGCGCGTACTGATGCCGAGTTCAGCATGCACTATTGCGCCCGCAGCCCGGAGCGCATGGCGTTCCGTGAGCAGATCCAGAACGCGGCCTATGCCGACCGGGTGCAGCTGCATTTTGATGACGGTGCTGACGAGCAAAAGCTGGATCTGGCTGCGGTGCTGCAACAGCAGTCGGATGATACCCATCTGTATGTCTGCGGGCCGGGTGGTTTTATCGACTTCGTTCTGGCCAGCGCCAGAGCTGCCGGCTGGGATGATGAGCGTATCCACTACGAGTTCTTCAGCGCCAAGGAAATCGATACCAGCGAAGATGAAAGTTTCGAGGTACAGGTAGCCAGCACCGGGCAGGTATTCACTATTGGTGAAGATGACACCATCGTTTCAGTGCTGGACCAGGCGGGTGTGGGCATCATGACCTCCTGCGAGCAGGGCATCTGCGGTGCCTGCATTACCCGGGTACTGGAAGGTGAGGTGCATCACCGGGATCAGGTATTGAGCGATGAGGAGCGTAACGAGGAAGGCTGGTTTACCCCGTGCTGTTCCCGTGGCGTAGCGGGTAAACGCCTGGTTCTGGATCTCTGATCTGCCCATGCCGGTGTCACTGGCCTATCTTGGGGTAGTCGCCATCTGGGCCACCACCCCGCTGGCGATTCAGTGGGGGACGCTGGATAGCAGCTTCAGCTTTGCCGCCATGCTGCGCATGCTCATGGCGCTGATCTGTGCGCTGCTGGTACTGGTGCTCTGGCGTATTCCTCTACCCTTGCATGCCCAGGCACTGCGCAGCTATTGCTGCGCGGGTCTGGGAATCTTTCTTGCCATGAGCTGTGTCTATTGGGCTTCTACCCGTATTGAATCAGGCTTGATGTCGGTGATCTTTGGATTGTCGCCCTTGATGACCAGTGCGCTGGCGGCCTGGTGGCTGGGGGAGAACAGCTTCAGTCCGGCCCGACTATCGGGCATGCTGCTTGGCCTGGCTGGATTGGGCGTGGTGTTTCTCGATCAGGGTCTGAGCTTGCATGCGGGCTTTGCCGCCGGCGTCGTGGCCCTGCTGCTCGGCGTGGTGTGCAACTCCGCTTCACTGGTCGGTATGAAGGTGATTGCCGATGATAGCCATCCCATGGCTACCACCACTGGTTCTCTGCTGGTGGCGGCGCCGCTGTTCCTGCTGCTGTGGTGCTTCGATGATGCAGGCTGGCCAGCGCAACTGAGCCTGCGCGCCAGCCTGTCGATTGCCTATCTGGGCGTGCTCGGCTCGGTAGTGGGCTTTGCCATGTACTACTACATCATCCGCCATATGAGTTCGGCATCGGTGGCGTTGATTCTGGTGATTACACCCCTGCTGGCGCTGGTGGTGGGCAAGCTGTTCAATGCCGAGCAATTGCCGCCCGGTGTGTGGTTTGGCGCACTGCTGATTGGCCTGGGACTGTTGCTGCACCAGTGGCAGCCGAGGGCAAGGCGGGCGGCTGGAAGCGGAGGGTAGCTCCCTTCGTCATGCCGCGGATGTGCAGTTGCTGAAGGCTGTCGGCGAGCAGACGCTCGCCAACCCGGGGTGGAGCGCACCTGCTACGCCAGTGGCCTGGTGGCTACTTGCGTTTGGCCAGGAATCCGGCAACGGCGGTGTGGAACTCCGGTTGCTCGATGCATTGGCTGAAGGCCTGTTTCTCGGCGGCCAGCTGGCTGCCCAGGTCCTGTTGCACTGCGGCCTGCATCAGTCGCTTGATGCTGGCGCTGGCCAGTGCCGGTAGTTCCGCCAGCTGGTTGGCCAGGTTCAGCGTTTGTTCTGCCAGCTGTTCTGCGGCTACTACCCGATTGACCAGCCCGAGACGTTGCGCTTCATCGGCCTTGATGCTGTCGCCCAGCAGCGCCACGCCCATGGCGTTACGCAGGCCCAGCAGGCGCGGCAGGCTCCAGCTGATACCCAGATCGCCACTGGCGGCCAGCGCAGTATAGGCAAAGCTGAAGCGGGTATTGTCCGCGGCAATCAGCAGGTCGCAGACCAGTGCCAGGCTCATGCCGGCACCGGCGACTGGCCCCTGCACGCTACCCAGCACCAGCTTGTCGCTACCACTGAGCAGCAGGATGGCCTTGTTCATCGGTTCGATTAGGCTGTCCGGAATGCTGCCTGGATCACGGCTGAACTGGGCGATATCCCCTCCGGCCATGAACGAGCGTCCGGCGCCGCTGAGGATGATGACGCGAATTGCATCATCCGCCACAGCCTCGGTGACTGCACCGAGGAAGGCCTCGGCCATGGCGCTGTCGATGGCATTCAGCGAGGCCGGGCGGTTGAATTGCAGGTGCAGCAGTTTGCCGGAACGCTCCAGGGTCAAGGGCGCATCAGACATGGCTCTCTCCTTTTCATTGAGCTGGTCATGGAACTACCCGGCACTCAGGCCGGGTAGTGGTAGAAGCCCTGACCGCTCTTGCGACCAAGGTAGCCCGCTTCGACCATTTCCCGCAGCAGCGGGGCAGGGCGGTATTTGCTGTCGTTGAAGCTGGTATAGAACACATCCATCACCGCCAGCAGAGTATCCAGGCCAATCAGGTCGGCCAGCGCCAGTGGACCGATCGGATGGCTGCAGCCCAGGCGCATGCCCAGGTCGATATCCTCCGCACTGGCGATCCCCTCCTGCAGTACGAACACGGCTTCGTTGATCATCGGCACCAGAATGCGGTTGACCGCAAAACCGGCACTGTTGCGCACAGTGATGGCGGTCTTGTGGATGTCACTGACAAACTCGGTGGCAGCCTGACGAGTGGCTTCGTTGGTCTGCAGACCGCCAATCAGCTCGACCAGTGCCATGACCGGCACAGGGTTGAAGAAGTGCATACCGATCACCCGCTCCGGATTGTTGCTGGCCGCCGCCAGACGGGTGATGGAGATGGAGGAGGTGTTGGTGGCGATGATTGCCTGCGCGGAGACGATCTCATCGATTTGACGGATCAGCGACAGTTTGACCGGTTCCGCTTCGGAAGCGGCCTCGATTACCAGGTCAGCGGATTCCAGTGCCGCCAGCTCGGTGGTGGTGCGGATATTGCCCAGCGCCTGCTGCTTGTCTTCGCTACCCAGTTTTTCCTTCTGTACCAGCCGATCAAGGCTGCGATCGATGGTCTGCAGAGCACGTTCCAGTGCTGCCTCGTTGATATCGACCAGAGTGACCTGGAAGCCGGCTGCGGCGCAGACCTGGGCGATGCCGTTGCCCATGGTACCGGCGCCAATCACGCCAACGGTACGAATGCTCATGTTGTTATTCTCCTGCTATATCCTGGATGGATTTCAGACACGTTCGAAAATGGCGGCGATACCCTGACCGCCACCGATGCACATGGTGACCAGCGCATAGCGTCCGCCGGTGCGTTGCAGCTCGTAGATGGCTTTGGTGCTGATGATTGCGCCGGTGGCACCTACTGGGTGACCGAGGGAAATGCCCGAGCCATTGGGGTTGACGATCTCCGGGTTCAGCCCCAGCTCCTGCACCACGGCGCAGGCTTGGGCGGCAAAGGCTTCGTTGGCCTCGATCAGGTCAATGTCTGCCAGACTCAGACCGGTACGTTCCAGCACCAGACGGGTGGCGGGGATCGGGCCGATACCCATGTATTCTGGTTCGACACCGGCGTGGGCATAGCCGACCAGGCGAGCCATGGGGGTCAGGTTGTGCCGTTTGACGGCCTGTTCTTCGGCCAGTACCAGGGCGGCGGCGCCGTCGTTGAGGCCGGAGGCGTTGCCGGGGGTGACGCTACCGTTGTCGCGCTGGAATACCGGTTTCATGCCGGCCAGTTGTTCCAGGCTGACATCCTCACGGATATGCTCGTCGCTATCGAAGATGATCACGCCCTTGCGGGTGCGGATTTCCACCGGCACTATCTGCTCGGTGAAATAGCCTTTGGCCCGGGCGCGGGCAGCGCGGCGTTGGCTTTCCAGAGCCAGTTCATCCTGGGCCTCGCGGCTGATGTTGTAGCGTTTGGCGACGTTCTCGGCGGTCACACCCATGTGGATGCGCTGCCAGGGATCGTGCAGGATGCCGTTCATGTAATCCACTGCCTGGGCGTCGCCCAGCCGCGCACCCCAGCGCATGGCCGGCATGATGAAGGGGCCACGGCTCATGCTTTCCGCGCCGCCGCCAATGGCGATATCGGTATCGCCCAGCAGGATCGACTGGGCTGCGGAGATGATGGCCTGCAAGCCCGAGCCGCACAGGCGGTTGACGTTGAACGCCGGGGTTTCCTTGGGAATACCCGAGTCCATGGCGGCTACCCGGCTGAGATAGGCATCCCTGGGTTCGGTTGGAATCACGTTGCCCATGACCACATGGCCGACCGCTTCAGGATCAACCCCGGAGCGGGTCAGGGCGGCACTGACCGCGGTGGTGGCGATCTCGGTCAGGGGTTTATCTTTCAGGCTACCGCCAAAGCTGCCAATGGCGGTGCGGGCTGCTCCTACAACATAGATCTGACGTTGTGTCATGACTTATACCTTCAGGCTCAATCGAATAAAAAAGGGCCAACTGACTAAGTACAAGATCAGTGGCCCAAGCCCAACACCTCACACCAGGGGTGTTGCAACGGAGTTTACTTGCCGGCCAGCAGTTTTCTGGCAATGCTCATGCGGTGCACTTCGCTGGGACCGTCGTAGATACGGAATGGACGCACGTCCCGGAAGATGCGTTCGACGATCTTCTCCCCGGTGACGCCCTGGCCGCCAAGAATCTGTACCGAGCGATCCACCACGCGCCAGATGGCCTCGGAACTGAGTACCTTGGCCATGCTCGATTCGAGATTGCCACGCTCACCCTGATCCAGTACCCAGGCGCAATGCCACACTGCCAGGCGGGTAGTATGCAGGTCCAGCTCATTATCCGCGAGCATGAAACCGACGCCCTGATGCTCACCCAGCGGACGACCGAAGGACTCGCGGGTGCGGGCATACTCGGTGGCGATATCGTGGGCGCGGCGGGCGGCACCGAGCCAGCGCATGCAGTGGGTCAGGCGCGCCGGGGCCAGGCGTACCTGGGCATAACGGAAGCCCTTGCCGACTTCGCCCAGCACATTTTCCGCCGGAACCCGCAGATTCTCGATATCCACCACGCCGTGGCCGCCGGTAAAGCAGCTGTCCAGCGAATCCATCATGCGTTCGACCTTGAAGCCGGGCTGGTCGGTATCGCTGAGGAACATGGTAGCGTTGCCGTCTTCGGTGCGGGCCATGATGATGGCGACGCTGGCACCGGTGGCGCCGGTAATAAACCATTTACGACCATTGAGGATGTAATCGTCACCATCGCGTACTGCGGTGGTGGCCAGCATCGAGGGGTCGGAGCCAGCACCCGGGCTGGGTTCGGTCATGGCGAAACAGGAGCGGATGCGGCCATCGACCATTGGCTTGAGCCAGCGATCCTTCTGCGCCTCGTTGGCGATGGCTTCCAGCATGTGGATGTTGCCCTCGTCAGGGGCGTGGATATGCAGCGCAATCGGACCCAGTGGCGAGTAGCCGGCTTCCTCGAAGACAATCGCCTTGGCCCTGTGGCTGAGACCCAGACCGCCCAATTCCCGGGAGGCATGTGGGGTCAGCAGGCCGACCTTGCGTGCCCGCTCGACCAGTTCATTGCGCAGTTCCTCGCTGGGGCCGTGGGGTGTCTGGCGGCTATCAAATTCCAGAGGGATGACCTGTTCGGTGATAAACTCGCGGGTGCGCTGTTGCAGCTCCAGCAGTTCCTGGTCAAGGCTGAAATCCATGGTACTTCTCCTGTAGGCGCAGGCGCGTCAGTCGCGCACCGCTCTGGGGTTATTGATGGCCAGTTGGCTGCGGTTGATCTGTCGCAGACTCTGGTGCAACTGTGGGTGGTGGTCGAGCTGCCCCAGGCGAATGGCAGCAGCCAGTTGTCTGCGCAGGGCAGGCAGCTCGGTATTGTCCGCCCCGTCCAGTAACGCCTGCAGCTGCTGGCGCTCTTGCGTAGCGCAGCTCTCGCCCAACTGCTGGTCCCGGGCGGCGGTGATCATGGCACTGGCGATCATTCGCGCCTGGTAGTGCAACTCCCGGGGCAGGGCCGGCAGCAGTTCGTCCAGCAGCAGTTGGCGGGCGGTCACCAGTAGATCGGGGGCGCAGGGACGATTCATGGCGTGGCTCCGGTCAGCAGCAGAATTTCCTGTTCCAGTTCGGACAGCATGCGCCCGGTCAGGGCCAGCTCCAGCGAATCCTCGCCGCCGCTGAGGTAGCGCTCGGCCTGTTGCAGGGCAATGATCGCCCAGCGCAGGTGAGCCATGACCTGCCAGTAGGTCAGTGCTGCCCTGTCCATCTGCAGTTCCGCGACGCTGTTGTAGCCATCGAAAAAGTCCTCCAGTTCACCTATGCCACCGGCTTCACGCTGGGGCCCGGCAAAGCGCCAGCAGCGGGCGGTAAACCAGCCGATATCTTCCCGAGGGTCGCCCCAGCCGGCAAACTCCCAATCGAGAATACCGCTGAGCTGACCGTTGGCGACCATATAGTTGCCGGTGCGGTAATCCCGGTGCAGCAGGCGCGGAGGCAGCGACGTCGGACGGTTCAGTTCGCACCAGCGCAGCCCCCATTCCAGTGCCGGAAAGCCCTCACTGAGGGTATCCAGATAGGCGCGGTAGGTGGCAATGCAGTGCTGCGCATGGTCAGCCGCAGGAGCCGGCAGGAAATCCAGCTGCGGGTGCGGTGGGGTGATCCGGTGCAGGCTGGCGAGGCTGGCGCCCAGTTCTCGGCACAGAGCAGGGCGCTGCTCTTCGTTGACTGCATCGCGGGTCAGCTTTGGCCCGAAGGCGGTGCCTTCCAGAGCCTGCATGATAAAGAACTCGCGGCCCAGCACCCGCTGGTCTGAGCACAGTACCAGCGGTTCAGGCACTCTGGCGCCAGCCTCGAAGGCGCAGCGCAGTACCGCGAACTCCTGGGCGCGGGTCATGCTGACGGCCACACTTGAGGGGGCATCTGTACGTAATACCCAGCGTTGCTGACCAGGGCGGCTACCGCCCTGATGTTCGACCTGTAACAGCCAGTTTTCCTGGATTGCACCACCGGACAGACGGTTGGCCTGGATAATCCGGGTATGCTGGGCACCGAAGTGGCTATTCAGAAACCCAGCAATGGCCGGTAATGCCTGATCCACCATAGGCGGGACCACGGTCGCGCTGGGGCAAAGGGTATCAGCGTTCATACTGCCTCTATCGTGCGTTTGTTCTACTGATTCGGGTCAGCCAAGGACCCGTACGGGCTCGCTGCCGTCCCAGCTGTCAGCGGCGGCTTTCATATCGGCAAACACCGCCAGGCTCTCCTGCGGAAAGTCGATCATCTCCACCATAAGGCCACCCAGATCAACGTAAATGGCTTCGCCACCGCCGGGCAGCCAGACTTCCTGCATGACCTCTGCGCCAGCCTCGGCGCAAAGTGCCCGGGCTTCGGTCATGCTGTTTACTATCAGACAGATGTGGTGCAAACCTTCACGACCCTGCTTCAACCAGCTCTGGTAGATGGAAGGAGCGTCATTGTGTTGGCGAACCAGTTCGATCTGCATCTCGCCCCAGTAGGCAATGGCGACCGAGAAGTCGACATTGGATGGCTGACCGCGGTAATGGCAGGCGTCTACCTGGATGTGGTTCAGCTCAAAGAACGGCCCTACGCCCATGGTCTCGGTCCAGTAGCGGAGGGTGGCATCGTAATCCCTGGGTACCCAGGCCAACTGCATGATGCGGCCCAGGCGGGAAATCAGACTGTGATGCTGGTTCGGGATTGGTGTCATGGTTCAGGCCCTTGTGCATTATTGTTTTGCCCTGTGGAGCGGAAATGGCGCTCCGATTCGTTGATGAGAGTACCTTTAACAATAAAACAAATCAAAATGTTTTTAATGTGATGGGCTCGACATCATTGGCGCTTCATGTCTCCCTGGCGTATCTTGGCTAGAGCACACAAGCGATATCACCAGAAAAGGAAACCAGGATGCTGACAAGAAAAGTCCATCAGTTATTGATAGTGCTCGCTACCTGTTTGCTGTTGCCATTGCAGACGCAGATCGCAGCTGCCGAGGAAGACGGCGAAAAAGCCCGAGCCCTGCTCACCGAAGCCGTCGACTACTACAAGGCCAACGGCGACAAGGCCCTGGCGGTATTCAGTCGGCAGGGGCCCTTCGTCAAGGATGACCTGTATGTGTTCGTGATCAACACCAACGGCATCATGCTCGCCAGTGGCGGGCCGTCGGTGATGCTGATCGGGCGCGATATCATGAATACCATCGACGATGAGCTCAAGCCCAAGTTCCAGCAGGCGCTGAGCCAGCCGGAGAGCGGTGATATCCTGGAGGCGGACTACCCGTGGGGCAACTGGAGTACCGGTGGGCGCAAGATCACCAAGCATGTGTACTTCCAGCGGGTGGGCGACACCGTATTGGCGGTGGGCTATTACCAGCCGCGGGCCAGTTCCGAGCAGGCACTGCAGTTGCTGGATACCGCCGCCGAGGCGGTGAACAGTGATCCACGTGCCACCTTCAATGCGATCAACGCACTGGATCAGCGCTTCTACAAGGATGATCTCTACGTCTTCGTCGTGGAGCTGGAGAACAACCGCTTCGTCGCCCATGGCTCCAACCTGCGTCTGATCGGGCGGGACTTCAGCGCCCTGGCCGATCGCCTCGGCAAGCCTTTCGGCCAGGAGGCATTGGACAAGCTGGCGAGCAGCGAGATGGTCGAGTTCGACTACCAGTGGAAGCACCCGATCAGCGGCGATACCGAGCACAAGCACGCCTATGCGCGCAAGGTCGGCAACTACCTGGTCGCGGTCGGCTACTATCAGCCCAACAATGGCAACGGCGCGCAGGCTGACGCCGAGTAGGTCAGTCGTCCAGTTCGACCCGGTCGCGAAAATGCTGCAACGCTTCCGGGTTGGCCAGGGCTTCGGTATTTCTCACTGGCTGGCCGTGCACGACGTTGCGCACGGCCAGTTCGACGATCTTGCCACTCAGGGTGCGTGGTATGTCCGGCACTGCGAGGATACGCGCCGGTACATGACGCGGCGTGGCGTGCCGGCGAATCTCCTGGCGGATGCGCTGCTGCAGTTGCTCATCGAGTTCGATGCCTTCACGCAGGCGCACGAACAGCACCACCCGCACATCGCCCTGCCAGCTCTGGCCAATGGCGACTGACTCCAGCACCTCTTCGATCCTTTGCACCTGGCGGTAGATCTCTGCCGTACCGATGCGCACGCCGCCCGGGTTGAGCACCGCATCCGAGCGGCCGTGGATGACCAGCCCGCCTTGCCCGGTCTGCTCGGCATAATCACCCTGTGCCCAGACCCCGGGGAAGCGTTCGAAATAGGCCGCGCGGTAACGGCTGCCGTCCGGGTCGTTCCAGAAGCTCAGGGGCATGGAGGGGAAATGCCGGGTGCAGACCAGCTCGCCCTTCTCACCGATGACCCGTTGGCCGGCCTCATTCCATACCTCCACCGCCATGCCCAGCCCTGGCCCCTGCAGCTCGCCGCGCCAGACCGGCAGCAGAGGGTTGCCCAGGGCGAAGCAGGAGACGATATCGGTACCGCCGGAGATGGAGGACAGACGCAGGTCATGCTTGATGTCGCGATACACGTAGTCGAAGCTCTCCGGGGACAGCGGCGAGCCGGTGGACAGTATGCTGCGCAGGCTGTCGAGCCGGTGGCTGCGTGCCGGTTGCACACCGGCCTTTTCCAGGGCGGCGAGGTACCGGGCGCTGACGCCGAAGACGTTGATCCGCTCGGTGTCGATCAGGTCGATCAAACGGGTGTCACTCGGGTGAAACGGCGAGCCGTCATACAGCACCAGGGTGGCGCCGACCGCCAGGCCGGAAGCCAGCCAGTTCCACATCATCCAGCCGCAGGTGGTGTAGTAGAACAGCCGGTCATCGGCTTTCAGGTCGGTATGCAGGCCGAGTTCCTTGAGGTGCTGCAACAGCACGCCTCCGCTGCCATGCACGATGCATTTGGGTACTCCGGTGGTGCCACTGGAATACAGGATGTACAGCGGATGATCGAAGGGCAGGGCGCGGAACCCTGGCGTGCCGCCGGGCTGATAGAAGTCCTGCCAGTGCTCCACTGGCTGGCTGCAGGCCGGGCGGGCGCCCTGGGTTGCCGCTGGGCCGGGTACCAATAGCAGCCGTTCGACACTGGGCAATTGGCGCAACACCTCAGCGAGCCTGTCGCTGAGATCGATCGACTTGCCGGCATACTGGTAATCGCTGCAGGCGATCAGCAGTGTGGGTTCGATCTGGCCAAAGCGGTCGATGATGCCCTGTGCGCCGAAGTCCGGTGAGCAGGACGACCACACCGCGCCAAGGCTACTGACGGCGAGCATCGCGACGATGGCCTGCCAGCTGTTGGGCAGGATCGCGGCCACGCGATCACCGCTCACTACCCCGGCCTGCTCCAGGCTGCGCTGCAGACCGGCTACATGGGCACTCAGCTCGGCATGGCTGAGCTGCTCGCGGGTACCGCTTTCCGTGATGCTGATCAGCGCTGGCCGCTGGTCCTGGCGCCGCAGCAGGTGGGCCGCATAGTTCAGCGTGGCCCCGGTGAACCAGCGGGCGTCGGGCATGTCCGGTCCTTCGTCGAGCAGCTCGCGGGGCGGTGTGCTGAATTGCACCTCGAAGAACTCCGCCAGCGCCAACCAGAAATCCGCCCGTTGCCCGATGCTCCAGGCATGCAGGGGAGCATAGCCTTCCAGGGTCAGCCCGAAACGGTGGTTCACGTATTGGCGAAAGGCATCCATGCGGCTGGTGGCGACGTCGCTGGCGCTGGGTGACCAGAGTGGTTGTTGCATCGGCATCCTCCTCAATGCGGCGCTCATGCCGGAGTATAGCCGGCGCCGATGGCGCTCCGCACCGGCTGAAAGTGTGCGATTATCGAACAAGGTGCCTGTTGAGCACCAAGCCAATCTCCTATGCTGGCTGCATCCCGGCGTCCGGCCCGGAATCTCCCTTGCCGGCCGCACTATAAGAACATGTAGGGTGCCCTGTGATGATCAGTCTGCCGGATGTCGGAAGTACCGTCTTCGAACATGCCGATCCCCATGTGGTGTCGGATTACGTCAACCAGCACGTGGGAGTGCATTGCATCCGGCGGCCGCGCCGGGTTGCGGCCCAGGCCAGCCTGCGGCATCGCCGCTTCGGCCAGCTCGACCTGTGCAGTCTCAGCTATGGCGACCGGGTGCAGGTCACCTCGCCGGCGCTGGAAACCATCTATCACCTGCAACTGCTGCTGAGCGGTCATTGCCTGTGGCGCGGACGCGGCCAGGAGCATTACTTCGCCCCCGGTGAGCTGCTGCTGATCAATCCGGATGACCCGGTGGACCTGACCTATTCCGAGGATTGCACCAAGCTGATCGTCAAGCTGCCGGCGACGCTACTCGAGCAGGTCTGCCTCGACAACCACTGGCGGGCACCGGGGCAGGGCATACGTTTCAGTACCAGTCGGCATGAATTGCGGCAGCTGTCGGGTATCGACAGCCTGCTGGCGCTGATCTGCCAGGAAGCGGCCTCCGAGAAGTGCCAGCAGCCATTGCAGGAACAGTACAGCCGCATCATCGCCTCCAAGCTGCTGTGCACCCTGGCCAGCAACGTCTGCCGCGAGCCGCAGGGCGAGAGCTGCCCCTCGTTCGGGCGTATCACCGACTACATCGACGAGCACCTGAAGAAGGATATTTCCGTGGAGCAACTGGCGCAGCTGGCGAACATGAGCCCGCGCTCGCTGTACGCGCTGTTCGAGCGCCAGGCCGGGACCACGCCGAAATCCTTCATCCGCCAGCGCCGGCTGGAGCAGATTCATCACCATCTGAGCGATTCGGCGACCAGGGTGCGCAATATCACCGAGATTGCCCTGGATTATGGCTTCATGCACCTTGGGCGCTTCTCGGAAAGCTACAAGAGCGCCTTCGGCGAACTGCCATCCGATACCCTGCGCCGGCACCACTGAGGCGCTGCGGCGCCGGGTCATCACTTGATGACCCGGCGGATCGACCCCACAATGGCTGCTCTGATTCGAAACGGATGCAACCATGCCTGATTCCCTGCCCCTTGCGGGCCGCCGTATTGCCCTGCCGGAAAGTCGCGAGCTGGACCTGTTCGCCGATATGCTGCTCAAGCGCGGTGCCGAGGTGTTGCGCTGTCCGCTGGTATCCATCCATGACGCACCGGACCAGCGCCCTGTGCTGGACTGGCTCCAGCAGTTCAGCGCCGAGCCCTGGGATGATTTCATCGCCCTGACCGGCGAAGGTATTCGCCGCCTGCTGGCCGCTGCCGAGCGGGCCGGGGGCAGCCTGCGCGAGGACTTCATCGCCCGGCTGGCCCAGGTGCGCAAGCTGACCCGCGGCCCCAAACCCGGTGCGGCGCTGCGCAGTATTGGCCTGAAGGCTGATGTGGTTGCGCTGGAGCCCACTACCGAAGGGGTGATACGCACCCTGCAGAGCGAGGACCTGTATGGCCGGCGTATCGCCGTGCAGTTGTACGGTACCGATCCCAACCTGCCGCTGATGGAGTTCCTGCAGGGTGCTGGTGCGCATGTGGCGCCGGTGGCGCCCTATGTCTACGCCGATGACGTCGAGGATGCGCGGGTGGAAAGCCTGATCAGCGAACTGGCCAGCGGCCGGGTAGACGCCATCGCCTTCACCAGCGCCACCCAGGTGCGCCGGCTGTTCCAGATCGGCCGGCGCTCGGTAGGCCAGCAGCGGCTGGGCGAGATCCTGGGTGGCCTGACCATCGCCGCGGTCGGTCCGGTGGTGGCTGAGGAATTGCGTGAGCGGGGCCTGCAGGTGGACCTGATGCCGCCCAGCAGCTATTTCATGAAGCCGCTGGTGCGCGAGCTGGTGCGCAAGTTCGGGGCGGTTTGACAGGCCCCGGCGCAGGTCATGGTTTACACTGAATTTTTACGATCCCCCATTCCCTATTTTTCTTCCAAGGAAGTTTGATGAGCAAAACCGGCCCGCTGCGCCTGCCGCCAGAACAACTCACCGTGCCAATCGACCTGGAGAGCCTGGGCTTTGCCTCCACCGACGATCTGGAGCCGTTCAAGGGCATTCTCGGTCAGGATCGTGCCGTCGAAGCCATGCACTTCGGCGTCGCCATGCGCCGTGCGGGCTACAACATGTTCGTCATGGGTGAGCCGGGTACCGGGCGCTTTTCCTATGCCATGCGCTATCTCAAGGCCGAGGCCAAGCGCATGCCCACGCCACAGGCCTGTGTGTATATCAACAACTTCGAGGAGTCACGCGAGCCCAAGGCGCTGCATATGGCGGCCGGTACCGCGACTCAGCTGATCGACGACATCCACCAGCTTATCGACAACCTGCTGGCGACCTTCCCGGCGGCCTTCGAACATCCGGCCTTCCAGCAGAAGAAAAGCGCCATCGACCGCAGTTTCAACAAGCGTTACGACGCTGCCATCGACATGGTCGAGCGCCAGGCGCTGGAGCGCAGTATCGTGCTGTACCGTGACGGCCAGAACCTGGTGTTCACGCCGATGCGTGATGGCAAGGGACTGGACGAGGCGGAGTTCTCCCAGTTGCCGGAAGCCGAGCGCGAGCGCTTCCATGCCGACATCGCGGTGCTCGAGGAGGTACTCAACGAGGCGCTGGCCAGCCTGCCGCAATGGAAGCGCGAGTCGAGCAACGAGCTGCGGGAGTTGAACGAGCAGACCATTACCGATGCCCTGCAACCGCTGCTGCAGCCGTTGACCGAGCGCTATTGCGACAACCCCGACATCTGCGCCTATGTCCAGGCGATCCACCAGAACCTGCTCAAGGTGGTGGTGGAACTGCTGGTCGATGAGCGCTCGGAAGCACGCCCCGAAGCAGCGAAGAAGGCTGCGCTGATCGAGCACTACAGCCCCAACCTGATCGTCGACCATCCCGGCTCCCCCGGCGCGCCGGTGGTGCATGAGCCGCACCCTTCCTACGACAACCTGTTCGGCCGGGTGGAGTACAGTTCCGAGCAGGGTGCGCTGATCACCAACTACCGGCATATCCGCCCCGGCGCGCTGCACCGGGCCAACAACGGCTACCTGGTGCTGGAGGCGGACAAGCTGCTGGCCGAGCCCTTCGTCTGGGAGGCGCTCAAGCGGGCATTGCACGCCCGGCAACTGAAGATCGAATCGCCCTGGGCGGATATCGGCCGCCTGACCACGGTGACCCTGACGCCGCAGGTCATCCCGCTGTCGGTCAAGGTGATCCTGATCGGCTCGCGCCGCGCCTATTACCTGCTGCAGGATTATGATCCGGACTTCCAGGAGCTGTTTCGCGTGCTGGTGGATTTTGACGACCATCTGCCACGCACCCCCGACAGCATCGAGGGCATGGCCCAGTTGCTCAAGACCCGGGTGGACGAGGAGGGGCTGGCGCCGCTGACGGTGGCAGCGGTGGCACGCATCCTGACCTACAGCGCGCGCCTGGCCGAGCATCAGCAGCATCTGTCGGCGAGCATCAGTGATATCTTCCAGCTGGTGGCCGAGGCGGACCTGGTTCGCCAACTGGCGGGTGACCGGATGACCGACACCGGCCACATCGAACGCGCGCTGCAGGCCAAGGAGGCACGTACCGGGCGGGCCAGTGCGCGCATCCGCGAGGACATGCTGTCCGGGGTGATCCTGATCGATACCGATGGCGCGGCGGTGGGCAAATGCAATGGCCTGACGGTACTGGCCATCGGCGATTCGGTGTTCGGTGTGCCGGCGCGCATCAGTGCCACCGTGTACCCCGGCAGCAGCGGTATCGTGGATATCGAACGCGAGGTTAACCTCGGCCAGCCGATCCACTCCAAGGGGGTGATGATCCTCACCGGCTATCTCGGCAGCCGCTATGCCCAGGATCATCAGCTGGAGATCTCCGCGAGCATCGCGCTGGAGCAGTCCTATGGCTATATCGATGGCGACAGTGCCTCGCTGGGTGAGGTCTGCGGGCTGATCTCGGCGCTGTCACGGGTGCCGTTGAAACAGTGCTTCGCCATTACCGGCTCGATCAACCAGTTCGGCGAAGTGCAGGCGATTGGCGGGGTCAACGTCAAGATCGAGGGTTTCTTCCGGCTGTGCGAGGCGCGCGGCCTGACCGGCGAGCAGGGCGTCATCATTCCCCGGGCCAACGTACCCAACCTGATGTTGCACCAGACCGTGCTGGACGCGGCCAAGGCCGGGTTGTTCCACATCTATGCGGTGGACAATGTCGATCAGGCACTCAGCCTGCTGGCCGGGGAAGATGCCGGTACCCCGGATGCCGAGGGCAAGTTCCCCGAAGGCTCGATCAATGACCGGGTGGTGCAGCGCCTCAAGACCATCAATCACCGTGGCCAGCATAACGAGGAAAACCGCGACGCTGCAGAGGAAGCGCCGGGCATCGAACCGCTGATCAAACCGTGAACAGCCTGCCGGGCGCCAGGCCCGGCAAGCCCTGCAGCGGCCTTTCCCAGCCTTGTCTACAGAGTTATCCACAGTTTGTGTGGAACACTTCTGCAGGGCCATTTTTACGCTGGCCTGTCAATAACCCATTTCCGGAAAACTGTGGCGGGCCGCACAGTTTTTCCTGGACAAATTCGCCAAGCCCTGGAATTCGCCTGCTGCAGCCATTCTGCCACTATCCCCGGACAGGGTATCAAGCGTACTGGCTGTTTTTTGAACTACTCCGGCCAACGCCTGTCCCGGCATGGCCCAGCGGCGTTTACTACAAGCCTGCTCACAGAGTTATCCACAGTTTATGTGCACAACCGCTCGACCCTCCAATGTCGGCATCCGACGTCAACTCAATCGAACAGGACTCCCAAGGCCTCGTCCAGCCGGGTGACCTGCACCACCTGCATGCCCTTCGGCGCTTCCTTGGGGGCATTGGCCTTGGGTACGATGGCGCGGGTGAAGCCGTGCTTGGCGGCCTCCTTCAGGCGCTCCTGGCCACTGGGTACCGGGCGGATTTCACCGGACAGGCCCAGCTCGCCGAATACCATCAGGTCCATCGGCAAGGGCCGGTTGCGCAGGCTGGAGATCACCGCTGCCAATAGCGCCAGGTCGGCCGCGGTTTCCAGCACCTTGACCCCGCCGACCACGTTGACGAACACATCCTGGTCATAGGTCGCCACCCCGCCATGCCGGTGCAGCACCGCCAGCAGCATGGCCAGGCGGTTCTGGTCCAGCCCGAGGGTGACCCGCCGTGGGTTGCCCAGGTGGCTGGTGTCGACCAGTGCCTGCACCTCCACCAGCATCGGCCGCGACCCTTCCCAGGTGGACATCACCACGCTGCCGGGAATCGGCGCTTCGTAGCGCGAGAGAAAGATCGCCGAGGGGTTGGCGACTTCCTTCAGGCCCTTGTCGGTCATGGCGAATACGCCCAGCTCGTTGACCGCACCGAAGCGGTTCTTCACCGCACGCAGCATGCGCAGGCGACCATCGGCCTCGCCTTCGAAGTACAGCACGGTATCGACCATGTGCTCGAGTACCCGCGGCCCGGCCAGCGAGCCTTCCTTGGTCACGTGGCCGACCAGGAAGATGGCCGTACCGCTCTGCTTGGCATAGCGCACCAGCAGCGCGGCGCTTTCACGCACCTGGGCGACACCGCCGGGGGCCGACTGCAACTGTTCGGTGAAGATGGTCTGGATCGAGTCGACCACCATCACCTTCGGCTGTTCGCGGCGGGCGGTGGCGATGATGCTTTCGATGCAGGTTTCAGTCATCACCTTCAGCTTGTCTTCCGGCAGGCTCAGGCGCTTGGCGCGCATGGCCACCTGCTGCTGGGATTCCTCGCCGGTGACGTACAACGCCGGCATGTCCTGGGCCAGGCGACACAGGGTCTGCAACAGGATGGTCGACTTGCCGATGCCCGGATCGCCGCCGATCAGCACCACCGAGCCGCCGACCAGCCCGCCGCCGAGTACCCGGTCCAGCTCGGAAGAGCCACTGGGCTGGCGCGGCATCTCCTCGGTGGAGACCTCGGCCAGGGTCTTGACCTGGGCCGCTTCTCCGGCCCAGTTGCTGGCACGCGGGCCGCCGCTGCCGCCGACCGGTGTGGTATCTATCACGGTCTCGACCAGGGTGTTCCACGCCCGGCATTCTGCGCACTGGCCGGCCCATTTGGTAAAGGTGGCGCCACACTCGGTGCAGCCGTAGAGTCGTTTGTTCTTCGCCATTGCCGTTCCATTGAACCTGTTTTCTGTCAGCCGTCACTATACTGTTCGGCACGCAATAAATCCTGACGCAGGCGACAAAGATGCCGGAGCACCATCTCAGCAAGAAAGCATTCAAACGGCAGCGGGCCGAGCTCAACGAGGCGCTGCTGGAGGCGCAGTACGAGCTGCGCAAGGCGAACAAGGGGCCGGTACTGGTGTTGGTCAGCGGCAACGACAACGGTGGCAAGGCCGAAGCCATCTACAGCTTCTACGAATGGCTGGACAACCGCTTCCTCGATACCCGCGCCTTCGCCTTGCCCCAGGGGATCGAACAGCGCATGCCGCACCTGTGGCGCTACTGGATCAGTCTGCCCGGACCGGGCAAGCTCGGCTTCTATCTCGGCTCCTGGTACCACCAGCCGCAGATCCGCTACTGCCGTGGTGAAATCAACGCTGAGGCGTTTCAACTGCAGATGGAGGAGATTGCCCGCTTCGAGCGATTGCTGAGCGAGGAAGGCGTGGCACTGGTCAAGCTCTGGCTGCAGATCGAGCAGCCGTCGGGTGGGGAAGGCGCAGCGCAGGAGCTGGAGCAGAGCGTGGTGATGCGCGAGTGGGGGGATCTTGGTTCGGTGGATCATGAGCAGGTGATGACCTCCACGCAACTGATGAGCGAGCTGACCTCGACCCCCTGGGCGCCCTGGATAGCAGTGCCCAGTGATGACGCCCACTACCGTGATATTCGCGTTGGCCAGATAGTGCTGCAGCAGATTCACCAGTTGCTGGACAAGCAGACCAAACGTCCGGCACCGACCCCGCTGCTGCCTGCGCCGCTGGTGCGCCTGCAACAGGTGGATTACTGCCTCAAGCTGGGCAAGCAGCAATACAAGCAGCAGCTCAGGCATTATCAGGCGGAGCTGCGCGAACTGGTGCGGCACCCGGCCTTTGCCGAGCGCAGCCTGCTGCTGGTGTTCGAAGGTACCGATGCCGCCGGCAAGGGTGGCGCCATTCGCCGCATCACCCAGTGCCTGGACCCGCGTTACATGCGCGTGCACGGCACTCGCGCGCCAACCCATGAGCAGCGCCTGCAACCCTATCTGCTGCGTTTCTGGCGGCGAGTACCTACCCCCGGTCGGGTTGCCATCTTCGATCGCAGCTATTACGGACGGGTGTTGGTCGAGCGGGTCGAACGCTTCTGCAGCCGCCGGCAATGGCAGCGTGCCTATGATGAGATCAACGATTTCGAGGCGCAGCTAAGCGCCAAGGGCACCCTGGTACTGAAGTTCTGGCTGGCCATTACCCAGGATGAGCAGTTGCGGCGCTTCAAGGCCCGGGAGCGCTCCCCGCTCAAGCATTACAAGCTGACCGAGGAGGATTGGCGCAACCGCGAGCGCTGGCCGCACTATGAACAGGCGCTGAACGATATGCTGGCGCATACCGATACGGTTCTGGCGCCCTGGTACATCGTACCCGCCGAAAACAAACGCTACGCGCGGGTGGAAGCGCTGAAGATAGTCTGCCAGGCGTTGCGCCAGGCGCTGAAATAAGCTGCAGAAATACCGCATCAGCTCAGGTATTGCAGACGGCTATTCGCCCGAGCGACGTCAGCGGTGATGGCACCGCGGGGCCTGGGCTATACTAGCCGTCTTTCATTCAAGACCGGCCCGCCATGTACCATTGCGATACCCCTTTCGGCTCGCTGCAGCTCGAGCGCTACCCACCTACCCGTAATCCGACCTTGCAACCGGTGGATACGGCGGACCTGTATCTGTTGCAGTCTCTGGCAGCACCGGAGCCCGCCGCAGGGCCGATACTGGTGATCAATGACAACTTCGGCGCGCTGGCCTGTGCACTGGCGCGATCTGGCCGACCGGTGATCAGCTGGAGCGACTCGCATCTGGCGCAGCAGGCCCTGCAGCTGAATATCGACCACAATCGGCTGACGGCAGAGCAGGTTACCTTCATCGACAGTCAACACCTGCCCGAAGGGCCCATAAGTCAGGTCCTGCTGCGCATCCCGAAAAGCCTGGCCCTGCTGGAAGACCAGCTCAGTCGTCTGCGACCGTTGTTGTCAGCGGATGCGCTGGTGACTGCTGGGGCCATGCTCAAGCACCTGCCACCGAGTGCGGGAGACCTGCTGGCCCACTATATCGGCCCGTATCAGGCCTCGCTGGCATGGAAAAAGGCACGCCTGCTGACCGCCCGTCTCGACAGCGCGCTTGTGCCGGGTACGCCGCAACTGACCACGCACTATCCGCTGCCGGACAGTGGCTGCGAGCTGGCCAACCTGCCCGGGGTATTCTCCCGCGAGCGGCTGGACATCGGCACCCGGGTGCTATTGCCATGCCTTCCCCGGATGGAGGGGGCGGTACGCATTGTCGACCTCGGCTGCGGCAACGGCGCGCTGGGTATCCAGGCTGCCTTGCTCAACCCCGAAGCGCAGCTGACCTTCATCGATGAGTCCTACGCTGCGGTTGCCTCGGCCCGGCAGAATTTCAGTCAGGCATTCCCCGACCGACAGGCGCGCTTCATCGTCGGCGACGGCCTGCTGGGCGCCCCGGCGGGCAGTGCCGACCTGGTGTTGTGCAACCCGCCATTTCATCAGCAACAGGTGATCGGTGATGAAATCGCCATGCGCCTGTTCCAGCAGAGTCGCCAGGCGCTGGTAGCGGATGGCGAGCTGCTGGTGGTCGGCAACCGTCACCTCGGTTATCACGTCAAATTGCGGCGCTTTTTCGGCAACGTTGCGCAGGTGGGTGGCAATAGCAAGTTCGTGGTGCTGCGCGCGGCCTGAATCGAAGCGGTCATGGATCTGTATGGGGTTCGGCGCAGAGTGCCGTGAGCTCCCGCTCGGCCAGTACATCATCGCCCAGATTCAGCACCACCAGCCGTTTCAGGTGGCTGATGGAATCCAGGTCGATATGCCGGCACTCCAGGCCCAGTAAACCATTGCGGGCGAATACCTGTTGTACTTCCATGTGGATCTGGTCGGTGCTGGACAGCTCGACCACCGCACGCAAGGGTTGGCTGATATCCACTTGTGACCAGGTGTCGGGTTGCCTGAGCAGCAGGCCATGCAGGGAGATATCGATCAATTGGCCGTGGGCGTGCCAGTTGTCCTGGTGCAAGCTGACGTGGGCGTCAAAGGGAATGCGGGAAAAGCGCCGATAATGGTCTGACATGACGGCCCCCGTCGGGCGGCTACGTTATGCGACTTATTATAGCTGCTCAGTTGCTGGTGTTGCTGCGGAGGGAATGACCTCCTCCTCGGAGCAGGCCGAGGAGGAGGAAAGGAGGTAAGGGCGGAAGGTCAGACCACACCCTGGGCCAGCATGGCGTCGGCTACCTTGACGAAGCCGGCGATGTTGGCGCCTTTCACATAGTTGATATAGCCATCCTCTTCCTTGCCGTAGCGCTCGCAGGCGGAGTGGATGGACTGCATGATGGCGTGCAGCTTGGTGTCCACTTCGCCGGCATTCCACTGCATGCGCATGGCATTCTGGCTCATTTCCAGGCCGCTGACCGCAACGCCGCCGGCATTCGCTGCCTTGCCCGGGGCGAACAGGATGCGGTTTTCCAGGAACACATCGACCGCTTCCAGGGTGGATGGCATGTTGGCACCTTCGGCAACACAGAAGCAGCCGTTGGCTACCAGGACGCGGGCGTCATCACCGTTCAGTTCATTCTGGGTAGCGCAGGGCAGGGCGATATCGCATGGCAGGTGCCAGGGTGTACGCTTGCTCAGGAACTCCAGCTGCAGCTCGGAGGCCATGTCCTGCAGGCGAGCGCGACGCTCGTTCTTCAGGTCCATCAGGTAATGCCACTGCTCGGTGGTCATGCCTTCGGGGAAGTACAGCGTGCCGCCGGAGTCGGAGATGGAGATCACCACCGCACCCAGATCCATCGCCTTGAGAGCGGCGTACTGGGCAACATTGCCGGAGCCGGAAATCGCCACGCGCAGGCCTTCCAGGCTGCGGCCGCGCTCCTGCAGCATCTCCTCGGTGAAGTACACGCAGCCGTAGCCAGTGGCTTCCGGACGAATCAGGCTGCCGCCGTAGGTCAGGCCCTTGCCGGTCAGTACCGAGGTGAATTCGTTGCGCAGACGCTTGTACTGACCGTACAGGTAGCCGATTTCCCGCGCCCCGACACCGATGTCACCGGCGGGAATGTCGAGATTCTCACCGATGTGGCGGGCCAGTTCGGTCATGAACGACTGACAGAAGCGCATGACTTCGGCATTGCTCTTGCCCTTGGGATCGAAATCCGAGCCGCCCTTGCCGCCGCCCATGGGCAGGGTGGTCAGGGCATTCTTGAACACCTGCTCGAAGGCGAGGAACTTGAGGACGCCGAGGTTGACCGACGGGTGGAAGCGCAGGCCGCCCTTGTACGGGCCGATGGCGCTGCTCATCTGTACGCGGAAGCCGCGGTTGACGTGGACCTGGCCGTTATCGTCCATCCACGGCACGCGGAACATGATCACGCGCTCGGGCTCGATCAGGCGCTCGATGATGCCGGCTTTCAGGTACTTGGGGTTCTCTTCCAGGAAAGGCCACAGCGTGCTCAGTACTTCTTCGGCTGCCTGATGGAATTCGGGTTGCCCTGGGTCGCGCAGTTTCAGATGCGCCAGGCAGGCTGTCAGCGTGTCAGTCATGGAGGTCTCTTTTTTGCAAGTTTAAGACGTGTTGGTGCAAATTTATCAGAGGTGAACACGCTCTGAAATAGTGCTTAACAAAAAAACATGCACGTCAATGGGGCTCAAGGGTGCCCTGCAGTGGTGCGCAGGGGACCGCTGGATGCTGGTGAAACAGATTCAAGTTTATGTTTTTTAAGGGATTTATGGCTCTTATGCGAAGCCCTGCCGCGTGCGCTTTTTGGTCGCACGCGGCAGGTCGGAAAAGTTCCACAAAAATGTGACTTTTTCGTCAGGCCAGTTTTTTGTAGCGCACACGATGCGGCTGGGCGGCTGCTTCGCCCAGGCGTTTCTTGCGGTCTGCTTCAAATTCGGTGTAGTTGCCCTCGAAGAATACCACCTTCGCATCATCTTCATAGGAAAGAATATGCGTGGCGATGCGGTCCAGGAACCAGCGATCGTGGGAAATCACGATGGCGGAACCCGGGAAATCCAGCAGGGCTTCTTCCAGTGCACGCAGGGTTTCCACGTCGAGGTCGTTGGACGGTTCGTCCAGCAACAGCACGTTGGCGCCCTGTTTCAGGGTCAGCGCCAGGTGCAGCCGGCCGCGCTCACCGCCGGACAGGTCCTTGACGAACTTCTGCTGGTCGGCGCCCTTGAAGTTGAAGCGGCCAACGTAACCGCGCGAGGGCACTTCATAGCCGCCCACGGTGATCAGGTCGAAGCCGTCGGAGACCTGCTCCCACACGGTCTTGTTGCCATCCAGGTCATCACGGCTCTGGTCGACGCTGGCAATCTTCACGGTATCGCCGATGACGATCTCGCCGCTGTCGGGCTGTTCCTTGCCGGTAATCATGCGCAGCAAGGTGGACTTGCCGGCCCCGTTGCCGCCGATCACGCCGACGATGGCACCCTTGGGAATGCTCAGGCTCAGGTCATCGATCAGCACGCGGTCGCCATAGCTCTTGGTGACGCCGTGCAATTCGATGACCTTGTCGCCCAGGCGCGGCCCGGCGGGAATATAGATCTCATTGGTTTCGCTGCGCTTCTGGAATTCCTGGGACTGCATTTCCTCGAAACGCTGCAGGCGGGCCTTGGATTTGGCCTGGCGGCCCTTGGCCCCCTGGCGCACCCACTCCAGCTCGGCCTTCATCGCCTTGGCGTGGGAGGCCTCCTGCTTGGCTTCGGCACTCAGGCGGGCAGCCTTGGATTCCAGCCACTGGGAGTAGTTACCTTCGAAGGGAATGCCGTGGCCGCGGTCCAGTTCCAGAATCCAGCCGGCGACGTTATCCAGGAAGTAGCGGTCGTGGGTAATGGCGACCACGGTGCCGGGGAAGTTGTGCAGGAACTGCTCCAGCCAGGCGACCGAATCGGCGTCCAGGTGGTTGGTCGGCTCGTCCAGCAGCAGCATGTCGGGTGCCGACAGCAACAGGCGGCACAATGCCACGCGGCGCTTCTCGCCACCGGACAGGTTACCGATCACCGCATCCCACGGTGGCAGACGCAGCGCATCGGCGGCGACTTCCAACTGGCGATCCAGGTTGTGACCATCGGCAGCCTGGAGGATGGCCTCCAGCTTGGCCTGTTCGGCAGCCAGTGCGTCGAAGTCGGCATCCGGCTCGGCATAGGCGGCATAGACTTCGTCGAGGCGGGCCTGGGCGTCCTTGATCTGGCTGACCGCCTGCTCGACGATCTCGCGGACGGTCTTTTCCGGCTCCAGCTGCGGCTCCTGCGGCAGGTAGCCGACGTTGATGCCGGGCATGGGGCGGGCTTCACCGTCGAATTCGGTGTCCACTCCGGCCATGATGCGCAGCAGGGTCGATTTACCCGCACCGTTCAGGCCCAGTACGCCGATTTTGGCGCCGGGGAAGAATGACAGGGAAATATCCTTGAGGATCTGCCGCTTGGGCGGCACAACCTTGCTCACCCGGTGCATGCTGTAAACGTATTGGGCCATGGGGCGTAAACCTGTAATTGCTGATGGAGAATAATGGGGCACCCGCAAAGAAGGGGCGGGGAATGGGGGGCAAGGCTAGCCCAAGTTAGGGGCCAGGGCAAATCCGACCCGTCGTCCATATAAACTGCAGGTGTTGCCGGTAACTTCGGGAACATGGGTTGCCGCGTCGCCTACGGCTCCTCGCAATGACAGCGGGGACGGCCTCGCCCCTTTACCCGATACTTCACAGTCATGTCATTGCGAGCCACGCAGTGGCGCGGCGACCCAGCGGGGGCGGGTAACTCCTTGAAAGGACCTATATGACCGACTGAATGCTTTTCATGTGCCAGTTACGTCCGGTTGGGGTAAAATGCGGCCTCTTTTTTATTTGTACATCTCTGGCAGAGGGCCGTGACATGTTTAGCCGTTCCAACGATATTGCCACTTTCGACGCCGAGCTGTGGTCAGCCATGCAGCAGGAAGCACAGCGTCAGGAAGAGCACATCGAGCTGATCGCATCCGAGAACTATACCAGTCCTGCGGTCATGCAGGCACAGGGCTCGGTGCTCACCAACAAGTATGCCGAAGGTTACCCGGGCAAGCGTTACTACGGCGGCTGTGAGTTCGTGGACGTGGCCGAGCAACTGGCCATCGACCGCGCCAAGGAACTGTTCGGTGCCGACTACGCCAACGTCCAGCCGCATGCCGGTTCCCAGGCCAACAGCGCGGTATTCCAGGCGCTGCTGCAGCCTGGCGACACCGTGCTGGGCATGAGCCTGGCCCATGGTGGTCACCTGACCCACGGTGCTTCGGTAAACTTCTCCGGCAAGATGTACAACGCCGTTCAGTACGGGATCAATACCGATACCGGCCTGATCAACTATGACGAAGTCGAAGCGCTGGCGCTCGAGCACAAGCCGAAGATGATCATCGCCGGCTTCTCCGCCTATTCGCAGATCCTCGACTTCCCGCGTTTCCGCGAGATCGCCGACAAGGTGGGTGCCTACCTGTTCGTCGACATGGCCCACGTGGCCGGCCTGGTTGCCGCTGGTGTATATCCGAACCCGGTACCCTACGCTGACGTGGTCACTACCACTACCCACAAGACCCTGCGCGGCCCGCGTGGTGGCCTGATCCTGGCCCGTGCCAACGAGGCGCTGGAGAAGAAGCTGAACTCGGCGGTATTCCCCGGTGGCCAGGGTGGCCCGCTGATGCACGTGATCGCGGCCAAGGCGATCTGCTTCAAGGAAGCCATGAGCGACGAGTTCAAGGCCTACCAGCAGCAGGTGGTGAAGAATGCCCAGGCCATGGCCGAGGTATTCATCGAGCGCGGTTTCGACGTGGTTTCCGGTGGTACCAAGAACCACCTGTTCCTGCTGTCGCTGATCAAGCAGGACATTACCGGCAAGGACGCGGACGCGGCCCTGGGTCGCGCCTATATCACCGTCAACAAGAACGCGGTGCCGAACGATCCGCGCTCGCCGTTCGTGACCTCCGGTCTGCGCATCGGTACGCCGGCGGTGACCACCCGCGGCTTCAAGGAAGCCGAGTGTCGCGAGCTGGCCGGCTGGATCTGCGACATTCTCGACAACATGGGTGACGAGTCGGTGATCGACCGCGTGCGTGATCAGGTCAAGGCTATCTGCGCTCGTCTGCCGGTATACCGCGACTAAACGCGTGCTTTGCTGAACGAACCCCTTGCCGGATTGCCGGCAAGGGGTTTTTTATTGCAATACCGGGCCAGCCGGCTAGGCTGGGACACACTCGGCAAGGAATGGGAGGTCCTATGAAGAAAGCAGCGGTATGGCTGGCCTTGTTTCTTCTATGTTCTGGTGTTTGCACCGCTGCGCAGCAGCCCGTGGTGCAGGTGGCGTTTCTCAATTTCTCGGGATATGCGGAACGGGATGAATCCGGCAGGGTGGTCGGTAAGGGGGTCGACTTGACCACCAGGTTGTTGCACGAGGCCGGTTACCGGGCCGAGTTGCGCATCCTGCCGGCGGCTCGCATCTGGCTGGGGCTGGAAAGCGGTGAGGTCCACGTGTGGCCGGGCATGCTGAATAAGCCGGGGCTGGCTGAGCATACGCTGCAGACCGAGCGTGACCTGGGGCGGGTGGGCATCAATCTGTACCACCTGCCCGGCACTCCGCCGCCCCGCTGGCCGGAGGATATCCAGGGCAAGAGCCTGATCATGATTACCAACTTCACCTACACTACTGCCCTGCGGCAGATTCTCAGTGATCCTGCCCGGGATCTCACCGTGCATAAAAGCAACTCGCATGTCGGCGCGGTACAGATGCTGTTGCGTGGACGGGGCGACTATCTGCTGGATTATCGGACCCAGGTGAGCTCGGCACTGGAGACATTGGGCATGCAGGCCCTGCCTTCGGTCGGGGTGGCTGAATTGCCCATGCGCTTCGTGCTGTCACGCCAGTCGGGATTTGCCGAGCGATTGAAGACGGATCTGGATGCGGCCTTCGATCGGCTGCAGGCGCAGGGTGTCGAACTGGATGTGACGCGGCAGTAGCGGGAGGCTTGCCGGCTTGGCGGGAAACCCCGGCGGCATGGCCGGGGTTCCAGCGACAGGCTGATCAGTGGCGACGCAGATCGAGCGTGGTCAGGGTCCGTTCACGAACGGTCCTGAGCAGTTCGGCGTCATCAACCAGGGACTGGCCGTAGGACGGCACCAGGTCCTTCATGCGGGACTGCCATTGCGGCGTGGCCATGCGCTCGCCAAAGCAGCGTTCGAGCACGTCGATCATCGCCTGCACGGCGGTGGAGGCGCCGGGGGATGCGCCCAGCAGCGCAGCCAGGGTGCCATCTTTGGCAGCAACGATCTCGGTGCCGAATTCCAGCTTGCCGTGACCCTTGGCATCCTTCTTGATGATCTGCACGCGCATGCCGGCATTCTGCAGCGTCCAATCCTCTTCCTGTGCATCGGGGAAGAAGTTGCGCAGCGAGTCGACCCGGTTCTTGTGGGACTGGAAGGACTCGCTGATCAGATAGCGGGTCAGATCCATGTTGTCCCGACCGACCGCCATCATCGGCGCCACGTTGTACGGCTTGACCGAAGAGAACAGGTCGAGCACCGAACCTTTCTTCAGGAACTTGGTGGTGAAACCGGCGAACGGGCCGAACAGCAGCGCGGGCTGGCCGTTGATGATGCGGGTGTCCAGGTGCGGGACCGACATCGGTGGTGCGCCAACCGGCGCCTTGCCATAGACCTTGGAGTGGTGCTGCTGGACGATCTCCGGCTTCTTGCACACCAGCCATTGGCCGCTGACGGGAAAGCCGCCATAGCCCTGGCTTTCCTCGATATGGGACTTCTGCAGCAACGGCAGGGAGCCGCCGCCAGCGCCGAGGAACACGAAATTGGCGTTGATCTTCTTTTCTTCGCCGCTCTGCTCGTCCTTGACGGTAACGCGCCAGTGGCCACGGCTGCTCTTGCGCAGACTCTTGACCGCATGGCTGAGATGCAGGTCGAAGTTGTCCAGGGTGGTCAGGTGACTGACCATGTTGCGGGTCAGGGAGCCAAAATCGACATCCGAACCGTATTCGACACGGGTGGCGGCAACCGGCTGGCCGCTCTGGCGCTGCTGCATGACCAGCGGCATCCACTCGGCGAGTTGCTCTGCCGATTCGCTGTACTGCATGTCTGAAAACAGATGATGGGCACTGAGAAGTTCATGACGTTTGCGCAGGAAGGCAACGTCCTTCTCGCCCCAGACGAAGCTCTGGTGTGCGGTGGGGTTGATGAACTTACTGGGCGCCGGGAGGATCTTCTGCTCGACGAGGTAGGACCAGAACTGCAGGGTCACCTCGAAGTTCGCATTGATCGATAGTGCGCGGTTGATCGTGATGTTGCCATCATCGGATTCGGGAGTGTAGTTCAGCTCACAGTAACCGGCGTGCCCCGTGCCGGCATTGTTCCAGCCATCCGTGCTCTCATGAGCAACGTGATCCAGACGTTCGACCAGGGTAATGGTCATATTGGGATCTAGCTGTTTGAGCAACATTCCGAGTGTAGCGCTCATGACGCCACCACCGACCAGCAATACGTCTACATCTTTTGCTGTCATTTACATGTCGCCTCTCACAAAAAACTGCGCGTATCATACCTGTTTTATCTGGTTGCGTGTCATAACCTTTGCATGGCTGGGGACAGGTCATGAACAGCGGCAATTGCCGTGCACACAGGGGTTGTCGCGGGCTGGCGATGCGTTGGGGGAAGGGTGGTTATGCAGGATATCGTGATTGTCGGCGGGGGTGTGATCGGCTGTCTATCCGCACTCAATCTGCTGGATGCCGGTGCGCGGGTGACGCTCATCGAGCGTCAGCAGGTGGGTCGTGAAGCATCCTGGGCTGGCGGAGGAATCGTTTCACCGCTGTATCCGTGGCGCTATCCACCGGCAATCAGCGTGCTGTCCGACTGGTCACAGGGTTACTATCCGAGCCTGGCTGAGCGCTTGGCGCAATTCACCAGTATCGATCCCGAAGTCACAGCCTGTGGCCTGTTGTGGCTCGACCATGCCGAACAGGACGAGGCGCTGGATTGGGCGACCCGACAAGGCAAGCCGCTGCATCGGGTAGACGCCGAATTCATCTACCGCCAGGTACCGGTGCTGGCCGAGGGGTACCGGAGCGCCCTGTGGCAGGCGGATCTGGCCAATGTGCGCAATCCACGGCTGATGGCAGCGCTCCGTGCGCGATTGGCGCAGATGCCGGCTTGCCGGCTGCTGGAAAATACCGCCGACACGCGTCTGTTGCTGGACCAGGGGCAGGTGCGCGGCGTGCATTGCAATGGCCAGAACCTGTCGGCGGACGCCGTGGTGCTGGCGGCAGGGGCTTGGAGTGGTGATCTGCTGGCCGGCCTCGGGTTGGCCTTGCCGGTGCAGCCGGTCAAGGGGCAGATGCTGCTGTATCGGGGCGAGCCGGGCTGGCTGCGCAGCATGGTGCTGTCCGACGGCCGCTATGCGATTCCCCGGCGGGATGGTCACATCCTGCTGGGCAGTACATTGGAACATGCCGGTTTCGACAAGAGCACCACAGAGCAGGCGCTGGAATCGCTGCGCGCCTCGGCAGCCCAGTTGCTGCCAGCCCTGGCGCAGCAGCAACCGGTCAGGCAGTGGGCCGGCTTGCGCCCGGGCTCGCCGGATGGCGTGCCTTATATCGGCGAGGTACCGGACTATCCGGGGCTGTGGCTGAATACCGGGCACTTTCGCAATGGCCTGGTGCTGGCCCCTGCCTCCTGTCGGCTGCTGGCGGACCTGATGCTGCGCCGCCCGCCAGTGGTTGATCCGACGCCTTACCAGGTCGAGGGCAGGGTGCAGCGGCTGGCGGAGTCGCAATAGGACCACCAACCGAGTACAGTATTCCGGCGTAGCGCAGGTGCGCTACACCCCGTGGTACTCGGGTTGTCGAGCGCCTGCTCGACGACGATGCGCGCCGGTACCACGACACGCAGCCAAGCTAGTCCTCCATCCCCAGCTTCTTCAGGCGGTAGCGTAACGAGCGGAAGGTCAGCCCCAGGCGGCGGGCGGCGGCGGTCTTGTTCCAGCGGGTCTCTTCCAGGGCCTGGGTCAGCGCCTTGCGCTCGATATCATCGAGAAAATCCTCCAGCGAGTCGATCTGGCCCAGGGTGGGGTCCTCACTCGGCAGCGGGTTGCTGTTGAGCTGGATATCGTCAGCCATGATGGTGTCGCCTTCACACAGGGTGAAGGCGCGTTCCAGGATGTTCTCCAGTTCCCGCACGTTGCCGGGGAAGCGGTAACTGCTCAGCCGCTCCATGCAGGCGGGCTCGACGGTGGGGACCTGCAATCCGGAGCGCTGTGCCAGTTGTTGCAGGATGCGTTGGGTCATCAGCGGGATGTCCTCGCGGCGCTCGCGCAGTGGCGGCACCCGCAACTCGATGACGTTGAGCCGGTAGAACAGGTCCTGGCGGAAACGCCCTTCGGCTACCTCCAGCGCCAGGTCCTTGTGCGTGGCGCATAAAAGACGCACGTTGACGGGTTCTTCCTGCTGGGTGCCGACCGGGCGCACGGCCTTTTCCTGGATTGCCCGCAGTAGCTTGACCTGCATGGCCAGCGGCAGATCGGCCACCTCGTCGAGGAACAGCGTACCGCCACCGGCAGCCTGGAACAGGCCGGGCTTGTCGGCCACCGCGCCGGTAAAGCTGCCCTTGCGGTGACCGAAGAATTCGCTCTCCATCAGCTCCGAGGGGATCGCGCCGCAGTTCACCGGCACGAACGGATGGCAGGCCCGGGGCCCAAGATCATGGAGGCGTCGCGCCACCAGCTCCTTGCCGCTGCCGGATTCGCCGCTGATATACAGTGGTGCTTCGCTGCGTGCCAGCTTGGCGATCTGCTTGCGCAACTGGCGGATCGGTGGGGAGATACCGAGGATGGGATCATCGCCCTCCGGCGCCACCGGCTGTTCGGCGCGGCGGCTGAGACGCAGGGCGCTGTTGACCAGCTCGCGCAGACGCTGCAGGTCCACCGGTTTGGTGACGAAATCGAAGGCGCCGGACTTGAGCGCGCTGATGGCAGTATCCAGGCTGCCATAGGCGGTGATCATCGCGACCGGGGTATTGGGGCAGTGCTGCTGGATATGACGCACTACACTCAGGCCATCGCCATCAGGCAGGCGCATGTCGGTCAGGCACAGATCGAATTGCTGCTGGTCCAGCAGCGCCAGGGCCTGGGCCAGGCTGGTGGCGCTACGGGTCTTGATGTTCATCCGGCCCAGGGTCATATCCAGCAATTCGAGGATATCGGGCTCATCGTCAATGATCAGTGCCAGTGGGTTGTTCACCGGGTGCTCCATGCGGTAATGCTATTCAGGTAGGGGCTCAGACCCTCATCATACCAGCCGTTTCGGGTGAGCGAAGACTATACGCATGCAACTGCCGCGCGGCTCCAGGCGTTCGTACTCCAGCCTGGCCTGATTGCTTTCGCAGAGTTCCCGGGAAATGTACAGGCCCAGGCCGGTGCCGGACGAGTCGGTGGTATAGAAGGGCTCGAAGACCTGGGCCAGGTGCCGATCGTCGATGCCCGGTCCATGGTCGATGACCTCCAGGGTCGGCAGCCCGGTATCGGCGTCTTCATACAGCTTCAGCCAGATGGTTCGCGGGCTGCCCGCCTCGCCGCTGTAGCGGAAGGCGTTCTGGCACAGGTTGCCGAGCACCTGGCTCAACTGGTTCGGGTCCATGCGGGTGAGGATGCCTTCCTTCTCGAACTCGCACTCGATGATATCGGTGGCCGGGCTGGACTGCCGGTGGTCGCGGATGAACTGCGCCAGCCACAGGGTCAGGTCCACCAGCTGCGGTTCGCTCTGGCGCCGCCGGGACAGTTCCAGCACGGTTTCGATGACCCGGTTCATGCGTTTGGAGTGTTGCTGGATGATTTCGGTCAGGCGGCGGTCCTGCTGGTGAATGTGCTCGGACTCGATCAGCAGTTGCGCAGCATGGCTGAGTGCGCCCAGCGGGTTGCGGATCTCGTGGGCGATACTGGCAGTGAGTCGGCCGAGGGAGGCCAGTTTCAGTTGCTGCACCTGTTGCGCCACTACCGCGTTGTCATCCAGGAACACCAGGATGGACTCGCGCTCATCGGCCGGCAGACGCTTGAAACTGGCCATCAGCTCCGCCCCGCCGATATGGTTGCGAAAGGGCAGGGCGCGGATCGACGGGTTGACCTGCCACTGGCGCTGGCGTTGTCCCAGTTCCGGGGACAGGCGGTCGAGCTCCATGCCGCGGATGATCGGCTTGCCGAGCATCTGCGCCGCCGCTTCGTTGGCCAGCAGGACTTCATGTGCCTCGTCGACCACCATGATGCCGGTACGCATGCGCTGGATGATCAACTGGTTGAGTTTCTCCATGCTGGCCAGGCTGGCCGCATGTTGCTGGGCGAGGTTCTCCGACTGGCGCAGACGGCGGCTGAGCCGTTGCACGAACAGCGCCACGGCGAAATAGATGCAGCCCAGCACGCCCACCTGCAGATAGCTCTGGCTGATGGCCGGGTGGGACAGGCTGAGAAAGAAGGTCAGGTAGATCAGCGCCAGACTGGCCAGCGCCGCCAGCAACTGGCCGATGCGCCCATGCAACAGGATATTGCCGGTCGCCACCGGGATGATCAGCAGGTTGCCCAGGCCGCTGCTGGCGCCCCCGGCAGCATAGAACAGGATCGCCAGGAGGAAGATATCCAGCACCGCCAGCACGAACAGGTGCAGGTCGCGCTTGCCCTGATGCAACAGCAGGGCGATCAGCACATTGACGATCAGATAGATCCAGCTGGCGCTTTCATACAGGTCCGGATTCTGCAGGTCGATCAGCCCGTCGCGCAGGGCGGAGCTGGTCAGCAGGGTCAGGAAAAGGCCGAGCACCACCCGATAGATATTGTAGATACGCAATATTTTCGGGCGTTGGGAGTCAACTGTATCAGTCCTGCTGATCCACATCGCGGTGCTCGCTGCAGCAATACCATTTTTCACCCTGGCGCAGGGCCAGGTGTTCCGGCAGGTGCAGCTGGCACTGGGCACAGCGAACCATCTTGGGCGCTTGTGGTGGTGGCGCGGTGCGGCGTCGGTCCGCCTGGGCGGCCTTCATTTGCCGCCAGAACACGAAGGCGATATATGCCAGCACCAGCAGGATGAATAGTTTGATCAGGCCCATGAACGCAATGATTCCAGTATGAGGACAGCCCCTAGTGTATCCCACGCGGGCATTGTGCCAAACAAGTCCGTCATCGTCGTTGCGGTGCCGGAGGGCTTGATCGACAATAACCCGACCATAGACACAGGAGATCGGCAATGACTGCCAGTGTGCGTATCGTTTTGGCCCAGCTCAACCTGCGTGTCGGCGACATTCGCGGCAACCTGCAGCGGATCGTGGACACCGCCACCCACGCTCGGGACGAACTCAAGGCCGACGCGGTCATCTATCCGGAACTGACCCTGTGCGGTTATCCGCCGGAGGACCTGCTACTGCGTTCGAGCATGCAGGAGCGCATCGAGCAGGGACTGCAGCAACTGGCCGAACGGGTCTCCGGCATCCATCTGGTGGTGGGCTATCCCTGGCAGGTCGATGGCCGTTGCTACAACAAGGCGGCGGTGATCGCCGATGGCCGGGTGGTTGCCAGCTACAGCAAGCAGAAGCTGCCGAACTACAAGGTGTTCGACGAAAAACGCTACTTCACCGAGGGCGACAGTCCCTGCGTGGTGGATATCGCCGGGCTGCCGGTAGCGCTGAGCGTGTGCGAGGACATCTGGCACAGCGAACCCATGCAGCAGGCCCGGGCTGCCGGTGCGCGGTTGATGCTGAATCTCAATGCCTCGCCATTCCATATGGGCAAGCAGGCCGAGCGCGAGGCGGTGCTGCGTGAGCGCTGCGCCGAAGGCGGCATGCCGGTGCTGTATGTCAATCAGGTCGGTGCCCAGGACGAACTGGTATTCGATGGTGGCTCGGTCGCGATGGACGCCAATGGAGAGCTCGCACTGCGTGGTGCGGCCTTTGTTGAAGGGTTGTATCCGGTGGATATCGAGTATGACCAGCACAGCGTCAGCCTGCGCCCGGGGGCGCTGGAGCCGCTGCCGGAGCTGGAGGCCAGTATCTACCGGGCGCTGGTGACCGGGGTGCGCGACTATGTTGGCAAGAACGGTTTCAAGAGCGTGGTGCTGGGGCTGTCCGGTGGTATCGACTCGGCATTGACCATGGCGGTGGCAGTGGATGCACTGGGTGCCAGTCGGGTCGAGGCGGTGATGATGCCCTACCATTACACCGCCGAAATCAGCATTCACGACGCTGCCGAGCAGGCCACCAACCAGGGCGTTACCTATCGGGTGTTACCGATCGCGCCGATGGTCGAAGCCTTCCTCGACACCCTGGCGCCGGTGTTTGCCGGCATGGCGCGGGATACCACCGAAGAGAACCTGCAGGCCCGCTGCCGGGGCGTGCTGCTGATGGCGCTGTCCAACAAGAATGGCGCCCTGGTGCTGACCACGGGTAACAAGAGTGAGTTGGCGGTGGGCTACTCGACCCTGTACGGCGACATGGCCGGCGGTTACGACGTGCTCAAGGATGTACCCAAGACCATGGTGTTCCGCCTGGCCGACTACCGCAACAGCCTGGGCCCGGTGATACCGCAGCGGGTCATCGACCGGCCGCCCTCGGCCGAGCTGGCCCCCGGCCAGAAGGATGAGGATTCACTGCCACCCTATCCAATGCTGGACGAGATCCTGCGCCTGTATGTGGAGCACGACCAGTCGGCCAGGGACATCATTGAGGCCGGGTTCGATGAAGCGGTGGTGACCAAGGTGCTGGCGATGGTGGATCGCAACGAATACAAGCGGCGTCAGGCGGCGATCGGGCCGCGGGTGACGCAGCGTGGCTTCGGTCGGGACCGGCGGTTGCCGATCACGGCCAGTTGGGCGATAGAGGAATAAGGGAAGGGGGCACCGGCTACTCCGTGCCTGTGGATTGCTTCACCGCTTTGCGGTTCGCAATGACGAGGGAGGATATGCGGGCCCCTTTGTCCGGTCCTTCTCAGGTGTCGTTGCGGGGCTCTCTTGCAGTCATTACCGGACTCTCTCTCCACGTCATTGCGAGCCCGAAGGGCGTGGCAATCCACAGGGCCGGCCATGCACGGCTGCGAGCCGATGGCGTAGCGCGTCTGCACTACGCCATCAGAAGCTCAGTCAAACAACCCGAATGTCACACGGCTCCAGATGGAACGCTTCTGCTGTCTTTCAGCCTGTGGCGCGCGGATGTCACGCGGCAATGCGGTAAGGGCGCTCTGGTACTGCTGTTCCATTTCCCGTTCCATCTGGGTCTCGCGGCTCATCGACGGTGGTGTCATGACCTTGTCCAGCAGGCCGACGGTCATCGATTCGACCCAGCCGGCGTCGCGCTGCGCGGGCTCGACATGATGACGGAATTCACCACCCTTCAGACTCGGGTGTTCCGGATAGTTGGTCTGCAGGGTCAGCAGTGCATTGTCGGCCAGGTCATCCAGTGCCAGCTGGCGGTAGCCTTCGACCATCAGGGCCAGGCCGTCGCCGACCGAGGGGGTCTGCTGGAAGTTCTCGACGATATAGCGGCCGCGGTTGGCGGCGGCGATATAGGCGCCGCGCTTGAGGTAGTAGTGGCCGACATGGGCGTCGTAGGAGGCCAGCAGGTTGCGCAGGTAGACCATGCGCAGGCGGGCATCCGGTGCGTAGCGACTGTTCGGGTAGCGGCTGACCAGTTGGGCGAACTCGTTGAAGGAGTCGCGCGCGGCACCCGGGTCGCGGCGGGTCATGTCCAGCGGCAGGAAGCGCTCGAACAGGCCGCGGTCACGGGTGAAGGAGGTCATGCCACGCATGTAGTAGGCATAGTCCACATCGGCATGCTGCGGATGCAGACGGATGAAGCGGTCAGCCGAGGACTTCGCCGCTTCCAGCTCCAGGCTCTGGTAGTAGGCGTAGATCAGTTCCAGTTGCGCCTGCTCGGCGAAACGCCCGAACGGATAGCGCGACTCCAGGGCCCGCAGTGAGTCGATCGCCAGGCTGTAGTTGTTGGCGTCCAGATTCGTCTGGGCGATGGCGTAGAGTTCGGATTCGCTGAGCGAATCGTCCAGCACCGTTGCCTTGTTTGATGAGCAGGCCGCCAGCAGACCCAGCAGACCGACCAGCAGTAGATGTTTTATCGACATAGTTGACATCCGGAGGGACGACCGCGCGCTGTTGCCCAGACAGCCGTCCTGTTATAGTTGGACCCTGTTGCACGGCACATCATGTGCCAGACAAAGAAGCCGTATTTAACCACAGCGCCGAGCCGAAACCAAAAGGGATTGCGCGCCACCCCTGCGCCCCTCGGCGCATACCAGCGAGCCATTGATGTCCGAACGAATCCGCATGTCTGCACAGGTCACCCCCGAGTGTGGTGGTCAACGCCTTGACCAGGTAGCAGCCCAATTGTTCCCCAACCACTCCCGATCCCGACTGCAGGGCTGGATCAAGGATGGCAGCCTGACCGTGGATGGCAAACAGATCCGCCCGCGCGACACCGTATATGGCGGCGAGCGGCTGGAACTGGATGCCGAGCGGGAAGTGCAGGGTGATTGGCAGCCCGAGGCCATTGCCCTGGACATTGTCTATGAGGATCACGCCCTGCTGGTGATCAACAAGCCAGCTGGTCTGGTGGTGCATCCGGCGGCGGGTCACCAGGACGGCACCCTGCTCAACGCCCTGCTGCACCATGCCCCGGAACTGGCCAAGGTGCCGCGTGCCGGTATCGTGCACCGGCTGGACAAGGACACTACCGGCCTGATGGTAGTGGCCAAGACCCTGGAAGCGCAGACCGACCTGGTCATCCAGCTGCAGAACCGTACGGTCACCCGCGAATACGAATGCGTGGTAGTCGGGGTGATGACCGCTGGTGGCAAGGTCGACGAGCCGATCGCCCGGCATGGTAGCAACCGGCAGAAGATGGCGGTGGTCGCTGGTGGCAAGCCGGCGATCAGCCATTACCGGGTGATCAGCCGCTTTCGTGCCCATACCCATGTCAAGGTCAAGCTGGAGACCGGACGCACGCACCAGATCCGCGTTCACATGAGCCATATCCATTTTCCGCTGGTGGGTGACCCGACCTATGGCGGGCGGCTGCGCATTCCACCGGGCGCGAGTCCGGAACTGCTGGCGATGCTGCGCGGTTTTCCGCGCCAGGCACTGCATGCCCGGCGTCTGGAGCTGGAGCACCCGGATGACAACCGACCGATGCGCTGGGAAGCACCGCTGCCAGAGGATATGCTTGAGCTGTTGGCGCTGTTGCGCGCGGATGGTGAGCAGGAAGAATGAAAGAGCATTGGTTGAAGGCCGACTGGCCGGCGCCCGAGTGGGTCAGAACCTGCGTGACCACACGCCAGGATGGCTGCAGTCAGGGCCTGTTCAAGGGCTTCAATCTCGGCACTCACGTCGGCGACGAGCTCAATCATGTGCTGGCCAATCGGGCGGAGCTGGCGCGCAAACTCGGCTGCCGCCTTGCCTGGCTGGAACAGACTCACAGCACCGACGTGGTGGAAGCCGCCCCAGGCCTGGTGGAGGAGGCCGATGCCTGCTGGACCACCGAGACGGATGTGGCCTGCGCAGTGATGACCGCCGACTGCCTGCCGGTGCTGTTCTGCGACCGTGCCGGCACCCGGGTGGCGGCCGCCCATGCTGGCTGGCGCGGGCTGGCTGCGGGCATACTGGAAAACACCGTGGCGGCACTGGGTGTCGCGCCGCAGGAGCTGCTGGTCTGGTTGGGGCCGGCGATTGGCCCGCAGGCGTTCGAGGTTGGGCCGGAGGTGCGGGACATCTTCGGCAGCACTGCCGCTGCCGAGTGTTTCACCCCATCCGAGCGGCCGGGGCATTACCTGGCGGACATCTATCAACTCGCCAGGCTGCGCCTGCAGGCGCAGGGTGTCACCGCGATATACGGTGGCGGGTTGTGCACGGTCAGCGACTCCCTGCGTTTTTTCTCCTACCGGCGCGACGGGCAAACCGGGCGCTTCGCTTCACTGATCTGGCTGGACTCTGCGACAAAAAATTGACACTGATCAGTGTCCTCCCCCTTGAAAGCACGATAATAATCCTCATCTATCATTCATCTCATATGAATCTCGCCGGAGTTGTGCTCCGGCCTGTCTGATAAGGACTGACATCCATGCGTATCGACCGCCTGACCAGTACTCTGCAGATGGCCCTGTCCGACGCCCAGTCGTTGGCCGTGGGCCGTGACCACAACCAGATCGAGCCGCTGCACCTGCTGCTGGCACTGATCGAGCAGCAACAGGGTTCGATCAAGCCGCTGCTGCTGCAGGTCGGTTTCGATCTCAACAGCCTGCGCCAGCAATTGAGCACGGCGATTGATCAACTACCCACCATCAGCAACCCCACCGGGGACATCAACCTGTCCCAGGATCTGGCACGTCTGCTGAACAAGGCCGATGCGCTGGCACAGAAGCGCGGTGACCAGTTCATCTCCAGCGAACTGGTATTGCTGGCGGCGATGGACGACGGTACCCGCCTGGGCAAGATCCTGCTGGGGCAGGGCGTATCGAAAAAGGCCCTGGAAACCGCTATCGACAACCTGCGAGGAGGCGAAACCGTGAACGAGGCCAATGCCGAGGAGTCCCGCCAGGCGCTGGACAAGTACACCGTCGACCTGACCCGCAAGGCCGAGGAGGGCAAGCTCGACCCGGTGATCGGCCGGGACGACGAGATCCGCCGTACCGTGCAGGTGCTGCAGCGCCGCACCAAGAACAACCCGGTGCTGATCGGTGAGCCCGGCGTGGGCAAGACCGCCATCGTCGAGGGTCTGGCCCAGCGCATCATCAACGGCGAGGTGCCTGATGGCCTCAAGGGCAAGCGCCTGCTGTCGCTGGATATGGGCTCGCTGATCGCCGGGGCCAAGTTCCGTGGCGAGTTCGAGGAGCGTCTCAAGGCGGTGCTCAACGAGCTGAGCAAGCAGGAAGGCCAGATCATCCTGTTTATCGACGAACTGCATACCATGGTCGGTGCCGGCAAGGCGGAAGGCTCCATGGACGCCGGCAACATGCTCAAGCCAGCGCTGGCGCGTGGTGAGCTGCACTGTGTGGGCGCCACCACCCTGGACGAGTACCGTCAGTACATCGAGAAGGATGCGGCGCTGGAACGGCGCTTCCAGAAGGTGCTGGTGGACGAGCCCAGCGAGGAAGATACCATCGCCATCCTGCGTGGCCTCAAGGAGCGCTACGAGGTGCACCACAAGGTGGCGATTACCGACGGCGCGATCATCGCTGCGGCCAAGTTGTCGCATCGTTACATCACCGATCGTCAGTTGCCGGACAAGGCTATCGACCTGATCGACGAGGCCGCCAGCCGCATCCGCATGGAGATCGACTCCAAGCCGGAGGAACTGGACCGTCTGGATCGTCGGCTGATCCAGCTCAAGGTCGAACGTGAGGCGCTGAAGAAGGAAGACGACGAAGCCACCATCAAGCGGCTGGAGAAACTGCAGGAGGACATCGTTCGGCTGGAGCGTGAGTACGCCGACCTGGAGGAAATCTGGAAGGCGGAGAAGGCCGAGGTGCAGGGCACCGCCCAGTTGCAGGAGAAGATCGAACAGGCCAAGCAGGAGCTGGAAAATGCCCGGCGCAAGGGCGACCTGAACCGCATGGCCGAGCTGCAATACGGCATCATCCCCGATCTGGAACGCAGCCAGCAGATGGCCGAGCAGCATGGCAAGACCGAGAACCAGTTGCTGCGTAACAAGGTCACCGACGAGGAGATCGCCGAGGTGGTGTCCAAGTGGACCGGCATCCCGGTATCCAAGATGCTCGAAGGCGAGCGTGACAAGCTGCTGCGTATGGAGCAGGAGCTGCACAAGCGGGTGATCGGCCAGGACGAAGCGGTAGTCGCTGTCTCCAACGCCGTACGTCGCTCGCGCGCCGGCCTGTCGGACCCGAACCGTCCCAGTGGTTCCTTCCTGTTCCTCGGCCCGACCGGGGTGGGCAAGACCGAGTTGTGCAAGGCGCTGGCCGAGTTCCTGTTCGATACCGAAGAGGCCATGGTGCGTATCGATATGTCCGAGTTCATGGAGAAGCACTCGGTGGCCCGCCTGATCGGCGCGCCTCCGGGCTATGTCGGCTATGAGGAAGGCGGTTACCTGACCGAAGCGGTACGCCGCAAGCCGTACTCGGTGATCCTCATGGACGAAGTGGAAAAGGCCCATCCGGATGTGTTCAACATCCTGCTGCAGGTATTGGAAGATGGTCGTCTGACCGACAGCCAGGGCCGCACCGTGGACTTCCGTAACACGGTGATCGTCATGACCTCGAACCTGGGCTCGGCGCAGATCCAGGAACTGGTCGGCGACCCGGAAGCGCAGCGCGCCGCGGTGATGGACGCCGTCGGCCAGCATTTCCGCCCGGAATTCGTCAACCGGATCGACGAGGTAGTGGTGTTCGAGCCGCTGGGCAAGGAGCAGATCGCCGGCATCGCCGACATCCAGATGGACCGCCTGCGCCAGCGCCTGGCCGAGCGCGAACTGAACCTGGAACTGAGCGAAGAGGCACTGGAAAAACTCATCGCCGTCGGCTACGACCCGGTCTACGGCGCCCGCCCGCTCAAACGCGCCATCCAGCGCTGGATCGAAAACCCGCTGGCGCAGCGGATACTGGCTGGCGACTTCGAGCCGGGTGCGGTGATCAAGGCAGGAGTAGAAGGGGAGGAGTTCGTGTTTACCCGGTAGGCCGTGATGTCGAGATGGAACTCGACACTCCGGGCTGCGCTGCCCGATGGAAGGCCGGGTTCCATCCCGGCCAGCGGCGTCTCCGGTTGGCATGATGTCGAGATGGAACTCGACATTCCGGGTTACGCTGCCCTATGGAAGGCCGGGTTCCATCCCGGCCAGCGGCGTCTCCGGCTGGCATGATGTCGAGATGGAACTCGACATTCCATGCCACGCTGCCCTGTGGAAGGCCGGGTTCCATCCCGGCCAGCGGCGTCTCCGGCTGGGACGATGTCGAGATGGAACTCGACACTCCGGGTTACGCTGCCCTGTGGAAGGCCGGGTTCCATCCCGGCCAGCGGCGTCTCCGGCTGGCATGATGTCGAGATGGAACTCGACACCCCAGGCTGCGCTGCCCGATGGAAGGCCGGGTTCCATCCCGGCCAGCGGTATCTCCGGCTGGCACGATGTCGAGATGGAACTCGACACTCCGGGCTGCGCTGCCCTATGGAAGGCCGGGTTCCATCCCGGCCAGCGGCGTCTCCGGCTGACATGATGTCGAGATGGAACTCGACGGGGTCGCCATCGACATTCCATGCCACGCTGCTCTAGGTGGCTTTCCTCCCATTCTGTGACCTCATTCCTATCCCGCCTGCGAGAGCATTGCTAGCATCCATGCCGACATTGGCACGGACCGCTGCATATGACCTCCCATCAGAGCGACTATCGAGGCTGGTACAGCTCGCGCAATCTCCCTCATTTCGATGCTCCTGACACCATTCAATTCATCACCTTCAGGCTGGCCGACAGCATCCCTTTCCATGTAATCAGAGAATGGAAAAAAGAGACCGATCTGTTGCCGGAGGCTGAGCAGTCGGATGCCCTACGCGCGCGGCTGGAAAGATACCTCGATCGCGGGTACGGCTGTTGCCTGTTGGCCCACCCGGGCATGGCGGCGGCGTTGCAGCAAAGCTTCAAGTATTACCAGGATGTTCGCTATCAACTGCTGGCCTGGACCATCATGCCCAATCATGTGCATATATTGATCAAGCCAAGCTACTCGTTACCGCGGATTGTGCAGGGTTGGAAAACCTACTCGGCGCGTTGGGCTTTGCAGAATGCGGCAAGACTGCATCTACAGTTGCCTGTTGGTGGGTTCTGGATGCGTGGATACTGGGATCGTTATATTCGTACCGAGACCCATCTGCAGGCAGCGATACATTATATTCAGCAAAACCCGGTCAAGGCTGGATTGTGTCAAAGTGCAGAAGAGTGGAAGTGGTCGAGTCCGGCGGAAGGGTGAGCTTGTGTCGAGATGGAACTCGACGGGATCGCCATCGACACTCCGGGCTGCGCTGCGCTATGGAAGGCCGGGTTCCATCCCGGCCACCAGAGGTTCAGCGCGCATTGTGTCGAGATCGAACTCGACACTCCATTGCGCTTACAACAACATCGACCGGATGTCAGCCAGCAGTTCACCCAGACGCTTGGTGAACTGTGCGGCGGCGGCGCCGTTGATGGCGCGGTGGTCGTAGGACAGGGACAGCGGCAGCATCAGGCGGGGCTCGAAGGCCTTGCCGTCCCATACCGGTTGCATCGTCGCCCGGCTGACGCCGAGGATCGCCACTTCCGGGGTGTTGACGATCGGGGTGAAGTAGGTACCCCCGATGTGTCCCAGGCTGGAGATGGTGAAGCAGGCGCCCTGCATGTCATTGGCGCTGAGCTTCTTGTTGCGCGCCTTGTCGGCGAGTTCCGCCGCTTCGGCAGCCAGCTCCAGCAGACTCTTCTTGTCCACATCGCGGATCACCGCGACCAGCAGACCGTCCGGCGTGTCCACGGCGAAGCCGATGTGCACATAGTTCTTCTGGATCAGTTGCTTGCCATTGGCGGCCAGCGAGACGTTGAAGTTCGGCTGTTCACGCAGCAGGTGAGCACAGGCCTTGAGCAGGAACGGCAGTACGGTCAGCTTGACGCCGGCCTTTTCCGCGACGGCTTTCTGCGCCTTGCGGAAGTCTTCCAGTTCGCTGATATCGGCCAGGTCGAACTGGGTGACATGCGGCACGTTGAGCCAACTGCGGTGCAGGTTGGCTGCGCCGACCTGTTGCAGGCGGGTCATGTCCTTCAGTTCCACTTCGCCGAAGCGGCTGAAGTCGACTTCCGGCACCTGCGGGATGCCGGCTCCACCGGTAACGGCGGCGCCACCGGTTTCCTTGCTCTTGCGCATCACATTCTGTACGAAGCTCTGCACGTCTTCCTTGAGAATACGTTCACGCGGACCGCTGCCTTTGACTTCGGTCAGTTCCACCCCGAACTCGCGCGCGAGCTTGCGCACGGCAGGCCCGGCATGGACCTTCTTGCTGCCGCGGCTGGGTGCGCCAACCGGGGCTGGCTCCGCGGGTTTGGCGGCAGCTGCCGGAGCGCGTTCTTCCTTGGCAGGGGCGGTCGCGACATCATCCTGTGCTTTCTCTGCGGCGGCGGGTGCCTGCTCGGCTTCTTCAGCCTCGCTTTCACCTTCCACGCGCATGGTCAGCATCAGGTCGCCGGTCTGCACTTCCTGCTCGAGCTTCACCTCGATGGACTCGATCACACCGGCCGTCGGCGCCGGGATTTCCATGCTGGCCTTGTCCGACTCCAGGGTCAGCAGGCTCTGTTCGGCCTCGACCTTGTCGCCGACCTGAACCAGCAGTTCGATGACCCGGGCGCTGCCATCGCCAATATCCGGGATATTGAACGACTGCACGCTGCTTTCGGCTTTCTTCGGCGCAGGTTTTTCCGCAGGAGCGGCGGCTGCCGCTTCCTGTTTGGCCGGTTGTTCGGCTTTTTCCTGTTCCTCGGCGGCCGGCTCTGTGCTGGCTGCCGCTTCATCTCCTTCCACATCCAGTTCGATCAGGTCGTCACCTTCCTTGAGGGTGTCGCCCATCTTGAACTTGATGGCGGTGACCACCCCAGCCTTGGGGCTGGGCAGTTCCATGCTGGCCTTGTCGGATTCCAGGGTCAGCAGGCTCTGTTCGGCTTCGATCTTGTCGCCAACCTGCACCAGAATCTCGATGACTTCACCTTCACCGCCGCCGATGTCGGGTACCTTGATCAATTCACTCATGGTATCTCTCCTCAGCAATCCAGCGGGTTGGCTTTGTTCGGGTTCAGGCCGAAGGTGGCCTGCGCTTCGATCAGCACCTCGGGCTGCAGCTCACCGTTCTCGACCAGTGCGGCCAGGGCGGTATAGGCGACCCAGCGGCGGTCGACTTCGAAGAAGTCACGCAGCTTGCGACGGGTGTCGCTGCGGCCGAAGCCGTCGGTGCCCAGCGCCTTGAAGTTGCCCGGCACCCACTGGCGGATCTGCTCGGCATACAGCTTCATGTAGTCGGTGGCGGCAATCACCGGTCCGCTGCGTTCAGCCAGGTTCTGCTCGACGTAGGTCAGGCGTGGCGTGTCGGTCGGGTGCAGGCGATTCCAGCGCTCGACGTCCAGGCCGTCACGGCGCAGCTCGTTGAAGCTGGTGACGCTCCAGATGTCGGCGCTGATACCGTAGTTTTTCTGCAGGATGGCGGCCGCTTCGCGTACTTCACGCAGGATGGTGCCGCTGCCCATCAGCTGGACGTGCTGCTTGCCTTTTTCCTTGGCTTCTTCGAGCAGATACATGCCGCGGATGATGCCTTCTTCCACGCCTTCGGGCATGGCCGGCTGGGCGTAGGCTTCGTTCATCACGGTCAGGTAATAGAAGATGTTTTCCTGCTCTTCCATCATCCGGCGCGAGCCTTCGCGAATGATCACCGCCAGCTCGTAGCCGTAGGTGGGGTCGTAGGTGCGGCAGTTGGGAATGGTCGAGGCCAGGATGTGGCTGTGACCGTCCTCGTGCTGCAGACCTTCACCGTTCAGGGTGGTGCGACCAGCGGTGCCGCCTACCAGGAAGCCCTTGGCGCGGCTGTCGCCAGCGGCCCAGGCCAGGTCACCGATACGCTGGAAGCCGAACATCGAGTAGAAAATGTAGAACGGCAGCATCGGCTGGTTGTAGGTGCTGTAGGCGGTGGCCGCGGCGATCCAGCTGGACATGCCGCCAGCCTCGGTGATGCCTTCCTCGAGGATCTGGCCTTTCTTGTCCTCGCGGTAGAACATCACCTGGTCCTTGTCGACCGGGTCGTACAACTGACCGACCGAGGAGTAGATGCCCAACTGACGGAACATGCCTTCCATACCGAAGGTACGGGCTTCGTCGGGAACGATCGGTACGATACGCTGGCCCAGCTCCTTGTCCTTCAGCAGTTGTGCGAGGATGCGCACGAAGGCCATGGTAGTGGAGATTTCGCGCTCGCCGGTACCGTCGAGGATGGACTTGAGGGTCTCCAGCGGCGGGATCGGAATCGGTGTGCTGGAGGTGCGGCGCTGCGGCATGTAGCCGCCCAGTGCTTCGCGGCGCGAGTGCAGGTACTTGTACTCGGGGCTGCCTTCTTCCGGACGGTAGAACGGCAGGTGTTCCAGGTTGTCGTCGCTGATCGGGATACCGAAGCTGTCGCGGAATTTGCGCAGGCTGTCGATGTCGACCTTCTTGGTGTTGTGGGCGATGTTCTGGCCCTGGCTGGCGCCGGTGCCGTAGCCCTTGATGGTCTTGGCCAGGATGACACTGGGCTGGCCCTTGTGATTGGTCGCCGCATGGTAGGCAGCGTAGACCTTGTAGGGATCGTGGCCGCCCCGGTTGAGCTTCCAGATCTCCTCGTCGGACATGTTCTCGACCATCTTCTTCAGTTCCGGGCGGGCACCGAAGAAATGTTCGCGCACGTAGGCGCCGTCGTTGGCCTTGTAGTTCTGGTAGTCGCCGTCCACGGCGTCTTCCATGCGCTTCTGCAGCAGGCCGTCGACATCACGGGACAGCAGCGGATCCCACAGACGGCCCCAGATGACCTTGATCACGTTCCAGTCGGCGCCGCGGAAGCTGCCTTCCAGCTCCTGAATGATCTTGCCGTTACCGCGTACCGGCCCGTCGAGGCGCTGCAGGTTGCAGTTGATGACGAAGATCAGGTTGTCGAGTTTCTCACGGCCAGCCAGCGAGATGGCGCCGAGGGATTCCGGCTCGTCACACTCGCCGTCACCCAGGAAGCACCAGACCTTCTGTTTGCCCGGCTCGATGAAGCCGCGGCTTTCCAGGTACTTCATGAAGCGCGCCTGGTAGATCGCCTGGATCGGACCCAGACCCATGGATACGGTAGGGAACTGCCAGAAATCGGGCATCAACCAGGGGTGCGGATAGGAGGACAGGCCGTTGCCGTCCACTTCCTGGCGGTAGTTGGTCATCTGCTCTTCGCTGATGCGACCTTCGAGGAACGCGCGGGCGTAGATGCCCGGTGAGGCGTGACCCTGGAAGAAGACCAGGTCACCGCCGTGTTCCTCGGTGGGAGCCTTGAAGAAGTAGTTGAAACCGATATCGTACAGCGTGGCGCTGGAGGCGAAGGTGGAAATGTGGCCACCCAGGTCCGGATCCTGCAGGTTGGCGCGCATGACCATGGCCAGTGCGTTCCAGCGTACCATCGAGCGGATGCGGCGCTCCATGAACAGGTCGCCAGGCATCACCGCTTCGTGGGTGACCGGGATGGTGTTGCGGTAAGGCGTGGTGATCGCATAGGGCAGGTGCGTACCGCTGCGGCTGGCCAGTTCACCCATGCGTTGAATCAGATATTCCGCCCGATCCTCGCCTTCGTTATCGAGAACGGACTCCAGGGCATCGAGCCATTCCTGGGTTTCGAGTGGATCGATATCTTCATGCTTCATATTGTTCTCCAGACCTTGTGGGTCCCAGGGTAAAAAACAATCGCATTGTCAGAGCGTGGTGGTATGGGCTCGGGAATGCAATGGTCAACGGTGCGTGTAGTTTTACTACATTTGAAGCAATAAAACCATCCGGTCATTTGCTTTTCTGTAGTGAAACTACATGCGGACCGGGGTTTTTTTGTTTCAGGCTTTTCCATGTGGCCCGAGCATGGCAATCTGCATCCTTTGGATGTAATCAGGATAGACCATGTCTTTTTCATTGCCCGCCACTTTGCCCACCGCACTCCGCACCGTCGTGGACCACCACCTGGCGCAGTGGCTTGGCGCAGTACATGAGGCAGGGTTGGAATCCCGCCTGGGACAGTTGGGCGATGCCTTCATGGGAGAGCTGCAACAGGTATTGGCCGGCAGCGACTTCGTCGCCGAGCAATTGCGCCGTGACCCCGGCATGGCCTGGCGACTGACGGAGGATGGACGGCTGTGGCGCTCGCTGGCCGCTGGCGAGATGGCCAGCCTGCTGGCCCAGGCGCTGGCCGATGCCGCGACTGAGGAGCAGTTGGCGCAGCGGCTGCGGCGTTTCCGCCAGCAGCACCAGGTGCGCATCATCTGGCGTGACCTGACTCGGCAGGCGCCGACCATGGAAACTACCCGGGATCTGTCGGACATGGCCGATGCCTGTCTGGAGCAGGCCTACCAATGGGTCTATCGGGAGCTGGCCAGCAGTTTCGGTACGCCTTTGAGCCATGCCGGTGAGCAGCAGCACATGGTGGTGCTGGGCATGGGCAAGCTCGGCGCGCAGGAGCTGAATCTGTCCTCGGATATCGATCTGATCTTCGCTTTTCCGGCCCAGGGGGAAACCCAGGGCGAGCGGCGCAGCCTCTCTAACCAGGAATTCTTCACCCGGGCAGGACAGCGCCTGATCAAGCTGCTCGATGAGGTCACCGTCGACGGCTTCGTGTTCCGCGTGGACATGCGCCTGCGGCCCTATGGCGACAGTGGCGCGCTGGTGTTCAGCTTCAATGCACTGGAGCAGTACTACCAGAGCCAGGGCCGGGACTGGGAGCGCTACGCCATGATCAAGGCGCGGGTGGTCGCCGGTGACCAGCGTGCCGGCGCCGAGCTGCTCGGGCTGCTCAAGCCCTTCGTCTACCGGCGCTATCTGGATTTCGCCGCCATCGAGGCGCTGCGCAATCTCAAGCAACTGATCCAGCGTGAGGTGCAGCGCAAGGGGCTGCAGGACAATGTCAAGCTGGGCTCGGGTGGCATTCGCGAGGTGGAATTCATCGGCCAGGCGTTCCAGCTGATCCACGGGGGGCGTGATCGTAGCCTGCAGCAGCGACCGATCCTGGCGGTGCTGGATGTGCTGGCGACCAATGTCTATCTGCCCGATGAGGCGGTGGACGAACTCAAGGGGGCCTATCTCTTCCTGCGCGATACCGAGCATGCGCTGCAGGCCATCGATGACCGTCAGACGCAGATGCTGCCGACCGACATGCTGGGTCAGGCCCGGGTGGCGTTGATCATGGGTTTCGACAGTTGGGATGAGTTTCGTCGCCAGTTGGAGCTACAGCGCAGCCGGGTGGCGCGGCATTTTGCCGGCGTGATTGCCGACCCGGATGAGGATGAGGATCAGCCACAGGCACCCTATGCGGAATGGATGACGTTGCTGGCGGGCTTCCCCGAGCCGGAGCAGGCCCGGGAGCAATTGGCCGAAGGCGGCTTCAAGGATCCGGAGCGGGCCTGGAATCTGCTGCAGAACCTCATGCGCTCCGGCCGCGTGCGCGCCATGCAGCGCATGGGTCGTGAACGCCTGGATGTATTCCTGCCGCGCCTGCTGGGCATGGCCTGTGAGCAGGAAGACCCGGATCTGGCGCTGGAGCGGGTGATGCCGCTGGTGGAAGCGGTGGCACGGCGCTCGGCCTATCTGGTGCTGCTGACGGAAAATCCCGGTGCGCTGCACGAGTTGCTGGTGTTGTGCGCGGCCAGCCCGTTGCTTGCCGAGCAGATCGCCCGCTATCCGGTAGTGCTCGATGAGCTGCTGAATGCCGGTCGCCTGTACCGTCCGCCGGAAACCGGCGAACTGCTGGACGAGCTGCGCCAGCAGTTGCTGCGTATTCCCGAGGATGACCTGGAGCAGCAGATGGAGGTGTTGCGCTATTTCAAGCGTGCCCACACGCTGCGCGTGGCAGCCTCGGAAGTCGCCGGCAGCCTGCCGCTGATGAAGGTCAGCGATTACCTGACCTGGATCGCCGAGGCGATCCTGCAGCAGGTGCTGCAGCTGGCCTGGCGCGACATGGTCCGGCGCCATGGGCTACCGCGGCGGCATGATGGCAGTCCCTGCGAGCTGGATTTCATCATCGTCGGTTATGGCAAGGTTGGCGGGATCGAACTCGGGCACGGCTCCGATCTGGACCTGGTATTCATCCATGACGGCGATACCGAGGCGGAAACCGATGGTCCGCGTCCGCTGGATGGTGGGCGCTTCTATACCCGGCTGGGGCAGCGCATCATCCATATGCTCAATACCCAGACCACCTCCGGTGTGCTGTACGACGTGGACATGCGCCTGCGCCCCTCGGGTGATTCCGGTCTGCTGGTCACGTCGCTGGAGGCCTTTGCCCGCTATCAGCAGGAGAAGGCCTGGACCTGGGAGCATCAGGCGCTGGTGCGGGCACGTCCGCTGGCCGGCTGCGGGCAGTTGAGCGATCGCTTCAATGCCCTGCGCGCGGCAGTGCTGGGGCGCGAGCGGGATGAGCAGGTGTTGCGCCAGGAGGTGCTGAACATGCGCCAGAAGATGCGCGACAATCTTGCCACGCAAGCCACACGGGCCGGTTTCGACGAGTCTGCCTTTACCGCCGAGGCGCAGTTTGATCTCAAGCACGACGCCGGAGGTATCGTCGATATCGAATTTATGGTGCAATATGCGGTTCTGGCCTGGTCGTGCCGGTACCCAGAGTTGCTGCGCTTTACGGATAACATCAGAATATTGGACGGGCTGCGTGACGCCGGATTGATCGCCGGTGAGGACGTTCAGCGTGTGCAGGAGGCTTACAAGGCCTACCGAGCAGTAGCCCATCGCCTGGCTTTGCAAAAGCAGCCGGGGAAAACACCTGGCGACCAGTTTCATGACTACCGACATGACATCATCCGACTCTGGCAGCAGTGGCTACCGGACGTCGTGGATGCCTGAATGACCTTGAGAATCTTTCGGCAGGCATGATCAGGCCAGAACGCAACGGGCAAGCTCCGTCTGGCCAGCCACGCGACCGTGGGCTGGCGGAGCACCTGAACCTAGTAGATAGATCTATGAATGGAGCTGGTTGTTATGTCGATGGCTGATCGTGATGGTGTTATCTGGTTTGATGGGAAAATGGTGCCGTGGCGCGAGGCCAACGTCCACGTATTGACCCACTCGCTGCACTACGGCATGGGCGTGTTCGAGGGTGTTCGCGCCTACAACACCGATCAGGGCACTGCCATCTTCCGTCTGCAGGCGCACACGGACCGCCTGTTCGATTCCGCCCACATCATGGGCATGAAGATTCCCTACACCAAGGAAGAAATCAACGAAGCGTGCCGTGCCGCGGTGCGTGAGAACAATCTGGAAACCGCCTATATCCGCCCGCTGGCATTCTACGGTTCGGAAGGCATGGGCATTCGCGCTGACAACCTCCGGGTTCATGTCGTGATCGCGGCCTGGTACTGGGGCGCCTATATGGGCGAAGAAGCGCTGGAGCAGGGCATTCGCATCCGTACCAGCTCGTTCACCCGCCACCACGTCAACATCACCATGACCCGGGCCAAATCCAGCGGCGCCTACATGAACTCCATGCTGGCCCTGCAGGAAGCGGTATCGGCCGGTGCCGACGAGGCACTGCTGCTGGACCCGGAAGGTTATGTGGCCGAAGGTTCCGGCGAGAACGTGTTCATCGTCAAGAACGGCATCATCTATACCCCGGAAGTGACCGCGTGCCTGAACGGCATCACCCGCGCTACCGTGCTGACCCTGGCCGGGGAAATGGGTATTCCGGTGGTCGAGAAGCGTATCACCCGCGACGAGGTGTACATCGCTGACGAGGCCTTCTTCACTGGCACCGCAGCGGAAGTGACGCCGATTCGCGAAGTGGACTGCCGGCAGATTGGTGCCGGTCGCCGTGGCCCGGTTACCGAGAAACTGCAGAAGGCCTACTTTGATCTGGTCAATGGCAAGAACAGCGCGTATCGCGAATGGCTGACGCCGGTCAAGTGAGCTGAAAGCTGAATACCGTCATTGCGAGCCCAAGGGGGTGTGGCAATCCACGGGGCGGGCCATCCAGTGCTGGCCGGCAACGTCCAGTGCATGGATTGCCACGTCGGCGGACGGCCGCCCCCTGCACCTCGCAATGACGATAGGATGTGAGGCTTGATGAGAATTCTGATTATCGGTCCCAGCTGGGTCGGTGACATGGTCATGGCGCAAACCTTGTTTGCCTGCCTGAAACTGCGTCACGGCCCGGACTGTGTCATCGATGTGCTGGCCCCAGAGTGGAGCCGGCCGATCCTCGAGCGCATGCCCGAGGTCAACCAGGCGCTGAGCTTCCCGCTGGGGCACGGCGTGCTGGATATCGCCAGTCGCTGGCGTATCGGCAAGAGTCTGGCCGGTCAGTACGATCAGGCCATCCTGCTGCCCAATTCCCTGAAATCGGCCCTGGTGCCGTTTTTTGCGGGGATCGCCCAGCGCACCGGCTGGCGCGGCGAAATGCGCTACGGTCTGCTGAACGATATCCGCGTGCTCGACAAGAGCCAGTATCCACTGATGATCGAGCGCTTCATGGCGCTGGCCTGGGAGCCGGAGCATCAGCTGACGCGACCCTATCCACGGCCTACCCTGCAGATCGAGTCGGCCAGTCGTGAGACGGCACTGGCACGTTTTGGCCTGGAACTGGATCGACCGGTACTGGCGCTGTGTCCCGGTGCGGAGTTCGGCGAGGCCAAGCGCTGGCCGTCCGAGCATTACGCGGCGGTAGCGGACCAGAAGGTGCGTCAGGGCTGGCAGGTCTGGTTGTTCGGTTCGAAGAACGACCACCCGGTGGGCGAACAGATTCGCGAACGGCTGCGTCCCGGGCTGCGCGAGGAGTCGACCAACCTGGCCGGGGAAACCAGCCTTGCCGAGGCCATCGACCTGCTGTCATGCGCCACGGCGGTGGTCAGCAACGACTCAGGGCTCATGCATGTCGCCGCTGCGCTGAACCGTCCACTGGTGGCAGTCTATGGCTCGACCTCGCCGGACTTCACGCCGCCCCTTGCCGAACAGGTCGAGGTAGTACGACTGGGGCTCGATTGCAGTCCCTGCTTCGATCGTACCTGCCGCTTCGGCCACTACAACTGCCTGCGTGACCTGGAACCGCAACGGGTGATCGACGCGCTGGATCGATTGGTCGGCGATCCGCTGGCCGATCCCCTGCCGGTCTGACCATGCGTGTCCTGTTGATCAAGACGTCCTCCATGGGCGATGTCATCCATACGCTGCCGGCACTGACCGATGCGCAGGCGGCAATACCTGGTATCAGTTTCGACTGGGTGGTGGAAGAGGGTTTTGCGGAGATTCCATTGTGGCATCCGGCCGTTGCCGAGGTGATACCGGTGGCCATCCGCCGCTGGCGCAAGCATCCGCTGAAAACTCTGCGCAGTGGTGAATGGCGCCGCTTCCGGCAGCGTCTGAAAACCCACAAATACGATCTGATCATCGATGCCCAGGGACTGCTGAAAAGTGCACTCCTGACGACTGGGCTCAAGACGCCGGTGGCTGGGCTGGATCGCCACTCGGTCCGCGAGCCGCTGGCCAGCCGTTGGTATGATCAGCCTCTCAGCGTGCCCTGGGGCCAACACGCGGTGGAGCGGGTGCGGCAACTGTTCGCCCAGGCGTTGGGATATCAGGTGCCCGCCGAGACCGGGGATTACGGTGTGAACCGCGCCTATCTCGCCGGCGAGCAAGCCGCCGAGCGGTATGTCGTGTTCCTGCACGGCACCACCTGGGTTACCAAGCACTGGCCGGAGCTGTACTGGAAGCAACTGGCGCAGCTGGCGGTGGAACGCGGCATCCAAGTCAAGCTGCCGTGGGGCAATGATGCGGAAAAGGCCCGGGCCGAGCGTATCGCCCAAGGTATTGCCGGTGTGCAGGTGCTGCCCAGGCTACCGCTGGCCGGTATGGCCCGCATCCTCGCCGGCGCCCGCGCCTGCGTGGCGGTGGATACCGGGCTGGGACATCTGGCTGCGGCGCTGGATGTGCCGACGGTATCCCTGTTCGGGCCAACCAACCCTGGTTGGAGTGGCGCCTACGGCCGGAGCCAGGTGCATCTGGCCAGCGACTTCCCCTGTGCTCCCTGCATGAGCAAGAAGTGCAAGTACGAGCCGACCCCCGACGATGCCCGGCAATTCGACCTGCGCCAGGAGCTGCCGCTGTGTTTTACCCGCCTGCAGCCGGAGCGGGTGATGCTGGAGTTGGAAGGGGTGTTGTGCTTGAGGGGATAGCGCGTCTGCAACCTCGCAGCCGCTGCAGCTATCGTCGAGCAGGCGCTCGACAAACCCGTGAGTCTCGGGGTGTAGCGCCCCTGCACTACGCTAACGGCTGCCTCCCCAGCTATGTACCCCCGCTCCGCCAGTGCCCACCACAGCTATGCTAAACTCGCCGATTCGAATGAATCTGTGTTCTGGCGCATATACAACAGGCGCCTTCGCCAGATAGGTGAAGACGCGGGCATCCTTGACAAAGAGAGTCCTGATGCAACTGGCATTTCTGCTCTACAAGTACTTCCCCTTCGGTGGCCTGCAGCGTGACTTCCTGCGTATCGCCCAGGTCTGCCAGCAGCGCGGGCATGCTATTCGTGTGTACACCATGGGTTGGGAAGGCGAGCGCCCATCAGGCTTCGATATCCGTATTGTTCCGGCGCGGGCAATGAGCAGCCAGCGGCGCAATGAGAAATTCGTCACCTGGGTGCAGGCAGACCTCAAGCGTGACCCGGCCGACCGGGTGGTGGGCTTCAACAAGATGCCGGGGCTGGATGTCTATTACGCTGCCGATGGCTGTTATGAGGACAAGGCGCAGAACCAGCGCAGCTGGTTCTATCAGTACGGTCCGCGCTATCGGCATTTTTCCGCCTACGAGCGGGCGGTCTTCGGGCCTGAAGGGCGCACCGAGATCCTGATGATCTCCGAAGTGCAACTGCCGTTGTTCATGAAGCACTACCGCACACCGGTCGAGCGTTTCCATCTATTGCCTCCCGGCATTGCGCTTGACCGCCGCGCACCGGCCAATGCGGCGGAGATCCGTGCTGGTCTGCGTGCTGAATTCAAGCTGACCGATGATGATCTGCTGCTGGTGCAGATCGGCTCGGGTTTCAAGACCAAGGGGCTGGATCGTACCCTGGAGGCGGTCGCGGCTCTGCCGCCGGCGCTGCGCCAGCGCACGCGTCTGATCGTCATGGGCGCCGATGATCCGGCGCCATTCCTGCGTCAGATGCGTTCCCTGGGACTGTCCGAACAGGTGCAGATCCTCAAGGGACGCAGCGATGTACCACGCTTCCTGCTGGGCGCTGACCTGTTGATCCACCCGGCCTACAACGAGAACACCGGTACCGTGCTGCTGGAGGCGCTGGTAGCGGGGCTGCCGGTACTGACCACGGCAGCCTGCGGCTATGCCCATTACATCGAAGAGGCCGATTGCGGGCTGGTGATGCCGGAGCCTTTCGAGCAGAACACCCTCGACAGCTGGCTGGCACGTATTCTGGATGACCCGCAGACGCGCGAGGAGTGGCAGCAGAACGCCCTGGAATATGCCGAGCATGCCGATCTGTACAGCATGCCGGAACGGGCCGCCGATGTGATTCTGGGAGAGCTGGTTTGAAGCTGGTGTTGCATGAACCCTTCAAGTCCCTGTGGGCCGGACGAGATGCCTTTGTCGAGGTGGAGCAGCTGCAGGGCGAGGTCTTTCGCGAGCTGGAAGCACGCCGCACGCTGCGCACCGAGGTGGCTGGACGGGGCTATTTTGTGAAGATTCACCGCGGCGTTGGCTGGAGCGAGATATTCAAGAACTGGTCGACACTCAAGAGACCGGTGCTCGGTGCCGACCAGGAGTGGGAGGCGATCGGGGCCTTGACCCGTGCCGGTGTGCCGACCATGACCGCCGTGGCCTTTGGGGAGCGCGGCAGCAGTCCTGCGGCGCGACACTCCTTCATCATCACCGAGGAACTGGCGCCGACCATCAGTCTGGAGGACTTCAGCCGCGACTGGCCGAGCCATCCGCCGCCAGCAGCGCTCAAGCATGCGCTTATCCATCGGGTAGCTGACATGACCGGACGCATGCACCGTGCCGGCGTCAATCACCGTGACTGCTATATCTGCCACTTCCTGCTGCATATCGATACCCCGCCCCGTGCGGACAATCTGCGCCTGTCGCTGATCGACCTGCACCGGGCGCAGGTGCGCACGGAGGTGCCACGCCGCTGGCGCGACAAGGATCTGGCCGGGCTGTATTTCTCGGCGTTGAATATCGGACTGAGCGAACGCGACAAGCTGCGCTTTCTCAAGACCTATTTCCAGTTGCCGCTGCGACGGATTCTTGCGGAGGAAGCGGCTCTGCTGAGCATGCTGGAGCGCAAGGCAGCCAGGTTGCAGACGCGCTTCGAGCGCAAGTACGCCAAGGACGGTAGCGAAAGATGAGCAGTTGGACACTCAACCCGGAATATGTCATCGGCCCTGCCGGTGCAGCCTTTGCATCTCTGGATGCGGTGTTTGCGCTGCAGGGGGAACAAGTCGCCAGCGATCCGCTGAGCGAGGTGCTGCGGGTCCAGGTTGGCTCGCGACACTATTACGTCAAGCGCTACCATGGTGCCGGCAAGCATCTGCGGCGCTTCATCGGGCGTCCGCGGGTGCGCGCAGAATGGCGCAACCTGCTGTACTTTCGCGCCTGGGGTATCCCCGTCGCCACTGTTGTCGGCTATGGCATGGAAAAGCGCTTCGGTGGTTTCCAGCGCGGAGCACTGATCACCGAAGAGCTGCAGGGAACGCGGGATATGGCACGCCTGGCGGCTGAGCATGCCCCGTGCCTGCATGACCCGCGCTGGGCGAGGCATGTCCTGCATCAGGTAGCTGATGCCACCCGGATAATGCATGAGCATCGCTTTGCCCACAATGATCTCAAATGGCGCAATATCCTGGTGGACGGAGCGCCACTGGGCAACATCTACCTGATCGACTGCCCGGGCGGAACCTTCTGGTGGGGACCGTTCCTGGAGCGGCGCAAGATCAAGGATTTGGCCTGTCTGGACAAGATCGGCAAATTCCACCTGAGTCGTACCCAGAGGCTGCGTTTCTATCTGCTGTACTGTGGGCGGGAGCGGCTCAATCGGGCGGATCGCGTGCGTATCGGCAAGATCGTGCGGTATTTCGAGGGACGAGAATGAGTGCATCGCCTTTTGTTTCGGTGAGTGTGCGCGATACGTTGCGGCGACATCAGCTCGATAGCTTCGACGCATTGTGGAATGTCGCGGCGCAGCAGGTGGATGAGCCCAACCGCGCCCGTGGCGGCTTCAGCAGCGTCAGCCGGCTGACGCTGGAAGATGCCAATGGACAGCCACAGGTCTTCTACCTCAAGCGTCAGAGCAACTACCTGATTCGCAGTTTGCGCAGACCTTTGGGTGAGCCGACTGCCGGGCGCGAGTTCTACAATATAGGTCGCTATGCCGAACGCGGTATTCCAGCGTTGGAGGCGGCCTACTACGCCCGGCGTCGGGTTGACGGTAAGGTGCAGGCCATTCTGCTGACCCGGGCGTTGGAAGGCTACCAGCCCCTGGACCATTGGTTCTCCCGTTGGGACCAGTTGGGCTACCGTCTGCAGCGTGATCTGCTCATAGCGGCAGCGGCACTGGTGGCGCAGTTGCACGGGAGCGGGGTGGTGCACAATTGCCTCTACCCCAAACATCTGTTTCTCAAGCCGCTCGCCGATGGGGTTGGGGTGCGTCTGATCGATCTGGAAAAATCCCGCGCCCATCTTTTCTCCCCCTGGGGGAACATGCGTGACCTGGATGCCCTGAATCGCCGCAGTCAGGCGCCCAGCCGGACCCAGCGCCTGCGTTTTCTGTTGACCTATCTGGGCAAATCAGAGGTTGACGCGCAGGTTCGCTATTGGGCAACACGAGTGACCCAGCGCTCTGCCAGCAAACGCAAGGGGCGCAAATGAGTTCGTCCACCGCCAGGCTGCGCGATGCCGGGCGCACCCCGCCGGTCGACCTCAGCCTGCAGCTCGCCGCGGGCAAGCCGCTGCTCATCCGGCAGTGGCTGCGCATTCTGCCGGGAAAGCGCCTGGTCGGACGCGGCGAATGGAATGGCCAGCAGGTGCTCGCCAAGCTGTTCATCGCCACCGGTGCCGAACGTCATTGGCAGCGTGAGAGCGTGGGTATCCAGGCCCTGCAGAGGGCGGGCATCACCACGCCTGCTCTGCTGGACAGTGGTGAGCTGCCCGGTGGCGGGCGCTATCTGCTGACCGAATATCTGCCGGGCGCGCAAAGTCTGCAGCAGCTCTGGGAGCGACTACCCGACCGGTCACCGGGCAGCCCCGAGGCGGTCGCCATCCTGCAGGGTGCGCTGGAAGCCATTGCCGCCATGCATGCTCAGGGGCTGGCGCAGACTGACCTGCATCTGGGTAACTTCCTGCAGGATGCGCAACAGCTGTATGTCATCGATGGGGACGCGATCGAGGCGAAGGAGCCGGGCAAGCCGCTGGGATTGCCGATGGCCCAGAGCAACCTTGCGCTGTTCTTCGCCCAGTTGATGCCGCAATGGGACCAGCAGGTGGATCATCTGCTGCAGTCCTACCTGGCTTGCCATCCGTTGCCGGGCCTGCAGAGTCAGCACCTGCTCATGGACATTCACGCGCAACGCCAGATACGGCTGGATGGCTTTCTCGATAAGACACTGCGTGATTGCAGCCAGTTTGCGGTTGAGCGGTCCTGCAACCGCTTTGCAGTCGTATTGCGCTCGGAGCAGGAAACGCTGGCATCTTTGCTGGCCGCGCCAGATAGTGTCTTCAACGGCAAGCCATTACTCAAGGACGGGGGGAGCAGCACCGTTACCCGCGCCACGGTGGGTGGCCGTGAAATGGTCATCAAGCGCTACAACATCAAGGGGTTCGGTCATTGGCTCACGCGTTTCTGGCGTCCGAGCCGGGCCTGGAACTCCTGGTTGGCGGCCTGGAGACTGGAATTCCTCGGTATCGCCACGCCCAGGCCGCTGGCGATGATCGAGCGTCGTATCGGGCCCTGGCGCCGCCAGGCCTGGCTGATCAGCGAGTACTGCCCAGGGCCGAACCTGATCCAGCGCCTGGATGAGACAGGTGCAACGATCCCTGATCCAGTAATTGCCGAGGCATTGCTGCGAACCTTCAACCAGTTGGTGGCGGCAGGCATCAGCCATGGTGACTTCAAGGCCACCAACCTGCTGTGGCAGGACGATCAAGTGGTATTGATCGATCTGGATGTCATGCAGGCGCACCGCAGCGAGGCCGGGCGACGCAAGGCCTGGGCGAAGGACCGCGCACGCTTCATTCGCAATTGGCCAGCAGGGTCTGCCCTGGCGCAATGGCTGGAATCAGTCATGCCCCGCTGATAGCTACTGCTTCAGTGAACAGCGCCCGCTTACGGGTTGCCGTGCACCTGCTCGACGACAGGGCCCTGTCCGGCAAGACCAGATGCCATCTCTTCGACAATCGATGTCAGGCCGGTAATGGTAGATCACCGTCCACCAGGAAGTCGGGCAGTATGAAGGTGGTCAGTGTATTGGTAGCAATCTGCTTGAAGGAAACTGCCTGGGCGCTGAGCTCGCACAGCCACTGACTACTATTGTCCGGTTGCCGGGAGCGGAGTGCGGCAGGGGCGAACAGCGCTATGCAGTGGCCCCGCTCGGGGTCCCGCGCCGAGGGGTATTCGAAGGCCTGCACGCCGGCTGCCCGCATGGCGCTGCCGAGCAGCTGACACGGCAGGTAGTGGCTGGGATGCGTCAGCTCGCCAAGGTGCTGAGTGAACGGCTGCTGCAGGCGAACCCCCGCCGGCGTGTGATAGCGCGCCGAGAACAAGGTATGTTCGCTGCGTATCCGGTCCTTCGGCGAGGGCCCCTCCATCGAATACCAGAACACGAAGCGATAATAGGCGGATTCGGCCAGTGTCGTGTGCACCGTACCGCCACCATAGAACAGGCTGGGTTCGTGGGTGCGGCCAAAGCGCGAGCCCCAGCGCAGGGGAGGATAGCGGAACGGACTCTTGAGCAGATAATGCAGGGTTTCGGTATCCGTGGGGTAGGGTGGCTTCACGCTATCGAGCAATTCTTCCAGCAGTGCCTGCTCCTCCAGGGTGTCCACATAACCCAGGGTGGCAATCTGGCCCTGGCTCTCCACCAGGCGAAACAGCCGGCCCTGTAGCAGGCCGATATGCTCAGGGCCTTCGCTTGCTTCCCAGATCATCAGGTCTTGCCCCGCAGCGCATCAGCGAACTGCAGCACACTCATCAGCCCCTGAATGCTGGCTACCTGCTCAGCCGGAATGCCGCCCGTGATCTTGTTGGGGGTGCGCATGAAATGCCTGATCCAGTCCTCATCACCCCCGGTCAGCGCATGCAGCGCCCGTGCCGTGCGTATCAACAGCAGCGCCAGCTCACCTTGCTTCGACTGTGGATCAAGCGACTGGCTCTGCTTGAGTCGACTCACCGCGGTGCGATGCATCCCCAGTACCGCCGCCAGCTCGGCCTGCTTCAGGCCAAGCTGCGTGGCCGCGCGCAGCACTGCCTTGGCGAGGACGGCATCAGCGCTTGGTTGTATGCGTTCTGCAATATGCATGAGGTGCTCCTGCCTGTGTTTCATATGCACATTGTAGTGCTTGTTTGTGATATTTGAACCTTTGGCGTGAGCTTCCCGACGGGCCGTCTGTGGTCAAGTCCCCGGTTTTTTTGGCAGCGGAGCAGGTGGCGGGATGCCATAACGGGCAGACTAGGCGAGCCAGTGGCGGCAAATGTGTATAAAATCCTTCCCTTTACCGTTTCTGAAAGAGGTGTACCCGTGGGCCTGACCATTCTCGGACTTTCCGGCGCATTGAGCCATGACCCGTCAGCTGCGTTGTATATCGATGGCAAGTTGATCGCCGCTGTGGAAGAAGAGCGTTTCGTGCGCGACAAGCACGCGAAAAATCGCATGCCCTACGAGTCCGCCAAATTCTGCCTGGAGCAGGCCGGCATCAAGCCGGAGGATGTGGATATCGTCGCCATCCCCTTCGCTCCCATCAGCATTTTCGAGAAGGCTCGCTGGCATTACGCCAAGCGCTACTGGTACGCTCCCGACCGCTCACTGGATGCCATCTTCATGGGCAACCGACGCTACCATCGCTACAAGAAGCGCATCCAGTGGTGTCTGCAGCAACTGGGCTTCGACCTGAAGAAGGTCAAGCTGGAACCGGTCGAGCACCACCTGGCCCACGCCTCCAGCGCCTATCACTGCTCGGGCTTCCAGGAGAAGACCGCGATCCTCGGTATCGATGGCAAGGGCGAGTACGCCACCACCTTCTTCGGTTACGGCGAGAACGGCAAGATCCACAAGATCAAGGAATTCTATGATCCGGACTCGCTGGGCGGACTGTATGGCGCCCTCACCGAATACCTGGGCTTCGAGATGCTCGATGGCGAGTTCAAGGTCATGGGTATGGCGCCTTATGGCGATGCCGCCAAATACGACTTCTCGCGGTTGGCCAAGTTCGAGAACGGTGAGCTGACCATCAATACCGACTACGCCAACGTGATCGGCTTCCGCCGCTACAAGGAGAAGGGCAAGGGCTTCTACTTCTCGCCCAAGCTGATCGAATGGCTCGGCCCCAAGCGCGAAGGGGACATCGCCGACGACCCCTACATCCACTATGCCGCCAGCATGCAGGCGCTGTTCGAGAAGCTGGCCCTGGAAATGATGGACTACTATCTCGGTGACATCCTTCGTGAGACCGGCAAGATCGCCTTTGCCGGCGGTTGCGCGCTGAACGTCAAGCTGAACCAGAAAATCATTGCCCGTGACGAGGTCAAGGAGCTGTTCGTGCAGCCGGCCTCCGGCGATGCCGGAACGGCGGTGGGTGCCGCTGCCTATATCTCGGTGAAGAACGGCGTGCCGGTGGAGAAGATGGAACACGTCTATCTTGGCCCCAGTTACAGCAACGAAGACATCATTGCTGCCTGCGCGCGCCACCCGAACCAGCCGCAATGGCAGCAGATCGATGACGTACCCGAGCGCATCGCCCAGATCATGGTCGAAGGTAACCCCGTAGCCTGGTTCCAGGGCCGTATGGAGTTCGGCCCGCGCGCCCTGGGCGGCCGCTCCATCATCGGTTGCCCGAGCGTACCCGGCGTTGCCGACCGCATCAACGAACAGATCAAGTTCCGCGAACGCTGGCGCCCATTCTGCCCGTCCATGCTCGACACCGTCGCCCCGCAGATGCTCAAGGTCGACCACCCCAGCCCCTTCATGACCTTCACCTTCGAGGTCAACGAGGAATGGAAAACCCGTGTGGGAGAAGTCGTCCACGAAGACGGCACCTCCCGCGCCCAGGTGCTGGAACGCCAGCACAACCCGCGCTGGTACGATCTGATGCTCGAACTGGAGAAGCTGACCGGCAACGGCGTATCGCTCAACACCTCACTCAACCGCCGGGGGGAGCCTATGGTGTGCTCGCCGACAGATGCGTTGAACATGTTCTATGGGTCGGATCTGGAGTATCTGATCATGGAGGATGTGTTGGTGGTGAAGGAAGGAGTGCGCTGAGTTGAATCCGCGACTAGCGTATCGTCGTGATATAGATGGTCTGCGGGCGGTTGCGGTGCTACCGGTGGTTCTATATCACTTAGGAGTGGCACCGTTTTCCGGAGGCTTCGTCGGCGTCGACGTGTTTTTTGTTATCTCCGGCTTTCTGATCACAAGTATTGTCTATCGTGAGTTGCAGGCTGGTGAGTTCAGCTATGCGGGCTTCTATGAGCGTCGTATTCGCCGATTGTTCCCAGCACTGGCAGTAATGCTGCTGGTGACGGCAGTGGTGGCTTGGTTCCTGCTGTTGCCAGAGGATTACAAGCTGTTCAGTGAGGCGCAGGGATTGGCGGTGCTATTCCTGGCCAATATTCACTTCTGGAACAAAACCGACTACTTCAATGATGCCGTCAGCAACATCCCACTGCTACATACCTGGTCGTTGTCGGTGGAGGAGCAGTTTTACATACTGTTTCCGCCACTGTTGCTGCTTCTGGTGCGCTTTGTACCGCGCCGCATTAACCTGATTCTGCTGGGGCTGGCCATTCTCTCGTTGTTCGGGGCACAGCGTGCGCTTTCCAGTACTCCAGAGAGCGCCTTCTACTTGGTGCATCTGCGTGCCTGGGAGCTGTTATCTGGTGCTCTGCTGGCTACCGGTTTGTTGCCTGCTCACCGTTGGCAGTGGCTACGTGAACTTTCGGCTCTGATGGGGCTGCTACTGATTCTAGGTAGTGTCTTCCTGCTCAATAAAAGCACTGCCTTTCCCGGGGTTTCGGCATTACCGGCGGTGCTTGGTTCAGCATTGATGATTCATGCAGGTCAGACTGGCTCGACCCTGGTGGGGCGGCTGTTGGGCTGGAAACTGCTGGTGTTCTTCGGATTGATCTCCTATTCGCTGTATCTATGGCACTGGCCACTGTTCACATTTGCCGCATATTACAAGATAGTACCGTTCACAACATGGGAGCAGGTCGGGCTTCTTGCCTTGGCCTGCCTGCTCGGCTGGCTATCATGGCGCTTTATCGAATCGCCGTTCCGCGGCAAGCCGGATCTGGCATCCCGTGGTCGGCTCTTCAAACGGGCCGGTTGGGTTGCCGGCTTTCTGATCCTTGTTGCCCTGCCTGGGGCGATAAGCAAGGGGGCTGCATTCAGATTGCCTGATGCTGTGGCAGAGATAGCAGCAGTGGAGGAAGAAAAAATACCATTTCGGCGGCCCTGTTTTGGTCTCGCCGTTGATGATGTCGATAAGGAGCGCAACATCTGTACGCTGGGCAGCGAAGGGGAGGCCAGCTTCCTGCTGTGGGGAGACTCGCATGCTCTGTCGCTGGCCCATGGCTTCGACCTCGCGGCCAAAGGGCTGGAGAGCTCCGGACGGTTTCTAGCCCGCTCGGTATGCCCGCCGGCACTTAGTAGCCGTGAATTCAAACCATCAGAGGTCTCCTGTGCGGAATTCAATTCTGCCGTGGTGCGCTATCTCGAGCGGCACCCAGAAATACGCAAGGTGATTCTGGTCGGTGTGTGGTCAAATTATCTGCGAGGTGATGTTGAGCTGATCGATTCGGATACCAGTTTTGCGGCTGGTTTTGAGCGGACTCTGGAATATCTCAAGAGTAGTGGACGACAGGCCACGCTGATTGAGCAGGTACCGCTGATAGAGCATAACGTACCGCAAACGTTGGCCCGCCTGGAATGGCTTGAGCGTGAGCTGGATATTCGCACACCCCGCCAGCAACACGATGCCGAGGTTCTGCCTGCGCAGACTTTCTTCAAAGGCATGATGGAGCGCTACTCGTTTACTCGTGTGAATCTGGCAGAACTGATGTGTGACGATCAGTTCTGCCAGGTACAGCAGCAGAGCCAGTTACTGTATCGAGACTCAAACCATCTGAGTAAATTTGGCTCCGAGTTTATGGCGCCATTATTGAGTACGGCTCTGGCTGGTCCGGTACTTGCCCAGCAAGGGAAATGAACTGTGTAGGGGCAATATGCATAAAGCTCGGCTTCATCGGCGGGGCTCAGCGACCGATGCGCTGAACATGTTTTTATAAGCCGCATCTTCAATATCTGAGCATGGAGCACGGGGGAATCGATGATTCAGCGTAATGGTAACGAGGCGAGCTATGGGTAACATGTTGCCAGTGCACCGTAAGATGAGGACAGCGAACTATGAGTAGTAAAGTGGTTTACTTTTCAAAGATGTTTCAGGCTGTGCCTCATTTGGCTCAGGTAGCCACTGAACTGACGGGTACTTTTGTTACCAGTCGCCGCTCGACCTTGAAAGCGGTGAACCGCTTGTACCCCAAGCTGGAGACTGCGCGCTACTCAAAGTATCTGAGAGGGCTGAGCAAGGGGAATCGGCTTCTCAAAAATGCGGATATCATTGTCACCGGATCTCCCTATCGTAGTTTCTTGGCACCTTACGAGGCAAAGAAAGCGACGGTGTTTCATGGGACTTATATGATGTTGTCTCAGGATGCGCTGGCAAAGAATCAGCATTTTGACCTGCTGTGCGTCATTGGCCCCAGAATGAAAACCATGATTGAGCGGTTTTCAGATGATATCCAGGTTAATGCCGTGGATACCGGGTTTTTGCCGTTCTGTGAGTACCCTGAGCAATCGCTAATCCAGAAAAACGCACTCCTGAATAAGCTCTGCTTGAATCCGGAAAAGCGCACGATTATCTATACTCCTAGCCGTAGAGGGCTTGGCTCATGGGACTTGGCTGCGGAGCAGCTTGTTTTGACAGCACCGGAGCATTTCAATCTGGTCTTGCGTCCGCATCCCAGCCAGTCTCTCACCTCTCGGAGGAAAGACCGTCAGAGCTTCCAGCGGGTACAACGGTTGATTATGCAAAGGCGGGATGCCTATCTGGATCTCGGAACCTGCTCGTTGGCAGAGCTGGTGTCGATAGCGGACCTGGTAGTATCGGATGCCAACTCGCCCAGCGAGGAGTCATTATTCTACGATGTTCCACAGATGTTTATTGAGACAGATAGCTTTTCCCGAGATTTCTTATTCAATCTCGGGGTGAAAGAATCCATGCATCCCGATGACCTGGCCAAGCTATTGACTTTATATGACTGCGGACCTAGTCATTTCATACGTGACTCAATAGGGTTCTCTGAAATACTAGACGACGCCATCAGTTGTGCTCGGCCTTATGCGAAACAGCGCGATAACTATTTTTCATGGGTATTTGGCAAGCGCGACCGGTTAGCTAACCAGCGTGTATCTGAAGCCATACAAACTTATTTGATGTGAGGAGCTTTCCTATGCTCAGCAATAAAACCATCCTCGTCACCGGCGGTACTGGCTCCTTCGGTAATACCTTCGTGCCTATGACGCTGGCCAAGTATAACCCCAAGAAAATCATCATCTTTTCCCGTGACGAGATGAAACAATGGGACATGGCGAAGAAGTTTGCAGATGACCCGCGTATTCGTTTCTTCATTGGTGATGTGCGTGATAAAGAGCGCCTGTACCGTGCGCTGGATGGTGTGGATTATGTGGTCCATGCCGCGGCGACCAAGATCGTGCCGACCGCCGAGTACAACCCCTTTGAGTGCATCAAGACCAATGTGTTGGGCGCGATGAATCTGATTGATGCCTGTATCGACAAGGGCGTGAAGGGAGTGGTCGCGCTGTCTACCGACAAAGCCAGCAGCCCGATCAACCTGTATGGCGCCACCAAGTTGACATCCGACAAGCTATTCGTTGCCGGTAACGCCTACTCCGGAGAGCACGGTACTCGCTTCTCGGTGGTACGTTACGGGAATGTCATGGGCTCGCGCGGCTCGGTCATTCCATTTTTCATGTCCATCATGGACAAAGGTGTGCTGCCGATCACCGATGAGCGGATGACCCGCTTCATGATTTCGCTGGAAGAAGGAGTGGATCTAGTCTGGCATGCCTTTGAGGATATGGTCGGTGGCGAGATCTACGTGAAGAAGATCCCTTCCATGAAGGTCACCGACCTGGCCCGGGTGGTAGCGCCTGAAGCCAAACAGGAAGTGGTGGGCATTCGCCCCGGTGAGAAATTGCATGAGCAGATGATCAGCGCCGAAGATGCCTATTACACGTACGAATACCCCGAGCACTTCAAGATCCTGCCGGTAATCAACGATTGGAGCAACTCACCCGAGCGCATCAAGGATGGCACGAAGGTGCCGGAAGGTTTTGTCTATTCGAGCGACAATAACAGCGAATGGATGTCTGACGAGCAGTTGCAAACCTGGATCGAGACTAACCGGGAAAAGATCGGGAGTATCTGAACATGATCCCCTACGGCAGGCAGGAGATTACTGAGGCGGATATCGAGGCCGTGGTAACGGTACTCAGGTCCGACTTTCTTACCCAGGGCCCCATGGTGCCGCGCTTTGAGCAGGCGGTGGCTACTCATGTGGGTGCCCGCCATGCACTGGCGGTGAACAGCGCAACGTCCGCTCTGCACATTGCCTGTCTCGCGTTGGGCCTTGGAGAAGGTGACTGGTTGTGGACCACGCCAGTTACCTTTGTCGCCTCGGCCAACTGTGGGTTGTACTGCGGTGCCCAGGTCGATTTTGTCGATATTGATCCGACGACCTACAACCTGTGTCCAGTTGCGCTACAGGCCAAGCTGGAAGTGGCTGAGCGGGAAGGGCGCCTACCGAAGGTGGTGGTGGCCGTGCACTTGTGCGGCCAACCCTGCGATATGGCTGCCATCCACGCCCTGGGGCAGCGCTATGGTTTCAGGATCATTGAAGATGCCTCGCATGCCATTGGTGGTAAGTACAAGGGCGAGTTTATTGGTAGTGGGGCTTATAGCGATATCACGGTGTTCAGCTTTCACCCGGTGAAAATCATCACCACCGCCGAAGGCGGCATGGCACTGACCAATGATGACGACCTGGCCCAGCGCATGGCATTGCTGCGCAGCCACGGCATTACCCGCGATCCCGCGTTGATGACGCAGGCGCCGGATGGCCCCTGGTATTATCAGCAAGTGGATCTGGGCTTCAATTACCGTATGACCGAGCTGCAGGCGGCATTGGGTGTCAGCCAGATGGCGCGTCTGGACCAGTTTGTGGCGCGCCGTCATCAACTGTTCAGGCGTTACGATGATCTATTAAGCGGTCTGCCGGTTCTGACGCCTTGGCAGCATCCGGACAGCTACTCGGGCCTGCACCTATATGTGATTCGTCTGAAGCTGGGCCAGATTCAGAACAGCCACCGCGAGGTGTTTGAAGCGCTGCGCGAGCAGGGCATTGGGGTCAACCTGCATTACATCCCGGTGCACACCCAGCCGTACTATCAGCAGATGGGCTTTCAGATCGGGGACTTCCCGCAGGCGGAGCAATATTACGCCGAAGCCATCAGCTTGCCCATGTTCCAGACCATGACCGATGCACAGCAGGATGAGGTGGTGGCCGCTGTGAGCCAGGCAGTAAAGGCAACAGGCGCATGAGGCTGGCGGTCATCCCGGCGCGGGGTGGAAGCAAACGCATTCCCCGCAAGAACATCAAGGTCTTTTGCGGCAAACCGATGCTTGCCTGGTCGATTGAGGCCGCTGTAGAGAGCGGCTGCTTCGATCAGGTAATTGTCTCCACCGACGATGCCGAGGTTGCCGAGGTCGCACGGGAGTATGGTGCCGTAGTGCCCTTTGTGCGCCCTGCGGAGCTGTCGGACGATCACACCGGCACCCTCCCGGTGATCCGCCATGCCGTCGAGTGGGTCAATGCACACAGCAGCACACCGGTCCGGCAAGTGTGTTGCCTGTATGCCACTGCCCCGTTCGTTCGCGCCGAGGATATCCGGCAGGGCTTATCGGTATTGGATGACACAGGCAGTGACTACGCCTTTTCGGTCACCAGTTACGCGTTCCCTATTCAGCGCGCTATTCGTCTGACAGCACAGGGGCGAGTAGAGATGTTCAACTCCGCGCATTTCAATACCCGTTCGCAGGACCTGGAAGAGGCTTACCATGATGCGGGCCAGTTCTACTGGGGGCAGGCCGAGGCCTGGTTGCAGGGCAAAGTGATTTTTGGAGAGGGCGCTGCGCCCGTACTGCTGCCCCGTCACCGTGTCCAGGACATCGACACCCCAGAAGACTGGGAACGGGCCGAATGGATGTTCAAGGCCCAGCAGACGCAGTCCGAGCAATGAATAACCGAGCAGTCGTCTTCCGCGCCGATGCATCGCTGGAGATGGGTACGGGCCACCTCATGCGTTGCCTCACCCTGGCCAATGCGCTGCAGGCCCAGGGACGCGACTGCCATTTTATCTGCCGGGAACATACTGGGAACCTTATCGAGTATGTCCGCCAGCAAGGCCATGAGGTGCACCCGCTGGCCTGTATATCCGACGCTGAGATGGACGGGACGCCTATCCACGCGCGCTGGCTTGGGGCAACGCAGGCGCAGGATGCGGTGTTGTGCGCGGCGATCCTGTCGAACCTCCAGCCGCAGTGGTTGGTGGTGGACCATTACGCACTGGATGCCCGCTGGGAACAACAGCTTAAACCGCACTATCACAAGCTGCTGGTCATCGATGATCTTGCTGACCGCCCGCACCAGTGTGATGTTTTATTGGATCAGACGCTGGGCCGTGACCCACTGGATTATCAACCTTGGGTGCCAGCGGGTTGCAGGGTGCTGTGTGGCGCCCAGTACGCGCTGCTGCGCCCTGAGTTTGCAGCCCTGCGCTCTTACAGCCTGCAACGTCGACAGTCGGCGCCGCTGCACCATATCCTGGTGAGCATGGGCGGGGTGGACAAGGATAATGCCACTGGGCAGATACTGACGGCGCTGGCAACCGCCGAGCTGCCAGCGGAGGGCGCGATTACCGTGGTTATGGGCTCGACCGCGCCCTGGCTTGAGACGATCCGACGGCAGGCGGCCCGTATGCCGGTGACAACCCTGGTCAGATCAGGAGTCAGTGACATGGCGCAACTGATGGCCGATAGTGATCTGGCCATCGGCGCCGCTGGAGCAACGTCGTGGGAGCGATGCTGTCTTGGGTTACCCACGATCATGGTAGTTCTAGCAGACAATCAACAGCAGGTCGCTGCAGGGTTACAGAATGCTCAGGCTGTCAGGGTGTTGGCAGCATCACAAGACATACCGTTGGCGCTACCGATATTGATGAGAGAGCTACTGCAGTCGACCGGGCAACTTCATCTGATGAGTGAGGCGGCAGCTGCTGTGACCGACGGCACCGGGACAACTCGGGTCATCGGGCATCTGGAGTAGTACATGGAACAAAGCAAGGCTCAACGGATCCGCCGCATGAGGCAAGATGATCTCGAACAGGTGCTCGCCTGGCGGAACCATCCTGATGTGCGGCGCTATATGTATACGCAGCATGAAATTGCCCTGAGCGAACATACTCGCTGGTTCGAACGGGCCTCACAGGATGCCGCACGGCATCTGCTGATCTTCGAACGTGACGGCGTCGCGCAGGGTTTCATCAATCTGCATGAGATCGCACCCGGCGGCATTGCTGATTGGGGATTCTATGCGGCACCCGAAGCGCCCAAAGGCACGGGACGCCAACTGGGGTACAGTCTCTTGCAATATGCTTTCGGCGAACTCGGCCTGCATAAGATCTGCGGCCAGGCACTGGCCTTTAACGCACGCTCCATCCAATTTCATCTCCGCCTGGGCTTTCAGCAGGAGGGGATCTTGCGTGATCAGCACTTTGACGGCCAGCAGTACCATGCTGTGGTGTGCTTTGGTTTACTCGCAGCTGATTGGCAACCGACTACAGAGAGATAGCTTATGTCCACCATTCCCTACATCACTATTGCCGGGCGCCGTATCGCCAGCGACGCGTCACCCTATATCATCGCCGAACTATCCGCCAACCATAATGGCCGCCTGGGTACCGCGCTGAAAATCATCGAAGAAGCCAAGAAAGCCGGTGCGGATGCGGTTAAGCTGCAGACCTATACCGCCGATACCATTACCCTGGATTGTGACTCGGAAGAGTTTCAGATCCACGGTGGGCTGTGGGACGGCAAGACGCTGTACCAGCTGTACCAGGAAGCCCACATGCCGTGGGACTGGCATAAACCGCTGTTCGAGCGCGCCCGTGAACTGGGTATCACCATCTTCAGTTCCCCGTTCGACAATACCGCTGTGGACTTGTTGGAAGATCTGAATGCCCCAGCGTACAAGATTGCGTCCTTCGAAGCCGTCGACCTACCGCTGATCAAGTATGTGGCGAGCACCGGCAAGCCGATGATCATCTCAACCGGCATGGCCGATGCCGATGAGATCAGTGAAGCCATTGAGGCGGCGCGTGACGGTGGCTGTAAAGAGTTGGCTGTACTGCATTGCGTCAGCGGCTACCCCGCACCGGCTGCCGATTACAACCTGCGCACCATACCTGATATGGTGGCCCGTTATGGGCTGGTTACAGGGTTGTCCGACCACACCCTGGACAATACCACGGCGATTGCCAGCGTGGTGCTGGGCGCCTCCATCATTGAAAAGCACTTCACGCTGGATCGCAGTGGTGGTGGCCCTGATGACAGCTTTTCGCTGGAGCCGGCTGAGCTGGCCGCTTTATGTCGTGACAGCAAGACGGCCTGGTCTGCGCTGGGTGAGGTGAATTATGGTCGCAAATCCAGTGAGCAGGGTAATGCACAGTTTCGGCGGTCACTGTACTTTGTGAAGGATCTGAAGGCGGGTGATGTCATCACTGCTGATGCCATACGTAGTGTTAGACCTGGCTTTGGTATGGCGCCAAAAAGGCACCATGATGTTATCGGTAGACGGGTTAATCGAGATGTGGTCAGCTGTACGCCGGTTTCGCTCGAAGCTCTGAGCCCATCTGAAGGGCACGGCTCAAACTGAAACACGCTTTGCTCTATCCACTGCTAGCAATAGCCGGGGTCAGATGACAATTACGATATTCTTAATTTTATCTGACCTGATGGCAGGCACTTAACTTAAAGGGTTTTCTGCCTCAGCAGACAATGAGTTCGCCGCAGTGCCTGATCAAGGTTATCCAGCAGCGTAGCCAGAACCATTCTAGGCGAGAAATAATAAGAATTTTGTTGCGAATACGTCTCAGTGCTGGTCTCATGCTGCCTGCTTGCATCAAGCATATGAAGCGCTCTTTCATATACATGGTCCATCAGGATCCCCAATCTAAAAGCAGGACCTAGCCAATGCATTACCTGTCAGGCCTAACCGGATGGCTCAATCGCTATAAACTTTCATTGGGGGTCTCGCTCCTTGCCAGCGCGCTGCTGTATTTCGTGCTTGAGCCGCCGGCGATTGCCGATCTCTCGGAAGAGCACCGGCATTACACAGGTGAACTCTTGCAATCCTGGGACAGGGGGGAGGTTGTTGTCTTGCTGCGCCATCTTGAGCGTTGTGATCGATACGATGTGCCCTGTCTGACCGACAAGAGTGGGCTGACCGCACGTGCCAAACTGGTTGGGGACGAGCTTCATGAAGATTTTGGCGAGCTGGGTTTGGATAAAGCGATTGTCTACAACAGCCCCGCGCTGAGAACAGCAGAGACCGAGGCATTGGTATTTGGTGATGTTGGGGAAGAGCGCGATTGGCTAGCCAGTTGCGAAGAGGATTTTATCGACAATGCTCTGAGCAACAAGCAGGCGGACCGGAATCTGATCCTGGTCACTCACAGTCACTGCATCAATCATGCTCAAGAGGCATTGGGTTATGCCGAAGAGCTACCCTCGTACGGTTCGGCAATTTTCCTGTCGCTCGAAGATAATCCTGAGGTGGTCAAAGTGCTAGGTTTTATTGATCCTGAGGATTGGGATTTAACATTCGGGCATTGAGTCTCTTCTTGTCTCGCCTGGGTGCAGTACTCATCTTGCAAGCGGCTGCGGCATACCTCATGCCTGCCGTCCCGTATGGTCATGCTGCGTAGGTAGAGCGCGCGCATGGCCTCCCTCCCTGGGAAGCTGAACGCTTCCTGAACGAAACGCGGAAACCCAACAGCGGGAAAGCAAATTTCCCTATATTAGGTCCGCTGGCAGATGCCGCCCTTCAAGTTCGTTATTTCATCATCATGAGGTTGTGCCCAAGCGGGGAAGTCATGCTTCCTGCAGAGGCATCGGGATAGCTATGGCCAAAAATCACGGGTTCACCACTGATGCTTTGTGCGCTGCATCCAGTGGAGCCTCCTCTGCCCAGCGCAAGGCGGCCTAGTTCCATGTTCGACCTGTTTCGTCTTTATCGCGAGCGTGGCTGGACTCCCATCGATGCCCAGGATTACCAGCAGGCCTGGATGCGCTGGGGTGGCAGTGTAGCGACGCACCCGGAGATCGTAGCCGGGTTATCAGCGTTGGCTGGCATAGAGGTGCATTACCTGGGCTGGTTTGGCGAAGGTGAGCTGCAGGCGGCGATGCCTGTCTGGGGCAAGCATCTGGCGTTGGCCAAGGCGGTGCTGAAACGTCAGAAGAAGTGTGGCGTTTTCGATTTGGGCAATGCCGAGATCATCCTGCCTCAGGCGCCGGGTTCACTCATATCGGTACGCCATGCCAGTGGCTATATATCCGAGCTGCATGTCGACCGGGTGTCAACTCTCCGACAGCAGAAGGAAGAGCTTGCGCTGGCCCGGGAGCCTGAGCAGTACAGCAGGAAATTTCGCTACAACCAACGTCGTGAGCTGCGTTTACTGGAAGAGCGGGGCGGCGTTATTGCACCGGTCAGTCAGCTATCGGCTGTCGATCAGGCGGAGATATACACCGCCCTGTTTGAGAAGCGCTGGGGATTCGCGGTGCCGGGTAAGGATTACCTGGTGGAGGTGTTCAGTCTGCTGCGGGGATTCATGACCGGCAGCTTCATTAGTATCGATGGTGTTCCGGCCGCGTTTCAGGTGCTGTACCGGGTGGAATCGCCCGAGTGGGTCAGTGTTGAGTACATCAATGGCGGGGTGGACCCGGTGTTCAACGAACTGAGTCCAGGCAGCGTATTGAGTTTCGTGAACACTCAGGCCGAGTGGAGGCACGCCCGTGATCTCGGCAAGACCCTGCGCTATTCATTTGGCCGTGCTGACCGTCAGTACAAGGATCGCTGGTGCAGGCGTGTTCCCGTGTATGAGGTGAGATAAGGGCATGCGTAAACAGCAACTGCTCAAGCGCTATCGGCGTAACAAACGGGTTGCCATGGTGGGTATTCTGGCATTATTGGCCATGGTCAGTATCGAGTTCTCGCCCTGGCTGTTTCCGCTGGGATTGCTGCTGGCTTGGCTGGTGCATGAAGCCTGGTTTGCCGATCACCTGTTCTACTCGCCGCAGGGAGATTACCGTTATCGCTTCCCTGAACACACTGCATCGATGGCGGTGCGGGTAGTGGATGGCCGTTGGACGCTGGAGCCGGGCGATGGCCAGGTCAATCTGGATCAGGCGACACTTATTGCGCGAGTGGAGTTGCGTAGCTCCAGGTTGGGTTGGCTGCTGGATCCAGTGATCCATATTGGTCGTGACCGACAAACTTTTGAGCGTGGTGCGCGGGGTGTGCGCTATGTGAACCTCACTGGCCAGGCGACACAGCTGCAAGCTGGCAACCTGATCGTTCGTTGCCGATTCTGCTCTATCGCCCCTGGTGTTCGTTTATTCGTCTTCTCTCAGCCCAGTCCACAGGCAGAGAACATGCTCATCCTTGCACCCCATGCCGACGATGCCGAGTTGGCGGCTTTCGGCTTGTACAGCAGCACTGAGAAGGTGCGTATCGTTACCCTTACCCAGGGCGAGATCGAGGCGCGACATTATCAACGGCTCGGTTTGGCGAAGGCGGCCGCGGCCCGCTTGAAGGGGCGTCTGCGGGTCTGGGATAGCCTGGCTATTCCGCTATGGGGCGGTGTACGGCAGACAGACTGTGTGCAACTGGGATATTACTGCATGCAATTGCCGGCGATGGCGGCGCAGCCGGAGCAAGCCTTCGGGTCGAAGGAGTCCGGTGAAATGGATATCCGGTCCGCGCGACGTTTCAACACGATCGATTTGCCCGGTGATGCCGATGGGCTGCCAACATGGACGAACCTGGTGGCAGATCTGGCAGCCTGCCTGGAGCATTTCAAACCTGAGGTTGTGGTCATGCCGCATCCTGAGCTGGACCCCCATGCGGACCATATCGCCTGCACGCGGGCATTCTTTCAGGCAGTGGAGCGTAGTGCCTGGCAGCCCAGGCGACTATTTTTATACGCCAACCACCTGCATGACAATGATCGCTGGCCGATGGGAGATGCCAATACCGGTGTGGCATTGCCACCGGCGCTGGTCGAATTGCCGGCGGATGAGCTGTTCAGTCATGTGCTGGATGAGCATCAGCAGTTGGACAAGGCCATGGCGTTGTTGATGCACCATGATCTGCAGCCTCCGTTGCCCTTCAAGCGTCGACTGCGTCGTCATATCCAGCGCGTGCTGGCTGGCAGGCGCTGGCCGAGCACGGGTGACAATGAATATCTGCGAAAAGCGGTGCGCCGGCACGAACTGTTCTGGGTGAGGGAGTTGCCCCAGCAGCGAACTGTTCCTTCCCGCTGAGCTGGGTCTGCAGGTACTTCTGCTCCTGCTCAGCCCGAGAGTGGGCTGACGTGACGCCGCCAGCCTATCCCTTGCTGAACATGAACAGTGTCCCGATATTCGGGTTCACCAGTGCCCAATCCGCCTCGTAGCGCAGCAGGTGCTGGTAGTTCCTGTCACGCATCCGCCGGGACAGCGGCCTGCCCAGGCAGCGCATATCGGAGATATCGATCAACCCCAGCTTGTTATCAGGCGTCAGGACGATATTGCCCATGTGTAGCGACCTGAAATAGACCCCGACGTCATGCAGGTGGGTGATGAATTCGGCCAGCCGAGCGAAGAGTTCCAGTTGATCCAGGTTGGGGTCCTGGGTGAGCAGTTGACGCAGCGTCAGGCCGGGCAGTGGTTCGTAATGCACCACTGAGCGGTATGGATTGCTCAGCCGATAAAGCTGCAGGACATGGGGACAGGGGATACCCAGACGCTGGAGGGCTGCCGCATTGTCGGCGAAGCGTTGGGCTGGCGTGTAGAAGGCGGTTTTGGAAAACCAGCTCTTGCGCCGGAACAGTTTGAGAAAGGTGCCGTCGGCAAGGCGCAGCACCTTCTCGCCGTGTCCGTCCCGCTCCAATACCTCCGCATTGTCGCGCCAGCGATTGTATTGCGCTGAATCCAGTGCCTGCATGCCACCTTCCCGAGATAAAACGGTAGTTTACCGTATCGGGGCCTGCGGCTCATCCATCATGGCGCTTGTATGTACCGGTGATGGCAACCCGGAGCGCAGCTCTATGCTGTGATAAACTCCCCGGCCTGATTCCATTTCGCGAAGAGCTTATGTCGGATTCTCGAAAAGAAAGTTTTGTCCGCTCAAGTGCACGCATCTATTTGCGTCTGCTCGGTTATGTCAAACCCTACTGGCTGCCCTTCGCCGTCAGTATTTTCGGCTTCATGATCTTCGCTTCCAGCCAGCCAGCCATGGCCTGGATGCTGAAGTATTTCGTCGATGGACTGAATGAGGGCAGTTCGGCGCTGTTTCTCGGTGTGCCACTGATCTGGGGCTTTCCGCTGTTCATCATTCTGGTGGCCGTGTACCAGGGGATCGGCTCCTATCTTGGTAACTACTTCATCGCCAAGGTCTCCCTGGGGGTAGTGCACGATCTGCGCACGGCCCTGTTCGATAATCTGCTGACACTGCCCAACCGCTATTTCGATAACAACAATTCCGGCCATCTTGTGTCCCGGGTTACCTTCAACGTGACCATGGTCACCGGGGCGGCCACCGATGCGATCAAGGTGGTGTTCCGCGAAGGCATGACAGTGATCTTCCTGTTCGGTTATCTGTTGTGGATGAACTGGAAGCTGACGCTGGTGCTGATGGCGGTATTGCCGCTGATCGGTCTGATGGTCAACAGCACCAGCAAGAAGTTTCGCAAGCAGAGCAGGAAGATCCAGACGGCCATGGGCGATGTCACCCATGTGACCTCGGAGACCATCACCGGTTACCGGGTGGTACGCAGCTTCGGTGGTGAGGAGTATGAGAGCGAGCGCTTTCGCCTGGCCAGTGAGAACAACCGTCTGCGCGGCCTGAAGATGGTGCGCACCGGGGCTGTGTTCACTCCCACCTTGCAGCTGGTGACCTACGGGGCGATGGCCGGGGTGATGTTCCTGGTGCTGTTTCTGCGCGGTGATGCGACCGCTGGTGACCTGGTGTCCTATATCACCGCTGCCGGCCTATTGCCCAAGCCGATCCGTCAGTTGTCCGAGGTCAGCGCCAATATCCAGAAGGGTATCGCCGCCGCCGAGAGTATCTTCGAGCAATTGGACGAAGAGCCCGAGAAGGATACCGGGCGTATCGAGCGTGACCGTGTCAGTGGCCGTATCGAGGTGAGCGAGCTGTCCTTCCGCTATCCTGGTTCCGACAAGCAGGTATTACAGGACATCAACTTTACTATCGAGCCGGGACAGATGGTGGCGCTGGTTGGTCGTTCCGGTAGCGGCAAATCGACCCTGGCCAATCTGATCCCCCGTTTCTACAACCATGATCAGGGCCAGATCCTGATTGACGGCGTTGCGGTGGAAGAATATCGGCTGCGCAATCTGCGCAAGCACATAGCGCTGGTGACCCAGCATGTGACGCTGTTCAATGATACGGTGGCCAATAATATCGCCTATGGTGACCTGGCCGGCGCACCGCGTGAAGCGATCATCGAGGCAGCGGAAGCCGCCTATGCCCGGGAGTTCATCGAGCAGTTGCCCCAGGGCTTCGATACCCTGGTGGGGGAGAATGGCGTGCTGCTGTCCGGCGGACAGCGCCAGCGCCTGGCCATTGCCCGTGCGCTGTTATGCGATGCTCCGATCCTGATTCTGGACGAGGCGACCTCGGCGCTGGATACCGAATCGGAGCGGCATATCCAGGCAGCGCTGGATAGCGTCATGGAGGGGCGTACCGCTTTGGTGATCGCCCACCGCCTGTCGACCATCGAGAAGGCCGACATCATCATGGTGATGGATCAGGGGAAGATAGTCGAGCGCGGCAGTCACACCGAACTGATGGCACAAAACGGCTACTATGCACGGCTGCATAGCATGCAGTTCCAGGACGAGACGCCGGCTGTCTGAGACTTAGCATGCCCGAAGGGCTGGACCCGAATACAAGTGAGTGATGCAATGAAACTGACCATGCCTCGTTTTGATTCCGCACCGGTTCTGGTAGTGGGTGACGTCATGCTGGACCGCTACTGGCACGGTCCGACCCAGCGTATTTCCCCGGAGGCACCGGTGCCGGTAGTCAAGGTCGATCAGATCGAGGATCGCCCCGGCGGTGCCGGCAACGTGGCCTTGAACATTGCGGCGCTGGGTGCACCGGCCTGGCTGGTTGGGGTCACCGGTGCCGATGAGGCCGCCGAGACCCTGCAGCAGCGCTTGAATGCGGCGGGCGTCTATTGCGCATTCCAGAGCCATCCCGAACAGCCGACCATCACCAAGCTGCGGGTCATGAGCCGACACCAGCAACTACTGCGACTGGATTTCGAAGAGCCCTTCGCCACCGACGGCGAGGCCATGCTGGAGACCGTCAGCGGTCTGCTGGACCAGGTCAAGGTGGTGATTCTCTCCGACTATGGCAAGGGCGCGCTGATCAACCACCAGGCGCTGATCCGGCTGGCGCGAGAGCGCAACCTGCCGGTACTGGCCGATCCCAAGGGCAAGGATTTCTCGATCTATCGCGGTGCGACCCTGATTACACCGAACCTGTCCGAGTTCGAGGCGGTCGTCGGCCACTGCGCCAGTGAGCAGGAGCTGGTGGACAAGGGCATGGCGCTGATCACCGAGCTGGATCTGCAGGCACTGCTGGTGACCCGCAGCGAGCAGGGCATGACCCTGCTGCGCAAGGATGAGGCGGCATTGCATCTGCCGGCCCGTGCTCGTGAGGTATTCGATGTCACCGGTGCCGGTGATACGGTGATTTCCACCCTGGCTACGGCATTGGCCGCTGGTGAGTCACTGCCCAATGCGGTGGGTCTGGCCAATCTGGCGGCGGGCATCGTCATCGGCAAGCTGGGGACCGCGGCGATCAGTGCACCTGAGTTGCGCCGGGCAGTTCAGCAGACCCAGGGGGCTGGCCGCGGGGTCATGTCGACTGAGCAACTGCTGGTCGCTGTGGAGGATGCGCGCGCACATGGTGAGCGGATCGTATTCACCAACGGCTGTTTCGACATCATCCATGCCGGTCATGTCGGTTATCTGGAAGAGGCACGTAGCCAGGGCGACCGTCTGGTGGTGGCGATCAATGACGATGCCTCAGTGACCCGTCTGAAGGGGCCGGGCCGTCCGATCAATGCGGTGGAGCGGCGGATGACGGTACTGGCCGGTCTGGAGTCGGTGGACTGGGTGGTCAGCTTTGCCGAGGACACCCCCGAAGCCCTGCTGCAGCAGGTACGCCCTGATGTGCTGGTCAAGGGCGGTGACTATGGCATCGACCAGGTGGTCGGCGCGCCCATAGTGCAGGCCTACGGCGGTGAGGTGAAGGTGTTGAAGTTCGTCGACAGCTGCTCGACCACGGCGATCGTGGAGAAGATTCGCGAGAAGGATGTCGGCTGAGCGACTGTCTTAGCCCGACCTCTCCTGCTTGTCTGCTTTCCCCGCCATCCTCGGCGCATTGAACCGCATTTAGCTCAGGGCCGGAAGGCATTGCGGGCATGGCAGTACATTCTCCCGGGAGTGCTGCCACCGTTGCATTTGCCGCCGAACCATTGCCTGGCTGCCTTGCGGCAGTTGCGATAATCGATTGAACCCTTGCGATGGTTGCTGCAGACGCTGGCAAAGTCCAACGTGTTGCTGTCGTGTTCGTAGTACATCTGGTATTGGGTCTCCACTCCCCGGGCGTCGACCCACTTCACCTTTTCCATATTGCTCTGGATGACCCTGTTGTCGGTACTGGCTGCGGCGCGGGCTGTGGTTGGCCTGACCGGCTTGCTGACATTGATCTGGCGATTTGGTGTGTAGTTGCGGTCGCTGAAATCGGTTTGCCGCTGGCTACTGGTCTCGCTGCTGACGGCCGACAGCCCGGGTGCAGCGGTGAGCAGCCACAGCAGCAGAATCCGTATACCTTGGGCAGCGAAGCGGTCGGGGTGGGCGTCCATGGCAATCCCTTGAGCTGGCTGGATGATGTCAGAGCCTATCAATACGGATTGTCAGCTGGTGTGTTGCAGATCACAGATGCGTAGGCAGACAGCAATTGCTGCTGGTTTTGAGAAGGGAGTCATGCTTTCAGGGTTGTATGGAGTGCTGCCTACCGGGTCGAGTGGTTCTCGGGTTGTCGCGCGCCTGCGCGACGACATCAGGTGGGGGCTGCTGTGAGTCTGTTGGCGGCGCTACACCCCGTTGGGAGGCGGCGCTCCCACACCAGGTTGCTACGTCGCCGATCTGGCAGGCCCGCACTTTCTGTCGTGGGAGCCCGCCGAGGCGCTGCTGGCTATCAGCCGGCGGCGCGCATATGACCGAACTCTTCCAGGTTCAGGTGCCATTCGACCGCCTCGCGCAGCAGGTGCGGGGTATGGCCGCCCTTGGCGCAGGCGCGCTCGAAGTAATCGTTCAGGGCGTCGCGGTACTCCGGATGGACGCAGTTGTCGATGACCGCCCGGGCGCGCTCGCGCGGTGCCAGGCCACGCAGGTCGGCCAGGCCCTGTTCGGTGACCAGGATGTCGACGTCATGCTCGGTGTGGTCCACGTGACTGACCATGGGCACCACGCTGGAGATGGCGCCGCCCTTGGCGATCGACTTGGTGACGAAGATCGCCAGGTTGGCGTTGCGGGCGAAGTCACCGGAACCGCCGATGCCGTTCATCATCCTGGTGCCGCCGACATGGGTCGAGTTCACGTTACCGTAGATATCGAACTCCAGGGCGGTGTTGATGCCGATGATGCCCAGGCGTCGGACGATTTCCGGGTGGTTGGACATCTCCTGTGGACGCATCACCAGCTTGTCCTTGTACTTCTCCAGGTTGCCGAACACGCGCTCGTTGCAGCGCCCGGACAGGGTGATGGAGCAGCCGGAGGCGAACTTCATCTTGCCGGCGTCGATCAGCTCGAAGGTGCAGTCCTGCAGCACTTCGGAGTACATCACCAGATCCTCGAAGGGGGAGTTGATCAGGCCGCACATCACGGCGTTGGCGATATTACCGATGCCGGCCTGCAGCGGGCCAAGGTTGTTCGGCAGGCGACCGGCTGCCACTTCCTTCTCGAAGAAGGCCACCAGGTGATCGGCGATGCCCTGGGTGTCCTCGTCCGGCGGCGTGACCGTGGAGTAGGAGTCGGGCTGGTCGGTGATGACGATGGCGGCGATCTTCGCCGGATCGATCGGAATCGCGGTGCTGCCGATGCGCTGGTCGGAGCTGACCAGGGGAATGGGCGTGCGAGTCGGCCGATAGGTCGGAATGTAGATGTCGTGCAGGCCTTCCAGGTTCGGGTTGTGCGCCAGGTTGATCTCGACCACCACCTGCTTGGCGAAGATTGCGAAGCTGGCGGAGTTGCCCACCGAGGTAGTCGGTACGATGTGGCCTTCCTCGGTGATGGCAACGGCTTCGATAACCGCGATATCGGGCAGCTTCAGCTGATGGTTGCGCATCTGCTCGACGGTGTCGGACAGGTGCTGGTCGATGAACATCACCTCACCCTGGTTGATGGCCCTGCGCAGGGTGGCGTCTACCTGGAAGGGCATGCGGCGGGCCAGCACACCGGCTTCGGTCATCTGCTTGTCCAGGTCGTTGCCCAGGCTGGCCCCGGTCAGCAGGCTGATCTTCAGTGGTTGCTGCCTGGCGCGCTCGACCAGCGCCAGTGGTACTGCCTTGGCTTCCCCGGCACGGGTAAAGCCACTCATGCCGACGGTCATGCCGTCTTCGATCAATAAAGCAGCGTCTGCCGCGCTCATGACCTTGTCATGCAGCGCAGGCATGCGAATACGATTTTTGTACATGGATCAGATACCAGTGGGTGATTTCGAACAGCCGGCAGTCTAGGTAACAGCTGGCTGAGGTTGCACTCCGACCATGGTCTAACAATCCGTGGAAAAACGACTTTTTACTGTGTCTTTCAACGACTTGCTATGGGTTTGCGGTGGCGGGGCGGCTAGCTATTCTAGCACTTCAGGGGAACGCCAGGCCATCCGGCCATGGCCAGTTGGATTCGGCGACCACCCAACCGCGCTGGGGAGCGAAGGCTTCACTGAGCAGCAGCTGGGGGTGTTGCTGTTCGACCAGCTCACCCTGTTCCAGCGTGAACAGGCGACCGCTGGCTACGCCATCGCGCAGTTCGGCGAGGTACAGGTCGGGCTGGTGATGATCCAGGCGTGCATGCAACTGACCGCTTTGCGCATCGAGAAATTCATCCGCATGCAGCGCGCTGAGATCATGGCAGGACGGCGGGACCAGACGCATGTGATAGACCAGTTGCAGCGAATTGGTTGGCAGATGCACATAGGCCCGGGGCCGTTCCAGCAGGTTCAGCTCACGGCACAGCACCGCGCGGGCGGCGCCCTGATGGGGAGTGAGGCTGAACCAGCGTTTGGGGTCTGCCGGCAGGGTATCGGCATAGGGCGCTGGTAGCCAGACATCCTGATAGCGTCCGGGCAGCCAGCCTTGGCCGGTTTCCAGCAGGAGCTCTTCGGCCAGCTCGGTCATCAGCGTCAGCAGCGGCAGGCGCAGTTCATGGGCCGGTACATAACCGGACAGCAGCTTCAGTACATCATCACCGCGATCGGGGCGTTGTTGCCTGACCAGCAGGCGGAACTCCCGCTGCTGCCACTGGAAGGTGATATCGGCGGACACCCCGAGGTTGGCCACCGTCAGCTCGAAGCATTCCGGATCGGCCACCTGCACCGGCTGGCGCAGCGCGAGCATCTGATCGAAGCTGAGCGGGTTGCCGACCGGGGAGTAGCGTAGCACCTCGGGGCTGCTCTGGACGTGAATGGCCTGCGTCTTGAACGCGACGGGATTCCTGCGGGCAATGATTTTGGCCATGACGCCCCCTCGTTGGCTTGCTGTACCGTGCTTCAGTCGTTGTGCTTGTTCGATCGCTCCAGAATGCGTGCGGCAGTAGCGACGTTCTGTGTCAGGTGCACCGGGTTGATAGTGCCGATAATGGCGCTGCTGACAGCCGGATGGCTGAATACCAGCTCGAATCCGGCACTGATCGGGTCCTCGCCCTGCAGGCAGATATGCCCGCTGGCGAGTGCTTTTTTTACCAGAATGCCCTTGTTGTGTGACAGCGCGAAATCGAGAACCGGACGTTCGGTCTGTTCCCGCAGATTCCAGGTGACCATGGCGCAGTCCCCCTGTTCCAGTGCCCGCAGGCCGCCGGCGACGGTCTTGCCGGAAAAGCCGAAGGCGCGGATCAGGCCTTCCTGCTTCAATTGCTGCAGCGTCGGGTAGGCCTCTTCGGCAAGCACGTTCAGGTCATCCCCGTTGGAATGTACCAGTACCAGGTCCAGGTAATCGGTATGCAGCCGCTGTAGCGAGCGTTCCACCGACTGCCGGGTATGTGTGGCGCTGAAATCGAACCAGGACTCGCCATCGGCGAACTCCTCGCCGACCTTGCTGCACAGCACCCAGTCCTGCCGCTGGCCCACCAGCAGCGGGCCCAGCCGTTGTTCGCTGATACCATAGGCAGGCGCGGTGTCCAGCAGGTTGATCCCCAGCTCCCGGCTCAAGGCCAGCAGCTCGCGTATCTGCTGATCATCCGGCAACTCGAAACCACTGGGGTATTTGACCCCCTGGTTGCGGCCGATCTTCACCGTGCCCAGGCCGAGCGGTGAGACGCTCAGGCCGGTGCTGCCGAGCGGACGGTGATATGGGTGCAGTGTGTTCATGAGAACAGGGTATCCCATGCCGGTGGCGCGATCCGTGGCTGCGGCAGGCTGGTGACGGGCTGCGCACACTGCGGCTGGATCGCCTGGCGTTGCAGTTCGGCGATGGCCTGATCACTGAGGTCAGGGGCCAGTGCGAGTTTGGTCGGCCAGCACACCAGACTGTTGCCGACTGCCTGGAGATAGGCGTTGTCGGGCCGGACCAGGCCACTTTGCGCCGGTTCGGCACGGGTGACCGGCAAGGTCGCCCACTGGCAGCCCTGCAGATCGACCCACGGCAGCAGTTCGGCCATTTCCCTCTGCGCCCGTTCGATCAGAGCAGGGGCGCTCATGTCGGTCCCCTGTTCCGCCAGTTCGCCCCCCAGATACCAGCACCACTGGCCGTCAGCGCAGGGATGGGTGGTAACGGTAACGCGCGGTTTCGGGCTGCTGCCCAGGCAGTGGGCATACAGCGCCGGCAGTGCCGGCCCCTTGACCAGTACCATTTGCAGCGGCCGACGCTGCATGGCCGGTTGGCTTATACCGGCGCTGTGCAGCAGGGCCTCGTTGCCTTCGCCGGCCGCCAGCACGTAGCGCCGGGCTTCGATACGCTGGCCATCGACCTGCAGCGCGCCGATGCCGGTGCTGCTGTCACCGCTGACCTGGACCGTGCCGCAGATCAGGCTGTTGCCGCCCAGCTCGGCCAGCCGGCGTACCACATCGGGTACATCCAGCACCAACTCACCCAGGCGGTAGACCTTGCCCTTGAACGCGGGGTTGGAGAACACCGGTGGCAGGTCGCCGCCCTTGACGCTGTCCACCCGGCCGCGCAGGGCCTTGCTGGCAAAGAACCCAGCCAGGTTACTGATCAGGTTGCCAGGTGACCACAGGTAATGATGTGCGGACAACACGTTCACCCCGCGCAGATCCAGCTCACCACTGCCATCCAGGCAGGCGCGCCAGCGTGCCGGCATGCCGGCGATCGCCTCGGCAGCGGTGGTCAGCTTGCCATGCAGCGCATATTTGGTACCACCATGGATGATGCCCTGCGACTTGCTGCTTTGCCCGCCACCCAGGGTGTGCGGCTCGATCAGCAGGGTGCTGAAACCCTGCTGGCGCAGGCGCGCGTTCAGCCAGAGGCCGGCGATGCCGCCGCCGAGGATACAGATGTCGGTGTGCAGGGGTGTGCTCATGGGCTCCGCAATATGACCGGATGAAAGGGTCTGTAGTATAGCCATCCGCAGCCTCACAGGTCACTTCTGCTACTCTATGCCGCGTTCCGGTACTGGAGAAGTGCATGCCCCGTTTTCTGTACAGCCTGATCTTTACCCTGTGTCTGCCGCTGATTCTGGCGCGCCTGCTGTATCGCGCCTGGCGCGCCCCGGCCTATGCGCGGCGCTGGCCCGAGCGTTTCGCCCTGGGCGGGGAGCTGCGTGCCGGCGGTATCTGGGTGCATGCGGTATCGGTGGGCGAATCCATTGCCGCCGCGCCCATGGTGCGGGAGCTGCTCAAGCGTCACCCACAGCTGCCGATCACCATCACCTGCATGACGCCGACCGGTTCACAGCAGATCCGCCAGCTGTTCGGTGACCAGGTAGGTCACGCCTATCTGCCCTATGACCTGCCCTGGCTGCAGCGCCGGTTGATCCGCCGCCTGCAGCCGCGTATCGCCATCATCATGGAAACCGAGCTGTGGCCGAACCTGGTGGCCGAATGCAAGCGCGCTCGTGTGCCGGTGGTGCTGGCCAATGCGCGGTTGTCGGTGCGCTCGGCGCGTGGCTATCAGCGGGTCGCCTGGCTGGTGCGACCGATGTTTGCGGCGCTGGACTGGGTGGCGGTGCAGAGTGCCGCCGAAGCCGAGCGCTTTCTCGCACTCGGCGTGCGGCAGCCGGCACTGACGGTGACCGGCAGTATCAAGTTCGATCTGAAACCCGCCGCCGCACTCATGGAGAAGGCTGGCCAGTGGCGAGCGCAGTGGGGCGAGCGGCCAGTATGGATTGCTGCCAGCACCCACGCCGGGGAAGATGAGGTCATTCTTGCCGCGCATCAGCAGATCGTGCAGCAGCACCCGCAGGCACTGCTGATTCTGGTGCCGCGCCACCCCGAGCGTTTTGATGGGGTCGCCCGGCAGATCCAGCAGGCGCGGCTGAGCATGGTGCGGCGCAGCGAGGGTGCGATGCCGGGCATGGCGGACCAGGTGTTTCTCGGCGATACCATGGGCGAGCTGATGCAGTTCTATGCCTGTGCGGATGTGGCCTTTGTCGGCGGCTCACTGATTGCCGGCGGCGGGCATAACTATCTGGAACCGGCGGCGCTGGGGTTGCCGGTGCTGTCCGGGCCACACCGATTCAACTTTACCGAAATCAGCGAATTGCTGGAGGGTGCCGGGGCGTTGGTCGAGGTGGCCGATAGCGAGGCGCTGGCCGGGCAGGTGGCGGGCTGGTTTGGCGATACCGAAGCCGCCCGGCAGGCCGGTGCGGCAGGTCAGGCAGTAGTGGAAGCCAACCAGGGCGCGCTGGAGAAGTTGCTGCAGGGGATTGCGCGGCTGTTGTGAAAAAGGGGGGTAGCGCGCCTGCGCTAGGCCGGGTGGGCCTGCGGTGGTACTGTCGTCGAGCCGGCGCTCGACAACCCGAAGCACTGGGCGTAGCGCAGGCGCGCTACACCCCTGGCATTCCCTTCAGAACGACGTACGCATGCGCCGCTGTTGCTCATCCGGGGTCGGTTGCGGCTGGCTGCCACCGATGTTCATGCGACGGATTTCCTGCTCGGTAAATGGCGGGATGAAATCGCGATCCGGATTGTAGTCGGGGTTCAGCCACGCCGAGAGGTCTTCCAGATCCTGCGGGCTGAGGGTGCCGGCAGCCTGTTTCAGACCGAGATTGTCGATGATGTAGTTGTAGCGTGCATCGTTGTAGTCACGTACCGCGCGATACAGATTGCGTTGCGCATCCAGCACGTCGACCACGTTACGGGTACCCACTTCATATCCGGTCTGGGTGGCATCCAGTGCCGCCTTGGAGGAAATGATCGACTGACGCCGGGCTTCGACTTCTTCGACACTGGAGGTCACGGTGCGGAACAGGTTGCGTGTGCGCTCGACGATACGCCGCAATTCGGCTTCGCTGGCCTGCTCGGCCTGGGTCAGGCGGAAGGTGGATTCGCGTACCCGCGAGGTGGTGCCACCACCGGTGAACAGCGGCAGGGTCATTTCCACGCCGAACTGGGTCAGCTCGGTGTCGCCGGTGCCGCTGATACCCGCACCAACGCCGCCCAGGCGGGCTCCGCCGTAGCTGTCGTTGTAACGCACAAAGGCATCCACTGCCGGCGCATAGCCGGCCTTGCTGCTGCGCAGCGCGTCGGAGGCGCTGTCGATCGCCAGGCGGTAGGCCTGCAATGACAGGTTCTGCGCTGCGGCGGTATCAACCCACTGCTGCATGTCGCCAGGGGTCGGCGCCAGAATCGGCAGATCATGGCCCATGCCCAGCAGTTCCGGGTGGTCGCGGTTGGTCAACCGGGTCAGTGCCTGATAGCTGACATCCAGGTTGGTAGTGGCGGTAATCCGTGTGGCGCGGGCGGTGTCGAATCCGGCCAGGGCTTCCAGCACGTCGGTACGGGCCGACAGGCCCACTTCGAAGCGCTCACGGGCCTGCTCCAGCTGACGCTCGAAGGCAGCTTCCTCGGCGCGGGCGGTGGCCAGGTTGTCGGAAGCGCGCAGCACGTTGAAGTAGGCCTGGGCCACATCCATGATCAGTTGCTGCTGCACCGCCGAAAACTCGACCCGCGCCTGCTCGGTCTGGGACTTGGCGGCCTGGTAGTTGAACCAGCGGTCGGCACGGAACAGCGGCTGGGTCAGGCTGGCCTGGTAATAATGCGTGGAATAGCTGTCACTGCCGCGATCTTCGATATCCACGTGTTCACGGGCCACACCGGCGCCCAGGCCGATATTCGGCAGCAGTAGGGCGCGGGCCTGGGGCAGCACTTCCTGGCGGGCCAGGGCATCGGCCTCGGCGGCGGCCAGGTCGGCGCTGTTGAGCAGGGCTTCCTGATAAATGGTCAGCAGATCGGACTTGGCCAGGGCCGGACCGGACAGGCCAGCCAGCACGATGGCAACATAAAGAGGGCGCAGCATGCAGAGATCCTTCGCATGAGGGACTGAGTTAATCCACCAAGGCTAAAGAGCTGCAGGCCGCCGGTCAAGGGCAAGCGTAGCGGCTTTTCACCCGCCGGGCTTGCCGCCTGGGAGCAGAGGCTCTAAGCTGCAGGCTCATCTTGACGGGGTGCCGACGCTTTTGTGCCGGCTGAGACTTCACCCGTTGAACCTGATCCGGTTAGTACCGGCGTAGGAATCGAGATGCGCACCTCTGCATTGCCCCGTTCCCGGGGTGCTGGCCCGTGCCGCTTCGGTTCCCTGTAATTGTCATACAGTGGAGCATAATAATGACCAGTCGCTTGCCTGATACCGCCATTGCCCGTTCCGGTGCCGATGGTGCCGCCACCCAGCCCATGCCCAATTCGCGCAAGATATACGTGACCGGATCGCGGGCCGATATTCGCGTGCCCATGCGCGAGATCAGCCTGGCCGATACCCGTACCGACCAGGGTGTGGAAAGGAATCCACCGGTATTGGTGTATGACACCTCCGGCCCCTATACCGACCCGGAAGTGAATATCGACCTGCGTGCAGGGCTGCCGGATGTGCGCAGCGTGTGGATCGAGGAGCGGGCTGATACCGAGGTATTGCCGGGCCTCAGCTCCGAGTTCGGCAATGCCCGTCTGTCCGATTCATCACTTGATCACATGCGCTTTGCCCACCTGCGTACTCCGCGCCGGGCCAAGGCCGGGCACAACGTGACGCAGATGCACTACGCTCGCAAAGGCATCATCACGCCGGAAATGGAGTTCGTGGCGATTCGCGAGAACATGAAACTGCAGGAGGCGCGTGCCGCCGGTCTGCTCGCCGAGCAGCATCCGGGTCACAGCTTCGGCGCCAGTATCCCCAAGGAAATCACCGCCGAGTTCGTGCGCGAGGAAATCGCCCGGGGCCGGGCGATCATTCCGGCCAACATCAACCACACCGAGCTGGAGCCGATGATCATCGGCCGCAACTTCCTGGTGAAGATCAACGGCAATATCGGCAATTCGGCGCTGGGATCGAGTATCGAGGAAGAGGTCGAGAAGATGACCTGGGGTATTCGCTGGGGATCGGATACGGTGATGGACCTGTCCACCGGCAAGAATATCCATGAGACCCGCGAGTGGATCATCCGCAACTCGCCGGTGCCGATCGGCACCGTACCCATCTACCAGGCGCTGGAGAAGGTCGACGGCATCGCCGAGAACCTGACCTGGGAGATCTTCCGCGATACGCTGATCGAGCAGGCCGAGCAGGGCGTGGATTACTTCACCATTCATGCCGGGGTACTGCTGCGCTATGTACCGATGACCGCCAAGCGGGTCACCGGCATCGTGTCCCGTGGTGGCTCGATCATGGCCAAGTGGTGTCTGGCGCATCACCAGGAAAACTTCCTCTATACCCATTTCGAGGACATCTGCCAGATCATGAAGGCCTACGACGTGTCCTTCTCCCTGGGCGATGGCCTGCGCCCGGGTTCGATTGCCGACGCCAACGACGAGGCCCAGTTCGGTGAGCTGGAAACCCTCGGCGAGCTGACCAAGATTGCCTGGAAACACGATGTACAGGTGATGATCGAAGGGCCCGGCCATGTGCCGATGCAACTGATCAAGGAGAACATGGACAAGCAGCTGGAATGCTGTGATGAGGCGCCGTTCTATACCCTGGGGCCGCTGACCACCGATATCGCGCCGGGTTATGACCATATCACCTCGGGCATCGGCGCGGCGATGATTGGCTGGTTCGGCTGCGCCATGCTCTGCTATGTCACACCCAAGGAGCACCTGGGCCTGCCCAACCGCGATGACGTGAAGACCGGCATCATCACCTACAAGATCGCTGCCCACGCGGCGGATCTGGCCAAGGGGCATCCGGGCGCGCAGATTCGCGACAATGCCTTGTCCAAGGCGCGCTTCGAGTTCCGCTGGGAGGACCAGTTCAACCTTGGCCTGGACCCGGACACTGCCCGCGCCTTCCATGACGAGACGCTGCCCAAGGAGTCGGCCAAGGTGGCCCATTTCTGTTCCATGTGCGGGCCGAAGTTCTGCTCGATGAAAATCACCCAGGAGGTGCGTGAATACGCCGCGGCCCAGCGTATCGAGGCAGTCGACGTGGCGGTGGAGGAGGGCATGAAGGCCAAGTCCTCGGAGTTCCGCCAGACCGGTTCGCAGCTGTACCAGAAGGTGTAGGGCAGACGTCCATGCTCCCGCGGAGGGAGACGGGGGTGTCGAGAGTTCCAGCCTGCTCGCCTAGGCGTCGAGTCGAGCAGGGGGCGCCAGCACGGGTTGTCGAGCGCCGGCTCGACGACAGCGCCGCTGCAAGCTCACCCGGCGTAGCGCAGGCGCGCTACACCCCGTCCCTTCGCGATGGTGCACGCTCGGCAGCAGCATGACCATTCGCCGTTGAAATGGGTCAGTCCTTGCCTCGGCCCGCTCTGATATGCGAGTTTAAAAGCTCGACCATTGGGTTTGTCTTTTTTCAGGGGCGTTTACTTGACCGATTTCAATCAGCAGGATGTCGAGATCCTGCGCCGTGAACCGGGCTTTCGTGGCTTTTACCGGCTGGATGTACTGACCCTGCGTCACCGCCTGTTCGCCGGTGGCTGGGGGCCGGAGTTACGTCGGGAGCTGTTCGTGCGTCCGGACGCGGTATGCGTGCTGCCCTACGATCCCTGGCAGGATGCGCTGGTGCTGGTCGAGCAGATGCGCGTCGGGGCGCTGGACAAGCGTGCCAGCCCGTGGATGCTGGAACTGGTCGCCGGCCTGTTCGACGCCGACGAAAGTGCCGAACAGGTAGCCCATCGCGAAGCGCAGGAGGAGGCGGGTCTCCAATTGTTGCAACTGACCCCCATCACCCGCTATTTTCCCTCGCCGGGCGGCAGCAACGAGCAGGTCCACCTGTATTGCGCCACGGTGGATAGCCGTGGCGTGGGCGGCGTGCATGGTTTGGCCGAGGAAGGCGAGGATATCCGCGTCAGCGTCCTGTCGCGCAGCGAGGCCTTGCAGGCTCTGGAGCAGGGGCGCATCGACAATGCCGCGAGCATCATCGCCTTGCAATGGCTTGAGCTGCATGGGCAGAGGCTGCGCGAGCAGGCGGGCCCACGACCATGACCATGCTGGTGGCTGGTAAGCCCCGTTACCGGGTGGATCTGTCTTCGCTGCAGGCGGTGTGCGAGACCAATTTCTTCCGTTTGCGTCAATTGATGCCGGACATGGCCATGCAGGATGAGCGACACATCCTGCTTGACGCCGACGAGCAGCCACAGCGGCTGGTGATGCGGGTGATCGAGCGTTGCCGCTACACCACCACGCTGCAGTTGCGCCATGAGCGACAGCATGACTGGCTCGCGCCACCGAGCATGGAGGTGCGTCTGTATCATGACGCACGCATGGCCGAGGTGGTGGCCGCCTACAACCGCCGACGTTTTCGTGGGGTCTATCCCTACCCCAATGAGCAGATGTTGCAACCGGACGAGAAGTACCAGCTCAACCTGTTCCTCGGTGAATGGCTGGGGTACTGTCAACGCTATGGTCAGAGCGCGCAGCCGGTGCTGATCGACCGCTGAGCCCAGGCGACCCCGTGTCTGCTGGCTGCGGCCGTGCCCGTGGATTGCTTCATCCTGTGGACGCGCAATGACGTAGCCCCGGGGTGTAGCGCTCCTGCGCTACGCCAGTGGCCTGCGCGTTGTGGGGCTGATGTGTTTCGCTGGTAAATCTGTTCGCAAGTGTGAGCCAGTCACTGGATTGTCGCTGCGTCTGTTGCGATCATGTCGGGTACATTTTCAGGAGCGGGCCAGATGCCACCATCCGACGCCATTAATTCCGCTGACTCCATCTGCGTAGTACAGCTGACGGACAGCCATCTCTTTGCCGATCCGCAGCAGCGCCTGCTGGGGCTCGATACCCTGGCTTCGCTGAACGCCGTGATCGACCAGGTGCTCGACGAATGTCCGCAGATCGATCTGGTGCTGGCCACCGGTGATATCACCCAGGACGGCTCGGCCGCGGCCTATGAACGCTTCATCGATGCCGTGGCACGCATTCCGCAGCCATGTCACTGGATTCCCGGCAACCATGACGATGCCGTGCTGATGGCCGAGTTGGGGGAGGAGCGCGGGCTCAATCGTGACTGGGTCGATATCGGCCAGTGGCGTATCGTGCTGCTGGATTCGAGTGTGTCGGGCAGCGTCGCCGGGTATCTGGACCAGCAGCAACTGGCGCGCCTGGACCAGGCGTTGAGCAGCGCCGGTCAGCGCCATGTGCTGGTCTGCCTGCACCATCATCCGGTGCCGATCGGCAGTGACTGGATGGAGCCGATCGGACTGGGCAATGCCGACCAGCTGCTGGCCCGGCTGGATGCCGAGCCGCAAGTGCGTGGGGTGCTCTGGGGGCATATCCACCAGCAGCTCGAACAGCGGCGCGGCACCATGCGCCTGCTGGCGTCGCCCTCGACCTGCGTGCAATTCGCCGTGGCCAGTAGTGATTTTGCCACCGACAACCAGCCACCGGGTTATCGCTGGCTGCGCCTGTATGATGATGGCCGGATTGACACCGCCGTCTCGCGTCTGCCGCCGGGCAGTTTCCTGCCACAGGCCGGTGCATCCGGCTATTAGATGAACTACAGCGAGGGGCCTCTTCCATCGCTGGCAGCATGCGGTGGGGGAGGATAGGATGCTATGCTGACCCACCACGATGGCAGGTCGTGTCCGCTCTGATTGATCAAGGAAAACCAGACACTCTATGTCCCAATCGTCCTATAACGCCGATGATATTGAAGTACTCAGCGGTCTGGACCCGGTGCGTCGCCGCCCGGGCATGTACACCGACACCACTCGCCCCAACCACCTTGCCCAGGAAGTCATAGACAACAGCGTTGACGAGGCGCTGGCCGGGCATGCCCGCGCCATCACCGTGATCCTGCATCAGGACAATGCTCTGGAAGTCATCGATGACGGGCGCGGTATGCCGGTGGACATCCACCCCGAGGAAGGGGTCTCCGGGGTCGAGCTGATCCTCACCCGGCTGCACGCCGGCGGCAAGTTCTCCGGCAAGAACTACCAGTTTTCCGGTGGCTTGCACGGGGTGGGCATCTCCGTGGTCAATGCGTTGTCGCTGCGGCTGGAGGTGCGGGTGCGGCGTGACGGTCAGGAATATGCCATCGCCTTCGAGAATGGCGACAAGGTCAGCGAGCTGGAAGTGGTGGGGACCGTGGGCAAGCGCAATACCGGTACCACGGTGAAGTTCTGGCCCAACGGCAGCTATTTCGATACACCGAAATTCAATATCAATCGCCTGTTGCACCTGCTCAAGGCCAAGGCGGTCCTGTGCCCCGGCCTGCGTGTCGATTTCGATGATCGCCAATCCGGCGAGAAGACCAGCTGGTATTACGAAGATGGCCTGCGTGACTATCTGGTGGACGCCTGCGCGCAATGGCCAACCCTGCCGGAGGCGCCTTTCACCGGTGCGCTGGCCTCCAGCAAGGAGGCAGTGGACTGGGCACTGTTCTGGCAGCCGGAGGGCGGTGAGCTGGTGCAGGAAAGCTACGTCAACCTGATTCCGACTGCCCAGGGCGGCACCCACGTCAATGGCCTGCGCTCCGGGCTGCTGGAGGCCATCCGCGAATTCTGTGAGTTTCGCAATCTGCTGCCGCGCGGCGTCAAGCTGGCGCCGGAAGATGTCTGGGAGCGGGTCAGCTATGTGCTGTCGGTGAAGATGGCCGAGCCGCAGTTTTCCGGGCAGACCAAGGAGCGTCTGTCCTCGCGGGAGTCCGCCTCCTTTGTTTCCGGGGTGGTCAAGGATGCCTTCAGTCTGTGGCTGAACCAGCATGCCGACATCGGCCAGCAGATTGCCGAGATGGCCATCGACCACGCCAGCCGCCGCCTGAAGGCGAGCAAGAAGATCGAACGCAAGCGCATCACCCAGGGCCCGGCATTGCCCGGCAAGCTGGCTGACTGCGCTGGCCAGGACAGCCGCCGTTCCGAGCTGTTCCTGGTGGAAGGAGACTCGGCCGGTGGCAGTGCCAAGCAGGCGCGGGACAAGGAGTTCCAGGCGATCATGCCGCTGCGCGGCAAGATCCTCAATACCTGGGAAGTCGACTCCGGGCAGGTGCTGGCGTCCCAGGAAGTACACAACATCGCCATCGCCATCGGCGTGGACCCCGGCTCGCCGGACCTGTCCCAGCTGCGCTACGGCAAGGTCTGCATTCTGGCCGATGCTGACTCCGACGGCCTGCATATCGCGACCCTGCTGTGCGCGCTGTTCGTACGGCATTTCCGCACATTGGTGGAAGCCGGCCACGTGTTCGTCGCCATGCCGCCGCTGTATCGCATCGATATCGGCAAGGAGGTGTTCTATGCGCTGGATGACGCGGAGAAGACCGGCATCCTCGACCGCATCGAAGCCGAGGGCAAGCGCGGCAAGATACAGGTCACCCGCTTCAAGGGGCTGGGCGAGATGAACCCGCTGCAACTGCGTGAGACCACCATGGCTCCGGATACCCGCCGTCTGGTGCAACTGACCGTGGATGACATGGCCGGCACCGAAGCGCTGATGGACATGCTGTTGGCGAAGAAACGGGCCGGGGATCGCAAACAGTGGCTGGAAAGCAAGGGCAACCTCGCCGAGGTGCTGGCCTGATGCTGGGCCGCCAGCCATGACCCAGGCCGCTCCGCCTGACCGGCGGCTTGGCACTGTGATGCTGGTGCTGGCCTGGATTGCCGGGCTGGCGCTGGCTGCGCAATGGTTCTCCGGGTTGGAGGAGCGCCGGCGCAACCCCAACCAGGCGCCCATATCGCTGCATGTGGGGGAGACGGTGGAGGTGCATCTGGAGCGCAACCGCCATGGTCACTACCTGGCGGCTGGTCAGATCAATGGCCAACCGGTGACCTTTCTGCTGGATACCGGTGCCACCTTCGTTGCGGTTCCCGCTACGCTGGCCGAGCGCCTGCAGCTATCGCGGGGTCGACCGATCATGGTCAATACCGCCAACGGCCTGACCGAGAGCTGGAGCACCCGTATCGACACCCTGCAGTTGGGCGAGATTCGGTTGCACGATGTCAGCGCCGGCATAGTGCCGGGGATCGTCGGCGAGGATGTTCTATTGGGTATGAGCGCCCTGCGGCAGCTGGATTTCAGCCAGCAGGGCGGTGAATTGATTTTGCGCCAAAACGTCAATGTAGAGAGCAAGTATGAGTGACAGTCTGGATCTGAGCCTGGAAGGCGTTGAGCGCCGTTCACTGTCGTCGTTTACCGAAGAAGCCTATCTGAACTACTCCATGTACGTGATCATGGATCGCGCGTTGCCGCATATCGGCGACGGGCTCAAGCCGGTGCAGCGGCGCATCGTCTACGCCATGAGCGAGCTGGGCCTGTCGGCCCTGTCCAAGCACAAGAAATCGGCCCGTACCGTGGGCGATGTGCTGGGCAAATACCACCCGCATGGTGATTCGGCCTGCTACGAGGCCATGGTGCTGATGGCACAGCCGTTTTCCTACCGCTATCCGCTGGTGGACGGGCAGGGCAACTGGGGCGCCCCGGATGATCCCAAGTCATTCGCTGCGATGCGTTATACCGAGGCCCGCCTGGCCCGCTACAGCGAGGTGCTGCTGACCGAGCTGGGGCAGGGCACGGTGGATTGGCAGCCGAACTTCGACGGCACCCTGGATGAACCCATGGTACTGCCGGCGCGCCTGCCCAACCTGCTGCTCAATGGCACCACCGGCATCGCCGTGGGCATGGCCACCGACATTCCGCCGCACAACCTGCGCGAGGTGGCTGCGGCCTGCATACGCCTGCTGGATGATCCCGGTGCCGGGCTGGATGAGCTGATGGAGCACATCCAGGGGCCTGACTTCCCCACCGAGGCGGAAATCATCACCCCGCGCCGTGACCTGCTCAACCTGTATGCCACTGGCCGCGGTTCGATCCGTTGCCGGGCGATCTGGACCCGCGAGGACGGCGATATCGTCATCACCGCGCTACCGCACCAGGTGTCCGGCGCACGGGTAATGGAGCAGATCGCTGCGCAGATGCAGGCCAAGAAACTGCCGCTGGTGGCCGACCTGCGTGACGAGTCCGATCATGAGAACCCGACGCGCATGGTGATAGTGCCGCGTTCCAACCGGGTGGACGCCGAAGAGCTGATGCAGCACCTGTTCGCCACCACCGACCTGGAGAACAGCTACCGGGTCAACATGAACGTGATCGGCACCGATGGCCGTCCGGCGGTGAAGGACCTGCGCAGCCTGATTGGCGAGTGGCTGGGCTTTCGCATCACCACGGTACGGCGCCGTCTGCAGTTCCGCCTGGACAAGGTGCTGGCCAGGCTGCATCTGCTGGATGGCCTGCTGATCGCCTTCCTCAATCTGGATGAGGTGATCGAGATCATCCGCAACGAGGATCAGCCCAAGGCCGAGTTGATGGCCCGCTTTGACCTGAGTGAGTTGCAGGCCGACTACATCCTCGATACGCGTCTGCGTCAGCTGGCGCGGCTTGAGGAAATGAAGATTCGGGGTGAGCAGGACGCGCTGGCCAAGGAACGCGATCAATTGCAGAAGGTGCTCGGCAGCGAGAAGCTGTTGCGCAAGACGGTGCGTGGCGAACTGGTTGCCGACGCCGAAACCTATGGCGACGAGCGTCGCTCGCCCCTGGTCGAGCGCGAGGAAGCCCGCGCCCTGTCGGAAACCGAGCTGGTGCCCTCCGAGCCGGTCACCGTGGTGCTGTCCGAGCGCGGCTGGGCGCGTTGCGCCAAGGGTCATGATGTGGATGGCAAGGGGATGTCCTACCGCGCCGGTGACAGTTTCCTGGCCCAGGCCAGCGGACGCTCCAACCAGCAGGCGGTATTCCTCGACTCGACCGGGCGCAGCTATTCCCTGGCAGCGCACAGCCTGCCCTCGGCCAGGGGGCAGGGTGAGCCGCTTACCGGGCGCCTCAGCCCGCCGCCCGGCGCCGAGTTCGTCGGCCTGTTGCTGCCGGAAGATCAGCAGCTGTACCTGCTGGCCTCGGATGCCGGCTATGGCTTCGTGGTGCAGGGTGCCGACCTGCAGGCCAAGAACAAGAACGGCAAGGCGCTGCTGAGCCTGCCCGATGGCAGCAAGGTCATCGCACCGGTACCGGTCAATCAGCGTGAGAGTGACTCGGTGGTGGCCCTCTCCAACGAAGGTCGTTTGCTGATATTCCCGCTGAAGGACCTGCCGCAACTGTCAAAAGGCAAGGGCAACAAGATTCTTTCGGTACCTGGCGCACGGGTGAAAAGCCGCGAGGAGTTCGTGTTGGCGCTGGCCTTGCTGCCGGAAGGCGCGAATCTGGTACTGACCGCCGGCAAGCGTACCCTGACCCTCAAGCCGGCGGACCTGGAACATTATCGTGGCGAGCGTGGGCGGCGCGGCAACAAGCTGCCGCGGGGCTTCCAGAAGGTGGATGCGGTGCAGGTGGAGAGGTAAGACCTGTTGGTCCGCGGACGAGCTGGCGCTCGTCCCTTCCGGGGTTGGCGAGCGTCTGCTCGCCGACAGCCATTGCGCCGAGATCAGTCCCTGCCCAAGGTCTTCAACTGCTGTTCCAACTGACTCTGATAGGGCTCACGCAGGCGTTCGACGCAGTAGATGCCCGGCGGGCTTGCCAGTCGGCGCAGCATGGCCTTGTCGCTCAGCAGGCCGCTGGCGGCCAGTTCGGCATCCAGTAACAGCAGGTTACGGCTGTGTTGCATGCTTTCGAGCATCTGCGCGCAGTCGGTTGAGGCTTCTTTCAGTTCATCCGCGGGTATGTCCTGGCACGGGGTATGGCACAGGGCGATCTGTACGTGCAGGGCGATGCCGGTATCGGCGATCTGAATCTGCAGTTCATGCCCCAGCACCCGCATCAGTTCGCCACAACACAGGGCGTTACCCAACTGGTCGGCATTGTCCGGATGGAAGAAGATCAGGCTGGTGCCATCCATCAGTGTATGCAATTGCCCGCCACAGGCGTGGCTGGCCTGTTCCAGCTGTTCGCGATAGCGTTCGAGCAGGCCGAGCAGGCGCGGGCGCGGCAGGCGATGCAGGGTATTCTGGTCACCCAGACGTATCGCCAGTACCGTGCTGGGCGGAACTTGTGGCGCAGGCGTGGCCTCCAGTTCGGGCAATTGACTGCTGATTGCGGCTGCGGTGTCTGCCGTAGCGCTGACGCTCTGTTCTACCGCGACGGACTCGCCTGATGACTCTTCATCAATGGGGTTCGCATCACCAGGCGCTGCTGGGGCTGGTTCCATATCATCGTCGAGCTGTGCGTCCATCTTTGCCTGCGGTGTCCCGGGCAACTCTGTCTGGAGGCCTTCGAGGGGCTCGATGTCGAGCTCCAGTTCGGGTTCTGGCTCCGGCTCCGGCTCTGGTTCCGGCAAAGGGGGCAGGTCGGTTATACGGCGTTCGGCCAGACGCCTGGCCAGGTCACCCAGCTCGTCACCACGGCGAATTCCCGGGGTCGGCATATCGGAATCGCCATACCAGTTGCCGAGGCCGGCCAGGACCTGGCGCATGCCGACGCCGAGCCGCCAGGCGATCAGGCCGGTGATGATGAGCAGCAATACCAGGCTCCACATCAGGCCTTGCAACAGGTTGGCCACCGGCGTGGTGAACGGTTCGCGGGCCAGGCTCAGATGCAACTGGCCGATCAATTCGTCCTGAAAATGCACGGCGGCGACGAAACGTCCCTTGCCCGGTGCCAGGCTGCCTGCGGAGGGACGTCTGCCGGCCTCGGCAACGACCCGGTCATTTGCGGCGGTCAAGCTGCTGTGCGCGATTATCGGATTCTGCACCCATTGGGCGAGAATGATATTCAGGCTCAGGGTGTCATTGGCGGCGAGCGGGTCGGCGACCAGAGAAGCTATCTGTCGGGCCAGCTCACTGCCGGTCTTATCGGCCTGCTGGGCGATATCGCGCTGCAGCTGAAACTGGCCGAACCAGAGCACCAGTACGAACATCAGCAGCAGGGGAGCCAGCGCCAGCAGCATCAGCAGGCTGGGCAAGGTCAGGCGTTTTTTGCGCAGCGAGGCATGGCCGCGCAGAAACAGATTGTCAGGTGAATTCGGTGTGTGATTCAAAATATGACTCGATCGATGAATGAAAGGCAGGACCGGCAGCCTGAAACGCCGTAGGAATTGAAGTATAGCCATTAGCAGTGAGGGGAAAAAGGTTGCACCAGTGATGAATTGGGCATTTGCGGGTAGAATGGCCGATTCCATTTTCTGACTGGAGCGGCCCCTTGAAGGAAATCGTCCTGATCAACATTACCGGTCCCGATCGCCCCGGCCTGACGGCGGCCATCACCGGCATTCTGGCGCGGGCGAGCGTCAGAATTCTGGATATCGGACAGGCTGTTATCCATGACACGCTATCGTTTGGCATCCTGGTTGAAATGACCGGTGAAGACGGTCTCTCTGACGTGCTCAAGGATGTTTTGTTCCGCGGTTATGAACTGGACCAGCAGGTACGCTTCACACCAGTGAGCGCCGAGGAGTACAGCCGCTGGGTCACCGGACAGGGCAAGCCCCGGCATATCGTGACCCTGCTGGCCCGCCGGGTTACCGCCGAGCATATTGCTCGGGTCAGTGAAATCACCGCCCGTTACGGCCTCAATATCGACCATATCGACCGCCTGTCCGAGCGTATTCCCGACGGCATGCCGGCAGATCAGGGCAAGGGCTGCATCGAGTTCTCGGTGCGTGGCGAACCGGCAGATCCTGCGGCGTTGCGTACCGAATTCCTGGCGATCTCCCAGGAGCTGAACGTGGATATCGCCTTCCAGCAGGACAGCATCTTCCGCCGTAATCGCCGTCTGGTGGTGTTCGACATGGATTCCACGCTGATCGATGCCGAGGTGATCGACGAGCTGGCCAAGGCTGCCGGCGTCGGTGCCCAGGTGGCGGAGATCACCGAGCGGGCGATGCGCGGCGAACTGGACTTCAAGGCCAGCTTCCGTGAGCGCATGGCGCTGCTCAAGGGGCTGCCGGAAAGCGTGCTAGAGGAGATCGGCCAGTCCCTGCGCCTGACCGAGGGCGCCGAAACCCTGATCGCCCAGTTGCGTCGCCTGGGTTACAAGACCGCCATCCTGTCCGGCGGCTTCAGCTATTTCGCCGAGGGGCTGCAGAAACGCCTGGGTATCGATTACGTCTATGCCAACGCGCTGCCGACCCGGGATGGGCTGGTGACCGGCGAGGTGCTGGAGCCGATTGTCGATGGTCAGCGCAAGGCTGATCTGCTGCGCGAACTGGCCCAGCGCGAAGGTATCAGCCTGGAGCAGACCATCGCTGTGGGTGACGGAGCCAACGACCTGCCGATGCTGTCCATCGCCGGGCTGGGGGTGGCTTTCCGGGCCAAGCCGCTGGTCAAGCAGTCAGCCAAGCAGGCGATTTCCACCCTGGGGCTGGATGGCATCCTGTACCTGCTGGGGTTCCGTGATCGGGAAGGGTTCTGACGCGGCCTGTCATCCAACACCGGGTTGTCGAGCGCCTGCTCGACGACATATCCCTCTGACCGCTGGGAGCAGGCGTAGCGCCCGAACGCGGACCGGGGTGCTACACCCCCAGGGGGGCGCTGGGGCTTTCCTACTCGCTGGAGAAGTTGTAGCTCATGCTGTCGCTGGGCGGCTGCAGGTAATTGCCCTGGATATAGTTGACCCCGGCCTGCCATAGCGTCGGCATCATGATTGCGCTGTTGACGCAGGAAACGATGGTCAGTTTGCCCTGGTTGTGCAGGGTGGCGACCATTTCCTTGAGCTGTTCGACGGTGTCGGCATCGGACAGGTCGCGGCTGAAGGATTCGTCGATCTTCACATAGTCGACCGGCAGATGCTTGAGGATGGTGTAGGGGTTCAGCGCGCCACCGAAATGGCTCAGCGAAATCCTCGAATGGATGCTGTGCAGCGACTCGGCCAGCACCTTGGCATGTTTCAGATAGTTGTTGGCATCGGCATCGTTGAACTGGAAGATCAGCGCATCGGCTGGCAGCCTGGATTCCTTCAGCAGGGTGGAGATCCACTTGACGATTTCCGGGTCCTGCAGACTGGCGCTGCTCAGGTTGAGGATCAGCCGCGTGTCGGCACCCTTGGAACGGTGCTGGGCGAGCAGGTTGACGGCCCGGCCGATCAGCCAGCGATCGATATCCATGGCCAGCCCCGACTCCAGGGCGGCGGACTGGAATTCGACCAGCGGTACTTCCTCACCCTGGTTGTTGAGCAGCCGCAGGAAGGCTTCGTAATGCTCCGAGTTGTCACCGCGCAGGCTGATGACCGGCTGGAACTGCAGGTTGAAGGCATTGGTTTCCAGGGTATGGCGGATCAGCGCGATGATGTTGCCGCGGTTGGCCATGTGCTCCAGTTCTTCGAGCGGATTGAACACCTTGATGGCATTGCCGCCGGCCTGACTGACCTGCTCGGCGAGGCGGTGCGCTCGCTCGATGGCCTGAGTCGGTTCGGGGTTGGTTTCGCTGATGCTGGAGACGCCGATGCTGACGGTGATCTGGACGGTGCGACCATTGGCCTCGAACAGATTGCTCTCGATCTGTTTCAGCAGCGCTGGCAACTGCGCGGCGACTGTCTCTGGCTCCTTGCCTTCGATCAATGCACTGCAGGCATCATCACTGAAACGGGCCAGCAGGGTATTTTCCGGGACGGCGCGCCGCAGAATCTGCGCCAGGTCAGCCAGCACCAGATCGGAGCCACCGATGCCGATGTCCGCCTGCAGGGCGCTGAAAGTGTCGATGCTGATGTACACCAGGGTGCTGGGCTGGCTGTTGCGTACCGCCTGTTCGCTGATGCCTTCCAGCTGTTCCTGGAACCAGGAGCGGTTATACAACCCGGTCACCAGGTCGTGGCTGGCCATGGCCTTGAGCTTCTCTTCGAATTCGGCACTGGCGGTTTCGGCGCGGATCACTACCTGGGTGCAGGGCTCACCGTCGTAATTGGCCGGTGAGAAGCTGAGCATGATCGGGAATTCCTTGCCGTCACTGTCCATCGCGGTGCAGCGCATTTCGCTTTGCTCACTGCGGCTGGCGTAGTGACGCAGAAAATCCTTGAAGTTGTTCTGGTCCTTGGCGGCGATCAGGCCGACCATCGGCTCGGCGGCGAGGTCATCCGCATCGTCGTAGCCGAACAGGCGGATATAGGAGCGGTTGGCATAGATATGCATGCCATCGAGCACGTAGGCAATGGCATCGACGGAACTGTCCAGCAGGAGTTGGCAGCGCTTTTCCGTTTCACGCAGGGACTGCTCGGCGATGCGGCGCTGGCGGCGTGCGGCCAGGTTGGTCAGTTCGCGCTTGACCACCATGGTCAGCAGGGCGTCGGCAGTGCCGGGTACGCAGTCCTGCATGCCACTGCGCAGGGCGTCGCTGCGGGTGTCGAGATTATCCTGCTCGCTCAGCAGGATGAAGGGCACGTCATGCGACTGGCTGATGATCAGACAGGCTTCCTGAGCGCTCATGAAGCTGGTCTCGGGGCAGGCCAGGCACAGGTCCCAGGTCTGCTGGAGTGATTCCTGCAGGTCTTCCAGTGAACTGACGCGGTGCGCGCGGGTGGCATGCCCGGCGTTGCGTAAGATGCTGACCAGACGCTCCGCGTTATTCTGCGAATCGTCCAGAATCAGTAGTCTGATGGCGTGTGCATCGATGGCCATGTTGTCCCATTTGTCTCAAGCAGTCCCATCCTTGCGGATCCAGACAATTGAATCTACAGAGACTTCCATAACGAGTCAAAGTCATCCTCCGAGCCAATGGTGAAACTTGTGCTATCGGTCTCGGTTTGGCCGGTGCTGTTGTCCGGTTGATTCAGAATATGGTGTTCGAACTGGCTGAAGCTGCCGGTGGCGGTGATGCCCTCGACCAGTTGGGCGCGCAGCTCCTGACCACCGAGCAGCAGCATCACCTTGCTGCTCACCTGAAATGGCAGGCGCGGGGTGATCAGTGTCGAAGGGCGATCGATCGCCGTCACTTCGGGCACCAGCAGGGCGCGCAGATAGCGGCTGGGGTGCTCGGTCTTGCGCAACAATTTGATTGCGCAGGGGGTGAAGTGCGGGGCGATCAGCTCGATACCCATCTGGGTGCCACCGCCGCGCACCTGGCGAATCCAGCGTACCACCGCCAGGCTCCAGCCCTGATCGGCTTCTTCCTGCACGCCCAGCAGTTCGCCGGCCTGCAACTGCCTGGGTACTTCCCGCGGCCAGGTCAGGCAGAAGCCGCCGGGGCTGTGGTTGATGATGCGCAGGCTGTGTACCGGGTAGCTCTCGGCGTTCTCTTCGTCGCTGGGCTCACTGTCGGTGGTGTAGTTGATCTTTTCCACATCCGGTGTCCAATCCACCGATTGGTCACCATCGAATGCAGTGCTCCAGCCCTCCTGGCGGGTACGACGGCTGGCGTCGGAAAACGGGTTGCTGTCCTCGGCATTGATGAAGCGCGAAAAGCTGGTGCCGGCAACCTGGAAGTGGGTGGCACTCATGCCGATGGTGATACGCAGCTCGCCGCGGCCCGGCATGCGATTGAAGGTGCGTTCGGCCAGGTCGCCCCAGGACTGGCTGATATGTTGCAGCAGCTCCATGCCCAGGCCCTCGGGCACCTGCAGGCGTTTGCGGGCCGGTTCGCTGTCCAGCAGGTATTGCTTGATGGTATCGACCAGTGCGCGGGTATCCAGTCCGAGACTGCCGGTCAGGTCCTCATCCAGCACCAGTGAGCGATAGCGCGGTGGGCAATCCATGGCCGGGTTGATGATGAACAGCGCATCGGGGGAGTCCGGTTCGACCAGGGCGGCCAGGTCGCTCCAGTTTTCGAGCACGCCGAACAGCCGTGCCATGACGCTCTGGCGCATCTGGTTGGGGCGCGCGGTGCCCAGCAGCAACACGGCCAGGTAGGCCTGCTCGATGCTCAGTACCTTGCCGCCGGTGCTTTCCTTGTCCTCGACCGGAACCTGATGCAGCCTGCGTCCGCGCGCCAGCAGATACAGCTGGTGTATTTCCAGCCAGACGCCGTCGGCGACCGGACAATACAGCTGATAGGCACGCAGCAATGGCCCGCACAGCGCGCGTATCGCCCGCTGGATGGCCAGGGTGGTGATCTCGGCGCGGTCGCGGTTCTTCATGCTGGCGTCCTGCGTAACCACGATCTTGTAGCCGGTGGCCAGGTGGTTCTGCAGTGACTGGGACAGGTTGGCGACCTTGCGCGGGCGCTCTTCCAGGACGATGGACTGGCCCAGGTAATAGCGTGACAGGGCAGTGCAGACGTAGTGCACCTGCGGCCGGATCAGCTCGAGCATGGCCAGGCGCTTGTCCGGGGTGATCCGCAGCTGGTTGAGCTCGATCAGGCCTTTGTACAGTTGGCGGGCGGTTTCGCCGATATTGGCCTTGGGCAGGTTGGCGATCCAGTGGGCGATGCCTTTCTCATTGCTTTCGGCAAAGCTCAGCGATTCGAGCGTTTGCGGGGGCACGCGCAGATTCAGTGTATGCGTGGCGTTATCCATAACATTTTTCTTCCGTTGCAGCCCCTTGAGGCCAAATCGAGAACGAATCAAGCTGGAGTCCAATACATGCGTTACGCCAAGGATGAGTGTTTGATCACACTGTAGCAGTTGGTCGGGGCCTAGGCTAAGTGGTCAGCCGCCCTGATCAACTCGGGAGGCAGTGGTGTTTTGCTGGTTTCCCCTGCGATTTCCCGCACCAGACGTGGGACCAGGAAACCCGGCAGTCTGGCGAGCATCTCACCGGCCAGTCCTCTGGCCGTCGTGTCGTCTACATGAAAATGCTGTGCACCTTTTACATGATCCAGTACGTGCAGATAGTAAGGCAAAACGCCATGATCTCCTAGGGTTTCGCTGAGTGCCAGCAGCTCCTCGATACGATCATTGACGCCCTTGAGCAGCACTGTCTGGTTCAACAGCAGGATGCCCGCCCGGCGCAGGGTGGCAATGGCCTGGGCAAGCTGGGCATCGATCTCGTTGGCATGGTTGCAGTGCAGCACCATGCTCACTGGCAGGCGGGTGCCGCACAGGGCATCGATCAGGGCGCTGGTCACCCGCTGCGGAATCACCACCGGTAGCCGGGTATGCACGCGCAGCCGGCGTACATGGGCAATGTCGGCGATTTCCCGGGTCAGCCAGGCCAGTCGCTTGTCGTTGGCTGCCAGCGGATCGCCGCCGCTGTAGATCACCTCGGCGATACTGGGGTCGTGGCGGATGTAATCCAGCGCCTGTTGCCATTCATCGGTACTCAGGGCGTTATCGCCATAGGGGAAGTGCCGACGGAAGCAGTAACGGCAGTTGATCGCGCAACCACCACTGACGATCAACAGTAGCCGGCCATGGTATTTGTGAATGATCCCGGGGCGGGCGTTGCTGTGCTGCTCACCCAGTGGGTCGAGTATGAAGTCCGGGTGTTCCTGCAACTCCTCGCCCAGTGGCAGCACCTGGCGCAGCAGCGGGTCGTGTGGGTTGCCCGGTTGCATGCGGCTGAGGTAGGGCTCGGGCACGCGCAGGGGGAAATCGGCGCTGGCGGCCAGTGCCGGTGCCAGCAGTGCCGGTTCCAGGTCGAGTCGGCCGAGCAGCTCCCGCGGATCGGTAATACTCTGCGCCAGCAGGCTTTGCCAACTGACAGACTCAACAGGCGCTAAAGATCCATGTATCATTGGGGTTTTTCCGCGCATGGGTGGCAGGGGCATCCGTCGGGCGTTGCATGCAACGCCGGGCTGTGACCATCGGTCGGCGCGTTTTCGGATGTATCCGTTCAAACAGTAAGTGGGAAATCTATGGCCAACTATTCTACCAACGAATTCAAGCCGGGTCTTAAGGTGATGCTCGACGGCGATCCTTGCGCGATCCTCGAGAATGAGTACGTCAAACCTGGCAAGGGCCAGGCTTTCAACCGGGTCAAGGTGCGCAACCTGAAGACCGGCCGGGTCAACGAGCGGACCTTCAAGTCGGGCGACAGCCTGGAAGGCGCCGACGTGATGGATCGGGACATGGAATACCTGTACACCGATGGTGAGTTCTGGCACTTCATGGCCACCGACGGCTCCTTCGAGCAGTTCGGTGCCGATGAGAAAGCCGTAGGTGATACCTCCAACTGGTTGAAGGAGCAGGTCGTCTACACCATCACCCTGTTCAACGGCTCGCCGATCGCGGTCACGCCGCCGAACTTCGTTGAGCTGGAAGTGGTCGAGACCGATCCGGGCGTGCGTGGCGATACCTCTGGCGGCGGCAACAAGCCGGCCAAGCTGGTAACCGGTGCGGTGGTCAAGGTGCCGTTGTTCATCAACGTTGGCGACGTGCTCAAGGTCGATACCCGCACCGCCGACTATGTGGGCCGTGCCTGATATCGGCAAGCGCCGATGATGTATGCGAAACCGGGGCCCAGGCCCCGGTTTTTCTTTCTGGAGTGAGCATGAACGACTGGCAGCCTACCGCCTCGTTGACCAACCTGCGCCGCCGGGCCCAGGTCATCGATACCATCCGCCGCTTTTTCGCCGAGCGCCAGGTGCTGGAGGTGGAAACGCCCAGCTTGTCCGCTGCCGCGGTCAGCGACCCACACCTGTTTCCGTTTGCCACCGACTACGTGCCCGAAGGCGGTGGGGCAGCGCAGCCCCTGTATCTGCACACCTCACCGGAATACCCGATGAAGCGCCTGCTGGCTGCTGGCAGCGGCTGTATCTGGCAACTGTGCCGGGTCTACCGCAATGGTGAGAGTGGCAGCCGGCATAATCCCGAATTCAGCATGCTCGAGTGGTATCGGCTGGGCTTTGATCATCATCGGCTGATGGATGAAGTGGATGACCTGGTCGATGTGGTGCTTGGTTGCGGACGGTCCCGGCGGGTGACCTATGCTGCGCTGTTCGTCGAGCACCTGGGTGTGGATATCCATACCTGCGAGAACGCCGAGCTGGCGCGGTTGGGGCTCGAACATTGCGACTTTCGTGGTGAACTGGACCGGGATGGCTGGCTGAACCTGCTGTTTTCCCACTGCATCGAGCCGCGCCTGTTGCAGCCGACCATGGTATACGCCTTTCCCGCCTCCCAGGCGGCACTGGCCAGAGTGGTCGAGGGTGATGACCGGGTAGCCAGTGCGGCACGTTTCGAGCTGTTCATCAAGGGTATGGAGCTGGCCAACGGTTACTTCGAGTTGACCGATGCGGATGAGCAATCGCGCCGCTTCGAAGCTGATCAGCGCTTGCGTGAGGTATTCCAGCGCCCGGTACTGCCTACAGACCAGCGATTGATCGGTGCCCTGCAGCAGGGGCTGCCCGAGTGTGCCGGCGTGGCACTGGGGGTGGATCGGCTGGTGATGCTGGCATTGGGTGCGAGCCGTATCGATGAGGTGATTGCCTTTCCGTTGCAGCGGGCGTGATCCGCAACGCCTCCGGGGGGTAGCGCGCCTGTGCTACGCCGGTGTCCGGCAGCGCCTGGACTGCCGTCGAGCAGACAAGAAAATCCCCGGCACCATACCGCTGCCGGGGATCTGTCTGGTGCTGGTCCAGGCTCAGTGAGCTACTGCACCAGTGCGACCGAGGCCGGTCTGGCTGCGCACGGTCAGTGCGTCGAAGGCATCACGCTCACGGTCGGCGCGTGCGGTCTTATCGGTGATCGAGAAGAACCAGATCGCGATGAAGGCCAGCGGGATGGACACGATACCCGGGTTGGGGAAGGGAATGATCGGTTCGGCATTGCCGAACACGTCGACCCATACCGTCTTGCTCAGGACTACCCACAGGGTTGCTACCGCCAAGCCGGTGAAGCCGCCGATGACTGCACCGCGGGTGGTGCAGCCGCGCCAGGAGATCGACAGCACCAGTACGGGGAAGTTGGCGCTGGCGGCGATGGCGAAGGCCAGGCCGACCATGAAGGCCACGTTCTGATCCTCGAAGATGATACCCAGCAGGATCGACAGCACGCCCAGCACCAGGATCGAGATCTTGGAGATACGCATCTCCTGCTTCTCGGTCGAACGTCCCCGGGCGATCACGTTGGCATACAGGTCATGGGCAATGGAGGCGGCGCCGGCCAGGGCCAGACCGGCGACCACCGCAACGATGGTGGCGAAGGTCACGGCGGCCAGGAAGCCCAACAGCAGACTGCCACCCACCGCATTGGATAGATGCACCGCTGCCATGTTGGTGCCGCCGATCAGGTCGGTCAGCATGTTGAAACTGCCGTCCATTCCACCATGGAAGAATTCCGGATGGCGAACCAGCAGGGCAATGGCACCGAAGCCGATGATGAAGGTCAGGATATAGAAGTAGCCGATGAAGCTACTGGCCCAGATCACTGACTTGCGCGCTTCCTGGGCGCTGGAGACGGTGAAGAAACGCATCAGGATGTGCGGCAGACCGGCGGTACCGAAGGCCAGAGCCAGACCCAGCGACAGCGCATTCAAGGGGTTGCTGGTAACGGCGTCACCGGGTGACATCAGTTCTTCGGCATAGGGGTGCACGGTCACTGCTTCGGCGAGCATGGCATCCGGACTGAAGTTGAAGGCATACAGTACCAGTACCGACAGCAGGGTGCCGCCGGCCAGCATCAGTACCGCCTTGATGATCTGTACCCAGGTGGTGGCGGTCATGCCGCCGAAGAACACATAGATCATCATCAGCGCACCGATGATCACCACCGCGAACTTGTACTCGATGCCGAACAGCAACACGATCAGCTTGCCTGCACCGACCATCTGCGCGATCAGGTACAGCGCGATGATCAGCAGTGAAGCGCTCGCCGCCAGTATCCGTACCGGAGTCTGCTCCAGGCGGAAGGCGGTGACATCGGCAAAGTTGTAGCGGCCCAGGTTGCGCAGGCGCTCGGCGACCAGGAACATCACCACCGGCCAGCCGAACAGGAAGCCGATGGCATAGATCACGCCGTAGTAACCGGAGACGTAGACCATACCGGCAATCCCCAGGAAGGACGCGGCGGAGATGTAGTCACCGGCAATCGCCAGGCCATTCTGAAAACCGCTGATACCACCACCGGCGGTGTAGAAATCAGAGGTGGTCTGGGTCTTGCGCGCAGCCCACCAGGTAATCCCCATGGTACCGGCGATGAACAGCAGGAACATCACGATGGCTTCGGTGTTGGCGCCCTGGCCGGTCTCGGCGAAGGCCATCGGTGTGGCGAGGGTCAGCAGCGTGCCCAACAGGTACTTGTTCATTGCACGTCCCTCATGATCGCTTCCAACAGCGGGTCGAATACCTTGTTTGAGAAATAGGTGTACAGGGCAATCAGGATCACCGCGCTGCAGGCTACCAGCAGGCCGACGAAGAGTCCGACACTCATGGTCCAGGTTGGTCCCAGGGGCTGGGCGAACACCTCCGGCAGGTAGGCCATGGTCAGAATGAAACCGGCATAGATCAGCAGGGTCAGGCCGAAAAAGCCCATGCTCACCCGGGTCCGACGCCTCACCAGCTCCTGGTATTTCGGGTGCCTGAGCACCTCGGCCACTACGTCTTTTTGCATTGTTATTCTCCTTTCTGGTTATGCTCGTCCACTCGCAGGCTCGGTGTGAACGCTGTTTTTCATTGCTCTTGAGGGATCATCCCGGGAGGCGGCGCAGGCAGCCCGTGTCAGGTTGGTAGCCTTCGGCTGCTGCGACATCGTCGCCGCCGGGGTGCGCAAGGGGATGGTCCGGGAATTTCAGGTCGGCATAGTCACGACTGGCATGGCTGAAATGCAGGGTGGCCAGCACGAAGGTCAATAACAGCAGTAACAGACCGAGGCCCCAGAGCAGTACGCTGGAGACCTCTGCAATGGTGGCCCCGAGCCATTCGGGTTGGAAGGCGACGAGCATGAGGAAGCCCAGGTACAGGATACCCAGGCCGAGTGTGCATACCCAGACGAAGCGGCCACGCTGCTGCATGGGTTCAGCGGGAACCCCCGGGTGTTGAACTGGCAAAGCATTGTTGTTGCGCATGTTTGTTTTTATTCCTGGCCGAGCACGGTCTGGTATGGAGACTCTAAATCAGTGCCCGGATGAGGAAAGGCGACCTTAGTCTTAGGCGGGAGGAGGGAACTGCCGCGCCAGCTGCCGGGACGTGCTGGTCACGCTACGTCCTATTGGTCTGTGTAAGACATTGGCTATTCCAGCTATAGGATATATCCGTCAATCACTGTGAGATGAGTAGGATTTCTGTTAGGCGAAAATTAGTAAATGATTGATTTATATATGTAAAAAACAAGGTAACCCAGATGGGTGAGACAGATTTTGATATTGATCGGGGATATTTTCTGGCTATGATGTGTCCATGCGCAACGGACTGCGCTACTCGGCAGGGAGCTGAGTCAGGGATTTTCAGGACGATGGCAGTCAGGACGACTGGTCAGGGACGGCAGATAGGGATAGCGCAAAAATATGGGCGGGAGCGATCCCGCCCTTTTTTTGTTTGTTTTTTGCTCTCTGTGCTTTACCGGAAAGGCGCCTTCGTTTTCAGAGGAAACAACCGTCATCCCGTTCACCGCAAGTCACTTGTAAACCCTGATCTGGTTATTCGACCCCCTGCCGGCGAGCTGTCGCTGTGCTGTGGATGACATAGCTGCGGATCATCTCGGCGGATGCAGCATCCAGTGTCCTGGCGAAGGACGGCATGCCGCGTTGTTGTAGGATGCCTTCGAGCAGTGGCAGGCTGAACAGTTCGCCGCTCTGGATGTAAGGCGAATACCGGAGGTCCGGTATGGCAGCCCCCGCCACCGCCGCTGCGCCATGGCATACCATGCAATAGCGTGTATAGAGCTCCCCGCCGCGCTGGATTTCTTCGTTGCTCGCCTCGATGGCCGGCAAGGCGGGAACGGCCGGGCGAGATTGGGGCGCGGGCAGTGCCTGTTTGCCGTCCAGCTTCCAGACAAAGACGCCACCGGGCACTGGCATGCCCTGCCTGGGTAGCGACAGGCTGGCGGACAGGTGCAGCGAACTGCCGAAGCCGGCTGCGGCGGCTATGTACTGCTCGCCATCCAGGGCATAGGTAATGGGGCCGCCGAGAACATCCAGCCAGGTATCACTCTGCCACAGGCGCACACCAGTCTCGGCATCATAGGCATGCAGGCCACCGCCGCCCTGGCCTTGAAAGACCAACTGACCACCGGTTGCCAGCACGCCACCATTCCACAGACCAGGCTGCTCGGTACGCCAGGCCGCTCGCTGCCTGACCGGGTCCCATGCCAGCAGGTGACCACGAAAGCCGTCCCGCGCCTGAGCCAGTGTCGCGGCGTCGGTGGGCATGGGATGATCCTGGATGCCGGTATTCCAACGGCCGGGCTCATGGCGGAAATCCGCTGCCTTCATCAGCAAGCCGGTGCTCTCCTGGGCCGGGATATAGACCAGTCCGGTTTTGGGGCTGAATGCCATCGGTTGCCAGTTGTGACCACCGATCTGGGAGGGTGTGACCAGGGCCGGCTGACCGGCGGGATAGCGTGCCCCGGGCAGCTCCACGGGCCGACCGGTTTGCAAGTCGATATGCGAGGCCCAGGAGGTGGGCACATAGTTTTCCGCACTGAGCAGTTCTCCGGTGGCGCGATCCAGTACATAGAAGAAGCCATTCTTCGGTGCCTGCAGCAGTACCTTGCGGGCGTTGCCATTGATCTCCAGTTCGGTAAGAACGATATGCTGGGTGGCCGTGTAGTCCCAACTGTCGCCCGGGGTGGTCTGGTAATGCCAGACGTATTCGCCGGTCTGCGGGCGGACGGCGATGATGGACGAGAGAAACAGGTTATCTCCGCCCTGCGGGCTGCGCAGATCACGATCATGGGGCGAGCCATTGCCAACGCCGAAGTAGAACAGGTCCAGCTGCGGGTCCCAGGCCATGGAGTCCCACACCGTGCCACCACCACCCTGGATCCACCACTCTCCGGTCCAGGTCGGTTGCGCCAGTTGCTTCAGTGGCCGGTCTGAGATCTGCCCGTCAGCAGCTGCCTGCGGATCGCCGGGCACGGTATGGAATCGCCATTTCAGCCTGCCAGTTGTCATGTCGTAGGCCGAGATGTAACCGCGTACTCCAAACTCGGCACCGCCGTTGCCGATCATCACCAGGCCGGCCGCGGTACGGGGTGCGCCGGTGATGGTGTAGGGCTGTTCAGGATCGACGGTGAGCGTTTCCCACAGGAGGGCGCCAGAGGTGGCGTCGAGGGCTTGCAGTCGGCCATCGATGGTGCCGACAAAGACCTTGCCGTCCTCGACGGCCACGCCGCGGTTGACCACGTCGCAGCAACTGATGGCGGCCTTTGCTGGTGGTACCAGGGGATCATGCTGCCAGCGCAGTGAGCCGGTGCGTGCATCAAGGGCGTAGACCACACCCCAGGGGCCGCTTACATACAGGGTGCCGTCCACCATGATGGGGGTGGCCTGGACCCCGCGGGGCCGATCGAAACGAAAGTGCCAGGCCAGTCCCAGGCGTTCGACATTCCCACGGTCGATGGTCGCCAGCGGCGCGTAGCGCGTTTCGCCAGCAGTGTTGCCGTGCAGAGGCCAGTCGACATCGGGCAGAGCGGGCGCCGTCTGGCCCAGGGTAGTGATGAGCAGACCGACTACCAGACTGGCGAGCCTGATCAAACTGCTGCGAAGCATCATGTACATCCTCATTATTATTGATTGTGCGATGAGGATGGCGTGCCGGGTGGGTTACGGACTCGTCCAAATGAAGGGGGCAATACGCCCATCTGGCAGTTCATCACCGATTGGCGGCAACCAGGGACGCAAGCCTGCCATCTCATGGGGCGCCGGTGGTCCCCCTCAGTGGTATTTCACTCTTCTCGTCTGATCAGACGATGACGCCCATCGACGAGCTTTCCAGAATCGATGCAATTGACGCCGGACAGTCCTGGCCGAGCCGCTGCCGCTGGGCATGGTCGGGCCGGCTACCGGTCCATTCGTTATGGAGACCAGCATGGCAGGCATCGAACAACAATTATCCCAAGCCTATACCCCGCTCACTATCGGCCCACTGACGGTGCGCAACCGCTTCATCAAGTCGGCGACCAACGAGGGCATGGCGCCCAATGGTGTCCCATCACGCCAACTGGTGCAGTTCCATGCCGGTATGGCCGCTGGCGGCGTTGGCTTGAACACCCTGGCCTACTGCGCGGTGAGCGCGAAAGGTTGCACCTTGCCCAGCCAGATCTGTCTCGATCGTGCCACACTGCCGCACCTGCGTGCCCTGACAGAGGCGGTGCATGCGGAAAACGGCGCGATATCGGCGCAGATCACCCATGGCGGCTGCTTCACCTTTACCAAAACGCCGGGGCAAGGTCGGCCGATATCGGCCAGCGGCGGTTTCAACAAGATCGGCCTGATGAGCGGGCAATACCTCAAGCGCGCCATGAGCGTATCGGACATGCGGCAAGTGGCGGCGGATTTTGCCGCCGGGGCCGAGCTGGCCCGCGAGGCTGGCTTCGACGCGGTGGAAATCCATATGGGGCACGGCTACCTGCTCAGTCAGTTCATCTCGCCGCTGTACAACAAGCGTCGGGATGAGTACGGCGGCAGCCTGGCCAACCGCATGCGCTTTCCACGCCAGGTATTGCGCCAGGTACTCGACGCCGTCGGCGACGAGCTGGCGGTGATCTGCAAGTTCAGCATCACCGAGGGTACGCGCGGCGGTAACAGCATTGAGGATGGTGTGGGCATCGCTCGCGAACTGGAGGCCGAGGGCGCGCATCTGCTGGTGTTGAGTGCCGGCATGAATGCCGAGTCGATTACCACCATGTTCGGCTCTTCATTTCCCCCGGAGAATCGGGCGGTGGTGACCAATCCGGTGATGAAGGCGGCCATGTTCCTGCAGTCCCTGACTGAAAAACCGGTGGAGTTCCGTGAGCTGTACCTGCTGGAGCACGCTCGCAAGGTGCGTGCTGCAGTGGATGTGCCGCTGGCCTATCTGGGCGGAGTCACATCGGCAGCGGGCGTGGGGCAGTTGATGGCCGAAGGTTTCGATACCGTAGCCGTGGGGCGGGCATTGATCCATGACCCGGCGTGGGTCAGTCGCCTGCGAGAAGGAAATATACAGCGTTCCGGCTGCACTGCCTGCAACCGCTGCGTGACGATGATGTATACCGACGGCGGCACCTCCTGTGTACTGGGTAGACCAGGAGATGCGGTACTCAACCACACGCCGGCGGCAGGCTGAATAGCTCGATAACAACAAGATGAAAGGACTGTGCAATGCTGACTGACAAGACCTGTTCTCCCTCCCGTCCGTGCCCGCTGGCTACGGTGCCGGGTTGGGACATGGAAACCGACGTGGTGGTGGTCGGCTTTGGCGCCGCTGGCGCCTGTGCGGCGATCGAGGCGCGTCAGGCGGGTGCCGAGGTGGTGGTGCTGGAAGTAGCCGGCGTTGGCGGTGGCAGCGCCAGCCTGTCCGGTGGTGAGGTCTATGTGGGCGGTAACGGTGGCACCGATGTCCAGCGTGAGCATGGCTTCGACGACGCTACCGAGGACTTCCAGAAGTACCTGATGCTGGCGGGTGGCCCGGCCGCGGATGCCGAACGGGTGGCGATCTATGCCGACAATGGCGTGGCGCATTTCAATTGGTTGCGCGAGCAGGGCGTACCGTTCAAGGGCACCTATCTGCCAGGCAAGTGGATCGAGCCGCCGACCGACGATACCCTGCTGTGGTCCGGCAACGAAAAATCCTGGCCCTATCTGGATCAGGCCAGACCGGCACCGCGCGGTCATACCGTGCAGTTCGTCGGCTGGGGTGGCGGCAAGGTGTTGATGGAAATCCTGTGCGCCCGCGCCGAGGAGCTGGGTGCGCAGGTCCGCTATGACAGTCGCGCGCTGTCGCTGGTGATTGATGAACAACAGCGGGTAGCAGGCATCGTTACTCGCGAAGGCGGCGAGCAACGTTTCATCTGTGCGCGGCGCGGGATAGTGCTTTGTGCCGGTGGTTTCATCAGCAATACCGCCATGGTTCGGCGCTTCGTGCCGGGTGCCCTGGACTGCGAGTTGCAGGTCAGCGCCGGGAATGATGACGGTTCCGGTATCCGCATGGGCATGAGCGTTGGTGCGGCCACGCTGAACATGCAGGAGTTCTTTGCCACCCTGCCATTCTTCCCCCCGGCATCGCTGGTCAAGGGTATCTTTGTCAATGAACGCGGGCAGCGCTTCGTCAACGAGGACTGCTATCACGGTCGGGCCGCGCATCATGTGCTGCGCCAGCCCAATGGTCGTGCCTGGCTGCTGGTCGATAACGAGATTTTCGGTCGTCCGGTGATCCAGGAGGACATCCAGGTGGCCGCCGTTGGCGAGACCTGGCAGGAAGTGGAGGAAGAGCTCGGGCTGCCGTCAGGCGCGCTGGTGCATACCGTCGAGGAGTTCAACCGGCTGGCGGCAGACGGCCGCGATCCGTATTTCCACAAGACCGCCGAGTGGCTGCGTCCGCTGACCGAGCCGCCATTCGCCGCGTTGAGCTACTGCAAGGGCGATTTCCAGGGCCATGCCTTCACCCTGGGTGGACTGGCTACCTTGCCCAGCGGTGAGGTACTGGATGGTGATGCCCAGCCGATCGCCGGTCTGTATGCGGCCGGCCGCACGGCCTGCGGGCTGCCGCGTTGGGGGGAGGACTACTGCTCGGGCCTGTCGTTGGGCGATTCGACCTTCTTCGGTCGTCTGGCCGGGCGCTCTGCAGCAGTCGGCAGTTGACCGATGCCGCGCGGGAAATCGTCCATCCGGACGACGTCGTCGCGCGGTTGCTGCCGTTAGAGTCAACGCATAATCAAGGCCGGGTTCGCGGTCTGGTAAGAACAACATGCAGGTAACACGATGAACGAGCTAGAAGCATTTCGCCAGGAAACCCGAGCCTGGCTCGAGGCCAACTGTCCGGCATCCATGCGCACGCCCATGCCGTCCGATGAGATGGTCTGGGGCGGACGTACGGTCGAATTCCAGCATGAGGACCAGCGCCTGTGGTTCGAACGCATGCGCGACAAGGGCTGGTTCTGCCCCGACTGGCCGGTGGAATACGGCGGTGGCGGGTTGAATCCCCAGCAACTGGCTGTTCTCGAAGCGGAAATGCGCCGCCTGCATTGTCGCCCACCCCAGATCAATCTGGGCATCTGGATGCTCGGTCCGGTCCTGCTGGAGTTCGCCAGTGAAGAGCAGAAGCAGCGCTTCCTGCCACCCATGGCCCGGGGCGAGATTCGCTGGTGTCAGGGTTTTTCCGAGCCCAATGCGGGCTCCGACCTGGCCAGTCTGCGCACCTCGGCCGTCATCGATGGCGACGATTTCGTCATCAATGGCACCAAGATCTGGACCTCCTATGGCAACAAATCCGACTGGATGTATGCCCTGGTCCGTACCGGGCCGATGGAGCCGAAGCAGGCTGGCATCAGCCTGATCGTGCTGGACATGACCTCGCCGGGAGTGAGCGTCGCACCGATCGACCTGATCAGCGGCAAGTCGAGCTTCTGCCAGGTGTTCTTCGACAACGTGCGGGTGCCGCGTGCGCAACTGATCGGTGAACTCAACGGTGGCTGGACACTGGGCAAGGCCTTGCTGCAGCATGAGCGCCGGGCCATGTCGAAGTTCAGCGAAACGGCGCTGCCCACCCATTTCGACCTGGGTGAACTCCTCAAGCAGTATCTGGATAAGCCGCAAACGGTGGCTGAGATCGCCCTGCAGCAGAGGGCGGTAACCTGCCTGATGGATGAAGAAGCCTTCAGTCTGACCAGTCGCCGTATTGCCGAGACCCTGCGCGCCCGGCAGGACGCCTCGGGACTGATGGCAATCGCCAAGCTGGTACACAGCGAGCAGGAGCGAACCAAGTTCGAGCTGCTGCTGGAGATCATGGGCAACCAGGCCCTGGGCTGGGAAGGTGAGGGCTTCAGCCAGCGTGAACTGGATATGACCGGTGCCTGGTTGATGAGCTATGCCCAGACCATTGCCGGTGGTTCATCGGAAGTGCAGTTGAACGTGATTGCCAAGCGCGTGCTTGGCCTGCCGGAAGCCAAGTGAGGAGAGTGCCGTGAGTCTGGTTTACAACGAAGATCAACTGCAACTGCAGGACAGCGCACGCGACTTCCTGTCCGCGCGCTCGCCGGTTTCCGTGCAACGGGCCATACGCGACCAGGGTATTGCCGCTGGCTACGACGCCGACGTCTGGCAGGGCATGCTGGAGCTGGGCTGGAGCGCGGTGGCGTTCAGCGAAGAGGATGGCGGGCTGGACTTCGGCTTTGCCGGCTTTGCACCCCTGTTCGAGGAAATGGGGCGCCATCTGAGCGCCTCGCCACTACTGGGTAGCGTGGTGTTGTGCGGTGGGCTGATCGAGCAGCTCGGCACTGCCGGACAGCGCCAGCAATGGCTGCCGCAACTGATCAGTGGTGAGCTGCGCCTGGCGCTGGCGCTGGAAGAGTCGGCCCGCCACGCACCGGAAGATATCGCGCTCAGCGCCCAGGCCGATGCCGACGGCTGGCTGCTCGATGGTGAGAAGCTCTGGGTGGCCGACGCTCGCGAGGCGGACGGCTGGCTGGTGGTGGCGCGTGAGGCCGACGGCGGCTGCGGGGTGTTCCTGGTCCGCGCCGGCACGCCTGGTGTGCAGCTTGAAGCGCGGCAGATGATCGATGCGCGCAATATGGCGGCGCTGCGCTTGCACAAGGTGCGGCTGGAGCCTGATAGCCGGCTGGGTAGTGCCGATGCTGCCGAGGCGCTTGATCTGGTGCTGGATCGTGGGCGCAGTTGCCTGGCGGCAGAGCTGCTGGGCATGGCCGAAACCGCCTTCCAGATGACCATCGAATACCTCAAGACCCGGGTCCAGTTCGGCGTCCCGATCGGCAGCTTCCAGGCTCTGCAGCACCGTGCGGCCCGCCTGTATACCGACCTGCAACTGGCGCGTAGCAGCGTGATGGGGGCCTTTGCCCAGCTCGATCGTCCAGGCAGCGACGACCGTGAGCGTCGCCGTCTGGTCAGCCTGGCCAAGTGGAAGGCCGGCCAGATGGCCCAGCGGGTCAGTAACGAGGCGATACAGATGCACGGTGGCATTGGCGTTACCGATGAATATGATCTGGGGCTGTTTCTCAAGCGTATGCGCGTAGCACAGAACCAGCTGGGCAACAGTGATTACCACTGCCAGCGATACAGCGACAACCGCAGCGCCTGAAACGGCCCGTGGCGAACTACAAAAATTACAAAGAGGTAACCATGCACACCAGTCTCGTGGATCAATGGCGGACGTGTAACCAGCAATTGCTGAGCGCCCAATCACCCTTTGCCCTGGGTGAAGACCAACAAGGGCGCAAATACTTCATCAATGCCCCGGCGACTCTTACCGAAGCCATTCAGGCTGGTCGCCGCCACGGTGATGCGCCGTTTCTGCTGTGGTGTGACCAACGCTACAGCTTTGCCGAGTTCTACACGGCTGCCGACCGCATGACCGCTGCGCTGCAGCAGATCCTTGGTCTCCGTCCCGGTGAGCGGGTAGCGATCGCCATGCGCAACCGCCCGGAATGGATGATCGCCTTCACTGCCTGCGTTCAGGCTGGTGCCGTCCCGGTCCCGCTGAATAGCTGGGGGCTGCGCGATGAGCTGTTGCACGCTATCGGAGATGCCGGAGCCGGTGTGCTGATTTGTGATCCGGAGCGTTATCAGCACCTGCGCGATAACGTGGCAGATATCCAGTTGGTATTGGTCGATGAGACGCCCTCGTCAGGCCAGTATGCCTGGCAGGCCTTGATGGATGCCGAACTGGCTCCCATGCAGTTGATTCAGCCCAAACCGGATGATATCGCCCAGGTGCTTTATACCTCCGGCACCACCAGTCGTGCCAAGGGCGTGGTGTCCAGCCATAGAGCTGTTGCCCAGGCGCTGTTTGCGCTGGACTACCAGGGGGCCTTCGCTGGCATGACGTCGCCAGAGCGGATCAAACCGATCATGGAGTCCGGCCTGCAACCCACAGCATTGATCAGTTTTCCGCTGTTCCATGTCAGCGGCTTGCAATCGCAGTTTCTCAGCATGCTGCGCAACGGCCGCCGCATGGTGATCATGTACAAATGGGATGTTGAAGAAGCGTTGCGGCTGATCGAAACTGAGCGTTGCACCCAGTTCAACGGTGCGCCGGTGATGATGCAGCAACTGATCAACCATCCACGTTTCGACAGCCCGGCTACCGCCAGCCTGTTCGCCCTCGGCATGGGCGGCGGGGCGTCCTCCGAGGTGTTGTTGGAGCGACTGCTTGCGGTCAAGCCCAACGCCATGGTGGGTGCCGGTTTCGGCATGACCGAATGCAACGGCATAGGTGCTGCGCACTCCGGAGAACAGTTCGTGCATTTCCCTGGCAGTGCCGGTTGGCCATTGCCATTGGTGGACCTGGTTATTGGCGAGTCACCGGAGCAACCCTTGCCTGCAGGTCAGGAAGGGCCGATCTGGTTGCGTTCAGTCACCCTGATGGACGGTTATTGGCAGCGTGACGAGGAGACCGGCGAGGCATTACAGAATGGCTGGCTGTACAGCGGTGATGTCGGCTATCTCGATGAGCATGGCATGCTCTACGTCACCGGCCGGATCAAGGACATCATCATTCGTGGTGGCGAGAATATTTCCGCGCTGGAAGTCGAGCAATGCGCCGGTGCCCATGCAGCTGTGGTCGAGGCTGCTGCCTTTGCCTTGCCAGATGCGGAAATGGGCGAGTGCGTGGCGCTGGTAGTGCATGTGCGTGATGACATCGGCGAGCAGGATTTGCGCAGCTTCATGGCCGGTCGGCTGGCGGCCTTCAAACTACCCAGCCGTATCTGGTTCACCGATCAGCCGCTGCCGCGCAACGCGACGGGCAAACTGCAGAAACCACAAATCAGACAGGCCGTAGGACTCGCTTGAACATCTTAAGGGTGAGATCACTATGAGCAACCTGCATGGAAAGGTCGCCATCGTCACCGGTGGAGCCCAGGGCATCGGCCGTGGCATCGTCGAGGCTTACATCAACGCCGGCGCCTGCGTGCTGCTGAGTGATATCAATAACGACGCCATCGAACAGGCGATGACCGAGCTGGAGGCGTTGCAGCCGGGGCGGGTGCTTGGTTACCAGGCGGACGTGACCTGCAAGGAGCAAGTCCAGGCCATGGTGGCCGCTGCCGTCGAGCACTTCGGACGGCTGGACATCCTGGTCAACAATGCCTGGAAGGGCGCCGGGCTGGCGCGCCTGGAGCAGCAAACGGACGAGCAACTGCGCGGTGCCTTCGACATGGCGGTGATGGCGGCGTTCTGGGCCATGCAGGCGGCATTGCCGGAATTTCGCCGGTTGGGGGCGGGGCGGGTGGTCAACCTGTGCTCACTGAACGGGGTCAATGCGCACATGTACAGTGCCGACTACAACGCCGCCAAGGAAGCGCTGCGCAGCCTGACCCGTACCGCAGCGCGGGAATGGGCGGCGGATCAGGTGTGCTGCAATATCATCTGCCCCGGTGCCGCCAGCGAAGCCTATCGGCGCTTCGCCGCCGCCAGTCCGGAAAATGCCAGGGCCATGGAGCAGGCCAACCCCATGGGGCGCATCGGTGATCCGCTGCATGACATCGGTCCGGTGGCGGTGTTTCTCGGCAGCGATGACTGCCGGTACGTGACCGGCAATACCTTCTTCGTCGATGGCGGCGCACATATCAACGGCGTGCACTGGGCGCCGCAGCTGAAATCCTGATCCCAGCCGTTTTTCCATCCTGACATCACGCAATCGAGGGTCCGATGAATAAAGACATCGCCAATCCCTGGGTCAGTTTCATCGCCCTGCTGTTCGCCACCTTTGTCACCATCGAAGCCGCTGCCTTCCAGGCACCGGTGCTGCCCAGCGTCGCTGCGCACTTCGCCATCCCGATCAATCTGGCCGCGCTGATCCTGATTTTCTACTTCATCGCCGTGGCGGTCTGCGCGCCGATGATGGGGCGGCTCGGCGACCAGTATGGGCGCCGGCGCATGATCAGCCTGGGGCTGGTGGTGTTCGGTGTAGCCGAGTTCATGGCCGCCTGGGCTCCCAGCTTCTGGTTTTTTCTGCTGGCGCGGTTCCTTCAGGGGTTGGGCGTGGCCTGTATCTTCCCGGCGGTGTTCAGTTACGTGAACCGACTGTTCGCCGAGGACAAGCGTGGTATGGCGCTGGGTGTCATGATGTTCGTCATGACCTTTGGTGCAGCCAGCGGTGGCCTGCTGGGTGGGCTGATGATCGACGCTTTCGGTTGGCAGAGTGTCTACCTGATCAGCGGCGTGCTGGCTTTGCTGGGGTTGATTCCGCTGCTGGTCTGGGTGCCGGAGAGCCGTGGGGCTGTGGCGGAGGGGCGTTTTGACTGGTTTGGCGCACTGCTGCTGCTATCGACCATCACTGCGCTGCTGTCACTGCCCACCTGGGCGGCCAATTTTGGCCGGGACTCCTGGGTTACCTGGACTGTCGTCGTGGTGGGTGTTGTCAGCCTACTGTGGCTATGGCGACACAGCGGTCGCCAGGCTGCGCCGATACTGGATGTGTCACTGCTCAAGGATCGGCGCTTTGCCATCCCCAGTGCCATCTACTGGATACAGATGCTCCTCAGCAGCGGCGTGGTCTATTCGCTGGCATTCTTCATCAATACCCGGCCTGGTGGCAGTGCCGCGCAGTTCGGCATGGTCACCCTGGCACTGTATGGCAGTACCATGCTGGCCTCGCCGATCGCAGGCAAACTGATCGACCGTGTCGAGCCACGCCGGGTCTCGACGCTGTCCCTGTTCGGCAGCCTGGCTGCACTGATCCTTTTTTCGCAGATGGATACCTCGGTGCCGTTGGTATCGGTGTTGCTGCTGGTGGGGTTTATCGGCTTGATGCTGGGTGCCAACAGCCCGGCGCTGATGAAACTGGCGCTGGGTGCAGTGCCGCAGCATAAGTCCGGTGCAGGTTCCGGCCTGTTCAGCATGCTGCGGGATCTCGGTTTGCCGACCGGGTCATCGCTGGCGCTGGCGATCTTTGGTCTGTCCTCGAGTTTCCATACCCGACGGGTCGCCGAGCAGACCGCCGCCGAACTGGAGCTGGGCGAGGTCCACGCCGCTGAGTTACTAAGGGCAGCCACGGTGCGGGGCACCGAAATGAGCACCGAGCTGACAGCGGCATTACTGGAGTCCGGTGCCGGGGTCGAACAGGTACTGGAGAGTATTACCGTTGCCTCGCTGGGCGGGGCGATCAGCAGTGTCGGCTATCTGCTCACCGGGCTGTTGGTGCTGGCCCTGGCGTTGACGCCGTTTCTTGGGCGCAGGGCGGATGTGCAGGCGGTATCCGGCGTCGGAACGGCTGTCTCGCGCTAAAAAAAACGGCCCGCATAGCGGGCCGTTCAGATATGGCAGGGGTCAGTTGATCGGCTTTGAGGTGATATTGCACTGGCTATCCAGCGGCTGGATCATTTCCAGCAAGCGCTTGTAGCCGGTACGCAGGATCCGCCACTGGCCGTCGACCTTGATATAGCGGTCTTCGTAGATGGCACTGCCGTGCAGGATGGTGCCCTCATCCAGGTTGATGAACAGATCGTTGAGGTACCACAGGCCAGCGGCTTCATCGCCATTGACGCTGATTTCGGGAGTATGGCCGTTGTGCATACCGAAGCGGCGGTTGGTGAAGGAGCTGGCATAGAAATCCATGGCTTCGTTCATGCCATTGATCTCGAACTGATAGGTCGGGCTGTCAAAAGTGATCAGCGCATCCTGCGCCAGAACGCCGCGCAGCAGTTCCAGATTACAAGTATCGATGCCGCGAAAGTAACGGGCCTTGAGTTGCTTGATCTGCTCGATGTCATACAGCTCTTGCATGGTCTGTCCTTTAATCGGGAAAGAAGCGGGCTATCAATGGGGCAGGTAATGCCCGCCATTGACATCCAATTGAGCACCGGTGATCACCTTGGCATAGTCGCTGGCCAGGTACAGGGCGGCGGAGGCACAGTCGGCATCGTCCGGAATCTGACGCAGCGGGATCTGCTGGGCGATCTGCTCGACCAGGGATTCAACGCTGACGCCCAGGCGCTCGGCTTCGCTTTTGAAATACTGGATCACCGGCGTGCCCCACATCCAGCCATTGAAGGTGCTGTTGACGCGGATACCGAACGGCCCCAGGTCCTCGGCCAGGTATTGCACAGCGGTCTTCAATGCCCCCTTGGATACCGCATAACCGGACTCCAGTTGATTCGGTCGGCGAGTGGCCATGGTATTGACCATGACGATGCTGCCGGACTTCTGCAGTTTCATCTGTGGCACCACCGCCTGGGTCATGTTCATGCTGCCGAACAGGTTGACCTCCATGGTTTTGCGCCAGTCATCCATCTGCGAGTTACTGGACGAGCCCCAGGTTCCGTGGGCATAGGCGGAATTGATCAGCGCGTCGATGCGCCCGAAGTGCTCGACGGTCTGCTCGGCCAGTGTCTCGCACTGCTCGGGTTGGGTGATGTCGGTCGGCAGCTTGAGGATCCCGCAGCCATGGCCGGCTTCGCGGATGGCGGCTTCGGCCTGATCCAGCATGGCTGGCGTGCGGGCTGCCAGCACCACGGCCTTGGCTTGATATTCGGCGGCGCGCAGCGCCAGCTTGATGCCCATCCCCGGGCCGATCCCGGAGATGATGATGGTCTTGTCTTTCAATAGCATGGAGCACCTCTCTTGTTGTTGTGTGGCGTGTTCAGCGGCGGCTGGCGTAGAGAGCCTCGGCGCGCTGCTTGAGATCGCGGGCTACCTGGTCGAAGGCCTCTTTCACCCAGGCACCGTGTTCCGCCATGATGGTGTCGGCATTGATGCCGAGGAACTGATCGGTGGTGAAGTAGGTGCTGCGCTCGCTGTCGATGGCTTCGACATACTGATCGCGGCGGGCGGCGTCCTTGTTTTCTGGTACTGGTCGCTGCTCCCAGGACAGCAGTTGCTCCGGCTCGCAGGCGACCAGGTATTCATTGACCGGTACCACGGTATCGGTACCCGGCGGGCGTACCAGCATCTCCACCGGGTCGTTGATCCGCATGCCGCAGCGGATGCTGAAGCAGAAGCTGTTCCACTCCTCGTATTTGTCCAGATCGGTCAGTACCTCCCAGACCACGCTGGCCGGGGCGTCGATCTCGACCTTGATCGAGGTGACAAGGTTTGCGGCTTTGGTCATGTCGATATCCTTCTTGTTGTTGTCAGTTGATGGGTTTGGAGGTGATCTGCAGCTGTTCAGGCAGCGGCTCGACGGTTTCCAGCAGCGTCTGGTAGCCGGTCTCGGCGATCAGCCACTGGCCGTCGCGCTTGACGTAGCGATCCTGGTAGATCGCGCTGCCATGCATGTGGGTGTTTTCTTCCAGGTTGATGAAGATGTAGCTCAGGTACCACAGCGCTGTAGCCTGGTTGCCGTCGACCTCGATTTCCGGGGTATGGCCGTTATGCGTGGCCAGGCGGGTAGCGGTGAAGGAAGTCCGGTAGAACTCCAGCGCCGGCTCCAGGCCCTCGAGGTGGAACTGGTAGGCGGGGCTCTTGAAAGCCAGTTTGACGTCCTCGGTCAACATGGCCCTGAGCATGTCCAGGTTGCAGGTGTCGATGGCGCGGAAATAGCGCGCCTTGAGCTGCTTGATCAGCTCGATTGCTTCTAGATCCAACATGGGAAGCCTCCTTGTGGCTGCTCAGACACTGAGCCGGTATTCACTGGTGAGAATGCAGTCGATCTTCTCGAAGTCGATGAACTTGCTGGTCGATTCGTACATGGCCTGTTGGCGCTGCGCGCACTTGTCTGGGTCGCCAAGGGCGGCGAAGAATCCCTCCGGATTGCCGATGGCCTCGGGCGGGAAGTTCTCTTCGACGATGGCGTGCAGCACTGGCGCACCGTAGGTAAGCGCGCGGACGACGGTGTTCTGTCGGTAGCCGAAGATCGACTGCAGTGGATAGGCCTTGGGCCCGTGCTCGTTGCGCCAAACGTCGTACCACTGTTCGTAGTTCATCCGATGTGGCTTGTGCAGCAGCACCACCTGATTCATGCCGGGGGTGCGTTGGCCAACCGGCACCTGGTATTCGGCTGCACGCTGTTGGCGCTGCTCGGGGTAGGGCTCGGACTCCAGCACCAGATACGCCTCCAGGCGGCTGGTCAAGGGTGCCAGGAGATCCTTGATGGAAGGTAATTGTGAGGCACTGTCCAGCCACAGCGAGAGCATCCCATCCAAGGGGGTGGCGCTATTGGTGATGCGCTGGGCGGACGCGGCGGCTACCGCCTCATCGACCACCATGACGCGGATGTTCCGTGCCCCGACGGTAGCCAGGTCGTCGCGCAGGCCGAGCAGGGCTTGGCGCCACTGCTCGACGTTGTGTTGTGACGGTTTCCACAAACTCAACATGAGTTTTTCCATGATTCCTCCTGCCTGCGTTCAGTGATTGGCGCTCAGATGGCGGGCGCGATATTCCATGTAGTCGCGGGTCATCTGGGCTTCGTTCAAACCGAAGCGCTCCAGGCTGTAGTCGTGGCTGGCACGTTTTTCCCGGCCATTCTTCGCCAGCCATTGTTCGGCATCGGCGCGCGCCTTGTCGGTGAAGGGCATGCCGGCGAAGCTGTACACGCGCTCCAGCACCTCCATCGGCCTGGCCACGGTGTCGGCGAACTGGATGTCCAGGAAACGGTCGAGGGGATGCTGGTCGCGCACCTGCATGGTGTGGCGAATACCCCGGGCCATGCGACGGTTCCACTGGATGCCGGCGGATCTGGGATCGGGCTGATCGCTGTACATCTGCCACAGGGTGTGTGCCATGCTGGCCATCGAGGGAATGGTCTGCGCCGGTTCGCGGTGGGTCAGGATCACCTGTGCCCGGGGAAACACCTCCAGCAGCAGGTCGATGGTATGCAGGTGCTGGGGTGCCTTGAGCAGCCAGCGCTGGCCGCCGGTTTCTCCGCGTTGCTGCTTCTGCCACTGCAGGAACTGCAGCATCTTCTTCAGCTGGGTGTAGACGGGGCGCTGGTCCTGCTGGTCGAGCCACCGGGTATAGCTGGGTACGTCGGCGTAGGCGTCCATCGCACACAGGAACGAATGCTCCATGAGCATGAATTCCTCATCGCAGAGCAGGGCATCGAACGGATGAATCGAGAGGATCTGCGGGATGGCCTCGATGGTCTGTTGCACCTCGGCCTTGGCCCGGCTGATGCGTTGCTCGGGCGCGGCCAGGGTTTCACCTTCCAGCGGTGCCGGGTAGCGGGTTTCCCACCAGGCGGCGGAGTGGAAGCGTGGGTCCACTGCCAAGGTGCGCTGCAGCATGGTAGTACCGGTGCGCGGCAGACCGACGATGACCAGCGGATCATCGATGGTTATCCGGGTGATTTCCGGGAACCTGCGCAGGTAGTCCTCCATCACCAGCCGGTTGAACAGTTGGCCGACCAGCCGCTCGCGCATCAGGTAGCGGCCGGTATCCGACAGCTTGGCTTCGCGATCCAGTGCGTCGACCAGCACCTCCAGGGCCTGTCGATAATTGTCATCGCCGAAGTGACTGAGTCCGTTGGCCCGCTGGCTGGCCTCACTGAGCAACTGGTCGATATCCAGCGCCTGGCGTGTGGTTTGCGTGGTCATGTTCATACTGCCTCCTGCAATTGGTCGATCTTGACCACCTGGGTGGTGGGGTGGCACTGCTGACTGGCGCCGACCCAGCGCAGGCACAGCGTGCCCTGGCGAATACCGGCGGTCTGCAGCCAGTTGGCCACCCCCGGGTCGCGCTCGCTGAGCACCAGGGTGACTCCGCCATCCTGGTCATATTCGGCCTGGTGCTTGTTGAAGCAGATCCGGTGGTAGCGGTAATCCAGCGACTCCATCCAGTAGTTGTTGATCTGCAGGTTCCAGAAATCGCATTCGGGTACCTTCTGTACATGGATCACCAGCGCTTCGTCTTCGGCCAGCGCCCAGTGCGAGTGGTAGTAGTAGATATTCGGGTCACCACCCACCGACTGGCACAGGGCCTGGTCGGCCGGAGGCAACTGATTACTGTGCGCCAGGTAGCTCTGCGTCCAGTCGGCGAACAGCCGGGCGGTGTTTTCCACGAAGCTGCCGACACGCTGCAGAGACTGTTCGAAAGTGGCGGGGTCCAGTGGACCGGGCTTGGCATCGGCGCCGATACGTTCGATGGACAACTGCGCCGGTACTTCCGTGTCGCGATCGAGGAAGGTCTGGCGCACCAGTACCGAGTTGCTGGCCGGTTCCACCTTCAGCCAGTTGCCCGGTTGCGGGTGGCGACTGATGACGATCTCGAAGTTGCCGTCCTGATCGGTCTCCAGGGTGCTGGCATCGATGAAACCGGTCTGGATCATCTTGCCGTCGGTTTCATAGCCGCCTTTCTGGGTGCCGAAGCTGAGGTAGTAGACCGAACCACGGTTGCCCTTGATACGGTATTCCAGGTTGCCGTCCAGGCGTGCGTACTCATACAGGTTGTCGGGGTTGTCCGCGCCGATCTTCGCGGTTTCATGGGAGGTCTTGAAGAATCCGGGAAATGCCGGGTCGGCAAACTCGACATGCATTTCCAGGCCGATACGCAGCAGGCGGGTCAGGTAGCGGAAGCCTTCGGCGCGGGTGGCGGCGTCGGTCGGGGTTTCCGGACGGAGGATCTGCTCGCCGCAGCGCTTGAGGTTATCGCAGAAGTCCGACCAGGCCTGGCCGCTGACCAGGGCGGGATGAGAGGTATTTGTTGTCATTGTCTGTCTCCGGGTTAGCAGGGCCTGCGAACAGGCCCTCAACTTGTTGCTGTTTTTCCAGCAGGACTGCCTGCTTTCACTCGATGTGACCGCGCTCGATCAGGGTGGCGATGATCCTGTCCACGGCCTGTTCGGGCGACATCCGGGTGGTCTCGATATGAATGTCCGGGTTGACCGGCGCTTCATAGGGAGAATCGATGCCGGTGAAGTTCTTCAACTCGCCCCGCCGGACCTTCTTGTACAGACCCTTGGGATCGCGCTCTTCGGCTATCGCCAGCGGAGTGTCGATGAAGATTTCCAGAAACGCCTCGTCGCCCAGCAACTGGCGGGCCATTTCCCGTTCCGAGCGGAACGGCGAGATGAAGGCGGTCAGGGTGATCAGGCCGGCATCGACGAACAGCTTGCCGACCTCGGCGACGCGGCGGATGTTCTCCACACGGTCGGCATCGGTGAAGCCCAGGTCGCGGTTCAGGCCGTGGCGCACATTGTCGCCATCGAGCAGGTAGGTATGGCGGCCGCGGGCGTACAGGCGGATTTCCAGCAGGTTGGCGATGGCTGACTTGCCTGCGCCGGACAGTCCGGTGAACCACAGCAGTACCGGCTTCTGCCCCAACTGCTCGGCACGTACCTTCTTGTTCACATCGGTATGCTGCATGTGAATGTTCTGCGAGCGGCGCAGTGAGAAGTCGATCAGGCCGGCGCCCACCGTGGCGTTGCTCAGACGGTCGATCAGGATGAAGCTGCCGGTTTCGCGGTTGCTCTGATAACTGTCGAAAGCGATCGGCTGGCTGCTCGACAGGTTGCAGACCCCGATTTCATTGAGTGCCAGCTCCTTGGCGGCCAGGTGCTCCAGGGTGTTGACGTTGATCTTGTACTTCGGCGCGGCCAGCGTCACCGGAATCGTCTTGCCGCCGATCTTCATCAGGTACGGGCGGCCACCGAGCATGGGCTGCTCATGCATCCAGACCAGTGTGACCTGGAACTGGTCGGCTACGCTCGGCGGCTCGTCGGCGGTGGCGATCACATCGCCGCGGCTGCAATCCACTTCGTCGCTCAGGGTCAGGGTGACCGACTGGCCGGCCACGGCCTGCTGCAGATCGCCATCCTGGGTGACGATACGAGCTATATGGGTTTCCCGGCCGGCTGGCAGAATACGCACACGGTCGCCCGGTTGCACCACGCCGCCGGCGACGGTGCCGGCAAAGCCGCGGAAGTCCAGGTTCGGGCGGTTGACCCACTGCACCGGCATGCGGAAGGGCAGCTTCTGCTGGTGGGACTCGTCTATCTCGACGGTTTCCAGGTAGCCCATCAGCGTGGTGCCGCGGTACCACGGCATATGCTCGGTGCGCTCGGTGATGTTATCGCCCCGCAATGCCGACATCGGGATGGCGGTGATCTCGGGCAGGTTGATCTTGCCGGCGAATTCGCGGTATTCCTCGACGATTTCGTTGAAGACCTTTTCCGAGTAGTCCATCAGATCCATCTTGTTGACCGCCAGCACCACCTTGCGAATGCCGATCAGCGAGGCCAGGAACGAATGACGCCGGGATTGGGTCAGCACGCCGCGACGGGCGTCGATCATCACGATGGCGACATCGGCGGTGGAGGCACCAGTGACCATGTTCCGGGTGTACTGCTCGTGGCCGGGTGTGTCGGCGACGATGAACTTGCGACGGTCGGTAGAGAAGAAACGATAGGCTACATCGATGGTGATGCCCTGTTCGCGCTCCGCTGCCAGGCCATCCACCAGCAGGGCGAAGTCCAGTTCGCCGCCCTGGGTGCCGACCCTTTTCGAGTCGGCTTCCAGTGCGTCCAGCTGATCCTCGAAGAGCATCTTGGCTTCATACAGCAGGCGCCCGATCAGCGTGCTCTTGCCGTCGTCGACGCTGCCACAGGTAATGAACCGCAACAGGCTCTTGCGTTCATGGGATTTGAGATATGCCTCGATATCGTCGGCAATCAGGTCGGATACGTGAGCCATCAGAAATACCCCTCTTGTTTTTTCTTCTCCATCGATGCGGCGGCGTCATGGTCGATCATTCGGCCCTGGCGCTCCGAGGTGCGGGTCAGCAGCATCTCCTGAATGATCTTCGGCAAGGTGTCGGCATCGGACTCGACCGCGCCGGTCAACGGATAGCAGCCCAGGGTGCGGAAGCGCACGTTGCGCAGCATCGGGACCTCGCCCGGGTTCAGCGGCATGCGTTCGTCGTCCACCATGATCAGCATGCCGTCGCGCTCGACTACCGGACGCGGAGCGGCGAAATACAGGGGAACGATGGGAATGTTTTCCAGATGGATGTACTGCCAGATGTCCAGCTCGGTCCAGTTGGACAGGGGGAATACACGGATCGACTCACCCTTGTTCTTGCGGGTGTTGTACAGGTGCCACAGCTCCGGTCGCTGGTTCTTCGGGTCCCAGCGATGCTGGTCGGAACGGAAGGAGAAGATGCGCTCCTTGGCGCGGGATTTTTCCTCGTCACGACGTGCGCCACCGAAGGCTGCATCGAAGCCGTATTGATCCAGCGCCTGTTTGAGACCCTCGGTCTTCATGATGTCGGTATGGATCTGCGAGCCGTGCTTGAACGGGCTGATGCCCATTGCCAGCCCGTCGGGATTGACGTGGCTGATCAGCTCCAGGCCCAGTTTGGCCACCATCTGATCGCGGAAGCGATACATGTCCTGGAATTTCCAGGTGGTATCGACATGCAACAGGGGGAACGGCGGCTTGGCTGGGTAGAAGGCCTTCATGGCCAGGTGCAGCATGACCGCGCTGTCCTTGCCAATGGAGTACAGCATGACCGGATTGTCGGCCTCGGCCACTACTTCGCGCATGGCCTGGATGCTTTCGGCTTCCAGTTTCTGCAGGTGCGTCAACGTCATAGCGTTTTCCTTCGACTTTTGTTGTTGTCGGCGCTCAGCGTATCGGGGCTGATTCGTCGAGCTATGCGCGAGTTGAAGTTTTAATATGCGTTGCAGCATGAACAGCATTGGATTGTCGGGCGGTCCGGCGGGTGGCTCTGTTCCGCCTGTGCTGCCCATGTCCACAGGGCGTCGGCTGTGGTGACGGATATCCTCGGCCAACTGCTGGGCGCCGTTCAGCATGTCGGTGGCTTCGGGCAGGTGAAACAGCTGCAATTGCTCGGTGCGCTTGCTGGCCCAGGCGCTGAAGGTGGCTGCACGCTGCCATTGCATGCCCGACAGCAGGGCGAAGAGCTTGCGCCCGGTACTGCGCTGCAGGCGGTCGAAGAAGTTCTCCAGATGGGGCGCACGCAAGCCGCCATCGTAGGGTAGCCAGAGCACCTTGCCGCGGTTGCTCATGGCCCTGAGTACGCCATGCCTCAGCTTCTTGCCGGGGCTCGGTGCGCCAAAATCGTCGACCCAGAAAATCTCACCACCTTCTTCCCGGGCCTGGGAGGCGATCTGTTGATAGGTGCTCTGGTGCCACCGCTGGACGCTCAGGGGGGCGTTGGCGATGCGTCGGGCCGGCCGCTCGGCATTCAGCCGCCAGCGTTGCAGGTAGTGTGCCGCGGTGCGGTCGGGAATGGTGATCCGATACTGCTTATGGATCAGCGCCTGCATGGCGTCGAGCTGCCAGAGCAGGTGGGGCAACTGATGGGCCTCCGGCGTGGTGGCGACCAGCGTCTGATACATCTCCAGCTCCTGCTCGGCGCTCAATGTACGTCCTTCTCCCATCTTGCGGCCACGCTCGCGGATGGGTACCGCCTGCCAGCCACCGTTCTGCCAGGCCTTGTGCGCGGCAATGATGGTCGGCGAGGACAGCCCGGTGGCGGCACTGATGGTCTTCAGGGTATTGCCCGCCAGGCGCAGCCTTACGGCCTGGATGCGCAGAGTATTGAGCTGCTCGATGGGCAGGCGGTTGCCACGTGCCATGACCGCTCCTTTAAATATCCAATTGCTGATTGGGGGGATAGTCGGTCCCTGTACTCTTGCGGGTAGGGAAAAAAGACGCATAGGCCGTTTGGACCAATCTGAAAAAAAAGGGGAAACCTATGAACGAAGCCATGTCAGCGCTGCTTGAGCAGGTGATCGATATCACCCGTGTTGCCGGTGAACAGGTGCTGCAGATCTATCACTCCGATTTCGAAGTGCGCGGCAAGGATGATGCTTCACCGGTGACCGAGGCCGACGAGCGGGCCGAGGCTCTGATCCTGCGGGCCCTGGAGCAGTGCGTGCCCGCCGATCCGGTGATTTCCGAAGAGGCCGCCGCTGCGGGGCATGTGCCCGAGGTGGGTCAGCGCTTCTGGCTGGTGGATCCGCTCGATGGCACCAAGGAGTTCATCAGTCGCAACGGTGAGTTCACGGTCAATATCGCCCTGATCGAAGCTGGCCAACCTGTACTGGGGGTGGTACTGGCTCCGGCGTTGGGCCGCCTGTTCGCCGGGGCCAGGGGGTGCGGTGCTTTTGTCGAGGAGGCTGGTATGCGCAAGCCCATCGAATGCCGCGAACCTTCGTCCGAGGGGCTGGAGGTGGTGGCCAGTCGGTCCCATGGAGATGCCCAGGCGCTGGATGCCTTTCTGGCCGGGCGCAAGGTCCGTTCGCTGAAAAGCGCCGGTTCGTCATTGAAGATCTGCCTGGTGGCCGCTGGCGAAGCGGACCTGTACCCGCGCCTGGGCCGTACCATGGAATGGGATATTGCCGCCGGCCACGCGGTGCTGCTGGCAGCCGGTGGACAGATACTGACCCTGCAGAACGAGCCGCTGGGCTACGGCAAACCGGGCCTGGACAACCCGCATTTCTATGCCCGGGGTAGATGAGACGGTACGACCAGAGCCTGCTCCCCTGGAAGGGCCGGGTTCCATCCCGGCCCGCGGTGTTTCCGGCTCCCTGGCGGGTCGAGGTAGACCTCGACCCGCCAGGGAGCGCCCCGCTCTGGGGTATGGTTCTAGAGTGACAATGCCAGGTCGGTAGCCGAGCGCAGGGCGCCTTCGATGTAGCCCAGGTTGTGACTGTCGCCGAGGCGGTGGATGGGCAGGCCACTGCTGGCCAGTTCATCGGCCAGGCTGGGGTCCGGGCCGGCTCCCACCGCCAGTACCACGGAATCGGCTGCCACCTGCAGGCTGTCGCTGTCCTGGGTGCGGTAATGTACGGCACGCCCATCGATGCGGTCGATCTGCACCTGGGTCAGCAGGGGAACAGCATGCTGGCGCAGATTGTCCAGTACCCGCCAGCGGCGCACGATCGACAGTTCGCGACCCAGGTTGGCCTCCGGTTCCAGCACGGTTACCCGGCGGCCACGCTCGACCAGAAACTCGGCCAGCTCCAAGCCGACCAGTCCGCCGCCGATGATCACCACCTGCTTGCCCAGGGGCATCCACAGCTTCGACAGTTGCTTGATGGCATCGGTGCTGTTGGTCGCCCCGGTCAGGCTGCCGGCTTTCATCATCGTGCGCTGGGGCAGTGACAGCTTGGCTTTGGCAATTTCCTCGGCCCGATCGCCGGTCATCAGCCGGCGCAGCTCATCGCCACTCCACACATGCTTGAGCTCGGCACCGGGAATATCCGGCGCGGCGCGGCGTGCGCCATTGGCTACCAGCACCTGATCGGCACCCAGCTCCCGCAGCAGATCGGGGGTGGCGGCGGTGTTCAGGCGTACATCGATGGGTAGCTGGCTGACCTGATGCACCAGGTTGTCGAGCAGCGCACCGTTCTCGGGGTAGGCCAGGGCAGCGAAGAACAGCGTGCCACCCAGTCGGCTGCTGCGCTCCAGCAGGGTCACTCGGTGGCCACGCAGGCAGGCCAGTCGTGCGGCCTCAAGCCCCGCCGGCCCGCCGCCGACCACCACGATATGCTGCGGTTGCGCTGCCGGCACAATGACCTTCTGGTATTCATGACCGGTGAAGGGGTTGGCGGCGCACTTGACCCGTTCGTTGACGAAAATCTGGCTGACGCACACATAGCAATAGATGCACGGGCGGATCGCTGCCGGGTCACCCTTGATCAGCTTGTTGGGTAGCTCCGGGTCGGCCAGCAGCTTGCGTGCCATGGCGATGAAATCGCATTTTCCCTCGGCGATGGCCCGGTCGGCAGTGGTCGGATCCAGCCGGCCGACGGCGATCACCGGCACCTTGACCACGCTTTTCACCTGGGCGGCCCAGTCGAGAAAGCCTGCCGGCTTCTGTACCAATGGCGCTTCGGTAAAGGCCACGCCGGTGGTGGTGGCGGCATAGGCGGACACTGATACGGCGTCGACACCGGCGGCCTCGGCCATCTGCGCGAAGGCCTGGCATTCCTCAAGGGTGATGCCGCCGTCGAGGCGCAGTTCCTGGGCGTCCAGCCGCAGCCAGACACCGAAATCATCCCCTGTGCGCTGGCGTACTTCGCGGATCACCTCGAGCATCAGGCGTGCGCGGTTTTCCAGGCTGCCACCGTATTCGTCCTCGCGCTTGTTGTAATAGGGTGAGAGGAACCCGGCGATGATATAGGTATGCGCCGCATGGATCTCAACACCATCGAAACCGGCGCGCTGGGCGCGTTCGGCAGCCGCGCCGAACCAGCTCACCAGTTGGGCAATATCATCCTTGTCCAGTACCCGCACCCGAGGTTTGTTCTTCGGTCTGCCGGAGCTGATGAAAGCACCCAGTTCTTCCCGGGTCAGCGAATCCATCATGTCGGTCTTGAACGGCGGCGGCAGGCTTGGTACCCACAATTCGCGACCTTCGGTCAGGTCGCGTACGGAGCTCTTGCCGGCGTGTTGCAGCTGGATGGCGATCTTCGCGCCATGTTTGTGCACACGCTCCACCAACTGGCTGAGGCCAGGCAGGAAACGGTCATCCGACAGGCCGACCTGATAGGGCTCGGCGGTGCCGGCGGGAAAGGCGATGGCGCCGACGCCCATGATCAGCAGGCCGGCACCGCCGGCGGCGCGCGCTTCGTAGTAGGCCTGGATGCGCTCCCCGCAGGTGCCATCCGACTCGGCGAAGTTGGAACCCATGGGGGCCATGATGATGCGGTTGCGCAGTTGGAGTTTGCCGATGGCGGCGGGTTGCAACAGGTGGGAATAACTCATGCGGGAAACCTCAAGGGCAGGGCAACCGGGGTTGCCCTGACGTGTCATTCATCATTCAGGAAAGCGATGCATTCCCGGTTGAACAGCGCCTGGTGCTCGACCTGCACCCAGTGGCCGCAGCGGTTGAGCATGATGAACCGGGCATGGGGGGCATTGTCGAGGATTTTCAGTGCACCGGCCGGGGGATTGAACAGATCGTTGGTACCCCAGAAACCCAGGATCGGCACCTGGATCTCGCCCAGACGTTCGGTCATGTTGGGCACCAGCATGGTGGAGAACAGATTGGCCGGCTGGGTCACCGCCACCGCAGCGCGTTCCTTGAGCAGATTTTCATCCAGCTGGCTGCTGTCGAACAGTTGAAGACTCATGACCTGGCGCATTTCCTCGACGCCCATCGGGCCCTGGCCGAACACCTCGACCATACGCACTATGCCTTCCATCTGAAAATAGGTTTCGCGTTCTTCCACGCCGCCAGGCGCCATCAGCACCAGCTTTTCCACGCGCTCGGGATAGGCCAAAGCGGCGCCCAGGGCGATGGCGCCACCCAGGGAGTTGCCGAGCAGGGTGCAGCGGTCGATGCCGACCTTGTCGAGAAAACCCTGCAGGCTGCTGACGAAGAAGGCCAGATCGTAGTTCACATCGGTCGGCTTGTCGGAACGGCCGAAACCCGGCAGATCCAGCACGATATTGCGGTAGCCAGCTTTCTCGAATACGGGGTAGTTGCCCTTGAAATTACTGAAGCCGCTGGCACCAGGGCCGCTGCCATGCAGCCAGACCACCACCGGGCCGCTGCCGATGTCCAGATAATGCAGGGTCAGGCCGTTGTCCAGGGTGGCGTAGCAGCCGGTAGGCAGTGGCAGTTCGGCGGTATGGGAAGTATTCACATTCAAGCTCCTTCAAGCAGGGGGGATTCCGCGGCGGAATCGACGTCGGTGCCGTCGACCTGCCGGCGATAGCGAGGGATGGCCCAGGCCAGGCAGACGCAGGGCAGCAGCAGGATGACCATGGTGCTGGCCATCGCGTAGCGCAGGGCCTCGGCACCAATGGCCTGTTCAAAGAAATCACTGAGTATGCCGACCACCAGCGGGCCGAGCCCGACACCAAGCAGGGTGACGCCCATCAGGAATATGGCGGTGCCCTGGGCCAGCTTCGAGGCTGGGAACAGGTGAGTCATGGCGCCGAAGCAGGGTACCGACCACCAGGTACCAAAAAACGCGAAGCCCAGATAGAGCAGGACGGGTGTGGGTATCGTCATTTCGCCCAGGCTGAACACCGAGCCTGCCGGCCAGAGGAAGAACAGCAGGCCGAAGGGAATGCTCATCGCGGTGCCAAACAGGGCGGTGCCCAGTTGCCAGCCGGTGTTACGCCGTACCAGGCGGTCGGTGGCCCAGCCGCAGGTCAGGGTGCCAACCACGGACATCAGGCCGCCGCCGATACCCAGCAGCGCACCGGCTTCGGTCAGGCTCAGGCCATGGGAACGGATCAGGAAGCTCGGTGTCCAGGTGCCGACCGCATAGGCGGCGATCGCCGCCAGGCTGCCGGCCGCGACAATCAATGCGTAGGACGGGGTCTTGGCCAGCGACAGGAAGGTTTTCACGAAGCTTTCCTGGGATTCGCGTGCCGAGGCAACCTGATGGCGCGGAGCGCGTACGGTCAAGGCCAGGATCAATCCCAGCAGCACACCCGGTGCACCGATCAGGATGAATGCCCAGCGCCAGCCATACATATCGGCGATCCAGCCGCCCATGCCCAGGCCGAATACCGCACCCAGCGCCGGGCCCATGAGAAATACCGCCAGTGCCCGGGAGCGATGGCTGGGGGGATACAGATCAGCGACCATGGCCACCGAGGGCGCCGAGCCACCAGCCTCACCGATCGCCACCCCGATCCGGAACAGCAGCAGCATGGCGAAGCTGGTAGCCACGCCGCACAGCATGGTCATCAGGCTCCAGGCAATGCAGGCCAGGGCGATCACCGGCTTGCGCCCGATGCGGTCGGAAAGACGCCCCAGCGGCAGGCCGAACACGGTATAGAACAGCGCGAAGGCAACCCCGGAAAGCAGGCCGATCAGGGTGTCGGAGACGCCGAACTCCAGCTTGATGGGCTCGATCAGGATGGAGACCAGCAGGCGGTCTATGTAGTTGAAGATGTAGATCAGCGCCAGCATCAGCAGGGCGTAATGGGTATGCCAGGTGATTTTGCGCTGAGTCGGGCAAGGGATGGCTGACGAGTTCACGGCATGCTCCGGATCATTGTGTTTATTCTCGGTTGTTCGATCATCCACCCCGCCGAGGACCCCCAACATCGTCCATTCAGACCAGTGTCTGGATGCTGTCGAAGGCGCGGGTGGGGTGAGTTCGATGGTTAGTCTCAACGGACGATGTTGGTCCCTGTTCGCGAATGAATCATAGCTGCAACCGTCAATGGGTCGACTGCGATCGGCCAACAGGAGCAGCGATGAAACTCGAAAACAAGATTGCCTTTGTGACAGGTGCCGCTCAAGGCATGGGGGCCGCCATCGTTCGTCAGTTCGTGGAACAGGGTGCGTTGGTCTATGCCGCCGATATCAACGCCGAGGCCATCGAGGCCAGTGTTGCCGAACTCGGCGACCGGGCCCGCGCGGTGGTGTGCAACGTGATGGACGAGGCCTCCGTGCAGGCCGCCATGCAGCGCATCAGTGACGAGGCCGGTCGCCTCGATGTACTGGTCAACAACGCCGGTACCGGTTCGGTGGACAGCTTCCTGGACACGCCGGTGGAAAACTGGGAGCGGGTACTGGGCGTCAATCTCAAGGGCACCTTCCTCTGCGCCCGCGAAGCGGCCCGGCTGATGGTCGCCAGGGAAACCGCTGGCACCATCATCAATTTCTCCAGCACCGGCGCGCTCACCGGTGAGGGTCCCAGTCACTACGTTGCCTCCAAGGCCGGTGTCATGGGCCTGACCCGTGCCCTTGCCCGCGAACTGGCGCCCAGCCGCATCCGCGTCAACACCATAGTTCCCGGCCCCACCGACACGCCGATGATGGCTGGCATTCCCGATGAATGGATGCAGGCGATGGTCGCTGCGATCCCGCTTGGCCGCCTCGGCCAGCCTGACGAAGTGGCGCGGGCGGTGGTGTTCCTCGCCAGCGACGACGCCAGCTTCATCACCGGCCAGAACATCACCGTCAACGGCGGTTCGGCATTCATCTGAGGAGCAGATCACATGACAGCACGTATGCACAACAAGGTCGCCTTCGTTACCGGTGGCGGTTCGGGAATCGGCGCGGCCACCGCGCTCAAGATGGCCGCCGAAGGCGCCACCGTGGTCATCTGCGGGCGCCGTGCGGAGCCACTGCAGGAAGTCGTTGAGCAGATCCGCGCCGCCGGCGGCAAGGCCGATTACCGGGTGGCCGACGTGAGCAACGAGGAGTCCTTCGTCAACGCCATCAAATCCACCGCGGTGGAGCATGGCCGCCTGGACATCATGGTCAACAACGCGATGGCCTACACCTGGGGCGGTGTCGACAGCATGAGTACCGCGGACTGGCACGCCAATTTCAGCACCACCGTGGACGGCACCTTCTGGGGTACCCGTACCGCCATGCAGCTGATGAAGGAGCAGGGCGGCGGCGCCATTGTCAATATCGCCTCGATCTGCGGCGTATTCGGCACGGCGTGGATGTCCGGTTACTCCGCAGCCAAGGCGGCGGTGATCAACTTCAGCCGTGCGGTGGCCTCCGAGGGTGCGCCATTCAAGGTGCGCTGCAATACCGTGATTCCCGGCGTGGTCGCCACACCCGCCACCGCCGGCATGCTCGGCGATGACAAGACGCGCAACAACACCGAAAAGCTGATCCCCATGGGCCGGGTAGGCGAGGCCGAGGAGTTGGCCAATGCGGTGTTCTTCCTCGCTTCCGACGAGGCCTCCTACATCACCGGTGCCAGCCTGGCCGTGGATGGTGGCCGCAGCTCCGACCTGTACACCGTCCTGGAATGAAGCGCGGGCCTGCGGGCCCGACTCACCCTCAACCCTATAGGCAATACCATGGATCAGAACACCCTTGCACAGCGCCTGGATCGACTGGAGTCGATCGAGGCCATCCGTCAACTGGCGGGTAAGTACTCCCTGTCGCTGGATATGCGCGACCTGGATGCCCACGTCAATCTGTTCGCGCCGGATATCCGGGTTGGCGGTGGCAAGGTCGGTCGCGCCCATCTCAAGAGCTGGGTCGATGACACCCTGCGTCACCAGTTCACTGGCACCTCCCATCATGTTGGGCAGCACATCATCGAGTTCGTCGATGTCGATCATGCCGTTGGCGTGGTGTATTCGAAGAACGAGCATGAAACCGGCGCCGAGTGGGTGATCATGCAGATGCTCTACTGGGACGATTACGAACGTGTCGATGGCGAGTGGTTCTTCCGCCGCCGGCTGCCCTGCTACTGGTACGCGACCGATCTGAACAAGCCGCCGATCGGCGACATGAAGATGCGCTGGCCGGGCCGCGAGCCCTACTACGGTACCTTCCAGGCCTTGTTCCCGTCGTGGCAGCAATTCTGGGCCAACGCCCCCGAGCGCGAGACATTGCCAGAGGTGGCGGAGCCGGCCCCGGTCGAACATTTCCTGCGGCGCATGCGGGCTGATACCCCGGCGCCGAAGATCCGTGTTCGCTGAGGGGGTGGGCGCATGAATCCATTACTGCAACCCACCCATTTCGGCGAGCTGCAACTGGCCAACCGCATTGTCATGGCACCGATGACCCGCAGCCGTGCCGACAGCGAGGCAGTGCCGACGTCGGTCATGGTCGAATACTACGCACAACGCGCATCGGCCGGCCTGATCGTCGCCGAAGGCACTTCACCCTCGGCCGATGGCCTGGGCTACTGCCGCACCCCGGCGATCTACAGCCAGGCGCAGATCGATGCCTGGCGCCAGGTCACCGAGGCGGTGCATGCCGCCGGCGGTCAGATCGTGCTGCAGTTGATGCACTGCGGACGCGTGGCCACACACCACAACAAACCCGCTGGCAGTCGTACCGTGGCACCCTCGGCGGTGCCGGCGCAGACCCAGTTGTTCACCGATGTGGTGGGCATGGCCGATACCGATATGCCCGCCGCGCTGAGCCGTGAGGATATCCGCCAGGTCATTGAAGACTACCGCCAGGCGGCGCTGAACGCCCGCGAGGCCGGTTTCGACGGTGTTGAACTGCATTGCACCAGCGGTTATCTGCCGATGCAGTTCATGTCGCAGAACGCCAACCTGCGCACCGATGAATACGGCGGCAGCGTCGACAACCGGGTGCGCTTTGCGCTGGAAGTGCTGCAGGCCATGGCCGAGGCCATCGGGCCGGGCCGGGTCGGCGTGCGCTTCTGTCCCGGCAACAAGTTCAACGACATCGCCGACAGCGATCCGGCGGCAACCCTGGATGCGCTGCTGCGTGGGCTGGACGGCCTGCAGCTGGCCTACCTGCACATCATGCGTGCGCATACCCGCAAGATCGATGCCTTCGCCGTGGCGCGTGCCGCCTTCCGCGGACCACTGATCGTCAATGATGGTTTCGAGCCTGACAGCGCCGAGCAGATGGTTGCCGATGGCCTGGCCGACGCCGTGTCCTTCGGTCGCCATTTCATTGCCAACCCGGATCTGGTGGCGCGCATTCGGGACGATCTGCCGCTGGCTGAATTCGACCGCCACACCCTGTATTCCCCCGGCCCCGAAGGATACATCGATTACCCCACTGCGGACGCACGCTCTCTGGAGGAGTTGTCATGAGCACATCCCTGGCACAACAACAAGAAACGGTCAGCCACAGCCTGCCCACGCGCGAACAGACCCAGGCCAAGCTGGACCTGCGCTCGGTAGCGGCCAGCCGCATCAAGCCGACGCAGCTTTACACGCTGGCAGACCGGCTGGAGACCCAGGTGGAGCGCTTCGGCGAGCGGGATTTTCTGGTCTATGGTGAGCAGCGCTTCAGCTACCGCGAGGTGGACGAGCGCGCCAACCAGTATGCCAATACCTTTCTGGCCCGCGGCATCAAGCCCGGTGATGTTTGTGCCATGGCCATGGAGAATCGCCCGGATTTCTTCTTCTGCTGGTTTGGCCTGACCAAGATCGGCGCCGTCACGGCCTTCCTCAACTACCACCTCAATGGCCGGGCCCTGCTGCACGCGCTGCAGTCCACCGCGGCCAGGGCGGTGGTGATCGGTGAAGAATGCCTGGGTGGCTTTCTCGAGACCGAACAGACCGCCGACTATCCGCGCTGGCTGGTGACCGACACGGAGAAGCCGGTGGATCGCGCCGCGCTGCCGGCAAGTCTGGATCAGCAGTTCCATACCCAGGTAATGGATGCTTCGCGTGAGCGTCCGGACGTCGCCCTGCGTGCCGGCATCAAGGCCGAGGATGACATGCTGTACATCTTCACCTCGGGTACCACCGGGCTGCCCAAGGCGGCGAAATACAGTCATATGCGCTGGATGACTTCCGGTGATGTCATGGAAGTGACCCTGGGAGTCACCCCCGAGGATATCTTCTACTGCTGCCTGCCGCTGTACCACGGTGCCGCCGCTACCTCGGTGACCTCCACCGCGCTGGCCGCTGGCGCATCGATCGTGTTCCGCCGCAAGTTCAGCGCCAGCCAGTTCTGGCAGGATATTCGCCAGCACCGGGTGAGCATTTTCCAGTACATCGGTGAGATCTGTCGCTACCTGCTGAACAAGCCGGCGCAGCCGGACGACCGCTCCCATGGTCTGCGCTGCATGCTCGGTGCCGGGTTGAGCAAGGATGTGTGGAGCCGTTGGATCGAACGTTTCGGCGAGCTGGATGTGTTCGAGGGGTGGGGCGCCACCGAGGCCAATGCTGCGGTACTGAACGTCGATAACCGTGTCGGTTCCTGCGGTCGGGTGCCGTTCTGGGACAAGACCAATCTGCGTTTGCTCAAGTACGACACTGGCACGCAGACCCACCTGCGTGATGCCGAGGGGCGCTATATCCACTGCCAGCCGGGAGAAGTCGGCGAGGCAGTGGGCATGATCATCAACCTGCCGGACATCGGCGCCGGGCGCTTCGAGGGCTATACCTCGGCCGAGGCAACCGAAGGCAAGATCCTGCGCAATGTATTCAGCGACGGGGATGCCTGGTGGGCCTCCGGCGACCTGCTGCGTTACGACGAGGATGGCTACTGCTATTTCGTCGACCGCATCGGTGACACCTTCCGCTGGAAGAGCGAGAACGTCTCGACCCTGGAAGTGGCCGATGCGCTGGGCGACTTCCCAGGTCTGGAACTGATCAATATCTACGGAGTGCGGGTGCCGCAACACGAAGGCCGTGCCGGCATGGCCGCGGTGCTGATGCAGCCGGGGCAGGATTTCGACCCGCAGGCCTTCTTCGCCTTTGCCAGCCAACGCCTGCCGCACTACGCGGTGCCGGTGTTCGTGCGGGTATCGGCCATGGCAGACATGACCAGTACCTTCAAGCTGCGCAAGATCGACCTGCAACGCCAGGGCTACAACCCCGAGCTGTTCGACGATCCGTTGTTCATCAAGGATGACCAGGCCGGCAGCTATGTGCCATTCGATGCCGAGGCGCTGGCCCGGGCCGGCCTACCCGCATTCGTCGGAGAAACCTGATGAGCGGCCTGGATCTGCACCAACAGGATGTCAGGGATAGCCTGAGCTTTCCCTGGCCCGAACCGCCACAGCCGGGACATACCCAGGAAGTGGCGCCGGGTGTGCTATGGCTACGCATGCCGCTGCCGTTCGGCCTGGATCACATCAACCTGTACCTGCTGCGTCATGAGCATGGCTGGGTGGTGGTGGATACCGGGCTGAACACGCCGCAGAGCAAGCAGGTCTGGGAAAGCGTGTTCGCCGAGGTGTTCTCCGGTGCGCCGGTGCTGGCAGTCATCGTCACGCACTTCCACTATGACCACAGCGGCCTGTTCGGTTGGCTGGTGGACCGCTTCCAATGCCCGGCCTACATGAGCTTCGGTGAGTACCAGTCGATGTTCGTTGTCCCACCCAAGGGGGATGAGCCGAACTGGGCATTCTCACAGTTCTATCAGCGCTGCGGCCTGAGCGAGCAGGAGGTGACCGAGTTCCAACCCATGCTCAGCCAGATGTCCTATGACATCGACGCACCCACCAGCTTCCGCCGGTTGCGCGAGAACGACCTGCTGAAGATCGGCAATCGTTGCTGGCGGATCGTCATCGGATCAGGGCATTCACCCGAGCATGCCTGTCTCTACAACGAAGACGACCAACTGCTGATTGCTGGTGACCAGATCCTGCCGCGCATTACTTCCAGCGTCTGCGTCAATGTCAGCGAACCGGAAGCCAACCCGTTGGGTGACTGGCTGGCCTCACTGCGGCGCTTTCGCAATCTACCCGACTCGGTGTTGGTGCTGCCGGCCCACGAGCGGCCCTTCCACGGCCTGCACCATCGGCTGGGTCAGTTGCAGCAGCATCATGACAGCCATCTGGAAGCGCTGGTGGCGGCGCTGGATCGGCCGAAGACAGTGGCCGAGCTGCGCCCGGTGCTGTTTCCAAGAATTCGCGGCAGTTTCGATCTGCTGATGGCCATCGGGGAAACCCTGGCCCACATCAATTTCCTCAGGGACGAGGGAGTGCTGACCCGCACTCTGGACGGCGAAGCCTGGCGCTTCGGCCTGTCCAGCAGTGGGGGACAGACGTTTGTAGCAACTGAAGACATCCATGTTTAACAAAAAACAACAGGCAAGTTGTTTCACCTGAACGCAGGAGTTCGTTATGAAGAACAATAACAAGAAGGTCATGCAGCGGAGCTCGACAGGGTTTGCGGTCGCCTCACTGGCCATCGCCATCGCCGCATTCTCTTCCCAAGACCTACAAGCCGGCGAGACATTCCGCTTTGACAACGGAGCGACTATCGACTGGTCGGTGACTACCAGTTACGGTATCGGTATTCGCATGAAGAATGCCGACTCCAAACTGCTGGATGGCCAGGCCAACGCCGATGACGGCAACCGCAACTTCGACCGTCACTCACTGACTACTCACCGGGCTACCGCGCTGGGTGAACTGATTCTGCGCAAGGACAACTACGGTGCGGTGCTTCGCGGTAGTACCTTCTACGATGACGTCTACCATAGCAAGAACGACAATGACTCGCCCGGCACGGTCAACAAGGATGGCGAGCACGACCGCTTCACCAGCGATGCGAAGAAATACTCTGGTGGCCGCAGCCGTTTTCTGGATGCCTACGTATTCGGTGACTTCGACCTGCCCAACCGCCAGCGTCTGGGAGTCAAGGCCGGCCGGCATATGGTGGCTTGGGGTGAAGGTCTGTTCTATCCCGGGGTGAATGGGGTACAGGGCCCGGTGAACGTGGTCAACGCCGGTCAGCCGGGTATCGAGGTCAAGGACATCATGCTGCCGGTTGGCCAGGTATCGGCCAGCTGGGAGGTCAATCCGGACTTCGGTCTGTCCGCCTATGTGCAGTATGAGTGGAAGGGCAATGAACTGAACCCGGTGGGTTCCTTCCTGTCGACCTCGGATGTGACCGGGCCGGGGCGTGAGTTCATGATCCTTGGGCCAGGTTTCAATGCGGCATACGCTGGTACCAATGAGCCGCGCGATAGTGGCCAGTATGGTATTCGAGCCATGTATCGACCGACGCTGACCACCGAGCTGGGCTTCTTCCATGTCCGCTATCATGATCGCAATCCTGCCGGTGTAACCATTGCTCCGACTTTCCAGAGCTATGAAATTGAATATATCGAAGACATCAAACTGACCGGTATGAGCTTCTCCACCAGCGTCGGTGATACCCAGGTTGGCGGTGAATGGTCCTACCGCACTGGTGCACCCGTCCTGCTGGCCGGTAACCAGTTGACCACCGGCTCCGGTCAGCAGATGCAACTGAGCTTTATCCGCGCGTTGGGTGACATGCCCTGGGCCAAGTCGACCACGCTGATGGGCGAAGTGGTGCACGTGCGCGCCGATGACGTGGACAAGGTCGGCGACAACAAGGACTACACCTACAAGACCGATACCTCCTGGCAGACCAAGACCTCCACGGCCTACACCCTGCAGGCGGTATTGTCCTACCCGGGCGTCTTCTCCGGCTGGGATCTGAACATACCGGTGAACTGGGCGCATGTGGTCGAGGGCAATACGCCGCTCAAGGGCACCATCTCGGCAGGTCAGGGTGACAAGCGCATGTCACTGGGGGCGACCTTCAAGTACCTGGGTAACCTGGAGCTGAATACGACCTATACAGCGTACCTGTACTCGGGTGACCCGGGCCGCAACCGCATGCTGGCTGACCGTGACTATCTGACATTCTCGGCCAAGTACTCTTTCTGAATGAATACGAAAGCGACTTTCAGCGCCAGCCTGTCGGCTGTTTAGTCTGATCAGACGATGAGCCGATAGCTGTTGACGCAATAATGGATGAAGGTCGCGCTTACCCTGTGGAGATAAGAATAATGAGTAGACATGGTGTAGTAGTTTCCCTGGCCGCCGCCATCAGCATGGCGTTTGCAGGCCTTGCCAATGCCGCGGTTTCACCAGAAGAGGCGGAACGCCTGGGTCAGGATCTGACCTGTGTCGGCGCCGAACGTGCCGGCAACGCCGCCGGCACCATTCCCGAGTTCAAGGGCCTGTATGTGGGCAAGGTGCCTGGCTGGGATGCGCCGCCGCACAGTGGTGCGCATCCGGTCGACCCTTATGCGGCGGATCAGCCGATCCTGGTGATCACCGCTGCCAACATGGCTGAACATGCCGAGCAACTGACCGAAGGTCAGCAGGCGATGTTCAAGCGTTACCCGGATACCTACAAGATCAACGTCTATGAAGGCCGCCGCGAGTTCGCCTACCCCGAGGTGGTGTGTGAGCGGGCAAAGTGGAACGCGCTGAATGCCCAGATCGTGGATGACGGTTTCGGTTATACCGGTCTGGGATATGTACCTTTCCCGATTCCGAAAAGCGCTATGGAAGTGCTGTGGAACCACCAACTGCCGTTCCGTGCCTGGACCCAGGATGAAATTCGCGATATTGCCTCGGTAACCGCCAACGGCAGTATCGGTTGGGGCCGCTCGCATGGTCGATGCCTGGCACCGCCGATGGATCCGGATCCGAATCTGCGTCCGCATACCGACGATGGTGTATCGGCCTATTGCACCACCGAGGTGCTGTTGCCGTTGCGCGAGCGGGGTAACACCTCGCTCAACCATGAGCCCTACAACTACAAGACCGCACCGCGTACGGCCTGGTCTTACAACACCGGCACACGGCGGGTACGTCTGGCTCCGGGGTACGGCTATGATCAGCCGCTGGGTGGCAGTAACGGCCTGATGACCATCGACGAGGACCGTCTGTTCAACGGCGCGCCCGACCGCTATGACTGGAAGCTGATCGGCAAGCAGGAAGTCATCGTGCCCGCCAATGCCTACAAGGTACATGGCAAGGATGTGAAGTATGACCAACTGCTGACAGTCAATCATCCCAATCCGGACTACCTGCGTTATGAGCTGCGCCGGGTCTGGGTGTTGGAGGCCACGGTCAAGTCCGGTAGTCGCCACGTATACGGCAAGCGCAAGCTGTTCCTCGACGAGGATACCTGGCACGCGGTACTGGCAGATAACTACGACAGTCGAGGTGAATTGTGGAAGCATGCGATCGTCAACTACTACTACCATCCCGATACCCAGGCATGGCAGGCGGGTGCAGCGTTCTTCCATGATCTGAACAGTGGCGGGTACGTCGGTTACACGCTATCCAATGAGCGCCAGCGCGCAGCGATCCTGAACAAGGGGGAAATGGACCCGACCCAGTTCACTCCTGACCGTCTGCGGGCGATGGGCCGTTGAGGTGATGTGAGGAGACTGACTGCAATCGCATTACGCTGGTTGCAGTCGCATTGATAAAAAGCCGAGTCGCATAATGCGACTCGGCTTTTTTTTGCAGGATATTCTAGGGCTATTCTATTGCTCGGCAACGTTGTCCGAGGTATCCAGCACTCGACTCAGTTGATCACCGAAGGCTCTGGCGTTGCGAATGAGTACGATGGGCGCGAAAGCATTGCCTGAACGGGTACGGGTCCAGCCGTCGTGGGTATCGGACAGCGCGTGGTGCAGCATGACCCAGCGCGCCGACAGGCTGTTGTCGTCGCTGCCGACCAGAATGTCCGCCAGTTGCTGGTCAAGTTGCGGCAGTAGCTCATGGGTATCGGTGGTGTAATAGCGGCCCGGTTCATGGGAGTTGGGCGACGGATTGCCGATATAGCTGCTGAAGGCATAGCGCATGGCCAGATACTCCGCAGCCAGCAGCGGCAGGTAGGGAGCGTCGGTATCCGGGTTGTGCCAGTTGTCGATCAGGATGATCGCCTGTTCATGCAGCTGGTCCAGGTCCTCGGTGGTCGGTGGGTGGCCCTTTTCCAGTGCACTCAGGGTGAGCTTCAGGGTTTCGGGGTAGCCGTTGTGAGTATGACCGGCCTGGGTCAGCAGTTGTTGCAGTTGCTGCATATCCTGCTGCAATTCCTTGCGCTGCAGTGAGTACATGCCTTCAGCCTGTAGTTGCAGAGTCAATGTCAGCGAGCGCAGGGTGTCGCGCTGCAGTTGGACATTGTCCGGCAGGGCAGCCTGGGCGCAACTGCCGAGCACGAGACCGCTGAGCAGCAGGCCATGGGATATTCTTCTTATCATGGTGGCGTCCTTGTAATGGTCAACTATCTGGCCGGGACTGCCTGGCGATGACCTCCGGTACGTTGCATCGATCCGGCGCAACGCAGGTAAATGCAGACCAGCCGGCGCCGATGATCAGATAAAACGGCGACAGCGTCCTAGTCCGTTTGGCCAGCGGTCTGGAGGAAAATGCTCCAATGTAGGCCTTATGGACGATGAAGCAGGTCAGGCTGACTCTGACAATGAAACGCAACCGAGTGCAACCGCCTGATGGGAGGACAACCATGGGTCTGAAAGGGACGGCCGCCATTGTCGGCGCCGCACAATACAAGCCTGAAAAATACGCCACGGCGCCGCAGATGTTCCATCTGGAGCAGGTGGCGGACCTGGCGGCGCAGGCATTGGCCGATGCGGGGCTCAAGGCCAGCGATATCGATGGCCTGTGCATCAATGGGCCGCATTTCCATGAAGCCTCCAGTTTCGTGCCAGCCATGGCTGCCGAGTATCTGGGGATTGCGGTCAACTTCGCCGAGGTGGTCGACCTGGGTGGCACCACCGCAGTCGGCATGATCTGGCGTGCGGCAGCCGCCATCGAGCTGGGTATCTGCCAGGCGGTGCTTTGCGTGATTCCACAGCGCATGGCACCGTTCGGGCCGGACGATGACCCTTCGGCCATGGCCCGGGCCATGCGTTTCGGTGGCCACAGCACCCAGTACGGTGCGCCGGAGGCCGAGTTCGATCTGCCTTACGGACATATGGGGCAGAATACCGGCTACGCAATGATCGCCCAGCGCTATGCGGCGCAGTATGGCTATGACCAGCGGGCCATGGCGAAGATCGCCGTGGATCAGCGCTTCAACGCCCAGGCCCACCCGGATGCGATTTTCCGTGGTCAGAACCTGAGCATAGAGGATGTACTCAACAGCAAGATGGTCGCCGACCCATTGCACATTCTCGAGATCGTCATGCCGGTGGCCGGTGGTGCGGCGGTGATCGTCGCCTCCAAGGAACTGGCCATGCGTAGCAAGGGACGCCCGGCCTATGTGACCGGTTTCGGTGAGCGGCTGGGCTACAAATCACCCAGTTACTCGCCGGACATGACCGAGACCCCGGTCGGCCCGGCATCGCGCAGTGCTTTCGCCATGGCCGGGCTCAAGCCCGCCGATGTGCAGGCGGCGCAGATCTATGACTGCTACACCATCACCGTGCTGCTCAGCCTGGAGGATGCCGGCTTCTGCGCCAAGGGCGAGGGCATGCGTTTCATCCTGGAGAACGACCTGACCTACAAGGGCAATTTCCCGATGAATACCCATGGTGGTCAGCTCAGTTTCGGTCAGGCCGGCTCAGCCGGTGGTTTCTCGCAGGTGGTCGAGGCCTATCAGCAGGTGGCCGGCAAGGCCGGTGACCGCCAGCTCAAGGTCTGCGATCAGGTGTTCGTTTCTGGCACAGGTGGTGTCATGAGCGAGCAGGGCGCATTGATTCTTCAGGGAGCTTGAGCATGAGCAACAAACCTATGCCGCTGCCGACAGCGATTTCCGCACCTTTCTGGGATGGCCTGAAGGATGGCCGAGTCATGCTGCAGCAGTGCAACAGCTGTCAGCAGTGGGTGTTCTATCCGCGGCGCCATTGCAGCCATTGCTGGTCACATGATCTGACCTGGAAAGAGGTTTCCGGGGCCGGCTCCCTGTACACCTATACCGTGGCACGTGTGCCGACGCTGCCTGAATTCGCCAGCGCCGAGCCGCAGATCCTGGCGGTGGTGGAGCTGGATGAAGGGGTGCGCATGAACACTACCCTGATCGGCCTCGACCCCGAGCAGATCGAGGTGGGCATGCGAGTCAAGCCGGTACGGGCCCGGGTCAGGGACGATGGCAGTGTGTTGCTGCGTTATACCGGCGTTGACGTCGCGTTGGAGCAGCGGGACGAAGTACCCAAGGCGCCGCCCGCTCCAGCGGCGGATGCCGGGCCGGCCAGACAGAAGATCGATGTCAAGGACATCGCCGCGCTGAAGGCGCTGGTCTCTGATCAGTTCAGTGACTGGAGCAACCAGATCCTGGTGGACCAGGAGCTGATCAACCAGTTCGCCGCGCTGTCCGGCGACGACTACTGGATCCACACCGATCCCGAGCGTGCCCGCAAGGAAAGCCCGTTCGGCGGCACCATCGCCCACGGTGCGCTGGTGCAGGTGCTGATGTCACGTATGCAGGTGCCGCTCGCCTTCGAGGTCACCGGCTTCACCAACATGGTCAACTATGGCTCCGAACGGTTGCGTTTTCCGAGTCCGGTACCGGCTGGTTCGCTGTTGCATTCGCGCACCCGGGTCAAGTCGGTGGAGGCGCTGCCGCGTGGGACCCAGTTGGTGCTGGAGTGCAATATCCACGTCGTCGGCCAGGAGCGCCCGGCGGTGATCAATGAGCTGGTGATCCTGTACATGTAATGCATATGTTGTGCTGTCCGATACCGTAAAGGTTCGGTTTGGTCGTCCCTGGGTAGCCATGGACGACCTTTTTTTTGCCCGTTGCCCTGACCAAAACCCCTTTAGTCTCAATGGACGATGAATGCGCCATGGCCGCGCGCAACAATCCATTCATGCTTTACAGGCCCTGAATGAGGAGTGGCGGCATGAGTGAGATTCGAGCGTTGAGCTATTTCGTTGCGCAGATCGGCGATGTGCAGAAGTGGCAGCACTATGCCGAGAATGTGCTGGGCATGATGACCAGCCCGGCACCCGGCGGCGGGCTGTACATCAAGATGGATGACCGTCCTTTCCGTATGCTCGTTGTCGAAGGTGCGGAGGAGCGCTACCTGGCTTCGGGCTGGTCGCTGGGCAGCAAGCCGGCCTTCGACGCCATGCTGGCCAAGCTGGACGCCACCGGTGTCGAGTACCAGCTGGCAGATTCCGAGTTCTGCGCTCAGCGCAAGGTCAACGAAGCCGCACTGCTGCAGGACCCTGCGGGCAACCAGCATGAGCTGACCTGGGGTTATCTGTCTGACTGCGAGCCCTTTGTCTCGCCGCAGGGCGTACCGCGTTTCCTCACCGGCGACATGGGACTGGGCCATACGGTGTTGCCGACGCCCAACTTCGATGAATGCGCGGCGTTCTACCAGGATGTGCTGGGCTTCAAGATTTCCGACATCTTCAATTTCCGTCCCGTCCCCGACGCGCCTGCCACGCGTATCCACTTCCTGCACTGCGGCAATGCCCGGCACCACAGCCTGGCGATTGCCGAGTACGAGGTGCCGAGCAAGTGCGTGCACGTGATGGTCGAGGTCGATTCGATGACCGAGGTCGGCCGCGCCCATGACCGGCGCGTGGCCCATGGCGTGCCGCTGTCGGCGACCCTTGGCCAGCATCTCAACGACCGCATGACGTCCTTCTACATGAAGACCCCTTCCGGTTTCGATCTGGAATATGGCTGGGGTGGCCTGCAGGTCGACTGGGACCAGCACACCGCCTTTGAATTCACCAAGGTCAGCATCTGGGGACACGATTTCGGTGCTGGCCGTCAGGAGGAGCAGTAATGAACAAGCTGATGACCGCGGCCGATGCAGTGGGCCAATTGCGCGATGGCATGACCATCGGTTTTGGGGGCTGGGGGCCACGGCGCAAGCCAATGGCAATCGTGCGTGAGATCCTGCGCAGCGACGTGAAGGACCTGACGGTAGTCGCCTATGGCGGCCCGGAAGTCGGCATGCTGTGCGCCGCCGGCAAGGTCAAGAAGCTGATCTTCGGTTTCGCCACCATGGACGCCATTCCGCTGGAACCCTATTTCCGCAAGGCCCGCGAAGCCGGGACGCTGGATGTCATGGAGCTGGATGAAGGTCTGTTCCAATGGGGGCTCAAGGCTGCTGCCATGCGCCTGCCGTTCCTGCCGGCCCGCGCTGGTCTGGCCACCGACGTATTGACCCATAATCCGGAGCTGAAACTGATCAGCTCACCCTATGCCGATGGTGAAGTGCTGCTGGCGATGCCGGCACTGGAGCTTGATGTGGCCTTTGTCCACGTCAATCGTGCCGACCGTTTGGGCAACACCCTGATCACCGGTAACGACGTGTACTTCGATCACCATGTGGCACGCGCCTCCAAACAGTGCTTCGTCTCCGCCGAGGTGGTCGAGGAGCGCCTGGAACTGGATGCCGCCACCGCGCGCTTTGCGACCTTCGAGCGTTCCATGGTCACCGGTGTAGTCGAGGCGCCGCTGGGTGCGCACCCCACCGCCTGTGGTCCGGCCTACGGCTGGGACATGCAGCACCTGAAGGACTACAGCGACAGCGCCAGCGAAGACAACGGCTGGCAGCGTTACCTGGATACCTATGTCAACTGCAGCGAAGCCGACTACTGCGAGCGCAACGGCGGTGCCGAGCGCATGGCCAGTCTGCCCCTGCCGACGTTCTGAGGAGTAAAGACCATGAGTTCCACCCCTTTCAGCCTGGCTGAACTGATGATCGTCGCTGCCTCCGAAGCCTGGCGCGACAATGGCGAGCTGCTGGCCTCGGGCCTGGGCATCATTCCGCGGCTGGGCGCCAGTCTGGCAAAGATCAGCCACAGCCCCGAACTGCTGATGACCGACAGCGAGGCATTTCTGGTCGAGGAGCCGATTCCGGTTGGCCCGCGTGGCGACTATGTGCCCAAGTATTCCGGCTATCTGCCCTTCGAGCGGGTGTTCGACTGCGTCTGGCATGGTCGCCGCCACGCCATGGTTGGGCCAACCCAGGTCGACCGCTGGGCGCAGAGCAACCTGTCGGTGATCGGCGACTACGCCAAGCCCAAGGTGGCGATGCTCGGTGTGCGCGGCCTGCCGGGCAACAGCATCAACCATCTCAACTCCTTCTTCATCCCCAACCACAGCAAGCGGGTGTTCGTCGAAGGGGAGGTGGATATGGTCTCCGGGGTCGGTTTCAATCCCGAGCGTTGGGCACCGGGCATGCGCAATGACCTGATGGGTATTGGCCGGGTGATTACCGACCTGTGCGTGATGGATTTCAACGGCCCGGATCATGCGGCGCGGGTGCTGTCGCTGCATCCGGGCGTGGACTTCGAGCTGGTGCAGGAGCGTACCGGCTTCCCGCTGCTCAAGGTCGATAACCTGGGTGAAACCCCGCATCCGACCGCCGAGCAAATGGCGATCATTGCCCGGATGGACCCGCACAACCTGCGTGCCCGCCAGCTCAAGGGCAACCCGGCGGGTATCCGCACGGCAGAGGAGGTGCGTGGATGAGCGAATTCGTCGAGCGTGAGGACACGGCGGTCTATGAGACCGAACAGCCGGTGTCCTACCGGGTGGAGCAGGGCGTGGCGATCGTCACCATGAGTCGCCCGCAGTACAACAACGTGCAGAACTCGCAGATGACCTACGCGCTCGACGATTGTTTTCGCCGTGCCATCAATGATGATGAGGTCAAGGTCATCGTGCTGTGCTCGACCGGCAAGCATTTCTCGGCTGGGCACGATATCGGCACCCCGGGACGGGATGTGACCAAATCCTTCGAGCACAAGCACCTGTGGTGGGATCACACCAACAAGCCGGGTGGTGAGTTTCTCTATGTGCGTGAGCAGGAAGTCTATCTGAACATGTGCCGGCGCTGGCGCGAGATGCCCAAGCCGACCATCGCCATGGTCCAGGGCGGTTGCATCGCCGGCGGACTGATGCTGGCCTGGGTCTGCGACCTGATCGTCGCCAGCGACGACGCCTTCTTCCAGGACCCGGTGGTGCGCATGGGCATCCCCGGCGTGGAGTACTTCGCCCACGCCTTCGAGATGCACCCGCGTATCGCCAAGGAATTCCTCATGCTCGGCGACCGCATGCCGGCTGCCCGTGCCTACGAGCTGGGCATGGTCAACCGGGTAGTGCCGCGTGAGGAACTGGAAAGCGCCACCCTGGACATCGCCCAGCGCATCGCCCAGCAGCCGCGCATGGGCCTGGCGCTGACCAAGCAGGCGGTCAACCATATCGAGGATCTGCAGGGCAAGCGTACCGGCATGGAAGCGGTGTTCGCTTGGCACCACTTCGCCCACGTGCACAACGAGCAGGTCTCCGGCGACAAGCTGGGTGGCTTCGACGGCAAGGCGATGGCCGCGGCGAACAAGGCCCAGGCCGGGGAGCGCGGCTGATGAGCGCCCTGCACACACGCCTGACCGCGGCCCTGGGCTGCCGTTACCCGATCGTGCAGACGGCGATGGGCTGGGTCTCGGACGCCAACCTGGTGATCGCCACCACGCGCGCCGGCGGCTTCGGTTTTCTGGCTGGGGCGACCATCGCCGCCGAGCAACTGGAGGGTGAGATCCAGAAGGTGATTGCCGCCACCGGTGGCAGCAACTTCGGTCTCAATTTCCATATGTTCCAGGATAACGCTGCCCAGTGTGTCGATCTGGCCGTGCAGTACCGCTTGCGTGCGGTGAGCTACGGTCGCGGCCCGGACAAGCACACCATCCAGCGTTTCAAGGATGCCGGCGTGCTGTGCATTCCGACGGTAGGTGCGCTCAAGCATGCGCTCAAGGCGGTCGAGCTGGGCGCGGACATGATCACCATCCAGGGCGGTGAGGGCGGCGGTCATACCGGCGGTGTGCCCACCACCATCCTGCTGCCGCAGGTACTGGCTGCCGTTGAGGTGCCGGTGATTGCCGCCGGGGGCTATTCCACCGGTCGCGGCCTGGCCGCGGCGCTGGCCGCTGGTGCCGAGGGCATCGCCATGGGCACCCGCTTCATGATGAGCAGTGACTCGCCGACGCCGAAGGCCACCCTGCAGCGCTATCTGGCAACCAGGGATACCCAGCAGATCCGCGTCACCCTGGCGGTCGATGGCATGCGCCACCGCATGGTGGAAAACCCCTTCATCAACAAGCTGGAAGCGGCCGGCCCGGTCGGCCGGCTGTGGATCGCGCTGAACAGTGCGCGCAAATGGAAGGCGCAGACCGGCATGACCACCGGGCACATGATCAGGACCTTCTTCAAGGCGATCAAGGACGACCCGGGCGCCATGTCCCAGGTGATCATGGCGGCCAACCAGCCGGTGCTGCTGCAACGTTCGATGGTCGAGGGCTTCCCGGACGAGGGCATCCTGCCCAGTGGCCAGGTGGCCGCAGCCATCGACCAGTTGCAGAGCTGCGAGCAGATCATCCACGAAATCGCTGACGAGGCCGAGGCCTGTCTGCTGCGCCTGTGCCAACGCATGCAGCAATCGCAACAATCCCCGGCGGAGCAGGCCGCCGATCAACACGAGAGAACCCAAGCATGACTACCGCATTCAAGGTGGAAATCAATCAGGGCGTTGCCGAGCTGGTGATCAACAAGCCCCCGGTCAATGCATTGGACAGCAGCGAGTGGCTGGCGCTGGCGGCGCAGATCGACGCATTGGGCGCCGATGAGGCAGTCCGCGTGCTGATCATCCGTTCCGAAGGGCGTGGCTTCTGCGCCGGCGTCGATATCAAGGAACTGGACGCGCACCCGGAACTGATCGTCAAGGTCAACGCCGGAAACTACGCCACCTTCAAGGCGATTCATCGTTGCGCGGTACCGGTGATCGTCGCGGTACACGGTTTCGTTCTTGGCGGCGGCATCGGCATGACCGGTGCGGCGGACATCGTGGTGGCCTCGCGCTGCGCCACCTTCGCCCTGCCGGAAGTGGACCGGGGCGCCATGGGTGGCGGCGCCCACCTGCAACGCCTGTTCCCGGTGCAGAAGGTGCGCTACATGTTCTTCACTGGCGAGACGGTCACCGCACCGGACGCCATGCAGTACGGCTTCATCGAGCGCCTGGTCGAACGCGAGGAGCTGGCCGCCACCGCCCGTGATATCGCCAGCCGCATCGCCGCCAAGAGCCCGGCCATGATCCGCATCGCCAAGGAGGCGCTGAACGGCATCGAGGACGGCAACCTGGAAGACAAGTACCGCTGGGAGCAGGGCTTCACGCTGGAAGCCTACACCCTGCCGGACTCCGCCGAGACCCGTCGCGCCTTCGTTGAAAAGCGCGAAGCCAGCTTCTGAGAGCATGCCATGCAACTGACCTATACCGCCAAACAACAAGCCTTTCGCGCTGAAGTACGCGCCTGGCTGCAGGCCAATGTGCCCAGCCAGCCGCTGGCCAGCTATGACACCCGCGAAGGTTTCGAGGAACACCGTGCCTGGGAAGGCAAACTGTATGAAAGCCGGCTGTCCATGGTCATGTGGCCGGAACACCTGGGTGGACGGGGCTGCGACCTGATCGAATGGTTGATCTTCGAAGAGGAATACTACGCCGCCGGTGCGCCGATGCGCGTCAACCAGAATGGCCAGTTGCTGCTGGGGCCGACGCTGATGGAATTCGGCACCGAGGAGCAGAAACGCCACTTCCTGCCGCGTATCGCCTCCAGTGAGGATATGTGGGCACAGGGCTGGTCCGAACCCGGTGCCGGTTCCGACATGGCAGCGATCCGCAGCAAGGCGCTGCGTGACGGTGACGACTTCGTTATCAACGGCCAGAAGACCTGGTCGACCCGCGCGATCTTCGCCGACTGGATTTTCGGCCTGTTCCGTACCGACCCGCAGAGCAGCCGCCATCATGGCCTGAGCTACCTGCTGGTGCCGCTGGACAGCCCCGGCGTCACCGTGCGCCCGATCAAGGCGCTGAACGGCAAGGAAGCGTTCGCCGAAGTGTTCTTCGACGACGTGCGGGTGCCGGCGAGCAACCTGCTCGGCGCCGAAGGGCAGGGCTGGCACGTGGCGATGGCCACCGCCGGTTTCGAGCGCGGCCTGCTGCTGCGCTCCCCGGCACGTTTCCAGCAGACCGCCAAACGCCTGGTTGAACTCTACCAGGCCAACCCGCAGGTCGCTGAACGTGACCCCGGGGTGCGTGATGCGGTGATCGAAAGCTGGATGGGTGCCGAAGCCTATGCCCAGGCCGCCTATCACACCGTCGGTCTGGTGGAGAAGGGCGCGAAGATCGGGGCCGAGGCCAGCATCAACAAGGTCATCTGGTCCGAGCTCGACCTGAAGATGCACGAGACCGCCATGCGTATCCTTGGCCCGTTCGGTGAGCTGAACGGCTACGCACCGGAGGCAGTGGATCACGGCAACTGGCTGGAAGGCTTCCTGTTCGCCCAGGCCGGCCCGATCTACGCGGGCACCAACGAGATCCAGCGCAACATCATTGCCGAGCGCATGCTCGGTCTGCCGAAAGCCTGAGGACGCCGACATGGACTTTACCTTTACCGAAGACCAATTGGCCTTCCGCGAAGCGATCAGCCGCTTCCTGATGACCGAAGCGCCGCCGGAAATGCTGCGCGAAATCTGGGATACCGACGATGGTCGCTCCCCGGAGTTACGCGGCAAGATGGCCGAGCAGGGCCTGACCGCGCTGTCGGTGCCCGAAGAACAGGGCGGCCTGGGCATGGACGACATTGCCTGGTCGCTGCTGACCCAGGAGCTGGGTTACTACGCCATCGCCGACTCCCTGGCCGATACCGCCTATGTCGCCACTGGCCTGCTCAATGCATTGCCGCAGGGCACGGCGCGCCGTGAGGAGATGCTTGGGCGCATCGCCGAAGGCAATGTGCGCATCGCCGTCGGCCACAGCGTCAACCCGCTGATCGCCGACGTGCACCTGGCCGACGTGGTACTGCTGGAACATCAGGGCGAAGTACACAGCCTGCGCCGCGACGCCATCGGCTACGAACGCAACCCGAGCATCGACAGCTCCCGGCGCCTGAGCCGGGTCAGCTTCACCCCCAGCGCCCAGAGCCTGATCCTTGATGCCGAACAGGGCCGCGCTGTATGGGCCGAGACCCTCAACCGTGGTGCGCTGGCGGTGGCCGGGCAAAGCCTCGGCCTGGCCCAGCGCATGCTCGACCTGTCAGTGGACTACGCCGTGCAGCGCAAGCAGTTCGGCAAGCCGATCGGCAGCTTCCAGGCGGTCAAGCATCACCTGGCCGACGTTGCCGGCAAGATCGAGTTCGCCAAGCCGGTGCTGTACCGCGCCGCCCATGCCCTGGCGCATGGCGAAGCCAGCGCTGACCTGCATGTCTCCCACGCCAAGCTGGCCTGTTGCGAAGCCGCCTGGCTGGCTGCACGCCATGGCATCCAGGTCCACGGCGCCATGGGCTACACCTGGGAAGTCGATCTGCAGATGTTCATGAAACGCGCCTGGGCGCTGGACTCCTCCTGGGGTGATCGCGCCTTTCACAAATCCCGGGTGGCCAACGCCATCCTCGCGCCCGATGCCCACATCGGCCCGCAATTCACCTTTGGGGAATAGAGCATGGCCCAAGCCTACATAGTTGATGCCCTGCGCAGCCCGACCGGCCGGCGCAAGGGCAGCCTGGCCGAGGTACACGCCATCGACCTCGGTGCCCATGTACTCAAGGCACTGGTCGAGCGTAATGCCATACCCGCCGAGGACTATGACGATGTGATCTTCGGCTGCGTCGACACCATCGGCTCCCAGGCCGGCGACATCGCCCGCACCAGTTGGCTGGCCGCCGGCCTGCCGCTGAACGTACCGGGCACCACGGTCGACCGCCAGTGCGGCTCCTCGCAGCAGGCCGTGCACTTCGCCGCCCAGGCGGTGATGAGTGGTACCCAGGACGTGGTCGCCGTCGGCGGCGTACAGACCATGACCCGGATTCCGATCTCCTCGGCCATGCTCGCCGGCCAACCGCTGGGCTTTCCCGACCCGTTCTCCGGTAGCCAGGGCTGGCAGGCGCGCTTCGGTGGCCAGCCGGTCAACCAGTTCTACGCCGCCCAGCGCATCGCCAGCCACTGGAATGTCAGCCGGGCGGATATGGAAGCCTTCGCCCTGGAAAGCCACCGACGGGCCCTGAGCGCGACGGCTGAGGGCCGTTTCGAGCGGGAAATCGTCGCCCTCAACGGGCTGGCAGTGGATGAGACGCCCCGCGATACCACGCTGGAGAAAATGGCCTCGCTGGAACCGGTCGATCCGCAGTTCCCGGATATCACCGCTGCCGTGTCCAGCCAGACCTGCGATGCCTCGGCCGCACTGCTGGTGGTTTCGGAAGCCGCGCTCAAGCGCTACAACCTGACCCCGCGGGCGCGCATCCATAACCTGACGGTACTCGGAGATGATCCGATCTGGCACCTGACCGCGCCGATCGCCGCCACGCGTAGGGCACTGCAGCGCGCTGGCATGAACATGGCCGACATCGACCTGGTGGAGATCAACGAAGCCTTCGCCTCGGTGGTCATGGCCTGGCAGAAGGAGCTGGACTACGATCCGGCGAGAACCAATGTCAACGGCGGTGCCATTGCCCTCGGCCACCCGCTCGGCGCCACCGGTGCACGGCTGATGACCACGCTGCTGCACGAGCTGGAGCGCACGGGCGGGCGTTATGGCCTGCAGACCATGTGCGAAGGTGGCGGGCAGGCCAACGTGACCATCATCGAGCGGCTGTAACAGGCGCCTGGTGCCTCCCATGGCGCCACGGATGTAGCACGCCGGCAGCAAGCCCGGGGTGTAGCGCGCCTGCGTCAGGTGCTGCCCAAATCTGTCGTCGAGTCGGTTGCGACCCGGTCCAGTTGCGGCCGGAGCCGCTCGACAACCCGCCGAGTGATCCATGAATGAGCTGGTTCTTTGCAGGAAGAGGCTGATGTCAGATCGTGTTCCGGAACTGTCGCTGGACGAGTATGACCGCATCGTCGGCCGGATCTACTCCGGCGCTCTGCACACAGAGCATTTGTATGATGCGCTGGAGGAGTTGCGGCTGCTGTTTGCGGCCCGTTTCGTTACGCTCATCCTGCATGTAGCCGATGCCGAGGATGTGGCGCTGATGCTGGTTGCCGGCAATCAGGAAGTGGAGGGGCGGGTCGCGCTGTTCAAGTACTTCCCCAGTGACACCCCCCTGGCGCGCTTGCCAGTGGACAAGGTGTACTGCATTGAAGACCTGATGAGCATGACGGAATGGGAAAACAGCCGTTACTACCGCGAATATGCCCGGCCCAGTGATGTCTACCATGTGATGGGGGCGGATCTGGCCACGCAGTCGGGGATCATCGGCTTCCGGGTCGCCCGGGCGCATGGCCTGCCGGCCTTTTCCGCGAATGACAAGGCGTTGTGTACCCGGCTGTTGCCGCACCTGCGTTGCAGTCTGGACTTTCATGATCTGCTGGATCGCCGGGAATCCATGGGCAATCTGTATTCCGAGGCGGTCAATCGCCTGTCGGTCGCCAGCATGGTGCTCGATGAGGCTGGGCATGTGCTGCAACTCAACTCCGTGGCGCGCACGTTGCTGGAGCGGGCCGACGGACTCAAGATGGTCGGCTCACGTCTGGAGGCCAGTTACCCCAGCGATAACCGTGAGCTGTATCGGTTTATCCGCTATGCCGCCGAGTCCCGTGCCAGCCTGGGTTCCGAGCCTGTATCCGCGGCCCTGTCCATCGCTCGACCCTCGGGCCAGGTGGGACTGGGGGTGGTGATAGAGCCGATCCGCAATAGCGGTTGGGTTGAGGGACAGGGCCTGCCCGTGGTCATGATCTATGTGCGTGACGCCATGGGTGGGGTGCAGATGAGCAGCGAGCTGGCGCAGCAACTGTTCAACTTCACACCGGCAGAAACCACCCTGGCCCTGCAACTGGCCAACGGCCTGTCACTGGAGGAAGCCGCGGAAAAGCTCGGTATAACACGCAATACCGGCCGCGCCCACCTGCGCTCCATCTTCGCCAAGACGGGCATCAAGCGTCAGGCCGAGCTGGTCAAGGTGTTGCTCAACAGTATCGTTTCCCTTGGGCTGGGCCAGGTCGTCGAGCTGGAGAAACGCCCCGTGCCAGTGATTATCCAGCCGGAGCAGCGTTTCACGCCGGATGAATAACCCCGCCATCGGCTCACCGCCCAGCGTCGTTGCTCGGTTGAAGGCCGTGGCAATCCGTGTTCCTCGGCCCTTTAGTCTCTATGGACGATGATTGCAAAGGAGCCGCTGGCAACAATCATTCCCCACGCCTGACAGCGCCGTATGGCTGCTCCAGCAAACGAACAGGGGAACAGAGATGGGAATTCTTAACGACAGAGTGGTCATTATTACCGGTGCCGGTGGGGGGCTGGGTGCAGCCCATGCACGGGTATTTGCCAGCGAAGGCGCCTGCGTGCTGGTCAATGATATCAATCGTGACGCCGCGCAGAAGGTGGTGGACGAGATTGTCGCCGCCGGTGGGCGTGCCGTAGTCAACACCTCGGATATCACCAGCTACGCCGACAGCGAGAACGCCGTCAAGCAGGCCATCGAGACCTACGGCGACCTGCACGTGGTGGTCAACAACGCCGGGGTCAACCGCGACCGCATGTTTGCCTCCATGACCGAGGCCGAGTGGGACACCATCATGGCGGTGCATCTCAAGGGCCACTTCTGTATCAGTTCCCATGCCGTGCATTACTGGCGCGACCAGGCCAAGGCCGGCAACAAGGTCGATGCGCGCATCATCAACACCACCTCCGGTGCTGGCCTGCAGGGCTCCATCGGCCAGTCCAACTATGCCGCGGCCAAGGCCGGCATCGCCGCGTTGACCCTCAACCAGGCCGCCGAACTACGCCGCTACGGCATCACCGCCAACGCCGTGGCCCCGGCCGCGCGCACCGGCATGACCACCGCAGTGGAATCCATGGCCACCCGCATGGCCAAGCCAGGCGATGGCAGTTTCGACTACTGGGCCCCGGAAAACGTCAGCTCACTGCTGGCCTGGTTGGCCAGCGAACAGGCAGCCGGTATCAGCGGCCGGGTATTCGAAGCCGAAGGCGGCAGGATCTCCATCGCCGACGGCTGGCGCACCACCGCCGGCGTGGACAAGGGTGCCCGCTGGCAACCGGCGGAAGTCGGCGAAGCCATGCAGGCCCTGCTGGCCAGCGAAGTCCCGGCCCAGCCGGTCTACGGCGCCTGACCCGGAGGAGTCGCCATGGAGTTCCGTTTCACCGAAGAGCAGCAGATGATCCGCGACAGCGCGCAGGCCTTTCTGCAGGATGTATCCAGCTCGGCAGCGGTACGCCAGGCCATGGTCACTGAAGCGGGCTATGACCCTGAACTGTGGCAGCGCATCTGCCAGGAACTGTGCTTCCAGGCCATCAGCGTGCCGGAGCAGTACGGCGGCATGGGCCTGGGCTACGTTGAACTCTGTGCGGTGCTGGAGCAGATGGGCCGGGTACTGCTGTGCTCGCCGTTCTTCGGCACCGTCTGCCTGGGCGTCAACAGCCTGTTGGTCGCGGGCAGTGAAGAACAGAAACAACGGTACCTGCCGGCCATCGTCGATGGCAGCCTGACCGCTACCCTGGCCTGGACCGGCCCGCAGGCGGCACGCCGTGGAGGCCAGTGGGGCTGCGAGGCGGTCAGCGCCACCTGGCAGCGCAATGCCGAAGGCTTCGAGCTGCAGGGTGAGTTGCGCTATGTCATCGACGGCCACAGTGCCGACCTGTTGATCATTGCCGCCCGCGCACCGGGCAGCAGCGGCGGCGACGGCATCGCCCTGTTCGCCGTGCCGGCCGATACCCCTGGTATCGAACGCCAGTGGCTGCCGAGCATGGACCAGACCCGCCACCAGGCCGCGTTGCAACTGAACCAGGTGCAATTGCCGGCCAATGCGCTGATGGGCGAGGCCGGGCAGGGCGCCGCGGCACTGCTCCAACTGATCGACCTGGCCAAGGTGGCGCTGGCCGCCGAGCAGATGGGCGCCGCCCGGCAGGTGCTGGACATGAGCGTTGCCTACATGCAGGAACGGGTGCAGTTCGGCCGCGCTATCGCCAGCTTCCAGGCGCTCAAGCACAAGGCCGCCGACATGCAACTGAAATGCGAAGTGGCGCGCTCGGCGGTGTACTACGCTGCCTGCGTCGCCCAGGAAGCGCTCAGCCCGGAAGGGGACAGCCAGCTCGCCGCCGAACTACCGGAAGCCGCCGCCATGGCCAAGGGCTACTGCTCGGACACCCTGTTCTTCAACGCCGGCACCGCCCTCCAGTTGCACGGCGGTGTGGGCTTCACCTGGGAATACGACGTGCATCTGTATTTCAAACGGGCCAAGGCCAGTGAACTCTACCTGGGCAACGGTGCAGCGCAGCGCGAGCTGATCGCGGCGCTGTTGCTGGACTGAGGAAGCCATCATGAAACTGACATTCAGCGCCGCCGACGAAGCCTTCCGCGAAGAAATCGCCGGCTGGCTGCGCGATAACCTCACCGGTGAGTTCGCCAACCTGAAGTTCCGTGGCGGCCCCGGTGACGAACACATGTTCCCGGCAGAGCGCAAGCGTTGGGAGCAGCACCTGGCCGCCGGCGGCTGGACCTGCGTCGGCTGGCCGAAGGAATACGGCGGTCGCGGCGCCTCGATCGAACAGCAGGTGATCTTCTTCGAGGAATACGCCCGCGCCGGCGGTCCCGGTCGTGTCGGCCATATTGGCGAAGGCCTGGCCGGCCCCACGCTGATCGCCTTCGGCAGCGACGAGCAGAAACAGCGCTACCTGCCCGGCATCCTGTCCGGCACCGAACTCTGGTGCCAGGGATATTCCGAACCCGGTGCCGGCTCGGATCTGGCCAACGTGCGCACCCGCGCCCGGCTGGATTCGGCCACCGGCAAGTGGCTGATCAGCGGTCAGAAGGTCTGGACCTCGCTGGCCCATGAATCGGACTGGTGCTTCGTCGTCGCCCGCACCGCCCCCGATTCCCAGGCCCATCGTGGGCTGGGTTTCTTCCTGGTTTCCATGCACCAGCCGGGCATCACCGTACGGCCGATCGAACAGCTGACCGGCACCTCGGAATTCAACGAAGTGTTCTTCGACGATGCCGTGGCCGCCGATATCGTCGGCGCGCCGGGCGATGGCTGGAAGGTCGCCATGGGCCTGCTCGGCTTCGAGCGCGGTGTCTCCACGCTTGGCCAGCAGATGCAGTTCCAGAACGAACTGGATGACATCATTCGCATCGCCAAGGCCAATGGTGCGGCCAGCGAACCGAGCATCCGCCAGCGCATCGCCGAGGCCCACACCGGCCTGCGACTGATGCGCTACAACGCCATGCGCATGCTCTCGGGCAGCGAGCGGGGCCAGCCTGACAGCTCTGCGCTGGTATACAAGCTGCACTGGTCGAGTTGGCACCGCAATCTCGGCGCCCTGGCGATGGACGTACTCGGCCCCGAAGCGGACATCATCGATGCAGCACCCTATGAACTGACGCGGTTGCAGTCCCTGTTCCTGTTCACCCGCTCGGACACCATCTACGGCGGCACCAACCAGATTCAGCGCAACATCATCGCTGAACGCGGTCTCGGCATGCCCAAGGAAGCCAAAGGCAGATAACCATGAATGATCTGAAGAATCCTGAATATGTACCCGGCCACGGCCTGCTGAAGGGCAAGTCGGTACTGATCACCGCCGCCGCCGGTGCCGGCATCGGCTTCGCTGCCGCGACCAAGGCGGTGGAGGAAGGTTGCCGCGGCATCGTCATCAGCGATGTACACGAGGGGCGGCTGAATGCCTCGGTGGACAAGCTCAAGCAGGAAACCGGCCTTTCTGCGGTATGGGGCAAGTTGTGCAACGTCACCGATGAAACCGAGGTGCGGGCACTGGTTGATTTTGCCGAGGACAAGCTGCAGGGCATCGACATCCTGATCAACAACGCTGGGCTGGGTACCACCAAGGCGTTGATCGAGATGGAGGATGACGAGTGGAACAAGGTCATCGACGTCACTCTCAACGGCACCATGCGCATGACCCGCTATATGTTGCAGGTGATGAAGGCGCGCGGGCAGGGCGGGGTGATCGTCAATAACGCCTCGGTTCTGGGCTGGCGGGCGCAGAAGGAGCAGGCGCACTACGCCGCGGCCAAGGCCGGGGTGATGGCGCTGACCCGCTGTGCGGCGTTGGAAGCTGCCGAACTCAATGTACGCATCAATGCCGTGGCGCCATCGCTGGCGGTACACCCGATGCTGCGCAAGTCCGCACCTGAGGCGCTGCTCAAGGAGCTGGAGTCCCGAGAGGCTTATGGTCGGGGTGCCGAGTGCTGGGAGGTGGCCAACGTGATGATGTTCCTGGCCAGTGACTACTCCAGTTATATGACGGGTGAGATTGTGCCTGTGAGTTCGCAGCAGGCTTGATGTTGTGGGTGGGTTGCGGCGGTGTGTTTCGGAGCTTGCACGCTTGCCGGCGGGCTACTGCGGACACGCCGCAAGTACGTCCCTGTAGGCTCGCGGTTGCCATCCCTGGCAACCGACGGTCCGCAGTAGCCCACCGGCAAGCGTGCTCAATAGGCAATGTGCCGGCTGCAGGAAAAAGCCGTTCCCAAGTTAGCCAGAACTTTTTTGGGTTTTGGTGCGGATTGCACGGTGATCGCGAGGGCGGGACCGAGGCACCTACCTCAGACCGTCGGTTGCCAGGGATGGCAACCGCGAGCCTCCATGGATGGATTCACGGCGTGTCTGAGGTAGGTGCCTCGGACCCGACCATGCACAAAGCAATCCGATAACGAACAAGAGATATACCGAGGAGCACACCATGACCACCACATTCAACAACGCCGCCGCCCTGGAACAGGCAGTGGGCCAGAGTCTCGGGGTAACCGAGTGGATCACCATCGACCAGCAACGTGTCGATACCTTTGCCGACGCCACCGGCGATCACCAGTGGATCCATGTGGATCCGGAGAAAGCCAAGGCCGGCCCGTTCGGCGGCACCATCGCCCACGGCTATCTGACCCTGTCGCTGGTCAACTACTTCCTGCCGCAGCTGATGCAGGTGGAGAACCTGCAGATGGGCGTCAACTACGGCTGTGACCGGGTGCGTTTCCCGGCGCCGGTGCGGGTGGGTGCGCGTATCCGTGGCAATGGCGAGATTACCCAGGTCGAAACCCTGGCCAACGGTGCTGTCCAGGTGGTTGTACGGGTCAGCGTCGAGGTCGAGGGCAGTGACCGCCCGGGCTGTGTGGTGGACACCATCAGTCGCTACACCTTCAATCAGACAGTTTGAGGAATACCATCATGCAAGAAGCAGTCATCGTCGCTACCGCGCGCACCGCTCTGACCAAGTCATTTCGCGGCTCCTTCAACGACACCGAGGCTCCGGTACTGGGTGGTCATGTGGTGCGGGCCGTGGTCGAGCGCGCCGGCATCGATCCGGCGGATGTGGGTGATGTGATCATGGGCGCGGCGGTGCAGCAGGGTACCCAGGGCTACAACATCGGCCGCCTGTGCGCCTATACCGGCGGACTGCCGGAATCGGTGCCGGGCATGGCGCTGGATCGGATGTGCGCCTCCGGCCTGATGGCCATCGGCGAGGCGGCCAAGGCGATCATGACCGGCGAGCTGGATGTGGCCATCGGCGGTGGCGTCGAGTCGCTGTCGCTGACCCAGACCAAGCACAAGAACGCCCATCGGGCGCGTTCCGAAGCGGTGATGGAGGTGGCGCCGGCGGCTTATATCCCGATGATCGAGACCGCGGAAATCGTTGCTGAACGTTACGGTATCAGTCGTGCGGCCCAGGATGAGTATGCCCTGCAGAGCCAGCAGCGCACCGCTGCGGCGCAGCAGGCCGGGCTGTTCGCCGAGGAGATCGTGCCACTGAGTGCCAGCAAGCTGCTGTTCGACAAGGAAGGCAAACCCGCTGGTCACGAGCAGGTAAGCGCTGACCGTGACGAGTGCAACCGCGCATCCACCACCCTGGAAGGGCTGCAGGGGCTGACGCCGGTATGGAAGGACGGCCAGTGGATCAAGCAGGGCCAGCACATCACCGCCGGTAACGCCTCGCAGTTCTCCGATGGCGCCGCGGCCTGTCTGCTGATGAGCCGGACCGAGGCCGAGCGGCGTGGGGTCAAGCCGCTGGGCACCTATCGTGGGATCGCCGTGGCCGGTTGCAAGCCGGAGGAGATGGGGATCGGGCCGGTGTACGCCATTCCCAAACTGCTGGAGCGTTTCAATCTCAAGGTCGAGGACATCGGCCTGTGGGAAATCAACGAGGCCTTTGCCAGTCAGGTGTTGTACTGCCGTGATCACCTCGGCATTCCCAATGACCGCCTCAACGTCAATGGCGGTGCCATTTCCATCGGCCACCCATTCGGCATGAGCGGTGCCCGGATGGTCGGCCATGCCCTGCTCGAAGGGCGTCGCCGTGGTGTGCGCTATGTGGTCATTTCCATGTGTATCGGCGGTGGTATGGGGGCTGCGGGGTTGTTCGAGCTGGACTGATAGGTTCCATAACGTGGAGGGTAGGCGACACCCCACCCCTCCGTCATGGCGAGGAGGCGGTTACCGCCGACGTGGCAATCCCGTGCTGGCCGGTTAATCCGAACTCATGGATTGCCACGGCCTTTGGCCTCGCAATGACAGTGCAGGTATGACCGATTGACGATATGGAACTGACCCACCACAAGCCCGCCCCCGTGCGGGCTTGCGCTTTTCTGGGGGTAGGTGTTGTGGCTCTGTATCGCCGCTTTGCGCGGACGTAAGCCATTTGGACGATGTTTGCCAAGCGGCGCTGGAACAACATCAAGCCACTCTCTGTGCTGCCTTTGTGTCTCGGGCATGAACAGTTGCAGATTCATAAAAACAACAGGTGGCCTGGAACAGGCCGCCCACAGGGTGGAATTGCGCCATGAGCAAATTGATCAGCTACTCCTTCTGTCTTGTTGTCGCGGTGCTGGTGGGCTTTGCCTTCTCACCGCGTCATGGGCTCGATGACCAGCAGGTTCAGCTCAACCTCGCCCGTCTGCAGATCAATGACCTGGTTCAGTTCGGTGAGCGGGTCATCGCTGTAGGCGAGCGCGGCACCATTATCGTCAGCGACGACATGGGGAATTCCTGGCGCCAGACCCATGGTGATGCCGAACTGCCGGTGACCCTGACCGGGGTGAACTGGCTGGGCGGGGATGACCTGCTGGCGGTGGGTCACGATGCGGTGCTGATGCACAGTGGCGACGCTGGTGAGACCTGGGAAGTGCTGATGCAGGACGAGGAACTGGGCGAGCCGCTGCTGGGTACCTGGAGTGCGGACGGACAGCGGATCTTCGCCTACGGCAGCTTCGGCAAGTTCCTCAGCTCCAGCGACCAGGGCCGCAGCTGGGAGGAACGCGAACTGGATATTCATGGTGAACATCTCAATGACATGGACGGCGACGGGCAGCGCCTGCAGATCATGGTCGGCGAGATGGGCCTGGTACTGCGTAGCGAGGACTACGGTACCAATTGGGAACGCATCGAGCCTTTCTACCGTGGCTCGCTGTTCGGCGTGGCGTACATGGGCAATGACGTCTGGGTTACCTACGGCATGCGCGGTCACGTGTTCGTCAGCAAGGATGATGGTTTGAACTGGAAGCAGGTCGATATCGCCCATCGCCTGCCGCTGTATGGCCATGCCAAGGATGACTCCGGCCTGGTGATCGTCGGTACCGGCGGCGCCTACGTCAATCTCTCGCATGAGGGCGAGCTTACCGATTCGGGCTACCTCCGCGGGCTGGGAACCCTGACCTCCGCGGTAGTCCTGCCTGACGGCGACCTGTTTGTCGCCGGCCAGAGCGGTCTGCTGCAGCAGGATCGTGGTTATCTCGCTGTCATCGGTCAATAAGGGGGTAACATGGCCAAGCATAATCGTCGTTGGGTGGATCGTTGGGTCGAGGCCATGGCCGATGGCCTGTTGGGCAACCGCAAGCTGTTCCTGTCGATCTTCATCCTGATCACCCTGGGGCTGGGCTACAGCGCTACGCAGATCAAGCTGGACCCGGGCTTCAACAAGCAGATTCCGATCACCCATCCGTACATGGAGAACTATCTCCATTACAGCGATACCTTCAGCGGTGCCAATACCATCCTGGTGAGCGTCAACTGGCGCGGTGAAGGGGATATCTACAACGCCGAGTTCCTCGACGTGCTGCGTCAGGTTACCGACGAGGTGTTCTTCATACCCGGTGTGCGCCGGGCCAGCGTGCGCTCGCTGTTCACTCCGGATGTGCGCTATGTCGAGATATCCGAGGACGGCTTCGTCGGGGATGTGGTGATTCCGCCGCACTTCTCCGGTACTCCGGAGGATCTGGAACAGGTACGCAGCAATACTGCCCGTTCCGGCGAGATCGGTCGGCTGGTGGCCAATGACCTGACCGCGGCCATCGTCAACGCCGAACTGCAGGAGTTCAATCCGGAAACGGGCGAGCGGGTGTCCTATTCCGAGATTGCCGCCCAGTTGGAAGATATTCGTACCCGCTTCGAGAATGACAACATCGAGATCAGTATCGTTGGCTTCTCCAAGCTGGTGGGGGATGTCATCGATGGCCTGTTCATGGTGATGGGCTTCTTCGTCATTGCCTTCATCATCACCGCGCTGATGCTGTGGTTCTATTCGCGCTCCATGGTGCAGACCGTGGTGGCGCTGCTGGTGGCACTGGTGCCGGTGATCTGGCTGCTCGGGGTGTTGCCGCTGATCGGCATGGGTATCGACCCGATGTCGATCCTGGTGCCGTTCCTGATCTTCTCCATCGGTGTATCCCACGCTGTGCAGATGACCAACGCCTGGAAACAGGACATTCTCGACGGGCACAACTCCTTCGAGGCGGCCAAGGTGTCGTTCTGCAAGATATTCATCCCCGGTGCGCTGGCGTTGTTGATGAACGCACTGGGCTTCGGTGTGATCATGCTGATCGATATCCCGATCGTGTATGAGCTGGGTCTCACCGCGTGTATCGGCGGGTTGCTGATGATCGTGACCAACAAGATGATGCTGCCGATCATCCTCTCCTATCTCAGGCTGGACCGGCGCGCCTATGCCCAGCGGTCATTGGGTGCGGACGGCAAGCACCGCCTGTGGTGGAGCCTGTCGGTACTGGCGACGCCAAAGGCCGCACTGGGCGTGTTCGCCATCAGCCTGGTGCTGCTGGTGGCCGGCGCCTGGAAGAGCCGCGACCTGATCGTGGGGGATGTCGGTGTCGGTGCCCCGGAGCTGCGCGAGAGTTCACGCTACAACCAGGATAACGCGCAGATCTCCCGCAGTTACTCGATCGGTCTGGATGTGCTGTCGGTATATCTGGAAAACGATATTGAGGAAGCCTGTCTCGATGCCGATGTGATGCGGGCGGTGGAGGAGCTGGATTTCCATGCGCGCAGCATCGAAGGGGTCAACTCGGTGCACAGTGTGGCCGGCATGGGCAAGGTGTCGATTGCCGGCAACAACGAGGGCAATCCGCGTTGGTCGGCGATTCCGGGTTCGTCCCGCGGCCTGATGCCGGGCTCGCGGGCCTACTCCAGCTCCCACGGCCTGGTGGTCGATGGTTGCCAGACCATGCAGGTACTGCTGTTCCTCACCGATCATGAAGGCGACACCGTCGCCCGGGTAACCGAGCAGGTCGAGCACATCATCGCCAACATCAACGAGCCCAAGGTCGAGTTCAAGATGGCCGGCGGCAATATCGGCGTCATGGCGGCTTCCAACGAGGCGGTGCAGAAGGCCGAGGTGCAGATGCATGGCTCCCTGTTGCTGGCGGTGGCGCTGTTCTGCTGGTTGACCTTCCGTTCCGGGCGGGCGGTGCTGTGCCTGCTGATCCCGCTGGCGATCGTCGCCACCCTGTGCAATGCGGTGATGGCGGTATTCGGCATCGGCCTGAAGGTTGCCACCCTGCCGGTGATGGCCCTGGGCGTGGGGGTGGGCGTGGATTATGGCATCTATCTGTACGAGCGCATGCAGCATGAGCTGGCGATGGGTAAGGATGTGCGCACCTCGTTCTACGAAGCCATGTGCCAGCGGGGCACCGCGGCACTGTTCACTGCCTTCACCATGTCGGTGGGGGTCGGTACCTGGGTGTTCGCGCCGCTGAAGTTCCAGGCCGACATGGGTGTGCTGCTGGCGTTCATGTTCCTGGTCAACGTGTTCGGTGCGATCTTCCTGCTGCCGGGCCTGGCCGCCTGGTTCAATCGCAGCAAGCCATTGGTGCGGGTCAAGGCGGAGCCGGGCCCGGCTACCAACCTGGCTGCGGCCGGCAGTCATTGAGCGCATCATGAACGCTGACCGGCGACGCCTGGACATGGAGACCTCATCCTTCGATCTGCTGTTGGGTGAACTCTATGATGCCGCCATGGACGACCACAGCTGGAGCCGCTACCTGACGCGCCTGCATAAGCTGTTCCAGGCCAACTACGTGACCCTGATCCTGCGGGCTCCGCAGGATTCGGATAAGGGGCTGATGCTGGTCATTGGTGATATCGAAGGGCAGGGCATCATCTCCTACATCACCTATCCGGGCTCGGAGACCCCTTTCGTCAACTGCCCGGTCAACCAGGTGTTCACCGTCACCGACCTGATGAGCCTGGAAAGCTGGCGGGAGTCGGAATACTACCGCCACTACTGCACGCACCAGAATGTCTTTCATGTGATGGGGGTGGATATCGCGCCACCCAGTGGCGGTATTTTCCGCTTCCGGGTGACTCGCCCGGAGACCCAGAAGGACTTCTCTGCGACCGACCGGGCGCTATGTGATGCGCTTATCCCGCACATGAGCCGGGCCCTGCATATCCACAGCCTGATTGGTCACAAGCATTCGCTGAGCGCACTGTATGCCCAGGCGATGGGACGGCTGTCGATCGCCACCCTGATTCTCGATGGCAATGGCCATCTGCTGGAAACCAACCAGGTAGCCCGGGAAATGCTGGCTGCCGGCGATGGACTGAAGATCGTCGGCGGTCGCCTGGAAGCCAGTTACCCGGGGGACAACAAGCGCCTGTACAAGTCCATTCGCGCCGCGGCGGCCAGCTCGACCAGTGGCCGCGTGGCGTTGGCCGAGGCGTTGTCGATCGCGCGTCCCTCCGGTCAGGTCAGCCTCGGCATCGTCGTGGAGCCGGTACCGCAGCAGGACTGGGACGAAGGTGAAAGCCAGCCCGCAGTGGTGATCTATTGCCGCGATGCGGTCGGGCAGTCCCTGCTCAGCACGTCGGTCACCCGCCAGGTGTTCGGCTTCACTCCGTCGGAGTCGGCATTGGCGATGGAACTGGCCAACGGGCTGTCGCTGGAGGAAGCGGCTGGCTCCCTGGGTATCCGGCGCAATACGGCCAGGGCGCACCTGCGGGCGATTTTTTCCAAGACCGGGGTGCGCCGCCAGACCGAATTGGTGCGGTTGATTCTCAACAGTGTGGTAACCCTGGGGCAGTCATGATCAGGGTAAGAAATTGTGACAGATCAGTTCGTCATATTGATGCAGAAACGGCTGGCTTGAGCGGCCCGTAGTGAGCAACTATAGGCACAGCCTGCTCGAGCAGCGCCTGATAACGATAAGAACGCGAGCTTCACCGAAGCCGAAGGCATGAGGTTGCAACCATGACAACAATAAGCACAATGCATTTTCAATCGATCGAGAACGGGTTGTCGTTGGATGACTACGACCGGATTATCGGACGGATCCATGATGGTGCGCTGGAGACCGAGCACCTATCCGAGGCGCTTGAGGAGCTGCGCGGCCTGTTCCAGGCCAACTACGTTACCCTGATCCTGCGTATTCCCGGCGTCGAGGACGTGGGTCTCATGCTGGTCGCCGGAGATCTGGAAGGTAGTGGCAAGGTGACCTATTTCCGTTACCTGCATGGCGATACGCCATTCTCCAACATGCCGGCGGACCGGGTTTTCACCGTGGATGATGTGATGAGCTTCCAGGAATGGGAGAACTGCGCCTACTACCGCGACTACAGCAAACTGAACGATGTCTACCATGTCATGGGAGCGGACATCTCCACTGCCGACTCGGGGGTACTGCGCTTTCGCATCACCCGCGGTCAATCCCAACCGGCCTTCACCGAGAGTGACAAGGCGCTGTGTTCGCGACTGGTACCGCATCTGCGGCGCAGTCTGCATGTACACAACCTGCTGGGCCGCAGTGCATCGCTGGGCAATCTGTATGCCGAAGCGGTCAATCGCCTGTCGGTGGCGACCCTGGTGCTGGACGAGACCGGTAGCGTGCTGCAACTGAACGATGTCGCCCGCGAGCTGCTCGGCCATACCGATGGCCTCAAGTTGGTTGGCTCGCGACTGGAAGCCAGTTATCCGAGTGACAACCGTGAGCTGCACAAGCTGATCAGGGATGCGGTCGAGTCCAAGGATGCGTCGCAACCGCGGGAAACCCGCGAAGCGCTGTCGATCGCCCGGCCGTCGGGTGAGGTCAGCCTGGGTGTGGTGGTGGAACCCATTCCCGGCGCCGAATGGGCCGAGGGCCGTGGCCAGCCCGCGGTGATGGTGTATATCCGCGATGCTGTGGGCAAATCCCAGGTGGATAACCGGGTGGCCAAGGAGCTGTTCAATTTCACCCCGGCGGAAACCATGCTGGCGTTGCAGTTGGCCAATGGTCTGTCTCTGGAGGAAGCCGCGGAGAACCTCGGCATCATGCGTAACACCGCCCGGGCCCATCTGCGGGCGATCTTCTCCAAGACCGGCGTACGCCGCCAGGCGGAACTGGTGCGGGTCATGCTCAACAGCGTGGTAACCCTGGGACGCGGCAATGTCACCCCGTTGGGCAGCCGCACGGCCGTGATCGCCCAGCCCCAGCTGCGCTCGCTGCAGAGCCGCTGAACGAGGAAGGCCGGGTTCCATCCCTGCCAGCAGTGTTCCATGCTGCTCCGTTGGTCGAGATGGACCTCGACCTTCCAGGCGCATGCATATCCCTGAATAGATGCAAACCTGCCCCATCCCTTGCCGCCGATCCTAGTCTGCGCAGACGATGAACGTGGCGTCGTGGCCTCCGATACTGTTTCCCAGCATAGCCTCAGGCAATTCAGGAGCAGAACATGAGCAAGGTGGTATTGGTCACTGGCGCCAGCCGTGGCATTGGTCGGGAAACCGCGCTGGCCTTCGCCCGGGCCGGGTTCGATGTGGCCGTCAGTGCGCGGACACTGGAAGACGGCCAGCGGCATGATCACAGCCTGACCGGTGCCGATGGCCAGCCCTTGCCGGGCAGCCTGGCCTCGGTGGCTACCGAAATCCGCGCACTTGGCCGCCAGGCCTGGTGCATTCCCATGGACCTGCTGGATACCGACTCGGTGCTGGCTGCGGCCGACAGCCTGCTGCAGCAGGCCGGGCGCATCGATGTGCTGGTCAACAATGCGGTGTACCAGGGCAAAGACCTAAATTCGACCTTCCTGCAACTGAGCGCAGAGACCCTGGAGCGCATGTATCGCGGCTATATCCTGGCCCCGGTACTGCTGACCCAGCGGCTACTGGTGCCGATGCTGGAGCAGGGCGAAGGGGTGATCATCAATGTCACCTCCGGTGCCGGCGAGAGCAATCCGCCGGTGGCCGCCGACAAGGGTGGTTGGGGGTATGCCTACGGCGCGGGTAAAGCGGCAGTGTCGCGCTTGTCCGGGGTGCTCAAGGCGGAGATGGGCGGTCGCGGCCTGCGTACCTATACGGTCAACCCCGGGGTGGTCACCACCGAGGCGCTGAAGGCCACCATCGGCGAGGCGGGGGTACGCGCGCTCGGTGCCGGCTCTGCGCCGCCGCCAGTGCCGGCGGCGGTGATGTGCTGGCTGGCGGTCAGCGATGCGCAGGGCCTGCACCAGAAGAGAACGGTGCACGCGCAACCCTTTGCCCTGGAGCATGGCATCGTCCCGGACTGGACCCTGGACTGAGGCGGCCGCCGGCTGCCCAGCCGCATACCGCGCCTGTCAACGGCCCCTAGTCCAAGTGAAGGATGCCGGCGTCCCGGCTTGACGCGAAGATACCGTACATCGGACGTGGTTTCTCCGACAGGTTCACGCCCCCGCATCGAGTGGCGCAGGCATAGTGGCTGGACCGAGCCGTGCAGAAAACTATAACAACGCTCAGTGAGGATCAGAATCATGAATCAGATGATCGAAGTCAAACCGGTGGCGGAAACGGCGGAGTACCGCTATGCCCGCGGCTGGCACTGTCTTGGTGAGACCAAGACCTATCGCGATGGCAAGTTGCACACCCTGAACATCTTCGGTACCCGTCTGCTGGCCTTCGTCGGCAAGAACGATGAAATTGCCGTGCTGGATGCCTACTGTCCGCACATGGGTGCGGACCTGTCCCAGGGCGAGCTGGTTGATGGCAAGGTGGTTTGCCCATTCCATCATTGGCAATTCGACGCCAGTGGCCGCTGTGCCGAAATTCCCTACTGCAAGCGCATTCCGCCCAAGGCCAAGACCCGCAAGTGGCTGACCTGCGAGGTCAACCGCCTGCTGTTCGTCTGGCACAACCCGGAAGGCCTGCCTCCGGCCGAAGGTGTCGAGATTCCCTACCTGCCGGAGATCGACAGCGACGAGTGGGACGACGACTGGCACCTGGACCTGATGATCATCGACACCCACCCCCGTGAGCTGGTGGATAACCTGGTCGACGCCCAGCATTTCGGTCCGGTGCATGGTGCACCGACCAAGTACTTCCGCAATACTTTCAAAGGGCATATCGGCACCCAGGAGTTCCACGGGGACTCCGAGCGTCTGGGCGGTGACCTGGTGGCGGACTCGGCCTACTACGGCCCGGCTACCCACCTCACTCGCATGCGTGCGGAGTACGACGGCCTGGTCGTGGAATCCATTCTTCTCAACTGCCACGTGCCGATCGGCCCGAACCAGTTCGAGCTGCGTTTCGGTGTGCTGGTGAAGAAGGTCCCTGGCTGGACTGAAGAGCAGAACAAGCAGCTGGCACTGGATTATGTGCAGCAGAACCGCACCTCCTTCTATCAGGACGTGGATATCTGGAGCACCAAGCGTCCGGTCGACAACCCGGTGCTGGCTGAAGGGGATGGCCCCATCTATCAGCTGCGCGAGTGGTACGGTCAGTTCTATATCGATGAGGCTGAGGTACCAGCGCAGATGCAGGAACTCCGCGAGTTCATTGTGGTTGATAACAAATAAGCGCTGTTGGTTATACAAAAGCCGCCCCTTCGGGCGGCTTTTGCGTTGCGCGCCCGTCCGAACGGACGATGTGAGCTGCGACCGGCTCGCCTACCGTGGGGCTGACCCCAAAGGCACCGAAACGGAGGCGCTGATGAGATTGTGGATAAAAGGACTGATGGCCAGTCTGCTGGCTTGCCTATTGCTGCCTGGCCTGGTGCTGGCGGCGGAGCAGGATGACGAGCAGCGGGCCCGTGCGTTGCTCGAACGGGCCGCGACCCACTATCAGCAGGAAGGCGAGCGTGCCTTCGCTGCCTTCAGCCGCCTGGGGCAGTTCACCGAGGATGACCTGTATGTGTTCGTGGTGGACCGCGACGGCATCATGCTGGCCAGCGGTGGTCCCTCGCGCCAGCTGATTGGCCGGGACATCTCACCGCTGCTTGATGATCAGTTGCGTACCGGCTTCCAGGCGATTCTCGAACATCCGGTGAGTGAGGATATCCTGGAGGGCGAGTACCGCTGGATCAACTGGCGCCAGGGCAGGGTGGAGCGCAAGAAGGCCTTCTACCGGGTATTCGATCAGGCCATTCTGGCGGTCGGTTACTACATTCCCCGTTCCGATCCCGCCGAGGCGCATAACATGCTGGAAAGGGTGTCGGCGGCGCTGGCCGATGACCCCGAACAGACCATCGAACAGATCAACCGGCTGGATAGCCAGTTCTATCAGGATGACACCTATCCAGTGATCATCGACAGCGAAACCCGCCGCTTCGTTGCCCATGGCTATAACCGCGGGCTGGTCGGCAGCCGCTTCGACAATGTCGAGGACCATGCCGGGAAGCCGTTGGGCGCGCCTATCCTCGAGCGGATGCAGGGGCGTGATTCCGGCGAGTTCGATTACCGCTGGCGCAACCCGGCTACCCAGCAGGTCGAAGACAAGACCGCGCTGATCCATCGGGTGGACCGTTATCTGGTGTTGGTGGGCTGGTATCACGGTGCCGGTGAGCAGGCACCTGGACGCCGCGACTGAACCTGTTTCCGAGTAGAGGTATGCAATGAAAGCAGTGTCGCTGATATCGCGCCGGGCGGACCTCGGTCGTACCGAATTTCGCCACTATTATGAAAACACCCATTGCTGGCTGGCCATGCAGCACTTTCCCTTTCGTCGCTATGTGCGCAATCATGTACTGGATCAGCCGCAGCTGGACTTCGACTGCATCAGCGAGTTCGAGCTGGCCGAGGATCTGAGCCAGTACGATCTGATGGCCTCACGCTCGCGCCAGCTGATTCTGGACGATGAACAGCAGTTCATGGATCAAAGCCGCATCCGCATCGCTGCCGCCACGGAATACCCGTTGATCGTGCCTGCTGCCGAGGTGCCGGCAGAGCGACTGGAAAGCCAGGTTCTGCTGCTGCAACTGGAGGAACAGCCGTTGCGAGCGGTGGTCGAGCAATTGGCCCGGCGTCTGGCTGACACCCGGCCTGATCTTCACGCAATGCGCCTGGACCTGCTGCATAGTGATCCGCAGCGACCCTTTCCGTGCAATGCACTGTTGTGGCTGGACTGGCTCGACCGTCGCGAGGCGGTGCCGGCCCGGCTGAACGAGCTGCCCGGATTGCTGCATGAGTTGTGGCTGGTGCGCAGCAGCACAGCCCCAAGCCAGTTGCAGGAGCGCTTCGTCGCCTTTCAACCCTGATAACAATAATGAGGAAGTAACCGATGCCCGGTATGACGCGAAGGCATTTTCTGCAAGGTTCCGCCTGCCTGGCCGCCGGCCTGGCATTCAATCTGCGCCTGCCGCCCGCGATGGCGGCAAGTGGCATGAGTTTCGAAGAGTACCGGCGCTGCGACGCGCTTGAGCTGGCACGCCTCGTCCGCGACGGGCAGGTCAGCGCGGCCGAATTGCTGGAGCTGGCGATCGCTCGCACCGAACAGGTCAACCCCAGCATCAATGCGGTGGTCATCAAGCACTATGAGGCTGCGCGCAAGCTGGCCAGTGCGAGCATTCCCGAAGGCCCGTTCCGCGGCGTGCCGTTCCTGCTCAAGGACCTGGGCATCAGTATGGCCGATACCGTCACTACCCACGGCTCGCGTTTCTTCCGCGAGGCGAAAGCGGCCACGGATGACCCCTATGTACGCAAGGCGCGCCAGGCCGGGCTGGTGATCTTCGGCAAGACCAACAGCCCCGAATTCGGTAACAGCCCCTCCACCGAAGGTACCCTGTTCGGCGATACGCACAACCCCTGGAATCTCGAACACAGCGCCGGCGGATCATCCGGTGGTGCGGCGGCTGCGGTCGCCGCCGGTATCCTGCCGGTGGCGCACGCCAGCGATGGCGGCGGTTCGATCCGCCTGCCTGCATCGTCCTGCGGGCTGTTCGGTCTCAAGCCGAGCCGTGATCTGGTACCGATCGGCAACGCTGCAGGCGAAGCGCGTGGCCTGCTGTCAGCGCAGCATGTGATCAGCCGCAGCGTGCGCGACTCGGCGGCACTGCTCGATGCGCTGGCCTGGGACAATCCGGGGCAGGGTTTCGAGGGTGCCGGGCAGGGTTCCTATTTCGCCCAGTTGCAGCAGGCGCCGGGACGCCTGCGCATCGCCCTGATGCGCCAGCCGCTGCTGGATATGCCGGTCGATCAGGTATGCCTGGATGCGCTGGAGGATGCGGCTCGACTGTGTGCCGAACTGGGCCATGAGGTGGTCGAGGCGGTTCCCGAGGTGGATATGCAGGCGGCCATGCAGGCCTCCGGTACTCTCAGTGTCACCAGCCTGGCTGAACGCATCGCTGTGCGTGAGGCGCAACTGGGTCGGGCGGTGACCGCCGATGACCTGGAGCCGGTGAACATGGAGATGCTGGGCTGGGGCCGGCAGGTCAGCGCGGTGGATTACATGCGCGCCCAGGAAGGGCTGCGCCAGACCGGTCGCGACATGGCCCGCTTCATGGAAGGCTACGACCTGATTCTCAGCCCGACCATGACCTGGGCACCGCCGCCGCTGGGCGTGGTGGACATGGATCTGCCGCTGGAGGATTTCGGTCCTGTGGCCACCCGTAGCTCGGTATTCACCGTGCTGTACAACATCACTGGCCAGCCGGCCATGTCGGTCCCGCTGTACTGGAGCGCCGAGGGGTTGCCGATCGGAGTGATGTTCGCCGGGCGCTTCGGCGCCGAGCGCACCCTGCTGCGGTTGGCCGGCCAGCTGGAGCAGGCCAGGCCGTGGTTCGACCGGCTGCCGCCGATCTGAGTGCGCATCCCGGCCACGGAACAGATACCGGGCTGGCCGATAATCGGCCAGCCCTCCAGACAAGCCATGACAGGAGTTCAACCATGCCCATTACTGCCGTGACCGGTGCCGCCTCTGGAATAGGTGCCGCCTTGTGCCAGCAACTGCGTGACGCCGGCCATGATGTGATCGGTATCGATCGCGCCAACAGTGATATCAATGTCGATCTGTCCACCCCCGCTGGTCGCCAGCAGGCGGTAAGCGAGGTGCTCGAGCGCTGCAATGGCGTGCTCGATCACCTGGTACTGTGCGCCGGTGTCGGTGTTACCGCACCCAGTTGCGGGCTGATTCTGGCGGTCAACTATTTTGCTGTCAGCAGCCTGCTCGACGGGCTGGCGGAGGCGCTCGGCAAGGGCAGCCAGCCGTCGGCGGTGGTGGTTGGCTCGGTCGCTTCGGTGCAGCCTGGTGCGGACAAGCAGCCGATTGTCGAACTGATGCTGGCCGCTGACGAGGCCGCGGCCCTTGATGCAGCGAACCAGGCCAACAATCCGAGCATGGCCTATGCCGGCTCCAAGTACGCGGTTAGTGTGCTGGTGCGGCGTCAGGTGCATGAGTGGGCCAAGCGGGGAGTGCGGCTCAATGTGGTGGCACCGGGGGTGGTCGAGACGCCCTTGTATCAGGCCTCCACCGAGGATCCGCGTTATGGCGAGGCGACCCGCAACTTCGTTGCGCCGCTGGGGCGCGGCAGTCAGCCTGGGGAACTGGCCGAGGTGATCCGCTTCCTGCTCTCGCCGCAGGCCAGTTTTATCCATGGCACCGTGCTGTTCACCGATGGCGGCATGGACGCGATGGTGCGCCCAAGCCGTTTCTGAGTACACCCCTCTGGTTGGAACGGAGAAGCAGTCAAGGGCTTCGTTGATACGAAGCCCGGTCCCGTTAGCGGACCGCTCTGGCGCTGCGGGCCTCTTCGCGAATCGCCTTGATGGCTTGGGCGCACAGGCTGTCATGTGCCGGGTCGTTCGGCACTGTCAGCGTGACGCGATCAACCAGACCACCGAAGCGTGACACCATGGCCTTGGGCAACTGCTCATAGTCGGCGGTGATCAGGAAGGTATCGAGGATCTCGTCGGTAAGGATGCCCGGCATCTCCTTCCAGCGTTGCTCACGGGTCAACTGTTGCAGCGCATCTCCAACCTCCCCCCAACCAAACAGCTCCAGACTGGCCCGGTAGGCCGGTGTCGAGAACAGGAAAGCCAGCATCTCGCGGAAGCGTTCCCGTTCCTGGGCGACAGTAGCCGCGTCCGGGCCGGTGGCGACGAACTGGCTGGCGCTGATGAGTGGTCGCTTTAGCGCCGGGTTGCAACCCGGCAACGATCAGCTTGCCCTTGCGCCCACTGCCGATATCGGAGCGGCCTCAACGCAAGGGATGGCAGCATGACCAAGGACTCGATTGATGCCTGGAGAACCGCCTGGAACCAACTCATCTGTGAACCTTCGCCCTTTGCGGTCGCGGTTGATGAGCAAGGGCGCAAGGTGTTCACACAGGCACCTTCCACACTGGGTGAGGCTCTGCAGACAGCGCGTGAGTACGGCGACAGACCCTTCCTGAAATGGCAGAGCCAGAGCCACACTTTCGCCAGTTTCTTCGCCGCTGCCGATAGCCTGACAGCTGCCCTGCAGCTGGACCTGAACATTCAGCCGGGTGATCGTGTCGCTATCGGCATGCGTAATCGCCCGGAGTGGATGATTGCCTTCATGGCTGTAGTTCAGGCTGGAGCCATCCCGGTGGCGGTCAACAGCTGGAGCACCAGGCAGGAGCTGCTCTACGTTGTCCAGGATGCCGGCGTCAGGGTGGCATTTTGCGATGAGCCACGCTACCGGGATCTGGTCGAGTTGGCGGGGAAGGTTGAACTGGTGACGGTTGATCCGGTGCAGGAGCACGCGCATGTGCACCAGTGGCAAGCCCTGCTGGAGCATATGCCAGCGGCGGCTACCCTGGTGCAGACCCAGCCAGAGAATCCTGCGCTGATCCTGTATACCTCGGGTACCACCAGTCGACCGAAAGGGGTAGTGTCCAGCCAACGAGCTGTCTGTCAGGCCATCCATGCCCTGGAATTCCAGGGGGCTTTTGCCGCCATGACCTCGGCGGAGCGTATCAGGCCGATCATGGAGTCCGGCCTGCAGCCGACGGCACTGCTGGCCTATCCGTTATTTCATGTCAGTGGTCTGCTTTCACAGTTTCTCAGTGCGCTGCGCGGTGGCAAGCGCCTGGTCATCCTCTACAAGTGGGATATCCATGACGCCCTGAAGATGATTCGTGAGGAACGGATCACCCAGTTCAATGGCGTCCCGACCATGATGCAGCAGCTGATCTTCCATGAGCGCTTTGTCAGTGACGATACCGCCACCCTGTTTGCACTTGGCCTGGGCGGCAGCTCGGTATCGAAGGCATTGCTGGGCAAGTTGCTTGAAGCCAAGCCGATGGCAATGACAGGTAACGGCTACGGTATGACCGAAGGAAACGGTATCTGCGCCGCGCTCTCAGGCGAGCAGTTCATGGCCTTCCCCGATTCTGTCGGCTGGCCCATGCCGATCGTGGATGTGGTCATCGGGGAAGCGCCGGAGCAGCAGGTGGCGGCAGGCGACTGCGGACCCATCTGGATTCGGACCTCGGCGCTGATGGATGGCTATTGGAATAATCCGGAAGAGACCAGGGCGAGCATGCGTGAAGGCTGGTATTTCACTGGTGATGTGGGCTATCTGGATAAACACGGAATGTTGTACATCACCGACCGGATCAAGGACATCATCATCCGCGGTGGCGAAAACATCTCCGCGGTGGAGGTCGAGCATTGTGCGGCCGAGCATCCGGCGGTGAAGGAGGCGGCGGTGTTCATGCTGCCCGACAGTGAGATGGGTGAGGCCGTGGGAATGGTGGCGCACTGTAGTGTCCAGGTCAGTGAGCAGGAACTCCGGGCGTTCATGGCCCAGCGGCTGGCCGCCTACAAGTTGCCCAAGCGTATCTGGTTTTCGGCGCACCCCCTGCAACGCAGCGTCATGGGCAAGTTGCAGAAGCCGATGATCAAACAGGCTTTCGTTGATGTCTGAGACCCTCTGACACTGGCCGGGCGTATACCTGCGCCCGACCAGGAGGTCGGGTCAGGGAGCCAGGGCCGCCGGTGCGTCGCTCACTCAGGTTGTCTGCAATGCAGGGGAGGGCAGATCAAAAGCCTGTTGCCGGTACAGTTGCAACAGCAATGCCAGCGGCACCAGCAGGCTGAGATGCACCAGCAGCAGTGCATAACGCAGTGACTCGGTACCGCTCCAGGGCACCAGCAGGTCACTCAATGCCCCAGTGAGCAGTGGGCCGAGGCCGACACCGGCCAGGGTAGTGCAGATGGTCTGCAGGGCGATGGCGGTGGCGCGCTGCCAGGGGCTGACCAGTTGAGTCAGCAGATTGAAGCAGGGTGCCACCCACCACATGGTGAAAAAGCCCATGGTCGCGCACCAGAGCATGGCGGTGGGTACCTCCACGCCGCCAAGAGTGAACGCGATACCCGGCGGCCAGAGTATGTACAGCAACAGGCTGAGCAGGGTGAGGGTGGTGCCGATCAGCGGCAATCCGAGCAACCAGGCCTGGCTGCGCAGGTTCAGCCGGTCGCTCAGCCAGCCACTGAACAGACCGCCCAGTGCTGCGCTGCAACCGGTCACCACCCCGGCGAGTATGCCGGCGCTCTGCAGCGACAGACCGTGGGAGCGAATCAGAAACGGGGTATTCCACATGGCGAAGGCCAGGCCACTGAAACTGAACCAGGCACAGGCGGCGACCAGCTTGCGATAGTGGCTGTTGCCCAGCAGTTGGCGGGCCGAGCGCCACAGGTTCAGGGTCGGTGCGCTGCCATGCAGCGGAGCATCGAAGCGGCCGCGGGATGGCTCATGCACGGCGATGGCCAGCAATAACGATATCAGCAACGGTGCGCTGGCGATGATATGAAAGCCGGTACGCCAGCCGTACTGGTCGACCACCCAGGCGCCCAGGCTGAGCCCGACGATCGCCGAGAGCGTCGGTGCTGCGGTAAAGCAACTGATCGCCAACGAGCGGTTGCGCGGGGGGTACAGGTCGGCGATCAACGATAGCGAGGCGGGGGTGACCGGCGCCTCGGTAACGGCGACCAGCATGCGCGCGATGACCAGCATGGGAAAGCTGACGGCAAAACCACAGAGCAGCGTGGTCAGTGCCCAGAGTGCGGCGCACAGGGCCAACAGTCGAACCCGGGAGTAGCGGTCGGCCAGACCACCCGCGGGCAGTCCCATCAGCGCATAGGCCCCGGCGAAGGCCAATCCGGAAATCAGTCCCATGGCGGTATCGCTGGCGCCGAACTCCAGTTTGATCGGCTCGATCATCACCGCCATGATCTGCCGGCCGAGAAAAATACTCGCATAACCGCCAACCAGCAGGGCCAGTACCGCATGGCTGCTGCCGACCGGTCTGGCATTGACTGCCGAGGTCATGGGTCTACCTCCGGAATCGGAAAAAGACTACCGGCAGCATGCTGCCGGTAGGGAAGGCGTCAGGCCTGTGCCTGGCGCTGCCTGAGCAGGGTCAGTGCGGTGTCCTCGATCATGTCTTCCTGGCCACCGACCATGCCGCGGCGGCCCATTTCCACCAGGATCTCCCGTGCCGGCACACCGTATTTCTTCTCGGCACGCTTGGCGAACAGCAGGAAGGAGCCGTAGACCCCGCCGTAGCCCATGGTCAGGGCATCCTTGTCGCTGCGGATGGGGAAGTCCATGATCGGCACTACCAGGTCGTCGGCCACATCCTGAATGCCGAACACATCGACGCCAGTCTCGATACCCATGCGGGCGCATACCGCGACCAGGATCTCCATCGGCGTATTGCCTGCACCGGCACCCAGACCGGCTGCGGCGGCGTCGATGCGGGTCGCCCCGGCTTCGATAGCGGCGATCGAGTTGGCCACGCCCATGGCCAGGTTGTGGTGACCATGGAAACCGATTTCGGTATCTGGCTGTAGCGCCGCGCGTACCGCGTTAATACGCGCACTGACGTCATGCGGCAGCATGTAGCCGGCCGAATCGGTGATGTACACGCAGTTGGCGCCATAACTCTCCATCAGCCTGGCTTGTTCGGCCAGACCCTCGGGGCTGTTCATGTGTGCCATCATCAGAAAGCCGACGGTATCCATCTCCAGCTTGCGCGCCAGGTTGATATGCTGCTCGGAGACGTCGGCCTCGGTGCAGTGGGTGGCCACGCGGATGGTATTGACGCCGATCTCCCGGGCCATCTTCAGGTGGTCGATGGTACCGATGCCGGGCAGCAGCAGGGCGGAGACCTTGGCGTTGTTCATCAGCGGTACCACCGCCGACAGGTATTCCTCATCGGTATGCGCGGGGAAGCCGTAGTTCACCGAGCTGCCGCCCAGGCCGTCACCATGGGTCACTTCGATCAGCGGAATGCCGGCGGCATCCAGGCCCCGGGCGATGGTCTGCATCTGCTCCAGGCTGATCTGGTGGCGCTTGGGGTGCATGCCGTCGCGCAGAGTCATGTCGTGCAGTGTGATCTTCTTGCCTTGCAGGTTCATGGGCGGCTCCTCACAGGTTGGCGGCAATGGCGTCGGGGTCGAAGCTGCCGTCGAGCATCTTCTCGGCGAACAGCTCGGCGGTGCGGGCACCGGCGGCGGTCATGATGTCCAGGTTGCCGGCGTACTTGGGCAGGAAATCACCCAGGCCCTCGACCTCCATGAATACCGAGACGCGGTTGCCGTCGAATACCGGACCGTTGACCAGCTTGTAGCCGGGCACGTACTTCTGCACCTCGGCGATCATGCTGTGGATCGAGTCGGTGATGCGCGCCTGGTCCGGGGTGTCGGTGGTCAGGCAGTGGATGGTGTCGCGCATGATCAGCGGCGGTTCGGCCGGGTTGATGACGATGATCGCCTTGCCCTTCTTCGCGCCGCCAACCTGTTCGATGGCGCCGGAGGTGGTGCGGGTGAACTCGTCGATGTTCTTGCGCGTGCCTGGGCCGACCGAGCGCGAGGACACGGTGGCGACGATCTCGCCATATTCCACTGCCTGGACCCGGGATACCGCGGCGACCATGGGAATGGTCGCCTGGCCACCGCAGGTGACCATGTTGACGTTGAGGATCGGCTCGCCGACATGCTGTTGCAGGTTCACCGGCGGCACCACGAAGGGACCGATGGCGGCCGGTGTGAGGTCGATCATCAGTACGCCCAGTTCGTTCAGCTTGCGGCTGTTCTCGGCATGCACATAGGCCGAGGTGGCGTCGAAGGCGATACGGATGTCATCTTCGCGGACATGCGGCAGCAGGCCGTCGACGCCATCACTGGTGGTCTTCAGGCCCATTTCCTCGGCCCGTTTCAGGCCCTCGGAGGTGGGGTCGATGCCGACCATCCAGACCGGCTCCAGCACCTCGCTGCGCTGGAGCTTGTACAGCAGGTCGGTGCCGATATTGCCTGGCCCGATCAGGGCGCAGCGGATCTTCTTGCTCATGGTGTTCTCCGGGCGTTAGTCAGTGAAACGCAGGCTGGCTTTACCCAGTCCGCTGATATGCATGTCGATCTGATCGCCGGCAGTGACCGGCACCAGCGGGGCTAGGGCGCCGGACAGGATGATCTCGCCACGACGGAAGGGAATGCCCAGCTCACCCAAGGTATTGGCCAGCCAGGCCACCGCCGCGCAGGGGTGACCCTGTACTGCAGAGCCCAGACCGCTGCCGGCCGGCTGGCCATTGAGGTGCATGTTCAGTTCGACGCTGGCCAGATCCAGCTGGCGTGGATCGATGCGCGCCTCGCCGAGGGCGAATACGCCGCAGGAGGCGTTGTCTGCCACGGTATCCTCGATGCGGATCTGCCAGTTGGCGATGCGCGAATCGACAATCTCGAAGCACGGGGCCACCGACTCGGTGGCCGCCAGCACATCGCTGGCGGTGACGCCGGGGCCGCTCAGATCCTCGGCCAGGATGAAGGCGATCTCGCCCTCGGCGCGTGGTGCGATCAGCCGGTATTCGGCCAGGCTGACGGCGCTGCCATCGGCGACCTGCATGCGGTCGGTGAGAAAGCCGAAGTCCGGCTGGTGCACATCGAGCATGTCCTGCACTGCCTTGCTGGTAACACCAATCTTCTTGCCGATGACCCGTTCGCCCAGCGCCTCGCGGCGTTGCAGGAACTGCAGGGAAATCCGGTAGGCATCGTCCAGGGTCAGTTCGGGGTGGCGGCCAGTCAGCGGCTGCAGCGGCTTGCGCTCGCGCAGGGCGGCATGCAATTCATCGCCCAGCGCCTTGATCAGGTGGTCATCCATCATGCTGTTCCGTTCAGGTGGGGAAGACGCTGGATTCGGCGCCGCCATCGACTTCGATGACCTTGCCGGTCACCCATTTCGACGCGGGCGTAGCCAGATACAGCGCGGCCGCGGCGATATCCTCGACCTCGCCAAGGGCGCGCAGGGGCGTGTTGTCTTCCATGATCTGGCGGATCTGGTCAGTCATCACCCCGGCCAGGGCGTCAGTCATGATCGGCCCGGGAGCGATGGCATTGATGCGAATGACCGGAGCGAAGTCCTGGGCCAGCATCTTGCCCAGATGGGTCAGCGCCGCCTTGGCTGCTGCGTAGCGGCTGAAGTTGCGCTGAATGTAGCGCGCCGCGCCAGAGGTGATATTGATGATGTTGCCCTGGCCGGCTTCGAGCATGTGCGGCGCGCAGAGCTGGATCAGGTGATAGGCGCTGGTGACGTTGAAGTGCAGCGCGCGGTCGAACTCTTCCCAGCTCAGCTTCAGCGGGCTATTGGGACCGCCGCCGCCGGCATTGTTGACCAGATGGGTGAGCTTGCCGAAGGCCTCCAGTGTGGCGCCGACCGCTGCCTCGCGCTGGACGGCGTCATTGACGTCGCAACTGACGGCGATGGCCTGGCCGCCCTGGCTGCGGATCTGCTCGGCGACGGCTTCCACATCGGCCTGGGTGCGCGCGGCGCAGACCACGCTGGCACCGGCTTCGGCATAGGCCAGGGCGATGGCTTTGCCAATGCCCTTGCCGGCACCCGTGACCAGCGCTACGTTATCTTTCAGGGTGAAACGTTCGAGTAGGGACATACTGGTAATCCTCAGACCTGTTGATAGTCGTTCATGGCCGGGCCTTCGGTGGCCCAGAGATCGGGCAGGCCGGGATCGGTGGCCTGGATCAGACGCTTGAGCAGGAACTTCAGCGCCTGGGTATCGCCGCTGCCGAGCTTCTCGGTGACTTCTTCCTCCACCGCCTTGGCCAGGGCCACATGCTCGAGTGACACTTCGCGCCCCTCGCCGGTGAGAACGAAGCGCTGTTGTCCGGACTGCTCGTCTGCCACTATGTAGCCCTGCTTCTGCAGGAACAACAGCATCGACAGGGTTACCTCGCGTCCGGTGTAGGCGACGAAGTGATTGATCTGCTCCAGTGTCAGGTTGTCCTGGATGCTCAGTACCGAGAGTACGAAAAAGGCATGCTCATCCAGCTTGTGGTTCTGCAGCAGGGTGCGCAGAAAGGCGACCAGTTGGTAATGCGCCCGCCCGGCCAGATAGCCCAGCAGATCTTCGGTATAGCTGCATTCCGGAGCGACCTGCTCTATCTGTGACAGGCGCACGCCCTCGCGCGGTTTGCGTGCGGTCAGTGCATACTGGCCGCTCTGGAACGCCAGCGGCGGCAGGTGGCTCTTGTCGAAGCCGAGTACCTCGCCGACGAAGATCACGTGGTCGCCACCCTCGTACATGAAGGCGGTGCGGCATTGGAAGCGCGCGGTACAGTTGTGCAACAGCGGAATGTCATTGATGCCGCGATCCAGTTCGATACCGGCGAACTTGTCCTCGCCACGCGAGGCGAAGCGACCGGACAGGGCTTCCTGTTCCACCGACAGCACATGGACGTTCCAGTGCTTGGTGCAGGAGAAGGCGTCCAGGCTGTAGGCGGACTTGGCCAGACTCCACAGCACCAGCGGCGGGTTGAGTGACACCGAGTTGAAACTGTTGGCGGTGATGCCAATGGGAGAGCCATCCGCCGCCCGGGTGGTGATGATGGTCACCCCGGTGGTGAAGGTACTCAGGGCGTCACGAAACGCCTTGGGGTTGAAGCTTGCCTGAGCAGTCATGTCTGCCTCGTATCATCCAGGTTCAGTGGCTGCAGTATTCGCCGGGGGCGGCGGTGGGTCATCGTCTTTATGGACTAACGCGCGGTGGGGCTACTGGTCCATATGGACGAGGTGAGGGCAGAGAGGCTCATCTATCGTGCGGGACACTACAAAAATAGCGCCTGGAACAGGCAGGATCAGGCAAAAAAGGAGACCGCTGCATGCGTGCCCATCTGCAATCCATTGATCAACTACCTTCCTTGCTGGCTGCCCAGCGCAGCGCCTTCGACCAACAGGGGCCGGTCAGCGCCGAGCTGCGGCGTGGCCGCATCCAGCAGGTGATCGACCTGCTGGTGGATCACCATCAGCAACTGGCCGAAGCCATGGACGCCGACTTCGGCGGCCGCCATCCCGGCTTTGGCCTGATGAATGATGTACTGGGATCGCTGGGCTCGCTCAAGCATGCCCGCGACCACCTGGAAGCCTGGATGCCGGATGAGCCGCGCCAGGTATTCGCGCCCTACGATCAGCTGGGCGCGCAGGGCTGGGTGCAGTATCAGCCCAAGGGCAGCGTCGGCATCATCGGTACCTGGAACGCGCCGTTGTTCACTCTGTTGAGCCCGCTGGCCTGCGCCTTGGCCGCCGGCAACCGGGCGGTACTCAAGCCCTCGGAGATCGTCCCACGTACCGCCGAGCTGTTGGCGCAACTGATCGACCAGCGCTTCGATCCGCTGGAGCTGGCGATCATCACCGGCGGAGTCGAGGTGGGCCAGGCCTTTGCCAGCCAGCCATTCAACCATCTGGTATTCACCGGCAGCACCGAGGTCGGTCGTGACATCATGCGCCGGGCGGCGGAGAATCTGGTGCCGGTGACCCTGGAGCTGGGCGGCAAGTCGCCGGTGGTGATTGGCCAGAGCGCCGATATCGCCGAGGCAGCTCGCCGACTGGCGATTGCCAAGGGCACCAATGGTGGGCAGATCTGCATTTCCCCGGACCGGGTGTTCGTGCCGGTGGCGCAACGGGAGGAGTTCATCCGCCAGCTCGCCGAGGCCTTCAACGGCCTGTATCCCGGCGTGTCGGACAATCCGGATCTGGTCAGCGTGGTCAACCAGCGGCACCTGCAGCGGCTGGATGGCTATCTGGCCGAGGTTCGCGAGATGGGCGTGGAAGTGGTGCAATGCCCGGATGTGGTCTTCGATGCCGGCTCGGGCAAGCGTCCGCTGAGTCTGGTCATCAATCCGCCGTTGAACAGCCGCATCATGCGCGAGGAGATCTTCGGGCCGGCACTGGTGGTGCTCAGCTACAGCGATATTCACCATGTGGTCGATGAGATCAACCAGGGCGAGCGACCGCTGGCACTGTATTATTTCGGCACCGACCAGTCCGAACAGGACTACGTGCTGGGGCATACCCTGTCCGGCGGCGTGAGTATCAACGATGCGCTGATGCACGCGGCCATGGAGAACGCCCCGTTCGGCGGCGTCGGTGCCTCCGGTATGGGACGCTATCATGGTCATGAGGGCTTTCTCGAATTCAGTCATGTGCGCACGGTATTCAAGGCTGCGGCGGTCGATCCGCGCGCCGAATGGGGCATGCTGCCCCCTTATCACGCCGGTTTCACCGGAGTGATGCAGGCCCAGATCACCCGCTGATTTCGCTGTTCTGACCTTCCGGCTCCCCTGGACAGGGGAGCTGTGCATGCCTGGCTGGGAGGCCACACCATGCCCCGAATTCATTTGCGTATGACTATTGCCGCCCGCTTGCTGCTCTGGGCCGGGCTCGCCAGTGCCCTGTTCTATACCGCGGTTGGCCTGGGCTGGTACGGCCTGCAGTCTTCCCGTGACAGCCTGCGTGCGGTGCAGGCCGAGCAATTGACGGTGATCGGCCAGACCACCGAGATCGAACACCTGCTGGATGACAACCGGCGTCTGGTGCTGATCGCCTTCCAGTATGACCCTGATGGCAAGCTGTCGATTGCCCATGACCAGGCCATGTCCGTATATCTGGAAGAAATCCGCGCCAACAGCGCACGGATCGAAGAGCGGCGTGCGGTTTTCACCCGGCGCCCGCTGGATGAGCAGGAACAGCAGCTGCTGGCGGTGTTCGAGGAGCATTACCAGCTCTGGCTGGAAGACCTGGACGCCATGCTGGCACTGCTGGAAATCGAGGACTTCCGCGTCAATGGCATGCGCGCCTTCCTCCAGGTGGGGGCCGAGGAAGGGCGCCTGGCGCGGGTTGCGCTGGCTGCGTTGCGTACCCACCAGCAGCAGAAGGCCGAGGCCGGTTTTCTATTGGCTGAACGGCGTTACCGGGTGACGGTGGGTATCTATCTGACCCTGGCCATTGTCGGGCTGGTGCTTGGCAGCATTACCGGGGTGCTCACCCTGGCCCGCCTGCGCCGGGGCTTCGGTACGGTATCGGAGCATGCGCGGGCGATTGCCGCGGGTGATCTGACGGCCGAGGTGCGGATCAGTGGCCGCGATGAGATCGCCGACCTGATGACCGAGTTCGCGCGCATGCAGGGCAACCTGCGGCAGTTGATTGGTGGCGTGCGTGAGCAGGTGACACTGCTTGGCAGTTCCTCGGTACGCCTGTCGGGTCTGTCCGATGGCGCCTCACGCATGGCGCAGCAGCAGTCCGATGCGGTGATCAGCATGTCCTCGGCGGTGGAGGAGTTGTCAGTATCCATCGATGAGGTGGGCAGCCATGCCGAAGCGACGCGGCAGATCACCGAGCAGGCCGCGGCGCGCTCCAGCCAGAGCGAGGCGCTGATCCAGCGCATGACCGCAGAGATGACCGATATCGCCGGTGCCGTGCAGCAGACCGCCGAGCACATGCAGGATCTGGAGCGCTTCTCGGCGCAGATCGGCAGCGTGATCCAGGTGATCAACGAGGTGGCCGAACAGACCAACCTGCTGTCGCTGAACGCCGCCATCGAGGCGGCTCGAGCCGGTGACATGGGACGGGGATTCGCCGTGGTGGCCACCGAGGTGCGGCAGTTGGCCGAACGGACCTCGCAATCGACCCTGGAAATCGCCGAGACGGTCAAGCAGGTGCAGAGTGGTACCCGCGCCGTGGCCGCCGGCCTGCAGCAGACGGTCGGCAGGGTGCAGGCGGGTGTCGAGCTGGCGCGCGAGGCTGACGGCTCGGTGGCGCAGATCCGTGCCGGTACCGGTGAGGTGATCATCGCGGTGAACGAGATTACCGAGGTGCTCAAGGGCCAGTCCGCCGCTACCAGAGAAATAGCGGTGCGTGTCGAGGGGGTCTCCAGTGGTGTGCAGGAAATGTCCGGCAGTGCCGCCGAGAGTGCGGCCGCTGCCGCCGAGCTGCAACGCCTGGCCGGTGAACTGGAACGCATGGCCCAACATTTTCGCACCAGTTGATGGAAGGGCAAGAGCAAGCAGCTGCTCGCCGATAGTCACGGCCCGGCGTAGCGCGGGCGCGCTACACCCCGTCTCGGGTTGGCGAGCCCCGCTCGCCGACGACCATCAGCCGCAGGCGTAGCGCCCGAGCGCGGACCGGGGCGCTACACCCCGCTACCTTCCCGGGTTGGCGAGCGCCTGCTCGCCGACGACGGCAGTTCAGGTAATGCAGGCGCGTGCATCGCGGCACTGCAATCCGGCGAGCGCTCTCGACGCCGTCTGCTTGCCAGGCTCTTTTCACTCCTGACTTCAACCATAGTCCGCTTTGACGATGAGTAGTTGAGGGTCGCTCCAGATAATCAGGAACAGCCGCGCATAGAGGCGCTGCGGAGAGTCTCTGGAGGACCAAATGATGGGTGTCACTCGCGAACGAAGTGAAAAAGAACGCGAATTGCTGGAAAGCGCGCGGCAGATGATCCCGGCGCTGAAGGCGCGAGCTGAGCAGGCCGACCGGGACCAGAAGGTACCGGTCGAGACCGTTGCCGATATGCAGGAAGCAGGACTGTTCCGGGCCATGCAGCCGAAGCGCTTCGGCGGTTTCGAGCTGGATCCGCGCGGATTCTTCGATATTCAGATGGCGCTGGCCGAGGGTTGCATGTCCACCGCCTGGATCTATGGGGTGATGGGCGTGCATCCCTGGCAACTGGCCCGCTATCCACTGCAGGCCCAGGAAGATGTATGGGGTGAGAACCCCGATACGCTGGTCGGCTCAACCTATATGCCGGTGGCCAAGGTGACACCTGCGGAGGGTGGTTACCGGATCAGCGGTCGCTGGGGCTTCTCCAGCGGCAGCGAGCACTGCAGCTGGACCCTGCTGGGCGGCATCATCCCACCGGACGCCAACGGCGAGGGTGTCGAGCACGGTACTTTCCTGGTGCCGGCCAGCGATTACCGCATCGAGCGCAACTGGGACGTGCTGGGCCTGCGTGGCACCGGCAGCCACGATATCGTGGTCGAAGACGCCTTTGTGCCCGCCCACCGGGTGCAACGCACCAACAACACCAGCATGGAGGCCACGCCGGGGCGGTTGGTCAATACCAATCCGCTGTACGGCATTCCCTTCGCCCAGGTGTTCACCCGCGCGGTCTCCAGCTCCTGCCTGGGAGCGCTGCAGGGGGCGATCAACGAGTTCCGCGACAACGCCAAGCGCCATGTCGGCAAGCATGGCGGCAAGACCGCTGAAGACCCCCTGGCGCAGGAAGTGGTGGCCGATGCGACCCTGACTCTGGATCAGCTCAAGCTGGTGCTGGAACGCAATTTCGACCACCTGATGGGGCTGGCCCAACGTGATGAGTTCCCCGATGAGGAAACCCGCCTGCTGTATCGCTACCAGTCGGCCTATGTAACCAATATCTGTGCCGACAAGGTCGACCAGTTGCTGCGCTGCATGGCGGCTTCGGGGCTGTACAACACCAATCCGGTGGCGCGGACCTTCCGCGACCTGCACCAGGCCCGCGGGCACATCTCCAACAACGTGGCGGCCTTCTCCCGTGCCTATGGCGCCGTGCAGCTGGGACTGCCCAACCCCGACCCCTACGTCTGAACCAGGACGCCGCCGACCAACGGGTCGGCGGCCTTCCCACGGACCGCAACAGCGAGTGTCGACATGCATAACAACAATGATTTCAACGCAGTATATGATCTGATAGTGGTGGGCTCGGGCGCCGGTGCGATGACTGCCGCGGTGGTTGCCGCCGACCAGGGACTGTCGGTCCTGGTGGTGGAGAAGAGTGCACAGTACGGCGGCACCTCGGCGCTGTCGGGAGGGGGTATCTGGATTCCCAACAACCACTATTTCAAGGCCATCGGCGGTAACGACAGCGAAGAGCTGGCCTGGACCTATCTCAAGGCGGCGGTCGGTGACCGGGTGGACGAGCAGCGCCTGCGTACCTACCTGGACAAGGCACCGGAAATGATCCGCTGGCTGGAAAAGCACAGCCGCGTCCGTTACGCCGTGGCCGACAAGTATCCGGATTATTACCAGCACCTGCCGGGCGCGCTGCCGGGTGGGCGCAGCCTGGACCCGGAGCTGTTCGATCTCAGCCAGCTTGGCGATGAACTGCCGAACCTGCGTGAAGCCTCGCCGGGCAACCTGCTGATGGGGCGTATTTCCTGGACTGCCCGGGATGCGCACAAGGCCATGTCCAAGACCCGGGGCTGGCGGTTGATGGTGTTGTGGATGATGCTGCGCTACAAGCTGGATTTCGGCTGGCGCAAGAAGACCAACAGCAAGCGTGATCGCCGGGCGGCGTTGGGCAGCTCGTTGGTCGCCAGCCTGCGTGCCTCTCTGCTGGATAGGAAGGTGCCCCTGTGGCTGAATACCGACTTCCGCGAGCTGGTCGAGGAGGATGGTCGGGTCTGCGGCGTGGTGGTCGAGCGCGATGGACAGTTGCAGCGCCTGCAGGCGCGCAAGGGCGTGATACTCGGTGCTGGCGGCTTCGAGCAGAACCAGGCGCTGCGCGACAAGTACCTGCCGCAGCCGACTAAGGTGACCTGGAGCGCCACACCCGCCGGTGGCAATACTGGCGCAGCGCTGGAGGCGGCCCAGCAACTGGGTGCGGCTACCGACCTGATGGATTGGGGTTGGTGGGCACCAAGCCTGCTGGTGCCTGGCGAAGACCGCGCCCGCGGGGTATTCGCCGAGCGCGCCTTCCCCGGTGCGATCGTGGTCAACCAACAGGGCAAGCGCTTCGTCAACGAGGCGATAGCCTACCTGGAATTCGTTGATGCCATGTACCGTGATCAGGCTGAAACGGGCGGGAAGAGCATTCCCGGCTGGGTTGTCTTCGACAGCAAGTTTCGCTTCAACTATGCCATGGGGCCGCTGATGCCGGCGCAGATCATGCCCGACAGCCGCCTGCGCAAGAACTGGCTGAACAACGTCTACTACAAGGCTGACTCGCTGGATGAGCTGGCCGGGCAGATCGGTGTCGATGCCGCCGGCCTCAAGGCCACGGTACAGCGGGTCAACGGCTTTGCCCGCAGCGGCAAGGACGAGGACTTCGACCGGGGTGGCAACGTCTTCGACCGCTATTACGGTGACAGCAATGTCAGTCCCAACCCCTGTCTGGCACCGCTGGAGAAAGGGCCCTTCTACGCCATGCCCATGTATGCCGGGGACATCGGCACCAAGGGTGGGCTGCTGACCAATGCCCAGGCCCAGGTCCTGCACCAGTCCGGCCAGCCGATCGCCGGGTTGTACGCCATCGGCAATACCTCATCCTCGGTGATGGGCACTACCTATCCCGGTGCCGGCGGCACCCTGGGGCCGGCCATGACATTCGGCTACGTTGCTGCGCTGCATGCAGCGCAGCAATAATGAGGAGGACGTGGATGAGCAATCGACTGATCAACAAGACGGCGGTGGTCACCGGCGCCGCCAGTGGTATCGGCGAGGCCACAGTACGGCGCTTCGTCGCCGAGGGTGCGAGGGTCATCATGACCGACCTGAATGCCACTGATGGCGAGCGCGTCGCTGCAGAGCTGGGCGCCAGTGTGCTGTTCATGCGCCAGGACGTCAGCGCCCCGGCCGACTGGCAGGCGTTGGCCGAGCTGGTGCGTGAACGCTTCCAGCGTCTGGACGTGCTGGTCAATAACGCCGGCATCCTGATCCCTGGCAGCATCGAGGATGCGACCCTGGAGCAGTGGCACAAGCTGTTGCGGGTCAATGCCGACAGCGTATTCCTCGGCTGCCAGACCGCCATCGCGCTGATGAAGGAAAGCGGTGGTGGCGGCTCGATCGTGAATATTTCCTCGATCGCCGCGCTGGCGGCCCGCGACGACTATATGGCCTACGGTGCCAGCAAGGGCGCGGTGGCGGCGCTGACGCGCAGCGTGGCGGTGCATTGCCGGCGACAGAAGTACCGTATCCGCTGCAACTCGGTGCACCCGGACGGCGTCATGACACCCATGACTCGGGGTAGCTATCCGAAGGGCATTGATCCGGTCCTGCTGACCATCGACCACGACCCGATGAACCGTGCCTGCCTGCCCGAGGATGTGGCCGATGCGGTGCTGTACCTGGCAGCGGACGAGGCCCGCGCGGTCAACGGCATCGAGCTGCGGGTCGACAGTGGACAATTCGTGATGAGTATCTGATATGACAACGCCCGACTATATCTCCCTGACGGTGACCGCGGTCATCGCCGAGACCCATGACAGCTGCTCCTTCGAGTTGGCAGTGCCACCGGAACTGGCCGAGCGCTTCCGCTATCGCCCTGGGCAGTTTTTGACCCTGCGCATTCCCCATGGCGAGGACTGGCTACCGCGCTGCTACTCGCTGTCCAGCTCGCCCTTTGCCGCGGAAAACCTGCGGGTGACGGTCAAGCGGGTCGACGACGGGCGCGGCTCCAACTGGCTGTGCGATCAGGTCAAGCCCGGCGATCGGCTGCAGGTGCTGGCGCCCGCAGGGGTGTTCGTGCCCCGCAGCCTGGACGGCGACTTCCTGCTGTTTGCCGGCGGCAGCGGCATCACCCCGGTGCTGTCGATCCTGCGCTCGGTGCTCAGTCAGGCCCAGGGCCGCATCCGGTTGGTCTATGCCAACCGCGACGAAAAATCGGTGATCTTCAGCGAGCTGCTGCAGGGGCTGGTACGCGAGTATCCCGAGCGGTTGCAGGTGGTGCACTGGCTGAACAGCGTGCAGGGCCTGCCGAGCGTGCCGCAGCTGGCCCAGTTGGCGGCCGGCTTCGAGCACGCCGAGGCCTTCATCTGCGGGCCTGGGCCCTTCATGGATGCCTGCGTCGAGGCCCTCGGCGTGGCCGGTCTGCCGAGCCGGGCGGTACACGTGGAGCGCTTTGTCTCCCTGCCCAGCGAAAGCGAGCAGCCCAGCGTTTCCGTGGTGGAACACCTCGGCGCTGCGGCCACCCGGCTGGTGGTGGAGCTGGACGGCAGTACCCACGAAATCGACTGCGAGCAGGGCGAGTTGCTGCTCGCTGCCATGCGCCGGGAAGGGCTGCAGCCGCCGCATTCCTGCCTGGTCGGTTCCTGCGCTTCCTGCATGTGCACCCTGGTCGACGGCACCGTGGACCTGCTGAACAACGACGCGCTCGACCAGCAGGAGTTGAACGAGGGTTGGACCCTGGCTTGCCAGGCGGTAGCCACCAGCGACCGGGTGCACCTGCGTTTCCCCGACTGAACAAGTGAGACAACGAGTCATGGCCAGTGTATTCCCGAGCTTTGAAGATCTGCCCGCGTCCATCCCGGCGCTGGTGCTGGAAGCGGCCGAACGCCATGGCCAGCGCCTGGCGCTGGAAGACGGTGAGCGGCGGATCAGCTACGCCGAGCTGCCCGAGCACATGCTGCGAGTGACCCGGGCGCTGCTGGCAGCCGGCATCACCCAGGGCGACCGGGTAGTGATCTGGGCGCCCAACAGCATTGACTGGGTGGTGCTGGCGGTCGGCCTGCAGGCCGCCGGGGCGGTGCTGGTGCCGCTCAATACCCGCATGAAGGGCGCCGAAGCGGCGGACATAGTGGCCCGCAGTGGTGCCCGGCTGGCCTTCGTGCAGGGGCAGTTCCTCGGTACCGATTACCCGGCGATGCTCAACCAGCACCGCCCGGCGACCCTCGAGCGCCTGGTGGTACTGGATGCCGAGCCGCAGCGGGCGGGTGACCAGAGTCTGGCGGACTTTCTTGCCGCAGCCAATGAGGTGCCGCTGGAGCAGGCGCTGGCCAGTGCCCGGTCGATTGCCCCCACGGACCTGTCGGACCTGCTGTTCACCTCGGGCACCACCGGCAAGTCCAAGGGTGTCATGTGTGCCCATGGCCCGTCCCTGCGCGCCTTCAATGAATATGTACGGATCATCGGGCTGGTGCCCGGGGATCGCTACCTGATCGTCAATCCGTTCTTCCATTCCTTCGGCTACAAGGCAGGCTGGCTGACCTGCCTGCTTGGCGGGGCGACCATCCTGCCGCAGCCGGTATTCGACGCCGACGAGGTGTTCCGGCGGGTGGCCGAGGAGCGCATCACCGTGCTGCCCGGGCCGCCGACCCTGTACCTGTCGATGCTCGATCACCCCGAGCTGGGGCGCAAGGACCTGTCCAGCCTGCGGGTGGCGGTGACCGGCGCCTCGACCATCCCGCCGGTGCTCATCCAGCGCATCCGCAAGGGGCTGGGCTGCGCGGTGGTCACCACCGCCTATGGCCTGACCGAATGCGGTGGGCTGGCCACCATCTGCGACCCGGACGATTCGGCCGAGATCATTGCCGGCACCAGCGGCCGGCCGATTCCCGGTACCGAGCTGGCGATCCTCGACCCGCAGGGACAGCCGGTAGCAGCGGGGCACAACGGCGAGATCTGCCTGCGTGGCTTCCACCTGATGCAGGGCTATTTCGGCGACCCCGAGGCCACCCGCAGCACCTTTGATGAGCAGGGCTGGCTGCACACCGGCGACATCGGCAGCCTGGACGAGCAGGGCAACCTGCGCATCACCGGCCGGCTCAAGGACATGTTCATCGTCGGCGGCTTCAACTGCTACCCGGCGGAGATCGAGGCGGCCCTGAGCGAGCATCCGGCCATCGCCCAGGTGGCGGTGCTGGGCGTGCCGGATGAGCGTATGGGCGAGGTTGGCTGCGCCTGCGTGGTGCTGCGCCAGGGCGAGGCCCTGGACGCACCGGCGCTGATCGCCTGGAGCCGGGAGCGGATGGCCAACTACAAGGTGCCGCGGCGGGTGGAGTTCTTTGACCAGTTGCCCACCAACGCTTCGAACAAGGTGGACAAGTTGCTGCTGGCCCGCCAGCTGCAGGAGGAAGAAAGCGCTTCATACTCTGTATGAGGTATGCGGTTCGCTGTTGGCATTCTGATACTTCAGGTTCGCAACCACTGTGCGAACAACAACATCAGGAGCAGACAGTGAATAACAAGAAAACCCCTCTCGCGCGCCTTGCAGTGCGAAGTTCGCCCCTGGCCACGGCCGTCGCGCTTGCCTTGAGCAGTCCGACGGCCTCCGCCTTGCCCTCGCTGGATTTCAGTAACGGACTGAGCATCGACTCGCAGATTACCGCCAACTACACCTATTCCTTCCGGACCCGCAGCCCTGACAGCCGCTACCTGGAAGCACTGAACAACGATGACGGCACCCGCAACTTCGACCGTTATGCACCGGTGAACAACCGGGTCAGCCTGTTCGGCGAAATTCTCGCCACCAAGGACAACTACGGGGCGGTGCTGCGCGCCAGTCACTTCTACGACGATGTGTACAAGAGCACCAACGACAACGACTCCGCCGCCACTGTCAACCGCCTGGTAGGCCAGGGCGGCGCTGAGCAGCACTTCATCAGCAAGACCCGCAGCGAGAGCGGCAGCCGCTTCCAGTTGCTTGATGCCTATGTCTACGGCAACTGGCCGATCGGCGAGGAACAGTACCTGTCGATGAACCTGGGTCGCCACCTGGTGGCCTGGGGCGAGAGCCTGTTCTGGACCAACATCAGCCAGGGCCAGGCCCCGGTGGATGCCACCAAGTTCAACGTACCGGGCACCGAAGCCAAGGATGCCTACCTGCCGGTCAACCAGTTCTCCTTCACCTATGCGCTGAATGATCGCCTGGCGTTCACCGGCTTCTACCAGCTGGAGTGGGAAAAGACCCGCCTCAACCCGGTGGGTGACTTCTTCAGCACCACCGACTTCTTCGGCCCCGGCGCGCAGTTCATGCGCTTTGCTCCGGGCGTGATCGACAGCCTGCCGGATGGCGCCGTGGTGGCCAGTGCCGGTGACCGCGATCCGCGCGACTCAGGCCAGTGGGGTCTGGGGGTGCGCTGGAACATCGATTTCAACACCGAAGTCGGCCTCTACCACTACCGCTACCACGACCGCGTGGCCTCCATGTTCCTGGACATGACCGGCACCACCCGTTACTCGTCGCTGGACAGCATCGACCACCTGGATGCCGCCGGCCCGGTGATCAAGTTCGGTTATTTCGAGGACATCAAGCTGACCGGCCTGAGCCTGACCTCCAAGGTGGGCGATGTGCAGATCGGCTCGGATATCAGCCTGCGCCAGGACGCACCCGTGGTGCTGGCCGGCGGTGCGCCGACTACCGGTGAGCTGCTGATGACCAGCGCCAACTTCGTCTACATGATGGGTCCCAACAGCCTGGCCAACCAGACCACGGTGATGGGTGAGGTGGTCAATCAGCGCATCATGGACGTCGACACGCTCTATATGGACGCCGGCGGGGTGATTTCCACCGACGACGACTACACCTACGGCACCCAGACCCGCTCCAGCACTCTGGCCGGCTTCAGCGTGATTCTCGATTACCCGAGCATCTTCACCGGCTGGGACCTGGCGCTGTCGGGCACCTGGCAGCAAAACCTCGACGGCAGCGCCTACCAGGGCCTGGGCCGTGATGAGAAGACCCTGACGCTGGGCGCGGACTTCAGCTACATGGGCAACTTCGAGGTCGGCACCACCTGGGTCAACTACCTGTCTTCGCCGGACGTCGAGCACGGCCGCCTGATGGCCGACCGCGACTACCTGTCATTCAACGTCAAGTACACATTCTGAGGGAGCTAACTGCATGCGCATGATCAAACCTCTGGGCGCGGCCGTGGTTGCCGCCAACATGCTGCTCGGTGCGGGGCTGGCGCAGGCTGCGGCCACGCCCGAAGAAATCGCCCGCCTGGGTAAGGACCTTACCTGCGTGGGCGCCGAAAAGGCCGGCAACGCCGACGGCAGCATCACCGAGTGGACCGGCAAATGGCTGGGCGTGCCGGATCACATGGAAGCGCCGATTCCCGGCCAGCATCCGGTAGACCCCTATCCCGATGACAAGCCGCTGTTCACCATTACCGCAGCGAACATGGCCGAGCATGCCGAGCGCCTGTCGGCGGGTCAGAAGGCCCTGTTCGAGGCCTATCCGGACACCTTTGCCATTCCGGTATATGAAACCCGCCGGGACTTCCGCTTCCCGGACAGCGTCTGCGAGGCGACCCTGCAGAATGCCAAGTCGGCCAGGCTGGTCAGCGATGGCGAGGGGGTCGAGGCCACCACCGGCGGCATCCTGTTCCCCTTCCCGAAAACCGGCCTCGAGCTGATGTGGACCTCGTCCTTCTTCACCTACCGCCCCTGGACCGAGGAACTGGTATCGGATAACGCCTATGTGCTGAGCAACGGCCGCATCACCTGGGGCCAGGTGGCATCAAAGAACCTGGCGCCGCCACTGGAGCCGGGCAAGATCGGCACCACCACGGGGGCCTCGTCCTATTACCGCAACGAGACGCTGCTGCCCCAGCGCGACCGGGGTGAAATCAACACCGGCATCGAGTTCTTCGACCATACCAAGGAGCCGCGCCAGAGCTGGCGCTACGACCCGGGTACCCGCCGCGTGCGCCAGTCGCCGGAATACGGTTTTGACATGCAGTTCCCCGGCTCCGGCGGCACCATCACCGTGGACGAGGTGCGGATCTTCAACGGCTCGGGCCAGCGCTACAACTGGAAGATCGTCGGCAAGCAGGAGATGTACGTACCGGCCAACGCCTATCGCATCCACTCGCCGGAGGTCAAATATGAAGACCTGCTGACACCCGGCCATGTCAACCCCGAGTACATGCGCTACGAGCTGAGGCGGGTATGGGTGCTGGAAGCCAACATCAAGGACAACTACCGGCACCTGTACACCAAGCGGCACATGTACGTGGACGAGGATAGCTGGCTGATGGTCATGGGGGACAACTACGACGCCCGTGGCGGTCTGTGGCGCACCTCGATGGTCAACTACTACTACGCGCCGGAAGCCCAGACCTGGCAGGCGGGTGCGGGTCTGTACCACGATCTGCAGGCGCGCAGCCACCTGGCGTTCAACCTGGTCAACGAGCAGCCCAGGGGCTATCTCCTCAACCAGGGCGGGCTGTCGTCCCGTGATTTCGGTCCTGAGGCTGCCCGCCGCGCCGGTCGCTGAACAAGGCTCGTCTGAGCGTCAGCAGTATTGCGGGGCTCGCTCGCACACAGATGGATATCGGTTTCGCTGGTATCTGTCAGTGAGGGCGGTGCCCCGCTGTCTTTTATCATCTCTGTTTTCCGTTCCTGCCCAACTGGCTGGGCCGATGCCATTTGGCACTGGCTGCGTCGCTGGTCTTCCACGTATGTTCAATGTCATGGTGATTGCCGTATTGTTGGACGGTCACCATGCTACTCCCGACAATAAGAAAACCGGAGGCTGGTGCGTGATAGCTGCCAGTAATACTGTATTGGAGAACAAGCAAGCGGGCCGAGAAGGCTGGGGCAGCGGTGATATCGGTATTCATCACAGCGGCTGGACCCTGACCGGCAGGCAGGTCAAGTGTTGGCCCTCACTGGAGGAGTCACTGGACACCGACCACGTGGTGATTGGCGCGGGGCTGGCCGGCAGCAGTCTTGCACTGCATCTGGCCAGGCAGGGGGTTGCAGTGGTGGTGCTTGAGGCGCGGCAGCCCGGCTGGGGTGCATCTGGCCGTAACGCGGGTCATGTCTTGCCGACGTTGCGCAATCTTCAGGTGTTCGAGCGCTTTCCGGACCGGGGGAGGCGTTTTCTGTCACTGTTCGATGAGTGGCACACTTTGCCGTTTCAGCTGGCACGTGAATACGCAATCGACTGCGATGCCGTGCAGTCCGGCTATCTGAATGCGATGCAGACGCCCACCCAGTTACAGCGTTTCAACGCCAGCATGCGCCACTGGCAGGGCCGCCAGCAGATATACGAGTTGGGTGCGGAGGAGATGCGGAGTATGACCGGCTCGGCGCGCTACCCTCATGGCGTGCTGTATGCCTCCGGTGGGCGTATCAACCCCTGGTTGTTCAGCAATGGCCTGACCAATGCCGCAGTCGGCCATGGTGCCAGGGTATACGGCGATACTGAGGCGCTTGCTATTCAACCGGTCGGGCAGCGCTGGAAGGTGATCACCGCCAGGGGGGAGGTGACAGCTGCAAGGGTCATATTCTGTACCAATGCCTATCCCACCAACATAGTGCCGGCCTTCACCAACTGCTATTACCCGTTGACTGCCTATGCGCTGGCTACGGCGCCGTTACCCGAGCCGCTGCGCGAGATCATCATGCCCGGACGCCAGACGTTGGCCCAGGTGCCAATGGACCTGCATCCGCTGGTTATCGATGAGCAGCACCGGTTGGTTACCGCTTCGATACCCAGTGCCCGGCGCCCGCACGATGCGGCCTGGCATTTCCGGCAGCACCTACGATGGATTCATCGCACCTGGCCCGAGGCCAGCGCCTTTCCGCTGGAGCTGCAGGCCTACTGGACCGGGCGAGTAGCGATGCGTGATCAACAGTTCCCAGGGATATATGAAGTGCAGCCGGGGGTATATGGCCTGATGCACTTCAATGCCTGGGGTAACGTCATGGCACCGCTGCTCGGCAAGCTGCTGGGTGAGGCGCTGGCCGCCGATGATCTGGCCAGCCTGTCGTTTCCGGTGCAGCGTCCGCAAGCGGTCAGCTTTGCCGGCAAGCACGAGCTGCTGGTGCGCAAGCTGCTTATCCCGGCAGCGCGACTGGCGCAGCGGCTGGGGGTGATCTGATGCCGGATCAACGCCAGGCCTGGTGTGTGGTTGCCGGTATGGCGATGACACTGGGTATATTGTTTGGCTCGACTCTGAGTTCCTTCGGTGTATTCACTATGCCATTGATGCAGGCTTTTGCCGCAAGTAATGAGCAAGTGGCGAATATTCCATCGTTCTTCATGCTCAGTATGACCCTGGCGATGCCCGTGGGCGGCTGGTTGCTGGATCGGCTCGGACCGCGTCTGGTCATGGTCACTGGCGCCACCCTGGCGAGCGCCGGGTATTTTCTCGCTGCGCTCAGTCAGGATATCGGCAGTCTGGCAATGTGGGTAGCGATCAGCGGGGTTGGTATCGGCATATCCACCTACGTCCCGGCTATTGCCGTGGTGCTGCGTTGGGTCGCGTTGCCGCGTCAGGGGCTGGCGGTGGGGCTGGTATTGTCCGGTGGGTCACTGGGGGCGATCTGCTTCCCGCCTTTTCTGACATGGGTAATGGAGCAGCATCAGTGGCATGGCGCAATGAAACTGATCAGCGCGATGATGCTGTTGATCGTGGTTCCGGTGCTGTTGTGGCTGGCGCGCTTGCCCCAACAGACGGCTATTGGCGAACAGGGCATGCGTGCTGTTGAGTTGGCCGGGGCGCCGCTTGCTGCCGCCCTCCGGCTACCAGGCTTCTGGTTCTGGGTGGGTATGCAGATACTTCTGACCTTCAGTGTGCTGGGGATCTTCATCAACGTCGTGCCTTACCTGATTCACACCGGCTATACCCCAGCGCAGGCGGCAGGGGTGTTTTCGGTAACCAGCATCTGTGCGCTGATTGGTCATTTTGTCTTCGGCTTTCTCAGCACCCGCTGGGATGCAAGGGGGATCCTGTTGGTAGTCAATATTGCCGGCGTCATCGGTATTCTGGCATTGTTGTCGGTGTCCGCTGGCTGGGTAGGGTATGTCGCCATCACGGTTTTCGCCCTGGGCTGGGGAGCTACCTTCAACCTGGTCAACCAGTTCTCGCCGATGCTGATGGCCAGGATGGTCGGAGAGCGGCACTTCGGCGCTCTGCTGGGTATCGGCAGTCTGATCGCCGGGGTAGGCTCAGCGTTCAGCCCCTGGCTGGTTGGCTATCTGCTGGATGTTACTCAATCCTATGCGCCTGCCTTGTTGCTATGTGCTGCCTGCACCGTGCTGGCATTGCCGCTGATTGGCTTGTTGCCTGGACGTACCGACACGGTCAAGGTGACAGATATGCACTGTGGGCGAGGGGAGAGGGGATGAGCGGGACAGCCGTGGGTGGATCAGAGCGATTGCTGGATCTAACTGCACTGATATACGAGGGTATCAACGAATCGCCACCCTGGCAGTCACTGGTGGACAGGGTGCGTCAGTTGCTGGGGGCCAAGGCGGTGTTCATCACCCTGCACCATTCGCCGAAACTGATGGGTGATGTGCATGTCAGTGCGGTGGCGCCGGATGACACGATTGACTGGCTGGAAGTTGAGCGGGTCTGTCGTACCTATCTGGATGGTGAGCAGACGCTGTACCCCGAGCAACAGATCAAGGGTGCCGGGCTGACCTCCGAACCTGCCTTTCTCGGCGATGAAGGCTTGGCCTATATTCGCAGCCTTGGTATTCAGGGTGCGTTCCGGGCGGGCTTTTCCGATCCTGACAGGGTCATGTCCTGTTGGCTGGATGTAGTCAAGGGGGCGGATAACAGCAGCGTCCTGTTCGAACAGCAAACTGCGGAGCTGTTCGAACAACTGTTGCCACACCTGGCGAGGGCGCTTGGCCTGTATGTGCGGTTGCAGCAGTGTATGCTTGAGCGCAGCATCTTCGAGAGCAGTCTCAACCACATGCACCTGGGCTGTGTGCTGCTGGACGATGAGGCGCGGGTGATCAGCCTGAACCGGGCAGCGGCGGAGATCATCAATGGTTATGACGCGGTACGCATCAGTGATCGCCTGCTGTTCAGGGAGGCCGCCGCCCAGTCCGAGCTGATGCGGGCGGTGGAGCGGGCATTGCTGGCGCGCACCCGGGCGCCTACCGTCGGCTCGGGCAAAAGCCTATTGAACCTCAACTCGCCAGGGCAGGGCTTTCTCGGTGTACTGGTAGCACCCACGGTGTTGGAGCCGACCTTCCAGGGCAAGCGGGTGCCCAGTATCATAGTCTATATCGCCGAGTTCGGCGGCCTGTGGGTCGGGGAAATGAGCGATGCGGACAAAGCCTGTGCGGCCATTTCGCAGCTGTTCGGCCTGACACCCCAGGAAGGGCGGCTGGCCATGCAGTTGGCCGCTGGTTGTTCGCTGGCCGACGCGGCGGATAAGCTGCAGGTGGCCGTGTCGGCTGCGCGTAACTACTCGAAAAACATCTATGCCAAGCTGGGTATAAGAGGACAGAGCGACCTTGTCAGGCTGGTATTCAGAAGTTTTCCGTTACTGCAGTAGTTTTCTTTGAAATACCCCATTTATTAACTCCTTCCGCTGTTTGTGCGGCCCTGTTGTTATTGCCTCTTTTCACTGCTTTTTATCTGCAACCTTATTGGTTACCGCAGTACCGCCTGGTACTGGTGGGCGGTCTGGACGCTTGGTTATCGTGTTCTCGACTTTACTCCCTTGCCTGGGTTGTAGCTGTCTGCTGCTTCAGTGCTGTTTACCCGGTAGAGAACGGTTGCGGGATGCAACTATCTGCCGGGTACTCGGCGACAAGTTAAAACAATAATGGGAAAAATCATGAAAATTCTATTGCTGGGTTGCGGGAATGTCGGCGCGAATGTCGCCAGGCAATTAGTGGCGGGCAATCCCGATGTGGAATATGTCATTGCCGATATCAACGCCGATACCGCCACGGCACTGGCGACTGAAGTCGGCTCGGCGGCGCGGGCCATGCGCGTCGATATCAACCAGCCGCAGCAGCTGGATGCCGCCCTCGATGGCGTGCAACTGGTGTTCAATGCGGTTGGGCCCTTCTACCGCAGCGCGCTGCCGGTGGTCGAGGCCGCGCTGCGTAACCGGGTCGACTATATCGACATCAACGATGACCACGATGTGGCCGAGGCACTGTTGCTCAAGGGCGACTACCACGCACGGGCACTGGCCGCCGGTATCCGCATCATCATCGGCTGCGGCTCCACCCCCGGATTGACCAACGTGGTGGCCCGGTTGCTGGCCGACCGGCTGGACCAGACCCATGCCATTCACCTCTCCACCGTCGTGCCGTTCTCGCCGCAATCGCTGTCACCTGCAGTGGTCGACCATATGCTGCATATCACCAGTGGCGGCGTCACCCAGTTCGAGCAGGGCCAGTATTGCCTCAAGCCGGGCTGGAGCGGACGCCGGGATGTGGAGTACAAGGCGCCATTCGGGGAAATGGGCGCATACCTGATCGGGCATGGTGAAACCATCACCCTGCCGCATTACATCAAGGGGGTGCAGGAGGTCAGTAACCGCATCGGCTTCTTCCCCGACCGCGGTAACCAGATCTGGCGCTCCTTTATCGATCTGGGCTTTGCTGCCACCGACAAGATCGAGGGCCTGGGTATTTCTCCCATGCAGTTCATGGCGCAGTACTTCTCCAGCTCGGTAGCGGCTGAGGCTCTGGCGGTGGACCTGTCCACAGCGCCGCGCAGTGTAGCGTTTCGCATCGAAGTGCTAGGCCAGCGCGACGATGCTGAGATCACCAGCGTCATGGAATACCACATAAAGCTGCCGACCAGTGCTGAGGAAGCAGGGTCTGCCGACCCGACGCCGACCTGCGCACGGCTGGTTCTGGAGGCTTATATCCGCGGAGAGATAACCGGTCAGGGGCTGCTCAGCCCAGAGATCTGCCTGGATGCCGAAGCTTATGTTGCGGCCTTTGCCGAGGCGACCGGAGCTAACTTTATTCTGGATGAAAGAGTCGTGAAGGGAGGGTTGTATACAAGCTGATGGGTAACGGCGCAGGGAGAGTTAACAGTTAGCTGTTCGAAGGTTGAGAACTGCCCTGTGCAACTAACAACAATAATACGCAATTGACTCATATAGTGGGGACGGTATGGGATACAAGAATAATAATTACCGAAAAGTGCTGAGAATGGTGCCCGGCGCATTGGCCCTGGCGGTAGCGAGTGCCATGTCCAGCCCGGCACACGCCGGTGAAACCATCAGCTTCAATGATGGCTCCACCCTGGATTGGTCGGTGGTCACCACCTACGGGTTGGGTATACGGATGCGCGGGCAGGATGCCAAGCTGCTCAGTGATGCCAACGCCGATGACGGCAACCACAACTTCAAGCGCCACAGTCTGACCAGTCACCGGCTCACGGCGCTGGGCGAATTGGTTTGGCAAAAGGACAACTATGGTGCAGTGCTGCGTGGCAGTACTTTTTATGATGATGTCTATCATCGCAAGAATGATAACAATTCCCCTGGAACGGTCAGCAAGGAAGGAGCCCACGACCGGTTCACCAGCGATGCCAGGAAGTATGCCGGGGGGAGGAGCCGCTTCCTGGATGCCTATGTGTTCGGCGACTTTGACCTGGCCAACGAGCAGCGTCTCAATCTCAAGGCCGGACGCCATGTGGTGGCCTGGGGGGAGGGGGTATTCTACCCTGGGGTGAACGGCGTGCAGGGCTCGGTCAACGTGGTCAATGCGGACCTGCCGGGCATCGAGGTCAAGGATATCCTGTTGCCAGTGGGGCAGGTGTCGGCTAACTGGGAGGTCAGCCCGTCACTGGGCTTGTCGGCCTACACACAATATGAGTGGAAGGGCAACGAACTGAATCCGGTCGGTGCTTATATGTCCAGCTCCGATGTCACCGGCCCTGGTCGGGAAATGCTGCGCATTCCCACCGCTCCCGGCTGGCCGGATCACAAGGTGTTGTATGCCGGAACCAACGAGCCACGTTCCGGCGGTCAGTATGGTATACGCGCCATGTACCGGCCGGTACCCGCCACCGAGCTGGGTTTTTTCCATGTGCGCTATCACGACCGCAACCCGGCGACTTTCTCCTTCGATGATACCTTCGAGCACTTCCAGATCGAGATCTTCGAGGATATCAAGCTGACCGGTATGAGCATGTCCACCAGCGTTGGCGATACTCAGGTCAGCGGTGAATGGTCCTATCGCACCGGTGTGCCGATCCAGCTGGAAAGCGGCGATGTAACCCGTGGCTCGGGTCAGCAGATACAGGCCAGTTTCATGCATGCACTGGGGGACATGCCCTGGGCCAACTCCACTATATTACTCGGTGAGCTGGTGCATGTTCGGGCCAACAGTGTGGACCGGATGAATGGCAGCAAGGACTTCACCTTCAAGGGCGAGGACGGCTGGCAGACCCGCTCCAGCACGGCCTATACGCTGGTAGGGGTGCTGTCCTACCCGGGAGTGTTTTCCGGTTGGGATATGGATGTACCGGTCAACTGGTCCCATGTGGTGGCCGGCAATACGCCCATCCAGGGTGCGCTATCCGGTGGCAAGGGCGACAAGCGCCTGTCGGTGGGTGCCAGCTTCACCTACCTGGGCAAGCTACAGCTGGAAACCACCTATACCGCGTTCCTGTCCTCGGCGGACCCGGCCAGAGGAAGGGATATGTCCGACCGTGATTTCCTTACGTTTTCAGCCAAGTATCCGTTCTGATTGGCAGCGGACAGTGTCATAGAGAGAGAACAATAATGAGAAAACACAATATAGCATTAGCGCTGGCTGTTGCCCTGGGCTTGACGGCCACCCATGCTGCCCAGGCAGCCGTGACGGCGGAGCAGGCCGAACGCCTGGGACGGGACCTGACCTGTGTCGGTGCCGAGCGCGCCGGTAATGCCGATGGGACCATTCCCGAGTACAAGGGGTTGTATGTCGGTGAGGTACCGGGCTGGAATGCCGAACCACACAGTGGTGCCCATCCGATCGATCCCTACGCCGCTGACCAGCCGAGGTTGATCATCACTGCGCAGAACGTCGAGCAGTACGCCCAGCATCTGACCGAGGGTCAGCTTGCGATGTTCAAACGCTACCCCGATAGCTATCGTATGCAAGTGTATGAAGGCCGGCGCGAATTTACCTATCCCGAGGAGGTCTGCGAGCGGGCCAAGTGGAATGCTCTGAATGCCGAGATTGTCGATGATGGTCTGGGCTACAGTGGCCTGGGCTTCATTCCCTTCCCGATCCCGCAGAATGCCATGGAAGTGTTGTGGAACCATCAGCTGCCTTTCCGTGAGTGGACCCAGGACGAGATCCGTGATATCGCCGCGGTCACCGCCAGTGGTTCGATTGGCTGGGGCAGGGCACGGGGGCGCTGCTTGTCGCCGTCCAACGACCTGAGTCCAGGCGTGCGCTCCAGTACCAGCGATCCGGTATCGGCCTACTGCATTACCGAGACTCTGTTACCGCAGACCGAGCGTGGCAATATCTCCCTGGCTCATGAACCCTACAACTACCGCCAGGGTGCGCGTACCGCCTGGTCGTACAATACCGGGACGCGCCGGGTGCGGCTGGCTCCGGGCTATGGCTACGACCAGCCCCTGGGTGGCAGCAACGGGCTGATGACCATTGATGAGGATCGTCTGTTCAATGGCGCGCCTGATCGCTTCGACTGGAAGCTGGTCGGCAAGCAGGAAATCTATATTCCGGCCAACGGCTATAAGCTGCAGGGCAAGGAGGTGCGCTATGACCAGTTGCTGCAGCCCAATCATCCCGATCCACAGTTCCTGCGTTACGAGCTGCGCCGGGTCTGGGTGCTGGAAGCCACGGTCAAGGCCGGTGCACGGCATTTGTATGGCAAGCGCCGGCTGTATCTGGATGAGGATACCTGGCATGCGGTGATGGCGGATAACTATGACAGCCGGGGGGTGCTGTGGAAGCATGCCATCCTCAACTATTACTACCACCCGGATATCAGTGCCTGGATGTCCGGCACCTCGTTCTTCCATGACCTGAATAGTGGCGGCTATATAGGCTACGCGCTGGCTAATGAGCGAGAGCGTGCCGGTATCCTGAACAGGGGCGATATGCCGGCCAGCATGTTTACGCCGGACCGATTACGGGCCATGGGACGTTGAGATGAAGGGGCTGCCTACTGCAGCCCCTTCTATGTTTCAGCAGGAATCAGGCTGTCAGGCTGCCGCCATTGAGCGGCAATACCTGACCGGTGACCCAGCTGGCTTCGCGCGAGGCGAAATAGGCCACGCCGGCACCAACATCCTGGGGTGAGCCGGCACGCGGGACGAAGCAGGTCTTCTTCGCCAGTTCGTCGGAGTCCCAGTTGTTCATGGTACCCAGTGACAGGGCGTTGACGGTGATGCCCTTGCGCCCGGTCTCCGCCGCCAGGTGGCGGATAAAGCCGACCGCGCCGGCCTTGGAGGCGGCGTAGGCGGCGATGCCCATGGGCAAGCCCGCTCGCCAGGACTCCGAGGTGATGGCCACGATGCGGCCATAACCGCGCTCGATCATGCCGGGCACGATGATGTGGCAGGCGTTCATCAAGCCGAACATGTTCAGGTCGACGAAACGCGTCCAGTCCTCGCGGGATGACTCGATGAACTTGCGATAGCCCATGCCATCCACCGGGACGCCGGCATTGGAGACGAAGATGTCGATCCCGCCGACCTGTGCCTCGATTTCCGCCACCATGCCCTGCACGGCTTCGTAGTTAGTCACATCGGCCGGGGCGGCGATTGCCTTGAGACCCTGCTCGGTCAACTGCTGCACCGCCGCCTCGGCGCGTTCGGGATAAAAGTCATTGATCGCCACGGTCGCGCCCAGCCGCGCCAAGGTTTCGGCGATGCCCAGGCCCATGCCGCGTCCGGCGCCAGTGACCAGGGCCACTTGCCCCTCAAGGGAAAACAGCTCGCTCATGAATCCACCTCTTCGTTGTTGTCAGTTACCTGTGAAATGCGGTCGGCGCTTTTCGATGAACGCCTGCATGCCTTCCTTCTGATCCTGCGAGGCAAACAGCAGGGCGTTGGCCTTGCGTTCCAGTGCCAGGGCAGCCTCGAGCGAGGCATCCATGCCGGCGAGGATCACTTCCTTTATCTGCTCGGCCGCCAGGGGCGGCATGCCGGCGATCAGGCTGGCCTGTTCCAGTGCGGTCGCCTGTACCAGGTCATCTTCCACTACCTCGCTGACCAGCCCGGCGATATGGGCTTCCTCGGCGCTGATCGGGCGCCCGGTCAGTGCCATCTGCATGGCCTTGGCCTTGCCGACGGCGCGTACCAGCCGCTGGGTGCCGCCGATACCCGGCATGATGCCGATGCGGATTTCCGGCTGGGAGAAGCGTGCGCCGCGCCCGGCGATGATGATGTCGGCATGCATCGCCAGTTCGCAGCCGCCACCGTAGGCATAACCGCACACCGCGGCGATGACCGGCTTGGGACAGTGCTGGATCGGCGCCCAGGTGCGCTCGGTGTGCCGTTGCAGGATATCGATTGGGCCGACCCCGGCCATGCTGGAGATGTCACCACCGGCGGCGAATACCTTGTCGCCGCCAGTGAGGATGATGCAGCGAACCTGCGGGTCGGCGGCCAGTTGGGTGAACTGCTCGGCCAGCAGTGCCTGCAACTCCAGGCTGAGGGCGTTGGTCACCGTCGGGCGGTTCAATGTGAGTCTGGCCACGCCTGGTGCGGGCATATCGAGCAGGACGCAGGAGAGATCGGATGGGGACATGGTGGGCCTTTGCATGCGGATAAAAAGGGAACGAGGTCGATTGTTGGGCTGGCACTGGTGTGCTTCATCGTCCGTTCAGACGAAGTGGCGGGGGTGGCAGAGCAAATAGAGTGAGGCCATGATTTCAAATGAGGGGTGGTGTATGCAGTTTCCCAGCCAACTGGATTACCGCGGCAAGGTGGTCCTGATCACCGGTGGCACCAAGGGCATCGGTGCCGGCATCGCCTGCGCGTTCCTGGCTGCCGGTGCCCAGGTATTCGTCTGCGGTCGCCAGCCGCCCGAGCAATTGCCCCAGGCGGCAGGCAACGAGGCAGGTTTTCTTGCCGCGGATGTGCGTGACGTGGATGCCATGGCTGGGGTATTCGCAGCGATTCACCAGCAGGCCGGTCGTCTCGATGTGCTGGTCAACAATGCCGGTGGCAGCCCGCATGCCGACGCCGCCACCGCTTCGCCGCGCTTCAGCGAGAGCATCATCCGCCTGAACCTGCTGGCACCGCTGAATATCGCCCAGCAGGCCAATCAGCTGATGCAGCAGCAGGCCGAGGGCGGGGTGATCATCTTCATCGGCTCGGTCAGCGCGTCGCGGCCCTCCCCGGGTACCGCCGCCTATGGCGCAGCCAAGGCCGGTGTGGTGGCCCTGGCCAGCTCGCTGGCGGTGGAGTGGGGACCCAAGGTCAGGGTACTGACCATCAGCCCCGGCCTGATCCGTACCGAGCAATCCCATCTGCATTATGGCGACGAAGCCGGCATCGCTGCGGTCGGCGCGGGCATCCCCGCCGGGCGCATGGGTGAGCCGGAGGACATCGCCAATGCCTGTCTGTATGCCGCCTCGCCGATGGCGGCCTATTTCAGTGGTACCAACCTGCTGTTGCACGGCGGCGGCGAACGGCCGGCATTTCTGGCTGCCTCCACCGCGGGCAAGGCGTGACGAAACCCGATGATGCCGCTACCGGTATTGTCCGAGAGAACTATCAGGAGATGAACTTGGCTGATCAAGAATTGATAGACAAGGTGCAGGCCATGGTCGGACGCGAATATGGCCGTGTCTACGCCTGGGATCGGGTGAACGCGCCCATGATCCGGCAGTGGTGCGAGATCATGGGTATCCAGAATCCGCTGTACACCGACCCGGATTTCGCTCGTGCCCAGGGCCATGCGGATGTGGTCGCGCCGCCCGGTATGCTGCAGGTGTGGGGCATGGGTGGGCTGGATCAGGAGAATTTCCCCGAAGGCTCCAGCACCGAGAACAACTTCGAGGTGCTCAAGGTCATCGAGCCCTACGGCTATCCGGCGGTGGTGGCGGTCAACTCGGACCTGTACTTCGACCGACCGATTGTCGCCGGTGAGCGGCTGTACTTCTCCAGCAAGCTGGACAGTGTCAGCGAGGAGAAGACCACCCCGCTGGGTACCGGTTTCTTCGTTACCGTGCTGATGACCTACTTCTCCCAAGGGGAGAATGGCGCCAGCGATGAAGAGGTGGGGCGCCAGCTATTCCGCGTATTCAAGTTCAAGCCGGCCCAACGGCCCGACGCGGCCAAACCGGTTGAGACGAAAAAAGAGGCGCCCAAAGCCAAGCGTCCGCTGCCGGGCAAGAGTGACGACAGCCGCTTCTTCTGGGAGGGTTGCGAGCAGGGCAAGCTGCTGATTCAGCGTTGCGCCGACTGCCAGACCCTGCGCCATCCGCCGGCACCTGTGTGCATCAAGTGCCACAGCTTCGAGTGGGACACGCTGGAGGCCAGCGGCAAGGCCAGCCTGTATTCCTTTGTGGTGATGCACTACCCGGAAGTCCCCCCGTTCGACTACCCCAATCCGATTGGTCTTATCGAGCTGGATGAGGGTGTACGCCTGATCGCCGGGCTGGTGGGTATCGAACCGGATCAACTGGAAATCGGCCAGCGTCTGCAGGTGGAATTCCAGCGTTTCGACGACCGGCAGACCCTGCCGCTATTCCGCCCGGTGGGCTGACAGGAGGCGTGCCATGGATTTTTCATTGAGTGACGACCAGCGCGCCATCGCCGAGATGGCGGATAGCGTGTTCCGCGACTACTGCACCGATGAACGCATGCGCGAGTTCGACCTGGATGCGCAGCCGTTCATGCAGCCGTTGTGGCAGACCTGCATCGAAACCGGCCTGCACGCGCTGGCCATTCCCGAAGCCTTCGGTGGCAGCGGCATGGGCCTCACGGATCTGTATTGCGTGCTCAAGGCTCAGGGCGCTGGTCTGGGGCAGGTGCCGCTGTGGCAGCACCAACTGGCGGCGGCCTGTCTGGCCGAATACGCTGCCGATAGCCAGCGGCAGCTGATTGAACAGGCTGCCGCCGGTAGCGCGCTGCTGAGTTTCTCCCTGCAGGGGATGGCGTCCAGTCATGGCCTGGGCCTGCGACTGACCGAACAGGATGGCCGTCTGTTGCTGCAGGGCCGAGCCAATGCGGTGGATGTGGCTGCCCAGGCAAACCAACTGCTGCTGGCTGTCGAGACCGCAGAAGGCCCCCGCCTGGTGCTGCTTGACCCGCACAGCGAAGGGCTGGAGTTGGTGGCAGGCGTCGCCAACCACGGGCTGGCGGTGGCCGATGTGCTGTGCCGCAATGTGCTGGTCGCGCCTGCGCAGCTGTTGCCGGCTGCGGCCTTGCCCTGGCTCGAGCAGCGGGCGATTGCCGCGGTGGCTGCGCTGCAGCTGGGCGTCAGTGAGGAACAGGTGCGGCGCACCGTGGAATACGTCAACCAGCGCGAGCAGTTCGGTCGGGCGATTGGCACCTTTCAGGCGGTGCAGATGAGCATGGCGGATTGCCATGTCGCCATCGAGGGCCTGCGCACCTCGCTGTACCAGCTGTGCTATCGGCTGGACAGTGGCCTGCCCAGTGACTCGGAAGCCTTCGCCACCCGCTTCCTGGGTACCGAAGCCGCGCACCTGATCGGCCACAAGGCCCAGCATGTGCACGGCGGTATCGGCGTCGACCTGACCTATCCGATCCACCGTTTTCTCTACTGGAGCCGTTACCTGAGCCTGGTGCTGGGCGGTTCCGCTGCCACTCTCGAGCGTCTCGGTGACTGGCTGGCCAACAATGACAAGCTTGGATGGAAATATGACCTCGATGAAAACCAGAACCTTTGCTGAAACCAGCCTCGGCGAGCAACTGCCCGAGCTGGCGATTCCCGTCACCGTGACCCTGATCAACGGCGGTGCGATCGCCACCCGTGATTACTTTCCCGGGCACCATGATGTCGACGCCGCCCGTGAGCTGGGTTCGCCGCACATCTTCATGAACATCCTGACCACTACCGCGCTGGTGCAGCGTTTCATCGAGGGCTGGGCCGGACCGCTGGTCAGTTTCGGCGATATCCGCATCAAGCTGGGCGTGCCCAACTACCCGGGCGACACCATGACCTTCTCAGGTGAAGTGACTGAGCGGGACGAGGCCAAGCGGTCAGTGGTCATCACCCTCAAGGGCAAGAATTCCATGGGTAACCACGCGGCCGGTACGGTCAGCCTGGTTCTGCCCGCATAACGGAGACGCGAACATGAATGATGCATTGCTTTCCGGCAAGGCAGCGATTGCCGGCCTGGGTGCCACCGAGTTTTCCAAGAACTCCGGTCGTACCGAACTGCGCCTGGCGATGGAGGCGACGCTGGCGGCGCTGGCCGATGCCGGTATCGATCCCAAGGATGTCGATGGCTTCAGCTCCTACTCGGTGGACAAGGTCCCGGAATACGAGATTGCCCGATTGCTGGGCTGCGAGCAGGTGAAATTCTTCTCCCAGGTACCGCATGGCGGCGGCGCCGCCTGCGGCCCGGTGATGCACGCAGCGATGGCGGTGGCCACCGGGGTGGCGAAAACCGTGGTGGTGTACCGGGCGATGAACGAGCGCTCTTGGTACCGCTTCGGTACCGGCAGCTACGGCTTCGCCGATACGCCGCTGTTCGACAACGTCAACTACGGCTGGTACATGCCCCACGGCTTCCATACCCCGGCCTCCTGGGTGGGCATGTTCGCTCGTCGCTACATGCACACCTATGGCGCAACCACCGAGGACTTCGGTCGTATTGCGGTAGCGGTACGCGACTTCGCGGCAACCAATCCGGCAGCATTCTTCTACGGCAAGCCGATCACGCTGGAAGACCATCAGAACTCGCGCTGGATCTGCGATCCGCTGCGCCTGCTCGACTGCTGCCAGGAGTCCGACGGCGCAGTGGCCATGGTCATCACCTCGGTCGAGCGGGCGCGTGATCTGCAGCACACACCAGTGATCATCAAGGGCGCGTCCCAGGGGATTGCCGCAGGTCAGCAGAGCATGACTTCCTTCTACCGCGACGACATCACCGGTCTGCCGGAGATGGGCGTGGTGGCCAAGGAGATCTACCGCCAGTCGGGCCTGGGCCCGGATGCGATTCAGACCGCGGTGATCTATGACCACTTCACCCCCTTCGTATTGCCGCAGCTGGAGGAGTTCGGCTTCTGCGACCGGGGCGAAGCCAAGGAATTCATCCGTGCCGGCCATCACGCGCGCGGCGGACGTCTGCCGATCAACACCCACGGCGGGCAACTGGGTGAGGCCTATATCCATGGCATGAACGGTATCGCCGAAGGCGTACGCCAGGTGCGTGGCAGCTCGGTGAACCAGGTGCCGAATGTGGAAAACGTACTGGTTACCGCCGGCACCGGCGTGCCGACCAGCGGCCTGATTCTGGGCGTGGCCTGAGGAGCGCAGCATGTATGTCGATCTGACCGCGGAACAGAAAAAACTGCGCCTTGAAGTGCGCGATTACTTCAACAACCTGATGACCGATGAACTGCGCTGCGAACTGCGCGGTGCGGAGGGGTCTGAGACGTCCAACCGACTGGTCCGGCAGATGGGCCAGGACGGCTGGCTGGCGGTGGGCTGGCCGAAGGAATACGGTGGCCAGGGCTACGGCGCGACCGAGCAGCTGATCTTCTTCGAGGAGGCCAATATCGCGGGTGCGCCCTTGCCCTTCGTCACCATCAGTACCGTGGGGCCGGCGTTGATGGCGCACGGTACCCAGGCGCAGAAGGAGCAGTTTCTGCCGGGTATTGCTGCTGGCCAGATCCATTTCGCCATCGGCTATTCCGAGCCGGGTGCCGGCAGCGACCTGGCTACGCTGAAAACCTCGGCCCGAGTGGAGGAGGATCATTTTGTGGTCAACGGCAACAAGCTGTGGACCTCCGGTGCGCATTCGGCGGACTACATCTGGCTGGCGGCGCGCACCAACCCGGATGAGGCTCGGCACAAGGGTATTTCGATCATGATCGTCGATACCAACGCCGAAGGCTTCTCACACACGCTGATTCCCACCTGTAGCAACCCGACTGCAGCGACCTACTATGACAACGTCAGGGTACCGAAGGACATGCTGGTAGGCGAGTTGAACAAGGGCTGGCAATTGGTCACTGCGCAGCTCAACCATGAGCGGCTGGGGCTTGGCTCCTGGTCGGACCGGGTGGTGGGTATCTTCCGCAAGGTCTACCTGTGGGCCCGGGCCGAGGATGAACAGGGACGACGCGCCATGGATCAGGCCTGGGTGCGCAGCCTGCTTGCCGAGTGCTATGCCCGGATCGAGGCGATGCGTCTGATCAACTTCCGCATCGCTGCTGGTCTGGACCAGGGACAGATGGACGTGGCGCTGGCCTCGACCACCAAGGTGTTCGGTTCCGAGTCGGTAGTCGATATTCTGCGCAAGCTCAGTGAAGTGGTAGGCGCCAACGGACTGGTCCGTGAGGGCAGCGCCGCAGCCTTTCTGCAGGGCGAACTGGAGTACGATGTGCGTGCCTGCGTCACGCTGACCTTCGGCGGGGGTACTAACGAGATTCAGCGTGAGCTGATTGCCCAGTTCGGGCTGGGCATGCCACGCTCGCGCTGAGCGCTCCTGTAAATGAAGCGCCACAAAAAAGGCTGACCCGCGGGTCAGCCTTTTTCATTCACACTGAAAACTTCTGAACTCAGCGCTCCAGATGCTCCAGCTTGTCCGGCACGCCATCCCACTCCTCGGCGTCGGGCAGGGCATCCTTCTTCTCGGTGATGTTCGGCCACACATCGGCCAGCTCGGCGTTCAGTTCGATGAAGCCTTGCTGATCTTCTGGCAGCTCATCTTCGGCAAAAATCGCGTTGGCTGGGCACTCGGGCTCGCACAGGGCGCAGTCGATGCACTCGTCCGGATGGATGACCAGGAAGTTCGGACCTTCGTAGAAACAATCGACAGGGCAGACCTCAACGCAATCGGTGTACTTGCATTTGATGCAGTTGTCGGTCACAACAAAGGTCATGGCAGGTCTCTCCCAGAAAGGCGCGTCACAAAGATGGCGCGCATTCTACCAGATGTTTCGATATTGGTGCAGCGCGAGCATGCAACTTTTACCACGTTTGCGGCATATCTGAGCATGTTTAATGATAATGAATATCATTTGTGGTGTTTCACGCCAGTTCCGCTTTCCATTGATATAGCAGTTCCAGTGCCTGCCGGGGAGTCAGCTCGTCCGGTTTGAGCTGTTGCATGGCCTCCACCAGTGGATGGGCGGCGGTGGCGAACAGGTCGTTCTGCACTGGTTGGCTGCTGGCGGCATGGCTGGCCGAGGACTGGTTCAGGCTCTGCTGTTCCAGGTTGGCCAGGTGCTGGCGCGCGCGTTCGATCACCGGCCGCGGCACGCCGGCCAGTTGCGCCACCTGCAGACCGTAGCTCTGACTGGCCGGGCCGGGCAGTACGGTATGCAGGAACACGATGCGCTCATTGTGCTCGGTGGCGTTCAGGTGCACGTTGGCCACGGTCGGGTCGCTGTCGGCCAGGGCGGTCAGTTCGAAATAGTGGGTGGCGAACAGGGTGAAGGCACGCACCCTGGCCAGGTATTCGGCGGCGGACCAGGCCAGTGACAGTCCGTCGAAGGTGCTGGTGCCGCGCCCCACCTCGTCCATCAGCACCAGGCTGGCATCGGTGGCGTTGTGCAGGATGTTGGCGGTTTCGCTCATTTCGACCATGAAGGTCGAGCGGCCACCGGCCAGGTCGTCGCTGGAGCCGATACGGGTGAAGATGCGGTCGACCGGGGACAGTTCGACCCTGGCTGCCGGAACGAAGGCGCCGATATGGGCCAGCAGCACGATCAGCGCGGTCTGGCGCATGTAGGTCGACTTACCGCCCATGTTCGGACCGGTGATCACCAGCATGCGGGTTTCGGGAGTGAGGCTCAGGTCATTGGCGACGAAGGGACTGTCGAGCACCTTCTCCACCACCGGGTGGCGGCCCTGTTCGATGCACAGCTGCCCGCTGTCTGCGACAAACTGCGGTCGGCAGTAGTCCAGGCTGATGGCGCGTTCGGCCAGGCAGCTCAACACATCCAGCTGTGCCAGCGCGGCGGCGCTGTCCTGCAGGCGGGCCAGGTCTTCGTTGAGGCGATCGAGCAGCTCGTCGTACAGTTGTTTTTCCCGTGCCAGGGCGCGGCTGCGGGCCGACAGCGCCTTGTCCTCGAACTCCTTGAGTTCTGGGGTGATGAAGCGCTCGGCGCCCTTGAGCGTCTGCCGGCGGATATAGTCGGCCGGAGCCTGTGCCGACTGGCCGCGCGACAGCTCGATGAAATAGCCATGCACGCGGTTGTAGCCGACCTTCAGGGTGGACAGGCCGGTACGCTCGCGCTCGCGGGTTTCCAGGTCGATCAGGTACTGGCCGGCGTTCTCGCTGATGTTCTGCAGCTCGTCCAGCTCGCTGTCATAGCCTTCCTTGATCACGCCGCCATCGCGGATCACCGCTGGCGGGTTGTCGATGATCGCCCGCTGCAGCAACTGCGCCAGTTCCGGGTAGGTGGACACTGACTCGGCCAGCTCGCGGATATGCGAGGTGGTCACCGGCTCCAGGGTGCTCTGCAGTTCCGGTAGCGCGGCCAGGGCGTCGCGCAGTCGCGCCAGATCCCGCGGTCGGGCCGAGCGCAGGGCGACCCGCGCCAGGATGCGCTCGATATCGCCGATGCCCTTGAGCACCGGGTGGATGGTCTCGTAATGGTAGTCTTCGATCAGCCCGGCGATGCTGTCCTGGCGGGCCTGCAGGGTCGCCATTCTGCGCAGCGGGCGGTTCAGCCAGCGGGCCAGCAGGCGGCTACCCATGGCGGTGGCGGTGTGGTCCAGCACATCGAGCAGGGTATTGTCGCGGCCACCACCCAGGTTGCAGTCGATCTCCAGGTTGCGCCGGCTGGCGCTGTCGATCACCACGCTGTCCTCGAAGCGCTCCTGGGCGATGCTGCGCAGGTGGGGCAGGGCAGTGCGCTGGGTTTCCTTGGCGTAACCGAGCAGGGCTCCGGCTGCACCGAGGCCGAGGCTCAGGTCGGCGCAGCCGAAGCCGACCAGATCCTTGGTGCCGAACTGCTGGGTCAGCGCCTTGTGCGCGCTGTCCTGGTCGAACTCCCAGGGCGCGCGACGGCGCACCGAGCGGCGACGCTCGATCGGCGTATTGGCTTCCCAGTCGTCGGGGATCAGCAGCTCCGCCGGGGCCAGCCGCTCCAGTTCGCCGAGCAGGGTTTCCCAGCCTTTCAGCTCCATGGCGGTGAAACGGCCGCTGTTGATGTCCAGCGTGGCCAGACCGAAGGCCCGTTCGCTGCCGACCAGTGCTGCCAGCAGGTTGTCGCGTCGCTCATCCAGCAGCGCTTCATCGCTGACCGTGCCGGGGGTCAGGATGCGTACTACCTGCCGCTCGACCGGCCCCTTGCTGGTGGCCGGATCGCCGATCTGCTCGCAGATCACTACCGATTCGCCGAGCTTGACCAGCTTGGCCAGATAGCCCTCGGCGGCATGGAAGGGGATGCCGGCCATGGGAATCGGCTGGCCTGCGGAGTTGCCCCGGGCGGTGAGGGTGATATCCAGCAGACGTGCGGCTTTTTTTGCATCATCATGGAACAACTCGTAGAAATCGCCCATCCGATAGAACAGCAGCTGATCGGGGTGCTGCTGCTTGATGCCGAAGTACTGTTGCATCATCGGCGTATGGGTAACGGATTTCTCGGCGCGGCTCATGGAGGTTCCTGGTTCGATAATCTGAATAGTGCAAGAGGCGGCATAGTCTAACAAAGCGGTGCCATCTTTTAAGCAAGATACTGAAGGAGATGCAGATGTCGCAATATGACCCATTGATCGATTCCGCTGCCGCGCGCCTGGGCAATGCCCTGCGCCAGCTGGGGCTGCGGGTCACTACGGCTGAATCCTGTACCGGTGGCGGTATTGCCGAGGCAATCACCCGCGTCAGCGGCAGCTCCGGCTGGTTCGATACCGGTTTCGTCACCTACGCCAATCACAGCAAGGTACGCTGGGTGGCCGTGTCCGAGGAGGATCTGCTGCAGTTCGGCGCGGTGAGCGAGCCGGTGGTTCGGGCCATGGCCGAGGGTGCCATGGAGGCGGCCGGGGCGGATCTGGCGGTGGCGGTCAGCGGTATCGCCGGGCCTGACGGCGGCACGCCGGACAAACCGGTGGGTACCGTCTGGTTCGCCTGGGCGGTGCGTGACCGGGGTGTGCTCACCCAGTGCCGACGCATCCAGGGCAGCCGCCGTGATGTGCGCGCACAAGCGGTACTGCACGGCCTGCAGGGGCTGATCGCCGAGACCGAGAAGCTGGCTGTGAACCGCTCGGCATAATGCTGCATGAGGGGGTAGGCGCGCCCGGACAACTGTGAAATAATACTGACCATATATACAGTACTTAATCTTATCCGGGACGTTCGCGTACCCGCCATACCAAGAGGATGCACAATGGACGACAACAAGAAAAAGGCGCTATCGGCGGCTTTGAGTCAGATTGAACGTCAATTTGGCAAGGGCGCGGTCATGCGCATGGGCGATCACGAGCGCCAGGCGATCCCGTCGATCTCCACCGGTTCGCTGGGGCTGGACATCGCGCTGGGCCTGGGCGGTCTGCCCAAGGGTCGGATCGTCGAGATCTACGGCCCCGAGTCGTCCGGCAAGACCACACTGACCCTGTCGGTCATCGCCCAGGCGCAGAAGAACGGTGCCACCTGCGCCTTCGTCGACGCCGAGCACGCACTGGACCCGGAATACGCCGGCAAGCTGGGCGTGAACGTGGATGACCTGCTGGTATCTCAGCCCGACACCGGCGAGCAGGCGCTGGAGATCACCGACATGCTGGTGCGTTCCAATGCGGTTGACGTGATCATCGTCGACTCGGTGGCGGCCCTGGTGCCCAAGGCCGAGATCGAGGGTGACATGGGTGACCACCACGTCGGCGTGCAGGCCCGCCTGATGTCCCAGGCGCTGCGCAAGATCACCGGCAACATCAAGAACGCCAACTGCCTGGTGATCTTCATCAACCAGATCCGCATGAAGATCGGTGTGATGTTCGGCAACCCGGAAACCACCACCGGTGGTAACGCGCTGAAATTCTACTCCTCGGTACGTCTGGACATTCGCCGCACCGGTGCGGTGAAGGAAGGTGACGAGGTGATCGGCAGCGAAACCCGGGTCAAGGTAGTGAAGAACAAGGTGGCGCCGCCATTCCGCCAGGCCGAGTTCCAGATCCTCTACGGTACCGGTATCTACCACAATGCCGAGATCATCGACCTGGGTGTACAGATCGGCCAGATCGAGAAGTCCGGTGCCTGGTACAGCTACAAGGGCAGCAAGATCGGTCAGGGCAAGGCCAATGCGGCCAAGTTCCTGGCGGAGAACCCGGAGGTTGCCGACGAGATCGAGAAGGCCATTCGCGACGAGCTGCTGCCCAAGCCGAGCAGCAAGACCGCGGCAGCGGTCGAAGAGAATGCCGATATCGACGGCTGAGCCGGGCGCCTGAAGCATGTTTGCCAAGCGCAGCCTGGATACTCCGGCGGCCATCCGCCGGACCGCTCTGGACCTGCTGGCCCGGCGCGAACACTGTTATGGTGAAATGCTGCGCAAGCTGCGCCAGCGTGGCGCAGCCGCCGAGATGGCGGAGATCGAGCTGGAGCGGCTGCAGAGTGAGGGGCTGCTCAGTGATGCGCGTTTCTGTGAAGCCTACGTCTATTCCCGCAGCCAGCGCGGCTATGGCCCAGTGCGCCTGCGTGAGGAATTGCGCCAGCGTGGCGTGGCCGAGAGTCTGATCGACCAGGTGCTGCAGGATGCGGCCTGGGACTGGAGTGCGCTGGCGCAAACGGCGTTTGCCAAGCGCTTTCCCGAGGGGCCGGCCGAGGATCTGAAAGAACGGGCCCGGCAGCAGCGCTTCATGCAGTATCGCGGTTTTGGTGGCCATTTTCCTCGCTGACAACGGCCACGACACCGCCACGTTACCCCCATTCTCCCTCCTTTCCCTTCCCGTCATTGCGAACCCGCAGGGTGAAGCAATCCATGACACCATGCCTGCCGGCAGATACCAGTTGACCAGGCCCCGTGGATGCCTCAGCCCGCTGGATTGCCGCGCCACGGCGTGGCTCGCAATGACGGAACGGATAGGACCGATTGCAATTGTCATCGAGCTGGTAGTAATCGCAGCCCGGCTGGAACAGCGGGTTGGTTACAGCAGGTTTTCCGCTGTGTTCACCGCATCGATCAGTGCCCGTAGTCGCCCTTGGGCGCGGCCATTGAAGGGAAAGGTCAGACGGGCCAATGACTGCAGTTCGGGCTCGTCGCCCTGCGGATCACCGCTCAGTTGCTGGACGAAGCCACCACCGGCACAGATGTCGGCGAAGCTCTCGTTGAACCGTGCCAGTGCCGCGTCATTCAATGGCCGATTCAGGCGCAGCACGAACTCATCGTGCAGCCAGCGCGAGGAGTGATAGTTGCTGTAGAACGCCAGAATATGCCGCATCGCCTGTTGCGGTGAGTTGGCCAGCTGCAGCAGATTCAGATCGGCCTCGAGGATGTAGCCTTCGGCCAGCAACTGGTCACGGAAGAAGCTGGTCAATCCCTTCCAGTAGTTGCCGTCGGGTTCATCCAGCAGGATCACCGGCACCACTGGGCTCTTGCCGGTCTGGATCAGGGTCAGCACTTCCAGCGTCTCATCCAGCGTACCGAAGCCGCCGGGGCACAGGATCAGCGCATCGGCCTCCTTGACGAAGAACAGCTTGCGCAGGAAGAAAAAGCGGAACGACAGGTCGTGGCTGGTGCCGCTGACCACCCGGTTGGCTTTCTGCTCGAAGGGCAGGGTGATATTGAAGCCCAGGCTGTTGTCCAGCCCGGCACCGACGTGGGCAGCTTCCATGATGCCGCCACCACCCCCGGTGATGGTCATGTAGTCATGCTCCGACAGTGCCTTGCCCATGTCCCGGGCCAGCGCATACAGGCTGCGATCCAGGGGAGTGCGCGCGGAGCCGAAGACGGTGACCTTGCGCCGGCGCTTGAACTGTTCCAGGCGCGAGAAGGCTTCCTCCAGTTCGTACAGGGTCTGGCGCATGATCTTGGCATCCCAGCGATCGCGATCGGCTTGAGCCATGCGCACCACGCTGAGCAGCATATCGCGGTAAAGCGGGGTGTTCTCACCGCCGCCGTGAGCGAGGGCAAGCAATTCATCGACCTTCTGCTGCACACCGCTGCTACCGGTCTGCCAATGCCGGCTCAGATAATCCGTGGCGCGGGTATCCTCTGACATGCCTTTCTCCTCGAGTCAAACCAGCGTTGCTCCGACTGCGGCACGCTGATACAGCAGTCTACTATGGATCGGACACAGCCTGGCAGGAGCCATGAGGGGCGGGAATGCGTCAGAGCGGAGCTGGGATGCGGAGAAGGGTGCCGTTCACATGGACTGGCAATGATCAGCCACGAAGCTCTGGGTCAGTACCGGCTGGCTGGAGTCGGCCAGCACGAAGTGGTAGGTCAGCGTCGCGCCCATGTCCAGCAGCCGGCGGAAGCGCTGGTCGGCGCACACGCTACTCTGCAGCTGGCTGCGTACAATCAGCGGATCGCCTTGCATGCGCGCGGCATATTCGGTATCCACGGTCAGGTGGTTGATGAGCTCCTTGCCTTCGGCGCTGAAGCCTTCATCCACGATATTGGCGTTGATCTGGCGCGGGGTGTCCTTGCTGCTCTGCTGGGCGACATTCTTCAGGGTTTCCTCGAGGCGGATGTCACGCAGCGACACAGCCTGGCTAGGCATGGCGATCAATAGTGCGGTCAATACAATCAGGTAACGCATAAGGTCTCCACCGTGCGGTGTGCTTCTGTCAGGATACATGTGTGACCATCGTTGCCGGCGCTGGTTCTGGAATCACAAGGATTTTTATTCAGCATCCGGTGGTCGGTTGCGGCTGAGCCCTGGCGCGGCCCAGCCGGCGTTGCCGATAGATCGGCACCAGTTGGGCCACCAGCATGCCGCAGAGCATCAGGGCGTCGGCCCGATAGATGTGGCGGTTCATGCAAACCTTTGTGCTGCCGGAGAAAAAGGCGAATTATGCGCCACCGAACCTGAGAAAGACAGACATGCGGGGTAAAGGTTCCGGCAAACAAAATTGACTGATGCGACGACCAGTGTCAGGCTGTACCGCTGCGATATGACTCATCTCGATACATAACATACAAGCGGCAGGAAGCAAGGCATGGGGCCAACCTATGAGATTCTGATTGCGGATGATCATCCGCTGTTTCGCAGCGCGCTGTTCCAGGCACTGAGCATTGGCCTGGACGCTGATATCAAGCTGACAGAAGCCGGATCCATTGCCGAACTGCAATCATTGCTCGAGCAGCGCAGTGCCTGGGATCTGGTCCTGCTCGATCTGAACATGCCCGGCGCTCACGGTTTTTCCGGCCTGGTATTGCTGCGCAGCCAGTATCCGCACGTCCCGGTGGTGGTCATCTCCGCCCAGGAAGAGGCGGCGGTAGTCAGGCGCGCACGGGATTTCGGTGCCAGCGGCTTCATTCCCAAATCCTCCAGCCTGGAGAATATCCAGCAATCGGTGCGGGACGTGCTCAATGGCGATGTCTGCTGGCCGGCGCAGGTGCATGAGGATGCCGCCCCACTGACCATGGAGGAGGAGACCATCAGCGCCCAGCTGGCAAGCCTGACTCCCCAGCAGTTCCGGGTGCTGAGCATGGTCTGCGATGGGCTGCTGAACAAGCAGATCGCCTATGAGCTGAGTGTCTCCGAGGCTACCGTCAAGGCGCATGTGACCGCGATTTTTCGCAAGCTGGGTGTGCGCACCCGCACCCAGGCGGCCATGGCGCTGCAGCACATGGAGCTGGCCCAGTCGGAGCGTCAGCCATCGCAGCTTTGACAGGCAACTGAGCCGCGCTTCGACTTAGGTATGAGCCGCTGCGTCTGTGCAAAGGAGACGCTGCCTGCCAGACTACGCATTCTTCATACCGAGATGATTGCCGTCAATGATGCTTTCCGGTGGGCTGGTTGCGTCCACATTCCTGATCTACATGGCCTGTCTGTTTGCTATCGCCTTCTGGGGCGATCGGCAGACCGGTGAATTCGGGCCGCGCCTGCGGGTCTGGGTATACAGCCTGTCGCTTGCGGTCTGGTGTACCAGCTGGACCTTTTTTGGCGCAGTAGGCATGGCCGCAGGCCAGGTCTGGGACTTCCTGCCGATCTACATTGGCCCGATGATCCTGTTCATCCTCGGCTGGCGGCTGATTGCCCGGATGCTGGCGATCAGCAAGCAGGAGAACATCACCTCCATCGCCGACTTCATCGCTTCGCGTTATGGCAAGTCGCAAAGCCTGGGCGTGATAGTGGCGGCCCTGTGTCTGGTCAGCGTGCTGCCTTACATCGCCCTGCAGCTCAAGGGCATCGTACTGGGGTTCAATCTGTTGACCGGCGCAGGCGCCGAGCCGCTGGTCGAGGGGGCGCACAGTGCCGAAGATACCGCGCTGGTGGTGACCCTGGTGCTGGCGCTGTTCACCATCCTGTTCGGCACCCGTAGCCTGGATGCCACCGAGCACCACCGGGGCATGATGCTGGCCATCGCCTTCGAGTCGCTGGTCAAGCTGCTCGCGTTTCTCGCCGTTGGCGTATTCGTTACCTTCAGCCTGTTCGGTGGTATCACCGATCTGCTGGAGCGGGCGAGCAACAGCCCCGAGCTGGCCGATTACTGGCAGCGCGAAACCATGCATGTCAACCTGCTGTTCCAGACCTTTATCGCGATTCTGGCGTTCATCTGCCTGCCGCGGCAGTTCCAGGTGGCGGTGGTGGAGAACATCCAGTCGGGTGACCTGCGGGTAGCGCGCTGGGTGTTTCCTGCCTACCTGCTGCTGGCTGGGCTGTTCGTGATACCGATCAGCCTGGCCGGGCAGTTGAATTTCGGTACCACGCTGCTGCCCGACTCCTACGTCATCAACCTGCCGCTGATGGAGGGCCGGCCAGTGCTGGCACTGCTGGCCTTCCTTGGTGGAGCATCGGCGGCGACCGGCATGGTCATCGTCGCGGCGATTGCGTTGAGCACCATGGTCTCCAACGACGTGGTACTGCCGTTGCTGCTGCGCAACAAGAACCAGCCCGAGCGTTCCTATGAGGAATTCCGTGGCTGGATGCTGAACGTGCGGCGCAGCAGTATCCTGATCATCCTGCTGCTGGCCTATGTGGTGTATCGCATGATCGGGTCGGCCGGCAGCCTGGCCAATACCGGCCAGATCGCCTTTGCCGCCATCGCGCAATTGGCGCCGGCCATGTTCGGCGCGCTGTTCTGGAAGCAGGCCAACCGCAGTGGGGTGTTCGCCGGTCTGCTGGTGGGCGTCAGTCTGTGGTGCTACCTGCTGATTCTGCCGTTGCTGGATATTGTCGGTGTGACCGATTGGCCGGTGCTGCGGGGCATGTACGACGATGCGTTCGGCCTGCCGGTCGACAGCCTGACGCTGGGCAGTATCATTGCACTGAGCTGCAATTTCATGGTGTTCGTGCTGGTATCGCTGTTCAGTCGCACCCGGGTGCTGGAACACTGGCAGGCCAGTCGTTTCGTCAGCCTGGATGGTGGTCAGTGGGACGATGGTCCCAGCCGGGCGATGCTGCGGGTCACGGTGGACGACCTGTTGACGCTGGCCTCGCGCTTCGTCGGTGAAGAGCGTGCCAGGGCTGGTTTCGAGCGCTTTGCCGAGGCGCAGGATGTGGCCTTCAACCCGGGGCAGGTGGCCGACAGCAGCTGGATCACCCAGACCGAGCGCCTGCTCGCCGGGGTATTGGGCGCGTCCTCGGCGCGGGTAGTGGTAAAGGCGGCGATCGAAGGCCGGGACATGCACTTCGAGGATGTGGTGCGCATCGTCGACGAGGCCTCGGAGGTGCTGCAGTTCAACCGTGGGTTGCTGCAGGGGGCGATCGAGAACATCACCCAGGGCATCAGCGTGGTGGACAAGGAACTGCGCCTGGTGGCCTGGAACCACCGCTATCTGGAGATGTTCCAGTACCCGGAAGGGTTGATCACCATCGGTCGGCCGATCGCCGATCTGATCCTGTGCAACGCGCGGCGTGGCCTGTGTGGCCCGGGTAACCCGCAGATGCATGTGGACAAGCGGGTCAACTGGATGCGCCGGGGCACTGCGCACCGCTCCGAGCGATTGTTCCCCAATGGCCGGGTGATCGAGATCATCGGCAACCCGATGCCCGGCGGCGGCTTTGTCATGAGTTTCACCGACATCACCGCCTTCCGCGAAGCCGAGCGGGCGCTCAAGGAGTCCAACGAGGGGCTCGAGCAGCGGGTGGTCGAGCGTACCCGGGAATTGTCCGAACTGAACGAGGCGCTGTTCCAGGCCAAGGCCCAGACCGAGCAGACCAGCCAGTCGAAGAGCCGCTTTCTGACCGCTGTCAGCCATGACCTGATGCAGCCGATGAATGCGGCCCGGCTGTTCTCGGCGTCGCTGGCCCACCAGCCGCATCTGCCGGCCGAAGCCCAGGAGCTGGTGCGCCATCTGGATACTTCGCTGCGTTCGGCGGAGGACCTGATCTCGGATCTGCTCGACCTGTCGCGCCTGGAATCAGGACGCTTCACCCCGGAGTGGAGCGATTTCGTGCTGACCGAGTTGATCGAGCCGCTGCGCATCGAATTCGGCGCCCTGGCCACCGAGCGGGGCGTGGATCTGCGGGTACACAGCAGCCGCCTGCGGGTGCGCAGCGATATCCGCCTGCTGCGCCGGGTGCTGCAGAACTTCCTCACCAACGCCTTCCGCTATGCCGGCAACTCCCGGGTGGTACTGGGCATGCGCCGCCTGCCGGACAGCGTGCGTATCGAGGTATGGGATCAGGGCCCGGGTATTCCGCGGGACAAGCTGCAGACCATCTTCGAGGAGTTCAAGCGCCTGGACAACCATCGTACCCAGGCCGAGAAGGGGTTGGGGCTGGGACTGGCGATTGCCGACGGTCTGTGCCGTGTGCTCGGGCACGAGTTGTCGGTACGCTCCTGGCCTGGGCATGGCAGTGTGTTCAGTGTGACGGTGCCGATCGCCCGCTACGATCGCCATCCGCGCGCTACGCACCAGTCCCATGCGCCGATGTTGAGCGGCGCGCAGGTGCTGTGCATCGACAATGAGGCGACCATCCTCACCGGTATGCAGAGCCTGCTCAGTCGCTGGCAGTGCAATGTCGCGGTGGCCCGTGACCGCAGTGAAGTCGAGGCGGTGCTGGCGGCGGGGTTCACACCGGAGCTGGTGCTGGCCGACTACCACCTGGATGACGGCGATACCGGCCTGGAGCTGATGGCCTGGCTGCGGGAGCAGATCAACCCGGACCTGCCTGGGGTGGTCATCAGTGCCGATGGCCGTAATGAGCTGGTTACGCGGATTCGCCTGCACGGCCTGGATTATCTGCCCAAGCCGGTGAAGCCGGCGGCGCTGAGGGCGCTGATCAGCCGCTATGTCAGCCTCTGACGGCTCCGCAATCTGCCACTGGCGCTATGGCTGAGTCCGCCGGCGCGCCAGCATCAGGCCCAGTGCGGCCAGCGATATCAGTACGGTGAAGCCCAGCATGCTGTTCACCAGACCCACGTAATCGCTGGCAAAACCTATCCCCAGTACCACGGTGGCCATGGTCAGGTAGGCGGCCAGATAGAATGCCGAGGTCATGCTGCCGCGTTCGGCAGGTGGTGCCGAGCGGGCAATGGTCACCGTGGCGATCACGCCGATGGCGCCGGCACCCATGGCGGTGGCCAGGGTCGCCAGGATGAACAACCAGACCGACGCCAGCAGCACGGCGGCGGCCATGGCCGCCAGGCCGCCGATCAGCAGACCCGGCCCGGCAAGGATCAGGCGGTTGAGCGGCTGGCGTTGGCAGGCAAACTGGCTGATCCCGGCGACCAGTTGCCAGCCAGCGGCGAATAGTCCGGCCAGTGCCCGGTCGCTGACCCCGACCAGCTCCCGTGCCATGGACGGCCCCAGCGAGGAATACAGGCTGCCGGTGGACCAGGCCAGGCAGATGGCTGCCGCGGCGAAGAAGAAGGTGCCCAGCAGCGGACGCGGCACCTTGAGCGGTGTCGGTCGCCAGGCCCGTAGACGAAAGTCATGCTGGCGCTGCCCCAGACCGGCCGGCCAGGGCGCGCGCAGCAGCAGGGTGATACACAGGATGCAGAGCGTCACCACGACCAGGAAGGGCCAGGCTTCGGCATGACTGGTCCAGCGCAACGCCAGGGAGCTGATGGTCGGGCCGGTGGCTGCGCCCAGGGTGAAGGCGAGTGCGGCCAGGGCGGCGCTGCGGGTCCAGTTGCCATCCGGTTCCAGCTCGATCACCGCCGCGGTCGCCGCGCCGGTGACCATGCCGGTGCCGATGCCGGTCAACAGCCGGGCGGTCCCCAATTGATAGATGTCGCTGGCCAGCATGAAGGTGATCGACCCGGACAGGATGAACAGCAGCCCCGGCACCAGCATCTGCCGCCGGCCCAACTGGTCAGACAACGAGCCCATGCTCAGCAGCGTCACCACCACGCCCAGTACATACACGGAGAACACCGCCGTCAGCGCGGTGTCGGAAAACCCCCAGCTCTGTTGCCAGACCGCATACAGCGGCGTCGGCATATGGCTGGCGAGAATGGTGGTGAAGATCGCCAGCAGGCAGCTTCCCATGGCGAGAGAAACGCGGATTTTCTGGGTAGGGACTGCCATCGGGTCGAATATCCTGGTAGCGGGCAAACCGCGCCATTATTGCAGAGGATGCGATAGGATGCGCGCCATACCGAGTATCAGGCGGGCTTATGGCTGGCGCGGCGACGGCGCGATATTACAGCCTGTAAAAGTATTCCCGCTGCCGGTGCGCAACGTACTGCTATGATGGGCAAGCATCGCGGACTTCAGGCCGAGGCTATCAACGGACAATGAAGGGAGCCTATGAGTACAACCCCACCCCCATCGATCATGCCGTCCCATTCTACGGCGCGCTGGTTGTTATTCCTGGTCATCATCGCCGGGATCTATTTTTTCCATGGCTTCATCGTGCCGGTGCTGGCGGCACTGATCATCGCCTTCGCCACCTGGACGCTGTATCAGCGTCTGCTGCAGTTGTGTGGCAGGCGTCGGACCCTGGCGGCGGCGATCGCCATCCTGCTGATTCTGGGGGTATTGATCGTACCGCTGACCATGGCCTTCTCCTTTGCCCTGGAGGAGGCCCAGAGCTGGATGGCCTGGTTGGTGGAGGCCAATCGCGATGGTGCCGCCGTACCGGGCTGGATCGCTGCGCTGCCGTTGGTGGGCAGCTGGTTGGCAGAACAGTGGAATGAGTACCTGAACCACCCGCATGCGATCAGCGAGATCATCCAGATGGCCAGTGGTCAGCACCTGGGCAATATTTCCCGGGTGATCATGACCATGGGCGGCAAGGCCTTTTCCCTGGCCCTGGCGCTGTTGTTCATGCTGATAACGCTGTTCTTCCTGTACCGTGACGGGCATCTGCTGGTGGCGCAGATCGACCGCGTGGGTGAAGAGGTGCTGCCGACACGCTGGCAGCGTTTCTCGCGGATGGTCCCGGCCACCGTTACCGCCACGGTGATCGGTATGGGCCTGATCGCCATTGGTGAGGGCATTATACTGGGCATCGCCTACTGGGTGGCCGGGGTGCCGTCGCCGGTGGCCCTGGGGCTGATCACCGGTGTCATGGCGCTGATTCCCGGCGGTGCGCCGCTGGCCTTCACCCTGGTGTCGCTGTATCTGGTGGGCAGCGGTAGTACCGTGGCCGGGGTCGGGCTGTTCATCTGGGGCTCTGTCGAGCTGTTCATTGTCGACAAGACCATTCGCCCTTCGCTGGTTGGTGGTCCAATCAAGCTGCCGTTCCTGCTGACCTTCTTCGGTCTGATCGGTGGGGTGACGACCATGGGGCTGGTTGGCCTGTTCGTTGGCCCGGTACTGATGGCATTGCTGCTCGCCATCTGGCGCGAGTGGGTGCACGAGGGCGATACCGCCACCGTGCTGATCAGCAGCCAGCGATCACGTTAGCCTGGCTCCATCGCTGGCAGAGGGTCAGGGCGTTGCGGGAGACAGCGCCAGGCTTTCGGCCAGCCGGCCCATGGACACCGGGTAGCTTTCATCCAGTGCCCGGCGGTGCAGCAGGCCAAGAGCGGACAGGTCTGCCTTGGGCACTGGCCATAGCTCGGTGACGTCGATCAGTTGGGGCTGCGCTGCCTGCGGCTGCAACTCTGCCAGGGCAAAGCGGAACGGATGATAACCGGTCATGCCCAGGCGCAGATCGGTTACCACCCAGTGATCATCGATCAGGTCATAGCGCAGCAGATCCCCACTGAACCAGCGCAGGCGCTGATGCTGGGGCGAGTCCCGCAAGGCGCTGTGCGCTTCGCTGGCCCGCCGTGGCAAGCGCTCAAGCGTCGGTGGCTGGGTATCGAACCAGCTCACCAGTCCCTCGTAGTAATCGTCGCCATCCACCGCCACCACGCGCCACAGCACGGTATTGAAGGGCGTCGGTGAACTGAAGGTGGCCTGCGCCTGGATGCCGGTCGTGGCCAGTGCCTGTTCCAGTCGTTGCTCGGCCATGTGCTTGCCGGCCAGGGTGCTGAGCAGATACAGACTGCTGAGGGCCAGGGCGGCATATTGCAGGCGCACACCGGCGCGCTTGCCCAGACCGATCACCAGCCCGGCAGCCACCGCCAGCAACAGCGGCAGGGTATACAGCGGGTCGATGATGAAAATACTGGAGATCGCCACCGGCGATGTTGGCAAGGGCCACAGCAATTGGGTGCCATAGGCGGTGAAGGCATCCAGCACGATGTGCGTGGTCAACACCAGCCAGATGCACAACCACAGGCGCAAGGCGCTATAGCCCGGGTGCGGCCGCCAGCGCCGGATCAGCCAGGCCAGCAGCACACTGAGCAGGCTGGTCACCAGCAGCGAATGGCTGAACCCGCGGTGGTAGGTCATGTTGGCCACCGCGTCGCCATAATCCAACACCACATCCAGGTCCGGCAGTGTGCCCAGCATGGCGCCGTACAGCAGCGCACGCCGGCCCTGCCAGCGCCCCAGCAGGGCGCCCTGGACCGAGGCGCCGAGCACCGCCTGGGTGATCGAATCCATCAGAGATCGTGCTGCTTGTCTTCAGTGATGGATTGATCGAGTAGCTCCAGCAGCGCACGCCGGCTTTTCAGCTTGGTGTTGCGATGGGCGGTCATGTTCAGCTTGGTCAACTGAGCAGCCATGGCCATGGCTTCGCTTTCCAGCTCCTCGGCAGCCACCACCCGGTCCAGGAAGCCTGCGGTAACCGCATCGGTCGGCGAGAACAGCTCGGCATTGATCACCGAACGGGTGAAGGCGCTGTGGGTCAGTCTTGCGCGGGCCAGCTCGATACCGACGTGGTGCATGGTCATGCCGATGGCCACTTCGTTGAGGCCGATCTTGAATGGACCTTCCGCACCGATGCGATAATCGGCCGACAGCAGCAGGAAGGCACCTTTGGCAATTGCATGACCGGTACAGACCGCCACCACCGGGTACGGATGGGCCAGCAGCCGGCGGGACAGGGTCGAGCCGGTGGCGACCAGCTCCCTGGCGGCTGCGGGGCTGGAGGTCATCACCTGCAGATCATAGCCGCCGGAAAAGATGCCTGGCTTGCCGCTGATCACCACTACTGCCCGATCCTGCTCGGCCCGGTCCAGCGCCGCATGGAAGGCCTCGAACAAGGCCGGCGAAAGGGCATTGACCTTGCCGTTGTCCAGGCCCAGCCGGGCGATACCATCGGAAAAACTGTAGGAAACCAGCTCGCTCATTGAAGAGTCCTCATCGGTTGAAGTCAGCCGGGCAGAACCGGCGCAGTCTGGCAGTGTAACAAGATAGCGGTGACTGGCGAGTCTGCAATGATGAGGACCGTATCAGGCGGTATTGTCGTGCCAAGCACCAAACGGATCGGGCAACTGCTCCCAGGCCTGCACACCTGCGGCCATTTCCTGGTCATCCAGCAGGCAGGCATCCAGTTCGCTGGTCAGTTGTGCAAAATCGATGTTCTGGCCGATGAATACCAGCTCCTGCCGGCAGTCGCCGGCCTGGTCATGCCAGTGTTCGAGGACCGTCTGCAATCCCTCGTCATCCTGCGGCCACTGTGCCTTCGGTACGAAGCGCCACCAACGCCCCGCAAGGCCATGGCGCATCAGGCCACCGGCCTGAGACCAGCTGCCGGCGTCGCGGTATTTACTGGCCAGCCAGAAATAGCCCTTCGAACGCAGCAACCTGCCGTTATCCCAGGGGCGGGTAAGGAACTCGTAGAAGCGCTGTGGGTGGAACGGCCGGCGGGCACGGTAGGCGGTGGACGCGATGCCATACTCTTCGCTTTCCGGCACGTGCTCGCCACGCAATTCCTTGAGCCAGCCCGGTGCCTGTGCAGCACGCTCGAAATCGAAGCGGCCGGTATCCAGGATTCTCTCCAGAGGCACCTGCCCCATGCTGATCGGCAGGATCTCCGCATGGGTGTTGAGGCCACGCAGGATCGCCATCAGTTCCTCGCGTTCGGCGCTGGAGATCAGGTCGATCTTGCTGATCAGAATCACATCGGCGAACTCTACCTGCTCGATCAGCAGGTCGGTGATCGAGCGTTCGTCTTCCTCCCCGAGGGTCTCGCCACGGCTGGCCAGGCTCTGCGATTCATGGAAATCGCACAGGAAGTTGACGCCATCGACCACGGTGACCATGGTGTCCAGGCGCGCCAGATCAGACAGGCTGCGACCTTGCTCGTCGCGGAAGGTAAAGGTCTCGGCCACCGGCAGTGGCTCGGAGATGCCGGTGGATTCGATCAGCAGATAGTCGAACCGCCCATCCCGCGCCAGCCGGCTGACTTCTTCCAGCAGGTCTTCGCGCAGGGTGCAGCAGATGCAGCCATTGCTCATTTCCACCAGCTTCTCTTCGGCACGATTCAAGCTCACATCGCGCTGCACTTCGCTGCCGTCGATGTTGATTTCGCTCATGTCGTTGACGATCACCGCGACGCGGCGGTTCTCGCGATTCTTCAGTACATGGTTGAGCAGCGTGCTCTTGCCGGCGCCAAGAAAGCCGGACAGCACGGTGACAGGGAGTCGATCAGTCATTGGCAAGCCTCAGGTATCACGTTGATGTTTTTCTTTCTTTTCCTGCCGCTCCTTGGCATCGATGCACAGCGTGGCGGTAGGGCGCAGCAGCAATCGGCGAAGGCCGATCGGTTCGCCGGTTTCCTCGCACCAGCCGTATTCACCACGGGCCAGCCGTTCCAGCGCCTGGTCGATCTTGTCGAGCAGCTTCTTTTCGCGCTCGAGCATCCGCAGTTGCCATTGGCGTTGCTCTTCCGCGCTGCCGACGTCAGCGGGATCGCTGCTTGGCTCGTGGTGGCGGAGCCCGTCGAACTCATTGGCAATACGTGTCTGTAGATCGCGCCGCTCGGCCAGCAGTAGCTCGCGGAAGAACGCCTGTTGCTGGTCGTTCATGTAGGCATCGGAGGGCTGTTGAAGCAGTTCTTGCTCGGTCATGGGATCACGCATGTATAATGTAATAATGTAACATTATAGCCACGAAGATCCCGGAAGAGGTAGCCCTCCATTCGACGCTCAGCATCAACCGCTTCCGGGAACGCTGCCCACCGAGATACCCGGTGTGCCGATCAGGCTTGTAGGGCCGGGCTGCTTTACCTATGGAAAGAGGAGCAAGCGAGACGACCAGGTTGGCTGGGGCTATGTCTGCAAATAGGATTTGCCAAACTGTCCTCGTTTGGGTACATTAGCGCGCCTCGGAACTGGCAAGCTCCAGTACCGGGATTGCGGAGAGCTGTCCGAGTGGCTTAAGGAGCACGCCTGGAAAGTGTGTATACGTTAATAGCGTATCGAGGGTTCGAATCCCTCGCTCTCCGCCAGACAAACGCAAAAAGCCCAGCTGAAAAGCTGGGCTTTTTGCGTTCAGGGTCGCCGTCAATCGGTTGTCTGCTTCTATCCAGCGTTTCTCCTCCCTAAACAACGCCCGTTCCAGGGCAATATCACGTCTCGCCCCCCAACATGTCTTCAGGGTTGGTCTCGACTGGACGCCCAGGCACGCGTCTTCGGCGATGACATCTTACTCTGTTGTTTTGTTATAGTATAACATGATAGTGTTTCGGCCCTTTCCTCCACAGCCATCAGGATGGGCCCATGACGTCAATTCCCTCTCGCCGTTTATCGCTGTTGTCATTGTCTGCAACCTTGGCTTTGTTGCCGGTAGCCGCCAATGCCGATGTTCTCGATCTGCAATCGCTGGTGGTGACAGCCACCAATACCGAGCGCTCCCTGCAGGATGCACCGGCCAGTATCACGGTGATCAACCGTGAGGATCTGGCCAGCCGTCCGGTGCAGGATCTGGAAGATGCCTTGCGTGGCACGCCCGGCGTGCAGTTCAGCGGTATCGGCCTGGGACGACGGGGGATCAGCATCCGCGGTATGGATGCCGAGCAGACGCTGGTGCTGATCAACGGCCAACGGATCAATACCGCCGCCAGCGCCATTGCCCATGCCGACTTCGATCTGGGTTGGGTGCCGGTGGAGGCCATCGAGCGTATCGAAGTGGTACGGGGCCCGATGTCCGCGTTGTATGGCTCCGAGGCGCTGGGCGGGGTGGTCAACGTGATTACCCGCAAGGCGACCGATAAGTGGCTGGGCAACATAACGCTCAATGGCGGTGTGCCCGATCACAGTCATGGTGGTCAGACCCACCAGTTGGGGGTGTACGCCGGTGGCCCGTTGGTGCCGGAGGTCCTGGGGCTGACCTTTACCGGTGAAAGCCGCAAGCGCCAGGAGACCGCCGACCGGGACGACCCGGCATTGTCCGAACTGGAAGGGCGCGAGTCGCAAAGCGCCAGTGTGACCCTGAGCTGGACCCCGGATACCGCACAGCAGATCGACCTCTCCCTGGGGCGTGGCCGTGAGGATCGCTGGCGCAATATGCGCAGTGCCGCGCCGACCGCCCCGGAGTACGAATCGCAGGATGATATCGAGCGTGAGCAGCTCTCATTGAGCCATACCGGTAACTGGAGCTGGGGCAAGACCACCTTGCGTGCCTATCGCAATACACTCGAGCGTGAGAACAGCTATACCCGGGGGCAGACGCCGACCAACCCCTGGCAGTCCATGACCGATGATATCGCCGATGCCAGCGTCACCCTGCCACTGGATGGCCGTCACCTCCTCAGTCTCGGTGGCGAGTGGCGGCGTGAACAGCTGGAGGATGACAGCCTGACCTTGACCGCCGGCAAGGCCAAGGCGGTGCATCGGGCGTTGTTCCTGCAGGATGAGATCCAGTTGCATGAGGACTGGTCGCTGCTGCTGGGCAGCCGTTTCGACCAGCACCAGGACTACGGCTGGCAGAAGAGCCCGCGCGCCTATCTGGTGTACAGCCGGGAGGATGGTCTGACCATCAAGGGCGGCGGTGGGCGCGGGTTCAAGGCGCCGACATTGAAGCAGTTGGCGCCCGGCTACGAGGCGATCGGCGGCGGTGGCCAGTTCACCATCCGTGGCAACCCCGACCTCAAACCAGAAATCAATACCACCTATGAGCTGGTTGCAGACTATGTCGGCAGTGGCTGGTCGGCCTCGGCCGGGATATTTCAGAACAACCTGCGGGGGTTGATCCAGACTATCTGTGTATCTGATTGCGGCATTCGCGGGCAGGAGCTGCGCAACTATGACAATGTCGACCGGGCCCGCATCCGTGGGCTTGAGCTGGGCGGCGAACTCGATCTGCCGGCGTCCCTGCACTGGGGCATCAACTACACCTACCTGGATGCCATCGACCGTAGTGCCGATCAACGCCTGGCCGGGCGCTCGCGGCATCTGGCCAATACCCACCTGAAGTGGGCTCCCCATGACCGCTTCAGCGCCCAGCTGCGTGGCGAGTACGTCGGCAGCCAGCTCGGTTACAGTCGCAATGTTGCCTATGGCCTGCCGGCCTACAGCCTCTGGCACCTGGAACTGAGCCAGCAACTGACACCTGACCTGACCCTGCGTGGTGGTATCGAGAACATCGGTGATGAGCGCCTGGCCGATGACAATGCGCTGTTCAACTATCCCGAGCCCGGGCGTACTTTTCACGTCGGTCTGAGCATGAGTTTCTGAACATGGGCAGACTCATATTGATCCTGCTGCTGCTGACAGGTGGCGGCAGTCAGGCGTGGGCCGAGGCCGCAGCGGATATCCGCGTGCTGAGCAACGACTTCGTGCTACCGGGCAAGGTGGCGCGTTTGCAGCAATGGGCCGGGGATGTCGGGCTGACGCTGGATAACCGTTATATCAGCGGGGAAGCCGATTCGGCCGAGCTGGCGGCTGGGCTGCTGATCCTCGATACCCCCCGGCCCAACGACCTGGCGCAGATGCAGGCCTTTCTCGGCGACCGGCTCGAGCAGGTGGCCACGCCGTGGATTCGGGTTGGCGGCGGGCCGCCGGCTTTCGGCAACCTGCCGCCCCAGCACGCCAGGCAACTGATTGGCTACTACGGCAATGGCGGCCAGACCAACCTGCGCCGGATGTTCGATTACTGGCAGGCCCTGCGCAGCGGAGAAGATCCTTCCGCACTGCCGCCACCGCAGTCGCTGCCGACAGTCGGCTTCTACCATCCCGCGGCGCCGATACTGTTCGATGATGTGCAGGATTATCTGCGCTGGGGCAGTACGCGTTGGCCAGGTCAGGCGCCACGGGTCGGCTTCATCATCCACGGCAGTAGTATTGCCGACGCCGAACTGGCGCTGCTGGATGAGCTGATCGACGCCAGCGAGAGCCGCGGTCAGGCGCCGTTGGTGTTCTGGGTCGACGGCCAGGACCCGCAGGCGCTGAGCCAGGTAGCCGAGCCCGCCGAGCTGCGGGCACTGGTCAATCTCACCCACCTGCAAAACGGCGCGGCGCGTCAGGCCGAATTCCTGGCGCTGGGTATTCCGGTGCTGCAGAGCTTCATTCAACGCAGCAGCCTGGAAGACTGGCGTCAGTCGCCCTCCGGTATTGCCACCCATGCGGTAGCGCCGCTGCTGGGGGTACCGGAAACCTGGGGGCTGAGCGACCCCCTGGTGATCGGCGTAGTGGAGCAGGGTGAACCAAAGCTGATCCGGGAGCAGGCCGCAGCGCTGCTGGACAAGATCGACCGCCTGGTACGATTGCAGGATCTGCCGCCAGCGCAGAAGCAACTGGCCTTGCTGTTCTGGAACCACCCCGACGGCGAGCGCAACCTGGCGGCGTCCCACCTGAATGTGCCGCGCAGCCTGGCGGCGCTGAGCACGGCATTGGCCGAGGCCGGCTATCGGATACCCGCGGTCGATGAAGAGCAGTTCATCGCCCTCGGGCAGCGGCTGCTGGGGGGCTATTACCGCCCCGAGACCCTGGCCACGCTGCACAGCGATGGGCTGGCCGCTGCGGTGCCGTTGAGTGCCTACCAGCAGTGGTTGCAGGGGTTGGACGAAGCGCTGCAACAACAATTGCAGCAGCGTTGGGGGGATCCGGCCAGCCACTGGGCCGTGCAGCAGATCGATGGGCAGCCGCACTTCATCATTCCCCGCGCACAGCTGGGCAATCTGCTGCTGATGCCACAGCCGCCCCGGGCCGGCCGACCCGGCGAGGCCTATCATGATACGGCGGTAGCGCCGGACCATATCTATCTGGCGGCCTATCTGCTGATCCGTGGGCAGGCCGACGCGCTGATTCACTTCGGCACCCATGGCACCCAGGAATGGCTGCCGGGCAAGGACCGCGGGCTGGCGGTAACGGATTATCCGTTTCTGGCGTTGGGTGATCTGCCGGTGTTCTATCCCTATATCCAGGACAACATCGGCGAAGCCATCCAGGCGCGGCGACGTGGCCGGGCGGTGGTGATCAGTCACCAGACACCCGCCTTTGCACCGGCCGGACTGTACGACGAGCTGCGTGATCTGCATGACCTCATCCACCAGTACCAGCAACTGGAAGAGGGCGCGGTACGCGAGCAGACCGCCGATGCCATTCTCGAACAGGTAGCTGCGCAGGGCATGCTGGCTGACCTGGGCTGGGATGCAGGGACAGCAAAGGAAGACTTCACCGCTTTCTTCGCCATCCTGCACGATCATCTGCATGAGCTGGCGGCCGATAGCCTGCCGCTGGGCCTGCATACCTACGGAGAGCCAGCTGCAGCCGAACACCGGTTGAGTACCGTGCTGCAGCAACTGGGCGAACCTTTCCGGCAGGCGGTAGCGGTAGCCAGCGGCGCGCCGTTCGACAGTGGTGAGCCGGAGGCACTGGACTTTGCCGAGCTGCAGAACACGCCAGCCTACCGTCTGCTCGAACATCACCTGCTGCAAGGCGCGCCCATCGAACGAGTGGAGGATGCCGCGCTGCGCGACTGGCTGCTGCAGGCCCGCGAGCATGAACGCAATCTGGCCAAGACAGGCGAGGTCGAGGCACTGTTGGACGGGCTGGGCGGCGGTTTTGTCGCGCCGGGGCCGGGGGGCGACCCAGTGCGCAATCCGCAGGTGCCCAGCGGTCGCAACCTGTACGCCTTTGAAGCCGACAAGTTGCCCACGGCAACGGCTTACGCCGCCGGCGAAGAGGCGTTGGAGCAGTTGCTGCAAGCCTACCGCGATGAGCATCATGGCCAGACACCGGACAAGCTGGCCTTCAGCCTGTGGTCTTCCGAAGCCATGCGTCATCTGGGTATTCTCGAAAGCCAGGTGCTGCACGCGCTGGGATTGCGCCCGCGGTGGGACGACGGTGGCCGGGTGCGCGCGCTGGAGATCATTCCACGCAGCGAGCTGGGGCGGCCCCGTATCGATGTGGTGCTGCAGGTCACCAGCGTGTACCGCGATCAGTTCGACGGATTCATGAACCTGCTGGCCGACGCCATCGAACGGTTGGCGCAACTGGACGAAGCGGACAACCCGGTGGCGGCCAACAGTCGGGCGCTGGCTGCACGCCTGCAAGAGCAGGGGCTGGACAGCGAACCGGCAAGCCAGCTGGCCAGCATCCGCATCTTCGGTAACGCACCCGGTGATTACGGTAGCGGCGTTAGTCAGCTGGCTCTGGATTCCACCCGTTGGGAGGATGATTCGGTGCTGGCCGAGCAGTTCCTGCAGCGCTTGCAACACGGCTACGGCAGTGCGGGGCCGGTCGGGCCATTGCCCGGGGGCAATCTGTTTGCCGAACAGCTCAAGGGGGTGCAGGCCGCGGTGCTCGCCCGCTCCTCCACGGTCAACGGGCTGCTGTCCACCGACCATCCCTTCGAATACCTTGGTGGGCTGTCCCAGGCGGTGCGGCAACTCAATGGCGAAGCCCCGGCGCTGTATATCGCCGATCTGCGCCAGAACGCACCGCGCACCACCGGCGCGGCCCGGTTCCTTGCCAGTGAATTGCGCAGCCGCTACCTCAATCCCCAGTGGATCGATGCCATGCAGCAGGAAGGTTATGCCGGGACGCTGGAGTTGCTGAACATCGTCAACAACCTGTGGGGTTGGCAGGCGGCGGACAGCGCCATGGTGCGTGCCGACCAATGGCAGGCGGTGCATGACACCTATGTGCAGGACCAGCGCGAACTGGGCCTGGGCCAATGGTTCGAGCAGCACAACCCGACCGCCCAGGCGCAGCTGATCGAACGGATGGTCGAGGCAATTCGCAAGGACTACTGGGATGCCGATGAGCAGACCCGCCGTGAACTGGTCGAGCGCTGGCAGGAATTGACCCAGCAGCATGGCGCCGATAGCGGCGCGGCACTGACCGTCGAGTTCATCAACGACATGGCCGCCGGCTTCGGCCTCGGCGGCGCCGCCGCCAGTGAGCCGCAGAGCCGGGATCGCCCTGCGGAGCAGGCCATCGACCAGCCCGCTGACAGTACCGCCGTGCGCGGCCAGGTGCTACAGGAGGTCACGCCCCAAAGCGAGATGGAGACACCCTGGCGTATCTGGGCCGGGCTGCTGGGAATGCTTGGCTGCATCCTGGTCGGCGCCTGGCGACAGCAGCGAGCCAATCGCAATACCTCCATGAACACACCTGAAGCGGAAACAATATGAACGCGCTGGAAGTCACCCTCTATGAACTCACCCGCTGGTTCCTCACACCGGTACTGCTGCTGATCATCCTCGCGCTGATCTACTCACTGATCGCCCTGGGCAGCTTCGTCATGGAAGCCTGGCAACGCCAGCGGGGCCGCTACCGGCCACTACTGGCCGTCTGGCAACAACGCCATGGTGGCACCAGCGATGACCTGGAATTGCACATCATGCAGCGCCTGGAATGGTTGCGCATCACCTCCCGCAGTGCCCCGATGCTGGGGTTGGTCGCCACCATGATTCCCATGGGGCCGGCCTTGCTGGCCCTGACCCGCAGCGATGCCCAGGGCATTGGCGACAATCTGGTGGTGGCCTTCTCCGCAGTGATCCTGGCGCTGCTGGCGGCCAGCATCAGCTTCTTCATTCTCACCATTCGCCGACGCTGGTTGTTGCAGGAACTGCGCGCGCTGGAGCGTGCTGGGGAGAGTGGCTGATGCGTTTTCTCGAACAGGATGAAGATGATCCGCTGCTGTCCATGGTCAACCTGATCGACCTGTTTCTGGTGGTGATCGGCATTCTGCTGGTCATTATCGTGCAGAACCCGCTCAACCCCTTTACCCAGGACAATGTGGTGGTCATCGAGAACCCCGGGCAGAGTGACATGCGCATGACCATCAAGGACGGTGAGGAGCTGACCCGCTACGAGGCCAGCGGCGACATTGGCGAAGGGCAGGGCAGCCGGGCAGGAATTACCTATCGGCTCAATGATGGGCGGATGATCTATGTGCCGGAGGAGCGGATCAGTCAGTGAAAGCACTCTGATCGACGCAGGTGGCGTCTTGCTACCCGCATGCAAATGATAAACAATATCATCTATTTGCATTCCTCGACTGGCCAAGGGAGAGCATGGCAATCGATCAGGCACACCAGTATTACCGGGCCTACGCCAGCAAAGTCACGCGGTACATCCTGCTGAAAACCAATGATCCGGAACTCAGCGCCGATCTGACCCATGAAAGCTTCGCCCGACTGTTTGCCCTGCTGCAACAGAAGGGCGGCGTGGAAAAGCCCCTGGCCTATCTGTATACGGTAGCCAATCATCTGGTCATCGATCATCTGCGCAGCCATGCGGTCAGCAGAACCGATACGGTGATGCCGGAGGACCTGCATGTGCATGAGGACCCGCTGGCCGATCCGGCGCTGCAGGTGATGAGCCTGTCCTCCATCGAGCGCCTGCATGACGTGGTCCGGCAATTGCCACTGCGTACCCAACAGGTTTTTCAGCTGGGGCGTATCGAGGGTTTGCGTTACAAGGAGGTGGCTGCCCGCCTGGATATCTCTGTCAGCTCGGTACAGAAACACATGGCCATTGCCCTGGAACTGGTTATGCGGCATCTGGAAGATGACCGGTAGACAGCGTGTTTTATCGAAAGTGGAGCGCCATCCGTCAAATATAAGAGAATGCTTGAATTTCTTCATATACCTAAAAGAGCCGCAACCGTGAACCTGTCTGACAAGCAACTCATTCGGCGTACAGCCGTTGACTGGGTGATCAAGCAACAGCTCGATACCTTCGGCCCCGCTCAGCAGCGGGAGCTGGAGCAGTGGCTGCGGCTCGATCCCGCGCATGGCATGGCCCTCGCCGAGGCGGAGCGGGCCTGGGAAGTCAGTGCTGAATTGCCGCCGCTGCTTACCGCAGAGATCCCCCGTCCGCCGCGCCAGCGTTGGCGCCCATCATGGCGCTGGTTGCCTGGCGCACGTCCCGCCCAGGCATTGGCCTGCCTGGTGCTGCTGGGTGGGCTGGCGCTGGGCTGGCAACCCGCCTGGTTGCACATAAGCGCCGATCATTACACGGCCAAGGGTGAGATCCGGGAAATACAGCTGCATGATGGCAGCAGCGTCATGCTCAGCGGGCGAACCGCCATTGCCGTGGAGTACAACCAGCAGGAGCGGCATGTCCGCTTGTTGCGAGGGGAGGCGTTGTTCAGCCCGGTGCCGCAGAATGCCCAGGAGCCGCGCCCCTTTGTGGTCGAAGCCGCAGGTGGGACCAACCGGGCGCTGGGTACGGTGTTTCTGCTCAAGCGTGAGGATGCCGATCATGGCCTGCTCAGCGTCCTGGAACACAGCGTGCTGATCAGCCTGCCGGAATATCAGCCGCAAGGTGAACCTCGACGACAGGTTCTGCATGAGGGGCAGAGCGTCCGTTACCATCGCACGGGAGATATCGAGAAGCTTGCCCAGCCGGCAAGCAGCGCTGCCAGTTGGACCAAAGGGTTACTGAGTTATGACGACACCCCGCTGGGCGGCGTCATCGACGACCTGAACAACTTCAGCCGCGAGCGGATCATCCTGCTCGACAAGCATGCTGCCGGGCAGCCGGTTACCGCTGCATTCCATCTCGACAGTCTCGACAAGGCCCTGCAACTGCTGAGTGAGCAACATCAATTGCGTATCGCCCATCTTCCAGGTGGTATCAAACTGGTTTACTGATCTTGAGATGACAGGCAAAAAAATGGCCCGTTCAGAGAACGGGCCCAATCCGTGATTAGCCTGATGAGGAGATAACCGTCCGCCGCTTGGCATTCTGTTATCACAGCCATCTCGCGATGACGCCTCAATAATAACGATTATCATTTGCAAGTCAAGCGGTTTTATCAAACTAAAGCTGACTTGGCTCTGGAGCTGGTGTCCTCGGTCAATCCACCAGGGTCAGGGTGCCGCGCATCATGGCGAAGTGGCCGGGGAAGGAACAGAAATAGGCGTACTCTTCACCCTCGCTCAGATCTGATACGGAGAACGTGACAGTATCGGACTCGCCACCGCCGATTATCTTGGTATGGGCAATGACCCGCTCATCGTCGGGTTTCACGTAATCCTTGTCCAGACCTTCAGCCATGCCATCGGTGGCGGTGGCTTGCAGGTCGGCGGCCTTGGTCAGTACCCAGTTATGGCCCATGACGTTGCTGGCCAGGGTGCCCGAATGGTGCAGGGTGACGGAAAACTCTTCGCAACTCTTGCTGACCTCGATTGCCGGGGTATCCCAGGTCATCTGGTCGGTGGAGTCGATGGTAACGGCGCAATCAGCGGCAAAGGCCTGTGTGCCGGCGAAGAGAAGGGTGGAGGCAACGACGAGTGTACGGATCATGACAACTCCTGTGGATTGAATGAGTGACGTAATTGGAAACTGTCCAAGCCCTACCTAGGATAGGCCAGTTGGCGACAGTATGCCCAAGCGGGCCCAGTGACCCTGCCTCATGCGACTATTCACGGAGATGCCTGCCTGCAATGGCAGATTCTGCGTGCCATTATGCCCACAGCGGGTCGCTTTGTACCAGGCACCTGCCCGGTCTCGGAAAGCACTGCCGTTGTTCCACAATATTTCCCTGTCCTCTCCCCGTCAGTGACACACCAGCAGCTGTTCCTGGCCCGCCAGGCTGCGCAGTAGCCTGCAGTACTGGCAGGCCATCCTGAGGGTGTCCTGGGATTTTTACAGTTTTCTGAGCTCGGTTGGTTTTTGTTTTATTTGCTTAAAAACAAAGGCTTATATTTATTCTGATGACTTTTTGACTGGGGAATAAGAAATCAGGCAAAAAAGTTCGGGTGTTTTTTACCGTTTTTCGTTCCTCATCCGGTAATACATATACAACTGATAACTATTATCGTTAACCGGAAAGGGCGTTTTGTAATGAAGCGGAGCAACAACCAGAGCCAGCCTCCCCATGATGCGACAATCTCCCAGGCCATCTGGCCGCCAACCCGGCGATTGCTGGCCATTGCCGTGCAGGTTGGTGTGCTGGGGCTGGTGGGGGCGGGCCAGGTGCAGGCCCAGCAAGCGGCGCCTGCTACGGCCGTCAGCCAGGGCCAGCCATTGCAGGCAATGCATGATTTCAATATCGCGGCGCAGTCATTGGCCACGGCGATTGCACAGTTCTCCAGCCAGACCGGTGCGGATGTGTTCACCGAGGGCGTCAGCCTCAACGGCCTGGCCAGCCCCGGTGTGCATGGTCGTCTCAGTCTGAATGAGGGCCTGCAGCAGTTGCTGGCCGGTACCGGCGTGGGTTTCCGTTACCAGCCGCAGTCGCAAAGTGCCCGTCCAACCATCCACTTGCTGGCGCAGGGCCAGGCACTCGAACTGGCGCCCATCAGCGTGCATGGCACCCCGGCCGGCAATGATGGGGAGTGGGTCTACCAGGAGCCGCGTTCCGTCTCAGTGATCACCCGCGAACAGATCGACAAGCGCCCGCCACGCCATGCTGCCGATATGCTGGCGGATACCCCCGGCGTGACCAGTGCGGTCAACCGCCATGATCCGGGCCTGTCAGTGAATATCCGCGGGATGCAGGACTTTGGTCGGGTCAATATGATGATCGACGGTATGCGCCAGAACCACGTGGAAAGCGGCCATCAGCAGCGCAATGGTCAGATGTATATCGACTCTGAACTGCTCAGCAGCGTGGTCATAGAAAAAGGTCCCAGTGCCGGGGTATACGGCGCCAACGCCATTGCCGGCAGCGCCAACTTCAAGACGCTGGACTATGACGATATTATCCTGCCGGGTCAGGATCACGGCGTGCGTTTGCGTGGCGGAACAGGAATCGGCGGTGACGCCAATGGTGCACACTTTCTCGGCAGTGTGGCGGTAGCCGGTCGCCTTTCGGATCGTCTTGAGTTATTGGCGGCACGTAGTCAGAAAAAACTGGGCGAGTACAGCATGGGCAACCGGGGTCGAGGCAACCCTAGCCCTACGACAGGCGTCTGGGATATAGAAGGTATCGAAGAGGTACGCTATTCCGACCAACAACAGGACTCCTGGCTGGCCAAGGCTCGGTTGAAGCTGACTGATGAGCAGAGTCTGCAATTCACCTATGTGGATACGAGCAACTCCTATAACAATGTCTCCGACACTTTCTATCGCCTCAACAGGGATGAGCCCTATCGAGGGTTCGGGCGGGCAGAGGCCAACAGCTCTTCCTATGCGCTGGACTACGCCTTCTCTCCAAGCAATCCGCTGATTGACCTGAATGCCAAGATCTATTTTGTCAGTACCGAGAATGAACGGGTCAACAACCCTGGCCCCAATGCCATGGCGGACACTTACTGGCAATACAATCTATGCCAGGGAGAGCTTGATGACTTTGCCAAGAATACCTGCCTGTCCGGTATGCGTCAGACTACTACCAGCCGCACTGACACCTTGGGTTTTCAATTGGAAAACACCTCGGTTTTCCAGATCAATATGCCGGGCGCAGAACTGTCGGCCAATTATGGCATTGAGTGGTTTCAGGATGAGGGGAAGTCCAGCAACAGAGCTGATCGGGACGGGGTTAGTACGCCTTTCCTGGATGAGCAGGTGGGCAACAACCTGAATCCCAATGGTCTGCGCGATGTGGCGAGCGCCTTTGCCTCGCTGACTTTCCAGAGAGAGCCTTTTACCCTGAAGGCCGGGTTGCGTTATGACTGGTATCACCTACGTGGAAATACGACTGTTCCGGGGGCGCAAAGTGTCTACTCAGGAAACAGGCTTGCTACTTTTACCAGTTATTTCTGTGGAAGAAATCAGAATAACGCCGTCAATGCAACTGGCTGTGCATTAGGACGACAGGGGAATGAGGCTGCAGTTGCAGCATGGTTTGAAACGATCAAGTCCAGCGCTGAGCCCAGCTATCAGGATTCTGACCGATTCAAGTCATTTTGGGCCGATGAATACCATCGCTATGAATATGACGTAGACCGCAGTATGGGACGGTTTTCTCCATTCCTGTCTGCAGCTTATAAACCATTGGAATGGCTTGAGTTCTTCGGTAACTGGGGCAAGGGCTTCCGCCCTCCGTCGCTGACTGAAACTCTATGGGAAGGGGACCATGGTGGTAGTTCCAGCTCCTATATGTATCCCAACCCACTACTGGATGCCGAGCGCTCCACCAGTTGGGAACTGGGCTTCAATATTCTGCGCCAGAACCTGCTCCAGGATAATGATCGCCTGGGTCTGAAGATGGCTTACTTCTCCACCAAGGCAGATAACTATATCACCACCATCATGAGTAATACGCTGCCTGGGCAGCCTGCTGGTATAGGGCTCGGTAACACCTTCTTCCAGAACAACCTGACGGAAACCCGGTTCAAAGGCATTGAGCTGGAAACCAATTACGACGCAGGCCTCTGGTATGGCGGGCTCAACTATACAAAATACCTGAGTGGTGAAAACAAATTCTGTTCGAAGGTCTTCCCGGTAGGTAGCCAAAGTATCCGATACGATCAACCCAATGAAGATGGCAGCATGACACCGGAGCATCTGCAAGCAATAGCCGAAGGCTATGGCTCCTTCCAGGAGAAGCTGGATGCCATGAGCTATTGCGGTATCGATGTGGTGCTGAACACCGCTGCCTATATGCCGCTGGACCAGCATGGTGCCCATGCCGGTATCCGGTTGTTCAATCGCACACTGGATATGGGTATCCGTTATAGCCGTGCCAAGGGCGATACCGTCAGCCACTATGAGGGTAATTATGACCTGTGGGATTCCTATACCACCTGGGACTTCTACGCCAAGTATCAGCCGGTGGACACTTTTGCCATCAGCCTGGCAGTGGAGAATCTCCGTGACGAGAATTACCTCAGTGCTTACTCGGACTCGATGTCACGCACTTACGCTCCCGGCCGTACGGTACAAGCCGGGTTGGAGTTGAAATTCTGAATGGGTGATGCTGTTGGTCACCCAGAGGGAATAGTGGCGTTCGATAAAGCCACTGAAACGAGCGTTTTGGCGCAACTTTAAATCGGCCAGTCAATGGCCACATTGAAGAAAGGTGGAGTTTCACTATGACTACTACTTTTAATGCAACAATCGACTACAGCGAGAATGGCACCCTGTATCCGGCAGGGTATAGCTACGAGGACTCTCTCAAGGATGTACTCGAAGCTTGGGCTGATGAGGGCGTTCCTGGGACTCACCCTGGCAATACTGGTGGTTTCTTTACCGGTGGTGTGGCGTCCGGTTTCTCGGGGGACACCTATGGGTTCACGACCGGAAACGGCTACGCCATCTCGGTTTATGGCAGTATCACCTATGATTTCCCGACCCATGTCCTGAGTGGCACCGTGGATGCAATTTCCTTCGGTGGTGGCCTGGATGCTGTTGGGAATGTTGTAGACCCGTTCCTGACCATCAACTTCGATGATCCGCTGGTCAGCGCGATTGGAGATACCGGGCAGTATTCGGTTCACGATGTGATCTGGGGGTTGATGAACTCTTCCTTGGAAGGTTACCCGAGCGGTTTGCACGGTACGCCTGGCTATGGCGGCCTGTTCGCTGTTCTGGAAGATATCTATGGCATCGACCTGAACGACAGCATCGAAGATCTTGGCGTTGCATCCCTCTCTGAACTGGTCGGCATTCCCGAGTTCGATGACTACCTGCTGGCAGCCTGATCGCCAGGCAATAAAAAACGGATAAAAGATCGCTCTTTTATCCGCCTCTGAAACACCCGGCACAACCTGAGTTTTCGCGGACGCGGGTTGTGCCGGTTCCGGGATTTTCCCGGATAGCCATGAGTGGGTCAATCATGAAAACTGCAAAATCCCGCAAGAAGACGGGTTTTTCGCCGAAATTAAGTGTTAATAATTCTCATTATCTGGATGAGGCGGTTATGCCGGAGGTTTCCGCCGGTCAGCCGCCTTTTCAACGCAAAGTGGGACAGGTGCCGACGGCGGCGGTGCTGGCGGGGCAGGGCGGGGCCATTCCGCCGGTGTTGGGTCGCTGGTTTTTCAGTACTGCCACCGCCCGCGCTCAGCGTGCCCGTGTGTCGGCTCCGGCCACTTCCCATCCGGCAGTGACGGCTTGGCAGTCAGCTGTGCCGGGCGGTTATTCACCCGCTCCCGCACAGCCGGTCGCCAAGGCAGAGGTTGGCGAGGAGTCGCCGGCAGGTAAAAAACCATGAGCACGCCCACCGCCGTGCCCGGCAAGGAAATCCTTGTCGCGCTCAAGACCTATAAAAGCGGGTTCTGGAGCATTGGTCTGTTCAGCGCCATCATCAATATGCTGATGCTGGCCCCGGCCCTCTATATGTTGCAGGTCTACGATCGGGTTTTGGCCTCCAGCAACCAGATGACGCTGCTGATGCTGACCATCATGGTGGTGGCGATGTATGGCTTTATGGGCCTGCTGGAGTGGTTGCGCAGCTTTGTGGTGATCCGCCTGGGCACGCGGCTGGACATGCAGCTCAACCAGCGGGTGTATGCAGCGGCGTTCGAGACCAACCTGAAAACCGGCCGCACCTCGGCCGGGCAGGCGCTCAAGGATCTGACCAGTCTGCGCCAGTTCGCCTCGGGCAATGCACTGTTCGCGCTGTTCGATGCGCCGTGGTTTCCGATCTATCTATTGGTGATTTTCCTGTTTCATCCGTGGCTGGGCGGCCTGGCGCTGGCCGGTGCGGTGGTGCTCATGGCGCTGGCCTGGCTCAACCAGCGCATGGCGCGGCTGCCGTTGCGCGAGGCCGGGCGGTTGTCGATCCAGGCGACCCAGCATGCCGAGGCCGATCTGCGCAATGCCGAGGCGATCGAGGCGATGGGCATGCTGGGGCAGATGCGTGCCCGCTGGCTGGAGCAACACAAGGGGTTTCTGGCGTACCAGGGGCTGGCCAGCGAGAGGACCGCGGTGGTCAGCGCCTGGTCCAAGGGCATTCGCCTGGGGCTGCAATCGATGATGCTCGGGTTGGGCGCGTTGCTGGCGATCTCCGGGGAGATTTCGCCGGGCATGATGATCGCCGGTTCGATTCTGGTGGGTCGGGTGTTGAGCCCGCTGGATCAGTTGATTACCGCGCTCAAGCAATGGAGTTCCGCGCGCCAGGCCTATGAACGGCTGAGCCAGCTGCTGGGCAGCATGCCGCCGCGTGTGGCGGGTATGGCGTTGCCGACGCCCCAGGGCCAGTTGCAGGTGGAGCGGATTGTCGCCACCGCACCGGGCGGGCGCACGCCGGTGCTGGGCAATGTCGGTTTTGCGCTGGAGGCCGGCAGTCTGCTGGGGGTGCTGGGGCCGTCGGGGTCGGGCAAGTCGTGTCTGGCGCGTTGCCTGGTGGCGGCGCAGCCGCTGGTGGCCGGCAAGATCCGTCTGGATGGCGCCGACCTGCATAGCTGGGACAAGGCGGCACTGGGGCCGCATATCGGTTATCTGCCGCAGGATGTGCAGTTGTTCGCCGGCACCCTCGCCGAGAATATCGCCCGCTTCAGCGAGGTGGATGCCGAGGCGGTGGTCGATGCGGCGCAGTTGGCCGGGGTACACGAGATGATCCTCAAGTTGCCGCAGGGCTATGACACGCGCCTGGGGGATGGTGGCAACGGCCTGTCCGGTGGACAGAAACAGCGCATCGGCCTGGCCCGGGCAGTGTATGGCCTGCCGGCACTGATCGTACTGGATGAGCCCAATGCCAATCTGGATGAAGCAGGGGAGAAGGCGCTGCTGGACACCTTCTCTGCGCTCAAGCAGCACCGCCGGACGCTGGTGGTGATCACCCACAAGCCGGCCCTGCTGGGGGCGTCCGATCAGTTGCTGGTGCTGCGCAATGGGCAGATGCAGGCCTTTGGCCCGACTGCGCGGGTGCTGCAGGAGCTGGGCAAACCGGCTGCCGCTGCGGCCCCGGCCCCGGCGGCAATCCGGCGTCCGGGCTTCAACATGACTTACGGCATGCCGGTGACGGCTGCTTCTTCGGAGAATCCCGCATGAGCGTTCATCCTCTGGTGGCTCCCAGTCCTGGGGTGCAGTCGGACGCTGCGCCTTCCACCGCCCCGGTGTTGCCGCTGGATGAGCGGCGCTATACCCGGCTGGGTCTGTGGCTGGTGCTGGCCGGGTTCGGAAGCTTTCTGTTGTGGGCGGCCATGGCGCCATTGGACAAGGGGGTGGCGGTATCCGGCAATATCATGGTGTCGGGCAATCGCCAGGTGGTACAGCATTCGACCGGCGGCATTGTCGAGCGGATCTTTGTGCGCGAGGGTGATCAGGTACGTGCCGGGCAGGTGCTGCTGCAGCTGGATGTGACCCAGACCCGGAGCCAGTACGAATCGCTGTATGCCCAGTATGTCAGCACGCTGGCCACCGAGGCGCGGCTCACCGCCGAGCGTAATGGGCTACAGGAGATCGACTTTCCGGCGCTGTTCGCGAGCCCGGACAAGGGTGCGGCGCTCGATCCGCTGATGGCGCTACAGCGCCAGTTGCTGCACAACCGCCAGCAGGCGCAGCACATGGAACAGGCGGCGATACAGGAAAGCATCGCGGGCAGCCAGTCGATGCTGGCCAGCCTGCAGGAGACACTGACCCACAAGCAGGTCCAGCGCCAGTCGCTGGATGAGCAGTTGCAGGGATTGCGTGACCTGGCCCGTGATGGCTACATCCCGCGTAACCGGTTGCTGGAAACCGAGCGTCTGTATGCCCAACTGAGCGGCGACATATCCCAGGACGTGGGCAATATCGCCAACCTGCAACGCCAGATCAGCGAACTGCGGCTCAATGCCAGCCAGCGCGAGCAGGAATATCAGCGTGATGTGCGTGAGCAACTGGCGGATGTGCAGTGGCGCGGTGATGATCTGGCCAGCCGTCTGAAGCAGGCCGAGTTCGAGCTGAACAATATGCTGATCCGCGCCCCGGCCAGCGGCACGGTGGTGGGACTGAACGTGTTCACCGAAAGCGGGGTGATCAGCCCCGGCCAGTCGCTGATGGAGGTGGTACCCGCGGATGCGCCGCTGCTGGTCGAGGCGCAGGCCCCGGTCGAGCTGATCGACAAACTGCACCCGGGGTTGCCGGTGGAACTGATGTTTGTCGCCTTCAACCAGAACCGTACACCGAGGGTGGCAGGGGAGGTGAGTCTGGTCTCGGCTGACCGGCTGATGGACGAACGCACTGGCCTGCCGTATTACCAGATGCAGATCCGCGTCAGTGATGAGGGCATCGTTCAACTGAGTGGGCAGGATATCCGTCCCGGCATGCCGGTGGATGCCTTTGTGCGTACCGGTGAACGCTCGCTGCTCAACTACCTGTTCAAGCCCTTGCTGGACCGCACCCACATGGCGTTGGTGGAGGAATGAGGGTGCGGAAGATCATTCTGTTATTGCTGTTGGCAGTGCCCGGCCTGCCAGCCATGGGCCTGGAACTGTCCGATGCCTATGCCCTGGCGCTGCATCACGATCCGACTTTCCTGGCGGCAGTGGAGGAGTATCAGGCAGACCAGCAGGAGAAGGCGATTGGCCGTGCGGCGCTGCTGCCGAGCCTGAACTACACCTATACCAACGCGCAGAACTGGTCGGATGTGACCCAGGACACCCAGCTCGGCGAGCAGACCATCGAACGTGATTACCGCAGCTATTCCTCGGTACTCAACCTGCAGCAGCCGCTGTTCGACATGGCCGCCTGGGCCCAGTATCGCCAGGGCGTGGCCCGTGCGCTGCTGGGCAATGAGCGTTTTCGCAGTCGCAGCCAGGAGTTGCTGTTGCGGGTGTTCATCAGTTACAGCGAAGCGCTGCTGGCTGGCGAGCAGACCCGCCTGGCACGCAGTCAGCGTGAAGCCTACGCTGAACGCCAGACCCTCAATCAGCGGCTATTGGAGGGTGGTGAGGGTACCCGCACCGACTGGCTGGAAACCCGCGCCCGCCATGATCTGGCGCTGGCCCAGGAGATCGAGGCGGAGAATGAGGTGGATGCGGCGTTGCGCGAGCTGGAAAGCATCATCGGCCAGCCGGTGGCGCTGGCCAGCCTGAGCCCGCTGACCCACCTGGACACCCCCGCGCCGCTGCAGCCGGCCAGCTTCGAGGCCTGGCGCGATCTGCTGCTGAGCGGTAACCCCGAGCTGGCGGCGCAGCGCCATGGGCTGACCGTGGCCGAACAGGCGATCAGACGCCACCGCGCTGGCCATCTACCCAAACTCAGCCTGTATGCCAGCACCCGCAAGACCAAGTCCGACTCGGAAACCAGCTTCAACCAGACCTATGACACCGACAGCATCGGCATCCAGCTGACCGTGCCGCTGTTTGCCGGCGGCGGGGTCAGTGCACTGTCACGCCAGGCTGCTTACCGGCTGGAGCAGGCCAGCCATGAACTGGATGCACAGACCAGCAGTCTGCTCAACGAGTTGCGCCGGCAGTACAACCTGTACCAGACCAGTGCCACCCGCACCCACGCCTATGAAATGGCGGTGCAGTCGGCCAGTACCCTGGTCGAGGCCACACGGCAGAGCGTACTGGGTGGTGAACGGGTAAACCTTGACGTGCTCGACGCCCAGCATCAACTCTACAGCGCCCGCCGCGACCTGGCCGACGCCCGTCACCAGGCCCGGCTGGCTCGGTTGCAGTTGAAGTACCTGGCGGGGGTGGTGGATGTGGGAGATCTGGAGTAATGCGATGTAGCACCCAACCCTGGGAGGGATGAGCACCAGCTCGTCCGCGGAGTCGCCGGGTAGTGCGGTGTTTCGAACCAGTCCGCACATCAAGCTGGTGCTTGACGTTCCCAGGGGGCGAGGACGAAGTTTCCGGTCCCCCCTGGGTGTGTAGCGCCCCCGCGCTACGCCTGCGAGGTATGCGCATGGCACAAACCCCGTCGGCGAGCAGGCGCTCGCCAACCCGGGTGGATGCTCACGCAAGGGGCCGCGTCCTACCCTGGTGTGTAGCACCCCCGCGCTACGCCTGCGAGGTATGCGCATGGCACAAACCCCGTCGGCGAGCAGGCGCTCGCCAACCCGGATGGATGCTCACGCAAGGGGGCCGCGTACTACCCTGGTGTGTAGCGCCCCCGCGCTACGCCTGCGGGGTATGCGCATGGCACAAACCCTGTCGGCGAGCAGGCGCTCGCCAACCCGGGTGGTGCTCCCGGGGGGCACCTCAGCCAGTGTTCGGGTGCTACGCCTGGGACTTGTGGGCTGGCAGGGGGCCGGATTATCGAGCTGGTGCTCGATGTTCCCAAGGAGAGGAAAACGTAGATTCAGGTTTGATGAACCTTTTTCAGAAAAATTCTCATTTAGATTACCGAATCTGTCCCGCTCATACGTCATATATAAGAGAGTGATGCGTTCAGCATGGCGCATCAGCCAATGAACCCCATCAGCCAGTATCCGCAACCTACCCGGATGGCTTTGATCAGCCAGGAGTCGACATGACCTCGGTATTAGACAGCATTACAGAACCGCTTTCCGTCCATCTCAAGAGCGGCACCACCGCCCTGCATGAAAGCCTCGACCAGCGGATCATGGCGTTGGCGCCGTTCTCCAGCCGGGAGCGCTTTGTCTGCTTTCTGCGCATGCAGCTGCGTCTGCATCTGGTGACTTCGCCGCTGTATCAGAGCGCCGAACTGCAGAAGCGGTTGCCGGGGCTGGGTGAGCGTAATCGGGTTGATGCCATCCTCGCAGACTGTGCCGACTTTGCCGTCACCGAGGAGCAACTGGCCGAGGATCGCAGCGCTGCCGCTGCGGTGTGGGTCGAGGAGGGCGATGCTGCACTGGGCTGGCTCTATACCCATGAAGGTTCGACGCTGGGTGCGGCGTTTCTGCTCAAGCATGCCCGGGATCAGCTGGGTCTTTCCGAAACCTTTGGAGCACGCCATCTGGCGGGGCATACCGAGGGACGTGGATTGCACTGGCGGCGTTTCAAGGATGAGCTGGATGCCATCGAGCTGACCGCCGAGCAGCGGGAGCAGGCGCTGGCCGGTGCCCGGCAGGCATTCGCCTTCGTGCGGGCGTCGGTCGAAGCCTTGATGGCCGCTGAGCGAGCTGCGGACGCGGTCTGATGCGAGCGTTGTGCTGGCGCTTCCTTGCCCTGGTGTTCGTTGCGCTGGGGCTGATTGGCGTGGTACTGCCGGGTATGCCGACCACGGTGTTCATGTTGTTGGCCGCCTGGGCCTCGGGCAAGGGCTGGCCGGCACTGAACGCCTGGTTGCTGGCGCATCCGCGCTTTGGCCCGCCGATCGACAACTGGTATCGCTATCGGGCGATTCCCCGTCGGGCCAAGTGGCTGGCGGCGATCAGCATGCTGATAAGCATGCCGTTGATCTGCATCAGCGCCAATGTGCTGTGGGTGCAGTGGCTGGTACCGTCGGTCATGTGTGTGGTGCTGCTGTGGTTGTGTACTCGTCCCGAGCTGGTCGTAACCCGCTCCTGAAGCGGTCAATGTCATGTCAGCCGGGCGCTTGTCCCGGCTGCACAGCTGAGTTCAAAGGTGTAGTCACATGAAAATACAAGCCCGCATTCTAGGCTTGCTGGTTGCCTTGCTGCTGGTGCCAATCGCCAGTGCGAATGAGCCGGTTGCGCCGCTTGCCGATGAACCGCCGGTGACGGCGGCGGCATCCGATGCTGCGGCTGGTGCGGCGGTGGATGCGAAGACGGGTGCCGAATTGATCCCGCTTCCCGGGGCTGCGGGCGAAGAGGCCGGTCTGAGCGAGCTTGCGGCGGAGCAGGAGACGGCGGCGGGGCTGCCACATGACCTGTCGCCCTGGGGCATGTACCTGGCTGCCGACTGGGTAGTCAAGTCGGTGATGATCGGTCTGTTGCTGGCGTCGGTGCTGACCTGGGCGATCTGGATATTCAAGGCGCTGCAACTGCACGTGGCGCGCCATCGGGCGCGCAGCATTCTGCAGATACTGGTGAATGCCGAGAGCTTTGCCGATGCGCGGCAGTATTGTGCCGAGCAGCGTGGCGTGGGCGTGGATCTGCTGGGGGCTACCGCTCATGAGTTGCAGCTGTCGGCCCAGGGGCCGGCATCCGATGACGGCATCAAGGAGCGGGTGGCGGCGCGCCTGGACCGCGTGCAGGTATCTGCCGGCTCGCACATGAGTCGTGGTACCGGTGTACTTGCCACCATCGGTGCGGTATCGCCCTTCGTGGGGCTGTTCGGTACGGTGTGGGGCATCATGAACAGCTTTATCGGCATTGCCCAGTCCCAGACCACCAACCTGGCGGTGGTGGCACCGGGTATCGCCGAGGCGCTGCTGGCAACGGCATTCGGCCTGGTGGCGGCGATTCCGGCGGTAGTGATCTACAACCACTTTGCCCGGGCCATCGGGGTGTATCGTTCCGTGCTGGGGGACATCGCCACGGCGCTGCTGATCCTGGTCAGTCGGGATCTGGATCGCAGGCATCCCGGCGGTAGAAGCCTGAGCGATGAGCGGCAGACCGTGGTACCCATGGCGCGGAGTGCAGGCTGATGGCGTTTCGCATGCAGGACACCAGCGCCGCGGACCTGCCGGACAACCATGAGATCAACGTCACACCGTTCATCGATGTGATGCTGGTACTGCTGATCATCTTCATGGTCGCCGCGCCGCTGGCGACGGTAAGTGTGCCGGTCGACCTGCCAGCGTCCTCGGCGACACCGCAACCGGCTCCGGATGAGCCACTGTACCTGACGATCCAGACCGACCTGTCGCTGACGCTCGGGGATGATCTGAAGGTGGAACGGGAGAGGTTGGCGGACAGCCTGCGCCAGTTGGCCCCCGACGACGAGCAGCGCATCTTCCTGCGCGCCGATCAGTCGGTGCCCTACGGGGAGCTGATGGAGGTCATGAACCTGCTCGGCACGGCGGGCTATCTGAAGGTCGCGCTGGTGGGGTTGGAGCGGCCTGCGGAGGGTGTGCTGTGACACCCCTGGCCGGCCCGCAGCGTGGGGCATCCAGGCGGGGACCGCTGTACTGGTCGCTGGCTGGGCTGTTCGCGCTGTCACTGCATGGCGCAGTAGCGGCGCTGTATATGTGGCGCCCTGCGGCACCGTCCCCGCCGGAGATGCCTGCCGCTGCACCCTTTGTGGTGGAACTGGCGATGTTCATGGCCGCACCCGAGGACGCAGCGAAGGAAGTGCCACCCGGACCAGAGCAGGTGCAGGCGCAGAAGGCACCAGTGACACCGCCCGAGGTGGTGGAGCAGAAGCTGCCGGAGCTGCCGAAGGTGCAGCGGCCCGCCGAAGTACCGATCCAGAAGCCGGTCGTGGCAGAAAGGCCCAAACCCGAACCCAAGCCGGAAGTCGAGCCGGAGCCAGAGCCGGCTGAGGAGGTCAGTGAGGTATCCGCAGCGGAAACCACCGCCCCGCCGAGCATGGATGTGGCGCAGGTCAGTGACCAGGTGACCGCACCGATGCAGGGCGCATTCAGCCAGCAGATCATGGATGCACAGCAGCAGTGGCAGCAGGCTTTGCAGGCGCACCTGGAACGCAATAAACGTTCGCCCCGCGATGGGCGGCGCAAGGGTGTGAGTGTGGTGACCTTCGTCATGGATCGAGAGGGGCGGGTGCTGTCGATGAATCTGCAGCAGGGTAGCGGAGTACCGATGTTCGACCGTGAGGCACTGGCAACGATCCGCCGCGCCGATCCCCTGCCATCCCCGCCGGACGGCGTGCTGCCAGGAGCTACACTTACCCTGACGCTGCCGATCCAGTTCAATCTGTAAGTACAGCGTTGCTACCGGGCGATTCCAGATAAGCAGAGGGACGATCATGAGATGGTATGTCTGGCGCTGCTGGCGACTGGCCTACGCGCCCCGCAAGCGACACTATCGGGAAATCACCGACAGCCGTGGACGTTGGCGGCGGGTGATCGGTAGCCTTTTCTACCGGTCCGGGCGGCCATAGCTTCGGCTGATGAACTCCGGCTCGACCAGCCCGCGGCGCTGATTGATCACCAGCGTCAGCACGAAGAAGAAGTTGCACAGCATATTGCACATCCGAGGCAGCAGCATGGGTACTTCCTTGCCTTCCTGATCGACCTTGACCATCGCCCGTATCGCCTTCTTGCAGGCCGAGCGGGCCAGATGCAGTTGTGGGACTGGCGGTGTGCCGCGTGGCAGCACGAAGGCATTCAGCCGCTCGGCCACCTCGGCCTTGTAGTGATTCAGCCGTTCTTGCAGCCACTGGATATCGTCCTCGCTGACGGCCAGCCGGCCGCGGATCGAACCGTTGATGTGGAAGGCCAGCGGCTGCACCTGCTCCAGGTCGGCAGCGATGTCCGGCGCATCCTCCGGCAGCAGGTGCGCGAGAATCGCGCCGATATGGCCGCAGAGTTCGTCGGTGATAATCTCGAAGTCGCATAGCGATGAGCTTTCATACATGAAGGGGTAGCACATCTCGTCGATGTTCTTGCCGAACTTGAAGGCCATGGCGCTTACCTCGGGATGATGATGGGTGGGTTGCTGTCCAGGTCGATATGCGCATCGATATGGAATGCCTGCTGCAGATGCTGCGGGGTCAGTACCTCGGCCGGTGTGCCCAGCGCGAGCAGGCGACCTTCGTGCAGCAGGCACAGGCGGTCGCAGTAACGTGCCGCCAGTGACAGGTCATGAATCGACAGCATGACGCCACGCCCGGCGTGGGCGTAGCGGCGCAGCAGGCGCAGTACGTTCTGCTGGTGATACAGGTCGAGGCTGGCCACCGGTTCGTCGGCCAGCAGCACGGTGGGTTGGCCGGCCAGTACCCGGGCCAGCCAGACCCTGGCCTGCTGTCCGCCGGACAGCTGCGCGACATTGCGCTCCATCCAATCGCTGACCTGGGCATCCTCTGCGGCATGATGTATCGCTTCGGCATTGCTATCACCCCAGGGCAAGCGCCCGAGGGCGATCACATCGCGTACCGACAGCGCCCAGGCGCTGTGATTGCTCTGTGGCAGAAAGCCGATCTGCTGCGCCCGCTGGCGGTCACTCAGTGCGCCCAGGGCAGTGCCCTCAACGTAGACTGCCCCGTGATAGGACTGGATGCCGGCCAGGCATTGCAGCAGGGTGGACTTGCCGGCGCCATTGGCGCCGATGATACCGAGCATTTCACCGGCAGCCAGATTCAGGCTGACCCCCATCAGCCGCCGGCCGACGCTCAGGTCCTGGATATCGATCAGATCCACCGTTTGCGCTCCTTCCACACCAGCCAGATGAATAGCGGCGCCCCCAGCAGCGAGGTCAGTACACCGAGCTTGAGTTCACGGCCGGGCGGCAGCATGCGCACGCCGATATCGGCCACGCACACCAGGATCGCGCCGGCCAGCGCGGCAGGTATCAGCAGGCGTTCAGGGCGATGGTGTACCAGTGGGCGCAGCAGATGGGGTACCAGCAGGCCAACAAAGCCGATGCTGCCGGCTACCGCCACCGAAGCACCGACCAGGATGGCCGCGCCCAGCACGATCATGATGCTGCCGTTGCGATAGTTCAGCCCCATGCTGCGCGCCACCTGATCGCCGAGACTGAGACCGCTGAGCAGCCGGCGCTGGCTGAGAATCAGCATGCTGCCGATCAGCAGTGCCGGCAACAGCAGCCACAGGTGCTCCAGGCCACGTTCGGCGACCGAGCCGAGCAGCCAGAACACCAGTTCCTGCATGGCATAGGGATTGGGAGCGAAGTTCAGTACGGTGGCCAGCGCCGCACCGCTGAGGGTGGAGATCGCCAGGCCGGCCATGATCACCATATGCGAACGGGCCGAACCGGCCAGCATCAACATCAGCATCAGTGCTATAGCCGCACCGATCAGTCCGGCAACCCCGGGTGCAGCAGCGCCGAGGCTGGGGAACAGACCGAAGTAGAACACGCTGGCCGCGCCCAGCGCCGCACCCTGGCTGGCACCGGTCAGGCTGGGTTCCGCCAGCGGATTACGCAGCAGGCCCTGCAGAGCGGCGCCGCTCAGGCCCAGTGCCGCACCAACGGCGAGGGCGATAAGCGTGCGTGGCAAACGGATTTCGCCAATCACGATGGCATCGAGGCTGGATTCGCCGCGCAGCCAGTCGAACAGGCCCGGCAACACTGCCACCGAGGTCGAACCGGTCGCCAGGGAAGCCAGCGCGGTACCCACCAGCAGTACCAGCAGGGCAGGGGTAATCAGTCTAGCCATTGATTCAACTGCCTTATCAGATCCCAGGTCCAGGGGCCGGGACATTGCCAGCGCCAGTAGTCGGTGGTCAGCCAGCCATCCGTCGGTATGCTGCGGCGCAGCACCGGGTGGTCGGCGAAACGGTTGGCCAGCGCCTGGTGTTCGGGTGCGGCGAACAGGATGGCATCGGGTGGATCGCTGGCGATGCGCTCCAGATCAAGCTGCACATGGCCGGAGTCGGTCAGATAGTTGCGCCAGCCGGCCTGCTCGATGATCTGGTGCTCGAAGGTATCCCGGCCAGTGCCTATGCCATTGGAGCCCAGTAGCAGCAGGCGTTTGGCATCGGTCTGCGGAGTGCGCCGAGCCGGTGCAGGTTGTGCCAGGTCAGGATCACGACCGATCAGTTCCAGCAGGCGCCGCTCGTAGGATTCCACCTGTTCCAGGGTGGTGGGCAGTGGTAGCACCTGCACCGGATAACCCAGGGTCAGCAGGCGCTCACGCAGCATCAGTGCGCTGTACTGACCGGCCAGCACCAGATCGGGTTGCAAGCGTACCACCTGTTCCACCGAACCATCGTGGGAAGGCCAGTGATCGCCAATCCAGTGGATCGGATAGCGCAGATGCAGGGGAGAAAGGGCCGCCACCCGGGCCGGATCGGCATGATGAGCCAAGGCCCAGTCCATGCACAGATCGAGAGAGACGATGCGTTGTGGTGGTTCGGTGGCCATCGCCGATACTGGCAGGCCGCCGGAAAGGAGTGTCGCAGACAGGCAAAGCAGCCCCCGGCGCAGCCGACCCCATGCCCCGGCCAAGGCCGGGGGGGGGAGGCGGTGCTCAGCTTGTGGCTGATGGCGGGGGCGTTTGCTCATTCCATTCAGAGGTTGGGAGTCCAGGTTACGCCGAGCATGGCGGCGAAGGGCATTTCGCGGTAGCCGTATTCCTGTCCATTATAGGCGTATGCCAGACGGCTATAATCCTTGTCCAGCACGTTGGCCAGTTTCAGGTCGAAGGCCAGTTCTTCGTTGGCTTGCCAACTGGCGCGCAGATCCAGCACGCCGTAGCCGGGCAGCTCCGTGGTATTGGCTGCGTTGGCGTAGCTGCTGCTGACAGCAGTGAAAGTGGCACCGACACCGATACTGCCGAATTGGCGGTCCAGATTCAGATTGAGGGTGCGTTTGGCCCGGTTGGCCAGTGTATGGCCTGTTTCGCGGTTGCGTGGGTCGATAATGCTGATGCCGAGATCGCCGTGCCAGCCGAACAGTTCCTGTTTCAGGGTGGCCTCAAAGCCATTGACACGGGCGCGGTCAATATTGTCCACCGTACTCCAGTCCGGTGTGCCGGCAATCAGATTGCGGAAGTCCGTCCGATACAGAGAAGCCTCCAGTTCTGTAGCTGGACCAAGCTGGCTGCGCCATTGCAGCTCGTAGCTGCGGGATTTCTCCGGTTTCAGGTTCGGGTTGCCTTGATAACCCCAACCAGCAGGCCAGTAGAGGTCGGCAAAGGTCGGTACGCGGAAGCCTTCTGCGTAGGACAGGATCAACTGGTTATCGGGATCGAGCTGGTAGCTCAGGGCGCCATTGAAGGTGTTCTCGCTGCCGAACTGCTGGTTGTCGTCGTGGCGCATGCCCAGCTCGGTGCCGAAGTGCTCGCCCTGGAAGCTGTGCTGGGCAAATGCCGCCTTGTTGTCGCGGTTACTGACGGTAAAGTCGTTGCTGCTGCGCACCTTGTCATTCAGGTAGTCGAGGCCCATGCGCAGGCTGTGGCCGTTACCCAGTGCCAGGGTGTTGAGCCAGTTCACCGAATCACGATAGCTGTTGTTGACCGTACTACCGGGGAACAGTTTGTCGAGGTTTTCCTGCCTGTCCTCGCTGTGACCCAGCTCGATGCGGCTGCTCCAGATATCGCTGACGCGGCCATTGAGCCAGGCGCTGGTGGTGCTGAGGCTGTATTCATCGTAAGGCAAGGAGTCCATCCAGGTGCTGTCTACCTCGGTCTTGCCGCGCTGATCCAGTACGGTGAAACCGGCTTCCAGTCGCTCATTGAAACGGTGGCTCAGGCTGAGGGCCAGTGAGCGGTTTCGATAGGCGTCGTCATCCGCATCAGGGGCGGGCGCGATTCGGGTCCGGTCGATACCGGCAGTTTCCTCCAGCCCGGCGGACAGGCTGAAACGCGTGCGCTCGTTGCCGCCGGACAGCCCCAGACTGCGTTCAAAGGTGCTGTCGCTACCGGCAGCCAGGCGTACATAGGGACGCAGACCTTCGCCTTCGCTGCGCCGGGTAAAAATCTGAATCACTCCACCCATCGCGTCAGCGCCGTGAATGGCCGAGCGCGAGCCACGCAGTACTTCGATACGCTCGATCTGATCAACGCTGAGGTATTGCAGGGCTGCCCCGCCGGCAGTGGCTGAGCCAGCCCGCACACCATCAATCAGGACCAGAGTCTGGGCACTGCTGGTGCCACGTATGTTCAGGCTGAAAAGGGCCCCACGACCGCCATAATTGGAAACCTGCACACCCGGCACCTGGGTCAGCAACGCCGGCACACTGGCCGGACGCAGCCGCTCGATATCAGCGCGGGTGAACACGGTGCTGGCGGCACTGCTGTCGCTGCGTTGTTCCACATCGCGGTTGGCGGTGATCAGGGTATCGGACAGTTTCAGCGCCTCTTCATGGGAAGCGGGCTGGGCAGCCAGCGCCAGGCTCGGGGCCAGGGCGACAGCAAGGGCAAGACGGGACAGTTTCATTGTGAATCCTCAAAAGGTCGGATGACTTTCGAGGAGGGCAGATAAGCAAGTGCGGACGGGGGCAGACAACAGACAAACCGGCACGGCACTTGACGGTGATGCCCTCCGCAACACCAGTCGAGATTGCATGCGGGCCGGCCTCCGGACTCTCGACTCTCATCCGTTCACCTTCCCATGCCGGAGCACAGTGGTTCTTGAGCGGACGCCGATCCGTGATCGGGGGCGATTACCGTTGCGGGGGCAGTGCCGGGATTGTTCTCCCTATCGATTGGGAACGCACCGGCTTTCCGTTTCATGCCTGATGATCAGGCACACCTGCATGAATAACGCGGCGAATGGTATGCCGATGACCGGCCAAACACAAGCAACGTCATGGCACGACGCCGCCATGGGCTGGAGCAGTGGCGCCGATCACGGCATACTCATTGCCCTTCCAGCATCTGCCCTCACGTGCCTGCCCCATGCTGCTATCCGATACCGATCTGCCCTTTGCCGAGACCATGGTCGCGTCGTTACGCGATTATCCCGAATGGCACCGTGGGCGGAGCCGCTATGGAATCTGGATGATTCCCATCGACTGCCCCAGGGTACTGGCCCATATCGACGAGTTGACGGTACAGTTGGCGGACCTGTTGCATCCGACTCGCCGCCAGCCGCATATCACCCTGTTCGTTTGTGGCTTCGAGCAGGAGCGCCAGATCCATGATGATGACTTTACCTCTGCTCAACTTCAGCAACAGCAGGTCGACCTCGGTCAGCTGAATTTACCGCCCTGCACCTTGCAGGTAGGCCGGCCAGACAGTTTTGCCAGTGCTGCCTTCCTCTCGGTGGGCGATCCGCAGGGGCATCTGCAGTGCTGGCGTGAGGCCTTGGGCATAAGCTGTACCGAGGTCCGCCAGGCGGCCTATGTACCGCATATCACCCTGGGGCTGTATCGGCGCAGCATCAGTGCCCAACTGCTGCGCCAGCGCCTGGTCCAGCTGTCGGTGCCGGATGATCTGTGCCTGCCAGTTGAACAGCTGCAATACGCCACCTACAGTAGTAATGACATGTTCGGTCCGCTTGAGTGTCGGCAGCAGGTGCCCACGGACGGTGGAAGGTCGAGCAGGAATGCTGTACCCGTGCTCCGGCCGGCCGGTTTGGATAGCACAGACAAGCAACGCTGATCGGGTCGATAGCTTTTCTTGCTTTGCGTTGTCTATCGATTAGCTCGACCATGGCGCGTTGTCATGACGGGATCAACATATAAAAGGAGCAGCAGATGAAAACCGTGGCACAGATTATCCAGACCAAGCAGATCCAGATGGTACATACCATCGATGCGGAAAGTACTGTGTTGAAGGCGCTGCAGGTGATGGCCGAAAACAATATCGGTGCGCTGCCGGTGACCGAGAATGGCAAGGTGGTCGGTGTCATCAGCGAGCGCGACTACGCACGCAAGTGTGTACTGCGGGGACGGGCCTCGGTGGGCACCATGGTGCGTGAGATCATGAGCAGCCCGGTGATTACCGTGACGCCGCAGCAGAGCGTGCCGGAATGTCTGTCACTGATCACTGCCCGCCATCTGCGTCACCTGCCGGTGATCGAGAATGATCAACTGGTGGGCCTGGTGTCGATCGGTGACCTGGTCAAGGAAACCATTGCCGAGCAGGAAGAGTTGATCCAGCAGTTGGAGCAGTATATTCGCGGCGAAGTGTAGGTTGCCGAGCGGGCTGCTGCAGAGCCGAGTCAGGAACCAGAGCAGTTATACTCAGGACTCTCAGGTTTTCGGACTCAAGGTAGACAGCATGTCCATGAAAAAGAATGTAGTGATTCTGAATCGTCTTGCGCAGGATCTGGTCGAGCGTCTGGCCAACAACTTCAACGTCACGCAATTGCAGCCGGGTGCCGATCTGGCGCAGACCCTGACGGGTCCGGTGCATGGGGTGATCGGTGCTGGGCGTCAGCTGGGGCCGGCGGAACTGGCTGGCGCCAGTGAGCTGGAAGTGATTTCCACTATCTCGGTAGGCTACGACAACTATGACCTCGATTATCTGAACGAGCGCGGGGTGCTGCTGACCAATACCCCTGATGTGCTGACCGAAACCACCGCTGACCTGGCCTTCACCCTGATGCTGACAGCGGCGCGGCGGATCGTCGAGCTGGACAACTGGCTGCGCGCCGGCAACTGGCGCGCCGGGCTGGGCTCGGATTACTTCGGCTGCGATGTGCACGGCAAGACCCTGGGGATTCTCGGGCTGGGCAATATCGGCGCGGCCATCGCCCGGCGCGGGCGGTTCGGCTTCGGTATGCAGGTGCTGTACACCGCCAATAGTCGCAAACCGGACCTGGAGCAGGAACTGGGCGCCCAGTACCGGGAGCTTGATGCGCTGCTGGCCGAGTCCGATTTCCTCTGCGTGGTGGTACCGCTCAGTGAGCGGACCCGCAAGCTGATCGGCCAGCGGGAACTGGGACTGATGAAGTCCAGTGCGATTCTGGTGAATATTGCCCGTGGCCAGATCATCGACGAAGCCGCGTTGGTGGAGGCGCTGCAGCAGGGCCAGATCCGCGCCGCAGGCCTGGATGTATTCGAGCGCGAGCCGTTATCCGAGTCGCCGTTGTTTGCCCTGAACAATGTGGTTGCCGTGCCGCATATCGGTTCAGCCACCCATGAAACGCGTCGGGCCATGGCCGAACTGGCGGTGTGCAATCTGGAACTGGCGCTGCAGGGTGATACGCCTTTGCATATGGTCAATCCGCAGGTGCGCGAGCGCTGATGCGTCCGAGCGGCCCGCGCCGCTCAGGACTGCCCCCTGACAATGGCGCCGAACCAGATGCACACGGCCGCCACCAGGCCCAGTGCCAGCCACGAGAGAAGGTCATACCAGCCTTCGCCGAGTAGAGCGACGATCAGCCCGGCTGCGCTGAGGAGTCCGAACAGAACTGGCCACAGCCAGATCTGCATGGGTGAGTTTCTGGTGTTTTTCATGGGGTCTGCTGTGCCGCTGATGGGGAGGTGTTTGGTGCGGCGGTCTTCTTCCGGCGCCGTTTCGCCAGCCACAGGTACAGGCCGCTGGACAGCAGGATGATGGTGATCACATCCAGTACCGCCCAGATGATCTGCAGGGTCTTGCCGCCGTAATCACCGAAGTGCAGTGGGCGGGACAGTTGCAGCGCGGTGAAGTACCAGGGCAGCGGGCGACTGTCGGTTACCTCTGAGGTGGTGGCATCAACCAGTACCGGTTGCGAAAGGTGCGCGGTGAGGGCCTCGTTGCCGCGCATGAATACACCGTAGTGATGCGGGCTGGAGAAGCTGGTACCGGGGAAGGCGACGAACTGGATGTCCATCTCCGGTAGATACTGCCGGGCCGATTGCACGGCGGCTTCCAGCGAGCCCAATTGCTGCGGCGGTGGCTGGTCCTGGTAGGGCGCCAGCATGGTGCTGAGCTGATCGTTCTGCCAGGCTTTGACGATCAGGTCGGCCCAGGCATTGAGCACACCGGTGCCGCCGACCACGAAGAACCACACCAGCGTCACTATGCCCAACAGGTTGTGCAGATCCAGCCATTTGAGCCGGGTGGTGCGCTGGCGGCGCACCTCGCCAAAGCCCAGCTTCTGCATGAAGGGGGCATACAGCACGGCGCCGGATACCAGCGAGATCAGCAGCAACACTCCCATCAAACCCAGGAACAGCATGCCTGGCAGCCCGGCGAACAGGTCGATGTGCAGCGAATTGACGATGTACATGAAGCCGCTCTCCAGTTGCGGCTCGCCGAGGATCTCGCCGGTCCGGGCATCGATTGCCACCTGATGCAGTCCGCTGGTGGAGGTGGGCGTGTCGGACATGGTCAGATACCAGACCCGGTCGTCGTCGGGTTCGCGGGAAATGAACATGCCGTCCTGGCCGGGATGCCGGGCTTCACCGATCTGCATGACCTTGTCCAGGCTGATATGCGGTGTGTCCGCCGGCATTTCGGGGGCTTCGATTTCGGTGCCCAGCAGGTGGCCGATCTCGTGGTGAAATATCAGCGGCAGGCCGGTCAGGCACAGCAACAGCATGAACAGGGTACAGACCAGGCTGGTCCAGGTGTGCAACCAGGACCAGACTTTCAGCGATCCAGCAGACATCATTCCAACTCTCTTCAGAAGTCCAGGGTGGTGGACAGGATGAAGGTGCGTGGCGCACCGATCATCAGCGAACCGTCACCGGGATAGCCGCCTGCGGTCGCCCAGTATTCCTTGTTGGCCAGGTTCTCGACTCTGGCACGCAGCGTCAGTTGCTGGTCGCCATCGAGCAGCAGGTTATAGCGCACGCCGGCATCGAAGCGGGTCCAGGACGGCAGTTTCTGCTGGTTCTCGGCATCGGCATATTGGCTGCCGGTGTGAATGGCACGGGCGTCCAGCGACAGGCCGCTGACGGCTGGCACCATCCAGTCGAAGCCAAGGTTGGCCTGCAGTTCCGGCGCACCGATGGCATCATTGCCTTCCACATCGCTGTCCAGCAGGCTGAGGCCGCCAAGGATCGACAGGCCGGGCGTGGCCTGGCCGAAGACCGAGAGTTCCAGTCCGCGATTGCGCTGGTGACCGATGACACCGAAGATGCCATCTTCCACCCCGGCCATCTGTTTGCGGCTCTGATACAGGCCAAGGCTGGCACCGAGACGTCCGCCGTCATACTTCACTCCGACTTCATTCTGCCGGGTCTTGTATGGCGCCAGTATCTCGCCGGGATTCTGCACATTCTCGGCCGGCGCCACATCACCCTTGACCAGCCCCTCGATATGATTGGCGTAGACTGATACCTCGGGTGTCAGGCGGTAGAGAACACCGGCCACCGGGGTGATCTCGCTTTCCGAGTAGGCCGCGTTGCGCGCACCGCTGTTGTAGTCGTAGCCATAACTGCGGATCTTCTGGTAACGCGCGCCAAGGGTGATCTGCAGCCGCTCGTCCATGAACGACAGCACATCGGCCAGCGCCAGGCTGGAGGTTCGGGTTTCGTCGGTCACCAGCGGATGATCGAAGTTGCCGCCGACCAATGTGGCAGGGGGCGAGGGGACGTCGATCGGCTGATAGATATTCCCGGGGAAGGGGTCGGAGAATTCGTAGGCATTGCGCGAATCCATGCGGTAGACCGAGCCGGACAGCGTCACATTATGGCCGATGCTGCCGGTATCGAAACGGCTGCGCAGGCCCGCTTCGCCGGTCCTGATCCGATCTTCACGCACGTTACTGAAGCGAGTGGCGGTGCTGTCGCCGTTTGCATTGTTCACCGTTGGGCTGCTGAACGAGCCGGACTCATCGCCGCTGCGCATACCCGCGGCCAGCCAGCCGGTCAGGTGGTCGGTGAAATCATATTCGGTGCGCAGGGTGCCGAAGGTGTCGCGCGCATTGGAGAAGTTCCAGGGCTGGGCGATGCTCTTGCTGGCATCCGGGACCGAGGGAATATCCAGCCCCGGTGCGAGGCGAATACTGGGCTGGATATCATCGAGCTGATGGTCCTGGTGACCCAGGTCGGCGGAGATGCGCAGGCGCTCGCCACGGTAATCCAGGCCCAGGGCGAACAGGCTCAGTTCGGTGGATTCGCCATCGATGGCGGTACCACCATCACGGCGGGCGATATTGAGCCGTACACCAATACGGTCATCGGCCAGGCGCCGGGCAAAGTCACCGGCCATATAGGTCTGATCACCCGAGCGGACCCCGGCGCTGATCTGGTTCAGCGGTTGATTAGGCGCGCGTTTGGGTACGATGTTGATGGCGCCACCCAGCCCGCTGCCACCTGGTGCGGCACCATTGAGAAAGGCATTGGCGCCGCGCAGTACCTCCACCCGTTCGATCAGCTCTGCGCCGAGGTACTGCCTGGGCAACAGCCCGTACAGCCCGTTATAGGACATGTCATCGGAAAAGATCGGCAGGCCGCGCACCATGTATACCTGCTGGAAATTGCCAAAGCCCCGGGCGCTGCGGACTGCCGGGTCGTTCTCGACGATATCGGCGACACTGGCGGCCTGCTGATCCTGGATCAGCATCTGGGTGTAGCTGGTGAGCTGGAAGGGCGTCTCCATATTGTCCTGGTTACCCAGCAGGCCGACGCGACCACCGCTGGCAACCTGGCCTCCGGCATACGCCGGCGGCAGGCCACCGGCAGAGGCATCAGCGCTGGCGCGGACTTCCATCGAGGGTAGGGCCAGCGCATCGTCCGGGTTGTCAGTGTCCTGGGCAATCGCCAGATGCGGATGGAGGACGACGGAAAGCGACAAGGCGGTGAAGGTCAGCCGGGGTAGATGCATGGAGGTGCGCTCTGATCTTGTCATCACCCCACCGGTGCGGGAGCACGGGGCGCCGATATCGGTGGTGGCGTTGAGTGGTTGATTGCTTGAGGGTAAATGTAAATCCTTATCATTATAATTTCATGGTGTAATAAATTGCTACATTTGCTTCATGCCGCTGGTCTGAGGCGTAAGGTTCTGCAAACTTTTGACCGGTGCGGTCGTCCCACATAAGGGAAGCATGACGAATGGGGAGTGAATATGTCTTTTCTGAAACTGCGCAATGCGGGTGTGGTGAGTATAGTGAAACGGACCGCTCGGGGTTTCAGCGAGCACGACATGTCCACTTACGCAGCGGCCCTGGCCTACCGCGCGTTGTTCTCGATCTTTCCTTTCATCCTGTTTCTCATGGCGGTGCTGGGCTTTCTGCACCTGCCTGATTTCTTCGACTGGCTGCGTGAGCAAGCGGCGCTGGTACTGCCGCCGATTGCGCTGGATCAGGTCAATCCGGTGATCGACCAGTTGCAGCGCAGCCAGGGTGGACTGTTGTCATTCGGGATATTGCTGGCACTGTGGACGGCATCGATCGGGGTGCGCTCGCTGATGAATGCGATGAACAAGGCCTATGCCGTACAGGAGGGCCGTCCCGGTTGGAAGCTGTTCATCCTGTCGATTCTCTACACCATTGGCATCGCCGTGATGCTGCTGCTGGCGGCTGGCTTCATGACCCTGGGGCCGCAGGTGATGACCTGGCTGGCGGCGCAGATCGGTCTGGAGCAGGTGCTTGTGGTCATCTGGGCCTGGTTGCGCTGGCCTGTGGCGATCCTGCTGCTGATGCTGGCGGTCGCCCTGATCTATTACGCCACCCCGGATGTGGAGCAGGAGTTCCGTTTCATCACCCCCGGCTCGGTAGTGGCGGTGATCGTCTGGCTTGTTGCCTCGATCGGTTTTGGTATTTACGTGCAGAACTTTGCCAACTACAACGCGACCTACGGCAGCATCGGGGCCATTATCGTATTGCTGTTGTACTTCTATATCAGTGCCGCCGTTCTGCTGTTGGGCGGCGAGTTGAACGCCGCCATCGAACACGCCTCGACCGAAGGCAAGGAGCCCGGCGAAAAGGTGGTGGATCAGTAGCCTGTTTCAACGACAGTTGCCGGCCTTGCGATAGCCATTGGCCTGGGCTTCGGTTTCGTTGTCGAACCAGACGATGTTCTTTTGCGCCACCTGGGAATAGCCGGGGCAGCCTGCCGGCAGATGGTAGAGCTTGCTGTTGCGATTGCCGATGATCCGTGCCGCTGGGGCCTGGACCGTGCTGTTGCCACGGGAGGCGCTGGAGACCGGTCGGGTTGCCGCCAGGCCTTCTCCGCTGTTGCGGTGATTCAGCGTCCACTGCCGTTCGCCACTGACGAAGGGGTTGCCATGCCCCATCAAGCGGCTGATGCGCCGGTCACGCTCGCGCTCCCACTCGCTGGGTGGCTGCTGCTTGTCCCAGGCCATCAGCAGGCGCTGTTGCTGGCTGGACATGTTGAGATCGTAGCGGTCATGCATGTAGAACCAGACCCGGGCGATCTGTCCCTTCACCTGATCCCGCGGTTCCACCACGCGCTCGGCAAACTCCACCTTGAAATCGCACTGGCCATGCCGGTATGGCGTACCCGGCAGCATACCGAAGCGAAAATTGCTGCGGTCGGCATTGGTTTCGCCGATGGCCGGGGTGAGGTTGTGCAGGTCGGCTTCCATGATGTTGAACGCCGGATCGCTGCTCTTGCAGTTGCTGCGTCCGCCCTGTTGCCAGCACTGGCGCTGCTGACCGAACAGTGACGCTGGCACTATGTGCTCCCATTCGATGCGCGCGGCACGGTTGGGCTGGGCGCGGACCTGGTAGCCACAACTGGCATGATCCACCACGCCGCCGGAGCGCCCGGCCCATTCCCAGGTGCAGCCACAATAGAAGGTGCCATGGTCATTGCGGTCATGGTAGACCTGCTGACGGGCCTGAACCTTGGCTGCTTCGAAGGTGGCCGGTGCCGCGGCGAGAGAGGGCGGAAGACAAAACAGGCAAGCAAGAACAACGAGTACGGTACTGCGACAGGATCTGAACATTGAACGACTTATAGCAATGGAGAACCGGGAAATCCGATACTGCGGGCCAAGTATTGTAAGCGACTGAATCAGTTAGGGAAAACCGTATCCGTTGCGGTTTAGCCTGGCCCAGCCCCGCTCGTCATTGCGAGCCCGCAGGGCGTGGCAATCCAGGGTATATCGGCGACTCCGTGCCTGTGGATTGCTTCACCGCTTTGCGGTTCGCAATGACGAAATAGGAGAGTTCCCGATGACGGGGGAAGTATTCATATTGTGAATGCCTGTTATCGGCGGGTTTCGTTTCTATTCACCAGCGCTTTTCCGTAATGTATTGCTCCATTGCATTTCCGACATGAATACAACTGGGAGAGGGCTGCTATGGCTTCGTTCGAGGACATCAGAAAGGTAGGTGTGATTGGTGCCGGCACCATGGGGCGCGGCATCGTCATGAACTTCGTCAACGCCGGTTATCCGGTGGTCTGGCTGGACGTGAACGCTGAAATGCTGGACAAGGGGCTGGTCGAGATCGCCAATGTCTACAAGCGCTCGGTAGCCCAGCAGCGCTTCGACGAGGCCGAAGCCCAGGCGCGGGTAGAGCGGATCACCACTACTCAGCAATACGCCGATCTGGCGGACATGGATCTGGTGGTCGAAGCCGTCTACGAGAACATGGACCTGAAGAAATCCATCTTTACCGAGCTGGACAAGGCGGTCAAACCCTCGGCCATCCTCGCGACCAATACCTCCTATCTGGATATCGACGAGATCGCCTCGGCCACCCAGCGTCCTGCCCAGGTACTGGGTCTGCATTTCTTCAGCCCGGCGCATATCATGAAACTGCTGGAAGTGGTGCGCGGCAAGGCCACCACCCAGGATGTGCTGGATGCCTGTCTGGCGGTAGGCAAGAAGATCGGCAAGGAAGCGGTACTGGCCGGCAACTGCCATGGCTTCATTGGCAACCGCATGCTGTCGATGTATTCGCGTCAGTCCCGCGAAGTGGTACTGGAAGGCGCCACGCCGTGGCAGGTGGACCAGGCGCTGCAGGGCTTCGGCATGGCCATGGGTCCCTACCGCATGTATGACGTGGTCGGTGTGGACCTGGGCTGGCGCTCCCGGCAACTGGCCGGCCTTGGCCGTGGTGAGCCGATCGTATGGCTGGACAACCGGCTGTGCGAAATGGAGCGCTTCGGTCAGAAGAGCGGCCATGGCTTCTACCGTTACGAGCCGGGCAGCCGGCAGGCCATCCACGACCCGGAAACCGACATGATGGCCCGCGAAGTGGCTGAAGAAGCGGGCTATACCCAGCGTGACGTGGCCGACGAGGAAATCGTGCAGCGCTGCATCCTGGCGCTGGTCAACGAGGGTGCGCGGATTCTCGATGAAGGCTTTGCCGAGAGCGCCGAGGATATCGACCGTGTCTACCGTTTCGGCTACGGCTTCCCAGCCGAGCGCGGCGGGCCGATGGCCTATGCCGACAGCCTGGGTCTGGACGTGGTGCTGCAGCAGATCCGCGAGCTGGAAGCCCGTCAGGGTGAGTTCTGGAAGCCTGCGGCCGGCCTGGTCAAGCGCGCCGAGGCGGGTGAGAAGTTCATTGGCTGAATGTGCTGATATGACAATGAAAAAGGCGCCGATCGTGGCGCCTTTTTTGTTGATTGTGGCCGCTGCATGGGGTGTGGCGCCCCTGCGCTACGCCTGCAATATCTGCAGCATCCGCGCCGGCCCGTCGTCGCGCAGGGGCGCGACAACCCGAACCGGGGAGCACCCCCGCGCTACGCCGTCAGCCCAACCGCAGGGCTGCTCAGTTACTCCTGACTGGATTGCCGATCACCGGCTTGCCGTCCAGGGTCGCTTCCTTGAGGACGATCTGGTAGTGCTGGCCGTCGGTTTCCACCTGGCTCAGGCGCACCAGCAGGTAGTGCCAGTCCTTGGCGAACCACAGAGTGGTTTCACGCTTGGCGCCGGGCTCACGTACGCGCTCCACTTCCACCGCATCGAACTGGCCGTTACGGGTAGTGACGCGCTGCTCGCCGATGACGCGGAACTGATACTGTTCGACTTCATCACCATCCACCACGCGGTAGCTCATTTCCTTTTTACCGGCGATGAGGTCACGCTGCAGTGCCAGCTGATAGGTGGTCTTGTCCAGCAGGCCGGGCTCGGTCGGCAGGCTGAAGGCTTCTTTCTTGTGTTCGCCGCGGACCTCGCCGGCCTCCCAGTCGAAGGTCTGGGTGGTCACCCGGCCGCGCCCCAGGCCCTTGCGTTCGTAGCGGTAGCTGAGCGGGAGCAGTTGGTCATTGTCCAGTTCGAGCATGCTTTCTTCAGTCAGCCTGGCGACGAACATGCTGGCATGGAATGACAGCTTCCAGGTGCCGTCGGCGTTGGCCTGCAGGCTGTGCACAGCTTCGCCGTTGACCGGGATATTCTTCATGTCGGCGGCGTAGCTGGCGGTGAAGGGCACCAGCTCCTGTGCCATGGCCAGGCTGCTGGCCAGACCCAGGGCGGCCGCGACCAGCCAGCGGGTGGGGCGACGGAACAAGCGCGAACTGCTGTCAGTCATTGCGGTGACCTCGCATGTCTGTTTCGAATTGATCCAGCCTGAGGCCACAGGGTGCGATAGCGTTGCCATCCAGGCAGGCGTGACCATCCATCAGTCGCAGGCGGCCACTGATGTACAGCATAGCAGCCAGCGGGTAGAGCCTGTGTTCGGTCGCGCGTACGCGCTCGGCCAGGCTCTCGGGGGTGTCATCGGCCAGGATCGGCACGTGCGATTGCATGATCGCCGGGCCGCCATCCAGCTCTTCGGTGACGAAGTGCACGGTGGCCCCGTGCTCCTGGTCCCCGGCTTCCAGTGCCCGGCGATGGGTATGCAGGCCGGTGTACTTGGGCAGCAGCGAGGGATGGATATTCAGCAGCCGCCCGTGATAACGGGCGACGAAGCCGGCGGTGAGAATGCGCATGAAGCCGGCCAGAATCACCAGCTCGGGGGTATGCGCATCGATCAGCGCGGCCAGCGCCAGATCGTAGCTGGCCCGGTCAGGGAAATCGCGGTGATCGAGAACCTGGGTCGGTATGCCGGCCTGGGCAGCGCGCTCCAGCCCGTAGGCATCGGCGCGGTTGGAAATCACCGCGACGATATCGGCCTGCTGCGGATGCAGGGTGTCGATGAATGCCTGCAGGTTGCTGCCTGACCCGGAAATCAGGATAACGGTGCGGCAACTCACGTATCAGCGGCCGTTACGCAATACGACAGCCTCACTGCTGGCATCGGCCACCTCGATGCTGCCGATGACCCACGGCTGCTCACCGGCCTGTTGCAGCACCTGCATGGCCTGCTCGGCTTGCTCGGCTGCCACGCAGATGACCATGCCGACGCCACAGTTGAGCACGCGGTGCATTTCGGTTTCATCCACATTGCCCTGTTGTTGCAGCCAATCGAACACCGCCGGGCGCTGCCAGCTGCTCAGGTCGATGCTGGCGCTGGCGTTGTCGGGCAGCACCCGCGGAATGTTCTCCAGCAGGCCGCCACCGGTGATGTGGGCCATGGCCTTGACCGCGCCGGTCTGCTTGATCAACTGCAGCAGCGCCTTGACGTAGATGCGGGTCGGTGCCATCAGCAGGTCGGTCAGCGGTTGGCCGTCCAGTTGTACATTCTGGATGTCGGCCCCGGCCACCTCGATGATCTTGCGGATCAACGAATAGCCGTTGGAATGCGGGCCGGAGGAGGGCAGGGCCAGCAGTACATCGCCAGGCTGCACCTTGCTGCCATCGATGATGTCGGCCTTTTCCACCACGCCGACGCAGAAACCGGCCAGATCATAGTCATCGCCTTCGTACATGCCGGGCATCTCGGCAGTCTCACCACCGACCAGGGCGCAGCCGGCCAGCTCGCAGCCGGCGCCGATGCCGGTGACCACCTGGGCCGCCACGTCGACATTCAGTTTGCCGGTGGCGTAATAATCGAGGAAGAACAGCGGCTCGGCGCCACATACCACCAGATCGTTGACGCACATGGCCACCAGGTCGATGCCGATCTGGTCATGCTTGTTCAGGTCCATCGCCAGGCGCAGCTTGGTGCCCACGCCATCGGTGCCGGACACCAGCACCGGCTGCTTGTAGCCCGCCGGGATTTCGCACAGCGCGCCGAAGCCGCCCAGGCCACCCATGACTTCCGGGCGGGCGGTGCGTTTGGCGACATGCTTGATGCGGTCGACAAGCGCATTTCCTGCGTCGATATCGACACCGGCGTCCTTGTAACTGATGGAAGGCTTGGAGGGCGTTTGGCTGCTCATGCGTGGGTCTCGAGTGATCAAAGGGAGAGGCGATAGGCCTTGCGGGAGGCTGTCGCGATATAGCGCGCTAGTGTAGCAAATTCATGCCCGGCGCGACCATGCCCGGGTGACTTTGGCCGACTGCGGTTGCCGCCGCAGCAGTGCTTGTTTAATGTATGCGTTTTATGATCGCTGTTTATGGCCGCTTTGGGGCACGCAGCAGACACCAGACGGGATTACCATGCGTTTCAAGCCCAGGCGTTTCAAGCAAAGAGTCCGCGCGCTCCTGTTGTGTACTGCCGTTCTGGCGACACTCCCTGTTCCGGCTGCGGTGCTGGATAACCTCTATCGGGTACAGGTGACCCAGGAAGAGGGGCAGAGCCGGGAGGACCTCATGCGCGAGGCCACCACCGTGATGCTGCAACGCCTGGCCGGCAATGATGTCGACCTGCAGCGTTCGGCCATTGCCAACGCATTGAAGACGCCGCAGGAATTGATGCGGCGGATAGGCTCGGCCGAGGGCGGCCAGCTGCGCATCGAGTTCGAACCCGATGCGGTGGGCAAGGTGCTCAGCGAGGCTGGCCAGCCGGCACTGGGTCGTAACCGGCCGGGGATAGTGCTGTGGGCAGTGGAAACCGGTGAGCTGGGTGAGCGGACGTTGAGTCCGGCAGCACCCTGGGCGCAGCGCCTGCAGCAGGCGGCGGAACACCGCGCGGTAGCCCTGAGTTTTCCGCTGGGCGACCTGCAGGACATGGCGCTGGTCAGCGAAGAACAGATTCGCCAGGCCAGCCAGGAGGCGTTGCTCGAAGCCAGCGAACGCTACCCGGCGGAAGGAACCCTGGCACTGACCATCGCCGGAGAGGATGAGCAGACGACGCTGAACTGGACCCTGTGGCTCAATGACCAGCATGAGTCCGGGCGCATCACCGGGACCGCCGAGCAGGCCGCTGATGAGCTGATGCGGCGCCTGGCCAAGGCGGTATTCGAGCAATATGCGATCCCCGCCGGTGTGGCTGGTGAGTTGTCCGGCTGGCAACTGCAGGTCGAAGGGATCGATAGCGTGGCAGCCTATTCCGGCCTGCTGCGCATGCTGCGGCAACTGGGCACCCAGCAGCAGCCGAGGCTGCTGGCGATCGATGGTGACACCATGCTGCTGCAGGTCAGCTTTCCTGGCAGCGAAGCGCAGCTGGAGCGCATGCTGAATCTGGACATGCGCCTGCAGCGCATTCCCGAGCCGCAACCGGAGCCTGAGCCGATTCCCGAGCCCGAGCCGGCTTTCGAAGCGCAGGCCCCGGTCCCGCTGTCCGAAGGTGAGCTTTCCGATCCGGCAGAACAGTGGACCGTCGAAGAGCCCCTGACGGACACTACCGAAGACATGGATGTGCTGCCAGTAGAGCAGGTGCAGCCAGTCGAGCCAGCGGCCCCGGCATTACCGACACTCTACTTCCGCTGGCGCGGGTAAGGACGGTCGATGCGCGGCAGTGCAGACGACAAGGCGGAGGGCAACTGATGTCCTCAGGCCAGCCCACACAACTCCCCCTGGGTATCAAACTCAGGGATGAGGCCACCTTCGACAATTATTTCACCGGCTCCAACACCACGGTGCTGGCCGCATTGCACGGGCTCGCCGATCCGTCGCAGGTGCCGGCGGAACGCTGCATCTATCTGTGGGGCGCCCCTGGCAGCGGGCGTTCGCATCTGCTGCAGGCGGCCTGCCACCGCATGGCCGAGGCGGGTGCTGTGGCCATGTATCTGCCGCTGCGCGAGGTGTTGGATCATGGTCCTTTGCTGCTGGACGGCATGGAAGAGCTCGATCTGGTGTGTCTTGATGACCTGGAGGTGCTGGGTGGCCAGGCGGACTGGGAGGAGGCCCTGTTCCATCTGTACAACCGCATCCAGCAACGCCAGGGGCGGCTGCTGATGTCAGCCAGTGCCGCGCCGCGGGGGCTCGAACTGCAGTTGCCGGATCTGATATCGCGCCTGGGTTGGGGGCTGGTGTTCCAGCTGCAGGCGCTGGACGATGAGGGCAAGCAGCAGATGCTCAAGATGCGCGCGGAGCGGCGTGGCCTGCAGCTGCCTGATGAGGTCGCACGCTACATCCTGAGTCGCGGCGCGCGGGGCATGAGCGAACTGTTTGCCGCCCTCGAACAGCTGGACCAGGCATCCCTGCAGGCCCAGCATCGACTGACCATTCCCTTCGTCAAGCGGGTGATGGGCTGGTAGCTGCCGGGCCTGTTTTTGTGCGGCGCTGCTTTGCTCCACACAAAAACAGGCTCCGGCGGGGGTTATGAACGCACTCGCTGCGCCTGGAAACTCCAGCGCACATAGCCCAGCGCGGCAATGAAATACAGCACGCTGGTGCCTACCAGTATCCCGCCGTAGGCCTCTTTTCCCGGTACGAAGCAGCTCTGCACCCCATAGATGAAATACAGGTTGATGGCGAAGCACAGCCAGGCATGGGCGCGCACGTTGCCGATGGCGATGCCCGGCAGGAAGATCAGCAGCGGCACCAGCAATACCCCGAGAATGACCACCGGATTGGCACCATGCAGGTCGGCGAAGAAGGCGTTGTAGATGAACAGGCACAGCAGCAGTCCGGCATAGGCCAGGGCCGCGAGCAGCCGGCTCAGGCGTATGCGCGGCAGCAGGTAGTGCAGCGGCGGCAGCGGCTTGTCAGCTCTGGACATGAGCGGCTCCGGCCAGCAGCTGTCGGGTGACCGTGGCCACGCGCTTGCCCAGGGCTCGGCACAGTACGGTCTCGTGGTTATCCAGCGGACGCGCGCCATCGCTGCCGGCCAGGTGGCTGGCGCCGTAGGGCGTGCCGCCGCCCCGGGTCTCGGTCAGCGCACTTTCGCTGTAGGGCAGGCCGACCAGCAGCATGCCATGGTGCAGCAGCGGTAGTTGCATGGACAGCAGGGTGCTTTCCTGTCCGCCATGCAGGCTGGCGGTGGTGGTGAATACCGCTGCCGGCTTGCCGGACAGGCTGCCCGACAGCCACAGGCTGCTGGTGCCGTCGATGAAGTATTTCAGCGGTGCGGCCATGTTGCCGAAGCGGGTGGGGCTGCCGAGCACCAGCGCAGAGCAATGCTTGAGATCATCCTCGGTGCAGTAGACGGCGCCGCTGGCGGGCACTTCCGGTGCGCTGGCCCGGGTCTCCGTAGATACCTTCGGTACCGTACGCAGTCGGGCTTCCAGGCCAGCCTGCTCGATCCCTTCGGCAATCAGCCTGGCCATCTTGGCGGTGGCGCCGTTATGGCTGTAATACAGCACTAGAACGTAGGGATCACTCATGCGTACAACTCCAGTATCTTTTCCGGTGGCCGGGCGACGATGGCCTTGCCGTCACGGATGACGATGGGGCGCTCGATCAGGCGTGGGTAATCGACCATGGCCTGGACCAGTTCGGCTTCGCTGAGGTCGGGGTTGTCCAGCTTCAGCTCCTTGTAGGTATCCTCGCCCTTGCGAATCAGATCACGGGCGCCGAGCCCGAGCTGCTGCAGCAGGGCGCTGAGGGTGGCGCTATCCGGGGGAGTATCGATGTAATGGATGACTTCCAACTCATCACCCTGTTGTTCGAGCAGGGCCAGGGCCTGGCGCGACTTGGAGCAGCGGGGGTTGTGATAGATGCGTACCCGGGACATGGCAAATCTCCGATCAGATCCGGTGGGGTCCGCCAAGCCGGTGGCTTATGCGGGGCATGCCGGCTATTCTAAGCCCTAAAGCACTGGCTGTCAGGGAGCCTTAATGCCGCGTCAAATTCAACAGCTGGTATATTTCTGCCGTTATCTGTTCCATCGTTTCCTCGATGACAACTGCCCGAAGAATGCTGCTGCCCTGACCTACACCACGCTGTTCGCCGTGGTCCCGGTGATGACCGTCACCTATGCGATGCTGGCTGCGATACCGGCATTCAACCAGGTCGGCGGGCAGATCGAGGCGTTCATCTTCGACAACTTCGTACCTTCGACCGGTGCGGCGCTGCGTGAGTACCTCAGTGAGTTTTCCCAGCAGGCCCGGCAGCTGACCGGTATTGGTGTAGCGGTGTTGATGGTGACCGCCTTCATGATGCTGCTGAATATCGAACAATCCTTCAATGCCATCTGGCGCATTCGCCAGCCCCGCCGGGGGCTGTCCAGCTTCCTGCTGTATTGGGCAGTGTTGAGTCTGGGACCGTTGTTGCTGGGTGCGGGGTTCGTGGTCAGTACCTATCTGGCTTCCCTGTCGTTCCTCTCCGGTGATGCGGTGCTGGCCTCGGCCTGGAAGCAGCTGCTGGGCTGGGTGCCGCTGCTGCTGAGCATTGCCGCCTTTACCCTGATTTTCGTGGCGGTACCCAACACCCGGGTGCGGTTCAAGCATGGACTTGCCGGCGGGCTGCTGGTGGCCCTGTTGTTCGAAGGGGCCAAGGCGTGCTTTGCGCTGTATGTGGCGCTGTTCCCCAGTTTTCAGCTGATCTACGGCGCCTTTGCCACCTTTCCCCTGTTCCTGCTGTGGATCTATGTCAGCTGGATGATCATCCTGTTTGGCGCCGAGCTGGTCTGCAATCTGGGCAACAGTACCGCCTGGCAGCGTGCGGCCTATCCCTGGCTGGTCAGCCTGCTGGCGTTGCTGCGCATTTTTCTGCAGGCACAGAAGAGCGGTGATGTGGTGGATCTGGCACGGGTCAATGCCGCGGGCTGGGCCATGCCCGAGGATCTCTGGCTGCAACTGACCGATTGGCTGGAAAGCCGCCGATTCATCGCCCGTGCACAGCAGGGGGGCTATGTGCTGAGTCGGGATCTGGATCTGCTGGAGCTGTCGGGCCTGCTGGAGGAGCTTCCGGAGGCGCTGCCCGCCGCAGCCTCGCTGCCCCTGTCGCTGGAGAGTGGTGACAGCTGGTATCCGCCGATTCGCGAAGCGCTGGTCGAGTTGGAGAGTTGCCGCCGACAGATCATGGTCGGCAGCGTGAAAAGCTGGTTGAGTGGCGATGGCAAGGTCGTGGCCGAGACTGAGGAGGCATCATGAAGACATGGCTTTGCAGCGGTATGCTGGCTGTCGGTCTGGTTCTGGGGGGCTGTAGTGAGCAGCAATGGCTGGATCACGAGGGTAATTCGCTGAGCCAGACAGACCTGGAAGATCGCTGGGTGGTAGTGAACTACTGGGCCGAGTGGTGCGCACCCTGCCTGCACGAGTTGCCGGAGTTCAACCGCCTGGCGGAGCATCCCGGGGTCACGGTGCTGGGTGTCAACTACGATGGTGTCAGCGGTGATGCCTTGCTCGAGCTGGCGCAGAAGATGGATATCCAGTTCGCGGTGATGGGGCAGGATTTTGTGGACAGCATGGGGTTGGAACGTCCGCAGGTACTGCCGACCACCTATGTATTCGACCCGCAGGGCAAGCTGCAGCACAGCCTGCCGGGGCCGCAGACGGAGCAGAGTCTGCTGGTGCTGTTGGACTGATCGGCCGTTATTCCTTCACATACCAATAGCGATACCAGTAGTCCTGCACCTTGTCCGGATAGCGGTGGCTGCCGAGGCTGCCGTTGTAGCGTGCCAGCGCCCGGCGCAGATCACCCTTTTCAATATCGAGGTAGTACTTGAGGATGGTGCAGCCATAGCGCAGGTTGGTTGCCAGATCGATGAGGTTGTCTTCTGGTCGGCCGAGTTCTGCCTTCCAGAATGGCATCACCTGCATGATGCCCTGGGCACCGACGCGGGACAGCGCGTAACGGTCGAACAGGCTCTCCACGTGGATCACCGCCAGCACCAGGTCGGGTTTCAAGCCGGCGTTGCGAGATTCCCGGTGGACCAGGCGCAGAAAACGCAGGCGTTCCTGCTCATCGGGAATATAGCGCCGCAGCCGGGTGGACATGTCCAGCAGCCAGACCTGGGCATCGAAGGCATCGGCAAAACTATCGGCCTGTGACACGGCCTGCATCAACAGGGCCCGCAGCTCGGGGTCGACGGGCTGGTTCTGGTTGATTGCCAGCACCGGGGGCGCAAGGCCCAGGGCGAGGCAGAACACGATCCATGTGTTGCGCGGCATGTCAGGGTCGTTCGCTGTGTTCCAGGGTGTGGGTGAATTCGGCCTGTAGCTCGGGGTCGCCTACTGTCAGCAGGATCAGCATGTTCTCCAGCTGGGTGGACTCTTCGTTCAGGCCCAGTTCGTTCAGGCGCCTGACCCGGTAGACCCATTGCTCGACATCGCTTTCCTCGAGGCTGTCATGCACCAGCGCAACCGCCTCCTGTAGCACTGCGCGCAGCTCCCGGCTGACCAGCAGGTTCTGTTCGGCGACGACCGACGGGCTGGCCCGGACTACCAACTGGACCACGCGCAGGCTCTCGAAATCCAGTTCGATGAACTGCTCGTCCAGCAGGTTGAGGCGCAGCACGCCGTCATGGTCGGTCAGCAGGGAAAAGCGCTTGCCTTCGGCGATCAGGGTGACCGGCTGGGCATCCCATGGCAGAGCCTGATAGCTCTCATGAGTGTTGACCGGCCGGTCCTCGGCGTCGAATTCGGTGACCTGGTGCAGCTGTTGCTCGGTTACCCGGACGTTGCGCTGGGGCGAGGTCAGCACCAGTTGCTCTCCGGCATCGATGCGCAGGTTGTGACTGACCAGTGTGCGTTCGACCCGCACCGCCACCGCTCCGGGAGGTTGCTGCGGCTGGCTGCTGCAGGCAGTCAGTGTTATGCCGGCACACAGCCAGAGCAGCCAGGGCAGTAGTGGCTGCCGCATACTGCCGTTCCTCATTGGCGACCTGTGCGTTGGAGCAGGAAATCGAGCATGTCGGCCACAGGCACGCTGCTGGCTTCCTGGTCGCGGCGGTATTTGTATTCCAGCTGACCTTCGGCCAAGCCGCGATCGCTGATGACGACCCGATGGGGGATGCCGATCAGATCCATGTCGGCGAACTTGACGCCGGGGCTGACCTTCTTGTCGCGGTCATCCAGCAGTACTTCGACGCCGGCCTGTTGCAGCTCCTGGTACAGCCGCTCGGTGGCTTCGCGTACTGCCTCGGAGCTTTCCATCTTCATCGGCACCAGCGCCACCTGGAAGGGTGCGAGGGCGTCCGGCCAGAGGATGCCGCGCTGATCATGATTCTGTTCGATGGCGGCGGCGACCACGCGGGAAACACCGATGCCATAGCAACCCATCAGCAGGGTGGAGGTCTTGCCCTGCTCGTTGAGTACTGTGCACTGCATGGCTTCACTGTACTTGCGACCGAGCTGGAAGATATGTCCGACCTCGATGCCGCGCTTGATCACCAGGGTGCCGTTACCGTCCGGGCTGATGTCGCCTTCCACCACATTGCGCAGGTCGGCCACTTCATCGAAGCGTGCGTCACGCTCCCAGTTCACGCCGACAAAGTGCTTGCCATCCTGGTTCGCGCCACAGACGAAGTCCGCCAGGTGGGCAGCGCTGTGGTCGGCGATTACCCTGATGTTCATGCCTACCGGGCCGATGGAGCCGGGCTTGCAACCCAGGGCCTGCTGGATCTGTGCTTCGCTGGCGAAGGTCAGCGGCGCCTGGATGGCCGGATGATTCTCGGCCTTGATTTCGTTCAGCTCATGATCGCCACGCAGCACCAGCGCCACCAGTGGCTGGGGCTTGTCTTCCTCGGCAGCGCCCAGCACGATCAGCGACTTGACGGTACGCTCTGCAGGCAAGCCGAGGAGCTCGCACACCGCCTCGATGGTACGCTGATCCGGAGTGTCCACCAGAGCCTTGTCCTGGGTCGGCGCGGGACGTTCGCCCTGGGGCGGCTGGGCGGTGGCCTTCTCGATATTGGCGGCGTAGCTGCCCGAATTGGAAAAGACGATGGCATCTTCCCCGGATTCGGCGAGCACATGGAATTCATGGGAGCCTTCGCCACCAATGGAGCCGTTGTCCGCCACTACCGGACGATACTCCAGGCCCAGCCGGCTGAAGATATTGCAATAGGCCTGGTACATGGTGTCATAGGTCTGCTGCATCGATGGCTGGTCCAGGTGGAAGGAGTAGGCATCCTTCATCAGGAACTCGCGGGAGCGCATCAGGCCGAAACGCGGCCGGATCTCGTCACGGAACTTGGTCTGGATCTGATACAGGTTCAGCGGCAGTTGCTTGTAGCTGGTGATTTCGTTGCGCGCCAGTTCGGTAACCACTTCCTCATGGGTCGGGCCGACGCAGAACTCGCGGTCATGGCGGTCTTTCAGGCGCAGCAGTTCGGGGCCGTATTCTTCCCAGCGCCCGGACTCCTGCCACAGTTCTGCCGGCTGGATCGCCGGCATCAATACCTCAAGTGCGCCGGCCTTGTTCATCTCGTCCCGGACAACGCTCTCTGCCTTGCGCAACACGCGCAGCCCCATCGGCAACCAGGTATACAGGCCGGAGGCGATCCGGCGGATCATACCGGCGCGCAGCATCAACTGGTGGCTGACCACGGCAGCGTCGGCGGGAGTTTCCTTGAGGGTGGAAATAAGATACTGGCTGGTACGCATGGGTGGAGAACGTCCTGGAATAGAAGGTCGGAGAATGGGCCTTATTGTACGTTTGTCCCCAGGCCGCGTATAGCCTGGCACAAAGCCGCCGCTGAAACAGAAAAAACCCGGCCGGAGCCGGGTTTCTCAGGTTGCTACTGCGAAGTTGCTTAGAGCAGGGTCCAGGTGTAGGACGCGTACAGACGGTTCTCGTCGATATCACCGCCGTCAAGTGCGGAATCCTGACGTACGGTCGCATTGCGCCAGGTCAGGTCGACACCTTGCAGGAAGCCCTGTTGAACGGTGTAACGGATATCGGTGCTGCGCTCCCAGCGAGTGTCGCTGACGCCCGGAACGGTATCGATGTTGCTGCCCTTGACGTAGCGGGTCATGAACGTCAGGCCGGGAATGCCTACGCCCTCGAAGTTGTAGTCATAGCGCGCCTGCCAGGAGCGCTCATCCTTGGCGTTGAAGTCGATGACCTGCACCGAGTTGGCCAGATAGATGCCGTAGTCGTCATACGCGAAGCCGGCATCGCCGCCCATGCGCTGATAGGCCACGGTGAAATCGTGGAAGCCGGCACCCAGAGTCAGGGCCAGGGAGGAGGCCTTGTTGTCGAACTCATTGCCAGCCGGGCTGTCATCAGAGGTCTGGTAGTGCGACAGGTCGGTGGTCAGGTCCAGGCCATTGCCGAAGTCCCATACATGGGTCAGGCCGGCGTAATGGCGCTTCCACAGGTCATTTGACTTGGAGGTGTACAGCGAGGCGCTGAGGTTGTCAGCGAAATCATAGGTACCGCCCAGGTAGGTTACCTTGTCATGGTCGATATTGAGGCCATCGTGGCGATAGGGGCCGTCATACTGGGAAGAGCCATCCATGTCCCCGCGGTCGGTCATGCGACCGGCTTCGAGCATCAGGCCATCGAACGACGTATTGGTGATGCTGTAGCCGAAGTAGTGACTTGGCAACAGGCGCGAGTCCTCATAGTTGAGGATCGGGTTTTCCAGCATGTGGAAGCCATAGCGCAGTACGGTGTCGCCAGCGATGTTGGCTTTCACCGCGCCGCGGATTTCGGAATATTCATCCGGAACACGGCCGTCATTGTCTTGTGCCAGCAAGCCGGTACCCGCACGACCGCGGCCACTGTCCAGCTTGATGCCAGCCAGTGCCATTACATCGGCACCCAGGCCGATATTGCCCTGGGTGAAACCGGAGCGGAAGTCGAGAACAAAGCCGGTGGCGGTTTCTTCGGCCTTGCTGTTCTGGGTGGGGATATTGTTCCTGAAGTCGCGGTTGAAGTAGCCAGTGCGGTTGCTCAGCGTGGCGGAAGCACCTTCAACGAACCCTTCACCCTGGGCGACAGCTTGAGTGGCGATAAGACCATTCCCCATGGCCACAGCCAGGGCAACAGAACTCCATTTGGCAACATTTTTCATATCGTGTGCTCCTTTCCAGTAAACAAGAGAATGTGCTTCGATCTGTCACTAAGCAGATTCTTTTCAATTTTCATATCGCATTTAGTAAAGCAGTAAAGCCGCAAATGCGAAAGCTGCAAGTTGAAAATGCAGCCTTATCCGCATGCATCTCGCAGCATCTTCGGGCGCCTGATGTATTATTATTCCCTGCAAGCTTAGCGCATTCATCCGCTGTTTCCTTGATATGCATCATGATGTTGCTTTTCTTTATAACCAAACAAGGCTCTTTTAAGGATCCGCATATGTTCAATCTTCACCCCCAGCTAGTCAATGATGGCATTTGGATAGGAGACTTCGAGTTAAGTACTCTTCTGTTGATGAATGACCATCAGTTCCCATGGTTCATTCTGGTGCCACGCCGGGAGGATGTCACCGAAATATTCCAATTGGATCAAACAGATAGGGTTCAATTGCTGAACGAATCCTGCTGGTTGGCCGAGGCCCTGAAAGATGGTTTCGCTGCACACAAGATCAATGTCGCGGCGCTGGGCAATATGGTCAGTCAGCTGCATGTTCATCATATTGTCCGCTATCGGCACGATCCTGCATGGCCTGCGCCAGTATGGGGCAAGTTGCCAGCGCAGGCCTATACCGAAGAACAACTGAACGAATGTGTCGCCCGTCTGCAAGCGGTGCTGACGTCCAACTTTCGCTATGCGGAGCGGTTCAACTGATGAATGAACTGATAGCCAGGCTGGACGAATTGGAGACCCGGTTGGCATTCCAGGATGACACCATACAGGCATTGAACGATGTTGTGAGTCGTCAGGAGCTGGAGTTGGAGAGGTTGCAGCGGGCGCTGGAATTGTTGGCGCGCCGGCAGGCCGATCTGGCGGCATCCATGCCGGGGGATGCGGAGGACGATCAGCCTCCGCCCCATTATTGATCTATTGGGTCATGCTCAGTCGAAGGGTTCGACGTCTTCGGCCTGCAGGCCCTTCTCACGGCGGGCGACGATGAACTCGACGCGTTGACCTTCTTCCAGTACACGATGACCTTCGCCACGGATGGCGCGGAAGTGTACGAACACATCCTCACCCTGATCCCGGGAGATGAAGCCGAAGCCTTTACTGGTGTTGAACCATTTGACCGTGCCCGTTTCGCGTGGGCTGGCCTTGAGGCGGCTGCCGCCGGTCGAGCGGGACAGCATGCCGGTCAGGGTCAGCACGGCAAACAGGCAAACGCCGGCCACGCTGATGCCTACGGCCAAGGTCAGCAGTGGACCGGCCATCGGGCTGACCAGCAACACTGCCAGGGGCGTCAGGGCGCCTACCAACAGCAGCAGCGAGGCAAGCATGGACAAGGCGCTGCGTATGCCGGAGCGGCTGCTGAGGTTATTGCTGAACTGCTGAATATTGACCAGCCCCAACAACAGGGCGGTGATGGCCGACAGATCAATGGGACCGTTCTGGGTGAAAAAGGGAGTGCTGAAATACAGGCCGCACAGCAGGGCTGCCAGGCCAACAATTAAATGAAGGTAACGGATATTGTTCAAAACGATTCATCCTGTTGCAACTGTGTCTTTGACGTGGTTCCGGCGGTACTTGTGTCATAGCCGGGTGCGCACTCTAACCTGAAATCGTTGCAGCGACAAAGAGGATGGGATAAAGGGGTGGGGCGGAGGATTATCCGCCCCGGAAGAGATTACTTTTCCAGCAGACTGCGCAGCATCCAGGCGGTCTTTTCATGGGCCTGCATGCGCTGGGTCAGCAGGTCGGCGCTGGGCTCGTCGCTGGCCTTCTCGCAGGCCGGGAAGGCCTCACGGGCGGTGCGGGCGCAGGCTTCCTGACCTTCGACCAGCAGGCGGATCATGTCGGTGGCATCAGGCACGCCTTCTTCTTCCTTGATCGAGCTCAGCTCGGCGAAGGCCTTGTAGGTGCCCGGGGCGGGAAAGCCCAGGGTGCGGATGCGCTCGGCGATATCGTCTACAGCCAGTGCCAACTCGTTGTACTGGGTCTCGAACATGGTATGCAGGGTCTGGAACATCGGGCCCTTGACGTTCCAGTGGAAGTTATGGGTTTTCAGATACAGGGTATAGGTGTCTGCCAGCAACAGGGACAGCCCATTGGCGATTTGTTCCCGATCCTTCTGGCTGATACCGATATCTATTTTCATATGGACTCCGATGGTTGAACGGGGAATGCGTGGGACCAGTATATGCCCTGGCCGGCCATGCTCAAGCCCTGTTTGCCAATCGTCGGTATTGTTACAGGCTATGACCGGTCGCATTGCGCCGGCAGTGCTCGCCTGTAGTGGGTCACTTCGGGTATATTATGGCGCTTTTATCTATCCGCGCTGACGGATGAGCCAAGGCGATTGGCCAAGACGCAGCCGCTCTGTCGACAACAGGATTCCACACTCATGATGCGTACCCACTATTGCGGCCAGTTGAACGAAACACTGGCGGACCAGGAAGTTACCCTCTGCGGCTGGGTTCATCGCCGCCGTGACCATGGTGGGGTGATCTTCCTCGATATCCGCGACCGTGAAGGTCTGGCCCAGGTGGTGTTCGATCCGGATCGCGAAGAGACTTTCGCCCTGGCCGACCGTGTGCGCAGCGAGTACGTCGTGAAGGTGCGTGGCAAGGTGCGTCCGCGTCCGGCTGGGGCGGTCAACCCGAATATGGCTTCGGGTGCCATTGAAGTGCTCGGCTACGAACTGGACGTGCTGAACCAGGCCGAGACGCCGCCGTTCCCGCTGGACGAGTATTCCGACGTCGGCGAGGAGACTCGCCTGCGTTATCGCTTCATCGACCTGCGTCGCCCGGAGATGGCTGCCAAGCTGAAGCTGCGTTCGCGCATCACCAGCAGTATCCGCCGTTATCTGGACGACAATGGGTTCCTCGACGTGGAAACGCCGATCCTGACCCGTGCCACGCCAGAAGGTGCCCGCGACTATCTGGTACCCAGCCGCACCCATCCCGGCAGCTTCTTTGCCTTGCCGCAATCACCCCAGCTGTTCAAGCAGTTGCTGATGGTCTCCGGCTTCGATCGCTATTACCAGATCGCCAAGTGTTTCCGTGACGAGGACCTGCGTGCCGACCGCCAGCCGGAATTCACCCAGATCGATATCGAAACCAGTTTCCTTGATGAGCAGGACATCATGGGGCTGACCGAAGGCATGATTCGTGGTCTGTTCAAGGAAGTGCTGGATGTGGACCTGGGTAACTTCCCGCACATGACCTTCGAGGAAGCCATGCGCCGCTACGGTTCGGACAAGCCGGATCTGCGCAACCCGCTGGAGCTGGTGGATGTGGCCGATCAACTGACTGAAGTCGACTTCAAGGTGTTCAGTGGCCCGGCCAGCGACCCGAAGGGCCGCGTTGCCGCGCTGCGCGTACCGGGCGGTGCGTCCCTGGCACGCAAGCAGATCGATGACTACACCAAGTATGTCGGCATCTACGGTGCCAAGGGTCTGGCCTATATCAAGATCAACGAGCGCGCCAAGGGTGTCGAGGGGCTGCAGTCGCCAATCGTCAAATTCATTCCCGAAGACAATCTGAACATCATTCTCGACCGCGTTGGTGCAGTGGATGGTGACATCGTGTTCTTCGGTGCCGACAAGGCGAAGGTTGTTTCCGAGGCGCTGGGCGCCCTGCGTATCAAGCTGGGTCATGACCTGAACCTGCTGACCTGCGAGTGGGCCCCACTGTGGGTGGTCGACTTCCCGATGTTCGAGGAAAACGACGACGGTAGCCTCAGTGCGCTGCACCATCCGTTCACCGCGCCCAAGTGCACTCCGCAGGAGCTGCAGGCCAATCCCGGCACGGCTCTGTCCCGCGCCTATGACATGGTGCTCAACGGTACCGAGCTGGGTGGCGGCTCGATCCGTATCCATCGCAAGGAAATGCAGCAGACCGTATTCGATATCCTCGGCATCAGTGCCGAAGAGCAGCAGGAGAAGTTCGGCTTCCTGCTGGATGCGCTGAAATACGGTGCGCCGCCACATGGTGGCCTGGCTTTCGGTCTGGATCGACTGGTCATGTTGATGACCGGTGCGCAGTCGATTCGTGAGGTCATCGCCTTCCCGAAAACCCAGAGTGCGGCCTGCGTCATGACCCAGGCGCCTGGTGCGGTGGATGCCAAGGCATTGCGTGAACTGAACATTCGCCTGCGCGAGCAGCCGAAGGTCGAGTAAGGCGCTGCCGGCAGGCCCATGGATTGCCGCGGGCCTGCGGCCCTCGCAATGACGAGGGGTGGGGCTATGGAGAGTATGGAGAGTGAGGTTGGGCGGGCAGCGACTGGTCCCTATCACTCACCGTCATTGCGAGTCGGCATCGCCGACGTGGCAATCCAGGCCAGGGCGCAGACGTTGCAGTAGAAGATGATTGTTGTCAGGAGGTTTCTATGGCTGGCCATTCCAAATGGGCGAATATCAAGCATCGCAAAGCGGCTCAGGATGCCAAGCGGGGCAAGATTTTCACCAAGCTGATTCGCGAGCTGACGGTAGCCGCCAAGCTCGGCGGCCCGGTGCCGGCGGATAACCCGCGGCTGCGTGCTGCCGTGGACAAGGCGCTGACGGCCAACATGACCCGCGATACCATCGATCGCGCGATTGCGCGTGGTGCCGGCAGCAACGACGCCGACAACATGGAAGAGCTGACCTATGAAGGCTACGGCTCTGGTGGTGTGGCGGTGCTGGTCGAGGTAATGACCGACAACCGTAATCGCACGGTCAGCGAAGTGCGGCATGCCTTCAGCAAGTGTGGTGGTAACCTGGGCACCGACGGCTCGGTGGCGTACCTTTTCACCCGTCGTGGTCAGATCAGTTACGCTCCAGGCATCGATGAGGATGCGTTGATGGAGGCGGCCCTGGAGGCCGGTGCCGAAGATGTGGTCGGCAATGAGGATGGTTCTTTCGACGTGTTCACGGCCTTCGAGGATTTCGGGGCGGTAAAGGACGCGCTGGACGCCGCCAGCTTCGCCAGTGAGGCAGCGGAGATCAGCATGGTTCCCTCGACTACCGCCACGCTGGATCTGGAGACCGCGCAGAAGGTGATCCGGCTGGTCGATATGCTGGAAGATCTGGATGACGTGCAGAACGTCTATTCCAATGCCGACATTCCGGACGACGTACTGGCGCAGATGGAGTGACCGGCGTATTCGAGGCACTTCGCAAAAGGGAGGCGGTGCCTCCCTTTTGCATGTCAGGCACAGGACAATTGACACTATGGCGCTGATTCTCGGTATAGACCCAGGCTCCCGGATTACCGGTTTCGGTATCGTCCGTGAAGGGCGTAGCGGTTGCGAGTATGTGACCTCTGGTTGCATTCGGCTGGGAGATGGGCCGTTTCCCGAGCGCCTGAAACAGATTTTCGACAGTCTTGGTGAGCTGATCGGCAATTATCAGCCGCAGATACTGAGCATCGAGCAGGTATTCATGGCGCGCAATCCCGACTCCGCGCTCAAGCTCGGGCAGGCTCGTGGCGCGGCGATCGTCGCGGCTGTGCATGCCGGGCTGCAGGTGCACGAATATACCGCACGCCAGGTCAAGCAGGCGGTGGTGGGGACCGGGGCTGCGGACAAGGTTCAGGTGCAGCATATGGTGACCCAGTTGCTCGGGCTGTCCGGCACGCCGCAGGCCGATGCCGCCGACGCACTGGCCATCGCCCTGTGCCATGCCCATTCCATCGGGCTCAAGGAGCAGCTTGGTGGTGGCTTGCTGGGGCTGCGCAACGGTCGCATGCGGCGACGCTGAAGGAGAGGAAGAGATGATAGGTCGGCTGACGGGTATCCTGTTGGAGAAACAACCGCCGCAGATTCTGCTGGACGTGGGTGGCGTCGGCTATGAGGTGGAGGCGCCGATGAGCACCTTCTATCGCCTGCCGGCGCTGGGTGAAAAGACTACCTTGCATACCCATCTGGTGGTGCGGGAGGATGCCCAGCTACTCTATGCCTTCGCCGAGAAGCGTGATCGTACGCTGTTTCGTGAGCTGATCCGGCTCAACGGCGTCGGTCCGAAGCTGGCGCTGGCGCTGATGTCCGGGCTTGAAGTGGATGAGTTGATTGCTGCTGTGCAGGCGCAGGATACCAGTGCGCTGGTGCGGGTGCCGGGCGTCGGGAAGAAAACCGCCGAGCGGCTACTGGTGGAACTGAAGGACAAGTTCAAGGCCTGGGAGAGCCTGCCGGGGGCAGCCGTCCCGCTGGCATCGGGCCCGGCAGCGGGTGGAGTCTCGCATACTGCCGATGCCGTCAGTGCGCTGATCGCGCTCGGCTACAAGCCGCAGGAAGCCAGTCGGGCTGTCAGTGCCATCAAGGAGGAAGGGTTGAGCAGCGAAGAGTTGATCCGTCGTGCCTTGAAGGGCATGGGCTGATTGGCTCAGACTGTCGGCGGCACATTTAACGCAAGCACCACGGAATCCCTATGCTGGAAGAAGACCGTTTGATCGCCGCCGGACCTCGGCAGCAGGAAGAAATCATCGATCGGGCCATCCGCCCGTACCGTCTGGCCGACTATATCGGTCAGCCTGCCGTGCGCGAGCAGATGGAGCTGTTCATGGCGGCGGCCAGAGGCCGCGGCGAGGCGCTGGATCACGTGCTGATCTTCGGGCCGCCGGGGTTGGGCAAGACCACGCTGGCCAATATCGTGGCCCAGGAAATGGGCGTGAAGATCAAGAGTACCTCGGGGCCGGTGCTCGAGCGTGCCGGCGACCTGGCAGCGATGCTGACCAGCCTGGAAGCAGGGGATGTGCTGTTCGTCGACGAAATTCACCGTTTGTCTCCGGTCGTCGAGGAAATTCTCTACCCGGCGATGGAGGACTACCAGCTCGATATCATGATCGGCGAGGGGCCGGCTGCCCGTTCGATCAAGCTGGATCTGCCGCCCTTCACCCTGATCGGTGCCACCACCCGTGCCGGGATGCTGACCAATCCGCTGCGCGACCGTTTCGGTATCGTTCAGCGTCTGGAGTTCTATGGTGTCGAGGATCTGAGCACCATCGTCTCCCGTTCCGCCGGTATTCTCGGCCTGAAAATTCATCCCGAAGGTGCCTTCGAGATCGCCCGCCGCTCACGTGGCACGCCCCGTATCGCCAACCGACTGCTGCGCCGGGTACGTGACTATGCCGAAGTGCGTGGGCAGGGCAGCATCACCCAGGAGATCGCCGACAAGGCGCTGGATCTGCTGGATGTGGATGCCCAGGGCTTCGACCACATGGATCGCCGTCTGCTGCTGGCGATGATCGACAAGTTCGATGGTGGACCGGTGGGTATCGACAGCCTGGCCGCGGCCATCAGCGAGGAACGGCACACTATCGAGGACGTGCTGGAGCCCTTTCTTATCCAGCAGGGTTTCATCATGCGGACCCCGCGGGGCCGTGTCGTCACCCGGCACGCCTACCTGCATTTCGGCCTGAACCTGCCGGCGGCCATGGCGCAGCAGGCCGGTGATCTGTTCAGCCCGTGATCCGGGCTGGCGACAGAGTCGCGCCGGTTAAAAATATTTTCAATTTGGAGGCAACCCCCGCTATGCAAACCACCAACTTGGCTCTACATTATGGCGGCTGATCCAGGGCAGCCATTCGTGCTCAAGGCCCGAGTCTATTTCGAGGATACCGATGCCGGTGGCATTGTTTATTACGTCAATTATCTGAAGTTCATGGAGCGTGCCCGTACCGAGCTGGTCCGTTCCCTGGGGTTTGATCAAAGCGCGCTGCAATGCGAAAACATCATCTTCGTCGTCCATTCGGTCAGTGCCCGCTACCATGCTCCTGCGCGCCTGGACGATGAACTTGTGGTGAGTGCCGCTGTCTTGGAACTCAAGCGCGCGAGTGTCCGCTTCGCTCAGCAAGTGCGCAGGGCGGATGGGGTGTTGTTGTGTGAGGGGGAAGTACTGGTGGCCTGCGTCAGCGCCGATCGTTACAAGCCCAGAATTATTCCAGCGGCCCTGAGCAGCGCCTTCGCGGCGATGCAGGGCGGCCAAGAGAAGCAAGATCAAGGAGTGGCAAAGAGTGCAAGCTGATCAAATGTCGATGTGGCACCTGATAAGCGGTGCCAGTGTTCTGGTGCAGCTGGTCATGCTGACACTGCTGGCGGCGTCCGTCGCCTCCTGGGTGCTGATTTTCCAGCGCAGTGCGGTTACCCGTGCGGCGAAGAAGACCCTGGATGATTTCGAGGACCGCTTCTGGTCCGGTATCGACCTGTCCAAGTTGTATCGCCAGGTGACTGGCAACCCTGACCCGGACTCCGGCCTGGAGCAGATATTTCGTGCCGGCTTCAAGGAATTCTCGCGCATGCGCCAACAGCCGGGCATGGAGCCGGAAGTGATCATGGATGCGGTGCAGCGTGCGATGCGTGTGGCCATCTCCCGGGAAGAGGAAAAGCTCGATCAGCACCTGCCGTTCCTCGCTACCGTCGGTTCCACCAGCCCCTACATCGGTCTGTTCGGCACCGTGTGGGGCATCATGAACTCGTTCCGTGGGCTGGCAACGGTGCAGCAGGCCACCCTGGCCACCGTCGCGCCGGGGATCGCCGAGGCGCTGATCGCCACCGCGATCGGCCTGTTCGCCGCGATTCCCGCTGTGATCGCCTATAACCGCTTCTCGGCTCGTTCGGAAACCCTGATCGGTCATTACTATACCTTTGCCGATGAGTTCTCCAGCATCCTGCATCGCCGCGTGCATGCCAACGAAGGGGAGTGAGCATGCAACCCAGAGGCAGACGTCCGAAGCGCAAGCCGGTAGCGGAGATGAACGTCGTCCCCTATATCGACGTGATGCTCGTGTTGCTGGTGATTTTCATGGTGACCGCGCCGATGCTCAACCAGGGCGTGAAGGTCGACCTGCCACAGGTCGCCAGCGAAGTGCTGCCCTCCGACTCGAATCAGCAGGTGCTGACCCTGTCGGTACTGGCTGACGGCACCTATTACTGGAATCTGGGCGAAACGGTGGACACCGAGAACCAGAGCGATACGGCCGTGTCCCTGGAACAGATGACCGACGGTGTGACCAAGATCATGCGCGCGCGCCCGGATACCCTGGTCTACATTCGTGGTGATCGCGATGTGAACTACGGTGTCGTGGTCACCGCCATGGCCTCGCTGCAACAGGCGGGCGTGCCTAACGTCGGCCTGATTACCGAGGCCCCGTGAAGAACGAGCATATGCCGGATCCGGGTAAGGATCGCTTCACCGCGCCGGTGATCAAGGCGCTGGGGCTGCACCTGCTGGTGCTGATCTTTCTGTTCGTGTCATTCAGCACAGCGCCGGAGTTCGAGCCGGCCAAGCCGATCGTGCAGGCGACCCTGGTGCAGTTGAATTCGAAGAGCCCGGCGACCACCCAGACCGACCAGAAGATCGCTGGCGAGGCTGAACGCACCGCGGCTCAGCGGCATGAGGCCGAGGAGCTGAAACGCCAGCAGGAGCAGCAGCAACAGGAGCAGGAAGCCGCGCGGCGCGCTGCTGCCGAGCAGGAGCGCCAGGCTGCTGCCGCTGCAGCCGCTGCCAAGGCAACGGAAGATAAGGCGGCCGAGGAACGTCGGCAGGCTGAGCAGGTCGAAAGGCAGAAGGCGGAGGAGGCCAAGCGCAAGGCTGACGCGGCGAAGAAGCTGGCCGAAGAAGAGGCGGCGAAGCAGGCAGCCGAGGAAGCGGCCAAGCGTAAGGCGGCTGAGGAAGCCAAGCGCAAGGAAGAAGAGGCCAGGCGCCGTGCCGCCGAAGAGGCCAAACGCAAGGCGGATGAAGCTGCCAAGGCCGAGGCGGATCGCGTCGCCAGATTGAAACGCGAGCAGGAGGAGGCCAAGGCCAAGGCGCTGGCCGATCTGCTGGCCAGCGAGACGCAGTATCAGCGGGCGCAGGCGGACCAGATGGGCGATGAAGTCGCCGCCAGCTTTGATGATGTGATCCGTCGCTATGTGAGTGAGCAATGGCGTCGGCCGCCTACCGCGCGCAATGGCATGGTTGTCGAAGTGCGCATCAGCATGCTGCCATCGGGTGACATTACCGATGCAGTCATCCTGCGCTCCAGTGGCGACGCCGGTTTCGACCAGTCAGCCCTGCAGGCGGTGCGGAATGTGGGTCGCATTCCGGAAATGCAACAGCTATCCAGGGAAAATCCGGCAACCTTCGATCGTTTGTACAGACAGCGTACATTGCGCTTCAAACCAGAGGATTTGGCATTTTGATGAAAACAATGAAGTACTGGCTGACATGTGCCGCCATGCTGCTCCTGGCCCAGGTTGCCCTGGCCCAGGAGGCCATCGAAATCACCCGGGGCAGCGACCGGGCCACGCCTATCGCCGTGGTGCCCTTCGGCTGGCAGGGAGGCACCCCGCTGACCGAGGACCTGGCCGAGATCACCGGTAATGACCTGCGCAACTCCGGCATGTTCCAGCCTTTCGCCCGGGAGAACATGCTCAGTCACCCCACCCGTGCCGAGGAAATCTTCCCCCGGGACTGGAAGATGCTGGGTGTCGAGTATGTTCTGGCCGGCCAGGTAACCGGTACGGAGGCGGGATATCAGGTGCAGTACCACCTGTACAATGTGGCCCGTGAAGAGGTGCTGATGTCGCGCACCGTCAGTGGCACTCAGAACCAGCTGCGGGATATGGCTCACCGGATCAGCGATGAGGTGTTCGAGCATATCACCGGTATCAAGGGCGCCTTCAGCACCAAGTTGCTGTATGTCGCTGCCGAGCGTTTCTCTGCGGACAATATCCGCTATACTCTGCAGCGTGCGGATTACGATGGTGCTCGTACGGTCACCCTGTTGCAGTCACGGGAGCCGATATTGACGCCATCCTATGCGCCAGATGGGCAGCGTATCGCCTATGTCTCATTCGAATCGCGGCGTCCGGAAATCTTCGTGCATTACATCCAGACCGGCCGGCGTGAGCGTATTACCAGTTTTGAAGGTCTGAACGGTGCCCCGGCCTGGTCACCGGATGGAAAGCGCCTGGCATTTGTCTTGTCACGTGACGGCAACCCGGAAATTTACGTCATGGATATGGATAGCAAGCAGATGCGGCGGGTAACCAACCACTATGCGATTGATACCGAGCCGACCTGGCTGGATAACAATACGCTGGTGTTTACCTCCGATCGCGGAGGGCGGCCACAGATATACAAGCAGAACTTGAATAATGGCACTACAGAACGCCTGACTTTTGTGGGCAACTATAATGCCAATGCCAAACTGTCAGTTGATGGGCGAACCATGGTCATGGTCCACCGCCAGGATGGCTACCGGAATTTTCATATTGCAACTCAGGATCTGGAAAGGGGCAATCTGAAAGTTTTAACAGAAACGTCGTTGGATGAGTCGCCTACTGTCGCACCTAACGGCACTATGTTAATTTACGCTACCCGTCAACAGGGACGGGGTGTACTTATGCTGGTTTCGACCAATGGTCGTGCACGGTCGGAGATTCCGACGAAGTTCACAGACCTGCGCGTACCATCATGGTCCCCATACCTGCCATAGGGTATACCAATACTAAACCAAACGGGGTTTATCAGGAGTCTATGATGGAAGTTATCAAGTTCGGCAAGTTTGCAGCTCTGGTTGTCGCTTTCGGCGTTGTGGTTGGCTGTTCCTCCAAGGGCGGTGATGCAGCCGGCACAGGTGCAGTCGACCCGAACGCTGGTTATGACAGCTCCACCTCTTCGGCAGGTAGCAGCAGCGTCAGCAGCGAAGAAGCGGCTCTGCGCGCCATCACCACTTTCTACTTCGAGTTCGACAGCTCCGAGCTGAAGCCTGAAGCCATGCGCGCCCTGGACGTACACTCCAAGGACCTCAAGGCCCAGGGTAACCGTGTAGCGCTGGAAGGCCACACCGACGAGCGTGGTACTCGCGAGTACAACATGGCTCTGGGTGAGCGTCGTGCCGCTGCCGTTCAGCGTTACCTGGTTCTGCAGGGTGTTTCCCCTGCACAGCTGGAGCTGATCTCCTACGGTGAAGAAAAGCCGGCTGCCACTGGTTCCAGCGAAGAAGCCTGGGCTCAGAACCGTCGCGTCGAACTGCGTAAGTAAGAGGTCGCATGAAAGGGTATCAGGGATTCGTTCTGGGTTGTCTGCTGGTGCCGGTGACGGCACTGGCTCAGGTTCCGGTAATGGAAGGCAGTTCGGGCAGCAATGCCCGTAACTACCAGACGCAGGCCCAATCACTGCCTGATACCCGATCTTCCTCGGCTGGCCTTTCGATGGAAGGCCAGCTCATGCAGCAATTGGATCAGATGCAGCAGGAAGTTTCGATGCTGCGTGGCCTGCTGGAAGAGCAGGAACATCGACTGAAGAAGTTGGAAAAGGATCAGCTTGATCGTTATCAGGATCTTGATCGCCGACTTTCCATGATTTCCACAGGTTCGTCGGCGCCGACCAGCGCGAACGGATCTGCCAGTGAACACAGCCTGCCGCCGATAACACCGGCCCCCTCCGGCCAGCGTGCCGACCAGGCTGCAGAACCCGCTGACCCGGCGCGTGAAAAGCTGCTGTATGAAGCCGCTTTCGACCAGGTCAAGGCGCGGGACTTCGAAAAGGCGGAAATGGCGTTCAATGCCTTTCTGCGGCGTTACCCCAACAGTGAGTATGCCGGCAATGCCCAGTATTGGTTGGGCGAGGTCTATCTGGTACAGGCGGACCTGGAATCGGCCGGGCAGGCCTTCGCCAAGGTTATCAGCCAGTACGCCGGCCATCGCAAGGAAGCTGACGCACTGTACAAGCTTGCGGAAGTGGAGCGGCGTATGGGTAATGCGGACAAGGCGGCACAGCTCTATCAGGAAGTGCTCAGCAAGCATCCTGATGCATCGGCAGCCCAGTTGGCCAGGCGGGAACTGAACGCCTTGCAATAATGCGGTAAAAAGTAAAAAAAATTCTTGAGTTTCTTTTTCAAATCAGTAAGATATCGCGCATTCAACGGGTCGTTAGCTCAGTTGGTAGAGCAGTTGGCTTTTAACCAATTGGTCGTAGGTTCGAATCCTACACGACCCACCATCTTTTCCCCCGTGATACTCTCCTGGCCGCCAGGCCGCTCTCTTCATCAGTTTGATTTTCTTTTCTTCCCTTTGTCTGTCAAACGTCCGCAATTCCGCTTCGTTATTCAGTCATTTCCTGCTCTTCTCCTTCGATGTGATGCTCCGGCCGTTCCTGTGAAATTAGGTTGAACCACCATTCAAGCGCTACGGTCACTTGTTTTACCACTCATTTGCAATACCAGTAGGAGCTACTTCATGAATACTGATTCGAAGGAAGTGATTTCCACCCTGAACGATCTGATCGAAACCTGCAAGGATGGTGAGGAAGGCTTCCGCGTCTGTGCCGAAGACATCAAGCGGCCAGAGTTGAAAACCCTGTTTGCCCAGCGTGCCACAGAGTGCGCGCAGGCAGCTCAGGAGTTACAGGCGATCGTCATTCGCCTGGGTGGTGATCCCGAGGACAGCACCAGCGTGGCAGGTGATCTGCACCGTCGCTGGGTCGATCTCAAATCGCTGGTTACCGGCAAGAATGACGAGGCGATACTCAATGAGTGCGAGCGCGGCGAGGACGTCGCCAAGAAGAGTTACCACAAGGCGCTGGAAAAGGCGTTGCCCGAGGACATCCGCCAGGTGGTGCAGCGGCAGTACGATGGCGTGCTGCGTAACCACGATCAGGTGAAGATGTTGCGCGACGCCGAGCGGGCCCGCAGCTGATCCGGCCAGCAAGTTCATGAAGCCGGCGCCAGCTGCTGCGGTATCTGCCGCCAGCTGCCCGCCGGCTCTGCATTATGTCACTGACGCCACGCCTGGTTTCAGCCGACGATTCCTCCGGGGCAAACCCGCCTACTTCGATGAACAGGGCCGACGTATTGTCGATGCCCGGATCATCAGCCGTATCGATTCATTAGCCATTCCGCCTGCCTATCGTGAGGTGTGGATCTGCAGTGATCCGCTGGGCCATCTCCAGGCAACCGGCCGTGATGACCGGGGTCGCAAGCAATACCGCTACCATCCACTGTGGCGGGAGGTTCGCGATACAGCGAAATACGACCGTCTGCTGGCCTTCGGTAACGCCCTGTCCCGGCTGCGGCGAGAGCTGGATAAACGCCTCCGCATGCGTGGCCTGGGTCGCGACAGGGTAATCGCCGCGGTGATCATGCTGCTGGATGAGACCTGCATCCGTGTTGGCAACCAGGAATACACCAGGCAGAACAAATCCTATGGTTTGACTACCTTGCGCAATCGCCACCTGAACCTGCGGGGCGCCAATATCTGTTTCCAGTTTCGTGGCAAGAGCGGGGTGCAGCAGCAGGTGGCTCTGCGGCATCCGCGTCTGGCAACCATATTGCGCCGTTGCCGTGAACTGCCCGGCCAGCACCTGTTCCAGTATCTGGACGAGGCAGGGCAGCCCTGCTCGGTCAGTTCCTCGGATATCAACACCGTTCTGCGGGAGATAACAGGCGCGGACTTCACTGCCAAGGATTACCGCACCTGGGCCGGCAGCGCCCTGGCACTGGCCAGCCTGCGTGACAGTCTTGCCGAGGGGCAGGCGCCGAGCAAGCAGACGGCGGTCGAGATGGTGAAGGAGGTGGCGCGGCAGTTGGGCAATACGCCTGCCGTCTGCCGCAAATGCTACATCCATCCAGCCATCATCGAGGCTTATCTGTGCAGCGACCTGGATTCGGTTCAATGGAGCGCCGGCCGAGCCAGAAGGCGCTGGCTCAAGCCGGAGGAGGTGGATCTGATGGTGTTTCTACAGCTCTGCCAGAGCGAGCAGGCGTCAGGGTAGCCGTTGTTCCTGGCGTTGCTCCTCGATGCCCTGGTATTCCCCGGGCGGGGAGATCGCCCGCCAGCTTTCCAGATAGAACAGGCCCACACTGATCAGGGCCAGCAGCCCGGCGGCCACTATGCAGGCACCATAGAAGTAGGTCTTGTCCTGGTGCAGCCGCATGAAGCGGGGCAGGCCGTAGTACAGCTGCAGTGCAGAAAAGAACCCCATCACCGGGAGCGTGAGCACCACCAGCCAGCGCTCGGGGTACAGCGCTACCAGCCCGCCGAGCATGAAGGGCACCGATAGAAAGGTGGCGAAGGCGATGCCTTGCAGGGCCGACGGGCGAAAAGGCGTCCGAAACAGGACCCAGCGCACGATATAACCCATGATGATGGCGTTGCTCACGAATGCCAGCCAGACGGCGACGGCCAGCAAGGCGGCACTGGTGGTGCTGAGGAAATGTCGCTCCTCCGAGCCGAACAGCGCCCAGCCCGCCACGCTGCTGCCATAGTAGACGCTCAGGGCGGGAACCAGAGAACCGATCAGCAGCAGCGGGACGAAGCCCCAGGGGCTGTGCTCCATATCATCGTGGATGCGCTTCCAGGTGGTGTTGGGCGCGTAGAATAGACCGGGTACGTATTTGAACATGAGCAGCCTGCCTTGTAGGGGTCCTTGTAAATCTTGACTGGGTGCACAGGCGATAGTTCCGGTTGGCTTTGCCGGCCACGCATCGGTAGAAATCGGCGGTCGTGGTATGATGTGGGCATTCTGTTCCCGGAGGGGTTGTTAGATGTCTCAGATTTCCGAAAGGTTGCTGGTGCAGGCCCATCTGGCCGCCAAGGAACCTGCCCCGCTGACCGATGTCGAGAAGGCCGATTACAAGGTTCGCATCGCAGCGGCGCTGAAGGCGCACGATGCTGTGCTGGTCGCGCATTACTACACTGATCCGCTGCTGCAGGAGTTGGCAGAGGAGACTGGCGGCTGCGTTTCCGATTCCCTGGAAATGGCCCGTTTCGGCAAGAACCATCCAGCCACCACGCTGGTGGTGGCTGGTGTACGCTTCATGGGCGAAACCGCGAAGATCCTCAGCCCCGAGAAGCGCGTGCTGATGCCAACGCTGGATGCCACCTGCTCGCTGGACATCGGCTGCCCGATCGACGAGTTCTCCGCCTTCTGTGACCAGCACCCGGATCGTACCGTGGTGGTGTATGCCAACACCTCGGCGGCGGTCAAGGCGCGTGCCGACTGGGTGGTGACCTCCAGCTGCGCACTGCCGATCGTCGAGAGCCTGATGGACAAGGGGGAGAAGATTCTCTGGGCTCCGGACAAGCACCTGGGTGGTTACATCCAGCAGCAGACCGGGGCCGACATGCTGCTGTGGGATGGCGCCTGCATCGTGCACGAGGAGTTCAAGGCCAAGGCGCTGCTGGACCTCAAGGCAGTCTATCCGGAGGCGGCAATTCTGGTACACCCCGAGTCGCCGGCGTCGGTGGTGGAGTTGGCTGACGTGGTGGGCTCCACCAGCCAGTTGATCAAGGCGACTCAGCAGCTACCGAACCCGACCTTCATCGTGGCGACCGACAAGGGCATTTTCTACAAGATGCAGCAGGCGGCACCGGACCGCCGGCTGATCGATGCGCCCACTGCCGGTGACGGCGCTACCTGCCGCAGTTGCGCCAATTGCCCATGGATGGCGATGAATACCCTGCCGCGCCTGTTGCAGAGCCTGGAGCAGGGCACCAACGAAATTCTGGTGCCGGAGCAACTGATCCCCGCAGCGGTGCGCCCGTTGCAGAGAATGCTGGATTTCACTGCAGCACTCTGATCAGGGAGGCTGATCAGAAGTTCTTGAGGATCTCCCGCCGACGCGCGATTTCATCCTTGCGCGCGTTGATGCGGGAACTGATCACGAAATTGTCCCCGGCCCGCTTGAGGGCCTGGTCGAGCTGCTGATCGGCCTGATCCAGGTCCCCGGCCAGCATGAAGTACTCCGCGCGTGCCTGGTGCACACCGAGGATGTTCTTCGCCAGACCACGGATTTCCGATACCAGGTACCATACATCCGGATCATCACTGCGCAGCCGTGCCAGCCGGTCAGTGACCTGCTCGGCGGCGCGGTAGTCGCGTTTGCGCAGCAGCACATCGGCCTTGGCATTGAGTAGCGGATAGTTGTCAGGCTGTGCCCGCAGTAACTGATCGAGGCGGGTCAGGGCCTGGTCCAGGCGGTTGCGGCTGCTGTCCAGTTCGACCTGGGCCAGCTGCACGGCGATATTGTCCGGGTACTCTGCCAGCAGGGGTTCCAGTTCCTGCTCGGCGCTATCCTGCTGCCCGCTGCGGATCAGGGCCAGCGCCAGGCCGTAGCGGGCTGCGGCATGCTCGCCGTCATGCTCATCCAGCAGAGCGCGAAAGCGTTGCGCGGCCAGGCCGGGGCTATCCTCATAGAACAGCTGCACGCGGGCACGCATCATCTGGTAATACAGGCTGTCGCGGCGGCCCTCGACGCTGAGCTGTCCGGCGCGGTTGCGTGAGTCGGCGATCCGTGACTGACTGACCGGGTGGGTCAGCAGGAATTCCGGCGGGGTCTGGCTGAAGCGGCTCAGCCGGGCCAGCCGCTCGAACATGTCCGGCATGGCATTGGGATCATAACCGGCGCCCTGGAGGTTGAGCAGGCCGATACGGTCGGCCTCCTGCTCGTTCTGGCGCGAGAAGCGGCGTTGTTCCTGGATGGCAGCCGCCTGGGTCGAGGCCAGCGCCGCGAACCCGGCATCACCGCCGCCACTGGCGGCGAGAATGATGCTGGCAAGCATGGCGGTCATCAGCGGGATACGGGTCTGTTGTTGCTGCTCCAGGCCGCGGGCAAAGTGGCGCTGCGACAGGTGAGCCAGTTCGTGGGCCATGACCGAGGCGAACTCGGCCTCGGTATGGGCATGCAGGAACAGCCCGCCATTGACGCCGATAACCCCGCCGGGTGCGGCAAAGGCGTTGAGCTGGGGGCTGTCGATGGCGACGAAGGTCAGCCGCCGGTCATCCAGTTGGCTGGTTTCGGCCAGGCTGAACACATGCGTCTCGACATAGTCCTTGAGCAGGGGGTCTTCCAGGGTGCGCACCGAGCCACGCAGCATGGACAGCCAGGCACGCCCGAGCTGATACTCCTGCTCGCGGGACATGATCGAGGAGCTGGTATCGCCCAGGGAAGGCAGGTTGAATTCGGCGGCGCTGACCGGTACCGCAGTAACCGCCATCAGCGAAAACAACAGGGCTCTGAAAGGCGCCCGAACCGCTCTGATACATTGCATGGATGCACTTTAACCCTTTTTTGCCTGGATGGTCTGCCGCTCGTCCTGCGCAGGTATACTCGCAGGCCAGTTGGGAGTGTAAGCATGTTTGATGAAAAAAGTGAATTGCAGGCTGACCAGTCGGTAGACGCCCGTGGGCTTTCCTGCCCGCTACCACTACTGCGGGCCAAGGTGGCGCTCAACGGCATGACCGTTGGGCAGATACTACATCTATCGGCGACCGATGCGGGCTCGCAGCGGGATATCGCCCGGTTTGCCGAGCTGGCCGGGCATGCGCTGCTGCGTGCCGATGAGAGAGATGGGGAGTTCCATTACTGGTTGCGCAAGGCCGGGGCGGAGTAGGTTCGTTCCTGGCCTCCTTGATTAGAGGCCGAAGGCGGCAGCCGATGCTCCGGAGCTGGCCTGGGAGCGCTGGATTGCCGCGCTACGCTCGCAATGACATGCTCTGGTACTGGTTATCCTTGCGGGATCGGTAGCCGCCCGTCGTCATTGCGAGGCCGAAGGCCGCGGCAATCCATGACGCGGAGGTGGGCGAGAAGCACTGGATTGCCGCGGGGCGCGATTCTCACATGGTCAGGCGGCGCTAGTAGGCCCTAGCCCAGTTGGCGTGCCGCTTCCAGCACCTCGGCAACATGCCCGGGCACTTTCACCTTGCGCCATTCCCGGCGCAGTACGCCTTCGCGGTCGATCAGGAAGGTGCTGCGCTCGATGCCTTCGTACTGCTTGCCATACAGCTGCTTCTGCCGGATCACATCGAACAGGCGGCACAGGCTTTCATCGGCATCGCTGATCAGGTCGAATGGAAAGCTCTGTTTGGCACGGAAGTTCTCATGGGTACGCAGACTGTCGCGCGAGACGCCGAATACCAGGGTATCGGCCGCCAGGAACTGCTCGTGCATATCGCGAAAGTCCTGCCCCTCGGTAGTGCAGCCCGGCGTATGGTCCTTGGGGTAGAAGTAGATCACCACCTTGTTGCCGGCCAACTCCGAAAGGGTGACGCTCTTGCCGCTGGTGGCCTGCGCGGTGAAGTCGGGCAGGGTGGAATCCAGTTTGATGCTCATGACAGCCTCATTATCGGTATCAGTGAAGTGGACGCCAGGGTTCAATCACGGCATCCAGGTTGAGTTCGTCGCAGAAATCGAGAAACTGCTCGCGCAGCCAGCTGAGCTGGGTCTTGACCGGGATGGCGATGGTCAGTGTCAGGTTCAGCATGGCGGTGCCGGTATGCTGGGCCATGTAGGTGAAGCTGAACATTTCCTCGATATCGATTTCCAGGTGCTGGAAGAAGGTGCACAGCTCGGCGACCAGCTCCGGGCGCTGGGCCGCGGTCACGAAAACGTTGTATGGCAAGGCCGAGGGGCGCTCTTCCAGGGCACTGCTGCGGTACATGGACAGTGTGAAATGCTCGCGCTTGGCCAGCGGCGGCAGCAGCGTCTCGAGCCTTGCCAGCGCGTCCCAATTACCGCTGACCTGCAACAGCAAGGCGGTGCAGGTGCCGTGCCGGCTCATGCGGCTGCTGACGATCAGGCAGCGCTGCTCCATGCACAGGCGGGTCAGCATGCTGGCCAGGGCGGTGGTTTGCTGCCCCATGGCGTTGATCACCAGAAACTGCTCACGTGGGCTGGGCACTGTGGACATAAGACTCCTCGAAGACTGGATTGCCGGGCCGGAACACTGCCGGCAAGCTGCCTATTGTCCCCGTCTGTCGTCGGCGGTTCAACCACCAGTTTTTTCGCCGTTTGCCGGCTCGCGGCCTTGCGTCCCTTGTGCTGAATCAATGGCGAAAGTACCATTGCCGATCAATATGTTTCTCGTGGAGCCCCTTGCATGATTTCAGGCAGCCTTGTGGCGCTGGTAACCCCTATGGATTCGCATGGCAACCTGGATTGGCAGGCGCTTGACCGTCTCATCGAATTTCATCTGGAGCAGGGCACCGACGGTATCGTCGCGGTCGGCACTTCCGGTGAGTCGGCCACGCTGGACATGGACGAGCACAAGGAAGTCATCCGCCGGGTGGTCGATCGGGTGGCCGGGCGGATTCCGGTCATCGCCGGCACCGGTGCCAACTCCACCAGCGAAGCTGTCGAGCTGACCGAAGCGGCACGCAGCGTCGGTGCCGATGCCTGCCTGCTGGTTACCCCCTACTACAACAAGCCCACCCAGGAGGGCTTGTACCAGCACTTCAAGTTCATCGCCGAGGCGGTGGCCATCCCGCAGATCCTGTACAACGTCCCCGGTCGCACCGCCTGTGACATGCTGCCGGACACTGTCGTACGCCTGGCCGATATCGACAACATCATCGGCATCAAGGAAGCTACCGGCGACCTGCAGCGGGCCCGTGAATTGATCGACCGCGTTGCCGGCCGCATGGCGATCTACTCCGGGGACGACCCGACTGCGGTGGAACTGATCCTCATGGGCGGCCAGGGCAATATCTCGGTGACCGCCAACGTGGCTCCCAAGGCCATGCATGATCTGTGCGTCGCGGCCCTGAACGGCGATGCCGACACCGCCCGGCGTCTGAATGAAATGCTCATGCCATTGCACAAAAAGCTGTTTATCGAGTCCAACCCGATTCCGGTGAAATGGGCACTGCACGAAATGGGCCTGATCGACGATGGCCTGCGCCTGCCGTTGACCAGTCTCAGTGAAGGCTGCCGGCCGGTGGTACGTGAGGCCCTGCAGCAGTGCGGCCTGTTGTGACTCCGAGGAACCAGACAATCAAGGAATTCCAAATGAAGCCTGTGCTCAATGCACTGACCCTGGTAGTGATGAGTGTTGGCCTGAGCGGCTGCGGTTATCTGTTCGGCGAGGACGGTTATTTCCGTGACCGCGGTTCGGACTATCAGGCCGCGGTCGTGGAGCCGCGCATGACGGTGCCGGCCGAACTGAACAGCAAGCCGATCGGTGACCTGCTGCCGGTGCCCGGCGAGATCCGCACCGCTGATGCGAGCAAGTACCGCGTGCCCCGTCCGCAAGGGTTGAGTGTGGGGGGCGATTTCAGCGAGTTCTCCCAACAGCAGAACGGCAGTGAGCGCTGGCTGCTGGCACAGCGTACACCGGCCAGCCTGTGGCCTCAGGTGCGTCAGTTCCTCAGTGACTATCAGGTGCCTGTGGCCCGTGAGTCCGCTACCCTCGGCGAGATGGAGACCGGTTGGTTGGCTTTCGACAGCGACGCCGACAACCCGCTGATGCGCCGGCTGCTGACTGCAGTGGGATCCAATCGCCGTACCGACGGCCAGGAGCAACGCTTCCGGGTGCGGGTCGAGCCCGGTGTGCAGTCCGGCAGCAGCGAGGTCAAGGTCCTGCACATGCAGCGCGCGCAGGGCAGTGATCGTGCCGAGTGGCCCACGGTCTCGGACAACAGCAATCTCGAGCGTGCGGTGCTGGCCGAACTGGAAACCTATCTGAGCCAGGCCGACGGGTTGGATTCGGCCGCGCTGTCGACCGTCGACGAGGCGCCGGCAGCACGCCGCAGCAGCCTGGAGCAGGATGGTGCCGGTAATCCGGTGCTCACACTGCAGACCGACTTCAACCGCGCCTGGGCCGCTGTGGGTCAGGCCCTGGCCAGAGCCGATATCCTGGTCGATGACCTCAACCGCAGTGCCGGCGTGTACTATGTCAATCCGCAGCAGAGTGCCAGTGACAGCAAGCCGGGCTTCTTCGGCCGGCTGTTCGGTCGCGGCAAGCAGGCGGACAACGCCCAGGCCCAGCGCACGCAGATTCGTCTGACGCCGATCGGCAACCGTATCCAGGTCACCGTGGAAGACAGCATCGATACCAGTAGCGACTCCAGCCAGGCCAGGGAACTGCTCCGCCGGATTCACGACAACCTGAACTGAGGGCGGTTCTGACGTGCGTTACTGCTCCCTCGGAAGTGGCAGTCGGGGCAATGCCACGCTGATCGAATACCAGCGTACCCGACTGCTGGTGGATTGCGGTTTCAGCCTGCGCACCACCGAGCAGCGGTTGGCGCTGGCCGGGCTGAACCCGCACCAGTTGACCGCGATACTGGTCACCCATGAGCACTCGGACCATATCAAGGGCGTGGAGCGACTGGCGCAGCGCTATGGTCTGCCGGTGTACATGACCGCGGGCACTTACCATGCCCTGGGTGATACCGGGCTGCCGGTGCAACTGATCCGCTTCGGTGAGGACCTGGTCATCGGTGATATCCGGGTTACCCCGGTGCCGGTGCCGCACGATGCCCGTGAGCCCTGCCAGTTCATCTTCGACAGTGGTGATCACCGCCTGGGTGTGCTGACCGATACCGGCACCATCACCCCGTTGATCGTGGAAATGTACAGCGGCCTGGATGCGCTTTTTCTGGAAGCCAACTATGATCCGCAGATGCTCGCCAGCGGGCCTTATCCGCGCTTTCTGCAGGCCCGGGTAGGGGGCAGTCTCGGGCATCTGAGCAACCAGCAGGCGGCGGGGCTGCTCGAGGCGATCGACATCAGCACGTTGCGCCATGTCGCCATTGCGCATATCAGTGAAAAGAACAACAGGCCGGAACTGGCCCTTGCCGAGCTGTCCAGAGTGCTGGATGGCTGGTCGGGCGAGTTGCGGCTGGCAGTACAGAACCAGGGGCTGCCCTGGCAAGACATAACGGGTGTCACCACCCATCCTCAATTCGCCTGCATCGGGAGCCGATAATGGAAAAACGCACTGAACTCTATCGCGGCAAGGCCAAATCGGTTTACACCACCGATGATCCAGACCGTCTGGTCCTGCTGTTCCGCAACGACACTTCCGCCTTCGATGGCAAGAAGATCGAACAGCTGGAACGCAAGGGCATGGTCAACAACCGCTTCAATGCCTTCATCATGCAGAAGCTGGAAGCGGCCGGCATCCCGACCCAGTTTGACCAGTTGCTGTCCGACACCGAATGCCTGGTCAAGAAGCTGGACATGGTTCCGGTCGAATGCGTGGTGCGTAACTATGCCGCCGGTAGCCTGGTCAAGCGTCTGGGCATCGAGGAAGGCAAGGAGCTGCTGCCGCCGACCTTCGAGCTGTTCCTCAAGGACGATGCCAAGGGCGACCCCTTCATCAACGAATCCCATGTGGTCACCTTCGGTTGGGCCACTGCCGAACAACTGCAACGCATGCGCGAACTGACCCTGCAGGTCAATGACATTCTCAAGCAGCTGTTCGACGATGCCGGCCTGCTGCTGGTGGACTTCAAGCTGGAATTTGGCCTGTTCAACGGTGAAGTGGTCCTCGGTGATGAATTCAGCCCCGACGGTTGCCGCCTGTGGGACAAGGAAACCCGCAAGAAGATGGACAAGGACCGCTTCCGCCAAGGCCTGGGCGGTGTTATCGAAGCCTACGAGGAAGTGGCGCAAAGACTGGGTGTGCCCCTGTCTTAACGCTTTATCGGCCGCAGCGAAGCTGCTATCATGCGCGCCGACTTGGAGAGTTGCCGGAGTGGTCGAACGGGACGGATTCGAAATCCGTTGTACCCGCAAGGGTACCCAGGGTTCGAATCCCTGGCTCTCCGCCATATAAAACACTAAGGCCCTGTTTTACAGGGCTTTTTTGTTCCTTCTGTTTGCGGTAGACACTGTGGTAGACACCTTTGCAGGTGACTGGCGCTATTTGATAGGCGGGAAACTCCTTGCAGCGCACGCTGGCCGGCTCCCCACGCATGACCATACATAAATCATGGCTCGCGTGGCGATCAGAAAAATCGCCCTAGCGCCGATACTGGTCAAGAAACTCAGGGCGGGCGGTGACTCTGACCTTGGCGTGATCTTGGGGGCACGGCGCCTCCAGACTTTCGGGATACCTTTCCCCCCCAAATACTCGTTTGCCATAGTACAAACCGGTGTTTGACCTCTACACGCGTATACGATGCTTACCCAGCCTGTCGGCATAAAGAAACAACAACCAGTCGCCGGGCAGGGTTTTGGTGCTGGCGCTTTGGTATGCTCTGCACTTCATAAAAGATCGAAGGGGGCAGAGGTGAGCAAGACATACAGAATAGTAGGCTGGGTATTTGGGGTGCTAATGACCTCCTTGGCGATCGGCTCCATGTTTAATGGAACGGCGACTTCTACGCTCATGCTGGTGCTCGCTACCGCTTTATTGCTTCCGCCCGTCAGGTCTGCAGCTTTTGAGCGCACGAATATAAAGATCCCTGGGGTGGCAAGGTTTTTTCTGGTGTTTGCACTGTTTGCATGGGCCACAAGCTTTATTCCCGAGCCTGGTGAGCGCGGCGCTTCTGTTGCGAGTGAGACAGAGGTGCGCCAGGCCGAGGAGGTTAAGGGAAGCGAGAAGGCCGGGAGCGAGCCTGTCACTCCGCCTGCACCCACTGCCCCACTAAAAGCGCCCAAGCAAGAACGCGAGGCTTCGACAAGCCTTCAAGAGATAAAAATAAACAGACTGGCCCGAGAGAAGATCAAAGGCATAATCAAAGACCCCAACTCTGCTCAGTTTAGAAATCAGCGGGGAGGCTGTGGCGAAGTCAATGCAAAGAATTCATTCGGGGCATATGTAGGATTCAAGAGGTTTATGGTGTCTGGTGGCGACATGGTTTTTATTGATGGAGACCCAGACCTGGCGGCCGGGGCTTTTGATGAGGCGTGGAGCATGCTTTGCGGCCCCAGTGGAGAGCTTGCAAATGTAGCTAGGAAGTAGCGGCGGATAATAGAAGTCCAAAAACCCGCTTCGGGTTTTGCATTGTGGGACCGGGTTTTGATGCTGGCGTTTTGGTATGCTCAAGTCTTTTTAGGAGGGTAGACATGTATCGCTTCTTGGTTTTGTGCGGCGTACTCGCGGTGGCTTATGGTTGCGCCCCAAGCAAGTACCAACTGCAAATGCAGCAAATAGCGGCTGAGAAGCAGGCGTGCGTTAACAGTCAGCCGCCTACAGTAAGCGTTCTGGATGAGCGCGGGTCTGTGCGCATGGAAGACTTCGGCGGCAGTTGTCTACCGATTGAACGCGGCAGGTATCGAGAAATGGATTATAGGATTGATCACTCTTCTGGCCGGGCTGAGTTCTCTGGCGGCCCCGATGGTTCGATGTGGACTGTGATATGTCGTGAGGACAAAGTGACTGACGACAGGATCGCCCGGATTGTGAAGGGTAACCTGTCCGTGAGTCGGATGGGGGATATGGAGCTGGTCGGTGTCATGGGCGAGACATATCCTGGTCACCCCGAGACCGTAAGAGTTGATTCACACCCAGCCCAAAACGTATCGGCAGGTAAAGCGGCTAGTGCTGAAATTATCAGCCAGCTCCGGCATGGCCGGGAGTTCATTACCAGATACGTAGAGTGGCCTTCGGGCGTGGCTAGAGACGCCACTTATAGTGCCTTTGGCTTCGATGTTGCTTATCAATACTCAAAACGCTGCGTGCCATAACACCTAATTAACTTATTTGAACCCGCTCCCGCGTTTTTTGCCTGGAGTAAAGCATGTCCCGTAAATCCCTGGCGCGTTGAGGCGGCGGAGCTAGTTTTGCTGGGGTGTGCTTCCGGGGCGGGTCTGTCTCATGCTTATACGTCAGCACCTGTAGCACTTCAGCGTCGCTCTCCGGGCCACCAATATGGATAACTGCTCCTACTTTGCCGGTCATAGCGTTCACCAGTTCTATGCGGGTGATACGCTGGCCCCCGCTGGTCGATGCCTGCTCCAGTGTTATCAGCCGTTGCTTGATTCGCTTCATGGCTCCATTACTCCAAAGGCAACTAGCAGCCCTTCCAGTGACTCCGGTGGTACGCGGTTCATGTAATCGCTGCTATCTTCACCGGGACTTGCTCATGGATCGCCTCCAGCTCCTCAATACGCTGCTCAAGCTCGGTTGCCTCAACGATCTTGCACATGTCCGCCAGCGTGGATAGCAGCTCCCTGGCTTGATCTGTTGTCAGCTCTCCAGCACCAGCCATTCACATGATTGCGCGGGCCACTTCGCCGGGGCTGCCGTCTAGGGCTTCCGATAGCTCCACCGGCTCGTTGGTCGGCTTCAGCTTCGGGTATAGGCGGTCGCCAATCATGGCGGCGGCTTGCAAGTCTCCATCAGCGGCCTGCTGTGCGACGGCTTCCCAGAATCCCAGTTCCCCATCAGGGTACGCCTGTTGCAGCGCCTCACGGGCCAGCGTGCGACGGTTGCGGCTACCCTTCGGGCGGCCTCGGCTGGGTTTTTTTATCCTCGTCCGGCTTACGCCTGCAGCACAGACATAGGAACGCCATCGCCGAGCTCTTCTCTGGCGCATCTCTCTGCGACAGTCATTCACCCACTATCGAAAGATGAACCCAAACGGCATTCATGGGCTCGAATAATGAACAGCTGGGCCGCAGGCCCGGCAATGTTTATATTGAGCGGGCATCTCCACGGGGAATTGGACGGACACTATGCTGAGAACGAAGCTGCCAGGGTTTGTTACGTTGTTATTGGCTCTGTTGTTCATGCCGGTTGCTGCGGTATCCGCACAGACTGTCGACCAGACAGAGTTGAGCCCGACGCAGGCGCGGCAAGTGCTCGATACACTGCAGGACGATGAGCGGCGGGACGAGGTGGTACGGGCACTGGAGGCCATTGCCAGTGAGGTACCGGACGACACCCCCCAACCGGTCGAGCCTGCTGATGATGAAACATCCGCAGTGGAAGAGGAGTCGCCGTTAAGCACCATAGTGCCCCTGGAGGCCGGCGGCCTGGTCGCCCGCACCTTGGATCAGGTCGGCGACTGGGCTGATGGGCTGCGTGCGCAACTGGTGCGGATTGCCCAGGCGGCGGGCGAGCTACCCTATTGGTTCCAGACCACCTTTCTCAATGAAGTGGGCCGCATGCTGTTGCTGCAGACGCTGATCGATCTGGCCATCGTCTTTGGTGCCGGGTTGTGTCTGGAATGGCTGCTGCGCCGTCTGCTGCGCAAATCCGTGATCAGTCTGATGACCAGTGCCAACCAGGCGGAATCGCGAGTGCCGGCACCAGCTGTCGTTGCTCCAGCGCCGGTTCCGGAAGCCATCGACCCCGCGGCCCAGGCTGCGCTGCGGCCGCTCGACAGCAACACTGCGCTGGTCCAGACCCAGCGCGACGGTGTTGAGTATGTGGAAGAGGTGCAGGTCGGAGCCCATGATTCCGGCGCGGATTCAGCGCCCGACGCTGAGGAATGGCTCGATCCAGCTGCGGCACGTACCGCATCACCGGTCCCGCCCCCGGCTGCCGCAGCCCCGGTCGAATCCGAATTGAAGGCATTGCGTCGACTGCCCTTTGCCCTGGCCAGCTTCGTGCTGGACCTGTTGCCGCTGGGGCTGTTCTTCGGCATTGCGGCTCTGGTCCTGCAACTGCTGCCGGGGCTGGATGCGCGCACCCACCTGGTTACCCGCGAATTCATCTACGCCTATGTAATCACCCGTGTGGTCATGGCCGTGGTACGTCTGCTGTTGTCGCCAGCCGATGCCAGCCTGCGTATCGTCCAGGTGGGTGATGTCGGTGCAGAGCAGATACACCGATGGACACGCCGACTGGTCATCCTCGCCACCTTTGGTGTGGCGATTGGTAATGCACTCGGCATTCTTGGCACCGATCCAGCCGCCCAACTGGTGATCGTCAAGACCACATCCTTATTGGTTCACTTGAATCTGATCTTCCTGGTATTCCGTTTTCGCCAGCCAGTGGCGCTGTGGATTGCCGGTCCGCCCACCCGTCACGGCGCAGTGCACGCGCTGAGGCATTGGCTGGCCGGTGTCTGGCCGCTGCTGATGGCGGTTTTGATCATGGGCGTCTGGGTAGTCTGGGCGCTGCGCATCGAGGATGGATTTACCAGACTGCTCGAATTCATCGGCATTTCCGCAGCCATCATCGTGCTGGGTCGTTTGGCTGCGGTACTGGCACTGGGTGCCCTCGGCCGCCTGGCTGGCATTACCGAGGACCAGGATGAACGCAGGCCGGCCAGCCATGCCAACCTGCGTAGCCAGCTTGTCGAACAGTACTATCCGCTGCTGCGCTGGCTGGTCTCGCTGGTGATTACCGTAGCAACGGTAGTGGCACTGCTCGAGGCCTGGGGGCTGAATGCACTGCAATGGTTCGCGCCCGGGACCTTTGGCAGCAGCCTGGCCTCCGCCTTCGTCACCATCGTCATCGCCGTGGCGATCGCGCTGGTGGTCTGGCAAGTGGCGAACTCCTCCATCGAACGGCGCATTACCCGCTGGCGCGAGCAGGGCGATATGTTGCGTGCCGCGCGGCTCAATACGCTGCTGCCGATGCTCCGCGCAGGTCTGCTTCTGGTGATCGCCCTGATCGTCGGCCTGACCACGCTGAACCAGATCGGCGTCAACACCACACCCCTGATCGCCGGCGCCAGTATCATCGGCGTCGCCGTCGGCTTCGGTTCGCAGAAGCTGGTACAGGATTTCATTACCGGGATCTTCCTGCTGATGGAGAATGCCATGCAGGTCGGCGACTCGGTGACGGTGGCAGGCGTGTCGGGCACCGTGGAGAACCTGTCGATCCGTACCGTGCGCCTGCGCGCCGGCGATGGTTCCCTGCATATCGTACCGTTCAGCTCGGTGACCACGGTCAACAATGCCCATCGGGGCCTCGGCAACGCCGCTGTGCGCATCAGTGTCGCCTATAACACCGACATCAATCAGGCCATCAGCGAACTCCGGGCCATTGGCGCAGAGCTGCGCAAGGACCCGGCTTTCTCAGCGAATATTCTGGCGGATATGGAAATCTGGGGAGTGGATGCGGTGGATGGCTCCATGGTCACCCTGGCCGGTCAGATGCGCTGTATCGACAAGGGCCGCTGGGGCGTGCAGCGGGAGATCAACCGGCGTATGCTGGAACGCTTCCGGCAGTTGGGTATCGTTATTGCCGATCCGCGTGAACGGCCGTTGATGCCGGTATCTCAGGCGGCCAGCCCGTCATCGGGTGATAGCTGAATAACCGGCGCGCTTGTCGCGCCGGGTGGCCGGAGACACTGACTTCGCCCCCGTCTTTTCACCGTCCGAATGGCACTTTGTCACCCTCGCACCGTCATCCACGGCCTGCACCGAAAATGACGATGTGATGCGAGGCACCGTTCCGGTTTGACCTTCTTCATTGCCTGGCGGGCGCACCAAAATAGGCTCCCTGGGCCGCCGGGTTGCCCTGTCGTGGTTCAATCGGGTGGTGCTGCACTGCACCACCATGCCCGCGGTCGTTATCGCTGCAGAGCGTCAAGCCCGGTAGTTGGTGGTGCCTGGTTGATTTGATCTCATACCTGGCACGCCGTTTGCTCTATCCCTGCTATTGGTCAGCTGGACTATCAAGGGGAAGAGTATGAGCGGTAACGTCACATCGATCCGCAGCGCAACACTGGTGGTGATCGGCAATGGTATGGTCGGTCATCACTGTGTCGAGCAACTGATTGAGCTGGGCGCTCTGTCTCGCTATGAGATCCACGTGTTTGGCGAGGAGCGCCAGCGGGCCTATGACCGTGTGCACCTGTCCGAGTATTTTTCCGGTCGTGATGCCGAGTCGCTGGCGCTGGGCTCCGCTGCGCTGTATGAACAGTCGGGATTGCATCTGCACCTGGGCACGCCGGTGCTGCAGATCGACCGCGAACGCAAGGAAGTGGTTACCGCCGAGGGCCGCACCCGCTACGACCAGTTGGTTCTGGCTACCGGCTCCTTTCCCTTCGTACCACCGATTGCCGGTGCCGAAGGCACGGCGCGGCTGGTCTACCGCACCCTCGAGGATCTGGATGCCATCCGCCAGGCCGCCGAGGGCGCGCGCTGCGGGGTGGTGGTCGGCGGTGGGTTGCTCGGCCTGGAGGCGGCCAATGCGCTGAAGTCCCTCGGACTGCAGGCGCATGTGGTGGAGTTCGCCCCACGCCTGATGCCGGTACAACTGGATGACCAGGGCGGCGCTGCGTTGCGTGCGCAGATCGAGGCGCTGGGGGTGGGGGTGCATCTGTCCCGTGCGACCACGGCGATCACGCCCGGTGAGAGCTGCCGCTGGCGCATGCAGTTCGCCGATGGCGAGCATCTGGAAACCGACCTGGTGGTGTTCTCGGCCGGGATTCGTCCGCAGGATGTGCTGGCGCGGGAGGCCGGCCTGGACATTGCCGAGCGGGGTGGGGTGGTGGTGGACAATCACTGCCGCAGCAGCGATGAGGATATCTACGCCATCGGCGAATGTGCCAGCTGGAATGGCAGCATCTTCGGCCTGGTGGCGCCGGGTTATCGCATGGCACGCAGCGTCGCCGCGCAGTTGGTCGGGCAGTCGTTCGAGAGCTTCACCGGTGCCGACATGTCCACCAAGCTCAAGTTGCTGGGGGTGGATGTCGGTTCCATCGGGGATGCCCAGGGTGCCACGCCGGGCTCGCGCAGCTACCGCTTCATCGACGAGCTGAACGCCAGCTACCGGCGGCTGGTGGTGTCGGCGGACGGCAAGCATGTGCTGGGCGCGGTGCTGGTCGGTGACAACAGCTACTACGATACGCTGTTGCAGTACGCACAGAACGGTATCCGGCTGCCGCAGGACCCATCGAGCCTGATTCTGCCGCAGTCCGACGGCACGCCGGCACTGGGTGCCGAGGCGCTGCCGGACGCGGCGATCATCTGTTCCTGCCATAACGTCAGCAAGGGGGCGGTGTGCTGTCAGGTCGCGGACGGGGTGACCGAACTGGGGGCCTTGAAGGCGATCACCCGGGCCGGTACCGGCTGCGGTGGGTGCAGCGCATTGCTCAAGCAGGTATTCGAGCATGAGCTTGGCGCCCGCGGCATCGCCGTGGACAAGAGCCTGTGCGAACACTTTGCCCATACCCGCCAGGAGTTGTATGGCATTGTCCGGGTCGAGGGCATCACCCGCTTCGAGGATCTGCTGGCCCGGCATGGCCGGGGCAGCATCGGCTGCGATATCTGCAAGCCGGCGGTGGGCTCGATCCTGGCCTCCTGCTGGAACGAGCCGGTCATGGCCCCGTCGCTGGTGCCGCTACAGGATACCAACGATACCTTCATGGCCAACATGCAGAAGAACGGCACCTATTCGGTGGTGCCGCGCATCGCTGGCGGCGAGATCACCCCCGAGAAGCTGATCGTGCTGGGTGAGGTGGCGCGCAAGTACGACCTGTACACCAAGATCACTGGTGGCCAGCGCATCGACCTGTTCGGCGCCCAGTTGCATGAACTGCCGGCGATCTGGGGTGAACTGATCGCCGCTGGTTTCGAAACCGGCCACGCCTACGGCAAATCCCTGCGCACGGTGAAGTCCTGCGTCGGCAGCACCTGGTGCCGCTACGGCGTACAGGACAGTGTGGGCATGGCCCTGAGCCTGGAGAACCGCTACAAGGGACTGCGCGCCCCGCACAAGATCAAGTTCGGCGTCTCCGGCTGCACCCGTGAATGTGCCGAGGCGCAGAGCAAGGACATCGGCGTGATCGCCACCGACAAGGGCTGGAACCTGTATGTGGCCGGTAACGGTGGCATGCGCCCGCGTCACGCCGAGCTGTTCGCTACCGACCTGGATGACCAGACCCTGGTGCGCTACATCGACCGCTTCCTGATGTTCTACGTGCGCACCGCCGACCGCCTGCAGCGCACCTCGGTATGGCGGGAAAGCCTCGACGGCGGGCTCGACTACCTGCGTCAGGTGATCATCGACGACAGTCTGGGGCTGGCAGCAGAGCTGGAAGCCCAGATGCAACTGGTGGTCGACCGCTATGAATGCGAATGGGCCAACGCCATCCAGGACCCGGAAAAACTCAAGCGTTTTCGCACCTTCGTCAATAGCGCAGGTGCAGATCCCGATATCCGCTTTGTCACCGAGCGCGGTCAACGTCGCCCGGCGAACGATGCTGAACTGACACTGATTCCCGTCACCGAGGAGGTACTCTGATGAGCCAGGCCAATGCCGTCACCGTTACATCGAACCCCGCCGCCAGTTGGCAGCCGTTGTGCCGCCGCCAGGACCTGGTGGCCAACTCCGGCGTCGTTGCCTGGTTTGCCGGGGCTCAGATAGCGCTTTTCCACCTGCCCCAGGCGCAAGGTGGCGAGCAGGTATACGCGATCCATAATCGTGATCCGCAGTCCGGCGCCAACGTGATCGGCAGGGGTATTGTCGGTCAGCTCAACGGGGCGGTGGTGGTTGCCTCACCTCTCTACAAGCAGCACTTCCGGCTGGAGGACGGACACTGTCTGGAGCAGCCGGAGCAGTCACTCAAGGTCTGGCCTGCCCGTATCAAGGGTGACCAGGTAGAGATTCTCGCAGTCGGCACCAACGCCGCAGCCAACTGATCCCCCAACAAGGAAAGCATCCATGTCCTATCTTGTACCGGCCGAGTTTGTCTCAAAAATGGTGGACGCTGGCGAGTCCAAGCTGTTCATGTCCACCCGGGATACCTTGATCAGGGCCTTCATGGCCGGGGCGATCCTGGCTTTGGCGGCGGTGTTCGCCATCACCGTGACCATACAGACCGGCTCTCCCTTGCTGGGTGCGGTAATGTTCCCGGTCGGGTTCATCATGTTGTATCTCATGGGCTTCGATCTGTTGACCGGGGTCTTCATGCTGACGCCGCTGGCCTTGCTCGATCGGCGCCCAGGAGTGACTCCGGCAACGATCCTGCGTAATTGGGGCTGGGTGTTCCTCGGCAACTTTGCCGGCGCGCTGACCGTCGCTTTCATGATGGCCTTCGTCTTTACCTATGGCTTTTCCATCGATGCGGGTGAGGTGGGCGAGAAGATCTCACATATCGGTGAGAGCCGCACCCTGGGCTATGCCGAATACGGCGCGGCCGGCTGGGCGACCATCTTCCTGCGGGGCATGCTGTGCAACTGGATGGTCTCGATGGGGGTAGTGGGCGCGATGATCTCCACCACCGTTGGTGGCAAGGCGATTGCCATGTGGATGCCGATCATGCTGTTCTTCTACATGGGGTTCGAGCATTCGGTGGTGAACATGTTCCTGTTTCCCTTCGGCATGATCATGGGCGGTGATTTCTCGGTAATGGACTACATGATCTGGAACGAGATCCCCACCGCACTGGGCAACCTGGTGGGTGGATTGGCATTCACCGGGCTGACCCTGTATACCACGCACATCAAGACCGCGCCCAAGCGGGCCCAGTTGCGCCAGCCGGCATGAAGCTGCGCCAGGCCCGGGCGGATTCCGCCCGGGCATCATTGCAAGGACGTCTGGGTATCGCCCTCGGCCAGGCTTCGGAGCGGGGGCGCAAGGAGCTCAATCAGGACTTCCATGGCGCCTGTATTCCGCGGGAGCCCCAACTGGGTTCAAAGGGGATCGTGGTCGCACTGGCCGACGGCATCAGCACCAGTGCCGTCAGTCATATCGCCAGCCAGACCGCGGTGGCTGGCTTCCTGGCGGACTACTACTGTACGCCGGACGCCTGGTCGGTACGCAAGTCGGCCCAGCGGGTACTGGCGGCGACCAACTCCTGGCTGTACTCCCAGACGCGCCAGAGCGAATACCGCTATGACAGTGATCGCGGTTATGTCTGCACCTTCAGCGCGCTGATCATCAAGTCCGCGACGGCCTATCTGTTTCATGTGGGCGACTCACGGATCTATCGTCTGCGCGGGAGGGATCTGGAACAGCTGACTACCGATCACCGGCTGCGGGTGTCAGCGGATATCAGCTATCTGGCCCGGGCCCTGGGCATCGGCCCGCATCTGGAGATCGATCATCTCTCGCTTGGCATCGAGCAGGACGACATCTTCATCCTTGCCACTGACGGGGTGCATGAATTCATCGACGCCCTGACGCTCCGCTCCCTGCTTGCCGAGCAGGCTGACGATCTGGATGGTGCTGCGCAGCGGATCGTTGAACACGCCCTGCAGCAGGGCAGCGCTGACAACCTGACCGTACAGCTGGTGCGCGTGGACGATCTGCCAGCACCCACGGCGGGCGAGTTCAGCCAGCATCTCGCCGACCTGCCGCCGGCGCCGCTACTGGAAAGTCGCACGGTGTTCGAAGGTTACACCATAGAGCGCGAGCTGCATGCCAGCAGTCGCAGCCATGTATATCTGGCCACGGACAACGACACTGGCGAGTCCCTGGTGTTGAAAGTGCCATCCATCGACCTGCGGGGGGATCGTGCCTACCTCGAGCGGCTGATGCTGGAGGAGTGGGTCGCCCGGCGGATTGACAGTCCGCATGTGCTCAAGGCCGCCGCGCAGAGGCGCCCGCGGCGGCATCTCTATACCGTCAGCGAATTCGTCGAGGGCCAGACGCTACAGCAGTGGATGCTCGATCATCCCAGGCCGGACCTGCAGACCGTGCGCGATATCGTCGAGCAGATCGCCAAGGGGTTGAGGGCATTCCATCGGCTCGACATGCTGCACCAGGATCTGCGGCCACAGAACATCATGATCGATCGTGTCGGCACGGTCCGGATCATCGATTTCGGCTCCGTCTACGTGGCCGGGCTCGATGAAATGGAACTCGATGACAGCGCAGCCCCCTTGCTGGGTACGTTGCAATACTCGGCACCGGAGTATTTTCTCGGTTACCCAGGCAGCTCCCGTTCGGACCTGTTCGCGCTGGGAGTGATGACCTACCAGATGCTCACCGGCAGGCTTCCCTACGGCACCGATGTGGCCAAGGCCACTACCCGCGCAGCGCAATTGCGGTTGAAGTACCGCAGTGTGACCAGTTGCCGCCAGGATCTCCCGGTGTGGCTGGATGAGGTGCTGAAGAAGGCGCTGCAGCCCGACCCGAACAAACGTTACGCCGCGCTTTCGGAGTTCACCTTCGCGCTTTGCCAACCCAGCAGCAGGAACCTGGTGGGGCAGGGTGTGCCGCTGCTGGAGCGCAATCCGGTGGCGGTCTGGCAGGGTATCTCGTTACTGCTGGCGGTGGCGCTGGTGATAGTGCTCCTGGGGACTGGAGCAGGCTAGGGTCCGCCGTCCCCGGCTGGCAGCATCGCCCAGTGTCATTTTTCCGTCGTCAAACCTTCACCGGACAGTCGCCTCCCTTTCATCTGCGGACTCCATCCTCTACCGATCATAACCATAGCCTGTAGAGGGAAGTACGGATGTCTGATGAAATTCGCAACAACATCACCATCGTTGACAATGGTAACGGTGACGAGCCGCAACTCAGCTACACGGACAACAAACCCTTTGCCCGCGTACTGGAAGCCCGGCTCGCTCGGCGTACCCTGCTCAAGGGCAGTGCCGGCGCGACCGCCCTCGGGTTCATGAGCCTGGGTCTGGCCGGGTGCCTGAGCAACTCCAGCAGCCGCGATGATGACGATGCACCAGGCAATGGTGGTGGCGAGACCGGACCGCTGATCGGTTTCACCGCGGTGCCGACCAGCGAGTCGGATGAGATCGTGGTGCCGGAAGGGTACAGCTATCAGGTGATTCTACCCTGGGGCACGCCGATCACCGGCGAGTATCCGGCCTTCGACCTGGCGAATACCGGCGCCGAGCAGGGCATGCAGGTGGGTTCGCACCATGACGGCATGCACTTCTTCCCGATCGAGGGCGAAGAGCCTTTCGAGGGCAGCTCCGATGAAGGTCTGCTGGTGATGAACCACGAATACGTCGAGCCGCGCTTCATGCACCTCGATCACATTGGCGTGGCGCTGGGTAGTGGTGCGGTGGTCATGCGCGGTGATGGCACGCGCGACCGTGATCAGGCGCTCAAGGAACTGAATGCCCACGGCGTCTCGGTGGTACACGTGAAAAAGCGTGGGGACAACCGCTGGGAGCTGGTGCAGAGCGATTACAACCGCCGAGTTACCGGCCTGACACCGATGGAACTGCATGGTCCGGTGCGCGGCAGCAATCTGGTCAAGACCAAATACAGCCCAGAGGGCCATGCCACCCGCGGCACGCTGAACAACTGCGCCATGGGTGTGACGCCATGGAATACCTACATGGCCGCCGAGGAGAACTGGGCCGGCTATTTCGGCAACAGGGACAATCCGCTGCCCCGCGAGCATGCGCGCTATGGTATCGGTGCGCAGGACAGCCGCTACCGCTGGGCGCTGGCCAATGGTGGTGGCGAGGAGTTCACCCGCTTCGATGCCACCAGCACTGGCGCCAGCGCCACCGAAGACTACCGCAACGAACCGAACTGCTTCGGCTGGATGGTGGAAATCGACCCCTTCGATCCGACCAGCACACCGAAGAAGCGCACCAGCCTGGGCCGCTTCGGCCACGAGGGCGTGGTCTTCGGTCCGGCAATCGAAGGTCAGCCGGTGGTCTGCTACTCCGGCGATGACTCTGCCAACGAGTTCATCTACAAGTTCGTCAGCGAGCAGCCGTTCGTGAAAGGCTCCACCGATGGTTCGATCCTGGATACCGGCATCCTGTATGTCGCCAAGTTCAACGACAACGGCACCGGGGAATGGCTGCCGCTGGTCTATGGCCAGAATGGTCTGGATGCTGCCAATGGCTTCGCCGATCAGGCCGACGTGCTGGTCAATACCCGCCTCGCCGCTGGCATCATGGGCGGCACGCCGATGGATCGCCCGGAGTGGGGTGCGGTGGACCCGAACAACGGTGATGTCTATTTCACCCTGACCAACAACAGCGGGCGCTCCACCGAAATCGGTGCCAACCCCCGTATCAATAACCAGCATGGCCATATCATCCGCTGGCAGGAGGCCAATGGTGAGCATGCCTCAACCACGTTCGAGTGGGATATCTTCCTGTTCGGTGGTGATGATGGCATCAGTGGCCAGGCCAATCTCAAGGGCAGGATCCCGGGTGAGGCGGCGGATGGTTCCGAGGATGTCGCGTTGACCGCTGACAACCTGCTCAGCTCGCCGGATGGCTTGTGGATCGACAAGGACAGCCGGGTCTGGATCCAGACCGATATCGGTGAAGGCAGCCAGAACACCGGCGTGTTCGAGGTCTTCGGCAACAACGCCATGCTCTGTGCCGATCCCGCCACCGGCGAACTGCGTCGCTTCCTGACCGGCCCCATTGGCCAGGAAATCACCGGTGTGATTACCACGCCTGACCAGAAGACCATGTTCATCAACGTGCAGCACCCTGGCGCCACCACCACGCCGGCGGAGTGGGGTACCGACCGCCGCTACGTGCGCAGCAGCTGGCCGGACCGCAATCCGGTGCGGGTGCCGCCGCGCTCGGCCACTGTGGTGATCTGGAAAGACGATGGCGGTGTGATCGGTAGCTGATCCATCCCGACGATCGGACAGGGTGGCCGCGGTGTATCTCGCCGCGGTCACCCTGACGATTTCTGCGTTATTTCCCTTCTGCAAGTCCGCTGTCAGCCTTGATCCTCCGCCGCCCATGCCGCGTGTGAAACAGCTCTGGATGGGACACTTCTGCGTTTCTGACTCACCCAAACAGGTTATTGAGAGCGGTCTCCATCGACCGGTAGCGTGCTACGCCTCCGTTATTTGAGATTGAGGGGTTGCTGGTGTATGGCAAATTCGTGACAATCGGTCGGCTGAAAGAATATTTCAGGGACATAACAATAAAACTGCAAAGAAAGGTCGGTAGCCTCTGGCGGCTGATCATGTGGCCAGCCGGCCGCGAACTTTGCCAGGAGAATGCATGCCATTGGTAGCCCGTTTCACATTGGATTCTGTGGTCAGGTTTGCAACCTTTGTGTTGGTGGCTATCACTGCTATCTTGCTGGGACGCCTGACCTGGGCGGTGCTGGAGCCCTCGAGCATCCTGCCTGCTGCCGCCAATGCCCCTTCCAGTATCATCCAGTCCGAGCCCGCTGCCGGTGAACGTGGCGGCTTCCAGGAACTGGCTCGTCTTTCCGTGTTCGGCAGCGCTGCGAGCAAGAGCGCCAGTCGTGCGGTACATGTCCCGGAAACCTCGCTGAGCTGGTCGCTCAAGGGTGTACTGTCCGATCCCGACCCGAGTCGCAGCGCGGCCATTCTGCTACCGCGTGGACAATCGGAAAAACTGTATCGCGTGGGTGCCTCCCTGCCGGGTGATGTCACGCTGCAGGAGGTGCTGTCTGACCGGGTCATCCTCAATCGCGGTGGCCGCCTGGAAACGTTGCGTCTCAAGCGTTACGACAACGCTGCGGCACCGGCCAGTCGCCGCGGTGCGCCGGCCTTGCCCGCGGCGGCCAGCGATGCACTTGATAGTGGTGCCGCGCCGCGTATCGATCGCGATGCCTGGGTCGACAACCCCCAACGTTTTCTCGACGTCATCAGTGCCAATCCGGTAATGCAGGATGGCGCTCTCTATGGGCTGGAAGTCAGTCCGGCACGCAATGCCCGGGAGTTCGAAGCAGCCGGGCTGGTTGCCGGCGACGTGATCACCGAGGTCAACGGCAGTCCGGTATCCGAGATCAACGATTACCGCGACCTGCTGAAGGAGCTTGCCGATGCCAGTTCGGTATCAGTGTCTCTGGAGCGTAACGGAGAACCGATGAACATAACGATTAGCATGGATTGAGACCAGGATGCCTATGATGTTGTTGCCCAAGACCCGTTACGCCCTGCCGCTGGCCCTGACCCTGAGCCTGCTGGGCAGCGCTGTGATGGCCCAGACCCCGGTCGCGCAGGACAGCGGTGAAGAGCTGGTGCTGAATCTGCGCGATGCCGATATCAATGGCCTGATCGAGATCGTCAGCCAGGAGACCGGGATCAACTTCATCGTCGACCCGCGCGTGCGCGGGCAGGTCAATGTGGTTTCCGGTCAGCCGATCAAGCGGGGCGAGTTGTATGACCTGTTTCTCGGCGTGCTGAAATCCTATGGTTTCGCCGCGGTGACCGGTGCCGAGGGCACGGTGCGTATCGTCCCCGAGGTGCAGGCCAAGGAAAACGAAGTGGGCTCGCTGGAGAGCCACAGCCGGGGTGACGAGTTCATCACCCATGTGATCAGTGTGCGCCACCTGGATGCCAGCCAGCTGGTACGTATCCTGCGCCCGCTGGTACCCAAGGGCGGGCATCTGGCGGCGGCTGCCGAATCCAACTCGCTGGTGATTGCCGATACTGCCGCCAACGTGCGCCGTATCGAAGGTCTGATCCAGCGTATCGACCAGGAATCGATGGAAGATTTCGAGGTGATCCCACTGGAGCACGCCTCGGCTCTGGAACTGGTACGCATCACCGAAGGGTTGAACATCGCCAGACCGGAGGAGAACGTTGCCAAGCGCGTGCGGGTGATCGCCGACGAGCGTACCAATGCGCTGGTACTGCTGGGCGATCCGCAGAAGCGCCTGGCCTACCGCGCCATGATCCGCCAACTGGATGTGCCGGGGGATGAGGGCAACACCCAGGTGCACTACCTGCGTTATGCCAAGGCCGAGGACGTGGCCGAAGTGCTGCGCGGCATCGCCGAGGGCCGGGATACGGAAAACGGTGCGGTGGGCAGCAGTTCTTCGAGCAGTACCGGCAGCTCCAGTTCCTACGGTTACGGCAACCGGGAAACGCGGGTGCGGATCCAGGCCCATGAGAGCACCAACTCGGTAGTGATCTATGGTCCGGCGGAGTTGAGCCGGGAAATGGCGCAGATCATCCGGCAACTGGATATCCGTCGGGCGCAGGTGCTGGTCGAGGCGGTCATCGCCGAGGTGTCCTATGACCGGGCCAAGGAACTGGGTGTGCAGTGGGGCTTTGCCAATGAAGGCAAAGGTGTGGGCATCATCAACTTTGCCCGCGGCAGTGGCGGTATTCTCAACCTCGCCGCCGGCATCAACGGCTTTCTCGAAGGGGACATCACCACACCGCCGTCACTGTCCGACGGTGCCACACTGGGTGGTGTCGGTACCATCGGCAGCACCCAGATCGGCCTGCTGATCAACGCCCTGCAGGGCGACAGTTCGAGCAACATCCTGTCCACGCCGAGCCTGCTGACGCTGGATAACGAAGAGGCGGAGATCGTCGTCGGTCAGAACGTGCCGTTCATCGTCGGTCGCTCGGTGGAGAACTCCGGCCAGGCGTTCGACACCATCCAGCGCGAGGACGTGGGTATCAAGCTGCGCATTCGTCCGCAGATCAACGAAGGCAATGCCGTACGTCTGGAGATCGCCCAGGAAGTATCACAGATCGCCCCCGGCGCCAGTGGCGCCGCGGATCTGATCACCAACAAGCGCAGCCTCAATACCCATGTCATGGTCGATGACAATCAGTTGATCGTGCTGGGTGGCCTGATCGACGACCAGATGGTGGAGACCCGGGACAAGGTGCCCTTCCTCGGTGATGTCCCTGGCCTCGGCCGGCTGTTCCGTTATGACACCGCCAGCGTTGAAAAGCGTAACCTGATGGTGTTCCTGCGGCCGGTCATCGTGCGTGATACCGCGGTGGCGGAAAGCCTGACCCACGCCAAATACAGCTATATTCGTGATCAGCAGTTGAAGGAGCAGGGGCGCAATGACAGCCTGTTGCCGCGCCGCGACATGCCGGTGCTGCCCGACTGGAACTACCTGCTGACCTTGCCGCCGCCCTTCGAGAATGCCAGCCAGGACAATCTTGCGGTAAGAAACCCGATTCCTGCGCCACCGGGGGCACGATGACCAGCAGGGAGGTGCCCGTGATCGACAATGACATCAGCACGGTACTGCCCGAGGCAGGGTTGCAGGCCGAAACCGGCTATCGGTTTGCCCGCCGCTTCGGCGTGTTGCCCGACCAGCTGCGTGACAACCAGCTGGATGTATTCGTGCGTGCCGATTGCGATCCCCAGGCGTTATTGGAGCTGCGCCGTCTGGCCGGCCATCCGCTGCGCCCGCAACTGCTGGATGACGACGCCTTTGCCGCCCGCCTGCGTGACCGCTACGAGCGCTCGGCCAACGACGCCATGCAGTTCGTCGAGGGGCTGGGCGAGGATGCCGATCTGATGTCGGTAGCCCAGTCGCTGGCCGAGCCGGAAGACCTGCTCGAATCCCAGGATGAAGCCCCGATCATTCGCCTGATCAACGCGCTGCTGTCCGAAGCGGTCAAGGAGAACGCCTCGGATATCCATATCGAACCCTTCGAGAACCGGCTGTCGATCCGCCTGCGGGTCGATGGTGTACTGCGCGAAGTGCTGGAGCCACCGCGGGCGCTGGCGCCGGTCATCGTCTCGCGGATCAAGGTCATGGCCAAGCTGGACATCGCCGAGAAACGCCTGCCGCAGGATGGGCGTATCGGCCTGCGGCTGGTCGGGCGGGCAGTGGATGTGCGGGTCTCGACGCTGCCGTCCGGGCATGGCGAGCGGGTGGTGCTGCGTCTGCTGGACAAGCAGGCCGGGCGTCTGGAGCTGCGCCAGCTGGGCATGTGTGATGAGCATTACCAGTCCATGGAGCGGGTGATCAGCCGCCCGCATGGCATCGTGCTGGTCACCGGGCCGACCGGCTCGGGCAAGACCACCACGCTGTATTCGGCGCTGATGCGGCTGAACGACCGCAGCCGCAATATCCTCACCGTGGAAGATCCGATCGAGTATTACCTCGATGGCATCGGCCAGACCCAGATCAACACCAAGGTCGACATGACCTTCGCCCGTGGTCTACGCGCCATCCTGCGTCAGGATCCGGATGTGGTGATGGTTGGTGAGATCCGCGACCTGGAAACCGTGCAGATCGCCATCCAGGCGAGTCTGACCGGTCACCTGGTGTTCTCCACCCTGCATACCAACACCGCCATCGGCGCGATTACCCGTCTGCGGGACATGGGCGTCGAGCCGTTCCTGCTGGCCAGCACGCTCAACGGTGTGCTGGCCCAGCGCCTGGTGCGCACCCTGTGTCCGGACTGCCGCAAGGCGCATGTCGCCACGCCCAGCGAATGCCGCCTGCTGGATATCGCACCGGAGCAGGCGCCGACGCTGTACAGCCCGGTCGGCTGCTCGCAGTGCAACGGCAGCGGGTATCGCGGGCGTACCGGTATCTATGAGTTGATCGAGATCGACGACACCCTGCGCGGCCTGATCCATGACGGGGCCAGCGAGCAGGCCATGGTGCGGCATGCGCGGTTGGCGCAGTTGGGTATCCGCCAGGATGGCCTGCGCCGGGTACTGGCCGGGGATACCACGCTGGAAGAAGTCCTGCGTGTGACCAGGGAGGACTGAGCATGCCGGCTTTCGAGTACGTTGCCCTGGATCCAGCCGGCCGCACCCGCAAGGGGGTGGAAGAGGGCGATTCCTCCCGCCAGGTGCGCTCGCGCCTGCGCGAGCAGGGGCTGATGCCGATGGCGGTGACCGAGGTGGCGGAAAAGCCATCGCTGCTGCGCATGCCGGTCCTGCAGCGGCGCATCAAGCCGCTGGAGCTGTCCCTGGCGACCCGGCAGATGGCAACCCTGGCCAAGGCCGGCATGCCGATCGAGGAAGTGCTGGGCACCGTGGCCCGGCAGAGCGAAGCGCCCAAGGTCAAGGCGACCCTGTCCGCAGTGCGGACCCGGGTGATGGAAGGTCTGCCACTGGCCCACGCCATGGGGGAGTTCCCCTCGGTGTTCCCGGCCATCTACCGCACCACCATTGCCGCCGGTGAACAGGCCGGGCGCATGGATCTGGTACTGGAGCGCCTGGCTGACAACGTCGAGGCGCAGAACGCCATGCGCCAGAAGATCCAGCTGGCAATGTTCTATCCGGCGATCCTCACCGTGGTGGCCTTGCTGGTGGTGGTGGCACTGCTGACCTATGTGGTGCCGGAGGTGGTGCAGGTCTTCGCCGGGATGAACCAGCAACTGCCCTGGCTGACCCGGGCGCTGATCGCCACCAGTGACACGGTCCGCCACTGGGGCTGGCTGATGCTGCTGTCGATCGTCGGGCTGGTGATCCTGACCCGGCAGATCCTGAAACGACCGAGTGCCCGCCGCCGCTGGGACAACGGCTTGCTCCGGCTGCCGTTGATCGGGCGGCTGGTACGTGGCCTGAATACCGCGCGTTTTGCGCGTACGCTGAATATCCTTGCCGGTAGTGGGGTTCCACTGCTCGAGGCGCTGAATATGAGCGCCAGCGTGATCAGCAACACCCCGATGCGCGAAGCGGTCATGGACGCGGCGAAGAAGGTCCGCGAGGGCTCGGGTATCGGCCATGCGCTGGAGCGCAGCGGCTACTTCCCACCGATGACCCTGAGCCTGATCAAGAGTGGCGAAAGCAGCGGCACGCTGGACAAGATGCTCGAGCGGGCAGCGGAGACTCAGGAACGGGAGCTGGAGGCACGGATTGCCATGGTCATGGGCGTGTTCGAGCCCTTGCTGATCCTGGCGATGGGGGGCGTGGTACTGCTTATCGTGCTGGCCATCCTGTTGCCGATCTTTGAACTCAACCAACTGGTTAATTGATATGTCCCATAACGTACGAAAAGCATCCCTTGCCCAGCGCGGCTTCACCCTGATCGAGGTCATGGTGGTGGTGGTCATCCTCGGTATTCTGGCGGCAGTGGTGGTACCGCGGGTGATGGACCGCCCCGACCAGGCGCGGATCACCAAGGTGCAGAATGATATCCGCGCGCTGGAAAGCGCGCTGAACCTGTATCGACTGGACAATTTCAACTACCCGACCACCGAGCAGGGCCTGCGCGCGCTGGTGGAGCGGCCAAGCGGCAATGACACCGCCCGTAACTGGCGCGCCGGCGGCTATATCGACCGCCTGCAGAAGGACCCCTGGGGTAACGAATATCAATATCTGCGTCCGGGGCGCGATGATCGTGAATATGACATCTACAGCCTGGGCGCCGATGGCCGGCCCGGTGGCACCGATGCCAATGCCGATATCGGCAACTGGAATGTGGAGGAGCCCGAGGGTAATCGGGGGCGTTGACGGGGTTGCTGAGTCGTCGAGCGGGCGCTCGACAACCTGGTCCGGCGCATTGGATTAGAGATATTTGCAGCAGCCCCGGTACTTGGGGGCTACTCGAGATTGGGGCGTAGTGCGCCTGCGCTACGCCTGAAACCTTGCAGCGACACCAAAGCCGTTGTCGAGCCGATTGCGGCCCGAGGCGCTCGATAACCCGAATCAGGGTGAGGCCAAAACACATGAGGAGGACGTCCCAAGTATGAGTGTCCGCCAGTCGCAGCGTGGCATGAGCGCATTGCAGCACGGCTTCACCCTCATGGAGCTGCTGGTGGTGCTGGTGCTGATCGGCATCGTCGCCGGGCTGGCGACCCTGTCGCTGGGTGATGGCGCCGAGCGCAAGCTGCGCTCCGAGTCTGAGCGGCTGGCTGCCACCCTGCGCCTGGCCCGGGATGAGCTGCTGATCACCGGCGAATCGGACCGGGCGTTGGGCCTGCGCCGCGATGGCTACAGCTTTCTCGAGCTGGTGATGCTGGATGACAGCACCCGCGAATGGCGCCCGCTGATCGACCCGCAGCTGGGGCCGCGGCAGTTTGAACAGGGTCTGATCGAGCTACAGCTGGACCTGGATGGCGAACGTACTCCCTTGCCCCAGACCCGCGGCTGGGAGCCGCATGTGCGGCTGGGCAATACCGGGGAAATGACCCCGGCACTGATTACCCTGCGGGTGCCGGGCAAGGATCTGGTACGCCATATAGAAGTCGGCCTGGAAGGCCGTGTCGAGGTGCTGGATGCGATTGAATCGCCGTAGCCGCGAGGCCGGTTTCACCCTGTTGGAGGTACTGGTGGCGCTGACCGTGCTGGCGGTGGCACTGGCGGCACTGGTCAAGACCGGTGCCGACCATGCGCGTAACACGGCCTACCTGCAGGAGCGCACGTTGGCGCACTGGGCCGGACAGAACCTGCTGACCGAGTTTCAGACCGGCATGCGTGCGATTGCCGAAGGCGGGCGTACCGGCGATGTGCTGATGGGGCCGTACCGTTTCGCCTACCGGGTGGAGATGAGTGACTACACTGCCACCACGCCGTTTCCGCTGCCGGCGGTGAAGCGCGTGGATATCCGCCTGTGGCTGGCCGACCAGGGCGAGCAGGCGCAGCGGGCCAGCGTATCCGGATTCATGCTGCCATGATCGGCAGGCGCACAGGGCGGCAGGGTGGTTTCACCTTGCTGGAAATGCTCATCGCCATGGCGGTGTTCGCGGTGATGAGCATGGTCGCCTACCAGGGGCTGCGCGCGGTTCTGAATGCCGACCACATCACCCGCGAGCAGGCGCAACGGCTGGCTGACCTGCAGGTTACCCTCAGTGTGCTGGAGCGTGATCTGGCCCAGGTGGTGGATGTGCAGGTGCGTGACGAGTTCGGTGATCCGTTGCCGCCACTGCGCTTGCGCGCCGGCGGCGAACAGCAGTTGCTGGAACTGGTGCGTGCCGGGGCAGGTGGTGAACAGCGTCTGCGTCGAACCGCCTGGCAGATCACCGAGCGCGGGCTGGAGCGGCGATTGTGGCCGGGGGTGGATATTGTCGATGTCGACAGCATGCGCATCCGGCCTTTCGCTGAGCTGGTGGAAGAGGGCCAGCAGTTGGGTATGGAGAGCGCCTTCCTGTTCATCGTGCGCACGCCGTCGGGGCTGGAGCGAGTGGATGCCTGGCCATTGCCTGATGCCGATCCGGAGGGGGGCGGCCTGCCGGTGGCGGTCGAGGTGGTGCTGGATATGCCTGGCCTGGGCGAGATTCGCCGGCTGATGGCGGTGGGCCTATGAACGGGCGGCGGCAGCAGCGTGGCGTGGCGTTGATCACCGCGCTGCTGGTGATGGCACTGGCGGTGGTCGCCGCCGTCGGCATGGCGATGCGTGGTCAGGCGGATATTCGCCGCACCAGTGCGGTGTTCGAGCGGGACTTCTCCCGGCAGGTGGCGGTGGGGGCGGAAAACATGGTGCTGCAACTGCTGGAGCGTGCCAAGGGGCCGGAAGATCTGCTGTGGGATACCTGTCGCTCGCCGGTGCTGCCATTCGAGGTCGATGGTGTACGGCTGGAAGCGACGCTGGATGACATGCGTTGCCGCTACAACCTGAATGCGCTGGCCGGCGCTGATGAAACCGAGCAGGGTTATTTCGCCCGGCTGGTGGATCAGGTCGGTCAGCAGAGCGGTGTGCGCATGCCGCCGGGGGCGCAGTTGGCGCTGGCGGTGAGCGACTGGATGGACAGGGAAACCGATGATCCGGTATATCGGCTGGAAACGCCGCCCCGGGTGTCGGCCAACCGGCCGATGGTCGTGGCCTCGGAACTCAACGCCGTGGCCGGGATGAACGCCGAGGCCTGGCAGGCGCTGGCTCCCTGGGTGACGGCCTATCCGGGCACGACCAGCCCCATCGATCTGGAGCGCAGCGCCGAGTTGATGCAGCAGGTATTCGCCGATCGACCGGTCGGTGAGAATGCACCCTGGTACATGCGCCTGCAGATCATGGCGCAGTTCGCCGAACGACGGTTTTATCAATGCACGCTGCTGGATGCACCCAACGGCAAGGTGGTTCTCCGAGAGCAAACGGCCTGCGAGCCATGAACATACGGAACAGACGGATCAGAACATGTTGATAGTGCTATTGCCGGAAGCACCTGAGGTGCAGGATCTGGAACCGACCCGGCTGCATTGGTGGCGTACCAGCCGTGAGGGAGCGCTGCTGGAGTCCGGCCAGGACGACCTGGAGACGTTGCGCGCCCGCTTTGCCGGTGAGCGCCTGCGGGCGTTGGCGCCTGCTGCGGCGGTCAATCTGTATCGGGTGGCCATTCCGGTACGCCGTTCCGCCGCGGTACGCGCGGCTTTGCCCTTCGCCCTGGAAGACCAGCTGGGGCAGGAACTCGAGGAGTTGCATCTGGTGGCCGGGCCACGGCGCGCCGATGGTCGTTTCGTTGCCGCTGTCACCGAGCGGCAGCGCATGGAGGCCTGGCTGCAGTTGTGCCAGGCGGCCGGCTGGCGCCTGGATGCCTTGCTGCCCCAGGCCAGCCTGCATGACGATCTGGCACCGGCCGCCGGGTTGCGGGTTCAGCCCTCGCCCTGGCCCGGGGAAAGTGACCAGGCGCTGGTCAGCAGTACCGACCAGGAGCCGGTACTGATCGAGCAGGGCCTGCTTGGCTTCTGGCTCAGGCAGCGACTGGCGCAACTGGACGAGGAGCAGCGCATCGTCGAGCTGGAGGGTTACACATTGGCCGACCTGGGGCTGTCGGAAACCGACTGCGAGGTACGCCAGTCGGAGCCGGTGCCGGCTCTGGAGGCCGCGCTCAGGTGTGCCCAGCAACCGACACGAGCGCTGAATCTGCTTTGCGGCGCTTACGCCAGCGGCATGGCCACGCCGCCCTGGCGCAAATTGCGCCCGGTGATGATCGCCGCCGGGGTACTGTTGGCGGTGGTGGTGGGTCAGCAGATGCTCGAGGGCATCGCTCTGAGCAACGAGCGGGACCGGCTGCAGGCGCAGATCGAGCAGGTATTCGACAGCACCTTGCCGAAAAGTCGACGGGTGGATCCGGTGACCCAGTTCCGCCAGGTACTGGAGGGCGGCGGTGCGCAAGCGAGCCAGAACGGCACTGGCAGCCTGTTGTACGAGGTGCTGGCGGCGGTGCGGGAAGACGGCAAGGGAGACATCCGGCAATTTCGCGCCACTCCCACCGAGGTGGAACTGGAGCTGCAATTGCCGTCGTTCGCCGAGCTGGAGAGTATCCGCGGCAAGCTGGCCGCTGGCCCCGGCCTGAATGAGACCTTGCAGGGTGCCGATTCCGGCAGCGAGGGAGTTACTGCACGACTCAGAATACAGAGGGATGGATCATGAATGCCTGGTGGGCGGGGCTGGCCCCGCGTGAACGTGTGATCCTCGGCGCTGGCGTGGCCGTACTGGTGTTGCTGCTGCTGTGGCTGGCGATCTGGGAGCCGCTGGCGAAAAAGCGCGAGAGCCTGCGCACCGATATCAGCGCGTTGTCCGCTGACCTGGCCTGGATGCAGCAAGTGGCCGGGCAGGTCAAGCGCCGTGCTGCACAGCAGCAAACCCAGGGTAATGGTGCCACTGCCGGCGGGTCGGTATTGACCCTGGTGGAGGTCTCCGCCAGTGCTGCCGGCCTGCGTGATTCGCTGGAGCGGGTGCAGCCCGAGGGGCAGGGCGCCCGGCTGTGGTTCAACGAAACCGGATTCGATGCCCTGCTCGGCTGGCTCGGCGAACTGGAGCAGCGCCACGGGCTGCAGGTCAGTCAGCTGGCGGTGGATGCGGGTAACGCGCCGGGGCTGGTCAGTGCCCGGGTCAAGGTGGAGCCGCGTTGATGCTCAAACGATGGAATCTGAAAGCCACGCTGATCTGTGCTGTATTGCTGTATCTGCTCACCCTGCTGTGGACCCTGCCGGCGGCGGTGGTATGGAAACGCCTGCAACACCAACTGCCGGTGCCGGTAACCCTGCACGGGCTGACGGGCACGCTGTGGTCCGGCCAGGTCGGCCAACTGGAGGTCGATGGAGTCAACCAGGGGCTGCTGCGCTGGCAATGGCAGCCTGCCCAGCTGCTGCGCGGGCGTATCGGCCTGGATCTGCTGTGGCAACCGCGTAATGGCCGGGTCAATGCACAGCTGTCGGCGGGTATGGGCTCACTGGTGCTGCGCGATATCAATGGCACCCTGGATGCCGCGAGCATGGCGGCGATCAATAGCGCCCCCTTTGTGCTGGGTGGCAGTTGGCTGCTGGACGTGCCGGAGCTGGCGCTGGAGGAGTTCGACTCGGTAACGGCTGCCGATGGCCGGCTGGTATGGCAGGATGCTGCCGGCGGTCTGCCGCAGGCGATGCCGTTCGGGCATCTGACGGCGGCGCTGAGCGATGCCGATGGCTGGCTGGTACTGCAGCTGCAGGACCAGGGTGGCCCGCTCGGTCTGCGCGGGGATGCACGCTGGCGTCCCGGCCAGCCGATGAACATCAATGCGCAGCTGCAGGCGCGGGCTGATGCGGACCCGGCGCTGGCTGGTGGTCTCGGGCTGCTCGGCAGAGCTGATGCACAGGGCTGGGTGAACTGGCGGGTGCAATTGCAATGAAACAGGACAATGGCGGTTTTTCTGGGAGATATCTGATGCGTTCATGTGTATTGCTGCTGTTGCTGGCGGGATTGACGGGGTGCGCCGGTATGGCGTCGCAGCAGGGCAATGAGACCGGTTTGACCGATGCCCGGGCCAAGATCAGCCTGGGCCGCTGCGATAACGGTCTGGTGGCGGACCTGCGCCGCTACAAGGCGCCGGAGCTGGAGCAGCAGGCGGCCTATGTCTGTTTGCAGCAAGGGGAGGTAGCGGCCGTGGAGACGCTGTTGCAGGATTACGCCAAGCGGCATGTGGACCCGCCCTATCCGGACTATTCCGCCTATCTGGTGGCGTTGGCCCAATACGGCCGTTTCGAACTGGCTGCCGAGGATGATGCCATGCGTCTGCAGGAAGGGCGCAAGGTGCATGCGCGTTTTGCCGAGTTCGTGCAGCGTTACCCCGAGTCCGAATACCGCAGCGAGGTGGCACCGCGCCTGTACGAACTGTTGCAGGAAATGGCCGTGACCGAGTACCGGCTGGCCATGCAGGCGGTTGAAGCCGGTGATCTGCAGGCCGGGGAGGCACGCATGCGTTATATCGCCCGCTACTATCCGCATACCGAATCGGGGCGCAATGCCAATGAGTGGCTGGATAGGCTCCCCCAACCCTGAGCAGGCTCATGATTCACCGCCGCCAGCATAGCGGCGGTGTTGTCTGGCGGGGTGGCCCGCCGCAGGAAAATCAAGCGGGCGTCAATAGGGGGAGCAATACCTTGGCGGTATTTTTTTCCACAAGATTGAGACATTGACGCTTGACATTGTGCACAGCACGAAAAACATCCTGAACGTTCTGCAACAAAACCGTCGTAAGTCTCTGAAAAATCAATGTACTAGTATAAGTCATTGATTTAGTTGATAAATTATTTGGTCATATTTTGAGCATTCTGACTGGCGGCCACGTATTACTTGCCACGGAACGAGTTTTAGGCAGGCTATCCACAGAGTTTTCCACAGCTTTTGTGGATAGCTTGCCCGAACACTCTCTGACCGGATGGTCACACTCCCTGCGGTATATCCTCGCCGCCGAGGGCGGTAGTCAGGGCCGGCAAGAGCTCCGACAGGGTGCGTGACATGATGATGAAGCTGGCGTCCAACTGGCCGGCCATATCATCACCACCCTGATCGTCGGCCTCGTCACGCAACAGCTCTTCGAAGCGCAGGCGCTTGACCGCCAGTTTGTCATCGAGCGTGAAGGACAGCTTGTCGTGCCAGTGCAAGGCCAACTGGCTAACCTGCTTGCCAACGGTCAGATGCTGCTGGATTTCCTCGCTGGACAGGTCCTGGCGCTTGCAACGAATCACGCCGCCGTCTTCACCGGTATCGCGCAGTTCGCATTCATCGGAGATGATCAGGCCTTCGGGCGCCTGGCCGGTCTTGACCCAATCGGTCATGCAGGCGGCAGGGGCAATCTTCACGTTCATCGGCCGTACCGGCAGGCTGCCGGTACCTTCACGTAACAGGCTGAGCATATCCTCGGCACGTTTGGCGCTGGAGGTATCCACGGCAATCCAGCCTTCCCGGGGCGCAATCAGGGCCAGCGTGGTCTGGTTGCGGGTAAAGGCACGGGGCAACAGGGACATGACAATCTCGTCCTTCAGCGTGTCCTTCTCCTTCTTGTACACCTTGCGTGCATCGCGAGCCTCGATCTCCTCAACCTTTTCAGCCAGTGCATCCTTTACCACGCTACCAGGCAGGATCCGTTCCTCCTTGCGCATGGCGATCAGCCAATAGCCCTCGGCGACCTGCAGCAGGTTTTCTGAATGCCGACCGAAGGGCATGGTCCAGCCCAGAGTGTGGGTTTCCTGACTGGCGCAGGGGCGGGCAGGGCGCGCTTCCAGTGCGGCCAATAGCTCGGCTTCGGTAAAAGGAACGTCCTGGCTGAAACGGTAGAGCAATAGATTACGAAACCACATGGGCAATCCTTGTGATGATGCATGAATAGAAGATATGGAAAGGGCGGGCATTATTGCGCGCAGGGATGATTTCAGCCAGTCTTACCCGATGGTTGTATAAGGTATTGAAAAGAAGTGGGATTTTTTTCACAAAAGGTATTGCCAGAAGGGTAAAACCTGCCTAGAATGCGCCCCACTTCGAGAGTAAAGGGTGATTAGCTCAGCTGGGAGAGCATCTGCCTTACAAGCAGAGGGTCGGCGGTTCGATCCCGTCATCACCCACCACTCGCGAGGTCACGCGCAGCGGTAGTTCAGTTGGTTAGAATACCGGCCTGTCACGCCGGGGGTCGCGGGTTCGAGTCCCGTCCGCTGCGCCACATACAAAGCCCTTGAGCTCACGCTCAAGGGCTTTTTTCGTTGTGTGTGGAAACTTCTGGTGCAGTTTCGTCGCCGCCTCCAGCCTTGCTCATCGCCCCGCTTATACCCCCCTCCCATCAGTCCCTTGGCTTAACGACCTCTACCTCTTGGTCGCCAGGTAAATGCCATTCCGATTAGTACTAATTCGATATTTCTTCTTTCTGGGTACTGCTTAAGATGCTGCGATACAGAGCCCTCGCCCGGGATGGTACCAGGCGAGGTGTCGCCGTTGGCTATGGATTCGGATAATGGAGTTCCCATGGGAATCGTGATGAGAGTAACAGCCCTGTGCGCCCTGGCGCTTTTGACTGGGTGCGCGAGCGTAAACGATGGAGAGGGTGGGCAGCCCCGGGGGCCTTTGGAATTTGATGATGTCCAGGTGAAAGTGAAGGACCTTGGCCCCGGCTATGTACGTCAAGGCACAGCCATTACGCCCCAGGCTATCTCCCAGGTGGTTCCCGGCAGCAGCAGAAGTGACGTCAGGGGGCTGTTGGGAAGTCCTGCCAATGAAACCAGTCAGCGGTGGTGGCTCTACAATATCAACCTGCCCCTGGATGCGAGGGGTGATTATCTGGTGTGCCAGTTCGGCGTCGCGTTTGATCCCGCGGGCCAGGTATCCAGCACCAAGTGGCGCAGGCCGCAGTGTAGCGCGCGCTATGAAGAACTTGTCCGCCCGGAGGTTCCGGATGTGCAAGAGATCACACTGTTCAGCGACGTGCTTTTTGGCTACGACAGCGCGACGCTTTCCCCCGAAGGGCTGAGAGAACTGGATCTCGCTGCCCATGTGGTCGCCAACAAAATGATGCAGCTCGAGCGCGTCGTTGTCGTAGGCCACTCAGACCGCATTGGCTCTGACAGCTATAACGATGCCCTGTCGAAGCGTCGCGCAGAGGCGGTTCGCCATCATCTGATTTCCAAAGGGATCGACAGCCATCTGATTTCCGCCGAGGGGCGTGGTGCCAGAGAGCCGCTCATCGAGTGCCAGGGCAGCAGAATTACGGCATCTCTCAAGCAATGCCTGCAGCCCAACCGGCGTGTGCAGATCATGATCTACGGCCAGCGTTGAAAAAGGAATGTGCCTCGCGTCAGCAAGGGCGGCTCGATATGCCGCCCTTGCTCGCCAGCCAGATAGTTCTGGGTGCACAGGTTCAGCGCTAACAAGAAGCTAGAAATTCGTTTTGGAGTAACTCAGCATGGCAGCCAACACAATCGATATCATTGCAAAAACCGGCGATTCCTCGGTCAGTCTACCGATGGGTAGTGTCATCACGATGGAAAAGGCCGGCGTCGTAAAACTGCCTTTCGGGCCTGAACAGTTGGCATCGACCAGCAGGGTGGGTAACGACCTGGAGGTGGTCCTCAAAAGCGGCGAGAAGGTTTTAATCAAGAACTTCTTTGGCGTGCCCGGCGCGGAAGAGCGCAGTGAGCTGATGCTCGAGGATGAAAACGGCGTTGTATGGCTTGGCCAATACGACTCGTCGATTGCGGATTTCGATTTTGCCGAGATATCCGAGCTTGCTGCGGGCGGTGGCATGCCGGATTGGGGTTGGCTGCTGCTTGGGTTGCTTGGCGCAGGTGCCCTGGCGGCAATCATTGATGACAATCGCTCCTCGTCCTCCTCTACTCCCTTGCCGGATGACGGTGATGCCGACGCAGATGCCGATGCAGATGCAGATGCTGACGCTGACGCTGACGCTGACGCTGACGCTGACGCTGACGCCGATGCTGATGCGGATGCCGACGCGGATGCTGACGCAGATGCCGATGCGGACGCAGATGCCGATGCCGACGCAGATGCGGATGCCGACGCGGATGCGGATGCTGACGCCGATGCCGATGCCGATGCCGATGCTGACGCCGACGCCGACGCCGACGCCGACGCGGATGCTGACGCAGATGCCGATGCGGACGCAGATGCAGATGCTGACGCCGATGCCGATGCTGATGCTGATGCTGATGCTGATGCTGATGCCGACGCGGATGCTGACGCAGATGCTGACGCAGATGCTGACGCCGACGCCGATGCCGATGCCGACGCTGACGCAGATGCAGACGCCGATGCAGACGCCGACGCTGACGCCGATGCCGATGCTGATGCCGATGCTGACGCCGATGCCGATGCCGATGCCGATGCTGACGCCGATGCTGATGCTGACGCAGATGCCGATGCAGATGCCGACTCCGACGGTAATGAGCTGCTGGATCCTGCAGATGTGATTCTGGGGGCGTTGGTGCCGGCGCTGGACGACGCTCTCGGGCTGGGTGGTGCGCTGGCTCCTGCGATTGGAGCAACCGAAGGCCTGACGGATCGCCTCAACGATGCCTTGAAGCCATTGCTGGGTGGTGAGTTCAATCCGGATGATCCGAACAGTCTGGACCAACTGGACGAGACGCTGGGCAGCCTGGGGAACGAGCTTGGCGGGCTCCTGGCACCGCTGGTCACCGACATCCTCGGTGAGGATGTGGCTCTGACGCTGCTGAATGAATTGCTGGGTGGGCAGATTGACTTCGTCACCGATGGGCTTGCCAACCTGCTGAATGAAGAAGGCTTGCTGGGTGGTGTATTGGCAGGTCTGGGTCTGGGCGGCGTCCTGAATAGCCTGCTTGACGAGAACGGCGCACTGTCCGATCTCCTGGGCGACTTGCTGGGCGAAGGCAGTCTGATCGGTGGCCTGCTGGCTGAACAAGGCCTGATCGGCGGTCTGCTGGCTGAAGACAGCGCCCTGGGGGCCCTGCTGGCTGAAAACGGCATTCTGGGTGGCATCCTGGATGAGGGCGGTCTGCTGGGGGATGTGCTGGCCGAAGGCACGGTGCTGGGCGAGCTGCTGGGCACCCTGGTCGGTGATCAAGGGCTGCTGAGCGAGTTGCTGGCGAACCTGTTGGGCGGCGATATCAACCTGATCGACCAACTGCTGGGTGAATCCACCTTTATCGGTGACCTGCTGGGTGAGACCGGCCTGCTGGCCCTGCTGACTGGCTCTGAAGGGGTGCTGGGCAATGTGCTGGATACCCTGCTGGGCCAGAATGGCTTGCTTGGTGGCCTGACCGGTGAAAACGGTCTGCTGGGTGATGAGCTGCTGGGCACCCTGTTTGGCGACGACGGTCTGGTTACCAACCTGCTGAACGACCTGCTGAGCAATGGCGCGCTGGCCGGTTTGACCGGCGAGTCTGGCTTGCTGGGCGCCAACGGTGCGCTGAGTGTGCTGCTGGGCGAAGACGGCGCGGTGACGCACCTGCTGCATGGCCTGCTCAATAGCGGCCTGATAGATAACCCGGCGGTGGATGCCCTGCTGGGCCAGGGCGGGCTGGTGTCCGAACTGCTGAATACGGTACTGGGGCAGGACGGTCTGCTGAGCAGCGACGCGCTCGCTGGCCTGCTGGGTGACAACGGTGTGATCAGCAATCTGCTGGACGGCCTGTTGGGTGGTGGCCTGCTGGGTGGCGGCCTGACCGATAACGATCTGTTGTCTGGCCTGCTCGGCGAAGATGGCCTGGTCGGCGGCTTGCTGAACAGCCTGCTGGGTGGTGCTGGACTGGAAAGCCTGCTTGGAGATCAGGGACTGCTGGCTGAGCTGCTGGGCAGCGAAGGGCTGGTGGCCGGTCTGCTGAAGGGCCTGCTGGGTGATGAAGGTGGCTTGCTGGATGGCTTGCTGGGCGGTGATAACGCCCTGCTTGGTAGTCTGCTTGGCCAGGACAGCCTGTTGAGCAACCTGCTGGATACCCTGCTGGGTGACAGCGGTCCGCTCGGTGGTTTGGTAGGCGAAGACCTGCTGGCAGGCCTGCTCGGCGAAAACGGCCTGGTCAGCGGTCTGCTCGATGCCCTGCTGGGTGAGCAAGGCCTGCTGGGCGGTCTGCTCGGTGATGAGCTGCTGGGTGGTGAGCTGCTGGATGGTCTGCTGGGCAGCGACGGTCTGGTCGGCGGTCTGCTGGAAGGGCTGCTGGGCAATAATGAGCTGCTGGGGGCACTGCTGCCTGAGGAGCTTCTGGCTGGTCTGCTCGGTGAAAATGGCCTGGTCACCGGTCTGCTGGAAACCCTGGTGGGTGAAAACGGTCTGCTGGGCGGCCTGCTCGGCGAAGATGGCCTGCTGAAGAACGAGCTGCTGGACGATCTGCTTGGCAGCCTGCTGGGTGAACAGGGTCTGGTCACCGGCCTGCTCAACGGTCTGCTTGGTGGTGAAGACGGCGGCTTGCTGAACGGCCTGACCGGTGAGGGACTTCTGGGCGGTCTGCTTGGCGAGGAGGGTTTCCTCGGAGGTTTACTGGGCGGCGATCTGCTCGGCGGTCTGCTGGGCGGCGACAATGGCGGTCTGCTGGGCAGCGGTGTGCTGGACAGCCTGTTGGGCGAACAGGGCCTGGTCACCAGCCTGCTGAACGGTCTGCTGGGCGGTGACGGTGGCCTGCTGGGCGGTGATCTGCTTGGCGGCCTGTTGGGCGGAGAGGGCGGCAATGGTCTGCTGGACACCCTGATGGGCGAGAATGGCGTGGTCACCGGGCTGCTGAACAGTCTGCTGGGTGATGGCCTGCTCGGCGGCGACCTGCTCGGCGGTGATGGCATCCTGAATGGCCTGCTGGGTGAAAACGGCGTAGTCACCGGTCTGCTGAACGGCCTGCTCGGTGGCGGTCTGCTGGGCGGTGATGGTGACCTGCCGGCGGGCGACCTGCTCAGTGCCCTGCTCGGCGAAGACGGTCTGCTCGGCGGCTTGCTGAATGGCCTGCTGGGCGGTGACGGTGGTCTGCTTGGCGGCCTGCTGGGTGAAGGCGACGGCGTGGGTCTGCTGAGCACTCTGCTGGGTGAGGACGGCGTGGTCGGTGGCCTGCTCAATGGCCTGCTGGGGGGGGACAACGACCTGCTCGGCGGCCTGTTGGGTGGCGACGATGGCCTTGGTCTGCTCGAAGGCCTGCTGGGTGAGAACGGCCTGGTCACCGGCCTGTTGAACACTGTGCTGGGTGGCGACCTGCTCGGTGGCCTGCTCACTGGCGACGGATTGGTGGATGTCCCGTTGCTGGAAGAGCTGCTGGGCGACGCTGGCCTGCTTGGCGGTCTGCTCGACGGTCTGCTGGGGCCCGATGGCCTGATAGGCGGTGTACTCGGTGGTCTGCTGAACACCGAACAGGGTGCCAGCGGCCTGCTGGATGTCCTGGTCGGCGAGAACGGCCTGGTCAGTGGCCTGCTCACTGGCCTGGTTGGTAATGGTCTGCTGGGTGAGGATGTGGATACCAGTGGCATCCTGGGCAGTCTGCTGGGCGATGATGGCCTGTTGGGTGGCTTGCTGGGTGGTTTGTTGGGCGGCCTGCTGGGTGACGAAGGTCTGGTTGGCGGTCTGCTTGATGGTCTGCTGGGCCCGGATGGTCTGGTTGGCGGCTTGCTCGGCGGTCTGCTGGGTGGCTTGCTTGGCGGCGGCACCACCGCCGCCGGTAATGGCGCCCAGGCAACTGCATTCAGCCTGCTCAGCGCTACCGCCGAGGATGGTATTGCCGGCGGTCTGTTGAGTGCCGTGTTGGCTGAAACCGATCTGCCGGCAGCCGGGGAAGCCGCGCTCGATGAGACAGGGCTGGCCGCCACTGGTGGAGTGCTTGCTGAAATCAGCCTGCTCGACCATATCCTGGGCGGCGCCGACGAGGTGGTGTCCGAATCCGCGAATGATCCGGCCAATGCTGAGGCCATGATCGCAGCGGCTGCCGCGGACGACGGTCTGATCAACGAGCTGCTGGGAGACGCGTCGGATCAGCACATGCTGGTGGATGAGCTTCTCGAAGACGTGCTGGCGGAACAAGCCCAGGAGGAGGACGCAGAGGACGCGGAGGCTGTAGCGGATATCCAGTCGGAGGCGGAGGTCGGCCAGGAAGTGCCGGAGGATATCGCGCTGGCTGCAGTGGATGTCCCGGGCGAAGTGGTCTTTGTGCTGGAGCCTTCCAGTCTCAACGATCTGTTGACCCAGCAGAATGTGTCGGTGATGTAACTGTTGCCACACGTCATTTGACTGAGGAAGACGCGATGGCGTCGGGTGAAAGCCCGGCGCCATTCGTCGTTACCGGTAACGTTGCCGGGAACAGAGCTGGGGCGATAGGGATGTGGCAGTCAAAATTGTCATTTGCGGTTGGGCTTGTGTTATCGGCGGGCAGCTCGATCGCCGTTGCTGAAACTGAAATTCAGGCAGGGCAGGCACCGCAGTCGCTTGCACTGTCGGTGGCGGAGTTCGTCAAGCTGGGCGATGACGACGAGGTATCCGTCAGGACAGCGGATGCGCCGGCGCGAACGGCGGAGAGTCTGGCTCACGAGCAGGGCGACTCTCCCGTCAAGGAGACCGGCGAGCGGCGGGTACTGTCTTTCTCGCTGGTGGAGTTTGTCGAGAAGGCGGTCGCAGCGGGCACTGCGGGGGAGGTGCCGAGGATTTCCCTGGTGGATCTGGTAGCCAGTGAAATCGGGCAGGAAGCAACCGAAACTGACAGCACCCAGTTTGCTGCGGAGCAGGCCGAGGCAGTCGAGCAAACCGAGGTCGTTGAGCCGTTGGTTGCAAGCTCCTCTCCGATCCCGCCTCCCACAACAGTACCTGACAGCACTCAGCTTGCTGCACAACAGCACACTGCCACAGGCGATGTGGAGCTTCCTGCATCCAGTGATGCTGCCACGCTGACAGGGCGACTGGTACCACCGGCAAGCCTTGCCCAACACACCGCCAACAGCGCTGACCCGGTACCGCTCGCGCTGCCGCTGAGCACACCCACCGCAGCCCCACCCGTGCAGGACGATGCGGTTCAGCCAGGCAAGCTGCAGCTATTCGATGCGGTGCGCAGTGCCTTGAACGAGCATCCTGCCATCGTCGAATCCCTCAGCCGTCTCGATGCGCAACAGGAACAGATCAGCGTCGCGCGGGCGGGCTACTGGCCGCAACTGAGATCCGGAATCAATACCGGCTACCGCCACACCACGGGGCGCTCCGAGGAGGCCTTTACCGTCTCCGCGTCGCAGATGCTGTACGATTTTGGCAAGGTGTCCAGTGCCGTGGACGCGGCCGCCCGCGGGGTGGATCGGGAAGAGGCCAGCGTATTGCTGGCGGCGGAGGATCTGATCCGCGACACCGCCCAGGCGTTCATCGAGGCGCGGCGCTACGAAGTATTGCTGGACCTCGCCACGGAGCAGATCGATGCCATTGCCGAACTGGAAGCGTTGGCGGCCAAGCGTTCGGCACTGGGCGCGAGCTCAGTGTCCGATCAGATGCAGGCCAGATCCCGCCGCGAGTCCGCGCGGGCCACGCAACTGCAGATGCAGGCGCAGCGCGACCAGTGGCATCGGGCCCTGGAGAACCTGATCGGCAGCCGTCAGGTAGTGACCCTGGACGATGCCTATCCCGAGCCGCTGGAAAGGCTTTGTCCGCAGCTGCCGGAAAATTTCGAAAGCGCTCCCCGGGTAGTGATAGCAGAGGCCGAGCGCGCCGAGGCCGAGGCTGCGATCCGGCAGGCGCGCGCTGAACAGCGACCGACCTTGTCGTTGAATGCGGATTTCGAGCATTACCTGAACCGCGATACCGAGGGCTTGCAGCGACTCGACGATCAGGAGTTTGTCGTCAGTCTCAACCTGACCAGCAACCTGTTCCAGGGCGGAGCCCTGCGCGCCCGCAGCCGGGCTGCGGATCACGCCTTGCACAGCGCCACCGCAGCCCGGGACAGGGCGCTGCTGGAACTGTCGCGTCTCTACCGGGAAACCCGCGACCGCGCGCGCAGCCTGACGTCCAGCCTGGCGCTGCAGGACGAGCGCCACGACAGCATCGTCAAGACCCAGGAGCTGTATCGTCACCAGTACCTGTCGCTGGGGACCCGCACCTTGCTGGATATTCTCAATACGGAGCAGGAAATCTTTCAGACCCAGGTGGACAAGCAGAATACCCTGTTCGATCTGCGCAGCTTGCAGATCGACTGTCTTTACAGCGTCGGCGGGCTGCGGGAGACGTTCCGCGCCGGTGATGCGCTGAATCGCAGAGTAGTGAGCCGCAGAGCGGAGGTGCGGTCATGACCGAACAGTCATCATTGGCCGGTCAGCGTGCCGTTTTCGACCCCTGGATCGATGCCGTGCTGGCGGTTGCGCGCCATTACCGCCTGGATTGCTCCGAGGAAAACATCCGCCTGGAGGCCGCCTGGTCGGAGGGGCGTCCCCTGGCGGAAGTGCTCGGCAGGTTGGCACGCCAGATCGGCCTGAGTTGCCGGGTGAGCGCATTCGACGCAGGTCAGTTGACGCCCTGGCGACTGCCGCTGGCAGTGCAGCTGGATGACGGCCAGGTGGCGGTGGTGGAAGCCATTGCCAGCGACGGTCAGCTCAGTGTGCTGCTGAGCGGTGATGCGGGCCTGCGCAGTACGCTGCCGCGTGAGCAACTGGCGGCGCGTGCGCGGACCATGGTGGTGCTGCGCCCGGCACGGGCGGTGCCCGATGCCCGGGTCGACGATTACATCAAGCCCCATCAGCCTCACTGGTTCCACGCCATCGCCCTGGGTGACCTCAGGCCCTACGGACATGTGATGCTGGCGTCGCTGATGGCGAACATCCTTGCCCTGGCCGGTATCCTGTTTTCCCGCCAGGTCTATGATCGGGTGATTCCCGCCGAATCAATGGCCACGCTCTACGTGCTGTTCGGCGGTGTGCTGGTAGCTATGGTGTTCGACTTCGTGCTGCGCTGCGCCAGGGTGCGTGTCACCGACCTGGTGGGCAAGCGCGCCGACATGGTTGCCTCCGACCGGGTGTTCGGCCACGCCCTGCGCATCAAGAACAGCCAGCGACCACGCTCCACCGGCACCTTCATTTCCCAGATCCGCGAGCTGGAGCACGTACGGGAATTGATGACCTCCACCACGGTGACGGCGCTGGCGGACCTGCCATTCTTCTTCCTGTTCTGTGGCATCCTCTGGTACATCGCGGGCCCGTTGGTGTGGGTGCCGGTAGTCGCGTTGCTGCTGATGGTGATCCCCGGCCTGCTGATGCAGAAACCGCTGCGGCGCTTGGCCAGCGAAGCAATGCGCGAATCTTCCCTGCGCAGTGCGATGCTGGTGGAGTCGGTTCAGGGTGTGGAAGACATCAAGAGCCTGCAGGCGGAACAGCGTTTCCAGCGCCAGTGGAACCATTACAACGCGGTGACCGCCGACGTGAATCTCAGGCTGCGTTTTCTCGTCAACACCCTGGGGGTGTGGACCTACAGTCTGCAGAACGGCGTGTTCGCCTTGGTGGTGCTGTTTGGCGCGCCGCTGGTGATGGTCGGCGATCTCACGGTCGGTTCGCTGGTGGCAGCGTCGATTCTGGCGTCGCGGATGATGGCGCCGATGTCGCAGGTCACCCAGGTGCTGAGCAAGTGGCAGCAGGCTAAGCTGGCGCTGGCCAGTCTCGACAATATCATGGCGTTGACGGTGGATGATCCGGGCGCCGAGCGTCGTATCCACCGCCCCGTCATCGCGGGTAACTTCGCCCTGCGCCAGGCCGTTTTCCAGTACGGCGAGGGGGCGCCGCCGGCGCTGCGCGTCGAGCAGCTCGATATCGCGGCGGGGGAGCGCATAGCCGTGTTGGGGCGCAACGGCGCCGGCAAGTCGACCCTGCTGCAGGCCCTGGCGGGCATGGTCGAGCCGTCTGCCGGAGAGGTCATGGTGGATGGCGTACAGCTGTCCCACATCGATCCCGCCGATGTGCGCCGCGACCTCAGCCTGATGGGGCAGAACGCGCGCCTGTTCCACGGTTCCCTGCGCGACAACCTGTTGCTCGGGGCACCCGACGCCAGCGACGAGGAACTATTGTCCGCGCTGGATATCAGCGGCGCTGGCGAGGTGGTGAAAAAATTGCGGGGCGGGCTGGACCACATGATTCAGGAAGGCGGGCTGGGGCTGTCCGGCGGCCAGCGCCAGACGCTGTTGCTGGCACGGCTACTGGTACGCCAGCCTCGCGTGTTGCTGCTGGATGAACCCACCGCGTCGTTCGACGAGGTTGCCGAGAAGCGTTTCATCCAGCGTCTCGGCCCCTGGCTGGAGGGGCGCACCCTGATCGTGGCGACCCACCGCCAGAGCATTCTCAGCCTGGTGGATCGCATCATCGTGGTGGACAACGGCCAGATACTGCGTGACGGCACCAAGCTCCAGATTCTGGGCCGGCTGGCGCAAGGCGCCGCAGCGAGGCCTGAAACCACCGCGCGGAGCGAGTCATGAAAAACCCACTGATGAACCTGCGCCAGAGACGGGCCGTACGGAACGCTGCCCGCGCGCCGGGGCCGGCCTCGGCTTTTGCTGGCCAGGATGGCGCGCAGTGTCACTATAACGATGACGTCGACGATGCCAGCATCGGCCGCGCCACGCGGATCACCTGGCTGTCGGCGCTGGCGATCGCCGCACTGCTTCTCTGGTCCTACTTCGCCGAGGTGGTGGAAGTGTCCACTGGCGATGGCCGGGTGATTCCCATCTCCCGCGAGCAGGTCATACAGTCCCTGGAAGGCGGCATCCTGCTCGATTTGATGGTGCGTGAGGGCGACATCGTCGAGGCGGACCAGATCCTGGCCCAGATGGATCTCACCAAGACCGAGTCGAACGTCGAGGAGAGCGCCGCCCGTTACCGCGCTACCCTGGCCTCGGTAGCGCGGCTGGAGGCGGAAGCCAACGGTACGCCGCTGAAATTCCCCCCCGAGCTGGACGCTTATCCGGCACTGATTGCCAGCGAAACCCGTCTTTACCAGACCCGCCGAGAGGGTCTTAGCCAGACGCTGGCAGGGGTGAGGAAATCCCTGGACCTGGTGCGTGAGGAGTTGAGCCTCACCGAATCCCTGATGGCGATCGGCGCAGCCAGCAACGTGGAGGTGCTGCGCCTGCGGCGCCAGATTGCCGAGCTGGAGCTCAAGGCGGGAGACATCCGTTCCGAGTACATGATTCTGGCGCGCGAGGAACTGGCCAAGGCGCGTTCCGAGGCGCAGTCGCTGGAATCGGTGGTGCGCGGTCGCTTCGATTCCCTGACGCGCCTGACCATACGCTCGCCGGTGCGAGGCATCGTCAAGGACATAGAGGTGACCACGCGCGGCGGCGTGATTCCGCCCAACGGGCGCCTGATGGAAATCGTACCGCTGGGCGACCAGTTGCTGGTGGAGACGCGGATATCACCCCGCGACATCGCCTTCATCCATCCCGGCCAGCCTGCCAAGGTGAAGATCACTGCCTATGACTACACGGTATACGGCGGTCTCGACGGCCAGGTGACGTTGATTTCCCCAGACACCATTCGTGACGAGGCCAAACCGGACAGCGTGTATTACCGGGTGTTCATCCGTACCAACGGCGATGCGCTGGTGAATCGGGTCGGAACCCACTTTCCCATCGTACCCGGCATGATCGCCACGGTGGATATCCGTACCGGGCAGAAAACCGTGTTCGATTATCTGATGAAGCCCATCAATTCCGCCGGCGAAGCGTTGAGGGAAAGGTAAGGCCATGAGTCAAGCACTTTTGCAACTGCTGGATAAGATGCGACCGGCGCTGGAACAACGAATCGCCGCGCTGCCGTCGCCCTGGCCGAGATATACGCTGTTTCTGTCGTTCAGCGACGGCCGCCGACGTGCCGCGGTGGTGCATGGCAGCGGCGCGGATGTCGAGGTGCTGTGGAGCGAAGTCAGCGCCGCCTGCCAGCGGCTCGCCGCGCGCCGCAATATGACGGTGTGCTGGCTGCGGGCGGACTGGGTAACGCGGGCGCAGCCGCTGACATGGAAGGCCATGCGGGGCAGCCTTAAGATGTTCAAGCGCAATTATTTCCGCTACGGACTGGCCCTGGATGCAAATTTCCAGCAGGCATTTCTCGAAGGTGAACTCAACGGCAACGCCATGCTGTACGGCGGTAGCCAGGTGAGCCACGCGCTGCTCAATGAAAAGAATTTCAGACTGTATGCGGGCCGGCGTTTCGCCGGTGCAGTGCCGGATTTTGCCGATGACGCACCGGTGTATGTGCTGACGACCGAGGGGCTGTTCTGCGACCTGGACACGGCGCCACTGGCGCTCCACGCCACAGGCCGGGATGCTGGGCGGCGAGTGGTTGGTTGCGATACCGGCACGGTGCGCGGCCTGATCGAGCGGGGCGGGAGCTATCTAGCGTCCCAGGTCGGGGAGGGCGGGCGCTTCCACTACGGCTGGCATCCGTGCTTCGACCGCCCCATCAAAGCCTACAACGCGCTGCGCCACGCCAGCACGCTGTATGCCATGCTCGAGGCCTGGGAAATCACCCGCGAACCGGCCCTGGCGCAGGCGATAGAACGAGGGCTCGGCTACCTGTGCTCGGCACTGATCCAGCGCGTGGTGTTGCCGACAGGTGAGCGGGCGGCATTTCTGCTGGATGTGGGCAATGAGATCAAACTGGGCGGCAATGCCGTGTGCCTGCTGGCATTGGTCAAACACAGCGAATTGTTCGGCGGCGAGCAGCATTTATCGCTGCTGGAAGAGCTGGCGCTCGGCATCCGCCACATGCAGGACCCGGCCACCGGGGAGTTCGTGCATGTATTGAATTATCCCGCCCTCGACGCCAAGGCAGCGTTCCGCATCATCTACTACGACGGCGAAGCGGCCTTCGGCTTGATGCGCCTGTACCGTCTGACCGGCGATGAGCGCTGGCTGGCCATGGTGGAAAAGGCCTTCGACAGCTTCATAGCGCGGAAACACTGGCAGGCCCACGATCACTGGCTGGGTTACTGCGTCAACGAGCTGGTTCGGTACCGCCCGGAGGAACGCTACTTTCGTTTCGGCATTCAGAATGTCGCTGGCCATCTCGACTTCGTGCTCAAGCGCATCACCACCTTCCCGACCTTGCTTGAATTGATGATGGCGGCACGGCGCATGCTCGAACGCCTCGCGCAGAGCCCGGAGCATCGCCACCTGCTGGGCGAGATCGACCTCGAAAAATTCGACCGGGCCCTGCATCACCGCGCCGCCTACTTGATGAACGGCCATTTCTGGCCGGAATACGCAATGTACTTCCGCAACCCGGCCAGAATACTTGGCAGCTTCTTCATTCGTCATCAGGCGTTTCGCGTGCGGATCGACGATGTCGAGCACTATCTATCCGGGTACGCAGCCTATTTCCATCATCTGCAAGCTGGAGCCAGGACCGATAGCACCGCTGGCATGGACTCATCCGGCGAATGTGTCGGGCCGTCTGTTGCTGAACAGGTGCTGTGTGCCAGGCTGGCGAACTTCCGGGTGGACGTGGCGCGCCTGCTTGAACATTTCGAACACAGGGTGAAGGCTGTGGAACCCACCCCCTACCGGGATAATCGAGTCGATTATCTGGGCTGGGCCGTGACCAGTCGCGACGGTTCGCTGGACGATGGTGTACGCCGTATCCCTACCAGCAACGAAAAAGGCAAGGTGGCGGACGGCAAGGGTAACAAGCGTGGTGAGACGCGCACTCCGATCTGCGATGGCTACCTGGCCGAGGTGATGGACGATCTCCAGGCCACCGCTCTCGCCCCCTATCGGGCGCGTTTCATGCAACTTGAAAGCGAGGGCGAGGAAATGCCCTTTCATATCGACGCCGCGCGGGAAACCTGGCGCCTGCATATTCCCCTGGTGACCAATCCGGATGCGTTGTTTCAGTGGCAATTGCCCGATGGCCGGATCAAGAGCATGCACTTGCCGGCGGACGGCTCCGCCTGGCTGGTGCGGGTGGATGTGATGCATCGGGCCATCAACCCTGCTGGGGGGGCGGATGCCAGGGTTCATCTGCTGATGGGGCTGGGGAAGATACCGTCACGGGAAATGTTGGCGGATGCAGCAATGGGGGTGTAATAAGGCAAGGGTGGTGCCGCTGACGGTCTGCTCCCCGGGGAGAGGGAGCAGAATGTGCTGGTCGAGATAGCGTAGTTATCCCGCAGCACCGATTACATCAAGTACACCCAGAACTATCAGAAAGCACAGACAAGCCCCCTCTCCCCTTGCGGGAGAGGGCTGGGGAGAGGGGAAAAGGGCAGCTGCCCACCCCATCTCTGTCAGCGCACCCCTAACTGCTCCAGACTCTCATAAGTCACCGCACCAATGGCCAGACCATTGTCAGCCTGGTAATCCGACAGCGCGGCAATGGTACGCTGGCCCAGACGACTATCAATGTTGCCTAGGCTGTAGCCCCTGGAACTGAGCGCGGCCTGCAGTCGGCCGATCAGGGCTGGTTGCAGGTCCGAGTCGCATACCGCACGTCTGAGCACGATCTGCGGTTCGCCTTCATATTTGGTGATATGCATGGTGCGGGTTACCGCCGGTTCGGTGCGCTGCTCTACTTTTTCCGGGTTCACTGTCTCGACGATGGCAACGTTGGCCAGTTGCGGCTCAGTGGTCACTTCGACTACTCGCGCCGGTTGATCAACCACCCAGCGAGTCACGGTCTCGTATACCGCAGGCTCAGTGATCATGCGGGTGGTCTCCGGCTCGACCAGCACATTGACCATGACCTTCTCTTCACGGGCGGGGATTTCCTTCGTGCAGAACGCCATTGCGCCGGTGTTGCCGTAACGGGTACCAGCGGCCTGGCAAGGTTCAAGTATGGTCTTGGCTGCCTCGATCATCAGTACGGCCTCCCGGGCCTCGTAGACGGCGGGCACCACCACGGAACGCTGGGTCTCGGGTTTGACCAGTACCTGCTCGGTCACCTCCTTGAAGGTGGCGGGTACCACCCGGTAGGCTTTCACGCCTTCACGGGTGACCACCTGCTGCACGCCTTCCCTGAGTTGTGCAGGGGCAATCGAATACCTGATGCTGGGTTCCTGTAACACGACTTCCACCTTTTCGTGCAGGGGGCGTGGCTTGATAGGTGCGTTGACCCAGCATTGCCCGGCAGAGAAGGTGGCGCTCTGATCCGGCTGCTCGGTGGCAGCCTCCGCCAGCAGAGAAAGGGATGCGGTAACAAACAACGGGGGCAGCCAAAAAAGGGAGCGCATACGGGTTATCCTGAGTTACATCAATCCAAGCGTTGCATGGTATTGGCTCAATCGCTGAATCACAAGGCAGGCAGTTGCGCCATGAAAAATTTAACAGATCAGCTGTTTGATAAATCATCCTTTTGTTTCTGGATACGCTGGTAGATTTCTTCGCGGTGTACCGCAACGTCCTGCGGGGCAGTGATACCGAGGCGTACCTGATTACCCTTCGTGCCCAGCACCGTTACCATCACATCGTCGCCTACCATCAGGGTTTCACCCACCCTGCGAGTCAGAATCAGCATTGCATTTCTCCTTGCTTGGTTTAGTCGGAGCACATTTTTTAACGGACTCGGTCTATATATGTGGTGCGGTCACGGCTGATGCAGTGTCTGGCACGCGCTGGTGTCGAGCTGGAACTACACTCCTTTATATCCATTGATCGTTGCGTTTGCGGCGGCGCACCCGTAGCAGGCCCGGCAGGATCAGGCCCAGTAGCAGGCCGGCTCCGGCTATGCCGCCGCCGTAGACCATGTAGCGCATTAGCACCTGTTGCTGTTCAGCACCCAGTTGCGCCTGGGCATCGCGTAGTTGGGAGTGAACGCTGGCCAGTTCGGTATCCAGCGTGGCGCGCGTGGCCTGCAGGTCGCCGATCAGCGCCTTGCGTGAGTCCAGCGTTTCCTGCATGCCCTGCACGCGAGCCTTCCAGTGGCCGTCGATGCCGGCCAGCTCGGCAGACAGTTGTGCTACCTGCTGTTCCAGTTGTGGCAGGCGCTCAGCCTGCCCGGGGATGCTCTGCAGGTCACGGCTGGGAATCCATACGGCATTACCATTGGGCCTGCGCACCTGGCTGTAGTCGCCCTGGCTGCCGAGCAGCTCGACCTGCTGCCCGGAACTGAGTGTGCCGACGATGCGGTAACCGTCGGTCGGGCCACTGCGCACGTAGCTGGTCAGGCTGTCGCTGACCCAGCGTGTATTGTTGGTGGCCTCCCCGGCCTGGGTTGGCAGGGCCATGCTCAACAGGCAGGCGCCGAGTGCGGGTATCTGCAGTGAGGAAAGGAGTGGGGTACGGCGGTATAGGTGCATAGGTAATCTTCATCTGACAAAAACAAGGCCCAGCCAGCGGGTGTGATACATGTTTCTCATTGCTCCGCCGGTAGAAGGGCGTCATTGCGAGTCCGCAGGGTGCAGCAATCCAGGACATCGAGCCGTCGCCCACACTGGATGACCACGCCGCTACGCAGCTCGCAATGACTCAGGTAGGGACATAGTCGCGGCTACTCAGCGGTTGAAGCGCTCTACCAACGCATGCAAGGCCTGGGCTGTGTTCTCCATATCCTTGCCGGTTTGCGCGGAGCGCTGGGCGAGGTCGGCGTTCTGGTCGGAGACCGTGGCGATATTGGTGATCTGCCGGGAAATGTCCTCGGCGACATGGGCCTGCTGATCGGAGGCAACGGCCATCTGCTGGCCCATCTGGTGGATCCGTTCGATGGCCTGGTTGATGCCGTCCAGCGCCTGCTGGGTATCCACCACATGCTCGACGCCGGCCTGGGCTTCCTGGCTGCCCAGATGGGCGACTTGCACAGCCTGGGCGGCGACCTGTTGCAGGGAGCCGATGATGCGCTGGATGTGTTCGGTGGATTCCTGGGTCTTGCCGGCCAGGGCGCGTACCTCGTCGGCGACCACAGCGAAGCCGCGGCCCTGGTCACCGGCGCGGGCGGCCTCGATGGCGGCGTTCAGCGCCAGCAGGTTGGTCTGTTCGGCAATGGCGCGGATCATGTCCGCAGCCTGCTGGATGGACTGGGACTCGGCAGCCAGGCTGTCCACCGAGTGGCTGATGTCACGCACGGTGTCGGCCAGCCGCTCGATCACCTGGCGGGTGTTCTGCGCCTGTTGCGAACCGGTCTGGCTGAGGCCATTGACCTGTTGCGCGGCGCTGGCAGTATCGTGGATATGTCGCGCCACCTCGCTGATCGAGGCGGCCATCTCATTCATCGCGGTGGCGGCCATGTCGGCTTCGTCGCGCTGCTTCTGCAGGGCCTGGGCCGACTGGCTGGCGAGCTGGCCGCTGGTCGAGGCCAGGTCCGTGGTGCGGATGGCGAAGTCGTTGAGGCGGCTGAGGGCAGTGCGGATGCGCGCCTGCTCGCTGATCATGCACAGCTGCAGGCGTGCCAGCGGGATCGGCGCGTCGCTGTAGGCCTGGGCGATCAGTTCACTGTCGAAGCTGTCACCGGCGGTGTTGCGCAGGCTTGCCAGGGTCTGGCGTTCATGGTGGCGGGCCAGGGCCTGCTGGCCGAACAGCAACACCGCGACGCTGCCCAGACTGAGCCAGTAGTTGCCGGTATACAGCGCGCCGGCGGCAATGGCGGTGGCGGCCAATGGTGCGGCGATGGTCGCGCTGCGGGTGAGCAGGCGCCGGCCCACAGGCGGCCGTTGCTGGCCCTGGCGCAAGCGCTGGTAGAGGGCAGCGGCGCGCTCTACCTGCTGCGGCTCGGGCTTGACCCGCACCGATTCGTAACCGGTGATCTGGCCGTTTTCCAGGATCGGCGTGACGTAGGCATTGACCCAGTAATAGTCGCCGTTGCGACAGCGGTTCTTGATGATGCCCATCCAGCTCTTGCCGCTTTTCAGGTACGACCACATATGCTCGAACACCGCCTCGGGCATATCCGGGTGGCGCACGATATTGTGCGGGCTGCCGATCAGCTCGTCGCGACTGAAGCCACTGACTGCCACGAACTCGTCGTTGCAGTAGGCGATCACGCCCTTGGCGTTGGTCGCGGAGATCAGCCGCTGGCTGACGGGGAAGCTGACTTCGTTCTGGGTGACGGGCTGGTTGTTTTTCAAGACAGAGCCTCCATGCGTTTGGTGTGTTCAGCCCGGTGGATACAGGGTGGCAGTGGGCTGACCATAGATGCAATGCAACTTTCCGGTAGAAGACTCGGGGTCATAAGTACCAAGGTAGTAGATGATGGCGTTTTGGTCAGTGCTGATAAGGGCTGACACTGTGTTACCTGAGATTGCCGGTTTGGGTTTGCCTGGAGCTGGTGGTAAACGTGGGGCGGTATTCCCGTCGAATATCCTTGCATCCTGCCATTCCCGCATCCCGCATCCCGCATCCCGCATCCCGCCATTACCCGCATCTCGTCATTGCGAGGAGCGAAGCGACGCGGCAATCCAGTACGCCGAGCCAATGGATTGCCGCGCCCTGCGGGCTCGCAATGACGGTGTTTGTTGCATGATGGTTCGCTATCGCGGCGGGGCGCCGCTCCTACCGGAGTTGGGGAAGAGGGGCCAGGAAACTAGATTGGAATTAAATAGTACCTGACCCCTTTTTCCTGATCCCTTTACGGACTGTCAACTTCTACGAGGCCAAGTCGAGTTGCGATTTCCGTAAATAGTTCGCCAACTCCTTCTCCAAGTGTGGATGCGCCAGCAATAATCGCCACCGCAATCAACCCCGCAATCAACGCATACTCAATAGCCGAAGCCCCTTCTTCCTTCTTAAAGAAGGAACGCACACTTTCCATCAGCATGATCATCTTGGTATTCACAACTACATCCCCTTAGCATGGGCAGAAGAATCGCACTTATAACCCGATGATAATGTTTCCCTAAGTTGCCGCCCATTATCCAATTGGGACTATATACATCTGTTGATGTGATGCCCGGCTGCCCACGGCTAGAATCACCGCACCCCTGTGCCTGGGCTCTACTTCGCCGGCCGGGCGGATATCCTGTTTTCGATCTTGCACTTTCGATTCTGCACTACGGCTACCAAGGAGCGTGCCGCAATGAACAGTCGTGTAACTATGGTCCTGGCGGGCCTGTTGCTGGTGGGGGCAGTCATTGCCGGTTATTGGGGGCTGTCGTTGAGTCGGCAGCCGGAGGTGGTTGTCGCGGAGCCAGTCGAGCCGCCCGAGTCGGTGCCGGCCATCACACTGCCGAGCCTGCCGCTGATAAACCAGGAGGATGAGCCGGAGCGGGTGCCGGTGGTGGTGCTGGCCCAGGCGGTGACGGCGATGAGCACCATCAGCGCCGAGGATCTGCTGGTCGAGGAGTTGCGCGTGGCGCCGCCGGGCAGCTTTGCCGAGAGCGAAGCGCTGGTTGGCCGGGTGGTCTGGCGTGATCTGCCGGCCGGCACCGTGCTGAATGAATCAAGTTTCGAGACCGGCGGGCCGCTGGCGCGGATGATCCGCCCCGAGGAGCGGGCGCTGGCGATCCAGGTGGATGAAGTGGTCAGTGGCGGCGGGCATATCCAGCCCGGCGATTATGTGGACGTGCTGCTGTTTCTGAAGGAGGACGAGCGCAACAGCGACCGTACTGTGCAGGTGGTGGTGCCGGCACTGCGGGTGCTGACCGTGGGCAGCGCGCTGGGCGCCGACCGTACCGGTGAACCGCTGATGGCGCCGGTGGCGGAAGATGAAAAGGACAGCCGCGCCAACCGCCGGGTGGAGCAGGCGCGCACGGCGGTACTGGCGCTGCCGGAGGGGTTGATGACCCGCTTCATGCTGGCCAGCGAGGTGGGCAAGCTGCGCCTGGCGGTGCGCAGTATCGACGAGAAGTTGCTGGCCGAATACCAGGCCGGCAAGGCGCTGGAGGACAAGGTCGAAGATCTGAACCGACAGTTGTTCCAGTTCGAGAAGCTGGCGCTGCGCCAGGCCAAGCGTCCGCAGCCGGGGTTGGTGCCGGTGCGTCCGGCCGGCATTCCGGTCTACCACGGCAGTGATGTTGCACGCCAATACCCCTGAGCCAGCCAAGGATGCAGACCATGCTGATGAAGAATACCAAACGTACGCTGTTCGCCCTGGGCACCTTGGCCGCCGGCCTGGTCAGTACCTCATCACTGGCCCAGCAGGTCAGCGGCTGCGCGGCGCTGGCGCAGTGGCCGGCGACCTTCGAGGTGCGCCAGGGCCAGCACCGGCAGTTGCAGTTGCCGGTGCCGGTCACACGCATCGCGGTGGGCAGCCCGGAGGTGGCCGAGGCGCGGCTGCTGGATAGAGATAGCGTGCTGCTGCTGGGCAAGGGCCCGGGGGTGACCACTGTCAGTCTGTGGACCCGCTGCGCCAGCATGCCGCAGCAGAGCATGCTGTTCGTCGAGGGCGAGGCCACTGCCGCATTGGCTCGTCCCCAGCTGGCCGATAGCGCCCAGCTGGGGCTGCCGAGTCAGGTGCAGACCGATATCCGCTTTGTCGAGGTCAACCGCACCAAGCTCAAGGAAGTGGGTATCCGCATCTTCGGTACCCAGTCCAACAACTTCCTGTTCGGCTCGCCCGGCACCTCTCCCGGCAGCGTGCCGGTGGGCGGGGTCAGCGGGCTGACGCCGGGGGCGCAGGTGCCGCTGTCGGCGGATGGTTTCAATATCGTCTGGGGCGGCGGTAGCAGCAAGTTCCTCGGTGCGCTGAATGCGCTGGAGAACAGCGGTTTCGCCTATACCCTGTCGCGCCCCAGCCTGGTGGCGCTGAGCGGCCAGAGCGCCAGTTTCCTGGCGGGTGGTGAGTTCCCGGTGCCGATCCCCAGTAGCGGCAGCGACTCGCTGTCGATCGAGTACAAGGAGTACGGCATCCGCCTTAACCTGACGCCGACGGTAATCGACCGCAATCGCATTCATCTGAAGGTGGCTCCGGAAGTGAGTGAACTGGACTACAGCGCTGGCGTGGTGATTGCCGGTACTCAGGTGCCGGCGCTGAACGTGCGGCGTACCGATACCAGTATCTCGCTGGCCGATGGCGAGAGCTTCGTGATCAGCGGCCTGATCAATACCAGCAACCGCTCGGAGGTGGATAAACTGCCGGGGCTGGGCGACATCCCGGTGTTGGGGGCATTCTTCCGCAATTCCGGCATGCGCCGGGAGGAAAAGGAGCTGCTGATGATAGTGACGCCGCGGCTGGTCAACCCGCTGGCGGCGGATGCCCGCCTGCCGGAGCTGCCCGGCGAGCAGTTGCGCAACTACGACCCCTCGGTATTCGAGATGCTGCTGTTCGAGAACGGCGATTTCGATGGTGCAACTGGACTTTCCTGGTGAGGGGCGAGGTAATGACACAGACATTTCTGGCGTGTACCAATCTGGATGCCGATATCACCTGGTTGCAGAGCGCACTGGCGCCGATGGGGCAGGTGCTGCGTTCCACGCAGAGCCTGGATGAGCTGTTCGGGCTGATCGATGCCACCGGAGCGACGCTGGTGTTCGTCGGTATGGACCGCGACAACCTGTCGGCGCAATGCGCGCTGATCGAAAGTCTGCTGGAAGCCCGGCCGCTGCTGGCGGTGATAGTGGTGGGCGATGGTTTCGACAATGATCTGGTGATCGCTGCGATGCGCGCTGGCGCCAGGGATTTCGTCACCTACGGGCTGCGCACCAGTGAGGTGAGCGGGCTGGTGCGGCGCATCACCGAGCGGCTGCCGGCGCTGCCGGTGCGCAAGCAGCAGGGCAGGTTGACGCTGCTGTTCGGCACCCAGCCGGACCCGGATGCGGCGCTGATCGCGGCGCATATGGCGCTGCTGATGCAGAAGGACAATCAGCGCACTCTGCTGGTGGATCTGGGCGTGCCGCATGGGGAAAGCGAGGATGTGCTGCGGCTGGAGCCGAGCTTCGTGTTTTCCGATGCGGTGCGCAATCTGCGGCGCATTGACCGCAGCCTGATCGACAGCGCCTTCATCGAGCATGACAGCGGGCTGCGGGTGTTGCCGGCGGGAGCGAATGAAGCGCAGATCGATATGTACAGTTCGTCCGAGCTGTTTCTGCTGACCGCGGCGCTGCGACAGAATTTCGACCAGGTGCTGATCAACCTGACCGGTCAGCCGGACAGCGAGATGCTGCGCAATATGGTCGGCCAGGCCGATCAGCTGTGCTGGTATGTGGACCCGAGTGTGTCCTGCTGCCGGCGCAATCTGGATCTGCTGCTCAAGTGGCGGGCCGATGGGGTCAAGCTGGAGCATGCGCGGCTGCTTATAGATCGCTATTTCAACAATGTGGCGCCGGCACCCAAGGCCCTGGGTCGCACCTTCGAGATGCCACTGCTGGCGACCCTGCCGGCCAGCGCCGAGCTGCGGCTGAAGGTGCGCAACCAGCGCACCACGCTGTTCCAGATGGCGCCACGGGATGCGCTGAGCAAGGCCATCGGCGAGCTGGTGACTCTGCTGGTGCCGGCTGCCGGTAGCGGCGCCAGGCGTGGCCTGCTGCAACGTTTTGCCGGAATGACCAAATGAACCGCCAGTTGCAGGCCGGCCTGGGGCCGGGGGTGGCTGAGCTGAAGGCGCAGTTGCATCGTTACATCATCGACCAGCTTGAAGATGAGACCGACAACCTGCTGGAAGGCCCGCGCCAGGCGTTGGTGCGCTTCGTCGCGAGCAAGGTTGGCGAATACACCCGGCACGCGCAGTTTGCGGTGTCGCGATATGAGGCCGACCGGCTGACCGAGGAGCTGGTCGATGAACTGACCGGCTTCGGCCCGCTGGAAGTGCTGCTGCGTGACCGTGCGGTGACCGAGATCCTGGTCAACGGGCCGCAGCGGATCTTCGTCGAGCGCCAGGGAGTGCTGCACCACAGCGACCTGCGCTTCATGGACGACCAGCATCTGCTGCGGGTGATTCAGCGCATTCTTGCGCCGTTGGGGCGGCGGCTGGATGAGTCGTCGCCGATGGTCGATGCGCGCATGCCCGATGGCAGCCGGATCAATGCGGTGATTCCGCCGGTGGCGCTGGACGGGCCATGCCTGTCGGTGCGCAAGTTCAGCCGCGACATGCTCAAGGGTGCCGATCTGATAGCGTCGCGCTCGCTGGACCAGGCGATTCTGGAGTTCTTCCAGCTGATGGTCGGCAAGCGTTGCAACGTGCTGGTCAGCGGCGGTACCGGTACCGGCAAGACCACCTTGCTGAACCTGCTCAGCCAGATGATCAGTCCGCGTGAGCGGATCGTCACCATCGAGGATACCGCCGAGCTGCAGCTCAAGCATGATCATGTGGTGCGTCTGGAAACCCGTCCGCCGAATGCCGATGGTCACGGCGAGGTGAGTGCCCGGGAGCTGGTGCGCAATGCGTTGCGCATGCGTCCGGATCGCATCGTGCTGGGGGAGATTCGCGGGGTCGAGGTTCTGGATGTACTGACGGCGATGAATACCGGGCATGACGGCTCGATGAGCACGGTACACGCCAATACCGCGCAGGATGCGCTGCTGCGGCTGGAAACCCTGGTCGGCCTGTCGGGTATTCAGGTGCACGAGCGTACCCTGCGCCAGACCATCTGTTCAGCGATCGATGTGGTCATCCAACTGACCCGTACCGCCGATGGCCGGCGCTGCGTGGCCGAGGTGCTGGAGGTGGTCAGCCTGCGTGATGATCAGTATGTGACCAATACGCTGTTTCGACTGGAGCAGGGCGTGCACGGCGGTTTCATGCGTGAGGCTCTGAACCCGGCGGGCGACAAGCTGCGCCCGGACACCAGCCAGCCCGGAATGCCAAGGCGATGAACATCGCGCTGCTACTGTGTCTGCTGCTGTTGATCGGCGGTGTGCTGCTGCTGCGCCGGGGCCTGCGCGACGCGCAGTCCGAGCAGGTGATGCAGCGTCTGGCCCAGGGGCAGGCGTTGCCGGAGCGGGTGCGGATGGGCACATTGCAGCGGGAGCTGTTGCGCTCCGGGCTGCGGATGCCCAGTTGGCTGGCGGTGCTGCTGCTGGGTGTCTGGTCACTGGTGGCTGCGCTGACGGCGCTGCTCGGCGGTTGGCTGGCATTGCTGGTGGTGCTGCTGGTGCCGCCGGTCCTGCTGCGCATGTACATGCTGTGGCAGTACGGCCGCCGCTTGCAGCGCATGGTCGGGCAGATGCCGCAGTTTCTCGATCATGTGGTGCGCAGTCTCAAGTCTGGCAGAACCCTGGGCGACGGCATGTTACTAAGCATGCAGAGCTGCCAACAGCCGTTGCATGGGGCGATGGAGCGCACCCACAATGCGGTGCAGCGTGGCATGCCGCTGGCCGAGGCGATGCAGGACTTCGCCGAGCTGTATGAGCGTGATGAGTTCCATATCCTGGCCATGGGAGTGGCGGTCAACCAGCGCTATGGCGGCAACGCCAGCGAGTTGCTGACCAACCTGATCGGCATGATTCGCGACCGTGAGCGGGCGGCGCGGCAACTGCGCGCGCTGACCGGGGAAACCCGCATCAGTGCACTGGTGCTGGGCTGCCTGCCGCTGGCCATGGGCGGTTATATCTTCCTCAGCAATCCGCAGATGCTGCTGAACATGTGGGAACAGTCCGGTGGCCGCATGGTGCTGCTGGTGGCGTTCGGGTTGCAGGTGGTGGGCAGCTGGCTGCTGTGGCGCATGATGAGGAGCATTACCAAATGAATCCGTTATTGCTCAGTGCATTGTTGCTGCTGCTGGCCGGCGGCCTGATGTTGTACAGCGTGATACGCGAACAGTTGGTTGCGCGACGCATGATGGCCCGTCTGGGCGGCGGCCGTGCCGGTTCGGCGCTGCAGCACCTGGGCGAGCGCAGTGGCGCGGAGCGGCTGGGCAAGTCCGATCCGGAAACCGTGATACTGCTGAACCAGCTGGGCTGGCGCAGCAGCCAGCGGCGCACGCTGTTCTTCATCATGCAGATCACTGTGCCGTTGCTGCTGACGCTGGCGGTGCTGTTCATCCAGTTGAACATGGACGAGCCACCGGCCATGCCCTGGCTGGCGCCGTTCTTCGCCTTCGCGGTCGGTTATCTGGTTCCCAAGCGGGTACTGGCAGCCAGGGTGGCGCGGCGGCAGGAGCAGTTGGCTCAGGAAGTGTCGCTGATGATCCCCATGCTGCGCATGCTGTTCGATGTCGGCATGACCGTGGAGCAGGCGCTGCGGGTGCTGGCCAGCGATGGGCAGCGCATTCTGCCGCAGATGTCCCGGGAGCTGCGCCAGGTGCTGGCCCGCGTGGATGCGGGGCTGGAGCTGGGGCGGGAGCTGCGTGATGTGGCGGTATTGATGCAGGTGGACGACATGACCGATTGCTTCGCGATTCTCGAGCAGTTGGTGTACCAGGGCGGTGGGGCGATGGCCTCGTTGCTGTCATTGAAGGAGCTGCTGGACGACCGGCGGATGACCACGCTGCAGGAGCGGGTATCCAAGATGTCGGCGAAGATGTCCGTGGTGATGATGCTGTTTCTGTTCCCGGCGCTGTTGATCGTACTGGCTGGCCCGGGCTTCGTGGCAATTATTCAGGCGTTGGGAGATATGGGATGAGACGAGTCGCTACGGTGCTGCTGCTGGCTGGGAGCTTGGTTGGGTGCGCCAGTAGCGCCAATGAGCCGAGTCTGTCGCATTGGCGGGTGGAGCAGGATATCAGTCCGCCGAAGCGCTGTGAGCCACTGACCGCCGATCAGGAGCTGGTACTGGGGCTGTCCCAGGAAATGGCCAATGAGCGCCGCTGGCATGCGGCGCTGGCCAACCTCGAACGGCTGCCCAGCGATATACCCCAGGTACGTCTGAGCAAGGCTCGCCTGCTGCGTCTGTTGGGCCACGTCGATGAGGCGCAGGCGCTGTACGGCAGCCTGCTGTACAGCTGTTTGGTGGCTGATGCGCAGCATGGGTTGGGGCAGATCGAAGCCAGCCGGCGGAACTACCCGCAGGCGCAGCAGCACCTGCGCGCCGCCGCCAGCCTGTCGCCAGCCAACGAGACGATCCGCAACGATCTGGGCGTGGTGTACATGAACCAGCGGCAGTTGCCTGAGGCGCGCTTCGAATTGCTGACCGCCATGGAACTGGACGGGAACTCCAGGCGTGCGGCACAGAATATGCTGGTGCTATTGGTATATCAGGGTAACTGGCAGGGCGCGCGCGAGCTGGTCAGCGCCAGGGGCCTGAGCAGTGAGGACTTCAAGCGTGCCGAGCAACGTGCCAGGGATATGCGTGAGCAGGATGCCAGGGCGTTGACGTCCACCAAGGCCCCGGATGGCCAGCTGTTGGCCACGCCGGAGCCAGCGGGGATGGCAGCAGCGCTGGCTTCGTTGCCCACCCCGGCGGCGGCAGGCCCGCTGGTGCGGTCAGCGACCGCGCCAGCGGGTGAGTCTGTGGCTGCAGCTGCTTCGGTTCCGGTTGCTGCGCCAACCCCGGCAGCGGCACCTGCTCCGGTTGCTGTGCCAACGCCAGCCCCGCTCCGTGCGTTCGTCACAGAGTCGGCGTCGTCAGCGCGCAATGTGGCGCCGATGTCGCTGTCGGCTGCCGTGCGCGCCTGGTCCGGAGAGCAAGCTACGACGGTGGCCGGCGATATGCCTGAGTCGATCCACGACGCGCAGCCGGCACCATCTGCTGGTGCTCGTCCCATTGTGTGCCGTTCAACGGAGGCCAGTACGCCTGGGCTGACGGTCATGCAGTGTCAACCCGAATGAAGGATGAGATGACTATGTATACCCGGATACTGGCCGGTGTGGCCATGGCGGTTACTTCCTGCGCCCTGGTCGCCGGCGATACTGCGGCACCGCTGGTGGCGGAGCGGCCCGAGGGGCAGACCGAGATGTGGCTGCAATTGCAGCGCGAAGGCAACGCCGCCGCCCGCCAGCGCGTGCAGACCGCGACACCTGCTGAACGCGAGCTGAGCATGCAGCGCCTGCTGGACAGCTACAGCCACCCGATCCCGGAATACTTCGGCCAGGACGATGGCGGCAGCTTTGAGCGTTGACAGTGATGTTGCCTGGGGCGGTATTTTGGATGTAGCGTCCCGCTCCGCGAGTCCGGGGTGTAGTGCGCCTGCGCTACGCCTGCATTACCTGCAGCACCACACAAACCCGTCGTCGAGCGGGGGCTCGACAACCCGGCTGGTTACGCGAGGATGAAGATAGTGGTCAGCAAGCCGCAGAAGAAGAACGGGGCGTAGGGCAGTCCGTCCTTCTGGCTGGGGTCCAGTAGTTTCAGCCGGTGCCGGGCGTTGGCAGGCAGCCGCTGCCAGAGGGCCGGGCCGCCGAGGGTCCAGGCCAGCATGCCGATGGCGGCACCGGCGATACTGCCGAGCACATGCAGCGGGCTGCTGGCCAGCGCCAGGGCGGCGAGCAGTTTGACGTCGCCGGCGCCCATACTGCCACCCATATAGCCCGGCAGACTGAGCGCCAGAGCCACCACCAGGCCCGGCAGGACTGTTGCTGGAGCGTTGCCGGTCAGGCTTTGACCGTGCCAGAGCAGCCACCCTGCGGCCAGCGCAGCAGGTGCCAGGGTCAGCCAATTGCTGATGCGCTTGTGCTGGCTATCCTGGATGGCGCACAACAGTGCCCAGATGAGCAGGCTCGCCGAGGCCAGGCAGGCTGTTGCGGTTTGCAGCATGGGGCATCCGTTGATCGCTCAGAATGGAGCCACATGGTAGGCGATTGGCCGGAGCAGGATAGTTATCACATCGGCTTAAATCGATCTGCTTAGTACTAATTGCATAATGTCCCGCTGGTTTGCGCACCTTAGAATGCTTTCGGCAGTCTCGCAGGCATTCCAGTGGCTGCTTTTTTGCGTCAGTGATGATCTTCGCAATGTGGCAGATGAATACGGCAGTTGATGATGAGTAGTTCAAAACACGGGTGGTGCTGGGCATATGGCAAAGCTGTCAGCTATCACATGGGTCGATGGCAGGCGTTCTATCTCGCTACCCGATATTGGCTGACAGGTGACACCGGTTGGTTTGTCAGTCACGGTGGCCTTCGCAGATCCCGCATTTATAAATGACCAATGCCTCAGTGCCATCCGGCTGTCGCTGGCAGGACGATGAGAAAGCTGCAAGGCAATGATTCCCCAAGCAATTCTCTTGTACGGGTGAGTATCGACTCAACCTGTGCCGCGGCTTCGTTGCCTTTGCCAGCTTCTGATGGCGGTAGGTACAGGAGTAATTGAACATGAACTGGTTCTGGCATCGGGGCAGAAAGAATGAATCGTCCGGCAAGGCTGCTGCCCCGCAGTTGCTGCAGGGCTCCGGTGGGTGCTGGTTCCAGCTGGATGTGCAGGGCCGGGTGGTCGATGCCAGCCCGGAGCTGCGGCGCCTGCTGCCCGATGGCTTGTTGATCGGTCCGGTTCCCCTGGCTGGTTGCCTGGCGCAGCCGCTGGCCGAGATAAGCGGCTCGCCGGAGCACTGGCCGGCGCAGCTGTCATCCGTGGTCCTGCGTGCCCGCAGCGGTGAATCACTGTATTTCCAGGGTGGTTTGCTACCCAATGCGCAGGGCTGGTTGCTGTGCCTGTTGGACAATACCGCGCTGGTCCTGCGGTTACAGCATGAGGAACGCCGGCGTCAGGTGCTGGATTTCTCGGTGAGCCAGGCCATACGCATGCGTGAGGCCCCGCCGGGCCATATGCATGGCCTGACCGTGGAGTGGCTGGAGGGCCTGGCGCTGCGTTTGCAGGCGCCCTGGCTGGGGCTGTTGCTGCCCGGCGGACGGAGCTGGTCGCTGTATGCCCAGTGTGGCCTGCCGGGCAGTGAGCCCTTTCCCTGGGAGGATGACGATCTGCAGTGCCTGTTGCAGAGTGCAGACCAGGCCAAGCCTCAGGTATGGCTGTGCTGGAGAAGCACTGAGCGTGCCTGGCTGGTCCCCTATCGGGAGCATGATGGTGTCCAGGCCTGGCTGGTGGTTGCCGGAGTGGACACCCAGCGCCAGGTACCTTTCTTCACTGAGGCGGACTGGGTCGCCATGCTGATGTTGTTCGCTGCCCCGCTGAGCTCGAGCGTGCGCCACTTGACATTACAGCGGAGCCTGCAGCGCCATGCTGTAGTGCAGCAGATCCTGGATAGCGGTTGGTGGGAGTTTCACGCCTCGACCCAGCGCATCAGCCTGGCACCGAGCCTGGCCGCGATGCTGGGCTTGCAGTTGGACGCCGCCGGCACCCTGGCGCTGGAAGACGCCCTGGCCATGCTCGCTCCGCTTGATCGTGAGCAGATAAGATGGCGACTGGAAGGGGCAGTAGAGCGGGGCCAGGCCTTCAGTCAAGTGGTTCGTCTGCGTAGCGCCGATGGGGAGGAGCACTGGTTCCGCTTACGCGCCGAGGCGCTGGGCAAGCGCGAGCGTAAGGTGATCGGCTACGCGATCAACATCAGCGACCTGCGCCAATTGCAGGCCGAGACCGCGACCGCCAGGGCGCGGTTGGAAGGGCTGCTGGACAATGCGCCGGCGGTGATCTTCGTGCAGCGCTACGAGGGCGGTGCGCTGACCTTCGAGTTCTGCAGCGCCAGCCTGTCTCGCTTGCTGGGCTGGACGTTGAAGGACCTGCAGGACAACAGCTTCGCCAGCTTTATCCATCCGGACGACCGGGACCTGTATTACGACCGCACGCGAACCCTGTTGCAGACCGGCTATGCCAGCAGCCGCTATCGGGTCAGGGATCGTCAACATGCCTGGCACTGGCTGCTGGATGAAGCCAAGCTGCTGCGTGACGCCGAGGGCACTCCGGTCGAAGTGGTCGGGCTGCTGATGGATGTGACCGAGGCCACCCAGGCTTCGGAAAAGGTACGCAAGAGCGAGGAACGTTATCGGATTCTGGTCGAGGACTCGCCCGCCATCATCTGCCGCTACCTGCCCGACCTGACACTGACCTTCGCCAACCGCCCCATGGTCGAGGCCCTGGGGCTGGAGGAAGCACCGTTGGAGGGTATCGATCTGGGGCAATTCCTGTTACCCGAAGACCGCCAAGCGGTGTTGCGGCGCCTGGCACGCATGACGCCGGAGGCTCCGGTGAGCAATATGGAGTTCTGCCCGCAGTTGCCGGGTAAACGCCGTGCCTGGTGGGTATGGGTCGAGCGTGGTGTCTTCGATGAGGAGGGCCGGTTGATCGAGGTGCAGGCAGTCGGGCGTGACGATACGGAAATCCATGATGCGCGGGAGCAGATGTACCAAAGCGCGAAGATGGCCACCCTCGGGGAAATGGCCACCGGCCTGGCGCACGAGATGAATCAGCCTCTGACGGTGATGCGCATGGCGCTGACCAATCTCGGCAAGCGTCTGGATAATGACGGAATGACCATCGAATACCTCAGGGAAAAGCTCAAACGGGTGGAGAACCAGGTAAATCGAGCATCGAAGATCGTCGATCATGTGCGCATATTCGGACGTCGCTCGGAGAGCCGGGGTGTGCTGTTCGATCCCGTAAAATCGCTGGAGGAGGCGGTATCCCTGGTATACGAAGGGATGCTGCAGAAAGGCATCGCTCTGGAAATGGAACTGTCACCCGTGGGCGTTATCAAAGGCCATCATGACCGTCTGGAGCAGGTGCTGATCAACCTGCTGTTGAACGCGCAGTACGCGGTGAATGAGCGTCGCAACCGCGAGCCTGATCATCAGCCCTGGGTCAAGGCTCGCGCCAGGGAGCGTGGAGGTACGGTGATCATCGAGATTGAAGACAATGGCGGAGGGATCAGCCCGGAACTGCTGCACCGGGTGTTTGAGCCCTTCGTGACCACCAAGCCGGTGGGTGAAGGTACGGGGCTGGGCCTGTCGGTCAGTTACGGCATCATCCACCAGATGCGTGGCGAACTCACGGTGGAGAATACCGGGCAGGGAGCGCGCTTTTCCATAGTTTTGCGGGCGAGGGATGTGGACCAACCCGAGCTCCAACTGGGGGAGATTGAAAGATAAAGCATGCTGTTGCCGGTCATATGGATGGGTAATGCTGTGGCATTTTTTGGGGAGCGTCGGCTATGCGGCAGGTGTTGCGCAGGCCTTTGACGCTCGGGTCCATCATTCGTTGAAGAGTGAGCCACCGGTGAAAAAGATTCTATTGATTGATGACGATGAGGATATTCTGATCGAGCTGGAGGAGTTGATGGTACAGCTTGGTTTTTCTTGCCTGTGCGCACACAACGCCAGTGAGGCGCTGGCCGCGCTGGACCAGCATGCGGATATCAAACTCATCATTTCCGACCTGCGCATGCCGGACCAGAGCGGTCTGCGCCTGCTGCAGATATTGGCCGAGCATAACGAGGGGAAGGACAGCGTACCGGTGATCATCACCTCGGGTCACGCTGACATGGACGATGTGATCACCCTGTTCCGCAATGGCGCGGTGGACTTTCTGCCCAAGCCGATCCACTACGACCATCTGGTCAGCGTGCTGCAGAAGCTGTTCCCGGAGCGCCCGATGAGCTGATCGTTCAGGGTCTGCTCCGAATGGCGTTTACTTGAGGTTTCTGCGTATGGCCCGGACAACCTGAGCCTCGGCGAGGGCCGAGGATTCATTCAAGATGTTGAATCATAAATTATCCGTACGTTGATCATCGGTGCGCTAGAATGGCCGCAATCCTGCGTTTTTCAGCGTTCTTGGTCTGGCTGTTGGCCTGTTTGACAAGCGCAGGCCGGGTGGGCCGGGTGGAGTTGGCGGTAACATGAATGATTTGAATAAAGTACTGATTGTCGACAATGAGCTGTTCATTGTCGAAGAGTTGAAGGAGTTTCTGGAGTCGCATGGAATGGTGTGCGTCAGCTGTATTGATGCCACAGAGGCAATCAAACTGTTCCATGAAGATGAGGGTATTGGTCTGGTGTTGAGCGACTACCGGATGCCGGGTATCAATGGTATCGAGCTGATCCGGACGCTGGACAGAACCAAGCCCAAGGAGCGGCCTTTCGAGAGCATTCTGTTTACCGGTGACGCCGACAAGGAAGACGTCATCGATGCCTTGCGTGCAGGTATTTCCGACTACTACCAGAAGCCATTGGACCTGCAGGCATTGCTGGAGGGTGTCAAGCGGCTGCAAGCTGCGGTACGCCAGCGCGCTGCAGAGCAGAAGCTGGGCGCGATTGGCGATCGGCTCAAGGAAATGAGCCACTCTCTACAGGAGCTGCAACAGGGCGTGGAAACCCTGAGTGGCAACCCGCTTCCCGCCGAGCCGGAACCCGCTGCCGGCAAGCTGTCGGTGACCGACCTGCCAGGCTGTACCAAGCTATCCCCACGTCAGGTCGAAGTGGCCGAACTGCTGGCCCAGGGGCTGACCAACTACCAGATCTCCTGCGAGCTGGGAATCTCGGAAAACACCGTCAAGCTCTACGTCTCCCAGATATTGCGAGCAACCAACATGCACAACCGCACCCTGCTGGCACTGGCTTTGGGTGGGCGCCGGTAGTTGTTGAAGTACGGGCGAGCACCAACTCAATGAGTGGCGCTGAACCTGGGTTGTCGAGCGCCTGCTCGACGACGGGGTCGGCGCGTCGTGCCCTCACGGATTGAGAGTTCCTGCACATTCCTTCAATCGAGCGCTTGATCACCGCCACATGAGCACCAATGCTGTCCACCCTGATTCACATGGAGACAGCCCATGGCGCGGAAACGTCAGGCACCCCAGCACAACGGACATGACCGCAGCTACAAACTCCTGTTCAGCCACCCGGAAATGGTCGCAGACCTGCTGCGTGGCTATATCGATCAACCCTGGGTGGAGCAGCTGGATTTCAGCACCCTGAGTCGTGTTCCCGACAGCTATGTATCCAGCGACCTGCGTGAGCGGGAAGACGACATCATCTGGCGGGTACGCTGGGCTGATGACGAGCGCTGGCTCTATATCTACCTGCTGCTGGAATTTCAGTCCTCCATCGATCGCTATATGGCGTTACGCATTCTTACCTACCTCGGGCTGCTTTATGAGGATCTGGTCAAGGGCGGAGAACTGACCAGTACTGGCAAGCTGCCGCCGGTGTTGCCCATAGTGCTCTACAATGGCGAGCACTCCTGGCAGGCCACCACCAGTATTGACGACCTGATTGACCGGGTACCCGGTGGTCTGGATCAATACCGTCCAAGCCTGCAGTACCTGTTGCTGGATGAAAATGCCTATGCCGACGCCCCCATACCTCAGGTGCGTAACCTGGTTGCAGCACTGTTCGGCCTGGAAAACAGCCGCACCCCGGAGGACATGCAACAGCTGCTGAGCCGTCTGATCGACTGGCTGACGCTGCCAGAGCAAATGAGCCTGCGCCGGAACTTCATCGTATGGATCAAGCGGGTGCTGCTTCCGTCAAGAATGGATGGTATAAACTTTGAGCAGTTGAATGAGTTGCAGGAGATCAGCACCATGCTTTCAGAACAGAGCAAGAGCTGGACGAGGAACTGGAAGGAACAGGGATTGCAGCAAGGGCTAGAGCGAGGACTGGAGCAAGGACTGGAGCAAGGACGTAAGGAAGGGGAGCAGAGTGTCCTGCAACGTCTGTTGACCCGCCGCTTTGGTCCGCTGGACGCAGTTACCCAGCAACGCCTGCAGGAGGCCAGCTCAGCTGACCTGGAGCGCTGGGCAGACAATATTCTGGACGCCCGAACACTGGACGAGGTGTTTACCTAACGCTGAGCCACCCTCTGCTGGGGTTGTCGAGCGCCTGCTCGGCGACGGGGTTGGCGCGGCTGACAGTCTGTAGGCGTAGCGCCCGAGCGCGGACCACCCCGGAATTATAGACGGATGGTGGATGTGCCTTCGATCAGCATCGGTAGTTGGGGGATCTGGCCTATGACGGGCAGGGTTAGGGTGGGGACAATTGGGTTGTCGTTGTAGTTGTCGCTCGTGTAGCGGATGCAGACGGTCAGGGTTCTGCCGTTAGCGGCCAGCTTGCTGTAACCATCATCACCGCTCGATTCATTGTCCGAAGGAGGGCAATGGGTATACCACTCAGTATTGGCTATCCAGGACTTTCCAATCTCTGCCCTGACCTGAGTCTCCAGATTGTCCCGATAGTTTTCAACTGCTGGATCGACGGCTATGGTGGCGCGGGCTGCATCGGCGGCTACCTGTTTGAAGGTCAGCATCAGCAGCAGGGGAAGGCTGTAGGCGATGATGGCGTACAGCACGGCGAAAAAGATGCTGAACAGCACGGCAAACTCAATGGCCACGGCGCCGCGCTGATCTCGATGGAAAACCGGTGGGCGCATGCTGACTCCTTTTTATTGCAGCAGCCGGGCATGACCGCAGTTGAGGTCTTGCAGGTGAACATCCACTTCACCGACATGCAGGCCCAGCAGGTTCTGCAGCAGGGGGGTGAGTACGCTGCTGCCCAGGGCGTTGAGCAGATCCCGGAGAATGCCGAGGCCCAGGTGGTTGTCCGGATTGGTGCTGTTGCTGGGGGAGTTGGGCAGTTCGCTTGCTATCAGCTCTATGCATTTGCTATCTGAGGTGCCGGACCCCAGCAGGCCGCCCAACAGACCGTTGGTGGTACAGCCATTGCCGGCCAGCAACCCTTCAAGCAGCCCTCCTACCAGGTTGAGTAGGCCGTTTACCAGCCCGCTCAGCAGGCCAGTGCTTCCCTCAACCTTACCGGCAAGTTGGCCTATCTCTTCCATCTTGTCTTTTCTGCAGCCTCTGGTATTGCAGCTTTCCGGTGATACTCCTTTCCATATCTCAGTGGCGATGGCTTTCTTGCTTTCATTGCTGGAGCCGCTCACGGTACTTGGCCCGATCAGTGCGTTCAGTAAAAGGTTGATCAGATCCTCAACCAAGTCTCCTGCATTGAGTGAACTGCTGCCAACAGTGTTGAAATCGGATCGACCTTCCATCTCGGACCAGTCGAGGGGGATTTCTGCAGGGTCCAGCGACAGGTAGACATCTTCTTCGGGAATATTCAGAAGATTCAGTGTCAGGGGGGATTGATTTGTCCGGTCAAGTTTTACCAAGCTTAGAATATCCAGGTGTTTGATGCCTCGCGTATTTATTTCGCAACTGAAGCTTTTGCTGAACAGTTGTCCTTCATCCACAGGCAGGCCAATACAGAGTTTGCCCACTTCGCCGCTAACGACGACTTCTGCGTGATCCTTGCCCGTATTGTTGATATCGGCAGCGGCAGTGCAGGTTTTGTCTTCCAGCACGCCCCTGCCAGTTACCAGATCCAATGCGATGGGTAGGTCGATCTTGATCAGATTGATACCCAGCAGACCGACAAGATTATTCAAGGCATCTACAACGCTACCCGTTTGAACACGGATATAGGTTCTGATCTGTGCGGTATAGGCGCTGATCCCTTCTTGAATGACATTGCCGCTGGCGTCTCTTCTGGTGGGGGCGCCAATGGCTATGGAGGGCGGTTCAACCACGCCCACCTGGGTGGTGACATTGACCAGGCCCAGCAGGCTGAGATTCAGACGATCGATACTCAGCGCGTGTTCGCGGGTTGCCAGGCCCAGCGCTGTCTCGATTAGGCCAAGGGCGCTGACGCCTACGTTGAGAGCGGCCTCGGCGCTTTGCGTGGCCGGGCCGATTATCTCGGCAAACAGGCCGGGCGTGCCATCGGCCTGGGTCAATAGAAGGAGTGTCAGATCGAGGCTGGACAGGCCGGCATCCAGCAGAGCGCCAAGTATTTTGGTATTTGCGTCAATAAGCTGGCTTTCTCCGGCGACTGTCACCACGGCGTCCAGAATCTCTCCCACGCCGAGTTCTCTGGCTGCCAGCAGTTCATTCAGGCCGCCGATGGTCAGATCGCTGGTGATTGGCAGGCCGAGGGCTTCGAGCAGCCCTCTGGGGGTGATTTTCACTTGGGCCAAGCCGTTGTAGTCGGCGATCATGGTGTCATTCAGATCAGCGCCAACCAGCCCCAACACCCCACCCAGTACCGAGTCATTATCAAAACGAATCAGCCGGGAGCCAACCGAGAAAGCGGCAATGGGTTCTTCTTTGCCGGCTACGGCGCTGGCCTGTAGTCGAATATCGCTATCGCAGAAGGTGAACAGGCATCCCGCACGAATCACCAGGCTGGCTGGTGTGGTTTTTTCAACTATGACTCGGATAGTCGGGCTATCTTCGTTGATGCGCTGGAATACCCGTATACCTTGATCGTTGGTTGTGAGGTCGACGCAATCAACGCTGGAGAGTTCCCCGCCATTTTGGAAGAGCCCGTTGCTTGTTGCTGCCTGGGTAGCGAAGTCAACAGCTGTGCCATTGAGACAGGTGCCACCCCGCGACACCGCCTCCAGCGCAGCCATATCCGCTACCCGTTGCAATGAGCGCTGCTCCATATACAGGCGGCCACTGTCCACTACCAGGACCAGGCACAGCAATGCCAGTGCCAGCGTACCCGCTGCCATGATCGAAAAGGCGCCGCGCTGCCGATAGTTACTAGCGTACTTGCTCCTGTTCATGGACATTATGCTGTTCCCTGGAAAGTGGTCATTATCTGAGTTGGATTCTTGCTTCGCCGATCAACGCATCAGGCAGCTGGGGAAAGGTCCAGCCGAACAGCGTAATAGGTGGGATGATTTGCTTTGGGTTATTGTGAGCTATGCATACGCTGATGGTGTCAGTGGAAAAAGTGACATAACCACTCTCGTAGCCTTCGCATTGGTTTTTCCAGCTGTCGCTTCTTGCACCGAGCCAGGACTCATCAATGACGGTCTGGACGGTTTGCCTGACTTGGTCAGGGTAATTCTCCTGATTGGTAGGTATCAGGAGGCTGGCTCTGACAGCCTCGGCTGAGATTTCGTTGTAGCTGGACAGCAACAGCAGTGGAATGACGTAACCGACAATTCCGTAAAACAACATGAACACAAGAATGAAAACAAAGGCGAACTCGATACTGGCTGCGCCCCGTTGCTTCGTCCCTGCTGTACGTTGCTGCATATCCTGTCCCGCTGCCAGGAAACTGCTTGGCAGGCTGTCTGAAGTCGCTGATGTGTATGGATTCTTAACGCTATCCTGCTTTATAAGGCATGCTTGTGGAGGTGGAAATAATGACTTGTGACTATGTCTTAGGTTTGGGTTCGGTGCGGACGGCTGCTGGCATATCTGCTTGAGCGGTTGCCGGCGTGGTGTCAGAAGGGGGCGTGCGGCGTGAATACTCAACGCGATGTCTGAGTTACGAAGTGAATGTGCTCATCGGCTTAGGCGAGATGTTGCCAGAATGATAAAAGGTGATTAGAATGCGCGCTCGCTTCGAGAGAGGGTGATTAGCTCAGCTGGGAGAGCATCTGCCTTACAAGCAGAGGGTCGGCGGTTCGATCCCGTCATCACCCACCACTCGGGGTAACGCGCAGCGGTAGTTCAGTTGGTTAGAATACCGGCCTGTCACGCCGGGGGTCGCGGGTTCGAGTCCCGTCCGCTGCGCCATATACGAGGCCCTCGCATCATCCGATGCGGGGGCTTTTTCGTTTCCGTCCCCCGCAACTGATAGACTCGGTCAGCTATTGTGTTGCCACCGGGGAATCGGGATGAGTCTTTCGCTGTTCAATCGTTATACCTTCTTCATTGTCTGCATCGTCTTCACTCTGATCACCTTACCGCTGCTGGGCAGTGTCGGCTGGCTGTGGCCGCTGACGCTGATCGCGGCGGCGCTGAGTCTGCTGGGGATCTACGATCTGTTGCAACCCAATCACGCGGTGCGGCGCAATTATCCGATTCTCGGCAACGTCCGTTATCTGGTGGAGAGCATTCGCCCGGAGATCCGTCAGTATCTGATCGAGAGTGATAACGAGCAGTTGCCGTTTTCCCGCACCCAGCGCTCGCTGGTGTATGCCCGGGCCAAGAATGAGACCTCGGATCGGCCATTCGGCACGCTGAAGGATGTCAATCAGATCGGCTACGAGTTCATCAGCCACTCGATGTTGCCGGTGGTGCCGGGCAACCCTGACGAGTTCCGCGTGCAGGTCGGCGGGCCGCAGTGCCTGCAGCCGTATTCGGCGTCGATCTTCAATATCTCGGCGATGAGCTTTGGCTCGCTCAGTGCCAACGCGATTCTGGCGCTGAACAAGGGGGCGCAGTTGGGCGGTTTCGCCCACGATACCGGGGAGGGCAGTATCAGCCCTTACCATCTGCAGCACGGCGGCGATCTGATCTGGGAATTGGGCAGCGGCTATTTCGGTTGCCGGGACGAGAATGGTGCCTTCGATCCGCAGCGTTTCGCCGAGCAGGCCAGTCGGCCGCAGGTGAAGATGATCGAGATCAAGCTGAGTCAGGGGGCCAAGCCGGGGCATGGCGGCATTCTGCCGAAGCACAAGATCACCGCCGAAATCGCCGCGACCCGGGGCATTCCCCGGGACCGCGACTGTGTTTCACCGGCGCGGCACGCCACTTTCTCCACGCCCGTCGAGCTGTTGCGCTTCATCCAGCGGCTGCGCGAGCTGTCCGGCGGCAAGCCGGTCGGCTTCAAGCTGTGCCTCGGCCATCCCTGGGAGTTCATGGCGATCGCCAAAGCCATGCTGGAAACCGGCATTGTGCCGGACTTCATCGTGGTGGACGGCAAGGAGGGCGGCACTGGCGCCGCACCGCTGGAGTTTTCCAACCATATTGGTGTGCCACTGCGTGAGGCGGTGATGTTCGTGCATAACACCCTGGTGGGTGTCGGCCTGCGCGAGCAGATTCGCATCGGTGCCAGCGGCAAGCTGATCAGTGCCTTCGATATCGCCTCGGTACTGGCGATCGGTGCCGACTGGGCCAATTCCGCGCGTGGCTTCATGTTCGCCATCGGCTGCATCCAGTCGATGTCTTGCCATACCAATCAATGCCCAACCGGCGTCGCCACCCAGGATCCGCGCCGCCAGCGCGCCCTGGTGGTACCGGACAAGGCGCAACGGGTCTACAACTTCCATCGCAGTACCATGCATGCGCTATCCGAGATGCTCGCGGCGGCGGGTCTATCGCATCCGGCGCAACTGGAGCCGCGGTTCCTGGTGCACCGGCTGTCGGCCACCGAGATCAAGCTGTATTCGCAGATGCATGTGTTCCTCACGCCGGGTGCCCTGCTCAGCGGCGAGGTGGAGGGAGAGTTCTACAACCGCATGTGGTCAATGGCGCGGGCCGACAGTTTCGAGCCAGTGGCGCCGATGGCGGCCAGTTAGTTTTGCTGACGGGCAGGCACTGAAGTTAAGACATTTTCCGCGCTTGGCTTTATCCTAGCGAGGCATTGGCAATCAGCAAGGCCGTGATATGTCATTGCTGGCACGATCAATGCAGATAATTCATGTAAACGGGCGTGGCCCGGTACTGGCGACGGAATTTTGTCATGGCGAGAAATCAGGCAGGGGCTCAAGAACCGGCTCCGCAGGCAGCGGCAGCAGGTAATCGCAAACTCCTTATCTTGATCTGTGTCGGTTTGCTGGCGCTGTTGTTGTCGGCCGGCGGGCTGGCGTACGCATTGCTGTCGAACCGTGACAGTGGCGGCGCGGCACCGGTAGCGCAGGAGCCGGCCAAACTGCCGGCGCTGTACCAGCCGCTGGAGCCGGCCTTCACCGTCAATTATGCTCACGGCGGCAGGCAGCGCTACATGCAGGTCAATGTGGTGCTGATGGGGCGTGATCCCCAGGCAATGGCCGCAGCGGCCGAACACCTGCCGCTGATCCGCAACCAACTGGTGATGTTGTTCAGCAGTGCGGATTTCGACCAATTGATGACCGCAGAAGGCAAGGAGGCACTGCGCGAGCAGTCTACCCTTGCGGTACAGACCCTGATGGAACAGGAACTCGGCAAGCCGACCATCGAGTCGGTACTGTTTACCAACCTGGTTCTGCAATAGGAAAACAATTATGGCGGTTCAGGATCTGCTGTCCCAGGATGAAATCGATGCGCTGTTGCACGGCGTTGACGAGGGTGTCATCGATAGCGAGCAGGACAGCGAGCCGGGCTCGGTCAAGAGTTACGACCTGACCAGTCAGGATCGCATCGTGCGTGGGCGCATGCCGACGCTGGAAATGATCAACGAGCGTTTTGCCCGCTACACCCGTATCAGCATGTTCAACCTGTTGCGCCGCTCGGCGGATGTGTCGGTGGGTGGTGTGCAGGTGATGAAGTTCGGCGAATACGTGCATACCCTGTACGTGCCGACCAGTCTAAACCTGGTGAAGATGAAGCCGCTGCGTGGCACCGCACTGTTCATCCTGGACGCGCGCCTGGTATTCAAGCTGGTCGACAACTTCTTCGGCGGTGACGGTCGGCATGCCAAGATCGAGGGGCGCGAGTTCACCCCGACCGAGCTGCGGGTGGTACGCATGGTACTGGAGCAGGCCTTCGCCGATCTGCGCGAAGCCTGGCAGGCGGTCAAGGATGTGCAGTTCGAGTACGTCAACTCGGAAGTCAACCCGGCTCTGGCCAACATCGTCAGCCCCAGCGAGGTGGTAGTGGTATCGACCTTCCACATCGAACTCGACGGCGGTGGCGGCGAGATGCATGTGACCATGCCCTATTCGATGATCGAGCCGTTGCGTGAAGTGCTGGACTCGGGGGTGCAATCGGATGTGGACGAACATGATGAGCGCTGGGTGCGTGCCCTGCGCGAGGAAATCACCGCTGCCAGGGTACCCTTGAGCGCTACCGTGGTGCGCCGCGAGCTCAAGCTGCGCGACCTGCTGAGCATGCAGGCCGGCGACGTGATTCCGGTGGAAATGCCCGAGCACATGGTGATGTGCGCCAATGGCGTGCCGACCTTCAAGGCGCGGCTCGGCTCGGTCAAGGGCAATCTGGCATTGCAGATTCTGGGGCCGGTCACGCGTCCGCGCTGAGCACCCCGAAACCGCGGTATTCCGCGTACTACAGGTAAATGAGGATCAGGCAAGATGGCTGAGGACAGAAAGGACGAGATCAGTCCGGAAGAACAGGCGCTGGCCGATGAATGGGCCGCCGCGCTGGATGAGGCAGGCAACGCCAGTCAGGATGACATCGATGCCATGCTGGCGGGCAATACCTCCAAGCCGCTGCCGATGGAGGAGTTCAACGCGCCGGAGCGCCAGTCGGGCGGTGATCTGTTCGGTGGTGCCGAAGGGCCGAACCTGGATGTGATCCTGGATATTCCGGTGACCATCTCCATGGAGGTGGGTAATACCGACATCACCATCCGTAACCTGCTGCAGCTCAACCAGGGCTCGGTGGTGGAGCTCGACCGCCTGGCCGGCGAGCCGCTGGACGTGAAGGTCAATGGTACGCTGATCGCCCATGGCGAGGTGGTGGTGGTCAACGAGAAATTCGGCATTCGCCTGACGGATGTGATCAGCCAGTCCGAACGTATCAAGAAGTTGAGCTGATATGCGGTTGTTGCGCTGGCTGACAGCCGTTTCACTGCCTGGGCTGTCATTGCCCCTGGCCGCCGCCCCGACTGCCGCGGACGGCGCTGCCGGTACGCAGCTGTTCAGCCAGTTGGCCCAGTTGGGCGTGGGGCTGATCATCGTGGTCGGGCTGATCTTCGTGCTCGGTTACCTGATGCGCCGGGTCGGACCGCTGGCACCGCAGGGCGGGCAGCATATCCGGGTGATCAGCAGCTACCCGCTGGGGCCGCGCGATCGCCTGGCGCTGGTCGATGTCGGTGGCCAGCAGTTGCTGCTGGGCATTTCACCGGGCCGTATCAGTACCCTGCATGTGTTCGCTGAGCCGGTAGCCGACGCTGCGGATGGGGCTGGCAACAGTGATTTTGCCCGCAAGCTGCAGGCCCTGCTCAAGCGGGAGGACAAGCCATGATGCGCTGGAGCCTGTTGTTGCTGGGCCTGTTGGCGCCGATGGCCTTCGCCCAGACCGCGGCCGATCCGCTGAGCCTGCCGGCGATTACCCTGAGCACCGATGCGGAGGGGCAGCAGACCTATTCGGTCAGCCTGCAGATTCTGCTGTTGATGAGCGCACTGACGTTCATCCCGGCCTTTGTCATGATGATGACCAGCTTTACCCGCATCATCATCGTCTTCGCCATCCTGCGTCAGGCGCTGGGCCTGCAGTCCACCCCGTCGAGCCAGATCCTGGTCGGACTGGCGCTGTTCCTGACCCTGTTCGTCATGGCACCGGTGTTCGAACGCATCAATGAGAGCGCCCTGCAGCCCTACCTGAACGAGCAACTGGCACCACAGCAGGCGCTGGAACAGGCCAGCGTACCGTTGCGCGAATTCATGCTGGCGCAGACCCGGGAAACCGACCTGGAACTGTTCGTGCGGCTGGCGCAGCGCACCGACCTGACCGGCCCGGAAGAGGTCCCTTTCCATATCCTGGTGCCGGCATTCGTCACCTCCGAGCTGAAGACCGCATTCCAGATCGGTTTCATGATCTTCATTCCATTCCTGGTGATCGATCTGGTGGTGGCCAGTGTGCTGATGGCGATGGGGATGATGATGCTGTCGCCGCTGATCATCTCGTTGCCATTCAAGATCATGCTGTTCGTGCTGGTGGATGGCTGGGCGCTGATCATCGGCACCCTGGCTGCCAGTTTCGCCGTGACGTAAGGAGATTCCATGACCCCCGAAGTCGCTGTCGACCTGTTTCGCCAGGCCCTGTGGCTGACCACCGTGATGGTGGCGGTGATCGTGGTGCCGAGCCTGCTGGTCGGTCTGATGGTCGCGGTGTTCCAGGCTGCCACCCAGATCAACGAGCAGACCCTGAGCTTTCTGCCGCGCCTGCTGTTCACCTTCATGACCATGATCGCGCTCGGCCCCTGGTTGGTACGGCAGCTGATCGAATTCACCGAACAGTTGTACCGTAACATTCCCGGGCTGATCGGCTGATGATCGAGCTGGCCGGCAGCGACATCGGCCGCTGGGTGGCCGGCTACCTGTGGGTGCTGTTCCGCATCGGGGCGTTGCTGATGACCATGCCGGTGATAGGTACGCAGTTGCTGCCGATGCGTATCCGCATGTATCTGGCGCTGGCGCTGACCTTGCTGGTGGCGCCGCAGATCAGTGACGTGCCGCACCTCGAGCCGCTGGCACTGAGCACCTGGGTGGTGATCGCCGAACAGATCCTGATCGGCGCGGCGATGGGCTTTCTGCTGCAGTTGCTGTTTCAGATCCACGTGGTGGCCGGGCAGATCATCGCCATGCAGATGGGCCTGGGCTTTGCCTCGATGAACGACCCGGCCATGGGTATTTCCGTGGCGGTGGTGGCACAGGTGTTCACCATGCTGGTGACCCTGCTGTTCCTGGCGATGAACGGGCATCTGGTGGTGATCGAGGTGCTGGTCGAGAGCTTCACCACGCTGCCCATCGGCGAGACGCTGCAGGCCGGGGACTTCCATACGCTGGTGCTGCGCTTTTCCTGGGTGCTGGCATCGGCTCTGCTGATCGGCCTGCCGGCGATCACCGCGCTGCTGATCGTCAACCTGTCCTTCGGCGTGATGATGCGCGCCGCACCGCAGTTGAACATCTTTTCCATCGGCTTTCCGCTGACCCTGGTGTTCGGTCTGTTCATCCTCTGGGTATTGCTCAGCAGTACCGCGGGGCAATATCACCTGCTGGCTTCCGATACGCTGATCTGGCTGCGGGACATGGTGAGGGCGCGCTGATGGCCGAAGACAGCGGTCAGGAACGCACGGAAGACCCCACGGCGAAACGCCAGAAGGAATCCCGCGAGAAGGGCCAGGTAGCCCGTTCCAAGGAGCTGAACACGCTGGCGGTGGTGATGGTTGCCGCCGTGGGCCTGCTGATGCTTGGCCCGGAGATGGCGCGCAAGCTGATGGACCTGATGGTCTACAACTTCACCCTGGAGCGCGAGGTGCTGTACAGCACCGATAGCATGGGGCTGCACCTGCTGACTTCGATACGCCAGGGCTTCGGCGCCCTGGGGCCGCTGTTGCTGATGCTGCTGGTCGCCGCGCTGGTCGGCCCGGTGCTGCTCGGTGGCTGGCTGTTCAGTGCCAAGCTGCTGGTGCCCAAGGGCGAGCGGCTGAACCCGCTGGCCGGGCTCAAGCGCATGTTCTCGATCAAGGCGCTGGTCGAACTGCTCAAGGCGCTGGCCAAGTTTCTGGTGGTGCTGGCCATGGCCCTGGTGGTACTGCGCATGCGCAAGGATGATCTGCTGGCTCTGGGCAACGAGGCGCTGCCGGGGGCGATCTTCCACAGCGGCTGGGTGCTGGGTACCTCGCTGTTGCTGCTGGCCAGTTCATTGATCCTGATCGCCGCGGTGGATGTGCCATTCCAGATCTGGGACAACAAGCAGAAGACGCGCATGACCAAGCAGGAAGTGCGCGACGAGTACAAGGATTCCGAGGGCAAGCCCGAGGTCAAGTCGCGGGTGCGCCAGCTGCAGCGGGAGATGGCCGAGCGGCGGATGATGGGTGAAGTGCCCAAGGCCGATGTGGTCATCACCAACCCGACGCATTACGCGGTGGCACTGAAATACGACCCGGTGCACTCCGGCGCGCCGGTGGTGGTGGCCAAGGGGGCGGACTTTCTGGCGCAGAAGATCCGCGAGGTCGCTACCGAACATGAGGTGATCGTGCTGGAATCGCCGCCGCTGGCGCGGGCGGTATTCTACAGCACCGAGCTGGAGCAGCCGATTCCGGCGGGCCTGTATCTGGCCGTGGCCCAGGTATTGGCCTATGTTTACCAGGTGCGCCAATTCCAGGAGGGCAAGGGCAAGCGCCCCGGCCCGATGCCGGAGCCGCCGATTCCGGATGATCTGCGTCGGGATGAGTGAGAAAGCTCCGGGTTGTCGCGCCCCGCACGACGATAGGGTGGTGCTGGCCGGGAGGTTGCAGGCGTAGCGCAGGGGCGCTACACCCCGAAAGTATGCGCCTTGGCTCGGGTTGTCGCGCCCCGCACGACGATAGGGTGGTGCTGGCTGGGAGGTCGCAGGCGTAGCGCAGGGGCGCTACACCCCGAAAGTATGCGCCTTGGTTCGGGTTGTCGCGCCCCGCGCGACGACAGGGTGGCGCTGGCTGGGAGGTTGCAGGCGTAGCGCAGGGGCGCTACACCCCGAAAGTATGCGCCTTGGCTCGGGTTATCGCGCCGCCGCGCGGCGACAGGATGGTGCTGGCTGGGAGTTCGCAGGCGTAGCGCGAGCGCGCTATATTCGGAACAGGTTTATCATCCGTAGGTGATCCTCAATAAACAGGAGCAGATTGATGTCCGAGAGTTCGCGGGTTTCGTTGTTCGCCGTTATCGCGGCGGCCCTGCTGGCGTTGGCGCTGGCCTTCATGGCGGTGAGCATCAAGACCGGCCTGCTGCAGTTCCGCGATGCCGACCGGGTGGTGAGCGTCAAGGGCCTGGCCGAGCGTACCGTGGAGGCGGATCTGGCGCTGTGGCCGATCAATTTCACGGTGATGGGCGACAGCCTGGATGCACTGCAGGGAGATATTGAGACCCAGCAGGACCTGATTCGCTCCTTCCTGCTGCTCAAGGGCTTCGAGGAAGGCGATCTACAGTTATCGATGCCGAAGATCACCGATCAGCACGCCAACCTGTACGGCTCGAACATGCCGCCGCAGCGCTACCGCGCCGAAGTGACCGTACTGGTGCGCACCGGGGATATCGAACGGGTCAAGAGCGGCATGCAAAGCGTGGGGGACCTGGTCAAGTCCGGTGTCGCGCTGACGCAGAGTTATGAGCACCAACCGCAGTTCATCTTCACCCAGCTCAATGCGATCAAGCCGGAGATGATCGCCCTGGCCACCCAGGAAGCCCGTGCCGCGGCGGACCAGTTCGCCCGCGATGCCGGGGCCGAGGTGGGCAGTATCCGCCGCGCTTCCCAGGGCTACTTCAGCATCGAGGATGTCGATCCCTACACGCCCGAAACCAAGAAGGTGCGGGTAGTGACCAGCGTCGACTATATCCTGCGCTGAGCTGGCTCCGGCACTGAGGCGACAAAGCGGCTGATCCGTTCGGGCCAGTCGCTCAGTTGCTGGATGTTTTCGGCGACCACCAACTGCGCCTGCGGCAGATGCTCGGCCAGCAGTTCGGCGCCGCGCATCGGGTGCAACGGGTCGTCATGCCAGGCCAGGATCAGTGTCGGTATCGACAGTTCGGCCAGGCGCTGCAGTGGGGGCAAATCGGATTCCGCGGCGCCGAGCAGTACCGCCTGCAACACCTGGGCATCGAACCCGGCCATGGCTATGCGGCTCAACTCGCCCATCTGGGGCTGAGCCTGACGCAGCCACGGGGGCAGGGTAGAGTCGCCTGCCGCCAGACGCACCAGCGAAGCCAGGCCGCGCCGATCGATCAGCTCTGCCATCTGCCGCGAACGCCGTGCCTGTCCGGGGCGCTGCTCCCAGGCACAGGGTGGCAGCGCCAGCACCAGATGACTGACCTGCTCAGGCGCCATGACAGTGGCGTGCAACGCGGTGGCGCACCCCATCGACTGCCCACCCAGGGCAAAGCGCGGCTGACCGCTGTGTAGTTGGGCAATCTCCAGCATGTCCTGCGCCAACCGCGGCCAGCGGTAGCGGGCTGCCTCGCTGCTGCCGGTGGAGCGGCCATGGCCGCAGGCGTCATAGCGTATACGGCGGATCAGTTGCGTTCCGGAGTGGTGGAACCAGCCGCTGGCATCCTCAAGGGCGATGCTGCCCATCTGCCCGTGCCCCCAGATCAGCGGCCAGCCTTGTCCCTGTATGACGCTATGCAGCATGGATGCTCCAGTGATTGATGTCAGAGTTGGCCAGCATAATCCATGGCATCAATAAGCGCAGCGTGAACTGACAGCGCTGGCCGTGCGTAATAGACTGGGCCACCTCGTTTTCAGGAATGTTCTGCACATGACGTTGTTGCCTTGGTCTCACCCATCCTCCGCCGGCTTCACCCTGCGTGGCTGGCACTCGGCCCCCAGTGGCAAGCCGCTGCTGCATTTCATTCACGGTAACGGCTTCTGCTGCCGCACCTACGAGCCGATGCTGGCACAGCTGGCTGAGCATTTCGATCTCTGGTTGTGTGACATGCAGGGCCATGGCGAAAGCGAACATGGTGGCGCCTTCGTTGGCTGGAACCGCAATGCGGAACTGGCGGTGGAGGCATTTACCGCCGGGCGCGGAATATTCGGTGAGGTACCGCGGTATGCCTGCGGCCACAGCTTTGGCGGCGTGTTGAGCAGTCTGATACTGGCCGAGCATCCCGAACTGTTTCAGCGTGCGGTATTGCTGGACCCGGTGCTGTTCCCGCGCCGCCAGCTCCTGCTGCGGCATATGCTCGGTTGGCTGCTGCGCAACCCCATGGCCGAAGGCGCCCGGAACCGGCGGCGGCACTGGCCGGACCGCGAGGCAGTATTCGAGCGCTTTCAGGGGCGTGGCATCTTCCGCGGTTGGGAGACGGCGGCATTGCAGGCGCATATCCAGCATGCGCTGCGTGACGAGCCGGGGCAGGGCGTGGTCCTCCGGTGCGAGCCCGGCCGCGAGGCCGAGGTATTCGAGTCCTGGCCGCGTGGTCTGTGGCAAGCACTGGGGCGGATACGCACATCGGTGCGGTTGATCCATGGTGATCATACCTATCCCTTCGTCCGCCAGTCCGCCGCCCGGCTGGCGGCAGCCAATGCCCATGTCAGCGTCGAACAGTTGCCAGGCGGGCATTGCTTCATGCAGGAGCATTCGCAATTGACGGCGCAGCGGGTGAGGGCGTTTCTGCTCGCCGGGGAGTGAGTCGGGGGGGCTGGTCGTACCTCTGGCTGTGCTATCGCGGCAGGCGGTCCGACGCTGCTCCCACTGGGACAAGTACATCAACCCCGTCGTCGAGCAGGCGCTCGACAACCCTGGGGTAGGAGCGGCGCCTCGCCGCAATGGGGGCTATCAGAAGCTCCACTGGCTGCCATCAGGCAGCCACTATCACATCCCCGTGGTTCTCCGGCTCGATCAGTGCACGGTGCAGTGCGACCACGGCGGCGTCGTAGTCTTCCTCGTTGATGATGCACTGCATCTCCACCTGGCGGATCGACTGATGGATGGCCTGGATGCTGATGTCGGCTTCGGCCAGCGCTGCCACGGTCTTGGCCAGGATGCCCTTGACCTTGAGGTCGGAGCCGATGGCCGAGACGATGGCGATGTTGTGGACATGCACCTCGGCCATCGGATAGCGCTCCTGGATCAGCCGGATGGCGCGGTTCATCATCTTGCGTGAGCCGGAAGCGTAGTAGGTGATGCTGTTGGCATCGGAGTCCTTGTTCACCACGTACAGCTTCAGTTGCTTGAGCAGGCGGGTGATCTCGATATCGTAGCCGACGTCGCCGAGCATCTCCTGGTCGAAGACCTCCAGCCCGAACACATCCTTGCGCCCGGCGATGATCTCCACGCAGGGCTTTTCACTGCAGTAGTTCTGGCTGATGGTGGTGCCGCCGTGGTCGGGTTCGAAGGCATTCTTGATGCGCAGCTGGATGCCGGCCCGGCGCAGGGTGCGCGCCGCCTTGGGATGGATGGCCTCCATGCCCAGGTTCGACAGCTGATCGGCGACGTCATAATTGGTACGACCGATAGTCACCACCTTGTCGACGCCCACCTGGTTCGGGTCAGCACTCGAGAGGTGATATTCCTTGTGGATGATGGCTTCGGCGGCGCCGGTGCTGGCGGCGATCTGGGCGAAGGTGATTTCGCTGTAGCCGCGATCGAAGGTGTTCATCAGGCCTTCGCTGCAATGGGTATAACCGGTGGCGACCACCAGTTCGCGGCTGAAGTCGATGCCGGCGAAGCTGTCGTTGATCATGTCCTGGAAGGTCTTGGGCTCCTGCTGGTTCCAGCCGGTCAGGTCGACCAGGCGAGCACTCACACCGCTCTTCTTCAGGGCCAGCACGGTATTGAAGGCGCTGTGCGCCTCGCCCAGGGAAGCGAGCATCTCGCGCACCTTCATCAGGTGCCCACCGAGCTGGAAATGGCCATAGGAACACAGCTGCTGCAGATTGAGCATGCAGTCGCGGGCGTCATTGATGCGCCCGCCGATGAAGCGGTTGGCGGCCTGGCGTTCATAGTCGTCAGTGAACAGCTCGGCATTCTTCGCCAGCATGCTGGTCCTGACCTGCTCCAGGGCCTCAAGCCAGGCGTCTTCGTTATGCGCATCGGCAAAGCGTTCATACACGCCGGGTTCGCCGCTCTTCTTGTGTTCCAGCAGCAGATTGGTCATGCCACCGTAGGCCGAGACCACGAAGATGCGGTTGTACAGGTCATTGTTGCGGCGCTGGCCGGTGAAGATGGTATCCAGTACTTCATCGAAGCGGCTCATCGAAGTGCCACCGATCTTTTCTACTGTATGCATAGTTCTCATGTCTTTTTCTAATGAATGTCAGCTGCTCTCGCAATACTGCTGCGGGCTGATCTGCAGCGGCTCGACCGGACCGCGCTCGGCCACGAACTCGGGGCGCGGCGGCATGCCGTCGAACGGCGCGGTGGGTCGGTTGTCCACGTGGTTGTAGACGAAGAACAGGTTGCTGCGCGGGCTCGGGGCGATGTTGCTGTTGGAGCCGTGCAGGGTGTTGCAGTCGAACAGCACCACGCTGCCGGCCATGCCGGTCGCCTGGGTGATGCCGTAGCGCTCGACCAGTCGGGCCAGGCTGTCGTCATCCGGAATGCCGAATTCCTGGCGGCGCAGGGACTTCTCGTAGTGATTTTCCGGGGTCTTGCCGATGCAGCTGATGTAGTGCCGGTGCGAGCCGGGGATCAGCATCAGGGGGCCGTTCCAGGGGTGGTTGTCGGTCAGCAGCACCGAACAACTGATGGTGCGCATGCGCGGCAGGCCATCTTCGGTATGCCAGGTCTCGAAGTCGGAGTGCCAGTAGAACTCCTTGCCCTTGAAGCCCGGCTTGAGATTCAGTCGGGACTGGTGGACATAGATGTCGCCATCGAGCAGATGGCGGATCAGTCCGGCGGTGCGCTCGTCCCGTGCCACCCGGGCGAACAGCGGATTGCTGCGATGGATGGCGAACACCGAGCGCAGCGCGCCGCTGTCGGGTTCACGGATGGCGGTCGGAGATTGCAGGACCTCGGGGTCGTGGCGCATGCGCTCAAGTTCCTGCTTGAACAGCGTCACTTCCTCGATGCTGAAGACATTCTCCAGCACCAGGAAGCCGTCGCGCTCGAAGCGCGACAGTTGCTCGGCGCTCAGCGGCGCGTTGTGCGTATCCTTGCCGTAGGTGATCGGGTCTAACCGTTCCTGCCAGCGGGGATGATTGTGCTGGCGTGACGGGTAAAGGTCAGCTTGCACGCTAGACATTATTTCTCCTGTTATGCGGGTTCGGCCACACTGAGGTCGGCGGGGTAAACACCATTTTCGTCATGCACTTCGCGGCCGGTCAGCGGCGGGTTGAATACGCAGGCCATCTTCATGTCCTCGGTGCCGCCGCGCAGCAGGTGCTCGTCGTGCTGGTCGAGAATGTACAGGGTGCCCGGCTCGATCTTGTAGATCTTGCCGTCAGCGATGGTTTCGATCTCACCGTTGCCGCTCATGCAGTACACCGACTCCAGGTGATTCTGGTAGTGGATGTGGGTTTCGCTGCCGGCGTAAATGGTGGTGATGTTGAAGGAGAAGCCCATCTTGTCTTCCTTCAGGATCAGCCGGGTGCTGTCCCAGGTCTCGGTAACGACTTTGCGTTCGGATGCTTCACAGTCTTTCAGTTGACGTACGATCATGTTCTTCGAATTCCTCAGGATGCCTTGTTGGTGACGTCGGCGGCCATGACCTTGGCGAAGGCCGCATCGAGAATGTTCATGGCCTGGGTGATCTGCTGCTCGCTGATGATCAGCGGGCACAGGCACTTGACCACCTGGCTGTGATTGCCGCTGGTCTCGATGACCAGACCGTTGGCGAAGGCCTCGGCGCAGATAGCTGCTGCGGTGTCACCGTCCGGACAATTGATGCCGATCATCATGCCGCGACCCTTGACGAACAGGGAGTCGGGGCCGTGGCGGCGGACGATCTTCTGCATGCGCTCGCGGATCATGGTGCCCTTGGCCTTGATGCTGGCGGCGAACTCGTCGCTGGTCCAGAAGTGCTCCAGCGCGGCGGCGGCGGTGACGAAAGCGTGGTTGTTGCCACGGAAGGTACCGTTGTGCTCACCCGGCTCCCACTGGTCCAGCTCGCGGCGCATGACCACGATGGCGAACGGCAGGCCGAAGCCGCTGAGCGACTTGGACAGGGTGATGATGTCCGGCTTGATGCCCATTTCCTCGAAGCTGAAGAAGGTCCCGGTGCGGCCGCAGCCGGCCTGGATGTCATCGATGATCAGCAGCATGTCGTGCTTGCGGCAGAGTTTCTCCAGCTTGCGCATCCAGTCGGCCGATGCGGCGTTGAGGCCGCCTTCGCCCTGGACCACTTCGACGATTACCGCGGCGGGCTTGTCCACGCCGCTGCTCGGATCGCTGAGCAGCTTGTCCATCATCGAGATGGTGTTGACCTTGTCACCGAAGTAGTTGGCGTAGGGCATGCGGCTGACGTCGGTCAGCGGTACGCCGGCGGCGCCGCGGTGATGCTGGTTGCCGGTAGCGGCCAGTGCGCCCACGGTGCAGCCATGGAAGCCATTGGTGAAACTGATGACATTGCTGCGGCCGGTGACCTTGCGCGCCAGCTTCAGCGCCGCCTCGACCGAGTTGGCCCCGGTCGGGCCGCTGAACTGGACGACATAATCGCCGAGGCCGCGGGGCGCGAGAATGACCCGGTTGAAGGTTTCAAGGAAACGCTCCTTGGCATCGGAGTACATGTCCAGGCCATGGGTCAGGCCGTCATTTTCCAGATATTCGATCAGCGCCTTCTTCAGCACCGGATGGTTGTGGCCGTAGTTCAGGGTGCCGGCACCGGCGAGGAAGTCGATATAGGACTTGCCGTCGCGGGTGATCAGCTCGGCACCGCGGGCCTGGTTGAAGATGACGGGGAAGGAACGGCAGTAGCTGCGAATACCGGACTCGTGTTGTTCAAACTGGGCGAAGGTGTTCATGCAGTCTCCTGATTCTTGGAATGAGCAAGTTGTGCAAAGGGGGCGAAAGGACCGGCGCGATACAGCACTTCATCATCATGCTGGCCGTGAAAATGGGTGGCGCGGTTGAACAGCACCTGGGTCTGGGCGTCTACGCCGAGCTGGCGGAAGGCCTTGGCGAACAGTGCTTCGGAGCCGGTATTGCCCGGGGAGATGGTGGTTTCCAGCCAACGCACGCCGTCGGCGGCGGCCCGTTCAACCAGGTTCAGCAGCATGCTCAGCGCCAGCCCCTGGCCGCGCATGCTGCTGTCCACTGCCACCTGCCAGATAAACAGGGTGTCGGGACGGGCAGGGGGCCGGTAACCGGAAATGAAGCCCACCAGTTCGCCCTGGCTGTTATCAGCGGCGATCGAGGTGGCGGAGAAATCGGTGCATTGCAGCAGGTTGCAGTAGACGGAGTTGGTATCCAGGGGAGGGCAGCGCTCGACCAGTTGGTTGAGGGCGTATCCATCGGTCGCCCGCGGTTTGCGTAGCGAAAAAGGTTTGGAAGACATGTTCTCTAATGTTTACTTGTAAATTCATTTTTATAATAAACACATCCAAAAAATGAGAACAACCCGCAATTTACATGGCTTGTGCGCCAGGTATCGTTATGCGGTGATATTTACAGCTGTTATGTATTTGCACTGTATTCCGCTGTAACCCCTATGCTGATAGGCGTTGCGCAAGTCCTGCAGGTTGCCTTTTTGACTGCCGACTGGGCGTTTTATTCGAACAAAAAAATTTCTTCGGTGAACGCACCGGGGGGAAAAGCGGTCCACGAGAGGAAACTGGTTTATGCTGAGAAGCATAACTACGGTCCGAGGAGCTTTTCATGGTGTCACCGCGGCGTTCGCGCAAAGAGGATGCGTCCGCATGGACGGTTGCAGACAGTCGAAGTATCTACGGCATTCGCCACTGGGGCGCGGGCTATTTCAATGTGAATGACAGCGGTAATGTCGAGGTCCGGCCGCGGGCCGGGGTGGATGCGCCGATCGATCTGCACCAGTTGGTCGCCCAGCTACGTGATAGCGGGCTGGATCTGCCGTTGCTGCTGCGTTTCCCGGATATTCTCCAGGATCGTGTGCGGCAACTGACTGGCGCCTTCGATCACAGCATTGCCGAACTGGGCTATGACAATGGCTACACTGCCCTGTATCCGATCAAGGTCAATCAGCAGGAGGCGGTGGTGGAGAACATCATCGCCACCGAGGACGTGGCCATCGGTCTGGAGGCCGGCTCCAAGCCGGAGCTGATGGCTGTATTGGCGCTGGCGCCCAAGGGCGGGACCATTGTCTGCAACGGTTACAAGGACCGGGAGTTCATCCGCCTGGCATTACTCGGGCAGAAGCTCGGCCATAACGTGTTCATCGTCATCGAGAAGGAATCCGAGGTGGCGCTGGTGATCGAGGAGGCCGCTGCGCTGGCGTTGACGCCGCAGGTCGGCTTGCGGGTGCGGCTGTCCTCGCTGGCCTCGAGCAAATGGGCTGACACCGGCGGTGAGAAGTCCAAGTTCGGCCTGTCCGCCGCGCAGCTGTTGCGCGTGGTGGAGCAGTTCCGTACGGCGGGGCTGGAATCCGGGGTGCGCCTGCTGCATTTCCATATGGGGTCGCAGATCGCCAACCTGGCGGACTACCAGCATGGCTTTCGCGAGGCGATCCGCTACTTCGGCGAGTTGCGTGCGCTGGGGCTGCCGGTTGACCATATCGATGTCGGTGGCGGACTGGGGGTGGACTACGACGGCACCCATTCACGCAACGCCAGTTCGATCAACTACGACATCCAGGAGTACGCCCGCACCGTGGTGCTGATGCTGCGCGAGTTCTGCGAGGAGCAGGGCCTGCCGCATCCGCATATCTTTTCCGAGAGCGGACGGGCGATGACCGCCCACCATGCGCTGCTGGTGGTGCAGGTGACCGACGTCGAGCGGCATAACGATACGGTGCCGCCGATCGATGATCTGGAGCAGCTGCCGCAGGTGGTGCGGGCGCTGGTCGGGTTGCTGGGCCAGACCGATATCGAGATGGTCACCGAAACCTATTGGCGCGCCACCCATTACCTCAGCGATGTGGCCGGGCAGTACGCCGAGGGCAAGCTGACGCTGTCACAGAAGGCGCTGGCCGAACAGTGCTATTTCGCCCTGTGCAACCGGCTGCATGCGCTGCTCAAGGCCCGTCAGCGCTCGCACCGCCAGGTACTGGACGAGCTCAACGACAAGATGGCGGACAAGTACATCTGCAACTTCTCGGTGTTCCAGAGCCTGCCCGATACCTGGGCGATCGACCAGGTGCTGCCGATCGTGCCGCTCAACCGCCTGGACGAGGAGCCGCTGCGCCGCGCGGTGCTGCAGGATCTGACCTGCGACTCCGATGGCAAGATCCGTCACTACGTGGATGAACAGAGCATCGAGAACAGCCTGCCGGTGCACGAGTTGCGCGAGGGCGAGGACTATCTGCTGGGGATCTTCATGGTCGGTGCCTACCAGGAGATTCTTGGTGACATGCACAACCTGTTCGGCGATACCGACTCGGTGAACATCTACCAGTTGGAGGATGGCCGGGTGGTGCATGGTGGTATCGAGACCCATGACACCATCGAGGACATGCTGCGCTATGTGCACTTCGAGCCGGACGAGCTGGTCTCGCGTTACCGCGACAAGGTTGCCGGGGCGCGGCTGAGCGCGGCGGAACGGGCACGCTACCTGGATATCCTGCGGCTGGGGTTGACGCGTTCCTCCTATCTCACCGCCGAGTAGTCGGCCCCGGCGAAGCCGTCCACACCGGCTTCCGCCAGTTGCTCACGCAGTGCCGCCAGTGACGGGTGGTTGAAGAACGCGGCCAACTGGCGGGCGCGCTGCGGGCCGATACCCGGTTGCACCTGCCAGTCGGCTGGGCTGCGCGCGGCGAGGCTGGGCCAATCCGCCGCCAGCTCGGCAGTGCCGGCAGACGGCATGCCGAGCGCCCGCAGCCATTGATGAAAGTCCCGCTTACGTGCCGGTTGCAGGCGCTCGGCCAGCTGCGTACCGCACTGGCGCGGCAATCCCTGCGGCGTCAGCCAATCGAGCAGTCCCCGCAGTTGGCCGGCTTCCAGCAGGCATTCCCAGGTACCGGGGCCGATACCTGGCAGGTCCAGCCCCTGGCGGCCGCCCAGCCAGGCCAGGCGCGCCAGGAACTGCTCGCGGCAGCCGTGCTCCATGTTCCAGCAACTGAGAAAGTGATAACGCCCGGGATCCGGCACGCTCGGCAACGACCGGTTGGGGGGGCGACTGATCACCTGTTCGAGTTGCGGAATGACCTGTCCGGACAGCCGTATCGACACCAGGTCACCGGGCAGCACATCAAGCTGCTTCCAGCGCTGCAACGAGCCCAGGCCGACCCGGCTGATACGGCGGTCATCCAGTTGCACCGGCTGCAGGCGCAGCACCGGGGTAATACGGCCACTGCGACCAATACCGAAATCGATCTCCTGCACCCGGGCCAGTGTCAGCTGCGGTGGATGCTTCCAGGCCACTGCCCAGAGTGGCGGCGCGGCTTGCCACTGATTGCCTGCTGGCCGTTGGCCCTGGCGCAGCACCACGCCATCGGTGGCGAAGGGCAGTGGCTGGCTGAACCACTGTTGACGCAGGGCCTGGGCGCTGGACAGGTCGTTGATCGGCAGGGTGTAGCGGGCGCTGTCCAAGCCAGCCTCGGTCAGTTGCGCCAGCCGCTGCGGCATCTGCGCCGGGCCGTCTGGCCAATCCCAGACGAACAGGCCAATCTGTTCCCGTTCTGCCTCGCTCAACTGCAGGCGGTTCATCAAGCCGGCAACGCGGCTGCGCGCGCCGACGCCGCCATCGCGGGATTGCACATGCTCGGACAGTCGCCAGTAGAGCTCGCCCTGCAGTACCAGATCGCGGGGTTGCGGCCAGTGTTGCGGCACGCCAGGCAGCAGACGCGCGGTAGCGGTCCAGTCCTGTCCCTGCCGGCCATCCCCGCGACTGATGGCACGACTCAGGCGGCCCCGGCGATATTCCAGGGTGACCGCCACACCATCGACCTTGGGCTGTATCCACAGATCCTGGCGGCGGGCGATCCAGGCCTGCGCCTGGTCGGAAGTGTGGATCTTGGCCAGTCCGGTTTGCGCCACCGGATGGGCCTGCTTGCCGGCAGGTGGCTGGTAGGCGGTGACTGGCTGATGGGCAAAGCAGGCCTGCCATTGCTGCAGCTGGATCAGCGCCTGGTCGTAGATCTCGTCGGGGACCTGTGAATGGCCCTGTTCATGATAGGCCCGGTCCCAGTGTTCGATCTGGCTGGCGAGGCGGTCGAGTTCGATGCGCACCTGTTTCTCCGGCCACTCCGGGCACTGGGCACCCGCGGCCCCGGCCCAGATCCAGAGAATCCACAAGTACCTGCTGTATGCCATGACCGCTTCCCTGCTGGTTGAACACCATCGCAGTGTAGGAAGTCGGGCCGTTCAGACAAGCGGAGGCGGCGGGAATTGTGGCGCAGGTGGCATTCTGCGCGGACTGTTTTGTCGCTGTGAAGCCGCAGGCGTAGCGCAGGCGCGCTACACCCCATGAAGTTCCCGATAGCGGCACTCCAGCACGACCCGGATCTCCCGAAGGGCTCCGGTCCAGTGATCCGGGCGCAATATCGGGGTGTAGCGCGCCTGCGCTACGCCTGGGGTCTGGCAGTCCACCGAAGCAGCCCCGGGAAGGCTCTCAGGCAGCAGTGGCCTTGCGCCCGGCGAGCACTTGCAGGATGGCGTTGAGCACGATGCCGTACAGCGGCACGAACAGCATGAGGCTGATGGCCAGCTTGATGACGTAGTCGACAGTGGCGATCTCGATCCAGTTGGCCGCCATGAAGTCATTGCTGCTGCGCCAGAAGGCCACGGAGAAGAACACAAAGGTATCGATCAGGTTGCCGACGATCATCGCGGCGCTGGGGGCTACCCACCAGTGCTGCAGTCTGCGCAGGCGGTCGAACACCTGGATATCCAGCAACTGCCCGACAACATAGGCCATGAAGCTCGCCAGCGAGATACGCAGGACGAAGGAGTTGAATTGCGCCAACGCCTCGAAGCCACGGAAGGCGCCTTCCTGGAACAGTACCGAGACGATATAGGACACCACCAGTGCCGGTAGCATGACCCGGGCGATGACCCGGCGGGCAGCCTGTTTGCCGAGCAGACGCACGGTCAGGTCGGTGGCCAGGAAGATGAACGGGAAGCTGAAGGCGCCCCAGGTGGTATGCCAGCCGAACAGGGTTATCGGCAGCTGTACCAGATAGTTGCTGGCAATGATGATGGCGATATGGAAGGCGATAAGGCTCGACAGAGCCATGCGCCAGCGCGCGGGCGATGCGAAATGCATGATGTCACCTTTTTGATGGATGGGGTTAGGGAACCCATGCCGCCGGAATGACGACGGCGCGTACTATACCGGACAGCGAGAAGCGGGGCCAGCCCGACGCTGGGGGCTGTGTCTGTGTGGGAGGGTCGATCCGGCCCGACCGCGTCCGCAGGACGCACCGGGGGCTCGGCGATGTTCAGCAGGGTTATCCAACAGCCTCGCAACAATGCCCTCAAGGCAGCTCAAGGCGATAATGACGCTCGAGAAAGTCCAGCAGCAGCGGATTCACTTCCTCCGGCTTCTGACTCTGGACCCAGTGCCCGCAGCGCTCGATGACGTGCTGCTCGACCTTGGGCACCACCGTGGGCATGCGCTCGATGGTGTAGCTCTCCAGTTTCGCCACCGGATCACGGTCACCGATCACGAACAGGGCGGGCTGCAATATCTGCTTGCCGGCCAGGTCGGCGGTGCGTTCCCAGTTGCGTTCATAGTTGCGATACCAGTTCAGCGGGCCGTGGAAGCCGTTGTCGATATAGGTCTCCACATAGACGTCGAACGCCTCCGGTGGGCACCACGCCGGCGGTACCTCTGGATCGATGTAGTCATCCAGCCAGCGTGAGTTGGCCGGCTTATCCGAGATCAGGCCGTTGCCGGCGATGGGCCGTCCGTGCATCAGGATGCGCAGGGTGCGCGGTATATCGGCTTCCAGCTCGGCCTCGGCCGGGCCGGGCGTCTGGAAATACAGGATGTAGAGAAACCTGTCCTTGAACCGCTCGCGCATCATGTCGATGGCTGGTCGTTTCGGCCTGCCGCCGAAGGGTACCGACATGCCGCAGACCACCTTGACCCGCTCGGGCTCCAGCAGGGCCAGGTACCAGGTGAGGTTCGCCCCCCAGTCGTGCCCGACCATGGCCACCTGCGTATGGCCGAACTCGTCCATGGCGGCCTGGATATCGCCGCACAGGGTGATGATGTCGTAGGCCTCGATCGCGGCGGGAGCGCTGCTGCGGCCGTAGCCGCGCATCTCCGGTGCGAACACCCGGTAGCCGGCGTCGGCCAGGGCCTGCATCTGGTGGCGCCAGGAGTACCAGCATTCCGGGAAACCATGCAGCAGCCATACCGGCTGGCCCTGCTTCGGTCCTGCGATGTGAATGCTCAGCTGAATGTCATTGACATCCAGAATGCGTTGTTCGGTCTGCAGCATGGCGATGTTCTCCGCTCTTGTCGTGCGCTCACTATGACAAATTCGTTGGATACTGGCTTGCCCATTGGCCGGATAAATACCGCCCGAGTGCCCCGGCTTATCCACCATGATGGTTAAGCCGGATTACCTGCGTTTCGGCCAGTATCGGCTAAGCTGATGTCAATGTGACTTCATCGGACGACCGACAACCAGGCGGGGCAGGCATGCACAGATCGGGCAAGGGTATACCCATTCAATGGCTCATGGCGTCGACCATCATCCTGTGCCTGCTGGCCATGCTGTCGGTGGTGATAGTCCAGGGGTATCGCGGTGTCAGCACAGCGATGGTCTCGGCGGCGGACGATTCGGCGCGGCAACTGGCGGCGCTGCTGAATGAACGTGCGAGGCGGCTGATCGTGCCCGCCGAGAATGTCATCCATGTGCTGGCGCATGATCGTATCGGGGCGGCGGGCACGTTGCAGGAACGGCGCTTGCAACTGCCGGTGTTGGCGCAGACATTGCGCTCCAACCCCATGCTCAGTGCCGTCTACATCGGCTACGACAACGGCGAGTTCCTGCTGCTGCGCCCGCTGCAACGTGAGACGCCCCGGATTGCCGACGCGCCGGAGGATGCCGAGTTCCTGTTGCAGAGCATCGCCTTCGATGAGCAGGGACAACTGCACGGCCGTTGGCTGTTCCTCGATGCTGAACTGCAACTGCATTCCGAACGCAGCACGCCTGACTACTGGTTCGATCCGCGGCAGCGTCCCTGGTACCAGCAGGTCGAAACGCCGGGACAGGTGGCGATGACCGATCCCTATGTGTTCTTCACCACTGGCGAGATAGGCATGAGCCTGGCTATGCGGAGTCATGCCGGTGCGGCGGTGATCGGCATGGATGCGGCGGTCGACGACCTGACCAGCGAGGTGCGCGACCTGCGCCTGACTTCCGGGACCGAGCTGGCCATCTTCGATGAGCAGGTGGGAGTGATCGCCTATCCGGAGCCGCAGCGCATCATCCGGCGCGAGGGACCCGGTTTCCGCCTGGCCAGCCTGCAGGAGCTGGGTGTGGCACCACTGGAGCGGCTGGCCGGGATGCCGATTGGCGACGGGCCGGTGCCGTTCGCCATCGATGGCGACATCTGGTACGGCCTGAATCTGCCACTGCGCGGCTTCGACCACTCCGAGGCACGTATCCTGATTGCCATCCCGGCCTGGGAGCTGCTCAGCGAGGCACGGGAACTGCTGGTGCGCCAGGCTATCTGGGCAGGCATGCTGATCTGCGCCGTGCTGCTGCTGGGCCTGACCCTGGGTCACCGGCTCGGCCGTTCCATCAAGCAGTTGGCCGGCCGCGTAGAGGCGCTGGGCAACTTCGATTTCTCCCCGGCACCACGGCTGCGCTCGCATATTCGCGAGGTCAATGATCTGCAGCAGACCACTGCCCATCTGGCGCAAGCCATCGGGCATTTTCAGGCGATCACCTTGTGTCTGAGTCGTGAACTGGAGCTGGAGCGCATGTTGCCGGTGGTACTCCAGCATCTGGTTGAGGTGGCCGAGGGTATCAGCGGGGTGGTGTACCTGTGCGACGAGGAAAATGATCGGCTGGAACGTGCCGCGGTATATGGTGAAGACCGCTATCCGGCCAGCTTCGTGCTCTCCGAGGCGCTGCCTGGCAGTATCGAACAGGCCCTGGCCGAGGTACTGAAGCGCTACCCGAAGCGTTTGATTCTGCCCCTGCATGACCGCAAGCAGGTGCTGCTCGGAGTGCTGTCGATTCGCCTGAGCGAGCAGATCGATGCGCATGGTCAGGACTATCTGCAACACTTCCTGCACAGCTTGTCCGGTGCGCTGGCGGTGGCCATTGAAACCCGGCAGCTGTTCGACCAGCAGCAGGCGCTGCTGGAGTCGGTGATCAAGGTCCTGGCCCATGCGGTGGACGCCAAGTCGCCCTATACCGGCGGGCATTGTGAACGGGTACCGCAACTGGCCGAGTTGCTGCTGGCGCAGGCGGCCGCGGCGCAGAGCGGCTCGCTTGCCGATTATCAGCCTGATGAGGAAGAGCGCTATGCCTTTCGCATCGCCGCCTGGCTGCATGACTGCGGCAAGATCACCAGCCCGGAATACGTGGTCGACAAGGCGACCAAACTGGAGACCCTGTACAACCGCATCCATGAGATACGCACCCGCTTCGAGGTGCTGCACCGCGATGCGCAACTGCTGTACTGGCAGGGGCGTTGTGCCGGGGATGACGAGCAGCGGCTGGGCGCCGCGCTGCAGCAGCGCCAGCAGCAATTGCAGCGCGATTTCGCCATTGTCGCCTCGGCCAATATCGGCCGCGAGACCATGTCCGACGAGCTTGTGGCGGAGCTGCAGCGCATCGGCGGGCAAACCTGGTTGCGGCATTTCGACAATCGCCTGGGGCTGTCAGCCGAGGAGTGTCTGCGCCTGGCGGAGCAGCCATCGGCTGCGCTGCCTGCCGAGGAATGTCTGCTGGCGGACCGGCCGGAACAGCTGATCGCCTGGGGCAGCCGCAAACCGCCGGTGCAGCGAGGGGACCCGCGCAATATCTGGGGTTTCGACATGCAGCTGCCGGAGTATGCCTACAATCTCGGTGAGCTGCACAACCTCAGTGTGCGCCGCGGCACGCTGACCGTCGAGGAGCGCTTCAAGGTCAATGAACACATCGTGCACACCCTGGTGATGCTCAGCACCCTGCCATTTCCCAGGGCCTTGCGGCAGGTGCCGGATATCGCCGCCAACCACCATGAGAAACTCGATGGCACCGGGTATCCGCGGCGGCTGGGGGCAAGCCAGTTGAGCATTCCGGCGCGGATCATGGCGATTGCCGATATCTTCGAGGCGCTGACCGCGGCGGACCGGCCCTACAAGACGCCCAAGACATTGTCCGAGTCGATTGCGATCATGATGCGGATGGCCCACGAGCAGCACATCGATGCGGAACTGTTCGCGCTGTTCCTGTCCTCGGGGGCCTACCTGCACTACGCCCGGCAGTATCTGCAGCCGCAGCAGATCGATCAGGTAGACATCGACGGTTGCCTGGCGCAGCTACGCGGCTGTGAAGCGGTCGAGCAAAGTTGAGAGGAGGCGGCTCAGTGCCCGGCCGCCAGATGAAACTGCCCGCCTTCGGCTTCCAGCGGACGCAGGTGGCTCTCGCAGAAAGCCAGCGCGTCGAGCAACTGCCCATGATTGGCGCCGGACACTTCCCGCGGACGGTTGCGTTGCAGGTGCCCGCTGAGGGCTTCGAGGGTGGTCATGCCGGTACTGGCAGGGAACCAGGCCATGTCCTCGATGCTCCACGGCAGACCGGTTTCCGGGTCTGCCTGCAGCGGCAAGTCCTCGGCGGGCAACAGTCTGCTGGCTTCGGAAAACTCCAGCGCCGTGACATCGACAAAGCGGCTCAGCGGCGTGACCCCCAGTGTCCTGCACAGGGTGTCCAGGCCGGTCATGTGCTCGGTCAGTTGCTGCAGCGGTGTGTTGTGCAGGTGGAAATGGCGTTGTTCCAGGGTGGCAAGGCGCAGGGCGGACAATGGGCACTCCCGTAGGCTGATGCGGATGATTCGGTGCCCATGGTACTGGCTTTTGCAGGGGATTGGCCAATTTGCCGGGTGGTGTTGCGAGTGGCGTGGTCAGGCAAAGTCCTGCCAACCGCCACCCAGTGCCCGATACAGGTCGATGGTCGCCTGCAGCCAGGCGGCACGTTGCTGCACCAGGCTGTCCTGGCTCTGGAAGAACGAACGCTGGGTGTCGAGCAGGTTCTGCAGGTCGATGGCACCGGCCTTGTAGCGCGCTTCCGCCAGCTCGAAGGCCAGTTGCGCCTCCTCGGTGGCGGCCTGTTGCAGCTGATACTGCAGCCGGGCCTGCTGCAATGCGCCGAGCGCGGTATCGGCATCGATCAGCGCGTCGAGAATCGCGCGTTGGTAGCCGATCAGCGCTTCCTGCTGGCTGGCTTCGCTGATCTCGACCTGGGCGCGCAGACGGCCACCATCGAAGATCGGCTGGGTCAGCCCGGCGGCCAGGCTCCAGGGGTTCAGCGGATTGCTGACCAGCTCGGAGAGTACCGAGCTCTGCGCACCGTAGCTGCCGGTCAGTTGGATGCTCGGATAGAGTGCGGCGCGGGCGGCGGTCAGGTTGGCATTGGCTGCCAGCAGGCGTTGTTCGCTGGCGCGGATATCCGGACGCCGGTTGAGCAATTCCGAGGGCAGGCCTGCACCTGGCTCCGGGACCCGGATGGCTGCCATGTCCGGCAGGGTACCTGGTGCGAAGTCCGGCCCCTGGCCCAGCAGCAGGGCCAGGCTGTTGCGCAGTTGCAGGGTCTGCTGTTCCAGCGCCGGCAGATTGGCGCGCAACTGGGCGACCAGGGCACGCTGCGGACTCAGCGCCAGGCTGTCATCGGCGCCGTAGCGGTAGCGCGCCTCGACGATCGTCAGCACCCGTTCGGCGGCGGCCAGGTTGTCCCGGGCCAGTTGCAGGCGGGCCTGATTCTCCACCAGCTGGAACCAGCTGCTGGCGACGCTGGCATCGGTGCTGATGGCCAGTGCCTCGAGGTCGTAGCGGCTGGCATTCAGGTTGGCGGCAGCCGCTGCCACGGTGGCGCGGTTACGACCCCAGAAGTCCACCTCATAGCTGGCGCTGAGGGTAGCGCCGAAGCTGTTGCTGACATCGCCGTCGCCGCTGTTGCCCCCGCGGCGACCACTGGCGCCGCCATCCACGCTCGGTAGCAGGCTGGCGCCGCTCTGGCGCAGCTGTGCATCGGCCTGCAGCAGGCGGGTGGCGGCAGTGGCCAGGTCGAGGTTGCCGGTACGTGCCTGGGCCATCAGCCTGGACAGTTGAGGAGCATCGTACTCAGCCCACCAGCGCGCTTGCGGCCAGACTAGCGAGTCGGCTGTGCTATTCCATTGGCTGGGTGCCTGCACCGTGCTCTGCGGTACCGGCGTGGACAGGCTGCAGCCGCTCAGCAGGGCGATGCCGAGGGCCAGGGTCAAGGAGGTTCTAGTCCGCACTGAGGGCCACCACTGGGTCAAGATGTGCTGCCTTGTGGGCAGGCATGAAACCGAAAATAAGGCCGGTCGCGAAGGCGCAGCCGAAGGCAAGCAGCACCGGGCCGGCAGTGAACTGTATCGGCGTGCCGAAGTATTGCAGCATGCTGCCGAAGCCCAGGCCGACCACCACGCCGATGGCGCCGCCGATGGCCGAGACCACCATGGCCTCGACGATGAACTGCTGCAGGATGTTACGCGTGCGTGCGCCGGTAGCCATGCGGATGCCGATCTCCCGGGTGCGTTCGGAGACGTTCACCAGCATGATGTTCATCACCCCGATACCGCCGACCAGCAGCGAGATCGCGGCAATCGAGCCGAGCAGGACGGTGAAGGTGTTCTGGGTGCTGGCGACGTTCTCCAGCAGCGACGCCATGTTGCGGATCTGGAAGTCCTCGACCCCGGCATGGTTGGCCATGACCGCCTGGCGCACCGCTTCCTGGGTGGCATCGGACAGGCTCAGGTCGTCGATCAGCACACTGATGTTGCTCAGATGACGCGAGCCGATCAGCCGGTTGCTGGCGGTATTCAGGGGGACGAAGACGATATCGTCCTGATCCTGCCCCCAGGGCGTGGCGCCCTTTTCCTGCATCACGCCGATGATCAGGAACGGCACGTTGCGGATCAGCATGTACTGGCCCAGCGGATCGCTGTCACCGTACAGGTTGGTGGCCACGGTCCGGCCGATCACTGCCACCGCGGCGTAGCGGCTGTTGTCCTCGTCGTTGATGAACACACCCGAGGCCAGCGGCCAGTTCTTGGCCACCACGTAGTCGGCGGTGGTGCCGGTGACCTGGGTCTGCGCATCGGTATTGCCGGCGCGCACCGTGGCACGGGTATCGGCTTCCGGCACGGCGGCGATGACATTGTCGATGCGCGCCGCGACCAGCGCATCTTCCGGGGTCAGGGTGTTGGTGCTGCCATCGGCGGAGCGACGCGTATTCGGGGCGCCGGGGCGTACCAGCAGCAGGTTGGTGCCCATGTCGCTGATGCGCTCGATCACATCCTGGCGGGCACCGTTGCCGACCGCCAGCATCACTACCACCGAGGCCACGCCGATGACGATGCCGAGCAGGGTCAGGATGGTGCGAAACAGATTGGCGCGCAGAGCACGCAGGGCCATGCGGATCGCTTCGTTGGTATCGTCGAACGCAGCCAGCCCCTGCTTACGCGGTGGGCGGGGCGGGGCGGTCTCGGCGCTGACCTGGGAGCCGGTCTTGCGCCCGCTGTCATGGATGATGCGGCCATCGCGGATCTCGATCAGGCGATCGGCGTGGTTGGCCACTTCGCGGTCGTGGGTGATGACGATGACGGTCTTGCCACGGGCATGCAGGTCCTTGAGCAATTGCAGCACGTCGCTGCCGCTCTTGCTGTCCAGTGCCCCGGTGGGTTCGTCGGCGAGCAGAATGCGCGCATCGTTCATCAGCGCACGGGCGATGGATACGCGTTGCTGCTGGCCGCCGGACAACTGGTTGGGCCGATTGCCCAGGCGCTCGCCCAGACCCAGTCCGGTGAGTAGTTCCTCGGCGCGGGCATGGCGTGCGTCGCGGGGCAATCCGGCATAGATCGCCGGCACTTCCACGTTCTCGGTGGCGTTGGCCGAGGAGATCAGGTGGTAGCTCTGGAAGATGAAGCCGAAGGTGCGGCTGCGCAGGCTGGCCAACTGGTCGCTGTCGAGCCGGGCGATGTCCTCGCCTTCGAACAGATAGCGGCCGGTACTCGGCTGGTCGAGGCAGCCGAGCAGATGCATCAGGGTCGACTTGCCGGAGCCGGAGGCGCCCATGATGGCGACGAATTCGCCGGCATGGATATCCAGTGACACATCCTGTAGCACTGTGGTCGACAGTTCGCCGTTGCGGTAGGTCTTGCCGATGCCTTCAAGGCGGATCAGGGGTTGGTCCATGCTCAGAATCTCGGCCGCGGCATACGGTTGGCCTGTGGCGCCGAAGGGCCCGGGCTACCGCCGGCAATCACCACTTCTTCACCTTCCTCCAGGCCATCGAGCACCTCGGCACTGACCCGGGTCATGACCCCGACGGTGATCATGCGTTCCTGCGGTTGGCCATTCTCCAGTACCTGCACCCGGTAGCGTCTGCCGGTTTCAGGGGGGGCGGCACGTTCGGCATTGGCACCCCGCGCGGCGCCAGAGGCGGGGGCTTGCCCCGGCCGCCGGCTGGCTGGTTGCAGGGCGGCGACCGGCACACTGAGCACGCCCTCGGCAGCGGCCTTGACGAAGAAGACCTGGGCGCTCATCTGTGGCAGCAGCTTGCCATCGGGGTTGGGTACATCGAACAGGGCATTGAACAGCACCACGTTATTGACCACTTCCGGAGTTGGCAGGATCTGCCGCAGTATGCCCTCACGGCGCACGTCCGGCTGACCGAGGGTGGTGAACCACACCGGCATGCCGACCCGCAGCTGGGTGATGTCCGCCTCGGACACCTGGGTACGCACGGTCATGGTACTCAGGTCGGCGATCTGCACGATGATCGGGGCGGTCTGGTTGGCGTTCAGGGTCTGGCCCTGGTTGGCCAACTGGTCGACCACGGTGCCGCTCATCGGGGCATAGATGCGGGTATAGCTGAGGTCAGCCTGGGCTTCCTTGAGCTGGGATTCGAGCTGACGGATCTGTGCCTTGAGCGCGGCGATCTGGGCGGTGGCCGAGCGCAGGCTGGCATCGGCCTGCTCGACCGACTCCTGGCTGGTGGCATCGAGCTTGATCAGGTTGCGCTGGCGCTCGGCCTGCAGGCGCGCCAGCACCTGGGTGGCTTCGCGGTCAGTGAGCTGGGCCTTGAGGTTTTCCAGCTGGGCTTCCGTCGCCTCGACCTTGGCCAGATAGATGGTCGGATCGATCTCCGCCAGCAACTGACCTTCCTCGACCTGTTCACCCTCGATCACGTGCAGCACCTTGAGCTGACCGGAGACCTGGGTACCGACGTCGACATAGTTGAGCGGCTCGAGGGTGCCGAGGGCGGTGACACTGTCTTCTATATCGGTACGCTCGACCGGGGCGCTGACCAGCTCGGGTGTCTTGTTGTTGGCGCCAAGCCAGAAATACCAGAGCAATCCGGCAATGATCGCCAGGGCGGCGAGCAACCAGAGAAAACGCCGGGAAGGTGCCATACAGAGATTCCTTAGCTGCAGTTGGGGCAATGGCGCACAGTGTACCGAGGGCGAGTGTCAATCGGGGCGCCGGCTGGGTAAAGAAACTGTAAAGCCCACCCATTCCATGGGGCGGTGCCCTGGATGTCATTGCGCAGGGGCGCGACAACCCGGTATGGGGTGTGGCGCGCCAGCGAACTGGCAATCAGTGCCCGGAATGGTGGCTGAGCGAGCTGCCCGACCTCATTCCAGCCAGCGATACAGGGTGCGGCGGGTGATGCCGAGGATGTCGGCGGCGCGACGCTTGTTGCCGCCGGTGGCCTGCAGCACCTGGTGGATATAGTTGCGCTGCACGGTTTCCAGGCTTGGCAGATCGCCCGCCTCGCCGTCGCCGGGCAGCGTTGGAGTGGCTTCGGCCAGCGGCATGGCCGGCTGCTCCGTGGGATGTTCGACGATGCGCTGGGGCAGGTGGCGCACCTCGATCAGCGTCGTGTCGCAGAACGTCGCGGCGCGCTCCACGGCATTCTGCAATTCGCGTACATTGCCGGGAAAGGCATAGCGCTGCAGCGCCGCCAGTGCCGCGTCGCTGAAGCCCTGGATACGGCGTTGCTGGCGGGCATTGAAGCGGGTCAGGAAGAATTCCGCCAGGCGCTGGACATCGTCGCCGCGGGCACGCAGCGGTGGTACCTGCAGGGCGAAGGTTTCCAGGCGGTAGAACAGATCTTCTCGGAAGCTGCCATCGGCCACCGCCTCGGTCAGGTTGCGATTGGTGGCGGCGATGATGCGTACATCCACCTGCATCTCATGGTCGCTGCCGACCGGGCGCAGCTTGCCATCCTGCAGTACCCGCAGCAGCTTGGCCTGCAGCGCCAGCGGCATTTCGCCCAGCTCGTCGAGCAGCAGGGTGCCGCCATCGGCCTGCTGGAACAGTCCGGCGCGCTGGTTACGGGCACCGGTGAAGGCGCCGGCGGCGTGGCCGAAGAATTCGCTTTCCATCAGCTCGCTGGGAATGCCCCCGCAATTGACCACCATATAAGGGCCGTCCCGGCGGGCGCTCTGGTCATGCAGGGCGCGGGCCACCAGCTCCTTGCCGGTACCGCTTTCACCCTGCACCAGCACCGGCCCATCGGCAGAGGCGATCTGGCGGATCTGGTGAAACAGCTGCTGCATGGCCGGGCTCTGACCGATGATGCCATTGAACTGCTCCACCGCCAGCAGGCTGCGATAGTGCTGAACCTCGTTGCGCAGCCGGCGGTTCTCCAGCAGGCGGCCGACCGTCAGCAGGAAGTGGTCCATTTCCAGTGGCTTGGTCAGGAAGTCATCGGCGCCGGCCTGCAGTGCCTTGACCGCCTGTTGTACCGAGCCGAAGGCGGTGATGATCAGTACCGCCGGTGGCATGCTGCATTGGCGCAAGGCCGGCAGCAGACTCAGGCCATCGGCACCGGGCAGGCGCAGATCGCTGACCAGCAGATCGGGAGTCTGCTTGTGCAGCAGTTGCACCCCGGTTTCGGCGTCGGCGCAGGCGCTGACCCGGTAGCCTTCGGCTTCCAGCTCCTCCTGCAGCAATTCGCGCAGGCCGCGATCATCCTCGACCAGCAATATATGTTCGCTATGGGTCATGCTGTGGCTTCCTTGGTATTGCCGGTCAGTGGTAGTTGCAGGCGTGCTTCGCAACCACCGCCGGCCTGGTTGGCCAGGCTGAGATGGCCGCCATGCTCTTCGGCGACCGCTTGCACTATGGCCAGGCCCAGGCCGGTACCTTCACCGGGTGATTTGGTGGTGAAGAAGGGTTCGAGCAGGGTGGACAGGTCGTGTTCCGCTGGCAGGCCGGGGCCGTCATCGCTGACGCGAATGGTCAGGCTCTGGGCGTCGGCCTCGGCAGCGATCCCGATCTGGCTGGTCGAGGCCTGCAGGGCATTGCGCAGCAGGTTCAACAGCGCCAGTTCCAGGCGTCCGGCGTCCCCACAGAAGGCGGGCAGGTCCGCAGGGATGCGAGTCTGCAGGCTGCGGTCACCGGCTTCCAGTTCCGGACGGATGGCTTCGATGACGCCCTCGATCAGTACCTGCGGGGTCAACTCCCGGGGCTGGGTGGCGGCGGGCCGGCAGTAGTCCAGCAACTGACGCACGGTACGGGTCAGACGCCCGACCTGGCTACGGATGCCGGCAACATTGCGCAGTTGCTGTTCATCCAGGCTGCCGGAGCGTTCCAGGCGCCGGGCCCGACCATCGATCACACTCAGGGGGGCACCCAGTTCATGGGCGATACCGCGGGCCATGCTGCCGATGGCAACCATCTTCTCGTTATCCTTGAGTCGCGCCACCAGTTGGGTTTCTGCGGCGCGGTGCTCGTCCAGGTCGCGGTGCGCCTGCTCGATGCTGTCGAGCATATGGTTCAGGCCGCGGGCGAGACTGGCCACTTCACTCGGTCCGTCCAGTGCGGCGCGGTGCGACAGGTCGCCACCGGCAACACGTTGCATGTGTTTCAGCAGCTTATCGACATGGCGGCCGACACCGCCGTAATGGCCAAGCAGTACGCCGGCGAGGATCACCAGGCTGAACGAGCCCCATACCAGCCAGGCAATGATGGTCAGCTGTTGCAGGGCATGGCCGAAATCGCTGGCCCGGCGGGTGATCTGGATCAGCCCCTGGATCTGCCCGGCGGCATCGAATAGCGGCAGGAAGTGGGAGAACAGGCTGCGTCCGGCGACCCGGCTGAAGGCTTCCTGGCCTTCCCCGGTGGTACGGATGCGATCGGGAATGGTGGTGCCGGTCAGGTCGGTTTCGGTAATCCCGGCCGAGGCGATGCGGTTGCCGGCAACATCGAACACCGAGGCACCGTAGACCTCGCCGAGCACGAACACCGAGCCCAGTGCCAGCTCCACGGCGTGCATGTCGCCCTTGTCCAGGGCGGTGCCGACCGGGATGCTGATGGCCCGGCCGATCAGCTCCAGATCGTTCTTCAGGCGCTGTTCCTGGAACTGGCTGGCCTGCCCCAGACCGAAGCGAATACCCAGGGCGGTGAACAGTACCAGCGGCAGCACCACGAACAGCAGCAGGGTTCGCTGCAGGCCACTGATGCCGAAGTGATAGCGGGAGGTCGAAGATGTGTTCATTTTGACCGGGTCTTTTTTGCTCATGTGCAGTATGTATACACATTATTTGCGGAAGACGCAGCTTTGATGCAGCTTTAAATTTCCCTTATTTGAGTTTATATATTTATAAATCAATGTGTTACAGGTTTTTCATGCATTCTGGCACGGTTCATGGATAGATCAGATTACTTTCAACAGAAGGAGATGCACCCATGAACAACCTCAAGACACTGACCGCCGCCATCGCTTTTGCCACCTTCGGTATCGGTGCGCCCGCTGTCATGGCCCAGGCCGAGGGTACTGCTCCTCAGCAATACGAACAGGGTCAGCCCGCTGCTGCCCCCATCAGCGATGACAACCTGAAGAAGTTCGTCAAGGCCGATGACGAGGTATCGGAGATCCGTGACGAATTCTCCGAGAAGCTGAGCAAGGCCGAAGATCAGGAAGAAGCGCAGCAATTGCAGCTCGAAGCACAGGAAAAGATGGTCGAAGCGGTACAGGACGCCGACCTGGACGTGCCTACCTATAACGAAATCGCCACTCGCATGCAGACCGACCCGGAACTGCAGCAGCGTGCTGAAGACCTCAAGTAAGGTCGAACAGTACAGTACAAGGGGAGCCTTCGGGCTCCCTTTTTTGTGTTACGCGCAGGCCATGGCCTGCGCTATTTTGTGGTCGGGACCGTCGCCGGTGGCAGGAGCTGATACTCCAGCCGCTGCCCCAGTCCGTTTTTCAGATGCTCCACCAGCTTCCTGACCTTGGGTGACAGGTGCCGCTGCTGCGGATACAGGGCCCAGACCGCCGTATGCGGTGGCTGGTGGTGGCTGAGCAGGGCGCGCAATGCGCCGCTGCGCAGATGTTCCTGCACATAATAGTCGGGCAATTGGCACAGGCCGAAGCCACGAAGTGCCGCATCCAGTACCGCACGACCGCTGTTGCAACGCCAGTCGCCCTGGACCCGTACCGGCACCTCGCGTCCGGATTCGGCGAAGCTCCAGGTATCGCTGCTGCCGATCAGGCAGTTGTGCCGCGGCAGTTCGGAGAGGCTGTGTGGCGCGCCATGACGCTCGAGATAAGCGGGTGCCGCGCACAGGAACATGCGTCGCGGCGCCAGGCGGGTCGCGACCAGTCGCGAATCCTGCAGTCGCCCCAGGCGGATGGCCAGGTCGAACTGGCCATGCAGCAGATCCAGGGTCTGGTTGGTCAGTGTCATCTCGATGCGCAGTTGGGGATGCTGCTGCATGAAATCGTTGACCAGCGGCATGATGAACTCCTCGCCATAGGCCACCGAGCAGGTCATGCGCAGCAGCCCCTTGGGTTCGCTGGACAGGTCGGTGACCGCCTGCACGGCTTCGTCCCGTGCATCCTGCAGACGCTGGCAATGTTGCAGGAAGGTCTGCCCGGCTTCGGTCAGGGTTACCCGGCGGGTGCTGCGGTAGAACAACCGGGTCTGCAGGCGATCTTCCAGCCGGGCGATCTGCCGACTGACATGCGAGGAGGAGACGCCAAGCTTGGTGGCTGCGCCGCTGAAATGGCCGAGCTCGGCTACGCAGACGAATTCATCCAGCCCGCTCCAGCGGCTCATGTTTGCGAAACCCGCATTGATTATCCCCATGTAGCATTAATGTTTTGTCTGGAGGCCTATTATCCATACCTGGCTGGTCAACTACACTCCTCTCTGGTGTTTCATTCATCAGGAGACGGAGGGTCCCATGATCAAGTCCCGCGCCGCTGTGGCGTTCGAAGCAGGCAAACCCCTGGAAATCGTTGAAGTGGACGTGGCCCCGCCGAAGGCCGGCGAGGTGCTGGTGCGCATCGTTGCCAGCGGCGTCTGTCACACCGATGCCTTTACCCTGTCCGGGGAGGATCCGGAAGGCGTGTTTCCGGCGATCCTCGGCCATGAGGGCGGGGGCATCGTCGAAGCGGTGGGCGAGGGCGTCACCTCGCTGGAAGTCGGTGACCACGTGATTCCGCTGTATACCGCCGAATGCCGCCAGTGCAAATTCTGCAAATCCGGCAAGACCAATCTGTGCAGCTCGGTGCGCGAGACCCAGGGCAAGGGCCTGATGCCCGACGGTACCAGCCGCTTCTCCTACAAGGGCCAGCCGATCTACCACTACATGGGCTGCTCGACCTTTTCCGAATATACCGTGCTGCCGGAAGTGTCCCTGGCGAAGATCCCGAAGGAGGCGCCGCTGGAAAAGGTCTGCCTGCTCGGCTGCGGTGTCACCACCGGTATTGGTGCGGTCCTCAACACCGCCAAGGTGGAAGAGGGCGCCACAGTGGCGATCTTCGGGCTCGGCGGCATCGGTCTGGCGGCAATCATCGGCGCCAAGATGGCCAAGGCTGGTCGCATCATCGCCATCGATATCAATCCGTCCAAGTTCGATATCGCCCGCGATCTGGGGGCCACCGACTTCGTCAACCCGAAGGATCACGAACAGCCGATCCAGCAGGTGATCGTCGAGATGACCGACGGCGGCGTGGACTATTCCTTCGAATGCGTCGGCAACGTGCAACTGATGCGTGCGGCGCTGGAGTGCTGCCACAAGGGCTGGGGCGAATCGACCATCATCGGCGTGGCCGGTGCCGGCCAGGAAATCAGCACCCGTCCGTTCCAGCTGGTCACAGGTCGTGTCTGGCGCGGCAGCGCCTTCGGCGGCGTCAAGGGGCGTACCGAGCTGCCCGGCTATGTGGAAAAGGCGCAGAAGGGCGAGATACCGCTGGATACCTTCATTACCCACACCATGGGATTGGAGGACATCAACAAGGCGTTCGAGCTGATGCACGAAGGCAAGAGCATCCGCTCGGTGATCCATTTCTGATCCGAGCTGCAGGGCGGGCCGCTGGCCCGCCCTGGCCGGGGGCGGCGGCAACGTGCCGTACGTCCAATGGGTTGCTGCATTTTGCTGAGGAGTTTGAAGATGGACTCTGCTATTGAACTGGTGTCAGCCAACAAGTGTTTCGGTGGCTGGCAGAAGCGCTACCGGCACCGCTCGCAGGTGCTGGGGTGCGACATGGTCTTCGCGATCTTCCTGCCGCCGCAGGCGGACCAGGGCGAGCCGCTGCCGGTGCTGTACTGGCTGTCGGGGCTGACCTGCAACGATGAGAACTTCGTGCAGAAGGCTGGCGCCCAACGTCTGGCGGCGGAACTGGGCATGGCCATAGTAGCGCCCGATACCAGCCCGCGGGGCGAAGGCGTGGCGGATGACCCCGAGGCGGCCTGGGACTTCGGCCTGGGTGCCGGCTTCTATGTCAACGCCACCCAGCAGCCCTGGGCCCGGCACTACCAGATGTACGACTATGTGGTCGACGAGCTGCCGGCGCTGGTCGAGGCCAACTTCCCGGTGTCGGACCGGCGCGCCATCAGCGGCCACTCCATGGGCGGCCACGGTGCGCTGGTCTGCGCCTTGAAGAACCCGGGACGCTACCGGTCGGTATCGGCCTTCGCGCCGATCGTCAATCCGATCAACTGCCCCTGGGGCCAGAAAGCCTTTAGCAACTACCTGGGTGATGGCCGCGAGCAGTGGAAGCAGTGGGACAGCTGCGAGCTGATCGCCACCGCCAGCGAGCGCCTGCCGCTGCTGATCGACCAGGGCGAGGCCGACAACTTCCTTGCCGAGCAGCTCAAGCCGGAGGTGCTGGAGGCCGCCGCGGAAGCTGCCGGCTACCCGCTGACCCTGAGACGCCAGCCCGGTTACGACCACAGCTACTTCTTCATCGCCAGCTTTATCGATGATCACCTGCGCCATCACGCCCGGGCGCTCAAGGGGTAGGGTGGTTGGTAATATCGTTCATTCCAGGCTTGGTTGTTTCCAGAACCTGCAAGGAACAGGTTGGCCGGCAGGGCCGTGCCGACACGCCGTGAATACATCCCTGTAGGCTCGCTGCCGCCATCCCTGGCGGCAGACGGTCGGCCCAACCCTGCCGGCCAACCTGTTCCGCAAAATTTCATGCTGCTGATGGTTTTCAAACCTTCAGCCACTCAATGCTTGCACCTATGCGCCGGGAACCACCTGTCTGCGACCGTTTGATGCCAGGGATGGCATCAACGAGCCCCCAGGGATGGGTTCACGGCGTGTCGCAGACAGGTGGTTCCCGGTGCATAGGACACTCGGAACATGCCGCGGATCAAGTGAGCGTCCAAACCTGGGCGAACAGCATGGCCAGTTATCAGGGATCACCTCAGCCTGAGCAAAGTGCTTCTGCCCGTCATCTGCACACTGTAAGATCTGTCCTTCGTTTTCAGCAGGGCAGGTCTTTCATGCGTATTGGTCACGGCTACGACGTTCACCGTTTCGGTGATGGCGACTTCATCACCCTGGGCGGGCTGCAGATCCCGCACGACCGCGGGCTGGTGGCCCATTCCGATGGTGATGTGGTACTGCACGCGCTGACCGATGCGATCCTCGGCGCTGCGGCGCTGGGGGATATCGGCCGGCATTTTCCCGATACCGACCCGCAGTTTGCCGGTGCCGACAGCCGGGTGTTGTTGCGCCACGCACTGTCGCTGGTGCATGCCAAGGGCTGGAAGGTCGGCAATGTGGACGTCACCATTGCGGCACAGGCACCAAAACTGGCACCGCATATCGAATCGATGCGTGAGCGGGTGGCGGCCGACCTGCAGGTGGAACTGGATCAGGTCAACATCAAGGCCACCACGACCGAGAAACTGGGGTTCGTCGGTCGCCAGGAGGGGATCGCCGTACATGCGGTAGCCCTGCTGCTGGCGCTGTGAGCGATAGCGACAGCCAATGGCTGGGGCCGCGGGCCCACGGTGAACCCTGCGGGCAGGCGGTGCTCAAGGCGCAGCCGGCGGACTTTCGGGTCACCGAGGTGCTGGATATCGAGTTGAGTGGGCAGGGCGAGCACCTGTGGTTGCTGATCGAAAAGTGTGACCTGAATACCGAGGAGGTCGCCAGGCTGTTGGCCCGCCAGGCGGGCATCAAGCTCAAGGATGTCAGCTATGCCGGGCTCAAGGACCGTCGTGCCGTCACCAGCCAGTGGTTCAGCCTGCAACTGCCGGGTCGCGCCGATCCGGATCTGTCTGCCGTGTGGCATGAAAACCTGCGCTGTCTGGCCAGCGGTCGCCATTCGCGCAAGCTGCAACGCGGCGCCCATCGGGCCAATCGCTTCGTCATCCGCCTGAGCAGCTTGCAGGCCGACTCCGAGCTGCTGGATGTGCGGTTGCGGCGTATAGCCGAACTCGGTGTGCCGAACTATTTTGGCCCGCAGCGCTTCGGTCGTGATGGCGGTAATGTCCAGCAGGCGCGGCAGTGGGCCGAGCGCGGTGCCTTGCCGCCGGCCCGTGGTACCCGCTCGCGGTTGCTGTCCACGGCGCGCAGTCTGCTGTTCAATCAGCTGTTGGCACAGCGGGTAGCCGATGGCAGTTGGAATCGCATGCTACCCGGCGACTGTCTGGCCTTCACCGACAGTCGCAGCCATTTCGCTGCCGAGCGTCTGGCTGCCGACGATCGGCGCTTCGACGAACTGGACGTGCATGCTACCGGCCCCCTGTGGGGCACGGGGGCTGCGCCGGTGGCTGCCGAGGTGCTGCAGCTGGAGCAGCGCCTGGCAGTAGCCGAGCCGCAGCTGTGTCAATGGTTGGAAAGTGCCGGACTGGAGCAGCAGCGGCGTATTCTTCGGCTCCCCATTACCGGCCTGACGTGGCATTATCCCGCACCGGATAGCCTTGAAATTGAATTCACCCTGCCCACCGGCTGTTTTGCCACGGCGGTACTGCACGAGCTGGTGCTGTTGACTGATGAGCCGGGCGGCGGACTGGAAAGCGAAATCTGATGCGTATTCTCATTGCCAATGATGATGGTGTTCTGGCGCCGGGCCTGAAGGCCCTGCATGGTGCCCTGGATGACTATGCGGATTGCGTGGTGGTCGCCCCCCACGAAGACCGCAGCGGCGCCAGCAGCGCGCTGACCCTGGACAAGCCGCTGCGGCCGTTCTATCTGGAGAACGGCTTCGTCGGCCTCAATGGCACGCCCACCGACTGTGTGCACCTGGGCGTCAACTCGCTGTTCGCCGACAGCGTCGACATGGTGGTCTCCGGTATCAACCTGGGTGCCAACCTGGGTGACGATGTGTTGTATTCGGGGACCGTAGCGGCGGCGCTGGAAGGGCGTTTCCTGGCACAGCCGGCGATGGCTTTCTCGCTGGTCAGCCGGCAACCGGACAACCTGCCCGCGGCCGCCGCCATTGCTCGTACCCTGGTCGAGGCCCACGGCCAGCTGGAACTGCCGCCGCGTACCATCCTCAACGTGAACATTCCCAACCTGCCGCTCGAACGCATCAAGGGCATAGTGCTGACCCGCCTGGGGCACCGCGAGCGCGCCGCCAAGCCGGTCAAGTGGACCGACCCGCGGGGCAAGGAGGGCTACTGGATATCGGTGGCCGGGGACGCCGAGGATGGCGGAGAGGGAACCGATTTCAATGCGGTGATGCAAGGTTATGTCTCGGTGACACCGTTGCGTATCGACAAGACGCACTATGAGGTGTTCGATCACCTGGATGGCTGGCTGGGCGATCTGAGGGTGTTGCACGGTGCGTGAAGACCTGATGAAAAGCGGTATCGGCATGACTTCGCAGCGCACCCGCGAGCGGTTGCTCGAACGGCTGTTCGAAGAGGGCATCCGCAATCTGCATGTACTGGAAGCCATTCGCCGTACACCCCGGCACCTGTTTGTCGATGAAGCGCTGGCGCACCGCGCCTATGAGGATACCGCGCTGCCCATAGGGCATAACCAGACGCTGTCGCAGCCCTACATAGTGGCGCGGATGACCGAGCTGCTGCTGGGCGGTGGGCCGCTGGACAAGGTGCTGGAGGTCGGCACCGGTTCAGGCTATCAGACAGCGATCCTGGCCCAGGTGGTGGAGCGGGTGTTCAGTGTCGAGCGCATTCTGCCGCTGCAGGAGCGGGCCAAGGCGGTATTGAAGGATATCGACATCCGCAATGTGGTGTTCCGCCATGCCGACGGCAACTGGGGTTGGCCGCAGTACGGCCCCTATGACGCGATCCTGGTCACCGCAGCCCCGGCCGAGGTGCCCAATGAACTGCTGGGGCAACTGGCCGAAGGCGGGCGCATGGTGATTCCAGTGGGTGAGCGCGAACAATTTCTCACCCTGGTGACCCGGGAAGGGGATCAATTCATCCGCCAGCAGGTCGAACCGGTACGTTTTGTCCCTTTACTGACAGGAGCCATACGCTTTTGAATCGCCTCTTCTCGGAATATGTGCTGATCTTCTTCAAGGGCATGGCCATGGGCGCCGCCGATGTGGTGCCGGGTGTTTCCGGTGGCACCATCGCGCTGATCGCCGGTGTCTATGAGCGCCTGCTGGCGGCGATCAGCGCCTGCACCCCGGACAAGTTGCTGTGGTTGGTGCGCGGGCGGGTGCGGGAAGCCTGGCAGGCCATCGATGGTACTTTTCTGGTATCGCTGCTGGCCGGTATCCTGACCAGCATTGCCGCCTTTGCCAACCTGATCGGCTACCTGCTTGAAGCGCATCCGGGATTGATCTGGTCATTCTTCTTCGGACTGATCCTGGTCTCGGTGTATGTGGTCGGCCGGGAAGTGCGGCGCTGGAATGTCTGGATGCTGCTGCTGACAGCGCTGGGAGCCGGCTTTGCCTACATGATCACCGTGGCTGGGCCACTGCAATGGTCGGTAACGCCGCTGATGATCTTCCTGGCGGGATCGATTGCCATCTGTGCGATGATCCTGCCGGGCATCTCGGGCAGCTTCGTGCTGGTGCTGCTGGGGCTGTATGCGACCATACTGGGGGCGGTCAGATCCTTCGATCTGGCGCTGCTGGCGGTGTTCGCGCTGGGCTGTGTGGTGGGGTTGCTGAGTTTCTCGCGGCTGGTGTCCTGGTTGTTGCTGCGTGCGCGCAATGCCACCATGGCCGTGGCCACCGGCCTGCTGATAGGTTCACTGAACAAGGTCTGGCCATGGAAGCAGACGCTGAGCTGGCGCGAAAACAGCAAGGGTCTGATGGAGCCGATGCAGCAGAGCAACCTGCTGCCGGGCAACTATGAAAGCCTGACCGGGGAGCCTTCCTACTGGGTCGCTGGCTTGGGTTTGATGCTGCTGGCGATTATCCTGGTGCTGGCCCTGGAGTGGATCGGTCAGCGTATGCGTCAGCACTGAATGACCGGCCAGGGATTTGCCCGAACCGAACAGGGGGGACGACTGTGAGGCAATGGAGTATCGGCAGCGCTGGATTACCCGCAGTCATGCTCGTGGTGGCGCTGCTGGCTGGCTGCGCGGGTCCCGCGGGCACGGTGCCGGTGGACGACCGCAGCCGCGGCAGCAACCGCGCCGCACAGGTCACCAGTGGCGCCCATGTCGTTCAGCGTGGTGAGACGCTGTATTCGATCGCCTTCCGCTATGGTTGGGACTGGAAAGCGCTGGCCGCGAATAATGGTCTGCGCGAGCCGTTCACCATCTATCCCGGGCAGCGCATCAGCCTGGCAAGTCGCTCAGGCGCTACCCATGCCAGTGCCAGCCGCCCTGGCACGCCGGTCACCGCCTCGAGGCCGCCTGCCGGAACCCCGGTACAGTCGCGTCCGGCCACGCCGGCACCTGCTCCGGCGCCCAGTTCCCGTCCCGCTCAGACACAAGCTGTTACAAAAAATCCGGCAACCACTGCTGCCCCCGCTGCGCTTACCGGCTGGCAATGGCCTGCCCAAGGCCCGTTGATTGCGCGTTTCCAGTCGAACGCCAGTTTGAATAAAGGGATTGATATTGCCGGTCAATTGGGTCAGCCTGTGAAAGCCGCGGCAAACGGCTCGGTGGTGTACGCGGGGCGAGGGCTGATCGGTTATGGGGACATGATCATCATCAAGCATGATGAAAATTATCTCAGCGCATACGCTCACAACAGCCGTTTGCTGGTAAAGGAAGGAGAGCAGGTCAAGGTTGGGCAGCAGATCGCTGAAATGGGCAGCAGTGGCACCGACAGGGTCAAGTTGCACTTTGAAATCCGTCGTCGTGGTCAACCCGTGGATCCGCTTGGCTATTTGCCCAAATTGTGAACTTGTTCAAAACAAAACTGTATCAGCATTGTCATAGTTTCCAGGCACACTGCAGGAAGCATCGGAATGGCGAGGCGGGGTTGTCATTCCCGGCGGTAGTCAGCGGAGACTGACGCGCACCGGATTGCATGGCGCAATCCGATCGTGTTTCGACTGAAGATGGGGCATGCACATGGCAGTTAATAATAATGCACCTGATCGGCACACCAGCGACGATACGGAGCTAGTGGACCAGGTCAGGCTCGATACCTGCGACGATACGCACGAACCAGCCCGGACCCGGGTGACGACTCCTCGCAATCATCAGCGCGAAAACGCATTCGAGTTCACCCGACAACTCGATCCCACCCAGATGTACCTCAACGAAATCGGTTTCTCGCCTCTGCTCACGCCAGAGGAGGAAGTCTACTTCGCCCGGCTGGCCCAGAAGGGCGATGCCGCCGGCCGCAAGCGCATGATCGAGAGCAACCTGCGGCTGGTGGTCAAGATTGCCCGCCGCTACGTCAACCGCGGCCTGGCCCTGCTGGACCTGATCGAAGAGGGCAACCTCGGCCTGATCCGCGCGGTGGAAAAGTTCGACCCCGAACGCGGCTTTCGTTTCTCCACTTATGCCACCTGGTGGATTCGCCAGACCATCGAACGGGCGATCATGAATCAGACCCGGACCATACGGTTGCCGATCCATGTGGTCAAGGAACTGAATATCTACCTGCGCGCCGCCCGTGAGTTGACCCAGAAGCTCGACCATGAGCCTACCCCTGAGGAGATCGCCCATTTGCTCGATCGCCCGGTAGAGGACGTCAAGCGCATGCTCGGGCTGAACGAGCGGGTAGCTTCGGTGGATGTGCCGCTGGGCGCCGACTCGGACAAGACGTTGCTCGATACGCTGCCGGATGAGATGGCCGGCGATCCCAGCGATCTGCTGCAGGACGAGGATCTGAACGCCAGTATCGACAAATGGCTGTCGGAGCTCAGCGAAAAGCAGCGTGAGGTGGTTACCCGGCGCTTTGGTCTGCGCGGACATGAAAGCAGCACCCTGGAAGAGGTGGGCCGGGAGATCGGCCTGACCCGTGAGCGGGTACGGCAGATTCAGGTCGAGGCGCTCAAGCGGCTGCGCGATATCTTCGAGCAGCACGGCCTGAGCGGGGAGTCGCTGTTCCAGTGACTCGCTCGGTCTGAGCATCCGACAACGGGAATCCAGTGGATTCCCGTTGTCGTTCATGGCGCTGCGTTATCCGCGACACTCACTCATGGCGCCACCTGAGGTGCATCCAGCTGCTGCGTCTTGGCCTTGCCACTGATCGCCACATACACCGCTGGGAGCACGAACAGGGTGAACAGCGTGCCTATGGTCAGGCCGCTGGCGATCACCACGCCGATATCGAATCGGCTCACCGCACCGGCGCCCCGCGCCAACAGCAAAGGAACCATGGCGAACACCATGGCCGCGGTGGTCATCAGTACCGGCCGCAGACGGATGGCCGCCGCCGCCTCCACCGCCTCGCGCACACCCAGGCCCTTCTCGCGCTGCAACTGGTTGGCGAACTCGACGATCAGGATACCGTGCTTGCTGATGACTCCGATCAGGGTTACCAGCCCGACCTGGGTATAGATGTTCATGCTGGAGATTCCCAGGAACAGCGGCACCAGCGCGCCGCAGATCGACAGTGGCACGGTGACCAGGATCACCAGCGGATCGCGGAAACTTTCGAACTGCGCAGCCAGTACCAGGTAGATCAACGCCAGCGCCAGGGCGAAGGTGACATACAGTTCGGCGCCTTCCTGCTTGAATTGCCGTGAGGCGCCGGCATAGTCCATCGTGTAGCCCAGCGGCAGTTCCTCCCTGGCGATCTGCTCCAGGGTGGCCAGCGCTTCACCCATGCTGACCAGGGGTACGCCCTGGATGCGGGCGGCATTGAGCTGCTGGAACTGGTTCAGCTGAGTGGGGCGGGCATGTTCGCTGGCACTGATCAGAGAGCCCAGTGGCAACATTTCACCCTGACGGTTACGCACCTGATACTGGTTCAGCCAACTGCTGTTGTCCCGGTAGGCCCGTTCCACCTGGGCGATGACCCGATAGCTGCGGCCCTCGATGCTGAAGCGATTGATTTCGCCCTCGCCGAGCAGCGACGCCAGGGTGATGCCAATGTCTTCCATGGCCACGTCCATCTGTGCGGCCTTCTCGCGGGATATTTCCAGGGCGATCTCCGGCTTGTCGAAGGCCAGGTCCACATCCAGAAAAGCGAACTTGCCACTTTCCGTGGCCCGTTCGGCAACGCGTTCGGTGACCTGCAGCAGGGTTTCGTAATCGCCCGGGGTACCGATGACGAACTGCAGGGGCAGGCCCTCACCGGCTCCGGGCAGCGCCGGCACGTTGAAGGCGAACACCTGCAGGCCGGCGATTTCATCCAGGCTGCTCTGGACCTTCGGCAGCAACTCCTTCTGGCCGAGCTCACGCTGGTCCCAGGGGGTGAGAATGAAGCCGCCGACGCCACTCTGGACACCGTCGATACCGTTGATCTGGAAATGTCCCTCGTATTCGTCGAACTCCTTGAGGCGCCGGTTCAGTTCATCGGTGTAATGGGTCAGGTACTCCAGGTTGGCGGTCTTCGGCGCGTTGGCCAGCATGAAGATGAAACTCTGGTCTTCCTCGGGCGCCAGCTCGCTGCGGGTGAACATCAGCAATGCCGGAATCAGCAGCAGTACCAGCACGCCGAAGGTCATGGTCACGCCGCGGGTATCCATGCTGCTGTGCAGGGTGCGCTGGTAGCGCTGCTGCAGGGCATTGAACAGATGGTCCAGGCGGGCTGCGAGGCCGCGCGAGGCATGCGCCGGGCGCAGCAGGCGCGAGCACATCATCGGTGACAGGGTCAGGGCGACGATGCCGGAGATGATCACCGAACCGGCCAGGGTGAAGGCGAACTCCTTGAACAGCGCGCCGGTGATGCCTTGCAGAAAACCGATCGGCGCATACACCGCCGCCAGGGTGATGGTCATCGCCACCACCGGCATGGCGATCTCCCGCGCACCATGCAGCGCTGCCTGGTAGGGCGGCTGACCCTCCTCGATATGCCGGTGGATGTTCTCCACCACCACGATGGCATCATCCACCACCAGCCCGATGGCCAGCACCAGGGCCAGCAGCGTCAGCAGGTTGATCGAGTAACCCATCAGTTGCATGAAGAACAGCACGCCGATCATCGACAGCGGAATGGTTACCACCGGGATGATCACCGAGCGCACCGAGCCGAGGAACAGGAACACCACGATGATGACGATGATCACCGCCTCGATCAGGGTCTTGATCACCTCGTCGATGGAGGCCTGGATGAAGACGGTGGCATCGTAGGCGATCGACAGTTTCAACTCAGGTGGCAGTTGCGCCTCGATCTCCGGCAGCGCCGCGCGCACCTCGGCGATCACATCCAGCGGGTTGGAGGTGGTGGTGCCCTCGATGCCGATATACACCGACGGCACGCCATTGAAGAAGCTGATGGCGTCGTAGCTTTCGGCGCCCATCTCGACCCGTGCGATATCGCCGATCAGGACCCGATTGTCGCCATCGGTGCGTACCGGGATAGCGGCGAACTCCTCGGGGTCCTGCAGGTCGGTGAAGGCGTTGACGCTGGTAACCACATACTCGCCCTTGGTCTCTCCGGCGGCGGCGAGAAAGTTGTAGCGTCGGACTGCCTGATTGACGTCGCTGGCGGTCACCCCCAGAGCGCCCATGCGCACCGGGTCCAGCCACAGGCGCATGGCGAAGGTCTGGCGGCCAAGGATGGCGGCCTCGGCGATGCCGGGCAGGGTCGCCAGCCGCGGTTGCACGATGCGCGACAGGTAGTCGGTGATCTGCGGATTGCTCAGGGTCTCGCTGTAGAAGCTCATGTACATCAGCGAGGTGGTATCAGCCGCCTGGCGGCTGATCACCGGCTCCTGGGCCTCGGCTGGCAGCTGGTTGCGCACCTCGGCGGTCTTCGACATCACATCGGTGAACAGCCGGTCGGTGTCCACCCCGAGACGGGCATGGATCTGGATCACCGAGAAGTTCTGCCGGCTCACCGAGCTGATGTAGTCGACGCCTTCGGCGCTGGCCAGGCTCTGCTGGATCGGCTGGGTGATATAGCCCTGGATCACTTCGGCATTGGCACCCGGATAAGAGGTGGTAACCGTGATCAGCGCGTTTTCCATTTCCGGATACTGGCGCACGGTGAGGCTGTTGAAGGCCTGCATGCCGAGCAGGATGATCAGCAGGCTGATCACCGAGGCCAGCACCGGACGGCGGATGAAGATATCGGTAAATGCCATGTCCGGAAGCCTTACAGGGGGTTGCTGTTATTGATGATGACCGCTGAGCCGTCATCCAGCTTCAGTTGCCCGGCGCTGACCACCTGCTCGCCATCCTCCAGCCCTTGCAGCACGACAACCTGGCCGGCACGTCGCTCACCGGTGGTGACGAAGCGCCGTTCGACCTGCAGGGCCGGCTGTTCGGCATCCTGCTCACCTTGTTCGGCAGCCTCCGGTGCTGGCTTGATCACATACAGCGAATGACCGTAGAGGCTGAAGTTGACCGCGGTCTCCGGGATCACGATCCGGGGCTGGATATCCGGCAGCAGGACGTTCAGTTCGGCGAACATGCCCGGCAGCAATTGCTCCTCGGGATTGCTCACCCGGGCGCGCACCAGCAGTGTACGGGTGCTGGTATCGACACGCGGGTTGATGGCGGTTATCTCACCGCTGAAGGTCTGATCGGCAAAGGCGGCCACGCTCAGTTCCACCTGCTGCCCGGTGGTCAACTGCGGGTAGTGCTTTTCCGCCAGGCTGAAGTCCACATACAGGCTGGACAGGTCCTGCAGCGTGGCGATCAGTGTACCGGGGGAAAGGTAGTCGCCGGGGTCGACCCGACTGATGCCGATGCGCCCGGAGAAGGGTGCGCTGATGGTTTTCTTCTGCAGGATGGCGCGCAGCTCATCGGCCCGGGCCTGCGCCTGGCGCAGGGTTGAGCTGGCCTGGTCGAACTGTGCCTGGGAGATGCTCTGGCGCTGCAGCAGGTTCTGCTGACGGTCGAAATCCAGGCGCGCCAGGGTGACCTGCGCCTCGGCGGTGGCCAGGCTGGCCTGCTCGACAGCGTTATGCATGACCAGCAGTTTCTGCCCCGCCTGCACCTGCTGGCCGGACTCGAACAGCACCTGCTCGACGGTACCGGAGATCTCCGCGGTCAGTTCCACCCCGAGGTGGGCGGTCAAGGTGCCAATGGCTGGCAGGCGGCTTTGCCAGTCGAGGGTCTCGGCTGGCGCGGCGCTGATCTGAATGGGTGGCTTGGGAGCGGTGAAAGCGGCTATCTGCTGCTTGATCGACCAGAATTTCCAGGCCCCGAGGGCGGCCACGACAAGGATGAACACGACCAGCATCAAGATGAGTCTACGCAGCATGAAGAGCAGCCCTGCAATGATGACGGTAGCGAAATCTGCCTTCGCCCCGTACAGCTATTGTTGAATTATGTGCGAAGATTACCGGGTCTGGCATTTGAAACAAAGCGCTGGAATGTCTCTGGCCACAAAAAAAAGGAGTGCGGTGAAATGGACTGGAGCGATGTAACGGGATTTGTGCTGGTGGCAGCCCTGGTGGTACTGCTGATCTATGGCATCACTCTGTATAACCAGTTGGTCAATCTCAAGCATGGCGTCAGCCGCGCCTGGGCCAATATCGATGTGCTGTTGCGCCAGCGTCATGAGGAACTGCCCAAGCTGGTGGAGGCCTGCCGGCAGTACATGCAATACGAGCAGGCGACGCTGGAACGAGTGATCAGTGCGCGTAATGCGGTCGGCCAGGCGCGCGACCGCTCCGATCTGAAACAGCTCGGCCAGGCCGAGACCGCACTGCGCAGCGGTCTGGGTCAACTGTTCGCGCTGGCGGAGAACTATCCGCAATTGCAGGCCAATAGCTCATTTCAGCATCTGCAACAGCGCATCTCCGGGTTGGAAAGCGGTATTGCCGACCGGCGTGAGTTGTACAACGCCGCGGTGAACATCAACAACGTGCGTATCGAACAGTTCCCCGATGTGCTGGTGGCGCGTCTGTTCTCCTTTCGGCCCGCCGAGCTGCTGCAGTTCTCCGAGGCGGAAAAGGCCGACGTGAATCTTCGCCAGCTGTTTTCATGATCGAGCTGCCCGGTGGGCTGGTCCTGTCCAGCACCTTCCATGCCATCGCCACCGGTCTCACCTCGCTGCTGACCCTGTGGTTGCTGTATCGCATGTTCAGCCGGCTGCGCCGTGCCCGCTGGGTAGAGGATACGCCGACTTCGAAGATCCGTTCCGCGGCACAGGGGCTGGTTGAGCTGAATGGCCGGGTGGATGCCGATGGACATGCGCCGTTGATATCGCCATTGGGCGGACGTAGCTGCCTGTGGTACCGCTTCACCGTGGAGGAGTATCGGCGCAGTGGCCGCAGCCGGGAGTGGCGTACCGTCGAGCGCGGGGTGTCCGATCGACCATTTCTGCTGCGCGATGATACCGGCCAGTGCTGGATACAGCCCAGGGACGCGGAGATACATCCGCGCCTGCGCCGTCGCTGGGAGGGCCGCCGCCGCTGGCCGCTGTCGACCGGGGCGCAGACCGGCGTACTGGGCGCGTTGCTCGGACGCCGCTACCGTTATACCGAGGAATGGCTGCAGCAGGATGATGTGCTCTATGCCTTGGGCTGGTTCGAGAGTCGCGGCGGCGGGCGCGAGGCCATGGACCCACAGCGGATCGCGCGGCAGGTCATCAGTAGCTGGAAGGCCGATTATGCCGACCTGCTGGCGCGCTTTGACCGCAACCGTGATGGGCAGCTCGATCAACTGGAATGGGAGCAGGTGCGCGCCGCTGCAGCCAGCGAGGCGCAGCGGCAGATGCACAGCGCCGCCCAGGCGCCGGCGGTGCATGTGCTGGGCAAGCCGCCGCACCGGGGCCTGCCGTTTCTACTGTCCGATCATCATGAGGAGCATCTGAGTCGTCGGCTACGGCGCCAGTCGGGCTGGAGTCTGGCCGGCATGCTGCTGGCGGGCGGGGTGGCCGGTTGGCTGTGGCTGGCGCTGATCCGAGGCTAATCGCTTACGCTGCTGAGTGTCTGTTCGTAGTTGCGCATCCACTCCAGTAGCGCCGCCGCTGTCAGCGGGCGGCTGTAGAAGTAGCCCTGGCCCTCATGGCAACCCTCGGCGCTCAGATAGGCTTCCTGCTCTGCCGACTCCACGCCCTCGGCGATTACCTGCATGTTCAGGTTGCGCCCCAACTGGATGATGATGCGCACGATATTGCGGTCATCATGATCGACCAGCAGGTCACCGGTGAAGCTCTTGTCGATCTTGATCTTGTCCAGCGGCAGACCGCGCAGGTAGCTCAGCGAGGAGTAGCCGGTGCCGAAGTCGTCCAGGGCAATCTGTACGCCGGTACGCTTCAACTCGTTCAGGTGCCGTGCGGCGGCCTGGATATCTTCCATCAGGCCGGTTTCGGTGACTTCCAGCTCCAGACTGTTGCGCGGCAGGGCGTAGCGCTGCAGCACACGGGTGACCATCGCGCTGAGATCGGGGTGATGCAGCTGCACGGTCGAGAGATTGACCGACATACGCAGGTCCGGTCTGCCGGCCTGCTGCCAGTCGCGCAATTGCCGACAGGCCTGGTCCAGTACCCACTCGCCGATGGCAATGATCGCCCCGCTTTGTTCTGCCAGCGGAATGAACAGATCCGGTGGTACCAGCCCACGCTCGGGATGATGCCAGCGCAGCAGCGCCTCGACGCCCACCACCCGGCGGTCGGTGAGATTGATCTGTGGTTGATACACCAGGTGGAACTCGTTGCGCAGCAACGCCTCGCGCAGGCTCGAGGCCAGCTCGCGGCGCACGCGCATCTCGCTGTCGACGCTGGCGATATAGAACTGGTAGCGATTGCGCGAGCGGATCTTGGCCAGCATCATGGTCTGTTCGGCTTTCTGCAGCAGCTTGCTGGCGTCCATACCATCTTCCGGGAACAGGGTGATGCCGATGGTGGCCTGCAGAACCACGCTGGCATCATCGAGCGGGAACGGCTGGCTCAACTCATCCAGTATCTGCTGCGCCAGTTCGGCTACTTCATAGGGCTCAGCCACGTCGGTGACGATCAGCGCAAACTGGTCGCCGCCCAGGCGCGCCACGCTGGTCAGGCGTCCGCTATGCGATTGAAGGCGCTCGGCGACCGCTACCAGCAGTTTATCGCCCGCCTGGTAGCTGAATTTCTCATTGACCTCCTTGAAATCATCCAACCCGCAGCACAGCACCGCCACGCTGCGCTGGCGCCGCCGGGCATCGGCCAGCACCCGGCTCAGCTGTTCCAGCAATATGCTGCGGTTGGGCAGGCCGGTCAGTTGGTCATGCTGGGCCATGTGCAGCAGGCTGGCCTCCGCCTCGTGGCGCTGGCTGCGGTTGCGCTCGATAGCGTCCAGCAGCTCATTGATCTTGGTGATCCACAGCCCCAGTTCGTTCTTTTCCTGGCCGGGGAGCATGGGCACCATCATTTTGCCGGGCTGCTCCGGATTGATCTCACTGATGTGCTCGATGATCCGGGCCAGCGGCCGGGTCAGCAGCACGTGATAGACCAGATAGACCGCACCGGCCATCACCAGGGCGCGCAGCAGGCCGGTGATCAGGATGATCAGCGAGTTGCGCAGGAAGGTCTGGCCATAGGGTGCGGTTTCCAGGGTCAGCTGCAGATCGCCGTAATACTCGTTGTAGGGCGCGCGGCCAAGCAGGGGAATGCTGAAGCGCTGCTCGATACCGAACAGCGGGTCGGTGAGATACCGGTAGGGAAATTTGCTCAACGGGCGTTCACGGCTGGCCAGCGGCGCTTCGTCGGGATGGCCGATAGCGGCGAAGTGCACGGCGCGGTTGGCGAACAGACCTTCGATGACCTGGGTGGCCATTTCCTTGTCCAGGCTGAAGATGGCCTGGCTGGCCGGGTCATGGAACATCGTCAGAATTTCGTCGGCATCCTGGGTGATGGATGTGCGCACGGTGCGCAAGTCGAACAATATCTGTGCCAGGCTCAGCAACATGCCCGCCAGCAGCGCCCACAATAGCACCAACTGCAACAGCTTGACCGAAAGACTGTGCCGTGGATCCACTTTCACTCGGGCCGTCCTTTTCTCCGTTTATCGCATCATGCATTCGGAAATGATACGGCGCAACAGCTGAAAACAAGACACCCCGCAGTAGCGGGGTGTCTTGTCGGTATCAAGCCAGGCTTCAGCCAGCGAAGTTCTTCGCCACGAAATCCCAGTTGACCAGATTCCAGAACGCCTCTACGTATTTCGGACGAGCGTTGCGGTAATCGATGTAATAGGCATGCTCCCATACGTCGCAGGTCAGCAGCGGGGTGTCACCGGAAGTGATCGGGTTGCCGGCGCCGATGGTGCTGGCCAGGGCCAGGGAACCGTCAGCCTTTTTCACCAGCCAGCCCCAGCCGGAGCCGAAGGTGCCAATGGAAACCTTGCTGAACTCGTCCTTGAACGCGTCGAAGGAACCGAATGCCTTGTTGATGGCTTCGGCCAGTTCACCAGTAGGCTCGCCGCCGCCATTGGGGCTCAGGCAGTTCCAGTAGAAGGTGTGGTTCCAGACCTGGGCGGCGTTGTTGAACAGGCCACCGCTGGAGGTCTTGATGATCTCTTCCAGGGTCTTGCCTTCGTACTCGGTACCGGCGATCAGGTTGTTCAGGTTGACCACGTAGGTGTTATGGTGCTTGCCGTAGTGGTATTCCAGAGTCTCGGCGGAGATATGCGGCTGCAGAGCGTCCTGGGCATAGGGAAGTGCGGGTAGTTCGAAAGGCATGGTCTCTCTCCATCTTCAGGTTATCAGGGCGGTTGGGTGAGCAGTCCCGGTTGGGGTCTCTTGCGCCAGATGATGACTGCGGGCGCCGCCCCTCTATTTAGCAGCAAGATCATAGCATTCTGTGGCGGGGCTAGCCATGTTGCAACCGCAGTTGGCTACGCTCATGTGCTCTGCAATGCCGGTGATAGCAGTGTCCATGCCACCTTCAGCATCATCGCGGCAACCGCCAGGTCGATCAGTCGCCAGGTCATCGGGCGTTGCAGGACGGGCGCCAGTCTGGCTGCTCCCAGCGCCAGACTGAAGAACCACAGGATCGAGGCGCTGGCGGCGCCCAGGGCGAACAATACCGGCAGGCTCTGCTGCGCGCCGACCGAGCCGATCAGCACCAGGGTATCGAGATACACATGGGGATTGAGCAGGGTGATCGCCAGGGTTGCCAGCAGTACGGTGCGGCGGGTGCGCTGCGGACGGCTGGCAGCGTGGGTGGCCAGGGCCTGGGTACCGAACGCGCGGCGAATGGCCAGCAGCGCATAACCAACCAGGAAGATAACCCCGCCCCAGCGGGTCACCTCCATTGCCAGCGGATGCTGCTGCAACAGTACCGCCAGGCCGAAGGTGCCGGCCACGATCAGCAAGGCGTCGCAACTCATGCAGACCACGGCCACGCTCACATGATGCTCACGGCGTAGCCCCTGGGCGAGCACGAAGGCATTCTGCGCACCGATGGCCATGATCAGCCCGGCGGCGACCAGCAGCCCGTTCAGGTAACTTGCGAGATAGTTCATGCAATGGCTCCGGCCAGGGAAAGGCTGGTAGTCTGCGGGCAGGACGGGTATAAGAGAAACAAATGTTACTAATGGGGTATAAGCTTAACTGATGCTGGACTACAAGCTTCTCCAGGCGCTGGCCAGTGTCGTCGAACAGGGCGGCTTCGAACGTGCGGCGCGGCTGCTGGGCCTGTCCCAGTCGGCGGTGTCCCAGCGCATCAAGCTGCTGGAAGCGCGGGTGGGCGCGCCGGTACTGCTCCGAGCCTCGCCGCCGATGCCGACCGAGGCCGGCCAGCGTCTGCTCAACCACGTTCAGCAGGTGCGCCTGCTGGAGCGCGATCTGCAGCACGATGTACCCATGCAGGGAGAAGGCGATGCCCCGCCGCGGCTACGGGTGGCATTGAACGCCGACAGCCTGGCGACCTGGTGGGCCGATGCCGTGGCCGGGTTGTGCCAGCGTCAGGAATTGCTGCTGGAACTGCTGGTCGACGATCAGGATGTGGGGCTGCGCCGCATGCGTGCCGGAGAGGTGGTGGGCTGCGTCTGTGCCAGCGAGCAGCCAGTGGCCGGGGCCCGTGCGATACCGCTGGGCGCCATGCGTTATCTCGCGGTGGGCCACGCCGACTTCATCGAGCACTATTTCGCCAGTGGAGTGACCGAGGCTACCCTGAGCAAGGCGCCAGCGATCGTGTTCGGTCCGGATGACCGTCTGCAACATCGGTTTCTGGCGAGCTGTGGCTTCAGCGGGGACTTTCCGCATCACCTGTGCCCCTCGTCGGAGGGCTTCGTCCGTCTGTTGTGTGCCGGCCTGGGTTGGGGCATGGTGCCGGCGCTGCAGATCAGTGCCGAGCTGGCTGACGGGCGGCTGCGGCAGTTGCTGCCCGGTCAGCATGTGGATGTGCCGCTGTACTGGCATTACTGGCGCAGCGGCGGACAGTTGCTGGAGCAATTGACTCGACAGTTGCAGCAGCAGGCTCCGCACAGCCTCGGGCCCATCCATGACGGGCGGATTGCCACTGGTCAGTGGCCTGGCCAGGACGCAGAATGATTGCCACTTTCAACTACCAGCGCGGTCAACGACATTTTGGCTAACAGGGGGGAATGTATGCGCAATGATGATATCGACGGGGACCTGCCGCGGATCCGGGCGACCGACGATGACCGGGTGACGGAACGCCCCGGCGCGGCGGAGCCACCTGTGGTGCGTGCGGTGCGTGAACCCACGCCGCGCCGCCAGCGCAACGGCGCGCTGTGGGCGGTATGCCTGAGCCTGCTGATCGCGCTGGTCGGGCTTGGTTACTGGAGTCACCAGCAGCAGAGTCGATTGCAACGCCAACTGGTGGCAACCCAGGAGAGTTTCGCGCGGATCAGCGAGGAGGCAGCGGGTCGTCTGCAGGACATCAGTGGCAAGGTCATCGCCACTGAATCCAATCTCAGCCAGGGTGAGCAGAGCCGGGCACAGCAACTCAGTCAGCTGGAGCAGAAGGTGGAGCAACTGGCAGCCATCCAGCAGACACAGCAAGAGGCGCTACAGGAGCAGCAACAGCGATTGCAGCAGGCGATGGAAACCCACACGCAGCGGCTGACGACCCTGGATGGGCTGGCCGGCACGCTGGGTGAACAGGTTGAGCGGCAGCAGCAGTCATTGACCGAGCTGACCCTGCAGGTCGAGTCGACCAGCGAAGCCCAGGCCGGTCTGCGCAACGATCTGACGCAGGCCTCTGAGCGGCTGCAGGGGCTGGCCGAGCTGGAGCGTCAGCTGGAGGAGCAGGGTACCCAACTGGCACGCCAGCGCGGCGAGTTACAGGCGTTGTTGCAAGCTTCTTCCGGCACCAGCGTGGAGCAGGAAATGCTGGTACTGCGCAGCGAGATCGATCAGCGGCTGGCCAGTACCGAGGATTCACTGCGGGCGATCGACAGCTTCCGCCTGCAGGCCAATCGCAACATTTCCACCCTGCAGAGCCAGCTCAGCAATCTGCAGCAGCAGATGAATCAGCGCTGATGAACTTCCTCGCGCACCTGCGCCTGGGCCCCGCCGATCCGCAGCAGGCGTTGGGTGGCCTGCTGGGCGATTTCGTCAGGGGACCGGTGGTCTCCATTGCCTTGCCGGACCCGGTGCGCCAGGGTATCTGGCTGCACCGGCGTATCGATGCGTTCACCGATCGGCATCCGCTGGTGCTGCGCAGCAAGACGCGAATCAGCGGCGAGCGGCGGCGCTACGCCGGCATCATGGTCGATATGTTCTATGACCATCTGCTGGCCCGTAACTGGACACAATTCGCTGATCAGCCGCTGGCGATGTTTACCGCGCAGATGTATCAGGCGGTGCTGAGCCAGCAGGCGTTGATGCCGGAGCGGGCGAGGGCGGTGCTGGTGCGTATGGCCGAGCAGGATTGGCTGGGCAGTTACGCCGAACTGCAGAACCTGCACCAGGCGTTGGACAATATGGCCCGCCGGCTGCGGCCAGGCAATCCTCTGCCGGGTGCGGTCGACGAACTGGAGCGGGATTATCAGGGCTTCGAGAACGATTTCCTGGCGTTCATGCCCGAGGTGATCGAGTTTGCCGAGTCTCAGGCGGCGGCGCTCAGGGAGGCAGCGGATTGGCGGTCGCTGCTGTCCTCCAGCCCCAATGCCTGAACCACTGCATGGCGGGCGCGACGGGCCAGTTGGTTGCGTTCGAGGCCATGACTGTCAATCAGCGGCGGGAAATGCAGCTGTACATCGATTGTGGCGGAGCCCAGCAGACGCCACAGGTGTCGGGAAAATTCATCGTCATCGATGAAGGGCGCGATGGTATCCACCCGGCCATGGCGGCGGTATGCCACTGCGACCGGCTGGATGGGCACCTTGCATTCAGCTGCCCAACCCAGCAGGCGCCCATGGAAGGTACGTACCTGATCTCCCGCTGTGGTGGTACCTTCAGCGAACAATACCAGGCTTTGCCCCCGTTCCAGCACCGCAGCCATCTGCTGACTGGCATTCTCCCCGCTGGCCTGGCCCCGGCGCAGGAACAGGGTGCCGGCACTGTGCGCCAGCCAGCCCAGCAGCGGCCACTGGCGTACCTCGGCCTTGGCAACGAAACGTACCGGTGCCTGGGCGCCGAGCAGGATGATATCCAGCCATGAAACATGGTTGCCGACCCAGAGCGCACTCTCGCGGGTTGGCTGGCCGTGGCAACGAATACGCAGCGGCAACAGGCGCAGCAGTCTGCGCATCCACCAACTGGTGAGGGATTGGCGCGGGCCGGTGCGCCAGCGCATGGGTATCAATTGCAGCAGGCTGGCCAACAGCAGACCGAGCACCACCCAGCCGGCGACCGCCGGCACGCGCCATAGCCGGCGCCGCCAGGGCATCAACTGACCGCCTTGAAATGGCGGGCGTAGCGCGGGCACAGTTGTTCCCGGCGCAGCAGGATGAAGACATCGGCGACGTTGAATGCGGGGTCCCAGCAGGGTTCGCCGCAGATCTTCGCGCCGAGGCGCATATAAGCCTTGAGTAGCGGCGGTATCTGCGCGGTGACGTTGGCCGGCAGATCGATGTCCGCCAACGGCAGGCGTGGCACCGCATTCAGCCATTCCCGGCTCAGGTAGCGTTCGCGCAGGCGTTGCATGATGGCGTGGGCCTGGATGCCGCCATCGCCCATGCCGATGCTGGCGCAGCCCATCAGGAAGCTGTAATTGCGCTCGTTCATCAGTTGCGCCAGCCCTGACCAGAGCACGGCGATGGTGGCGCCGTTGCGATAATCGGCATGCACGCAGGTGCGACCGATCTCCAGGATCGGCCCGCGCAGGTGGGTGAGACCGACAAGGTGGAACTCGCTCTCGCTGTAGAAGCCACCGGCTTGTACCGCGCCATTGCTGTCGAGCAGGCGGGTGGTGGCGACCACCTGACCGCTATCACGGTCGCGGACCAGCAGGTGTTCGCAGTGGGCGTCGAACGCATCGAGGTCGAGTCCTTCGACGGGGCTGTCGAGCCGGGCGCCGCATTCTTCAGCGAAGATCCGGTAGCGCAGCGCCTGGGCTTCCCTCAGGGCGGCGGGGGCGGTGGTCAGCTCGACCACCAGCGGAGACTGGCTGATCTGCTGTGTTGCCTGTGCTACATAATATGTCATCGATACCTCCAGCGCAGCATCCTTGATCTGAGGCTTATGCTGACCAGAGGCCATGTCACCTGCATGACGTATTGGTGGCGTTTGGATGACACCGGTGGGTGTTTGACAGACGCCTGTCGCCGGCCCGTGTTCACGATGATGAGCCGCAGCATGCTCGGGCGTTTGTCGAGACTGCTATGCTCACTGAGTTTCTCGACTGGATCAGTCAGCTGCAACGCGCTTTGCAATGAAATGGCAACAGACCCTGACAGCAAAGGTACCCATGGCAACCCCGATCTATCCCTGGCGTGAAGGCAACACCTTTGAACTGATGATGGACGGGGACCGTTTCTTCCCGCGGATGCTGCAGGCCATGGCGCAGGCCGTCTGCAGCATCGATATCGAACTGTATCTGGTCGAGTCCGGCAACAGCACGCAGAAGGTCATGGATATCCTGCTGCAGGCGGTGGCGCGTGGAGTGAGGGTGCGCTGCCGCTTCGATAGCCTGGGCAGTCGCGAACTGCAGGAGAGCGACCGCCAGCGGTTGCTGCAGGGTGGTGTCGATCTGCGCTTCTACAACCCACTGAACCTGCTGGGCGGCCGCTCCAACCTGCATCGCGATCACCGCAAGCTGGTCATCGTCGATGGCGGTGTGGTGTTCATCGGTGGTGCGGGCTTCACCGATGCCTTCTGTATTCCCGGAACCGAAGGGCGCTGTCTGTGGCACGAACAGATGCTGGAGGTGCAGGGGCCGGTGGTGGCGGACTGGGTGGCGATATTCGAGCGCCAGTGGCAGGTCACCGAACGTCGTGGCGGTCGGCAGCCGGCAAGGCTGCGCCGGGTACGCCTGCCGCCACACCCGTCCGGCAGCGACGGCCTGGCGCGCGTGTCACTGACCGATGGCCGCACCCACCGGGAGCTGGTGCAGGCGCTGCTGGCCAATATCGCCCGCGCCAAGCGCCAGGTCTGGCTGGCCACGCCCTATTTCGCACCGACCTGGCGCATCCGCCGGGCCCTGGCCCGGGCCGCCCGGCGTGGCGTGGATGTGCGCCTGCTGTTGTGTGGTGAGGTAACCGATCATCCACCGGTGCGCTACGCCGGTCAGCGCTACTATCGGCGCCTGTTGGCGGCTGGCGTACGCATTTTCGAGTATCAGCCGCGCTTCCTGCATCTGAAAACGGTACTGGTGGATGATTGGGTGAGCCTGGGCTCGTCCAACTTCGATCACTGGACCCTGCACTGGAATCTGGAAGCCAACCAGAACATCGTCGACAGCCGCCTGACCCTGGTGGTGGAGCAGAGCTTCACCGCCGACTTTGCCGAGTCACGGGAATGGACCCTGAACGACTGGCTGGCCCTGCCCTGGACGCACCGCATGAAGATACGGCTGTGGGGCACCATCAACCGGATCGCCATTCTCTGGCTGGATATCCGCAGTTGATCGCTCAGGCATAGGCCTCATGGTGGGTCTGGGTGCAATTGCGACCTCCGGCCTTGGCCCGGTACAGGGCTTCATCGGCCTGGCTGATGCGCCACTCCAGATCATCCTCCGGATGAATCAGGCAGAGCCCAGCTGACAGCGTGCAGTACACCTCCTCGGGCAGCGCCGGGAAGCGGAAGGCGGCCAATGCCAAGCGAATGCGCTCGACGCAATGCTGCAGTGTGGGCAGGTCGCAATGACTCAGCAGCAGAATGAATTCCTCCCCGCCGAACCGCGCCACGATGTCCTCGCCGCGCAGGCTGGAGCGTACGATGCGGGCGAAGCCCTGCAGCACCTCGTCCCCGGCGGAGTGGCCATAGAGATCATTGATGCGCTTGAAGTGATCCAGATCGATCAGTGCCAGGCCCAGGGTCTGGCCATTGCCCAGCAGCGTCATGCGGCGCTGCGCCTCGTCGATGAAATGGCGGCGGTTGGGCAGGCCGGTCAGTACGTCGGTGGCAGCCAGGTTCTGCAACTGATCCATCATGCTGCGTAGCGTCTGCTGGTGTTGCTGGAGTGTGCTGTGACGTTGCTGCAGGCGCTCGCGCAACTCCCGGATATAGCTGCCCAGAATGGTCAACCAGAGCAGGAAACAGGCCAGCACGAACCATTCAAGCAAAGCCAGGGACAGCTCCTGGGGATAGATGTGGAACAGCTGGTTGAACACGATCAGGCTGCCGTAGCACAGCAGCGCCAGGGTCGCATGCACCAGATAGGCCAAACGTGACAGCTGGAAGACGCCGAACAGCAGGATCAGACAGTAGGCCACCAGCACGGTACCGCGAATCGGTCCGACCAGCGCCAGCAGGTAGGTCTGCAACAGCAGGGCGACGATGATCTGGGCACTGGTCAGGCTGGGGTCACTGAAGCGCAGGTTGAAGCCGCTGCTGAAGATCAGGAAGAAGACCACCTGGGTGACGAAACCGATGAGATAATGACTCAGCGCCATGGCATTGCTGCCGATATAGCTGCCGGTGGCCCAAGCCACGGCAATCACCACATAGGCAATCAGATAGGTCGTCTGCGCAAGGTAGAATCGTTGCAGGCGCAGCGCCTGGAAACGGGCCTGCTGCTCGAAGTCCGTGTCGGTCACGATACACTTTCCATTGATGTCACGATGATATCACTGTAGCTGTCGCCAAGGGGTTTGCCCACCCTTTTGTCAGCCGATAGCGCAAAGCTATCAGCCGAACGGCTGACCCGGATTCGCAAGCTCGGGTATACTTTGTCGCCTGCTTTCATTCTGCCAGGGTCTTTTCGGCCCGGCCTAAGCATTCCGTGAACCTGGCCGCATTGCCTTGCACCGGTAATTCTGCGGCCAGCAAGCCTATAGAGGAGCCTGTCCGAGAATGGCCGTAATCAAGCAAGATGATCTGATCCAGAGCGTTGCCGATGCCCTGCAATACATCTCCTATTACCACCCCGTAGACTTCATCCAGGCGGTACACGAAGCCTACCAGCGTGAAGAGTCCCCGGCGGCGCGCGATGCCATGGCGCAGATCCTGATCAACTCGCGCATGTGCGCCACTGGCCACCGGCCCATCTGCCAGGACACCGGTATCGTCACCGTGTTCGTCAAGGTCGGCATGGATGTTCGCTGGGATGGGGCCACCATGGGCCTCGACGACATGATCAACGAGGGCGTACGGCGTGCCTACCAGCTCCCGGAAAACGTACTGCGGGCCTCGATCCTTGCCGATCCGGCAGGCAAGCGCACCAACACCAAGGATAATACGCCGGCGGTGATCCACTACCAGGTGGTCCCCGGCGATACCATCGAGTTCCATGTTGCGGCCAAGGGTGGCGGCTCCGAGAACAAGTCGAAGATGGTCATGCTCAACCCCTCCGACTCGATCGTCGACTGGGTGGTCAAGACCGTACCGACCATGGGCGCTGGCTGGTGCCCGCCGGGCATGCTCGGCATTGGTATCGGCGGTACCGCGGAGAAGGCTGCGGTACTGGCCAAGGAGTCGCTGATGGACCCCATCGATATCCACGAGCTGCGCCAGCGCGGCCCGCAGAACCGCGTCGAGGAACTGCGCCTGGAGATCATGGACAAGGTCAACGCGCTGGGCATCGGCGCCCAGGGCCTCGGTGGCCTGACCACGGTGCTGGATATCAAGATCAAGGACTACCCGACCCATGCCGCCAGCCTGCCGGTGTGCATGATCCCCAACTGCGCAGCCACCCGCCATGCGCATTTCGTACTGGATGGCAGTGGTCCGGCCGTGCTCGAAGCGCCGCCGATGGACGCCTACCCGGACATCACCTGGGAGGTCGGCAGCGGTGTGCGCCGGGTCAACCTCGACACCGTGACCCCGGAAGAGGTCCAGAGCTGGAAGAGCGGCGAAACCGTACTGCTGTCCGGCAAGATGCTCACTGGTCGTGATGCGGCGCACAAGCGCATGGTCGACATGCTGAACAAGGGCGAGCAACTGCCGGTGGACCTCAAGGGCCGCTTCATCTACTACGTCGGTCCGGTCGATCCGGTTCGTGACGAGGTGGTCGGGCCGGCTGGTCCCACCACTGCCACCCGGATGGACAAGTTCACCCGCCAGATCCTCGACCAGACCGGCCTGCTGGGCATGATCGGCAAGTCCGAGCGTGGTCCTATCGCCATCGAAGCGATCAAGGATTACAAGGCGGTCTATCTGATGGCGGTGGGTGGTGCGGCCTATCTGGTGGCCCAGGCGATCAAGAAGGCCGAGGTACTGGCATTCCCGGAACTGGGTATGGAAGCCGTCTACGAGTTCGAGGTGAAGGACATGCCGGTCACCGTGGCGGTGGACACCACGGGTGAGTCGGCGCACATCACCGGGCCGCAGATCTGGCAGAAGAAGATCGCCGACAGCCTGGCGGTGGAAGTGCAGTGACTTTCCGCTTTCGGTAGAAACAAAAAACCCGGTGTGAACCGGGTTTTTTATTGCCTGTGGATCACACCAGCGCTTCACCCACGTGCAGCAGCTTCATCGAGTTGGTGCCGCCACGCGAGTTGTAGACATCACCCTTGGTCAGTATCACCCAATCTCCGGGCTTCACATGTCCCAGCTCCAGCAGCTTGTTGACCGCGTGCTGGTTCACCTCGCTGGAGGGCATCTCGGTGGGGTTGAAGGCGATGCTCTGCACTCCACGCATCAATGCCACGCGACCCAATGTCTGGGTGTTGGGCGACAGGGCGTAGATCGGCAGATGCGAGCGGATGCGCGACATGATCAGCGGAGTGTAGCCGCTGTCGGTCAGGGAGATCACCGCGGTGACGCCGGGAAAGTGGTTGGCGGCGTACATGGCGGCCAGGGCGATGGTCTCGTCGCAGCGACCGAACTCCATGTGCAGCCGGTGGCTGGACTGCTGGCTGGTGGGGTTCTTCTCGGCGCCGCGGCAGACACGGTCCATGGCAGCGACGGCCTCCACCGGGAAGTCGCCGGCGGCGGTTTCCCCTGAGAGCATGACCGCATCGGTATAGTCCAGTGCCGCGTTGGCTACGTCAGAGACTTCCGCGCGGGTCGGCAGCGGGCTGTTGATCATCGATTCCATCATCTGGGTGGCGGTGATCACCGTCTTGTTCTTGCGCCGGGCACGGGCAATGATGATCTTCTGGATGCCGACCAGTTCAGCGTCGCCGATCTCCACACCCAGGTCGCCACGGGCCACCATCACGCAGTCGCTGGCATCGATCAGCCCATCCAGTGCCTCGTCGGCCACCGCCTCGGCGCGCTCGATCTTGGCCACCAGCCAGGCCTGGGAGCCGGCTTCCTGGAGCAGGTTGCGCGCCAGGTCCATATCCTTGGCGTCACGCGGGAAGGACACCGCTACGTACTCCATTGCCATTTCCGCAGCCAGCACGATATCGGCGCGGTCCTTGTCGGTCAGCGCTGCAGCGGAGAGGCCGCCACCGCGGCGGTTGATGCCCTTGTGGTTGGACAGCGCGCCGCCGGCGGTCACCGTGCACTGCGCTTCATCCTGGGTGATGGCATCCACGCGCAACACGATGCGGCCGTCATCGAGCAGCAGCTCGTCACCGGCGCGGCAATCGGAGACCAGTTCGGGATAGTCAATGCCGACCACCTGCTGGTTGCCCTCATCCAGCGGGTGGCTGGTGGACAGGCGGAACTTGTCGCCGACATTCAGCTGGATCTTGCCGTCCTTGAAGCGCGCGATACGAATCTTCGGGCCCTGCAGGTCGCCGAGCAGTGCCACATGGGTGCCCAGCCGGGCAGCAGTCTCGCGTACCAGGTTGGCACGAGCGCGGTGCTCGTCGTGGGTGCCGTGGGAGAAATTCAGACGGGCGACGTTCATGCCGGCCTTGATGAGTGCTTCGATACGTTCCGGGGTGCTGCTGGAGGGTCCGAGAGTGGCGACGATCTTGGTACGACGCAGGGTCATGAATGTTTTCCCCTTCAATGACAATTCAGTGGCTTACAATGAGATCATACCCCTTTATTCATGACAGGCAGAAGCGGACGATTCACCCGCTCCGCAGGAGGACCTTGGAATGCACCCCCGGGTAATAGAGGTAACCGAGCGTCTGCGCCAGCGCAGCCGGCTATCGCGTGCAGCCTATCTGCAACAGATGGCCGAGGCGGCGGCGCGCCCGCGTGGCCGCTGGGACCTGTCATGCAGCAATTTCGCCCATGGCATCGCCGGGTGTCCGGCGACTGACAAACAGCGCCTGCGCCTGCCTGATGAAGTCAACGTCGGCATGGTCACCGCCTACAACGACATGCTGTCGGCGCACCAGCCCTACGAAGTCTTCCCGACGCGGATCCGTGAAGCGCTGCGTGCCGTGGGCGCCACCGGGCAGGTCGCCGGCGGTGTGCCGGCGATGTGCGATGGCATCACCCAGGGCGAGCCGGGCATGGAACTGTCGCTGGTCAGTCGCGATGTCATTGCCATGGGCACGGCAGTGGCGCTGTCGCACAACATGTTCGATGCGGCGCTGTGCCTGGGTATCTGCGACAAGATAGTGCCGGGGTTGTTGATGGGCGCGCTGCGTTTCGGCCACCTGCCGGTGCTGTTCGTGCCCGCCGGACCGATGCCCTCGGGGCTGCCCAACAGCGAAAAGGCCATGGTGCGCCAGCGTTACGCCGAAGGGCTGGCCAGCCGGGAAGAGCTGCTCGACGCCGAATGTCAGGCCTATCATGCCCCGGGTACCTGTACCTTCTACGGCACCGCCAATACCAACCAGATACTGCTCGAAGCCATGGGCCTGCAGTTGCCAGGTGCTTCCTTCATCAACCCCAACACACCGCTGCGCGATGCGCTGACGGTGGCGGTGGCCGAACAGGCGGCCCGTCTGGCGCGCACGGGAGAAGGCAGTCTGGCGTCGATCCTCGATGAGCGGGCACTGGTCAATGCCCTGGTGCTGTTGCTGGCAACCGGCGGCTCGACCAACCTGACCCTGCATCTGGTTGCCATCGGCCAGTGCGCCGGCCTGCAACTGAACTGGGATGACATGGCCATGCTGTCGGAGGTGGTACCGATACTGGCGCGGATCTACCCCAACGGGCGGGCTGATGTGAATCACTTCCAGGCCGCCGGCGGTACCGCTTTTCTGTTTGCCCAGTTGCTCGACAGCGGCCTGCTGCACGCCGATGTCAATACCATCGCCGGACCGGGCCTGCAGCGCTACACCCACGAACCGATGCTGCGGGAGGGGCGGCTGGCATGGCGTGATGGGCCGAACGCCAGCCTGGATGAGAGCATCCTGCGCAGCCGGCACGCCCCCTTCAGCGTCGATGGCGGCCTGCGGGTGGTCGATGGCATGCTCGGGCGTGGCGTGATCAAGGTGTCAGCGGTCAAGCCGGAGCATTGGCAGGTCAGTGCGCCATGCCGGTTGTTCGCGACCCAGGAGGCCTTTGTCGAGGCATTCCAGAACAACGAGTTTCAAGGCGATGTGATCGTCGTCGTCCGTTTTCAGGGGCCGGCCGCCAACGGCATGCCCGAGCTGCACAAGCTCACCCCCTACCTGGGCATCCTGCAGGACCGCGGCCAGCGGGTAGCGTTGGTGACCGACGGGCGCATGTCCGGCGCCTCGGGCAAGGTTCCCGCAGTGATTCATCTTACCCCCGAAGCACAGGCGGGCGGGCCGCTGGCCTATCTGCGCGACGGCGACCGGCTCAGCCTGGATGCCGGGCGGGGTGTGCTGCAGGTGCATGTCGAGCAGGCCGAATGGCAGGCGCGCACGGCAGCCACACATGCCCAGCCGGTACGGCGTGGTTGGGGACGCGAGCTGTTCGCCTTCGCCCGGCAGGGCGCCAGCGCGGCTGAGCAGGGCGCCAGTTGTTTTACTGAAAGTCTGATCCAGGCTGATGGAGGTGCAGTGTGATCGAAACGTGGATTGCAGAGCGCGGGTTGGGCTGGGAGGACAGCCAATCGGCTCAGGCGCAGGCCGGGGCGGTCGCAGTGCATATTCAGATGGCGCTGCAGCAGGCCATCGCCCAACGTGGTCGTGCCAGCCTGGCACTGTCCGGAGGGCGAGGGCCGGCATTGTTCCTGCGGTGCCTGGAACAGCTTGACCTCGCCTGGGAGAAGGTCACCGTCACCCAGGTGGATGAGCGCTGGGTGCCGCCGCAGGATGCGCAGAGCAATGCGCGGCTGATCCAGCAGTGCATGCCCAGGGTGCTGCAGCGCGCCACCTGGTTGCCGATGTATCAGGGCCGCGGGCTGGAAGCGGATGCGCAGCACTGTCACGCCATGCTGGAGCCGCTGCTGCCGCTGGATGTGGTGGTATTGGGCATGGGGCCGGACGGCCATACCGCCTCGTTGTTCCCGCACATGCCGGGGTTGAGCGAATATCTTTCCGCGCAGACCCCTGCTGTCTGCATCGCGGTGCCTGCCGAAGGCGAGCGGGTGGCACGGCTGAGCATGACGGCACGGGCGATCCAGAGCGCGCGGCTGAAGATGCTGGTCTTTGCCGGTGAGGATAAGCGACAGACGCTGGGCGCTGCGGTGCAGGCGGCGGACCCGCTGAGCTGGCCGATTGCAGCCTTCCTCACCCCACCCATGGACATTTTTTTCACCAAGGAACAGCAACCGTAATGAGATTGGCTGAAAACAGCAGCAACCTGGATAGTATCTTCAGTGGCCAACGCATCCTGCCGGTGCTCAGCATTCACCGTGAAAGTGATGTGCTGCCCCTGGCCGATGCGCTCGCTGCTGGCGGTATCACCAACCTGGAGATCACCCTGCGCACACCGCTGGGCCTGGCGGCGATTCGCCTGCTGGCCGAACAGCGTCCGCAGTTGTGTGTCGGTGCCGGTACGGTACTGGATGGTCGGCAATTCCAGTCGGTGCTGGATGCCGGAGCGCGCTTCGTGGTCAGCCCCGGCTGCACAGACGAGTTGCTGACCCTGGGGCTGGACAGCCCGGTGCCCTTGTTGCCTGGGGTGGCCACGGCATCGGAGATCATGCGTGGATACCGCATGGGCTATCGATGCTTCAAGCTGTTCCCGGCCGAGGTCTGCGGTGGCGTGGCTTTGCTCAAGGCCTTTGCCGGACCTTTTCACGATGTGCGTTTCTGCCCCACTGGCGGAATAACCCCTGCGAAACTGGCCGATTACCTGGCGTTGGGCAATGTGGTGGCCGCAGGCGGCAGCTGGATGGCACCGCCCGCGCTGATGGAGGCCGGTGACTGGGCTGGCATCACCCGTCTGTGTCGGCAGTTCGCCCCGCACGGTTGAACGGCGGGGCGTATCGCTCAGGACGGTTTGGAGGGATCGACGAAGCCGTCGGGCTTGACGATCAGCAGGTCGCAGGGCACATGGTCGAGCAGGCGCTCGGCGGTATGACCGATCAGCGCGCTTTCCAGCCGTGAGCGGGAGATCGCCCCGATCACCAGCAGGTCGACCCGGTGCTGCAGGGCGAACTCGGGAATCGCCTGTTCCGGATAGCCCCGCAGCAGATGCTGTGCGTCAGGCGCCACCTGGGCCTGGCTGGTAAACTCGCGGAAGGCCTCGGCATGGTGCTTGTGCACCTCGGCGGCGTAGCCGTCATAGTCGGCGACCAGGCCGGTATCGAAAGCCAGGGTGTGGGGCAGGGGATTGTAGCAATGCACCGCCTGCAATTCGCCACTGGTTGCCTCGGCCAGCGAGCGGGCGGTGGTCAGCAACTTGTTGTCCAGCGCCGCCGGCTTGTCGGCCTCGTGCAGCGGATCGACGCTGGCGCAGAATACCTTCAGCGCGTTGTCCGGCTGCTTGACCAGCCACAGCGGTGCCGGGCAATGGCGGATCAGATACCAGTCGCTGTTGCTCAGCACCAGCCGCTTCAGCAGCCCGTGATGATGGGTGGTCTTGAGCACCAGATCCGGCTGTTGTTCGTGGATGGCCCGGAGGATGTGGCGCTCGTAGCGCTTGCCCCATACCGCCTGGGTGTTGACCGTGAAGCCGCGCTCACGCAGGGGCCTGGCCAGGCGGTCGAGTAGCTCCTCGCGATGACCGAGCAGAGAGCTGCGGGCCTTGGCCAGAGACTCGCTGTCGAACAGCTGGCCGCGGTCCAGTGCGGCGATATAATCGCTGACAAACAGGGTGAAACGGGCCGAAGGGTAGTATGTCGCCAGCTGCTCAGCGCGTCGCAGGCAGGGCTGGTCGGTGTCGCTGGTGGGGTCGATCACCACCATGATGTGCTGGATGTTCATTCGCTGTCCCCTGGTTGCCGATGGTTTTCTTCAGCGTAAGCCACTTTCCGCAGTATAGCGCTGATGCAGATCAAATCATTCGAATGGGGGATGGCATTTTGTCAGCCAGGGCTTGGCCTGGTGAAATCGCTGGTCTATTCTGTGGCAACAGACCCCAGGGATGAGCCGGCACAGGGAAGCGGCATGAGGCGCTCAGCTATGTTTATTCTCCGGACAGATCCGCCCCATGGCCACTCACTGGCGCTGTGGTGCGATTCGATCACCAGTCGAAACCTCGTCGCGCTCCCCAGCATCGAGCTGCGCTGACCTACGAACAGGAGCACCGTTGACTATGCAAGGCATGCCTTTCGAGGGTGCAAAACCCGAACATTCCGAGCAGTTCAATCGTCGTATAGCGCGGCATCAGTTGCACGCCTACCTGAACGTATACAACAGCCATACAGGCAGTTTCATGGGCACTCTGGGCAATGTATCGTGCAATGGCTTCATGCTGCTCAGCCCGTTGCCGATCATGCTCGGCGCCGAATACGACCTGCAGTTGCATCTGCCTTCGGCTGCAGGGGATGGAGTGCAGACGCTGCCTTTTCGTGCGGTCAGCCGCTGGTGCCGCCCGGATCTGACTCCTGGTCACTACGACGCTGGATTCAGCATCCTCGATAATGCGCATATCTTCGCCAACCTCGCGGTCGCCCTGCAGCACTACTTCAGTTTCATGCACCCGGTTGATGCCTGACCGAGCCCCTTGGGTTACCCTGCATGCCAGCATGGTTTGCACCTGCCACGGCAGGTTATCGGGGGATTCATGAGCAAGAGCATTTTCTGGTACGACTTCGAAGCCACCGGCATCGACCCGCGGCGTGATCGCCCGTTGCAGGTGGCCGGCATCCGTACGGACGACGAGCTGCGGGAGGTAGGCGAGCCGCTGTGCATTGATTGCCGCATCGCCGAGGATGTGTTGCCGCACCCCATGGCTTGTCTGGTAACCGGTATCGACCCTGATCGGGCCAGGCGTGGTCTGCCCGAAGCGCAGTTCATGCGCCTGTTGCACGAGCAGATGGCCGCTCCGGGCACCTGTACCGCCGGTTACAACAACCTGCGGTATGACGATGAGATGACACGCTTCGCCCTGTATCGCAACTACTACGACCCTTACGCGCGTGAGTGGCAAGGCGGCAACAGCCGTTGGGATCTGCTGGATGCACTGCGCACGGCGCATGCGCTGCGACCTGATGGCATCGAGTGGCCACAGCAGGATGGCTTTACCAGTTTGCGGCTGGAGCTGCTGACGGCAGCCAATGGTATCGACCACGGCCAGGCGCACGATGCGCTGGCCGATGTGCGGGCGACCATCGCCGTGGCCAGGTTGTTGAAACAGGCGCAGCCGCGCCTGTACCGCTATCTCTACGAGTTACGCAGTAAACACCGGGTCAGCGAATTGATCGACCTGCAGAACCCGCGCCCGCTGGTGCACGTTTCCGGCCGTTTCGGCCGCGAACGTCACGGCCTGGCGCTGGTCCTGCCGTTGGGCTGGCATCCGAGCAACCGCAATGCGCTGATCGTATGGGATCTGGAAGTGGAGCCCGGGCTGCTGCAGGATCTTTCCGCGGAGCAGTTGTGTCAGCGGCTGTACACGCGGACCGAGGACCTGGCCCCAGGTGAACAGAGACCCGGTCTCAAACTGGTGCATATCAACAAATGCCCGGTGCTGGCGGATGCCAAGGTGCTGCGCCAGCAGGATATCGAACGGTTACAGCTGGATATGCCGATGCTGCTCGAGCATGCCCAGCGCCTGGCGCAATGGCGGGTATCGGGGCAGGACAAACTGGCGGCGATATACGCCGACCGAGCAGGGGCTGCAGGGGAGCCGGGTGCCGAGGCTGATGCGGAAACCCGGCTTTATGATGGCTTCACCTCGGATCGGGATCGTAATCTGCTGCCGGGAATCCGCGAAGCGGACGGCGCGAGTCTGAACGCTGCCCAGTGGCCGCTGGCGGACCAGCGCCTGGCGGACATGTTGCCACGTTACCGTGCGCGCAACTTTCCCGAATCCCTGGATATGACGCAGCGGCAGGAGTGGCTGCAGTTCTGCCGGCAGAAGTTGACGGGGCAGATACCGGGAGCGGCGCTTACTTTCGATGGGTTCATGCAGGACTTGCAACAGGCATTGACGCAGACGGATGAAGCGCAGCGCCTATTACTGGGACAGTGGCGTGAATATGCCATTGAGCTGGCGGTGAAACTGGAAATTATTACATCTTGATGAAAAGCCCCGGCACTTATCCATTGCTGGGGCTTTTTCTCTGGTATCAACCAGTTGGGGCAGGGATTTAATCCAGAATGGTGGACCAGCTTTCCACTGTCTCTGCGCCGTACTGTTCTTTCCAGGCTTTCAGGGTCTTGTGATTCCCGCCTTTTGTTTCGATTACTTCACCGTTGTGCGGATTCTTGTATTGCTTTACTTTGCGAGCACGTTTGGCAACCGGCGCCTTGACAGTCTTGCTTGGAGCGGACAGCTTATGGTCCGGATCAAGAATAGCCACAACGTCCCTAAGGCTTTTGCCGTACTGTTCCATCAAGGTGTTGAGCTTTTTCTCAAATTCGATTTCTTTCTTCAATTTGTCATCATTGGACAATGATTTGAGACGCTCGGACAGTTCACGGATGGTATCTTCGATCTGCCGGTATTCCTGCAGCATGGACATGTTTGTTTCCCCTTTTTTAATGGTACTGATTAGTGGGACTAATGGTAGTTTATAACCAGCTAATTGCACAAGAAGTTACCGGCTTCATTGGGTCGATTAGTGATTCTTTTTGTTAACTTCTCCCATTGCGGTGATCTGGCTGAAATTTCCCCGGGCTCGGAGTAGAATACGCAGCTTTCGAACCGCCATGGGTTTGTATGCTGCCGCCGAGCGCGGCGTGGGTTACAGATTACAGTGGCCATCTGGAGTTGATTTGATGCGTACCTTTCGCCTGGTAATTGCCTGTCCCGACCGTGTGGGGATTGTGGCCAAGGTCAGTAACCTGCTGGCTACCTACAATGGCTGGATCACCGAAGCCAATCACCACTCGGACAACCTGACCGGCTGGTTCTTCATGCGCCATGAGATACGTGCTGATTCGCTGCCCTTCGATGCCGACGGTCTGCGTACGGTATTCGCGCCGATCGCTACCGAATTCGGCATGGAGTGGCGGGTCAGCGACTCGGCGCAGCGCAAGAAGGTAGTGCTGATGGCCAGTCGCGAATCCCATTGTCTGGCTGACTTGCTGCACCGTTTTCATAGTGGCGAACTGGATTGCGAAATAACCAGCGTTATTTCCAATCATGATGATTTGCGTAGCATGGTGGAATGGCATGGAATACCTTTTCATCATGTGCCAGTCGATGCAAAGGATAAAAAGCCGGCCTTCGATGAAGTTACTCGGCTGGTGAATGAGCAGCAGGCTGATTGCATTGTGCTGGCGCGCTACATGCAGATATTGCCGGCCAGCCTGTGCGAGCAATATGCCGGACGGGTAATCAATATTCATCACAGCTTTCTGCCCTCATTTGTTGGCGCCCGACCATATCATCAGGCTGCCACCCGGGGAGTTAAACTCATCGGTGCGACTTGCCACTATGTGACAGAAGAACTTGATGCCGGCCCGATCATCGAACAGGATGTCGTGCGTATCAGTCATAGACACAATGCTGATGATATGGTTCGACTGGGAAAGGATGTCGAAAAAATGGTGCTTTCCCGCGGTTTGCGCTATCACTTGGAAGACAGGGTATTGGTACACGACAACAAGACCGTGGTGTTCGGCTGAGTTCATGGACTGCCTGATGCTGCGGTAACAATGGATTGGAGCAGACGGCATGTTCAAATCAGTGAAAGTACGTGACTACATGCATACCGAACCAGTGACATTCTCTCCGCATATGGATCTGTTCAAGGCAATCGACCTGTTGGTGGCGCACCGCATTTCCGGGGCGCCGGTAATAGATGAGCAGGGTTATCTGGTTGGGGTTCTTTCGGAAAGCGACTGTCTGCGGGGTATCCTCAGTGGCAGCTATTTCGAAGAGGCCTGCGGTTCGGTCGGCGCATTCATGAGCGAGGTGGTTGAAACCATCGATGCCGATGCTGACATACTCAAGGCTGCGGCGCATTTCGTGGAGCGTGGCCGACGGCGCCTGCCGGTGATGGAGTATGGCCGCCTGGTCGGGCAGATCAGCCGGCAGGATCTGCTGCGGGCACTGAAAAGTTTCAACGAGCACGGCGCACCGAAGAAAGGTTGATGCTTTCTTCCGGCCAGGTGCTGACGCGGCGGCAAATGAAACGGGAACAGACCCAGGGGAATAGGGAACGATGGAAACCTACCTGCAGTTGGGGAGCGCCGGCGGCCGGTTGATCGGCCAGCCGCTGCGCATGTGCAATCGCCACGGCCTGATCGCTGGCGCCACCGGCACCGGCAAGACCGTCACACTGCAGGTCCTGGCGGAAAGCTTTGCCAACGCTGGCGTGCCGGTGTTCGCCGCCGATATCAAGGGCGACCTGTCCGGGGTGGCGGTAGCGGCCACCGCATCGGAGGCTATCGACAGGCGTCTGGCACAGATGCCTGAATTGGCCTGGCAGCCGGGCGCGGTGCCGGTGGTGTTCTGGGACATTCTTGGTGATCGGGGCCACCCGTTGCGTACCACCATCAGCGAGATGGGCCCTTTGCTGTTGGCCAGCCTGCTTGACCTGAACGATAACCAACTGGCTGCGCTGTATGGCATTTTTGCCTGGGCGGATCAGCAGGGGTTGTTGTTGCTGGACCTCAAGGATCTGCATGCGCTGATGGACTGGCTGCTGGCGCATCCCCAGGAACTGGCCAGCGTCAGCGGTGGTATTGCCGCAGCGAGTATCCAGGCCATCCAGCGCCGGCTGGTGATCCTACAACAGCAGGGCGCCGAGCGCCTGTTCGGTGAGCCGGCGCTGCAACTGGCCGACCTGATGCAGCGGGACCTGTCCGGTCGGGCCTATATCCATCTGCTGGAGGCGGGCAAGCTGATCCAGGAGTCGCCCCGGGTCTATGCCTGCTTCCTGCTATGGCTGCTGTCGGAACTGCATGAGCAGTTGCCGGAGCAGGGCGATGCGGACAAGCCCAGGCTGGTGTTGTTCTTCGATGAGGCGCATCTGCTGTTCGAGCGTACGCCCAAGGCGCTGCACGAGCGCATCGAGCAGGTGGTGCGGTTGATTCGTTCCAAGGGCGTGGGCGTCTTCTTCGTCACCCAATCCCCTGGCGATCTGCCTGATCCGGTGCTGGCCCAGCTTGGACTGCGCATTCAGCATGCATTGCGCGCCTACACACCGAAGGAGCAGAAGGCGCTGAAGGCGGTGGCCGATGGTTTTCGCAGCAATCCAGCCTTTGACACCCGTGAGGTCCTGACCGAACTGGCAGTGGGCGAAGCCCTGGTCAGTGTCCTGGATGAGAAGGGGCGTCCCGCGGTGGTAGAACGAACGCTTATCGCACCGCCCCGGTCGCGTATCGGTGTGCTGTCCGAGGGCGAGCGCAGCGGATTGTTCCAGGCTTCGCCATTGGCCGGGCGTTACGAGCGGGGCATCGATCGCGAGTCGGCCTACGAGATACTGGCGCAGCGGGCCCAGCAGGCGGCTCGGGCAGCACAGCCGGAGACTGACAGCAAGGGAGGTGCAGGTGGCGGCCGCAAGACAGCTTCCGGCAAGAGTGTGACTGATGGTCTGATCAATACCACGGTGCGGTCGGCGGTGCAGACCCTGGCGCGGCAGATCGGTCGGGAGCTGGCGCGGGGCCTGCTGGGATCACTCACCGGCCGCAAGTGACAGCCGGGCGGTATGGGTTCAGCCGTTACCGCTATCCCATAACGCAACAACCGCACCCAGGGGTGCGGTTGTTGTTTACAGCCTGCCGGCGGGATCAGGCGCTGGCCTTTTCCTGCTCGGCTTCGGCTTCGCTCTCGGTCGAGGTGCGGATCAGGTGATCGAAGGCCGCCAACGAAGCAGTTGCGCCGGCGCCCATGGCGATGACGATCTGCTTGAACGGCACAGTGGTCACGTCTCCAGCGGCGAATACGCCGGGCACCGAGGTGGCGCCGCGGGCGTCGATCTCGATCTCACCGAAGCGGGTCAGGTTGACCTCGCTGTCCTTCAGCCAGTCGGTGTTGGGTACCAGGCCGATCTGCACGAAGATACCGGCTACATCCACATTGGCGCTTTCACCGGATACCCGGTCAGTGTAGGTCAGACCTACTACCTTGTTGCCGTCACCGCGTACTTCCGTGGTGGCTGCGTTCATGATGATGTTGACGTTCGACAGCGAACGGGCCTTGCGTTGCAGTACCTCGTCGGCACGCAGGGTATCACTGAACTCCAGCACGGTAACGTGCTCGACGATACCCGCCAGGTCAATGGCTGCCTCGATGCCGGAGTTGCCGCCACCGATCACTGCGACGCGCTTGCCCTTGAACAGCGGGCCGTCACAATGCGGACAGTAGGCGACGCCCTTGCCGCGGTATTCCTGCTCGCCCGGTACGTTCATTTCCCTCCAGCGGGCGCCAGTGGCCAGAATCACCGAACGGCTGCGCAGGGTAGCGCCACTTTCCAGGGCGATCTCGACCAGGCCGTTGCTGGACAGCTTGCTGGCGGTTTGCTCGGTGATCACATCCACGTCGTACTCCTTGACGTGCTGCTCCAGGCTGCCTACCAGTTTCGGGCCTTCGGTGTAGGGCACGGAAATGAAGTTCTCGATGCCCACGGTGTCCATTACCTGGCCACCGAAACGATCGGCAACCAGACCGGTGCGGATGCCCTTGCGGGCGGCGTAGATGGCTGCTGCGGCACCGGCCGGGCCACCGCCGACGATCAATACTTCGTAGGGCGCTTTCTCGTTCAGTTCGGCGGCCTTGCGCTGCGCTGCGCCGGAGTCGACCTTGTTGACGATCTCGGCCAGGGTCATGCGGCCCTGCCCGAAGTGTTCACCATTGAGGAACACTGTCGGTACGGCCATGATCTGGCGGCTCTCGACCTCATCCTGGAACAGTGCGCCGTCGATCATCACATGGGTGATGTTCGGGTTCAGTGTGGCCATCAGGTTCAGGGCCTGCACTACGTCCGGGCAGTTCTGACAGGACAGGGAGATATAGGTCTCGAAGTGAAACTTGCCTTCGAGATTGCGGATCTGCTCGAGCAGCGCCGGGTCAGCCTTGGACGGGTGACCGCCGGCCTGCAGCAGAGCCAGAACCAGGGAAGTGAACTCGTGGCCCATCGGGATGCCGGCAAAGCGCACGCGGGGGCTCTGGCCGGCTTCGGCCACGCCCATGCTCGGGGTACGCTGGTTCTCTACGGCGACCAGACCGATCTTGCTCGACATCTCGGCGATTTCGACCGCCAGTTCATGCAATTCTTTGCCCTTGGGGCTGTCATCGACGGACACGCTGAGCTCAATCGGCTTAACGATGTTCTGCAGGTACGTGTCCAGTTGCTTCTTCAGATTGGCGTCCAACATAAGTGCGTGTCCTGTAAAAGTGGTGAATTTTGGGTAAAAAAAACCCGGCCCGCCAACCGGGCGCAAAGCGCCGCGGCGGGCCGGGTTGTCAGTCGGGCTTAGATCTTGCCGACCAGGTCCAGCGAGGGAGCCAGAGTGGCTTCGCCTTCTTCCCACTTGGCTGGGCAGACTTCACCCGGGTGGGCGGCTACGTACTGGGCAGCCTTGATCTTGCGCAGCAGGTCGGCAGCGTTACGGCCAATGCCTTCAGCGGTGATTTCAACAGCCTGGATGACGCCTTCGGGGTCAACGATGAAAGTACCGCGGTTAGCCAGACCTTCGGCTTCACGCAGGATTTCGAAGTTGCGGCTGATCTGCATGGTCGGGTCGCCGATCATGGTGTACTTGATCTTGCCGATGGTCTCGGAGCTGTCGTGCCATGCTTTGTGGGTGAAGTGGGTGTCAGTGGAGACGGAGTAGACTTCCACGCCCAGCTTCTGCAGCTCTTCGTAATGGTCGGCAACGTCACCCAGTTCGGTCGGGCAAACGAAGGTGAAGTCAGCCGGATAGAAGAAGAATACGGCCCACTTGCCTTTTACGTCAGTGTCGGAGACCTGGATGAACTCACCGTTCTTGAACGCCTGAGCGGTGAACGGCTTGATTTCGGTGTTGATAACGGACATTGAAGACTCCTTGTTGAGCTTTGTGTCTTGGGGGTTGGAAACAGGACGTATAGTAGAACCGTCTGATGGATATTAAAAATAAATTTAGTCTAAGCGGCGGATAGCTTTTGTCTATATCTGATCTGTATGGGAGCAATTCAAGTAAAATCAATAAAATTGATTTGGATCAATTTTTTCATTCACTGGGTGAATGGTATGGATTCAGCTCTTCATACAAGATAGCCAGAATCTTAACGCAGACCTAGCCTTGAAGGTAAGCCCGCAACATGTCGGTTGAATGAATGCGGATACCTTTTCGAGGAGATGACAGATGGACTTTGCCTATAGCGCCAAAACCGAAGCTCTGCGCCAGCAGGTGCGGAATTTTCTCGACCAGCACATCGTACCGCGTCTTGGGCAGTGGCAACAGGAGGTGGCTGCCGACAGTTTCCCGGTGTCCTTCATGGCGGACCTCAAGGCACTGGCCAGGTCAGAGGGGTTGTGGAATCTGTTTTTACCGTCACTGCGGGCCGATGAGCCGGGGCAGGGCCTGAGCAATCTCGAGTACGCACCGCTGGCGGAAATCATGGGGCGCGTCAGCTGGGCCTCGGAGGTATTCAACTGCAATGCGCCAGACACCGGCAATATGGAATTGCTGCACATGTTCGCCAGCGAGCAGCAGCGCCAGCGCTGGCTCGACCCACTGCTCAATGGCGATATCCGTTCGGCCTTCGCCATGACCGAGCCGGATGTGGCCTCTTCGGATGCCAGCAACATCCAGACCCTGATCCGCCGTGAAGGCGATGAGTATGTGATCAACGGGCGCAAGTGGTTCATCACCAATGCTTCGCATCCCGACTGCGCTTTTCTGATCGTGATGGGCAAGACCGATCCCGACGGCGAGCCACGCCGCCAGCAGAGTATGGTCATCGTGCCCTTCGATACGCCCGGTGTGGAGTTGGTGCGCAATATTCCGGTGATGCATCACATCGCCCCCGAAGGGCACAGCGAGCTGGTGCTGCGTAACGTTCGAGTGCCGGTGAGCAATCTGCTGGGCAGCGAGGGCGACGGTTTCATGATGGCCCAGGCGCGGTTGGGACCGGGCCGAGTGCACCATTGCATGCGCGCCATCGGTATGGCCGAGCTGGCGCTGGAGCTGATGATCGACCGTGCCCAGGAACGCAAGACCTTCGGGCGTTACCTGCACCAGCATGGCAGTATCTCGGAGTGGATCGCCCGTTCCCGGATGGAAATCGAGCAGGCCCGGCTGCTGGTGCTGAAAACCGCCTGGATGATCGACAATGTCGGGGCCCGCGGGGCGCGCAAGGAAATCGCCATGATCAAGGCGGTGGTGCCCGGCATGTTGAACAAGGTGGTGGACCGGGCCATGCAGGTGTTCGGTGCCATGGGCCTGACCCCCGATACGCCCCTGGCCGATCTGTGGATCAGCTCGCGCTGCCTGCGCATCGCGGACGGGCCGGACGAGGTACACCTGCGCAGTATCGCCCGACTGGAGATCGGTGATGCCCACGAGCGCCGTGGCAGCAGCAGCGACTACCTGACCCCGCCGGATGTGCTGCGGCCTCACTGACACGCAGGAGCGAAACCCCGGGGTGTGTCATACATTGAGCAGGGGCTCGACAACCCGGTATGGAAGTTGGGGTGTAGCGCGCCTGCGCTACGCCGCTGGCTGCCAGGGGGCGCAGTCGTCGAACTGAGGCTCGACAACCCGGACTGCATGGGCCTTGACCTTGATCAATGACCTTTTCCGCCCACTGGCGCACAGTCCCTGGCTGACATCGATCACAGGGAGTTTCCATGCAACTGGTCTGTCCCGCAGGCAGTCTGCCTGCCCTCAAGGCGGCGGTACGCCAAGGTGCGGATGCCATCTACACCGGTTTTCGCGACGATACCAACGCCCGCCATTTCGCCGGACTCAATTTCACCGATAAACAGCTGGAAAGCGGTCTGGAGCTGATCCGCCGGGAAGGGCGGCAGCTGTATATCGCCGTCAATACCTATGCGCTGCCCGATGGCTGGGCGCGCTGGAAGCGCGCCGTCGACCGCGCCGCCGAGCTGGGCGCCGATGCACTGATCGCCGGCGATCCCGGCGTGCTGGCCTATGCCAGCAAGCACCACCCGAAGCTGTCCCTGCACCTGTCGGTGCAGGGCTCGGCCACCAATGCCGCGGCACTGCGCTTCTATCACGAGCAGTACGGCATCCGGCGCACGGTATTGCCGCGTGTGCTGTCGCTCAATCAGGTGCGCCAGGTGGCAGCGTCCAGCCCGGTGCCGGTGGAGGTATTCGCCTTCGGCAGCCTGTGCATCATGGCCGAGGGCCGCTGTCATCTGTCCTCCTATGTCACCGGCGAGTCGCCGAACCTGTGCGGGGTCTGTTCGCCGGCCAGTGCGGTGCGCTGGAGCGAGGGCGCCGATGGCCTCAGTTCGCGGCTCAACGATGTGTTGATCGACCGCTACGCCGAAGGTGAGGCGGCAGGCTACCCGACCCTGTGCAAGGGCCGCTTCATGGTGCATGGCAAGCGCTTTCACGCGCTGGAGGAGCCGACCAGCCTGAATACCATGGACCTGATTCCGCAACTCACCGAGATCGGCGTGGAGGCGGTCAAGATCGAGGGCCGCCAGCGCAGCCCGGCCTATGTCGAGCAGGTTGCCGGGGTCTGGCGCAAGGCGCTGGACAGCTACAAGGCCAACCCGCAACGCTTCACCGTACAGGATAGCTGGCGCCGGGTACTGGACACCGTGTCCGAGGGCAGCCAGACCACCCTGGGCGCCTATCACCGCGCCTGGCAGTAGGAGAAAGATGATGAAATTGACCCTGGGGCCGATCCTGTTCTACTGGCAGCGCCAGCAGATCATGGACTTCTATGCCGACATGGCGGAACAGCCGCTGGAGGTGATCTATCTGGGCGAGACCGTCTGCTCCAAGCGTCGCGCGCTGTCGCTGGATGACTGGATTGGTCTGGCCCAGGATGTACGCAGTGCCTGCGATGCGGAAGTGGTACTGTCGGGCCTGACCCTGATCGAGGCGGCCTCCGAGCTGTCCAGCCTGCGCCGATTGTGCGAGAACGGCGAGATCAAGGTCGAGGCCAACGACATGGCCGCGGTGCAGTTTCTCAGCAGCCGCGGAGTGGAGTTCGTCGGCGGGCCGGCCCTGAATATCTACAACGCCTACGCGCTGCATGAACTGGTCAGTCGCGGGATGTCGCGCTGGGTGCCACCGGTGGAATGCTCAGCGGACCTGCTCGCGGCGCTGATGGAGCAGGCGCGGGAGGCGGATGTGCCGTTGCCGGAAATCGAGGTCTTCGCCTGGGGGCACCTGCCGCTGGCCTATTCGGCGCGCTGCTTCACTGCCCGGGCGGAGAACCTGCCCAAGGATGACTGCGGTTTCATCTGCCAGAACTACCCCGAGGGTATTCCCATGACCACCCAGGAAGGCCAGGTGCTGTTTACCCTCAATGGTATCCAGACCATGTCCGGCGGCATCAGCAACCTGCTGGCCGAGCATCCGCGCATGGCACGCATGGGCATCGATGCCCTGCGCCTGAGCCCGCGGGCCGGGAACATGGGTGAGATAGTGCAATTGTTCGATAAGGTGCGTCGTGGCGGCCATCCGCCGCTGGCGGTGGATGGCTGCAATGGTTATTGGCATGGCCAACCGGGCATGCTGACGGTTGAGGAGGTGGGGTTATGCTGAATATCGGCAATCTGGTTCTGCGCGCCGGTGGTCCACTACTGCCGCTGGGTCGGCATGTACCTTTCATGCTGCAGAAGCTGGTTATCGAGAAGGCCATGGCGCGGCTGTTCGCCGAGCCGTTGCAGGACGGCGAATTCGATGTGTTGCAGGGGCGCTGGCTGCGTATCGAGGTCAGCGACCTGGGCATGGCCTGGAGCCTGACGCGGGATGCGCTGGGGCTGCGTTTGGCCAAGGACTCGCCGGTGGATGTGTGCATTCGCGGTAACTGGAAGGAGTTCCTGTTGCTGGCCAGCCGACAGGAAGACCCCGATACCCTGTTCTTCAGGCGCCGCCTGGTGATCGAAGGGGATACCGACCTGGGGTTGGCGATCAAGAATCTGGTCGACAGTCTGGATTCGGACCTGATGCCGCCGCGCCTGTGGCAACTGATCAGTTGGCTGGGGGCGGCGGCGAAGGAGCCACACAGGGCGCCAGCTCACCCGGTATGAACCTCTGAATACGTCGTCACTGCGAGGAGCAGGGGGGGCGGCCATCCGCCGACGTGGCAATCCACAGGCTCGGAGCTGCCGGCCAGCCCTGGATTGCCGCGCCCTACGGGCTCGCAATGACGGTGTTTTGACTTGTTCAGAGGTTTCCTGGGAGCCGTGGAAGGCCGGGTTCCATCCCGGCCAGCGGTGTTTCAGGTCAGCCCGGTCACATATTGAACAGCGCGGTCATCCCGACCACCAGCAGCAACCAGCCGCTGACGATCCAGCGCAGCCACTGCGGCGCGCGACGCAAACCCATGAACTGGTCGATCAACCACTGGCCCTTGACGAAGGTCAGCGCCAGTACGCAGCCCACTACCCAGCTCCCGGCAAAGTTGTGTCCCAGCAGCCAGGCAGCGACGGTCAGCAACAGCAGGCCGAACAGGCCGATTTCCAATGCGCAGCGTTTCATCAGCAGCCTCCTCAGGGCAACACATATAGCAGGGGGAACAGCACCAGCCAGACCAGGTCGACCATGTGCCAGTAACTGGCGGCCGACTCGCTGGCCATCCTGGCTTTTTCCTGGTTGGCGTAGTGTCCCTTGTGGCAGCGCCAGGCGACCACCAGCAGGATGAGCATGCCGATCAGTACATGGGCCATGTGGAAAAAGGTGGTGAAAAAGTAGAAGAAATAGAAGGTGCTGCTGCGCAGATTGTAGCCATCAGCGAACAGCATGCTGTACTCGGTGACCTTGACGCCGACGTACAGCAGGCCGCAGGCCGAGGCCAGGATGAAACCCCAGACCAGCGCCTTGCGGTTGCCGGCCTGCGCCTGGTGTACCGCGTTGGCGGCGAAGTAGCTGCCGGTCAGCAGAAAGACCGTATTGATCAGCCCAGCCTCCGGGTGCAGGGTGGCGATGCCGGCGCTGAACAGCTCGCTCCAGTGACCGCGAGCGAAGGCCATGCTGCCCAGCAGCAACAGGAAGGCCAGCAGCTCGGCGAGGATGAAACACCACATGGCCAGGTCACCGGGCAGTTGGCGCGGTTGCTCCAGGCTTTTGGTGTCGTCCAGTACGGATTCGGGACTGTGCATCAGGTGGTTCTCCCGGTCAGCAGCAGATAGAGTTTCGGCAGCAGGCCAGGCAGTTCGGCGGCCTGGCGGATCAACTGGTAGCGCTGCTGGCCGAACAGGTAGGGCAGGTAGTCGGCGGCCTGCTGGTCGATCGTCACGCAGAACGGCTGGATGCCGGCCTGCCGTGCTTCCAGCAATGCCTGACGGGTATCCTCCATGCCGTAGCGACCCTCGTAGACATCCAGGTCGTTGGGTTTGCCGTCGGTCAGCAGCAGCAACAGGCGCTGCTCGGCGGGCTTGTCCTTGAGCACTTCGGTGGCCTGACGGATGGCGCCCCCCATGCGTGTGTAGTAACCCGGCTTGAGCGCCTTGATGCGTCCATGAATGGCATTGCCCCAGGGCTCGGCGAAGTTCTTGATCAGATTGAAACGCACATGATCCCGGCGTCTCGAGGAAAAGCCGTACATGGCGAAGTCATCCTGGCCGGCGTCCAGCGCCTCGCCCAGCAGGTGCAGGCTGTCGCGGATCACATCGATCACCTGATGCTGGTTGTCGGCCCAGGCCTCGGTGGACAACGACAGGTCGGCGAGCACCAGGCACGCCAGGTCACGATGACGGGCGGTCTCGCGGCGCCATAGGGCCGGTTGCGAGGTGGCGCAGCCGCGGCGCAGGTCGGCGGCGTGATGCAGGCAGGCATCCAGGTCCAGCAGGGTGCCGCTGGCCTGGCGCTTCTGCCATACCCGTTGCGGCTGCAGGCCCTGGAAGCGCTGGCGTAGGTTACTGGCCAGGGACCGCAGGCGCTCGGGCAGCGGCGCTGGCTCGGCATCCCGTGGCAACATGGGAATGACCCGGCAATGATTGCTCCTTAGCTGCTGCTTCTTCCAATCCCACTCGGGGAACAGGCAGCCATCGCTCAGCGGAATGTCATCCTCCGAGGCGGAGGGCAGGTCCATGTCCAGCTTGATGCGCGAGGCGCTGGTACTGGGGTTGCGCGACAGGGTCAGGTAATCCAGATCTTCGGCGATGCGTTCGGCATCCTCATCGTCCTGGTCATCTTCGCAGCGGTCCACTGGTACAAACTCCGACCAGGAGAACAGGCTTTCCAGGCGGAAGATCATCAGTCCGTTGCGCTTGTTCGGATCATCCACATAACGACCCTGCTTACGCTGTTTGCTCTGCCGGACCTTACCGCCGCCATGGCCTTCAGCGTCCGCGTCGCTGTCATTGGCCGCCGCCAGCGTCAGGGGCTGCTCCGGCAGAGGATACAGCCACAAGGGCACCGGCCAGGGCTCGGCGGATGCATCGGGCCACTCACGGAGGCTGCCTGGATCGAGCAGGGCAGCCTGCAGGCACGCTTCCTGTTGCGCCTGGGCCGGTGGCAGCTTGCGCTGGCGGCGGATATCCACCAGGCAGCGGGCCAGGGTCCGATACAGATCGTACAGGCCGGGAAAGGCATCCAGCGTTCTCACTACCAGTTGCTGGTTGTCCTGCAACCAGTCGCCGGAACTGTCTTCGCCAGCCTGACTGGCCATGGCTGCGAGCCACAGATACAGGTCGCGGTTCATTGCCTGCTCGGGAAACACCTCCAGGCTGTGCGGTACCCGCAGGGCCTCGGCCTCGCGCCAGGCCAGCGTATGGCGGCGACCGGTGCCGGCCAGGCGGTGGGCCAGGGGGCGCCAGGTGTTGAGGCTGCGCTCGGTGCTGGCCTTGATGGTCAGGCCGGGGTCGCCACTCAGGGCGCGGAAGACCATGGCCAGGCGTGGACCTTCGTCTTCCAGCCGGACCCGCGCCTGGGGGAAACCATCCCCGGCCAGGCGGGTGATCAACCGGTGCCAGCGAATGCCTACGGCTTCTTCCATTGCATTGCGCTCCGTGGTCAGGGTCGGTTCTGGCTGTAAGGGCCAGAACCGGAGAAAGGGTGCTGCTGGGCGGAATCCGCGCAGCAGCGGGCAGAGAAGGGGTGTCGAGATTACTCCCGACACCGGGTTTGCTTCAGGAAGCTATCATCAGCTCTGGAGATTCCTCGCGGGTGGCGCGCGCCACAACGAAGCTGTACAGATACATGCCCAGGCCGACGGCAAAGCCGACACCCGCCAACAGGCGCATCCAGTACACATGCATGATGGCGTCCTGAGTCTGCATGTAGCCGAGCGCGCCGGCGTCAGAAGGCAGACGTTGCAGCTCGATCTGAATCCAGCCAGCCCAGGTCAGCAGCAAGGTGATTGCCAGCATGCTGATGCTCATCACCCAGCACGACCAGATCTCCATGCGTTGCGCCTGCAGACTGTTGCACTCACGGCCATGCAACTTCGGCCAGGCGTAGGAGATGATCGCCATGGCAATCATCGCGTAGGCACCGAAGAACGCGAGGTGACCGTGGGCAGCCGTGAGCTGAGTGCCGTGGGTGTAGTAGTTCACCGGAGCCAGGGTATGCAGGAAGCCCCACACGCCGGCACCGAGGAACGCCATGATGGTGCAACCCACTGCCCAGGTGACGGCAGCCTTGTTCGGGTGCTCACGACGACGCTGCTTGAGCATGCTGAGGGCGAACAGCACCATGAGGAAGAAGGGCAGCGGTTCGATGGCGGAGAAGATCGAACCGATCCACAGCCAGTACTCGGGTGCACCGATGAAGAAATAGTGGTGACCGGTACCCAGGATGCCGGAGATCAGCGCCATGGCAATGATCAGGTACAGCCATTTTTCTACCACTTCACGGTCGACCCCGGTGGTCTTGATCAGGATGAAGGCCAGAATTGCACCCAGGATCAGTTCCCATACGCCTTCAACCCACAGGTGTACAACCCACCACCAGAAGTACTTGTCCATGACCAGCGACACGGGGTTATAAAAGGCGAACATCCAGAATACCGCCAGGCCGATCAGGCCGGTGATCAGCACCATGTTGATGACGGTCTTGCGACCCTTGAGCACTGTCATCAGGATGTTGAAGATGAAGCCTACACATACCAGGGCAATACCTATCTTGGTGATGGTCGGCTGTTCGAGGAACTCCCGGCCCATGGTCGGGAAGTAATCGTTACCGGTCAGTTCCGCCAGTCGTGCGTAGGGCACCAGCAGGTAGCCAAGGATGGTGAGTACGCCAGCTATGGCAAAGATCCAGAACAGCGCGTAGCCCAGTTTTGGGCTCCATAGCTCGGTTTGCGTTTCCTCCGGGATCAGGTAGTAGGTGGCACCCATGAAGGCGAACAGCAACCAGACCACCAGCAGGTTGGTGTGTACCATACGGGCCACGTTGAAGGGGATTTCCGGAAACAGGAAGTCGCCGATGATGTACTGCGTGCCGAGGATCAGACCGAACAGGATCTGACCGACGAACAAGAGCATGGCAAAGGCAAAGTAGGGTTTTGCCACCGCCTGTGAAGCGTATTTCATGATGTGATTCCTTATGCTGTCAGAGTCGGGTCGGTCGTACTCAGCCTTCCTTGTTCGGCGGCCAGTTGTTGGTATCGATGCGCGACGACCAGATCAGGAACTGCGCCATGGCATCGAGCTCTTCATCTGTCAGGTTGAATTGCGGCATCTGCCGACGGCCTTCCACACCGGTGGGCATGGCCTTCATCCAGGCCCCGAAGTAGGCCTTGAAGGCGGCTTCGTTACCCATGCCACGACGGTCGAACACGTTGCCCAGCTCTGGTGCGAAGTAGGCACCTTCGCCCATGAGCGAGTGGCAACCCACGCAGTTGTTTTTCTCCCACAGGTGTTTGCCGTGGGCGACTTCGGCGGTGAGTTGGTCGCGGTTTTCCCGTTCCGGAATTGCCGTGACCGTATCGACCGTCAGGCCAATGAACAGCAGCATGAAAAACATGCCGCCACCGTAGTAGATATTGCGGGCCATGCCCTTGGTAAAGCGCTCCGACATGTTGATCTCCTCAGGTTGTGCGGAAGCATGCTCGCCGGTCAGGCGAATCTTCTGTTGGCTTGTTGTTGTCCGGGTTCGGCAAAGTGCGCTCTGACTACATCCATGATCGCCGCCTGGGCGACCGGCTCGTCGGTAAGCGGTTGTGCCATGCAGGCTTCGCAGGCCTGGCGCGGGTCCATGCCGGCGGCGATCAGGCGGCCGGTATGGATCAGCAGGCGGGTCGAGGGGGCCTCTTCCAGGTCGTGCTGGCCAAGGTGGCGCAGGGCGTTGCCCAGGCTGACCAGGTGGCCGGCGTTGACCGGATCGAGACCGGACTCATGCTGCACAATACGGGTTTCCACCGCGGCCTCGGGATAGTCGAAGGCCATGGCCACGAAACGTTGGCGGGTGCTGGGCTTGAGGCCTTTGAGCAGGTTGCGATAGCCAGGGTTGTAGGAAACCACCAGCATGAACCCCGGCGCGGCCTGCAGTTCCTCGCCGGTGGCTTCCAGCGGCAGGATGCGCCGATCATCCGCCAGCGGGTGCAGTACCACGGTGATGTCCTTGCGTGCTTCGATGACCTCGTCCAGATAACAGATGGCACCCTCGCGGACCGCGCGAGTCAGCGGGCCGTCCTGCCAGAAGGTGCCTTGGCTGCCGATCAGGTGGCGGCCGACCAGATCGGCGGTGGTCAGGTCGTCATGGCAGGCAACGGTGTACAGCTTGCGCCCGAGGCGCTGGGCCATGTGCTGGATGAAGCGCGTCTTGCCACAGCCGGTCGGTCCCTTGATGAGGACCGGCATGCCGAAGCGGTCGGCCTGCTCGAAGAGTTCAACCTCGGCACCACTGGCATGGTAGAAAAGCCCACCTTGCTGTTGCGGATGAAGGTCTAACCGGGGTGCGTTCATTGGTGCTTCCTTGATAGTTGCGTTCGCTGTTTCTCTATCAAGGAACGTGCCAATTATTAACTTATTGATTTTAATGGGTTATTTTTAATATTGGTTGAAATTACCGTGACTGGTGTAGGTTAAAAAAACCGATAATGGTTGTTTTTACCTGATTTTGGGTGCGATGGTATGTCGCACCCAGTCTGGTGCGTCAGCATGACGCATATCCGCTTGACAGAGGTCAAGCACTCCGCTTCCCAGACGCTCCATCATGCTGATATGTCATGAGGAGCGATCAGGATGAAAGCCAGGATTTTCATCGGCGGGTTGTCACTGCTGAGCCTGTCGGTAGCGCAAGCGGCGCTGGACGGCCCGTCCGTACGCCTGGCCGATACCGTGATTACGGGTACGGGCTTTGAGGTAGCCAGCCTCATGAGCCCCGGCTCCGTTACGCGTATTGGTGAAGATGATCTTCGCCGCCGTAGCCTGGCGGATGTCGCTGATCTGTTCCGTGATATCCCCGGCGTGGTGCTGTCCGACTCGGATACCCCCGGCATGAAGCGTATTTCGATTCGTGGCGAAAGTTCACGGCGGGTGACCATTCGTATTGATGGCCAGACCGTGACTGACCATACCGATTACGGTACGCCCCTGTTGATCGACCCTGCAATGATCGAACGGGTTGAGGTGGTGCGTGGTCCGGCGTCGGTGATCAACGGCTCGAACGCCATCGGTGGGGTGGTCAATATCATTACCCGGCGTGGTAGCGATGTACCTCTGGAAAGCTACGTTGGCGGTGGCTATTACTCCGCCACCCAGGGCTACCGCAGCAATGCCGGCCTGTCCGGCAGCAGCGGCGGCTTCGACTACCGTCTGGGCCTGTCACGCAGTGAGCACGGCGATCGGCGCACCCGGGGGCATGGCGAACTGGACAACTCCGCCTATGACAATCAGTCGGCGGCGCTGCACCTGGGATATCGCCGGGATAATCACTATGTGGCGTTCAAGGCTGAGCGCTTCGACCTGAGTGCCGGCAGCTGGGTGGAGCCCCAGCCGGGTTCCGAGTTCAATCTGGACTTTCCCAAGCGTGATCAGCGCCACTATGCGTTGTTCTATGAGGCAACCGACCTGAATCCCGTGGTGAAGAAGCTGTCCGCCAATGCCTATCGGCGGACGGTGGACCGGGACTTCAATAACAATGTCCTGACACGGGTGCTGCCGGTAACGGTGATGGTCGATAACAATTCGCTGGATGAGCAGCTCACCCGCGGGTTGGGGTTACAGGCCGAGCTGGAGCTGTTCAGCGAGCAGACCACGCTGATTGGTCTGGAATACATGGATGACGAGCTGGACAGTGACAAGTTCGGCAGTACCACACGGATCACGCCGGCAGGCACCGTCGTTACCCCTGCTTCGGCGAGCCAGAAAGCCGATCAGCAGACACTCTCGGCCTTCGCCCAGCAGGAGTGGCAGTTTGCCGAAAGCTGGACCGCCTATCTGGGTGGCCGCTATTACCGGGTTGAATCGGAGCTGGCGCGCAGCACCGAGCGAACAGCGGTCGACAGTGCTGATGAGCGAGTGCTTGGCTCGTTAGGGATAGTCTACAGTCCGGCGCCACATTGGGCGCTGCGAGCCAATCTGGCTCAGGGTTACTCCTACCCGACGCTGGCCCAGCTGTACTCAGTGTCCCCGGCGAGGGAACGCATCTTCTACGGTAATCCCGACCTCAAGCCCGAGCGTGCGCGGGTCGTGGAGCTGGGCTGGCGTTATGAAGTGCCATTGGTGACCACCGATGTGGTGCTGTTTCACACCATCGCGAAGGATTACATCGACCGTCAGCGGATTGGAGCCACCCCGGATGGCTACCTGCCGCCCGGCAACTCCGCTCTTGAACAGTGGCAATACACCAACGTCAACGAAGCCAACACCACCGGCCTGGAGGTGTCCCTCGAGTGGCGCCCGGACTGGCTGGTCCAGCCCCACGCTGCGCTCAGCCTGAGCCGTCGTGAGTTTGACTATGGCAATGGTTATTCCACCCGGGACAGCGGCTTGCCCGCCGCAATGGGCACCCTGGGGCTGCGCTCCTATGCGCAACTTGGCCAGGTGAGCAATGAATTCGACTTCTTTGTACGCACCGCCAGCGGCGCCGAGCGCAAGGGAGCGGATCGTAGCGTCGAGGACCGCGAGGGCGGCTACGCCACCCTCAACCTGGCCTGGACGCTCGACTATCAGGAGCGGGTCGGTGTCCGGCTGCTGCTGGGCAATCTGCTCAACCGTTCCTACCGGCCTCTGGATGAGCTGCCCGGACTGAAACGCCACATCGATACGGAGATAACACTGACCTTCTGACCCACTGCTGTACCTGATGAGCCGATTACATTGTCGAGGAAAGGACCAGACCATGAAAATGACCAAACCGTTGACCGCCGCAATCAGTATCCTGGCGCTGACGATCACCGCCTCCGCGCTGGCACAGGGCTCGGACCCGGAGAAGGCCGCCGCCGCCTACCAGGGTGAAGCCTCCGCCGTTGATCCATCCCTGGCCAGGGTGATGCGTACCCCGGGTGCGCCCGACCTGAGCGAAGCCGAGTTCGACAAGGCCAAGGAAATCTACTTCCAGCGCTGCGCCGGTTGCCATGGCGTGCTGCGCAAGGGCGCCACCGGCAAGCCGCTGACCCCGGATATCACCCAGGAGCGCGGCCAGGCCTACCTGGAAGCACTGATTGCCTACGGCTCGCCCGCCGGCATGCCGAACTGGGGAACCTCCGGCGAACTCACGCCCGAGGAGATCACCCTGATGGCCAACTACATCCAGCATGAGCCGCCGACGCCGCCGGAGTGGGGCATGCAGGCGATGCGTGACAGCTGGACCGTGCTGGTCAAGCCCGAAGACCGGCCGAGCAAGCAGATGAACAAACTGGATCTGCCCAACCTGTTCTCGGTGACCTTGCGTGACGACGGCAAGATCGCGCTGATCGACGGCAACAGCAAGAAGATCGTCAAGACCATCGACACCGGTTATGCGGTGCACATCTCGCGCATGTCCGCCTCCGGGCGCTACCTGCTGGTGATCGGCCGTGACGCCAAGATCGACATGATCGACCTGTGGGCGAAGGAGCCGATCAAGGTGGCCGAGATCAAGGTAGGTATCGAGGCGCGTTCGGTGGAGACCTCCAAGTTCGAAGGCTTCGAGGACAAGTATGTGGTCGCCGGTGATTACTGGCCGCCGCAATACGTGATCATGGATGGCGAGACGCTGGAGCCGCTGAAGATCATGTCGACCCGAGGCATGACCGTTGATGAGCAGGAGTACCACCCGGAGCCGCGTGTCGCGGCGATCATCGCCTCGCACGCGCATCCGGAGTTCATCGTCAACGTCAAGGAAACCGGCCAGGTGCTGCTGGTCAACTACGAGGACCTGGACAACCTGACCGTGACCAGCATCGGTACCGCGCAGTTCCTGCACGATGGCGGCTGGGACAGCTCGCACCGCTACTTCATGACCGCAGCGAACAACTCGGACAAGGTGGTGGTGATCGACTCGAAGGAACGCAAGCTGGCGGCGATTGTCGATGTGGGCAAGATCCCGCACCCGGGGCGTGGTGCCAACTTCGTGCATCCCCAGTTCGGTCCGGTCTGGGGCACCAGTCACCTGGGTGACGATACCATCTCGTTGATCGGTACCGATCCGGTGAACCATCCCGAGCATGCCTGGAAGGTGGTGTCGACGCTGAAAGGGCAGGGTGGTGGTTCGTTGTTCATCAAGACCCACCCGAAATCCACCAACCTGTATGTGGATACCACCTTCAACCCGAGCGCCGATATCGCCCAGTCGGCGGCGGTATTCGATATCAACAACCTGGATGGAGGCTACAAGGTCCTGCCGATCGCCGAGTGGTCCGGCATCGAGGGTGGTTCGCGCCGTGTGGTGCAGCCTGAATACAACGAGGCGGGCGATGAAGTCTGGTTCTCGGTGTGGAGTGGCCAAGACGAGGAATCCGCCATCGTGGTGGTAGACGACAAGACCCTGGAGTTGAAGAAGGTGATTCGTGACAAGCGCTTGATCACGCCAACCGGCAAATTCAACGTCCACAACACTCAGCACGACGTGTATTGAGCTGGATCAACGGGAGCGCCAGGCGCTCCCATTCATTCAATGACAAGCCCGGGCCCTTTGGTCCGGGCTTTTTTCATGATGACTGTTTAGCTGTAGGGTGTGAATTGCACCGGAGATGCGGGTTCTGCCAACTGGCGCACATCCAGCCGAGCATGATTCTGTGACAATGCCTGCCCATCACATGGGGCAACCGGTTACTGGTTGCCCTTGGCGAAAGTAGATGAGGACAGCGGATGTTTGCCCCGGCCAATCAAGCCCATTTCACCCTGAGCCTGCACGGCCTCGAGCACGACTTCAAGGTACTGGCCTTCCAGGCCCGCGAGGCGATCAGCCATTGCTATCGCATCGAACTGCAACTGGTCAGTGAACAGCCCGACCTGGACCTGGAAAGCCTGCTGCACCACACCGCCTGGCTCGACCTGGGCAACGGCACCGGCCTGCACGGCCTGATCCACCACGCCGCCATCGGCGAATCCGGCAAGCGCCTGACCCGTTACCGCCTGGAGCTGGTTCCCCAGCTGCAGTACCTCGACCTGCGACACAACCAGCGTATCTTCCAGCACCTCAGTGTGCCGCAGATCATCGCCCGCGTGCTCGACGACCACGGCATCCAGTCCGATGCCTTCCTGTTCCAGCTCGGCAGCGACTATCCTGAGCGTGACTACTGCACCCAGTACGATGAGACCGACCTGCACTTTATCCAGCGCCTATGCGAGGAAGAGGGCATTCACTATCACTTCCGTCATGCCCCCGAAGGTCACCTGCTGGTCTTCGGCGATGACCAGACCGGCTTTCCGCGTCTCGACCCGACGGGCTTCGATCAGGGCAACGGCCTGGTCGCCGACGAGCCGGTGGTCAAGCGCTTCGGCGTACGCCTGGAAGCCCGCACCAGCCGCGTCACCCGCCGCGACTACGACCACGACAAAGCCCGCCTGCTGCTGGAAAGCGAGGCCCGCAGCGAGCAGTTGCCGGACCTGGAAGACTACGACTACCCCGGCCAGTTCACCGACCGCACCCGCGGCAAGCACCTGGCCCGCCGTCATCTGGAACGCCACCGCAGCGACTACCGCCTGGCCCACGGCCACAGCGACCAACCCATCCTGCGCAGCGGCCACTTCCTGGAACTGCAAGGCCACCCCTGTAGCCAATGGAACGACCTGTGGCTACTCACCGAAATCCACCACCAGGGCAAACAACCCCAGGTGCTCGAAGAGTCCATCACCGATCCATCAGGCACCAATACCTCAAGAGCGCACATTCTAACCCCCTCTCCCCTTGCGGGAGAGGGCTGGGGAGAGGGGGAAACCGACAACAACTTCACCCAAGGCTACCGCAACCACTTCACCGCCACCCCCTG
>NZ_PCQD01000019.1 GCF_002979975.1 Pseudomonas sp. MYb185 | reverse complement strand
CTCTCCCCTCGCGGGAGAGGGCTGGGGAGAGGGGGAGCTCCACCCAACAATTCAGCTCCCCGCCGCCCCCTCCACCACCTGCTGCCGAAAACTGGTAGGACTCATATTGGTCCAACGCCGAAATGCCCGCGTAAAGCTGCTCGGATCCAGAAAGCCCAGCTCATAAGCAATGCTGGTCAACGACAGCTGACCCTCGCCGATCATGCGTATTGCCGTCTCCCTGCGTACCTCATCGACCAACTGCTCATAAGACGTTCCCTCCTGGCTCAGCTTGCGCCGCAGATGCCGGGGGCTGATGTTCATTGGGCAGGCGATGCGCTCCACGGAGATATCACCGGAGCCCAGCAGCAACTGCACCCGCCGTTTGACCTGCTCGACCAGGTCATGTGACGGCAAGCTGGCCAACATGTCCTGCAGTGTCTCGGTCAGTCGGGTGCATATAAAGGTATCGGCCGTCAGCAGTGGTCTATCCAGCAGCGCCAGGGGCATGGCGATGGAGTAGGGGGCACCGCCGATGATTTCATCGCATTCCAGCAGGCGGCGGCACAATTCCAGGTCACCGGCCGGCCGCTGCAGCGTCGCGCGCTTGAACAGACCCTTGCTGGAGGTATCCAGTTGCCCCAGCAACTGCCCGAGAAAACCCAGCAACGCTTCAACCTGTTGCATATGCGGCTGGCCCGCCGGGGTGAGCTGCAACAGTGCCTCATCCGGCTCGCGGCGCAGCTCCAGTCTGACCTGGGTACTGATGATCGGGAAGAAGCGGATCAACTGATCGATGGCCGCCCCCACCGTAGCGCAGGCGCTGGCCGACAGATTGAGCAGGCTGAAAACCGCTGGCGAAAAAATACGATTGAGCCGCAGCCCGAACAGATCGTCGCCCGCCAGGCGGCTGGCTTCATTCCAGATCAGGTTGCAGTTGGCTTGTTCGATGAACGGGTTGCTGGAAAGGTGGCTGTTGGTCAGGTTGTACGCAAGGCTGGACTGTGCCAATTCGACACCATAGTGCGCTAATGCTCGATCGATGACAGCGATCCAGTGGCCATGCTCGCGAATTCTGGTTTTCGGCTGCTCTCTCAGGCTTTCCAGCATACTGCTCCCTCAAAAGCGTGGAGGTATGACAGTTCAATCTTCTGTCTCACCGGCCTAGGCTATAATGGCGTGACTTGTCAGTCAAATGCTTGAAATCAAGTTTCGCAAGGCGAAATTATAAGGTGCACGGGCTGTGGCGCCAGAAGGGTGGCCACCCGTTCGGGTGATATGGAAGGGTGACTGGCTGCTCGCATCAGATTTCCTTATCCAGCGGTAGGCTATCCCGCGCCGACCTTCAATCCAGAGCATTTGTTGTATCAAACAAATGTTTGATTTGCAAACCTTGAGGGGGGGCTTTTGCAGGGAGGTCAAGCTGACTTCAAATGACTGATGGGTCGGATTCGTTTGGTGAATGGCCGTCCAGGACAAATGATTTGGCCATTTGGGGCAGGTTGTTTTGATGGCGCTCATGACAGACTCGGCAATGTCCTGAACGTGTCTCTTGATACACAGGTTCATGTCACCCAAACGGAGCAGCACAATGACAAAAAAAATGCATGCTTGGTCGCTCGCGGCCTTGCCCCTGGCTATCGGATTGGCCAGTTTCTCAGGTTCTGCAAACGCAGTTAATTTCAATATCGGGGAAATCGAAGCGCAACTGGACTCGCAGCTGTCGATCGGTGCGAGCATGTCGACCGCAGGGCGGGACAAGCGTTTGTACTATCTGCGCACTGAAGGTGGTGAAGCTGCCGCGCGTACCTCTGATGATGGGCGCCTGAACTACAAGAAAGGCGACGTGTTTTCCAAGATTTTCAAGGGTTCCCACGATCTGGAAATGCGCTACGGTAATTCCGGCGCGTTCATTCGTGGCAACTACTGGTACGACTTTGAAACCAAAGACGGCAGCCAGCGCTTCTATGATATCGACGACTCCGGTCGTCACCCGCTGCAGAAGGGCTCCGGTATCCAGCTGCTGGACGCTTTCGTCTACCACAACTATTCCATCGGCGATAACCCCGGCAACGTCCGCCTGGGCCGCCAGGTCGTCAGCTGGGGTGAAGGTGTCTTCATCCAGAACGGCATCAACTCCATCAACCCGATCGATGCTTCTGCCTTCCGCCGTCCTGGCGCCGAGGTAAAGGAAGGTCTGCTGCCGGTTGAGATGCTGTATATCTCCCAGGGCCTGACTGAAAACCTGAGCATGGAAGCTTTCTACCAGCTCAAGTGGCACGGGACTGTGGCGGATAACTGCGGTACTTTCTTCTCCACGGATACTGTAGGCCGCAACTGCGTTGATCGCCTGGTTTGGTCGGGGGAAGACTTCCCGCAAGGTGGAGACTTTGACAATACAGGGCTCGGTACCGTGCCCTATATCGTGCGTGCGCGGAAAGACAGGGAAGCAAGTGATAGCGGTCAGTTCGGTGTGGCCTTCCGCTGGTTTGCACCTGCGTTGAATAATACCGAATTTGGTTTCTACGCGATGAACTACCATAGTCGCAACCCCCTGTACTCCAACGTGAAAGGTGGGGTTGCCCCTGGTGACCTGGTTGAGGGCATAGATGGAGCACTCGGCTCAGCTGGCTACTTCTTCGAGCATCCTGAAGATATCCGTCTGTATGGCATCAGTTTCGGTACCGATATCGGTGGTATGTCTGTTGCCGGTGAACTCAGCTTCCGCCCCAATATGCCGATCCAGATCAATACTGGTGACATGAGCCGTACAGCTTTGCCGGATCACGCCGCCGTTAAACCGGATGGCAACTACGACAATACCTACCGTGAAGGTGTCTACGCTCCGGGCACAGAAATTCGAGGCTACGATCGCAAGAATTTCTGGCAGGCTTCCATGAGCGCCGTGCATTTCATCGACCGCGTGATGGGTGCCAGCCGGCTGTCCTTGATAGGTGAAGTGGGTGCCAACTATATCGGTGGTATCGGTTCGGGTAATGGCAGCACCAAGTACGGTCGTGACTCCCTGTTCGGTCAGAGCCCTGATGCCAACGGTGTCTGCTCGTCCGATACGGCAGCTAACCCACACGGCAGCACCTGGTGTGAAAACAACGGCTTCTTCACCGACTTCTCCTGGGGCTACCGCCTGCGTGCGTCCCTGGATTACAGCAACGTGATCGCCGGTATCAACCTGAGCCCGAACATCGCCTGGTCGCATGACGTTGAGGGTTACAGCCCCAACTTCAACGAAAACGCCAAATCGGTCAGCCTCGGTCTGAACGCCGACTACGCCAACAAGTACAACGCCAGCATCAGCTACACCAACTTCTTTGATGGCAAGTACAACACCCTGGTTGATCGCGACTTCGCCGCCGTCAGCTTCGGCGTAAGCTTCTAAGCAGGTTTTGGAGAGAATAATATGCGTATGCAAAAAACAGTACTGGGTGCATGTGGTCTTGCTCTGAGCATGCTCGCCACCAGCGTAATGGCCCAAAGCCTGACCCAGGCAGAAATTGATTCACTGGGTACCACCCTGACGCCAGTTGGCGCTGAAAAGGCCGGTAACGCGGCTGGCACCATTCCCGAGTGGACTGGCGGCCTGCCGGTTGACGCAGGCAAGAAGCTGGAACGCAACTTCTGGGAAAACCCCTATGAAGGCGAGCAGGCGGAGTTTGTCATCACCGCGCAGAACTACCAGGAGCATAAGGACAACCTGACCCCTGGCCAGGTAGCCATGTTCGAGCGCTATCCGGACAGTTTCCGCATGCCGGTATACAAGACTCACCGCAGCGTCAGCCTGCCCCAGTCGACCTACGACCAGATCAAGCGGAATGCCGGTCAGGCCAAGCTGGTCAATGGTGGTGACGGTATCGACAACTTCACTCATGGCAGCTTTGCCTTCCCGATTCCCAAGGTCGGTGGCGAAGTGGTCTGGAACCACCTGACCCGCTATCGCAAGAACATCCAGCGCTCCTACGTGCAGGCGATGCCGCAGACCAATGGCTCCTACACCCTGATCAAGTTCCAGGAAGATGTAGCCTATCCGCAGTTCATGCCCGACGTGGATCTGGACAAGGCCGCCAACGTCCTGGTGTACTTCAAGCAGCGCGTTAACGCCCCTGCGCGCCTGGCCGGTAACGTTCTGCTGGTTCACGACACCCTGGATCAGCTGAAAGAACCGCGCATGGCGTGGGTATACAACGCTGGTCAGCGTCGTGTGCGTCGTGCTCCGCAGGTAGCCTATGACGGCCCGGGTACCGCCTCCGACGGTATGCGTACTACCGACAACTTCTCCATGTTCAGTGGCGCGCCAGACCGCTACAACTGGAAGCTGGTTGGCAAGAAGGAAGTCTACGTACCGTACAACAGCTACAAGCTGTCCGATCCGAAGCTGAAGTACAGCGATATCCTGAAAGCCGGTCACATCAACCCGGACCACACCCGTTTCGAGCTGCACCGCGTGTGGGAAGTGGAAGGTACCGTGAAGGATGGTCAGCGCCATATCTACGCCAAGCGTAACTTCTTCTTCGACGAAGACTCCTGGATGCTGAACCTGGCTGACCACTACGATGGTCGCGGCACCCTGTGGCGCGTAGCGGAAGGGCACATCGCCCACGGCTACAACGAACAGCTGCCGGGCTATGCCACCGAGACCCTGTACGACCTGCTGGCAGGCCGCTACATCGCTCTGGGCATGTACAACGAAGAGTCTTCCGCACCGACGTTCGGTATGTCGCCTTCGTACAACGAATTCACCCCGGCAGCCCTGCGCTCCTCGGGTGTTCGTTAACAGCTGATCACCTTGGGTGATTGAAGAAGGGAGCCTGCGGGCTCCCTTTTTTTGTCTCTGCACTTTCATCAGCGAGACCGATAGTCATCCTCAATGGTCCGCTTAAAATGAATCTAGCGTCACAGTTCCCTGTCAACTGATAGACTCAGATCATCTCCCTAGGCAAAGCAGCGATCATGGAAAAGACTCCCTCCCTGGCAACCGAATTGCGCGCGGCCTGGATCAGCCAGGCACAACGCAGCCCTTACATCTCCGCCGGACTGATCGGGTCGGTGCTGATCATCCTGTTGTTGATCCTGATCAGTGGCTTCAGCGCCCTGACCGGTGAAAACGCCATCAACGTGCGCTATGCGCTGCTGGGTGGGACCGCAGGGTTTGCCGCCACGTCCCTGGGTGCATTCATGGCACTGGTGCTGACGGACGTCTCCACGCGCCGCCAGGACAGCATGCTCGGCTTTGCGGCGGGCATGATGCTCGCTGCCGCTGCCTTCTCGCTGATCCTGCCTGGCATCGAGGCCGGTCAGGAGATTCTCGGCAACAACATGGCAGCGGCGGCGACCGTGGTTGTCGGCCTGGGGCTCGGCGTGGTGCTCATGCTTGGGCTGGACCACTTTACGCCGCACGAGCACGAAGTCATCGGTCATCAGGGGCCCAGCTTCGAGCGCATCAGTCGCGTCTGGCTGTTCGTGCTGGCGATCACCCTGCACAACATCCCGGAAGGCATGGCAATCGGCGTGGGCTTTGCTACAGGGGACATGAGCGTCGGGATACCCTTGGCCACCGCGATCTCCATCCAGGATATCCCGGAAGGGTTGGCAGTCGCCCTGGCGCTCCGAACCACGGGTCTGTCAGCCTGGGGCTCGGCGCTGGTAGCGGCAGCCACGGGGCTGATGGAGCCACTGGGTGCACTGGTTGGCATCGGCATGTCCAGCGCCTTCGCTATTGCCTACCCCGTGAGCATGGGTCTGGCTGCCGGCGCCATGATCTTCGTGGTCTCCCACGAAGTCATCCCCGAAACCCACCGCAACGGCCACCAGACCCCGGCTACTATCGGTTTGATGGTGGGGTTTGCGGTGATGATGTTTCTGGATACGGCGTTTGGGTGAGAGCTACTTTTTATCTTTCTTGAAAAGAAAATTTTTATGTTCTATAAATAGATCACTGAATGGCTCTGTGCTCTATTAATGGATCATGATGGCTTTATGGCAAAACCTGTTGCACGCACATATTCTCGCTATAGCCGGGATGCTGCCCGACTGCTCGGGTTAATGATACGTAGCGGACGCATTGAGCGTGAGCTGACGATAGCTGAATTGGCAGAGCGTGCAGGTGTATCACGCGGCTTGGTTCATCGCGCTGAACAGGGCGATATGGGGTGTGCAATAGGTACGGTTTTTGAGCTTGCAGCTCTCGTCGGTGTATCACTTTTTGAAGCGGATCAGTCCGTGACAGCCTTGCACATTGCAAACGCAGAAAAAACCCTTTCTCTGTTGCCTCGCAGTGTTCATCCTACCCGAAAGGACGTAAAGGATGACTTCTAGAAAGGTAGTCGGCGAGAACAGACACCTACAATAGCCGGCTGGCAACGTCGGCTGATGGTCTCAGCGCTGACCCTGTTTGGCCTTGATGAAATGATGGCGCGATATGCGAGCTATGAAGAGCTCACGGATATCATTCGTCAACGCTTTGATGAACCAAAAGCGACATTGCGGGAGCTGTATGGCCGTTTGGTCTTCAACATCCTCTGTGGCAATACGGATGATCATGCCCGGAATCATGCTGCATTCTGGGACGGCAAAAGACTGCAACTGACACCAGCCTACGATATCTGTCCGCAGAATCGGACGGGTAATGAGGCAACACAGGCGATGCTGATCACTGGTGAGAACCGAATGAGCAATCTCGCTGTTTGTCTGGATGCGGCCCCCAAATTTTTGCTGAGCAAACCTGAAGCTATCGAAATTATTCAGCATCACATCGAAACCGTTCGTGCGGGCTGGGATAGCGTTTGCGATGAGGTGGGATTGAACGAAGTGGACCGCAAGCTGTTCTGGGGGCGGATGTTCCTCAATCCCTTCATTTTCGAGGGCGCGCCGGCGACCATATCGCGGTTGGCATAGGCTTAGCCAACTGCAATGCACACCAGGCGCCAGCGACTATTGGTTTGATGGTGGGGGCTGCGGTGATGATATTTTTGGATATGGCGTTTGGGTGAGGGCGAACTGCTTCCCCCTCTCCCCAGCCCTCTCCCACGAGGGGAGAGGGGGAAGGCCGTGCGGACTGAGGTTATTCTTTATGAGCCCAATAAATAGGAAAATCAGCCGCAAGCACTAACAAGCTCCCTCTCCCCTCGTGGGAGAGGGCTGGGGAGAGGGGGAAAGCCCCCAATCACCCCTCAACCCACCGGCTTACTCATCAACAACTGCCGAGCCTGCTCCCAATTGAACTCCTCGCCCCGAGCTTCCGCCTCGGCCTGGTGTTCATCCAGCAGCTGATACTGGGCAATCTCCTCGTCAGGCATGTAGTGCAGGCAGTCACCGCCGAAATACCACAGCAGATCGCGTGGGATCATATGGGCTACCTGAGGGTAGCGGCTGATGACCTGGCAGAGGATTTCCTGGCCGGCATACAGCGCCTCCTGGTCGCCCGCTTCCAGCTGGGCTATCAGTTCCTCGAAGCGCTCCAGAAACAGAATGCTGCTTTCCTCAGGCACCTGCGCCATCAACACAGCCTGCGCCCGCAGGGTATCGTACAGGCTGTTCAGCAAAGCCAGATGGTAGCGGTGGTAGGGCAGGTTGGTATTCATGATGGACTCCTGGGCCGGGGTAGTGAGGGCGGCAGTCTAGCAGAGCTGGCGAGAACGGTGGAGTTTGCTCCATGGCCTTGAGCTGGGATTACCACTCATCCAGTGGGAAATTCCGATCAGGCATGCTTGATGAGTAGGTTATGTGCCTGCCGCCTCGCCAGCGATTGCATGTTAAATTTCCTGAGAGTACAGTAGAACGTACTTCTACTTGTACGGTGTATCGCCATGTCAAAGTTTAGAGTTGATGAAGATATTCGCCCTTTGTCGGATTTTCGGGCAGGAATTGCATCATTTGTGAGGCAGATAAACGAGACCCAGCGTCCTATGATACTGACGCAACGTGGCCGTGGAGTGGCGGTGCTGGTCGGTGTGCATGAGTATCAACGCATGCAGGAGCGCTTGGAACTGCTCGAAGATATCCATCGTTCGGAGGCGCAGATTGATGCCGGCGAAGGTGTTCCTCATGCTGAGGCAAAGGATATGATTTTGAGGAATTTGCGTCAGTGAACCTGGAATGGTCTCCGCTTGCACTTGAACGCGTCAGTGAAATCGCCAGCTATATCGCTTTGGATAAGCCTTCAGCGGCAGAGGCGTGGGTGGACGGATTATTCGAATCGGTGGAGCGCTTAAAGTCGCATCCGATGAGTGGGCGTAAGGTTCCTGAGGTTGGTATTGAGCGAATTAGAGAAGTCGTCTACGGTGCCTACCGAGTAATTTACGGCGTTGATGAGCGCACCCGAAAAATTTCTGTGCTTACGGTTCGCCGAGGCAGTGAAATGCTTAGGACGGAAGAGCTCGAAGTGTAAAGTGCAGGTTGGTATTCATGGTGGACTCCTGGGCCGGGGTAGTAAGGGCGGCAGTCTAGCAGAGCCGGCGAGAACGTTGGAGTTTGCATCCCGCCATGTCCGTCGTCCCTTACCTGCGCACCGGCCGACACTGCCAAGCCAGAATCACCAACAGGCCAGCCGCGACACCCACACTATTGGCGTAGATATCGTGAATATCCGCCGAGCGGGTAGGGTGGAAGGACTGCACGAACTCCACCGCCAGGCCCACAGCAAACATCAGCACCCCGCGCAGCCACCACCGCCAGCGCGGAAAGGCCATGTAGCTCAGCAAGGTACAGACGAACAACCCGCCAGCATGATAGAGCGAGTCCACCATGCTGAACTTGAACGGCGTGGGCGGGGGGCCGGGGCGCATACCGAGGTACATGCCCAGAAACAGAACCGAGAAGAACAGGATCCTGTAGAACGGCCGATAGCGAGCCCAGTGACGGAAGAGGGCTAACTGCATCACTCTACCATGCGCCCGAACCCATCATTGAACCACTCGATATCCCGCGCCCCGGTCATGTTATACAGGCTGTACTGCCTGCTCAGCCGCGCGCCACCATCCCGGGTGGTCGGGTTCCAGGCGATGGTGCCGCTGGAAGTGGATGACTTGGCGAAGAAGGCATCGAACGGGAAGGTGAAATAGATACCCTTGTCGAAGCTACCTTCACCGAACTCCTCCGACGAGACATTGGTCTTGGTCGCCCAGGCACCCACGATCACGCCACTGGAGAAACGACGCGACAGATCCAGCGTTGCACCGTAGTCACCGGCCAGGTACCGACCAGCGCTACCCTTGGCCAGGATGTCCCAGAACCTGGTCTGGGAATAACCGGTGATATGCCCGGTCCAGGTCGAATAGTCACGGAAGTCGAAGTCCTGACGGAAACCGCGCTGTTTCACCCAGTTGGCATCCACGCCAATGGCCCAGCCGGCATCGAACGGACGATAGAGAACCTCGCCACCCACGCCGCCGAACATGCTTTCCAGCAGACCACCATAGGCCATGGCATACACATCGCGATCCAGACGCTTGGTGTAGGTGTACTGCAGGTTCTCCAGCACCACGTCGGAGGTCACCAGGTACTCACGGATATAGGTCCGCACCCTGGGCATGTTGCTCGAGCCGCGGTGCTCGAATTTGTCGAAGTTGTTGATCAGGTTCGCACCCAGCGTACCGCGCACCCAGTTGTTGCGGTTGAAGCGGTACTCGGCATTGGCCCGCGCCAGGAACTGATAGAGGATGAACCCGTCCGGCCCACCCATATTCTGCTTGTAGCCCAGTGACAGGCCCCAGTCGAACGGATCCAGCTCGGGGGTATGCACCACGTCCTTACTGACCACGCTGGGCGTCGCATTGACGATACCGCGGCGCAGGCCTTGGACGTCGGTGCTGTTGTCCTCGTAATCACGCAGGCTTTGCGGCTTGATGCTGGTTTCGCTGACCGCCATGCCCCGTGGTTTGTTGACCAGGGTGTACCAGTCGTAGCTGCCTTCGCCCAGGCTGTTGTCCAGAATGCGGGAAGCGCGGGTCACACCCTCGGCCTCGTCACGGAAGGTCCGCTGCTCACCGGTGATGATGACTTCCCGATCCTTGATGGCGATTTCTTCCACCTCGAAACCGGCATTGTCCTTCAGGCGGCTGCTGACATCAGCCCAATCCACGCTCTGGCCGGCAACCCCGGCCGGCAGCTGGGCCCGTGGTTCAGGCGCTGGATCAAGAAACTTCTGCGGCCCGCGTCCGGTCATGAGGTTGGTCTGGAAGGAGATACCGATCATGGCGGTGTTGCCGCGTTCCCAGCCAGCGCTGATATCGATACCGTCTCTGACCTTGAACACCGCGCCCAGGTTGATCCGCGAATCCGCCGCGTCAAAGCTCGGATCACCCGGCTCGGAGCGGTAATCGTTCCCGTCGAATTCCACCTTAAGGCGCAACCGGTCCCAGGGGGTCTGATACTCCACGCCACCGAAGAAGGCGGCAGGGCCACTGAAATAGGTGCTGGTGTTGAAGTTACCACCGCGGTCACCTTCAGCCCGGCCGGCACGCTCCTTATCACGCAGGCCGCCAAAGGGGTTGCTGATATCACCCCGGTTACCGTGATAACCCCAGGCCATACCCAGACTCAAGTCCAGGTCCCAGAAGCGCTTGTTGGCGACCAGGTATTCGCTGGAGAACAGACCGGTACCGGCCATGTCGATAAAACCCACAGCCAGCTGCGGCATCCAGTAGGACTCCTGCCACAGGCGGAACTTGGCATCCATGGCCTTATCCTTCAGGCTCTGGTCGCCGCTGAAGGATTCGTATCGGCTATAACGACGGTTGTTCAGCGTGGTATAGCGCAGTGTACCTTCCAGCCACGGCAATGGCGTGACGGAAATACTGTAGCGGCTATAGGGTGAAACCCGGTTGGCATTGAAGCTGAAATTGCCTTCATCGGCAAAGCGCGCCGTGGGGGTCTGCAACAGGCCTACGCCACCAAAATCACTTTGGGTAGTGCGGTAGCGGTCGGCGTAGGCATTGTGCGGCAGAATGGCCAGGGCGAGCAGAGCTGGGGCAAAGAGCGCCGCCTGCCGGCAAACGAACTTACTCGGCATAGCGGCCTCCCAGCTGATACTGGGTCGCCAGGAAGTTGGCAATATCATCATTCAGGTCGGCGGTATCCGGTGAAATGTCGCGAGGGTTCAACGGCACATACAGAATGCCGCCAACCGCGATGTGGCCCTGCTGCTGGTTCCAATGGGCCATGCCGATCCGTTCTGCAGCGCCATCCGGCTGGATGATATACAGATAGTTGCGATCAGCAGCCGGGTGGGTAGGGCACTCGCGCAGATAGTCCTTGATGCTCAAGCCGGCATCGAAGCTCAACTCGCAGTCACTGGCTACGGCACCCATGACTTTCACCGAGTTTGGGCGGGTCGGGTATAGCAGCTTATCGCCGGCCTCAAGCAGATTGTTCTTGCTCTTGACCAGCAACTGGAAGGGATTGAGCTCAGCCTTGACCCGTCCGGTAACCGGCAGCGGTTCGACAAAGGCTTCCAGCCGTTCGATCAACTCTCGCAACTGTGGGTCGTTTTCCGCCTGGGCATACATCTTGTTGATGCGCAGATCGAACAACACCCCGGCTTTGAGCCGTTGCTGAGGTTCGATGGCGCTCTGGCGCAGCAGGGCAGCGCCGAGCGGCCAGGCATCAGCACGCACCTGGCCGGCTACAGCAGCATCACGCAGGCGAGCACCCTCGTGCCATTGATATTCACCGGGCTTGAGTACAGCGCCGCTGATGGAGATCGACTGGGCATGGGCCGCAGACATCCCCAAACCGGCCAGCACCGTGCCAGCCACGACAAGGCAACGAAATAAGCGGTTCATGGCTGGCCTCCTGCGGTTTTGGCCAGCGTCAGATGCAAGGGCGGCAAATCGGGAGCGATATATTGGGTACTGCGCCGTACCAGCCCAGTGTCTGGTTCAACCCAGTATTGGTTGGTAGCCTTGAAGCCCAGCTCAGGCATGCGTATCACTTCGTCAATACGCAGCAACTGGTGGCTTTCACCCATGAACTCGACCTTCTCCAACCGGCCACGCTTGTAGCGGGCATGCTGGCGCAATCCGGTGCGGTGCAAGGCGGGGTAATCCACAAGGCGCGTCACTTCAAGACCATCGGCTACCGTATGCAGCCCGGCTGCAAATGGATCTGCAGTCACCAGCGGCGCGATGATATCGGCGGGCATACCGGCGGTCTGGGTGACACGGCCGTGGTGGGTGAGCAGCATCTCCGTCACCCCGTGCCACTCCACCAGGCCGCTGTAACCGCCGTTGCTGATCAGCATCGCCTCGGCCACGCCCAACTGAGCCAGCAACACGGGGGCACTCACTGCCCTGACACGCTCCACGGTAATCGGCGACTCAGGTCCGGTAATGGCCAATCTCATGGTTTGCAATGCATCGCCGGTCAGCGAATTGCAGCCGGCGAGGCCAGCCATGGCCATGCCCAGTACTACCGCAGGCAGTATGGTCTTCACTGGGCGCCCCTTAGTTATTGCTTCTTATTTCATCATCAGTTCTGGCACCGGTATAGAGAATGGTGGCAGTGGGCAGCAACTGGCTGATTACACGGTTCCAGCGGGTGATACCGGCGGCGCCAACGAACACCACATCCTGCGGCTGCATCTCGAACCGGTTGGCAAGAATGAATGCCGACGGCGATTGGGCGTTAAGTTGGAATACGGTGGCCTTCTCGGTTTCCAGGTTGTCGATGCCGCGGATGACGTAGATTTCCTTGCCGCTGGAGCTCAATGGCGACGGGCCGCCAACGGTACCCAGCACTTCGCTCAAGGTCATTTTGCTGGTGCGATAGGGGATGGCGCCAGGCCGGGTAATCTCGCCCATCACCAGGATTTTGCGGGCGTCGTTCACCCCCATATGCACCTTGTCGCCTGGCTTGAGATAAACCTCGCCAATGCGACTGGTGTTGCTGGTTAGACGGTCGTAGTCCAATTGATAGGTTTGACCATCGCGGATCAAGGTCAGATTGGACAAGTCAGCGCGCTGAGGGTCGATATCTGCCTGGCCAATGGCCTGTAGCAGCGTCAGACGCTGAGCATTGACCGGCATGATCCCCGCGTTTTGAAAGGCACCACTGAAATAGATCTTCTGGCTGTTGTACTCAAGAACGTTAACATCAACCTGCGGTTGTTCGATATAACGCGCCAAGCGCGTAGCGATGATCTCGCGCAGCTCTTCCAGGGTCTTGCCGGCCACATGCACATTGCCGATAAAGGGATAGAACAGGGTGCCGTCATCGCGCACTACCCGGGCGTTGGCACTGGTAGGCTGCTGCTGACCACCAGGGATGGTCAGTTCGGGATGATCCCATACGGTAATGAACAGCGCATCGTTTGCGCCGATCCGGTAATTTTCAGGTATGTAGTCGAGCAGTTCCTGGGGGATTGTGAGTCCGTTCCTGACGGCCTGATCCTGAGCAATCAGCTTGGGAGTGATCTGGACCATTTCCACCATGCTGTTCTCGGCGGAGTCCTGGCTGATCAGGCGATCAGTATCCATATGCATGCCTGGGGAGAACATGCAGGCCTGGAGGAGAAGCGTGGAGGCGCCCAGAGCGACAAGCGGAAATCGGATCATGATGGTGATTCTTCCGTGGGGTAGGTAAAAAAAAGCCACCTAAAACAAGGTTTCAGGTGGCTCGTTCAGCCGCTACAAACTGGTCAGTTGGTAGTGGTAGAAGTGCTGGTGCTGGTGGAAGTACCGCTGCCGCCGCCACTGTCGGAAGCTGCTGCTGCTGCCAGGCCCACTGCGGCTACGCCCAGTGCAACGCCGCCGTAGCTGCCCAGAGTACCTTCAGCGCCAGTCGGAGTGGTCGCAGCGGTGCCTGCTGCTGCTTCGTTCTGTACTTCTTCCTGCGCGAAAGTCATACCGGAGGCGAGCAGAAGACCACTGGCCACCAGAGCGATTGTTTGTTTTTTCATGTCTCGACTCCTTAAGATTACGTTTACCGGATTATACCGACTTGATTACCCATGGGAACCCTTACGAGTATAATGGTTCCGTATTGCAAATCTATTTATTTGGCATCCGATTTATATTCGTACTGATAATAACCGTAATTGCCATAGCCGTAGGCGGAAGCTTTCTTCTGCACCGCGTTGAAGATCGCGCCCTTGATCTCAATGCCATTATGGCGGAAGCGCTGTACGGTCAGCTCCACTTCCTTGACCGGGTTCAGGCCGAAGCGGGTGACGATCAGGTTGGTCCCTGCCAGGCGGCCAACCAGAGCAGCATCGGTGACTGCAAGAATCGGTGGCGTATCGATGATGACCAGATCATACATACCGCTCAGCTGATTGAGCAGGGTCTGGAAATTAGCGTGCATCAGCAATTCTGAAGGGTTCGGCGGGATCTGCCCGCGGCTGATAAAGTGCAACCCTTCGACCTCGCTCTTGCACACCACGTCAGCGAGGGTATGAGTATTTGCCAGCAGGGCAGACAGGCCCGGCTCCGGCTCGCGCCCAACCAGCTTGTGCAAATAGCCCTTGCGCATATCGCCGTCGATCAGCATGACCTTCTGTCCGGACTGGGCAATGATGGCCGCGAGGTTGACCGAAACAAAGGACTTGCCCACCCCGGGGCTGGGACCGGAGATCATCAGCACGTTGTTCTTGGCTTCCATCATGGCGAAGTGCAGGCTGGTGCGCAGGCTGCGCAGAGCCTCGATGGACAGGTCCGCAGGGTTAGTGGCAGCCAGCAGGTTCGAGCCTTGAATATGATTGGCCTTGCCCTTGAAGCTGCGCTCCATGACTTCCTGATCCTTACTGAAGGGAACAGAGGCATAGACGGGTAGGCCCAGTTGCTCGATCAGCTCGGGATTCTCGATGCCGCGGTTGAGTGCGTGACGGAGCAGAGCGATGGCTATGCCAAGCATGCCGCCGAGCAAGGTAGCAATTATCACGATAAGCGCTTTCTTGGGTTTGACCGGTGCACTGGTATCTACTGCTGCATCATCGATAATGCGTACATTGCCGACAGTGCCTGCACGCATTACATCCAGCTCCTGAGATTTGTTCAGCATCTGGGTGTATATTTCCGTGCTGACCTGAACGTCGCGGGTAAGGCGCAGTAGCTCCTGCTGCGTTTCCGGCAGATTGCCGACAGCCTTCAACATCTGATTGCGGCGGCTTTCCAATTGTCCCATCTGGCTCATCAGAGCTTGGTAACTGGGATGGTCCCGAGTGAAACGGCGTTGCAGCTCTTCACGTTTGAGGGTCAGTTCAGAAATAGCTGCTTCAATTTCAACCACCTGGTTGAGGATGGACTGGGTTTCAATGCTGATATCCACCGACCCGGCGCTGGCTTGGTAAGCATTGAGGGCGCTCTCGGCTTTTTCCAGATCCCGGCGTACCTGGGGAAGCTGTTCGGTCAGAAACTCCAGGCTCTGCTGTGCTTCGGCAGACTTGCGCTCGACATTCTGGCGTACGTAAAGACGGCTCACTTCATTCAGGACGTCCATCGCATAATCGGGTTTGGTATGCTCCAAGGCAATGGACAGAATGCCAGAGTCCTTGCCGCGCTCGCTGGCACCGATGGAGCGCTGGAAGTCGAGAATGGTACCCAATCTGCCGCGTTTAACCACCTTGAAGTCCGTTCCTGGGCGAGCGACCAGCGTTGCGACCTGCATCTTGAAGTCGTCAATGGCAGTTGGCTCTCCGACTGTGCCGGTTAATAATTCATCGCCATCCTTGCTGTATAGGGTGTAGCTGCCACTTTCACCCGCGATCAAGGTGAGGGGCTCACCAAGATAGGCTGCAGGTACTTCGAGTTGGAATATGTCCAATTGCTCGCCGCCCCAGGCATAGCTACCAAAACCGAGCGGTGAAGGTGCCACGGGCTTATCCGCCTCAGGCTGGAAGCGTCGGTGCAGGAAAGGACCTATCACCGGAAACAGTTTTGGTTCGGCCACAATGGTGAGCTTGAGGTTGTCCACTGCCTGACCAATCACTTGGCGAGACTTGAGCAGCTCTATTTCAGTAACTGCAGGTGATGCAGTAGAGAATAGCTCGCTGTCACCCAATAAGCTGCCGACGCCGGAAGACTTCTCCTCAATCTGGATCATGGCATTTGCCTGATAGACAGGAGTGCTCAGAATGGCATAGGCAATGCCAATGACAGCAAAAAAAGCCGTACAAGTGAGGATGATGGCTTTGTTATCCAGCAGCGCGCCCAGTAGCGCCAGAAGGTCGATTTCATCACTGGTTTTCGGTGGCGCGGCGGTGGGCGTGTTCTGCATCAGGTGCTCTCTATAACGGAAATGACATCACTTGAGGTAAGGCAGCCAGGCGTCGGCTGACTCATCAAGAAGCTTGAGTACGTGTTCAAAAGCGGGGCGCTGCTGACGGTAGGGGTCAGGCACTTCCCGGTTATCGGACCACTTGCCGAACAGAAAAGTTTTACCGCGTGCTTCGGGTGCCATGGCATGGATGGACTGCAGGTGCTTCTGTTCCATGGCGAGGATCAGATCCGCTTCACGCAGCATCTCGACGGTCAACTGCCGAGCCTGATGTTCGGAAAGGGAGTGCCCAAGGGTGGTCAGGACCTCAGCCGCTGTGGCATCAAGGGGCTTGCCAACCAGGGCGCCCAGGCCTGCCGAGCTGACTTGAATACTCCTGCCGGCCAGCTTGGCCTTGAGCAGCGCTTCACCGGTTGGGCTGCGGCAGATATTGCCCACACAAACAACCAAAATAGATTTAAACATGCAGTTCTATCGCGTCCATGGTATGCGGGCTATCTGGTAAAGGGCGCAACTTTAGATATAACGCCCTGTAACGTCAAGGAAGGCGCCGAATTATATATGTCACCGTGATATTTCAATGACATGGCGCAAATCTTCATATCCGTTCATTGAAAAACCTGTCCCGAAGTGTGCCACAAGTCACGGCAGCAGTTTGCATTTCATAGCATGCTCATCCAATTCTAAGGCAAAAGGGCTTCGCCATGACCTACCCGAAAGTCGAGCATCACGGCGCCACCCATGGCGTCACCGGCTCCTGCCATCAACTGCACCTCACGCCTGATGCGAGTATCCTGATCGACTGCGGCCTGTTCCAGGGGGCTGAAGCATCAGGGCGCGGCGCCAAGGCCAATGAACTCAACATCGAATTTTCCTTGGCTGGCGTCCAGGCTCTGGTTCTTACCCATGTGCATGTCGATCACGTGGGCAGGCTTCCGTGGCTGATTGCCGCAGGCTTTCAAGGACCGGTCTATTGCACAGAGCCTTCAGCCATGCTGCTGCCCACCGTGCTGGAAGACGCCTTCATGGTCGGTATCCAGCGTGACGCCCAACTCGCCGAGCGCTTTATCAAGCGGGTCCAGCCCATGCTGTATGGCAAACCCTACCGTGAATGGATAACCATCGTTGAGCGTACAGACCTTGTCTGTCGCATTCGGTTCCAGCGGGCTGGTCATATTCTTGGTTCTGCTTGGGTAGAATGCGATGTACGGTACCCCCAGGAAAAACGCAGCCGCCGAATCATCTTCTCGGGTGATCTGGGCGCGCCGCATGCGCCGCTGTTGCCACCGCCGGATATTCCCTATCGTGCAGATGTGGTGGTATTGGAAAGCACCTACGGTGACCGCTTGCACGAAGACCGCCGTACCCGTCGCCAGCGCTTTCAAACAGCTCTTGAACAAGCGCTGGCGGATGGGGGCACGGTATTGATCCCGGCCTTCAGTATTGGGCGGACCCAGGAGCTGCTGTATGAGCTCGAAGAGATCATCACCAGCCAGCAAGGTGACTGGAGCGAGATGCCGGTCATCCTGGATGCCCCTTTGGCGACGCGTTTCACTGCTCTCTATCGGCAACTCAAACCTTATTGGGCAAAGGAAGCGTTGGCCAAAATAGCCAAGGGCCGCAAGCCGTTGGGTTTTGAGCAATTATTGACGGTCACTTCTCATGGTCAGCACCAGGCCATGGTCAATCGCCTGGCCCATACCCGGCAACCCGCCATCGTCATTACCGGCAATGGTATGTGCAGTGCGGGCAGGATAATCAACTACCTCAAGGCGATGATCGAAGAGCCAAGGCATAACATCATCTTCACCGGTTATCAGGCGCAAGGCACGCCAGGCAGGGCTATTCAGCAGTTCGGTCCTCAGGGTGGCTATGTGGAGCTGGAAGGGGAGCGGTTTGATATCCGGGCAGGTATCACCACCCTAGGTGGCTATTCAGCGCATGCCGATCAGGCGGGGCTGGTACGTTTTATCACCCGTATGCGCCACTGGCCGGAGGAGATTCGCTTGGTGCACGGGGAACAGGATGCCAAGCGAGGTTTGGCCCAGGCGCTACTGGCTGAAGCCCGGCGAAATAAACGCACGTTTGAAATTGTTATTCCTTAATGCTCTGGTGTTATAGCAAAAAGACTATTGTAAATACCCAAAAACAGGGAGGTGATCAGGTAGCTGTCTCGGTTATGATAACTGTTCTTATCCTTAGGGCTGTCAAGACTTGTAAGCAAAGGTAAAGCCTCGGTAATATCGCACCCCTTGTGATGGGCCGCACGGCATGTAGGACATGTCTTATCCGATGAGCCACGCAAGCGACAGGAAAGGAATGGCTGTGCCTAAAGATTCTGTGGTAGCACAATGGTATCTAATTCAAAGCAAGCCAAGACAAGAAGTCCGTGCTGAAGAGAACTTGCGCAACCAGCATTTTGCCTGTTACTGCCCCCTGCATTCCGTCGAGAAGATCCATAAAGGGAAGAGGACTGTCACACAACAGCCATTATTCCCTGGGTATCTTTTCATCAATCTCTGCAAGCTGACCGATAACTGGCACAGCATCCGCTCCACTCGGGGCGTGCAGCGTCTTGTCACCTTTGCCAATGAACCCCTTGCTGTACCGGATGAGATTATTCATGGCCTGCAGTCGCGCCTAATGGATGTTGGCGATAAGCCACTATTTGAGGCGGGCACGCAAGTGACTATTACCGAAGGCCCATTCAAGGATCTGGATGCCATTTTCTGCAAAGCGGATGGCGAAGAGCGCGCAATCATTCTGCTCAACTTACTGCACCGGCAGCAACAGATACGCGTGCCGCTGAAAGCGTTGAAAATCTGATTCGAACATTTTGAAACAACTGCTGTCTCACTAGCGCCGTGGCGTCAACGTCCCGGCGTCAACAATTTGATTTGGTATGTCCTCAAGAAGACGACATTAAATCTTGGGGCGGTAGCGTGCCAAAAATTGGATTTGGGGTGTAGCGTCCCCGCGCTACGCCTTGTAGGAGCGCCGCCTCGGCGCGATGGCGTCCAAAGGACGCCCACCTTTTGTATCACCGAGCATCGGCTCAGCGATCAACGAACAATGTAAAAGCAGGAAAACCCTATGTGCGGAATAGTAGGTGCAGTCGCTAAACGCAATATCACCCCCATCCTTATAGAGGGGCTACGCCGCCTCGAATACCGCGGCTATGACTCTGCTGGCGTCGCAGTTCTTGCCAGCGGCAACGGCATCAGACGCACCAGAGCGGTAGGTAAGGTCATCGAGCTGGAAAATGCTCTGGAAGCAGAACCCGTCCATGGCCATTTGGGTATAGCTCACACCCGTTGGGCCACCCACGGTAAACCGGCTGAACGTAATGCCCACCCGCATATCTCCGAACGTCTGGCCATCGTCCATAACGGCATTATCGAAAATCATGGCGCACTGCGTAAAAAACTGATCGAGCTCGGCTACAACTTCACCTCGGAAACCGACACTGAAGTAGTTGCCCACCTGCTGGCACATCACTACGCCCAAAAGAAAAACCTACTCTGTGCCTTCCGCACTACCCTGGCTGAACTTCATGGTGCCTACGCCCTCGGGGTGATCCATCAGGACGAACCCAATACCCTCTACTGCGCTCGTATGGGTAGCCCATTGGTAATAGGTGAGGGTAGCGAGGAGCGTTTTATCGCTTCTGATCCATTGGCTCTTTTGCAAGTGACGGACCAGTTCGTTTATCTGGAAGAAGGTGACCACGCCCGGCTGACGATGGAAAGTCGCGAAATTTGGAACCGTCAGAACCAAGCGGTGGAATACCCGATACTACGCTACGAACACGCAGCGCACAGCTTGGAAAAAGGCGAGTATCGTCACTATATGATCAAGGAAATTTATGAGCAGCCCGCCGCTATTGCCAACACGCTGGATGGCACCCTTGCCGAAGACCACGTGCTGACAGCCGTGCTGGGTCCGGAAGCGGAAACCCGTCTGGCCGATATCCAGAACATTCATATAGTTGCCTGTGGCACCAGCTACCACGCCGGTTTGGTAGCGCGTTACTGGATTGAGGAGCAGGCCGGTTTGCCTTGCCAGGTAGAAGTCGCCAGCGAATACCGCTACCGTCAGGTCGCCGTACCAGCCAATACCCTTCTTATTACTATCTCCCAGTCCGGTGAGACCGCAGACACCTTGGCCGCACTGCGCTACTCAAAGGAACAGGGCTACCTGGCCAGTTTGGCCATCTGTAACGTGGCTGGCAGCTCTTTGGTGCGCGAGGCTGACTGGCGCCTGCTTACCCAGGCTGGACCGGAAATTGGCGTAGCCTCCACAAAAGCTTTTACAACCCAACTGGTCGCCCTGTTGTGGCTGACTACTGCCTTGGCCCAAGTCAATAACCGCGCGCCCGAACTGATCAGCGCAAACGTGCGTGCGCTACGCGGCCTGCCGGTCTTGGTTGAGCAGGCTTTGAGCCTAGATGGCCAGATCGAAGAGTTAGCCTCCACCTTCGCCAATAAACATCATGCATTGTTCCTTGGTCGCGGCACTCACTACCCAATCGCCATGGAAGGAGCTCTTAAGCTCAAAGAAATCTCCTATATCCATGCGGAAGCTTACGCTGCAGGAGAGCTTAAGCACGGCCCGCTGGCACTGGTCGATGAGGACATGCCAGTGGTCAGCATTGCCCCCAGTGACAGCCTGCTGGAAAAACTCAAATCCAACCTGCAGGAAGTGCGCGCCCGTGGTGGTCAACTGATCAACTTTGCTTGCGAAAGGGCAGAGCTGGACAACGGCGAAGGTATAACCCACATAGAGCTGCCTTGGGTCTATGAAAGCGTATCGCCCATCATCTACACCCTGCCGCTGCAACTGCTTAGTTATCATGTGGCACTGGTAAAGGGCACAGACGTAGACAAGCCAAGAAACCTGGCCAAATCCGTAACGGTGGAATAACCAGCTGCTCGACGCTCCCTTTCCAGGGAGCGTCGAGCGCCAGTTTGATGAGAAAGGGCGAAGCCCTGCCGTGATACATGGACAAGCTAAAGAGGTGGTTTGGAGCAGGAAGAGTTGACCGAGCGGGTAGATGGTAGCTCAAGCGGACCGGAGCAGTTTGCCGAGTTTCTTGAGTTGTCAAAACAGACTGCCTCAGCTAAATCGAATAAAATGAGTTTCTTATGGTCACCCGTATAACTAGCGGGGTGGTATCACTGATTGCGTATCAGCAGCCTGCTGAAAGAAATCAAGGCCATTCAACTACTTGCTGGATACCCCCCCCCGCTACCTCCTGTTTAACATCGGCAACAACCAATCCATACAATTGTCACGCGTTATTCAGAATAAAAAACGGCAAGCAGTATAGAACCAATCCACTAGAATTTCTTAATTAACCTTCATCACTTCAGTGAAACCATGTTAGCGACCAACCACAAGCGCATTCTACGCAACACGGGTATGCTCTACATCCGCATGCTGCTAGCCATGGCGATTGGCCTGTACACCTCCCGCGTGGTGCTGGATGTATTGGGGGTGGAAGATTTTGGTACCTACCACGTAGTGGCCGGTTTTGTTGCCTTGCTCGGCTTTATGCAGGGCGCCATGTCCACCGCCACCCAGCGCTACTTTGCTTTTGACCTGGGCCAGAATAAAGGTAACGACCTGCGCGGTCTGTTTAACACGAGTCTGCAGGTGCACGCATTGTTGGCCACCTGCATTGTCCTGATAGCTGAAACCCTAGGTTATTGGTTTGTCAGCACCCAGCTGACCATTTCGCCAGACAGGTTGCAAGCCGCGCTGCAGGCTTATCACCTGTCGGTTGCTGCCTTTGCCGTCAGCGTGATGACAGTACCCCTGATCGCTATGCTGATGGCCAATGAACGTATGGGTCTGTTTGCCCTGATGAGTATGGCCGATATCCTGCTCAAATTGGTAGCGGTATTGCTTTTATCCTACTTGGCCTACGACAAACTGAGTATGTACGCCGCCTTGTTGCTGGTTGTGGCGCTGATCACCTTCAGCGGCTACCTGCTGATCAATCGGATCATTTTTTCCTCTGTACGCCTGCAGTGGGGGTTTAATGCAGTAGGCTTTCGTAGCATGTTGGGTTTCACTGTTTGGAATACATGGGGCAACTTGGCGGCGGCGCTGTCGGAGCACGGCAATAACGTCCTGCTCAATATCTTCTTCGGCCCTGTCGTCAATGCCGGCCGCAGTATAGCCACGCAGGCCAACGGAGCGCTGAACCAGTTTGTGACAAACGTACAGGCGGCGGTTAATCCGCAAATTGTTAAGCTTTATGCAAGCGGAGATCGTCAGAAAATGCACGACCTAGTGCAACGGGCATCAAGATATAACTTCTTGATCTTGTTGGTTTTGGCGATGCCTGTACTTTTCTATACTCAACAGTTACTGGAAATATGGTTGGTGGAGCCTCCGGAGTATGCCGCGTTGTTTCTGCGGCTAGCAATCATCGTATCCTTGATTGACTCTATATCAAGACCGCTGATGACATCAGCGCAAGCTACGGGGAAAATTCGTCTATACCAGTCGGTAGTCGGGGGTATATTGCTTATGAATATGCCTGTTTCTTTTGTTTTAATAAAGGTGTGGTACCATCCGGCACTAATTATGCTGTCTGGGATTTTGGTTTCATTAATCGCGTTGGTCGCCCGTCTAGTTATACTAAAACGCTTGACAGGGGTGTCGGTCGATATCTATGTAAGGATTGTGATCTGTCGGGTCGTTTTGGTTGGTGTTGCGGCTGGAGTTCTAAATTATTTTATGGTTTTGCAAGCAAATTCCGATATGCTACTTTTTTTTGGGCTGGTCGGGAGTTCACTAGGCACGTTGTTAATGGTTTGGGTTATGGGTTTGGATTCAATTGAAAAAAAGTTTTTGGTTGGTATGTTGGGGCGGGCTGTAAGAGGGTAGTTTAACTTTGTCGGCCTGCAGGGCCAAAGGCAAAGTATTTAGATATACATAGCGAGGTTGTTCATGGGTTTTTTTTATAAATCGATAGTTGATGGAAGGTTTTTTAAGGCTTTGGCGAGAGCCGTTCTTCCAGTGGGGCTTGCTAATAGGATTAGGCGTAAAGTTTATGCAAATAAAAATATAAGGCTGGTATTTGGGTTGAATGAGGTAGTTTTAAATTGTAATGGACTCGGGCTGAAAGGTGTTATTCCAGTTGTTTACTGGGATGGGCTGCCTAATTTTGGCGATATGATAGGGCCTTATCTGATCTCAAAAATTACTGGTTATCCGGTTTTGAATATAATTGACTCAGCTGAGCCGGGATTTATGACTGTTGGCAGTATAATGCATCATATTAATAGAAGAGGGATGATTGTTTGGGGGAGTGGATTAATAGAGCAGCCTACAGAGCAGTTGATGAGATTGATAAAAAAATATGAGCCTGAGATTTTGTCTGTGAGAGGGAAAGAAACCGCAGGCTGGCTAAAAAAGGCCGGCGTTAAAGTGTCTAACCTAGATGCTCTAGGTGATCCAGCCTTGATAATGCCTTTGTTTTATACGCCGAGTTTGAGGGAAGTTGGGGGTTTGGTTACTGTCTGTCCTCATTATACTCATAAGTCTAGGTTCCTTGAATGCTTTTCAGGGATAGATGGGGTGGGGGTTGTGGATGTGCAAAGAGACTTGGAGTATGTTGTCGATAGTATCAGCTCCTCGAAAGTATGCATCTCAACATCACTGCATGGTCTCATAATATCGCAGGCTTATGGTGTGCCTTGGGTTTGGCTAGAGGTAGTGGATAATAATCTCAGGGGCGACGATTTCAAGTTTAGAGATTTTTTTTCCACGCTGAATGAGTCTCAAGTTGTGCGTGTTCGTGTTGCCCAGCATGAGCTGGCAGGCCTTGATCTTCATGTTATTGCATCTAAAGCAGTGCTTCCGGATAAGCGGTATAAAGAAGAATTGATACTTGGTGCGCTTAAGACGCGATTAGCTAGTCTAGGTGAACCTTAAATAGGTGAGGCGTTGCTGTTTTATTCTTGAGTTTACTCTGTCGCGGCGGGAGACGTCTATGACCCCTTCGGGGGGGGGCGTAAAGAACATTTTCAGTGCGGATAAGTTCAAGGCGAATTTTGAGTGTGAACACTTCTGTTAGCGAGGCCGCCTGGGCTGTTGGTGTTAGCTTTGCTGCAGGTTAGAATCTATTGGTCTGGGTCTGTTTGTTGACCTTGACGAGTAACTGGCGGCACCCTGTTGGATGCGTAAGATTGAAGGTTGAACCTTATCAAAATCGTAAAGTTAAATATTGCATTGCGACGAAGTGTCTACTTTAAAGGAATCCTCCCCGATGCTTAACCCTACCTTTTCGGTCGTTATCCCTACCTGCGATCGACCTGAATATCTTCGTGAGGCTGTGAGTAGTGTCCTCGCACAAACACTGCCTGCTCACGAGATTATCATCGTTGATAACGGCCGGGAGGCTGTTGATTCTGCGCAACTGCCAGTAAGTGAAAAGTTGCAAGTAATCCGTGCGTTACCACGCTTCGGCGTTGCCCAGGCCCGTAACTTGGGCGCGATTCTTTCAACTGGCGACTATATAGCCTTTCTGGATGATGATGACGGCTGGGATGCGGGTTACCTGCAGTCGGTTCTGCTTACTGTGGAGGAAAGTGGTGCAGAAATTGTGCTCGGTCGTCTCCGTGACGGTAAAACGGGTACCCCGATTAGTGGTAAACAAGCAAGCTTTAATGGTCGAGACGATTTGATTCGCCAGATCCTCCGTCGCAACCCTGGGGCAGTAGGTAGTAATACCATAGTTAAAAGAGCATGCTTTGCTGAGACGGCGGGGTTTGATCCTTTAATTACAACAAATGAGGACAAGGCGCTGATTTTCGATTTGCTGAGTAAAGGAGCGCAAGCTGTTCGCGCACAGGATGCATGGGTGCAGTTTCGTAACGATGGAGAGGGGCCCCGTCTGACTGATCTGCACAAGCGTATTGAAGGGAGAGACCGCTTTTTCCGCAAATATCGGCACCAGATGAGTACTGGCGACCGCCTATTCAATATGATTCAGCTTGTTCGGCTACGCCTGCAGCATTGGTTCAGGAGGTCTTGATGGGTGTCAAAACTTTGGTTAGGCGCTTGCCTGGTGTTGTGAGCGGGGTGAGACTGGGTAAGCGCATGGTTGCGATTGCCCGGCGAGGGAAGATGGGGGCATACGCTGGAGCGCCCAACGGAGAGCACGGCTTAGGTATTCTGGCGCTGCCGGATAGTCGTCACAGATTTGTCGGGTATTACGACCATAGCCCCTTCAAGCCGGATGATGAACGGCTGCTGCTGGTTCACTCCACTCGCCATCCAGCGTGGCGTCGTCCATCAGCCGCTGTCCCTGTTTGTATCGAACTCATCAACCACCAGGACAGCACAGTCGTGTGCGAACTGGGTGAGTCTTATGCTTGGAACTGGCAGCAAGGCGCGCGTGCGTTGTGGCTGAACGCTGAGACAATCATTTTCAATGTTTACGACTCGGCTATGGATCGTTACAGGGCGCGCATGGTGCGTTGCGACGGCACGCATCTGGCAGATCTCACCATCCCTGTTCAAGAAATCGATAGCCAAGGTCGGATCTATGGTCTGTCCTACGAGGCGTTGGCGGCAGTCCGTCCTGATTATGGCTACCGCAACCGGCAGCCTGGCTCACATGAACTTGCTGGCAATGCGATTGAGCAGTTTGATCCGTCTACGCATATGCATAATGTGTTGATCCGCCTGTCGACACTGCAGAAGCAGGCTCAAACCAGGCATGGCAGCCCTATCATGCAGGCGAAGTTAAACCATGTGATGGCCAGTCCAAATGCAGCCCGTTTGGTTTTTCTGTTTCGGTATTTTGTGGGTGGGCGGCGGATAACAGATCTCTATGAGATGTCTACTAATGGAGGCCCGGCCCGTTTGCTTGTGGCAGACAGCGGTGTAAGCCATGTCTGCTGGTGGGGAGATGATAAAGTGATCGCCACTATGATGGGAGTGGGTGGGTTTGGCTACTATGTTGTGCCTATTGACGCTGCGGAACCGACGTTGATGTGGGCGCAGCAGGATGGGCACCCGAGTTGCGTCGATGAGCGATATTTGTTAACGGATACCTACCCTGATCGGTATGCGCTCCGACGCCTTTTGATGCGCTCCGTTGATACCGGAGGGCTTACAGAGCTGGGGGCCTTCCCTGAGCCATTGTTTTACCAGGGGGAGACCCGCTGTGATCTTCATCCTTCATTGAGCCCTTCCGGTCGGTATATTCAGGTGGATTGCGCTATTGGGCACCGCCGGAGTGTTGCTATTTTAGCTAATCCGTTGTTTGGCGGGGGCGGCGCATGAGTCAAAACAATGTTGTCATCGCCTTGTTAGATAAAGCCTGGCCACCGCAGCACTCTTTTGTGGATGGCATGCTCACAGACGTAGCAGCCCAAGAGGCTGACCTGAAAATACGGTTATGCGTTTCGCGAGTAAGTAAAAATGATCTTCAACCAAGGCCATATCGTGGAGTCGCCTGCATACCTGGGCTGCATCCTCGCCGAGGAGGTGGTCGTCTCAAGAACTTGTGGGCTGCTTTGTGGCTGATTCATTACCAAGCTCGCCGCGAGAAACAACGAGGTAATCGCGTTGTTCTGTTTGTACGCAATGACCCAATTTATTTGCTAGCTGCTTTGTTGGTGCGTTCTCGAGTGGACCGGCTGGTATTCCAGAGCAGCTTCCCCCACGAAGAGTTCAGCGGGCATGCCGTTAAGCGTCGTATTGCCAGAATGTTATACCGCATAGCAGGCCGTGGTGTGGATGTTGTGACCGGTGTCAGCCCTGAAGGTGTTGCTCGGGCACAGCGTTTGTGCCCATCGGCAATGGCGGGTGGGCATATCCCCCTGCTGGCAGATTTCCCGCCAGCCAGTCAGAATCGTAATGAGCGTACTTGCCCAAAGGGCGGCCCCATTTTTGTTTATATCGGTACCCATAATACCGGACGCGAGTTGCCGACGGTTATGGCTGGCATTGTCCGCGCCGTGGCGAAAGGGGCTGTGGCGCAATTTCGTTTTGTCGGCGCAACGGAAGCGGATGAAAACCGCCTGCGCCAGGTAGAGGGCGTTGATGGTCTTATCGCTCGGGGCATCCTATACCTGGAACGCCCTGTACCACGGCAGGAAATTCCATTAATACTGTCTAACTGTGATGTAGGTGTAAGCCTCATACCGCCGAGGCCGGTGTATTATGAATCTTCCCCCACCAAACTTGCGGAGTATATGGGAGCAGGTCTTGCCGTGCTGGCAAGTAATGGCATACCTATGCAGGAAAGGTTTGTAAGCGAGTCTCGTTCTGGCATTCTTGTCGCATGGGGGGAAGACACAATAGCTGAAGGGATTTGCATTTTGAGTAAGGACTTTGAAGCTATTAAAAAATATGGTGAAAATGCCGCTTTTTTTTCGACAAGGTCATTGCAATACCGGTTTTACATTTCCGGGTTTCGTCAGCTTTTGGGTGTCTAGTGAGGCTACGAAGTTGAATAATAATCTGTATAACTTTGTTGGTTGAAGCTATGTATAGTTCTATTTTGTATCTGACTTTATTTTCTGGTTTGTTGGTCTTGTCAGTTTCGGTATTTAACGTGAGAGAGGTGAAGGCCGCCTCGCTCGGCCTGTCGGTCTTTGTGGCTTCCTTGTACTCGCTTTTTATTGCAATTCGGCCAATTGAGTTTGGGACTGATACTGAAGCGTATCTTCGGGCGTATAATGGTGCTACCGGTTTGCTTGGGTTTGAGGTAAAAAATAACTTCGAAATTGGTTATAATCTGCTTATGTCTTTTTTTAAGCAGATAGGAGTTGGTTTTCCTTTGTTTGTTTTTTTTTCGAGCGTTATTTTTCTGCTTATTATAGTAGCTTACTCTAGAAAGCTGAAGGTCAATGAGTTTTTTGTGATCTCCTTTGTTGTTCTTAGTTCTGCATTGCTGAGCTTGTACACTAATATTTATCGCCAAGGATTGGCTTTAAGCTTTGTTGTTGCAGCGTCGTATTACCTTTATAAGTCAAGGTATTTCGGTTTTTTGATCGCTGGTGTTGCTGCTTCTCTTTTTCATGTGACTTCTCTGGCGTTTTTACTTATTTTGGTGTCTGCGAAAATACTTTGTAATAAAGGGGGGTATGTTGCACTTCCTCTTTTGTTTGTTTTCTTTTTTGGTGTTTTTTTTATTTACTTGAATATCGATTTTGTTTTGTCTGTTTTTGAGTTTTTGGGAGTTTCGGGTAAGAGCTACAATAGGCTTGAGATGTATATCTCGGACGACAGTTCGTCTGGTGTTGGTGTTGGGGTTCTGCTAAGTGGGATGTTGGTTGTTCTGTCAGTGTTGATGTTGCGTAAAGTGGGGGGGCGCGAAAGGGTCGAGTTAGGTGGGGTTGAGTATGATGTGGCATTTATTAGGTATATTACTTATATTTGCCTTAATTCGTTGTTGTTTTATGTTGTTTTTAGCGGGTTTGGTGTTATTTCTAGAGTTTATGCTTATTCTATTTTTTTTGAGTCTGTTCTTCTTTTTTTTGTGTTGTCTTTTTTGTTTGGAAGAGGTTCCATTGTAAGTATTATTGCAATGCTGGCTTTGTTCTTTGGAGTGGCGGGTAAATTCCTGGTTCCTCTTTACCTTTCTCTTGGTTGATGTTTTTTTTGGTGTTGTGGTTGTATGGTGGTTTTGAAGTGCGCTGGTGCTTTAAGCTGAACAAAGGAGGCTGCTAAAATTTGTTGTGGCGTTGGGCTGTGAGAGCTGGAGAGGTTGTTCAGTATTTTAAGCTCGATAAGCTTTGGTGAATAATTTAAATCAAATTTCTATTTTAAATAAATGGTGCTTTTATGCAACTAAACCTCGCCATCATCGGCCTAGGCTACGTCGGACTTCCCTTGGCTGTTGAGTTCGGAAAAAAGCGCCCCGTTGTGGGCTTTGATATCAACACCCGCCGCATTGCCGAGTTGCAATCCGGTCAAGATTCCACTCTTGAGGTGAGCGAAACGGAGTTGAAAGAAGCCATTGGTTTGAGCTGCACAGCCAATCTGAACGATCTGCGTAACTGCAACTGTTTCATCGTCACCGTGCCGACACCGATTGATGACTATAAGCGCCCCGATCTGACGCCGCTGATTAAAGCCAGTGAAACCATTGGTCAGGTACTGAAAAAAGGCGATATTGTGATTTACGAATCCACGGTCTATCCGGGCGCAACTGAGGAGGACTGCGTGCCAGTGCTGGAGCGGGTGTCTGGTTTGAAGTTCAACCAGGATTTCTTTGCAGGCTATAGCCCAGAACGTATCAACCCGGGGGATAAAGAGCACCGTGTTCACAACATCATGAAGGTGACATCCGGTTCTACGCCGGAGATTGCCGAGGTGGTGGATCGGCTGTATCAGGAAATCATCGTGGTGGGTACGCACAAAGCCTCCTCAATTAAGGTGGCCGAAGCGGCGAAGGTGATTGAGAACACCCAGCGTGATGTGAATATTGCACTGGTCAATGAGTTGGCGTTGATTTTCAACAAGATGGGCATTGATACCCAGGCAGTGCTCGAGGCCGCTGGCACCAAGTGGAATTTTCTACCATTTCGTCCGGGTCTGGTGGGGGGGCACTGCATTGGTGTTGACCCCTACTATCTAACGCATAAGGCGCAAGCCATTGGCTACCATCCGGAGATGATTCTGGCCGGGCGGCGCATCAATGATGGCATGGGGGAGTACGTGGTTAGCCAACTGGTTAAGGCAATGGTCAAAGCGTCGATTGGCGTGGCTGGTGCCAAGGTTCTGGTGATGGGGCTAACCTTCAAGGAGAACTGCCCGGATCTGCGTAATACCCGTGTGGTGGATATCTTTGCCGAGCTTGAAGATTATGGTGTTGAGCCGGTTGTCTATGACCCCTGGGTGAGTGTGGCCGAAGCACAGCATGAATATGGCATTACACCGGTCAGCGAGCCACAGGCGGGGGCCTATGATGCCATTATCTTGGCGGTCAGTCATGAGCAGTTCCGGGAGTTGGGCGCTGCTGGTATTCGTGCCCTGGGTAAAGACAAGCATGTGCTGTATGACCTGAAGTACCTGCTTGCCGCCGATGAAAGTGACTTGAGGTTGTAACCATGACTGCGTATCAAAACCTATTGGCGGCCCTCCCGCAGCAACCCAAAACTTGGCTGGTCACCGGCGTAGCCGGCTTTATCGGCTCCAATCTGCTGGAAACCCTGCTCAAGCTGGATCAGCGCGTGGTGGGGCTGGATAACTTTGCCACCGGCCACCAGCACAATCTGGATGAGGTGCAGGGGGAGGTGAGGCCGGAGCAGTGGGCGCGCTTCAATTTTCTAGAAGGCGATATACGCAATCTGGATGATTGCCAGCGTGCCTGTGAGGGAGTGGATTACGTGCTGCATCAGGCGGCACTGGGCTCGGTGCCGCGCTCAATCAATGACCCCATCACCACTAATGCCACCAATATTAATGGTTTTCTGAATATGCTGGTTGCCGCTCGCGATGCGGCTGTCAACAGCTTTACCTATGCCGCGAGCAGCTCTACCTATGGTGACCACCCGGCACTGCCCAAGGTTGAGGAAAATATTGGCAAGCCGCTGTCGCCCTACGCCGTGACAAAATATGTGAACGAGCTGTACGCCGATGTGTTTGCCAAAACCTACGGTTTCAGGTGCATTGGGTTGCGCTACTTCAATGTGTTCGGTAAACGCCAGGACCCTGAGGGTGCTTACGCTGCTGTTATCCCCAAGTGGACAGCTGCGATGATTCAACGGGAAGAGGTGTTCGTTAATGGTGACGGCGAAACCAGCCGTGATTTCTGTTACATCGACAATACAGTGCAAGCCAACCTGTTGGCCGCCACGGTAAGTAATCCTGAAGCGAATAACCAAGTGTACAACGTTGCAGTGGGTGACCGCACCACTCTCAACCAGTTATTTGAAGCTATTCGCACGGCGCTGGTAGCCAATGAGATTAATCCTACTGCGGCGCCGAGCTATCGCGACTTTAGAGCAGGGGATGTGCGGCACTCCCAGGCGGATGTGAGCAAGGCCGGTAAGCTGCTTGGCTATGAGCCTGATTACCGGATCGCAGAAGGTATTGAGCTTGCCATGCCTTGGTATATAGCCAACGTGAGCGAGCGGAGCTGAGTATTTCTGCATATATTCATTAGCTAGGCTCACAGCGGAGGACGCGTGAAGAAAGTTTTACTCATGGTCGTTAACGATGCGTCATTTTTTATTTCACATAGGTTGCCGGTTGCGGAGGCTGCTCGCTCCTCGGGTTACACGGTGTTCATCGCGACCATGCCAGGTGCGAAAGTTGCGGATATTCAGTCCGAAGGTTTTGAGCATTATATGTTGCCCTTTTCACGTAGTGGTAAGAATGTATTTTCAGAGATCAGGGCATTTTCCTCTCTGGTTCGCTTGCTGTGGCAGGTGAAGCCGACTTTGCTTCACCTTGTTACTATCAAACCCGTCCTTTATGGTGGTTTGGCTGCAAGGTTGGCCCCGGTAGGTGGTGTGGCAAGTGCGGTATCGGGCCTTGGTTACGTATTTATGTCTTCTGGCAGAAAAGCAGTGATAGTGCGTAATGTTGTATCTATCATGTATAGCCTCGCATTTGGAAAGAAAAATCTACGTGTCATTTTTCAGAATCCTGATGATCGTGATGTGCTGTTATCTGCTGGGGCATTGGATAGGTCTAAGGTGAAAATGATCCGTGGGTCTGGGGTTGATCTGTCTTCTTATCAAGCTTTTCCTGAGCCTGCCAGACTGCCTATGGTTTGCTTTGCTGCGCGGTTACTTCGTGATAAGGGTGTGTATGAATATGTTGAGGCTGTGAGCCTGCTTCATGAGAGAGGAGTACAGGCGACTTTCAGGCTCGTTGGTGATCCAGACCCCGGTAACCCAACTTCGATTACCAGTGAAGAAATTGAAAGGTGGCGACAGGAAGGGCTGATGGAGGTGCTTGGCTATCGTAAAGACATTGCTGAATTGTTTGCTGACGCTCATTTAGTAGTGCTGCCATCCTACCGGGAGGGTTTACCTAAGGTATTGCTTGAGGCAGCGGCTTGCGGACGGGCGGTGGTTACTACTGATGTTCCTGGTTGTAGGGACGCGATTGATCCGGGCGTGACTGGCCTGCTTGTGCCAGTAAAAAACGTAATTGCGCTGGCAGATGCGATGCAGAAGTTAATTGAGGATAGCGCATTGCGCCAGAAAATGGGCGCGGCAGGCCGTGCCATGGCCGAGCGTGAGTTCGCTATTGAAAACATTGTTCAGCAGCACTTGGATATTTATGCCGAGCTGGAGAGCAATATTGGAAAATAAATCTATTTTTGTAACGGGTGGCACGGGCTTTATCGGTCAGAAAGTGTTGAACTTGCTGAACAGGAGAGGATATACAATGACGGCAGCGGTTCGGGACACATCCGCTGCTATATTACCAGTTCCCATTTTTCAGTTTGATGAATTGTCTGCCGATCAGCCTTGGGCGAGGGGGGTAGCTGGACAGGAAGTGGTCATTCACAGCGCTGCACGTGTCCACATCATGAGCGATCAGTCTGCTGATTCGCTGGGTGAGTTTCGAAAAGTTAATGTCGATGGTAGCTTGAGTCTGGCACGGCAGGCTGCTGAGGCTGGTGTTAAGCGCTTCATCTTTATCAGCTCTATCAAGGTGAACGGGGAAGGCACAGAGCCAGACAAACCCTATACGGCTTTTGACACTCCTGCGCCACAAGACCCTTACGGTGTCTCCAAAATGGAAGCAGAGCATGGGTTGCGCGAGATTGCCAAAACCACCGGAATGGAGGTAGTCATCATCCGTCCTGTGCTGGTGTATGGGCCGGGGGTAAAAGCCAATTTTCGCAGCATGATGAGTTGGTTGAGCAAAGGTGTGCCGTTGCCGTTAGGAGCGATTCATAATAAACGTAGCTTGGTTTCCCTGGATAACCTCGTGGATCTGATAGTGACTTGCATTGACCATCCGGCTGCTGCGAATGAGACCTTCCTGGTCAGTGATGGAGAGGATTTGTCTACCACGGAAATGCTGCGTCGTATGGGGCAGGCGCTGGGCAAGAATGCGCGTTTGCTGCCTGTACCTGCCGGGCTGCTTGAAGCCGGTGCTGCCATGTTGGGCAAGCGTGCGGTTGCGCAGCGTTTATGTGGCTCTCTGCAGGTTGATATCCGCCATACACGTGAAACCTTGAACTGGAGTCCGCCTGTGTCGGTTGATGATGGTTTTCGCGCTGCTGCTTCTGCCTTTCTGAACGAGTAATCGCATGTCTTTATGGATTTTGTTGCCAGGTGTTTTTAGTGTTGCTTTGCTATTGACCTGGATGCTGCGCCGTTATGCCTTGTCTCGCAGCCTGATGGATATACCCAATGCGCGTAGTTCGCATTCAATTCCTACGCCTCGGGGCGGTGGTGTAGCTATTGTCCTGGCCTATCTGGCTGTGCTGCCGCTGATAGGTCATCAAGGTTGGTTGAGTTGGCCGTTGGTCATTGGGCTGATGGGAACGGGCGCTTTGGTAGCAGTGATCGGTTTTTTGGATGACCACGGCCATATTGCGGCGCGCTGGCGGCTGTTGTCTCACTTCATGGCGGCAGCCTGGTTGTTGGCCTGGCTGCCGGAGCTGCCACGATTGGCGTTGCTGGGTACGAGCTTTGATCTTGGATTGATCGGTTATGTGCTGGCAGCGGTGATGTTGGTGTGGCTGCTGAATCTGTACAACTTCATGGATGGTATTGATGGTATCGCCAGTGTGGAGGCGATTACCGTTTGTGTGGGGGGCGGGCTGCTGTATGCACTGGTAGGAATACCGATGTTGGCCACCGCACCCTTGCTACTGGGTGCTGCTGTAGTAGGGTTTCTGGTCTGGAACTTTCCGCCTGCGCGTATCTTCATGGGGGACGCGGGCAGTGGTTTTCTGGGGGTGATGCTCGGCGGGCTGGCCTTGCAGGCTGCGTGGGTGGCTCCGCAGTTGCTTTGGGCCTGGTTGATTCTGTTGGGCGTATTTGTGCTGGATGCCACCTTTACCCTGCTGCGCCGGCTGATGCGTGGGGACAAGGTGTATGAGGCTCACCGCAGTCATGCCTATCAATATGCGTCGCGTGAATACGGTGCCCATCTACCGGTTACGCTGGCGGTGCTGGCAATCAATGTACTTTGGCTGCTGCCCTGGGCCTGTGTAGTGGCGCTTGGTTATATCGATGGGTTGTTGGGCTTGTTGATTGCCTATCTGCCATTGGCTGTGCTGGCAGTAAAATTCAATGCTGGCCAATTGGAGAAAGCGTGATGGCTCGTACTCTGCTTGTATTGGGTGCAGGTGGTCATGGTAAATCCGTGGCCGAGGCGGCTTTGTTGGGTGGGCAATGGAATGCTGTGCTCTTTCTTGATGACGCCTGGCCGGATGTGACCGAGGCATTGGGTTGCGAGGTCCGGGGCAAGGTTGCAGATATTGCGCAGTTTGCAAGTTGTTGCGAGGGTGCCATAGCTGCGGTGGGTAATAATTCAGTACGTGAACATTGGATTGGTCTGATTGAGCAAGCGGGAATTGAACTGGTTTCCGTCGTGCATCCCAAAGCGTGGGTTAGCCCCAGCGCAATGGTTGGTGCTGGCACTGCCGTGATGGCCGGTGCGGTGGTCGGCACCGTGTCGAAGGTGGGCAAGGGGGCGATCATCAATGCCAATGCCACGGTGGACCATGATGTGGTGATGGAAGAACTGTCCCATATAGGTGTGGGCGTGCAACTGGCTGGCGGTGTGCGGGTTGGGGCGCGGGCTTGGTTGCAGGCGGGTAGTAGTTGCGGATATCACGTGGTGGTGGAAGCGGGGGTGAAGCTGGGGCCAGGGACGGTGTTGGCGTAGCGCAGGCGCGCTACACCCCATTGAGGCCGCTGGTATTTTCTGTGCTCTGATTCAGTTGTTGGTGGGCCAGGGCACTTGCTCTGGTGGTATCAGCTCACCGTCCCAGCCGACTACCGGAATGGTTTTTCCTGGTGCCTGCTTGATCACTGCAGTCAGGTTCGGTGGCCGATAGGGTGCCGGGGCAATGTCTTTGTCCACTGGCGCGTCGTGCTGGACATGCTCCAGTTGCCAGCGCTGCAGGGCGGAGATGTGCAGGCGTTCATTGACGGTTTCTTCTTCTGGGTTGGGTGAATTGCGGCGGCTGTTGGTGAGGCTGACGTTGTTGCGGATCAGGCCATCGAGCTTGCCGGTTGCTGGTGTGATCACGTCGCAGATTGTGCGCAGGTAAGGGTAGGTATGGCTGAGCATGGCGCGGTACAGCAGCGTTCGGCTTTCGATGCCTTTGCCGTTTATGCGTGATTCTATGGGTTGTTGCAGATCCAGCGTGGTGTCGTGGGGTTCGATGGCGAGGCCGGTGTGGGTGCGCAGGCGCTTGATCATCCAGTCGAGGGTGATGTCCGAGAGGTCGCTGTCGGGGTAGGAGCCGCCTATGTTGGAGTGGACGCCGGGAAACCAGACCTGTTCGACTATCTGACCGGGTGGCAGTGCCTGATTGATGGGTTTTTCCCACAGGGTGGGTGGGAAGGCGGCGCGCTTTTCATCGATGGCCAGGGCGTGCAGTGCTATATCGACGTGCGGCCCCAGGCGTACGTCATGGAAGTACCAGCGTGAGGCGAAGGACAGGTTCTTGGCCCAGTCACCTGGTATGCCCAGTGAGCCGACGGTGTCCCATACGCCGACGCATTTGATCCGGATGTTTTCGTGGCGCTTGAGGTTGTCGATCGCGGCTATGGCGGTCTTTCTTGCTTCGTTGTTGTCGTATTTATCCGAGCGGCGAATGTCCAGCAGCTGTTCCAGAGGACCGCCGAGGCAGGATGGGTGGAATATGCCCGCCAGGTTGAGCAGTCCCGCGAGGCTGCGGGCAGTGTAGGCTCCCCTGGAGAAGCCGAAGAGGTAGATCTCATCACTTGGCTGGTAGTTGTTGCCGAGGAAGCGGTAGGCGTCGATAACATTGTTATCCAGCCCGGCGCCGCTGAAGCCGCCCCGCACTTTTTCTCCCTTCGCTGTCCCAACGCCGCGTCCGTAATAGAGAACCTGGCTGGTGCCATCGTCTGCGACTGCCGGGACCGAGCGCAGGAGCTTGACGATGTTGGTTACCTTGTCGCTTTTGTCGTTGGAATTCCAGGTGCCGTCCAGGCACAAGACCAGTCTTCTTTTGGGCATGACTTTCTCCTTGTCATTGAGGGGGGAATTATTCTGTATAGCTCATTTGGTGTTTTTTGGGGGAGGCGTAGCGCCCGAACGCGGACCGGGGCGCTACACCCCTGGCATTATCTCTACGTTAAGTCACACTAAGTGTAACTTTGTGTGGAGGTGGGGTAGTGTGCGCCTCATGCTTGCCTCGACAATTTTTGGGAGAAGAGTGATGGATGGTCAAGACATTCGCTGGGTGCAGCGTTTGGCAAACTTCAAGCGGGCGCGAGCTCGGCTGGTTAGCGCGGTGGAGTTGGCGCATTCCCGGGACCTGAGTGACTTGGAGAAGCAAGGAGTGATTCAGGCGTTCGAATTCGTCTTTGAACTGGCCTGGAATGTGATGAAGGACTACTTTCTCTATCAGGGCAACCCAGGCATAACAGGGTCCAGGGACGCTATCCGTAATGCCTTCAAACATGGGCTGATTGCTGATGGGGAAGGCTGGATGGAGATGATCAAGAGTCGTAATCAGTCTGCCCATACTTACAACGAGTCTGTTGCCAACGAGATCACCGATAAGATCCTGAATAGCTATCATGATTTGTTCGCTCGGTTCGAGACGGATATGCAGAGTAGGGCCGAGGCAATATGACAACCTTGCTATACGGTCTGCCTGACGAGGCGATTGAGCAGTTGACGCAGGTATTCAACCAGTGGCCGCAGATTGATGAGGTTCTGCTGTATGGCTCGCGTGCCAAGGGAAACTATCGACCTGGATCGGATATCGATCTGACGATCAAGGGAGAGATGCTGGATCTGTCGATGCTGTTGACGATAGAAAACCAGATCGATGATTTGTTGCTGCCCTGGACGGTGGATCTGTCACTGCTGCACCGGATTGACAATGCGTCGCTTGTTGAACATATCGAGCGTGTTGGGGTTCCCTTTTATGTCAAGCATGATGCGGCCTTGACACAGGCGTAGCGCTCGAACGCGAACCGGGCGCTATACCCCATGACTGTTGTGATGGTTGTACGCATCTTGTTTGGCTAACGATTCCCTCCCGTTGCCAGTCGCGTCATATCGTTTCTGCGAAGCTGGGTTTGGGTACAGATTCAGTCTGAACTCTTTCTGCGCTACGCTTTCTTATTTTCTGAAAAAACTTATTGAGAATCAGGAGTTACCGTGAAGGTCACTAAAGCTGTTTTGCCGGTTGCTGGGTTGGGTACGCGCTTTCTTCCGGCCAGTAAGGCGATCCCCAAGGAGATGGTCACGGTGGTGGACAAGCCGGTGATCCAGTATGTGGTCGAGGAGGCATTGGCGGCTGGGATCAATGAGATCGTTTTGGTGACGCATTCCAGCAAGAAGGCCATCGAGGATCACTTCGATGTGAACTACGAGCTGGAGGCAGAGCTGGAGCGCCGGGGCAAGAAGGAACTGTTGCAGGTGCTGCGCGACATCGCGCCGCCGGAGCTGAAAGTGACAGCGGTGCGTCAGGGCCGTGCACTGGGCCTGGGCCATGCGGTGTATTGTGCCCGCCCGGTGGTGGGTGACGCACCCTTTGCGGTACTGCTGCCGGATGTGCTGGTGGAGCAGGGTACGGGTGCCACCAACGATCTGGGTTTGATGACGCAACGCTTTATCGAGACCGGCGGCCATGCCCAGATCATGGTTGAGCCGGTACCGGAGGAGCTGGTCAGCCAGTATGGGGTGGTGGATATCAGTGGCATTGAGCTGCAGGCCGGTAATCATGCGCTGATGACCCGGGTGGTGGAGAAGCCGCCGCGTGAAGAGGCGCCTTCCAACCTGGCGGTTGTCGGCCGCTATGTATTGCCGGCGCGTATCTTCGAGCTGTTGGCCAATACCCAGCCGGGCGCCGGTGGCGAGATTCAGTTGACCGATGCGATTGCCGAGCTGATGAAAGGGGAAGGTGTCGAGGCTTGGCATATTTCCGGCCGTTCCTATGATTGCGGCAGCAAGCTGGGTTATCTGGAGGCGACCGTCGCCTATGGTTTGCAACATCCGCAGTTGGGCGCTGATTTCCGGGCGATGCTGGCGCGTTACCAAGGCTGAGGATTGATCCATGTACATTGAGGTGTATGGCGATACGCTGTGCGCACTGGTCAGCTCTGCGGCGCTGGCATCCACTGGGCATCAAGTTACCTTGCATGTGCCTGCCGGCCCGATAGCCGATGCGCTGGACGGTGAGGAATTTCCCTTTCGTGAGCCGGGTCTTGCCAGTCTGATGGCCGAGCAGAAGCGCTCGGGTCGGTTGATTGTGGCGGGACTCGATGCCTTGCCGGATGAGCGCTGTACGGTGCTGTGGCTGGCCTTGTCGCCCGATGCCCTGGAGTTGGCGCACCGGTTGGTGAACTCCTTGCGGGCGGATATCGACCCGGAATTTCTGGTGGTCAATCAGTCGACCTTTCCGGTTGGCAGCACTGAGGCGTTGCAGGCCTCGCTGTTGAAGCGACCGGGGGCGGATTCCCGTCATGGGGCAGTGGTGAGTATTCCTGACCTGCTGACCGAGGGTGCGGCCTTGAATGGCTTTACCCGTGCCGAGCATTGGATGGTGGGTGCGGACCTGCCCTGGGCCATACGCCTGGTAGCGGAGATCCTGCGCCCGTTCAACCGCCGCCGCGATGCGATCATGCAGATGCGCCCGCGGGAGGCGGAATTCACCAAGCTGGCGATCAACGGCATGCTGGCTACGCGCCTGAGCTATATGAACGATATGGCCAATCTGGCGGACAACCTGGATGTGGATATCGAGCGGGTACGCCAGGGGATGGGGGCGGACAAGCGGATTGGTGAGGCTTATCTGTATCCCGGTTGTGGCTTTGGTGGCCTGAGCTTCTCCCGTGATGTGATGAGTCTGGCCAGTACGCTGCAGCACAGCGGTCTGCAGGCGCAGTTGCTGGAAGAAGTGTTGCAGATCAACGAGCGCCAGAAGGAGGCGTTGTTCCGCAAGTTGTGGCGGCACTATGACAATCACCTGGATGGCCGCAAGGTGGCGATCTGGGGCGTGGCATTCAAGCCCGAGTCCTCGCGCATCGACAACGCGCCGGCGCTGAAGCTGATCGAGGCGCTGTGGGCCCAGGGTGTGCAGGTGCATGTGCATGATCCGCGGGCACTGCCGGCGCTGGCGGAGTGGGCTGGCCAGCGGGATGACCTGGTACTGCATGACGATCCCTATGCGGCGGTTGCCGGGGCGGATGCCTTGATGCTGGTGACCGAGTGGAAGTCGTTCTGGAGCCCGGATTTTGCGCGGATGAAGGCCGAGATGCGCCACCCGCTGGTGCTGGATGGACGCAACGTGTGGGACCCGGCGTATATGAAGCGTAGTGGGTTCACTTATTACGGCATAGGTAGGCGCTAAGTTGGGTTGTCGCGCACCTGCGCGACGACAAGGGACGCCTCAGGCGTAGCGCTCGAACGCGGAGCGGGGCGCTACACCCCGTGGGGTTGTTAGAACTTTTACTAAAGGCAGAATTATGATCTGGCGCGTTCTGGCGGACCACGCCGATAGCATGAAGGAACAGCATCTGGCCCAGCTGTTCGCGACGGACCCGCAGCGTTTCGAGCGGTTGCATTGCGAATGCGGGCCTTTGCTGTTCGATTATTCCAAGCAGCGGTTGACCGAGCAGACGCTGGCCAATCTGTTCCAGCTGGCCAAACAGAGCAAGCTGCAGGAATGGATCGGCAAGCTGTTCAATGGCGAGTTGGTCAACTGTACCGAGGGCCGGCCGGCCATGCACTGGGCGCTGCGGCTGCCGGCGGAGGCCGAGTGCCGGGTTGGGGGCGAAGACGTCACCGCCCAGGTGCATGAGCAGTTGGGGCAGATGGAGCGCATCGTCAACAAGATTCACTCTGGTCAGTGGCGCGGTGTGACCGGTGAGGTGGTGACCGATGTGGTCAATATCGGGGTGGGTGGCTCGGATCTGGGGCCGCTGATGATCAGTGATGCGCTATGTGACAGTGTCATGCTCACCTCATCACGCCTGAACATGCATTTTGCCTCGACCATGGATGGTAGTCAGCTGTCGCAGTTGCTGCGCACGCTCAATCCGCACTCGACGCTGTTCATCATCTCCTCCAAGTCGTTCACCACCATCGATACCCTGAGCAATGCCGATACCGCCCGGCATTGGTTGCAGCACACGCTGGGCAGCAAGCCGGGTGTGCTGCATTGCCATTTCCTCGGGGTGTCTTCCGCTGCGGCGAAGATGACCGAGTGGGGGATCAGTGAGGAGCACCAACTGCGGATCTGGGACTGGGTGGGGGGGCGCTACTCCCTGTGGTCGGCGATTGGCTTGCCGATTGCGCTGACGGCGGGGATGGACGGCTTTCGCCGCCTGCTGGCCGGGGCGCATTTGATGGACGAGCATTTCAAGTCGGCTCCCTGGGAATCCAACCTGCCGGTGCTGATGGCGATGATCGGCGTATGGAATACCAATATCTTGGGAATTAACGCCCAGGCGATACTGCCCTATGATGGGCGATTGAAGCATCTGCCGCTGTATCTGGAGCAGCTGGAGATGGAGTCCAACGGCAAGAGCGTGACCCGTGAAGGGAAGCTGGTGGAGCACCATACCTGTCCGATCATCTGGGGTGATGTGGGGCCGAATGCCCAGCATGCCTTCTATCAACTGTTGCACCAGGGCACCGAGGCGGTGACCTGTGACTTCATCATGCCGGCGCGGCGTTATCACGAAACCCGGGACGAGGTAATGGAAGAGCTGGTGGCCCAGCATGAGCTGGCGTTGGCCAACTGCCTGGCGCAGTCGCGGTTGCTGGCGCTGGGGGACGCTGCGTTGAAGGACCCGGAGAGCATGCCGGTCTATCAGCGTTATCGGGGGAACCAGCCGAGTTCGACACTGCTGCTGGACGAGCTGACGCCCTACAGCCTGGGTGCGCTGATTGCGATGTATGAGCATAAGGTGTTCGTGCAATCGGTGATCTGGGGTATCAACCCGTTCGATCAGTGGGGGGTTGAGATGGGCAAGCGGTTGGCGGTGGATACGCTGGCAAGGATTCGGGGGGAGACGCAGGAGTTGGAGGGGGCGGATTCTTCGACGGCCGGGTTGTTGAGGCGGATTTTGGGGGAGTGAAGGGGCTCCCCCTCTC
>NZ_PCQD01000018.1 GCF_002979975.1 Pseudomonas sp. MYb185 | reverse complement strand
CCCGACAAACAGATTTGCCGGAAACATTGATCCACACTGAAGCTCAAGAGCCGGGTCAGGTACCGCCTGGGGCGGACCGTCGGTTGCCAGGGATGGCAACCGCGAGCTACATGGATGTACCTGTGCGTGTCCGCCCCAGGCGGTACCTGACCCGGCCACTTCACAAGCCAACAAGATCAATGTTTCCTTGCACGACAACGAGCAACGAGCAACGAGCAACGAGCAACGAGCAACGAGCAACGAGCAGAACGTGGCGGCAAACAGCACAACAGGGAGCACCGCATGGCGGTAAAACAGAGCGAGCAATACCAACTGGTCATTCGCAGCCTGTCCGACCGGATCGTCGAGGCCCAGGCGCCGATTCGGGTGCTGGATGCGATCAAGTGGGATGACAGCATCCGCGATCAGTTCTTCCGCGATGGTTGCAAGAAGCTCCCGGATGTCGGCCCGGATTATTACAAGCGCCGCCCGATGGCCTTCGACCCGGCCGAGCGCCTTCAGCTGTTTCAGGACATAGAACGCGATATCACCCGTCAGCTCGGCACCTTCAACCCGGTGGGCCAGATCATGCGGCGTATGTGCCGCGAGTACCGCATGGTCATCCGCATGCTCGAAGCCCGTGGCACCCCGGAGATGGGGCGGATTTCCCAGGAACTGTACGGCTCGGCCTCCGATGCTTTCCATGCTGGCGACCCGACCATCACCGACCTGGGCATCATGCTCAGCGAGTCGCTGAGCAATATCGGCAACGATCTGGGGCGCGAGCCCAAGACCATCGCTGCGCCCGAGGCGGTAGCCATCCTGCAGGAACAGATGAACCGGGTGTTTCCGGACGATCAGGCGGTGCGGGTGTTCGAGTCCGACGGTATCGTCGCCGATGCCGCTGCCGGTGCCGACTACATCAAGATCCGCAGCGATGCGATGTTCAACCAGCGGGATCTGAAGATACTCGCGGTGCACGAGGGCATGGTGCATGTGGCCACCAGCCTCAACGGCCAGCACCAGCCGATCTGTACCTTCCTGGCCAAGGGGCCGCCGTCCTCCACCGTGACCCAGGAGGGGCTGGCGATCCTGATGGAAGTGATCACCTTCGCTTCCTACCCCTCGCGCCTGCGCAAGCTGACCAATCGCACCCGGGCGATTCAGCTGGCCGAATCCGGTGGTGATTTTCTCGATGTGTTCGGCTTCTACCAGGGCGAAGGCTACAGCGAGGAAGACAGCTACAACAACGCCAGCCGCGTATTCCGCGGTTCCAGCAGCGACGGGTTGCCGTTCACCAAGGACCTGGCCTACCTCAAGGGTTTCATCCTGACCTACAACTACATCCAGTTGGCGGTGCGCCAGGGCAAGCTGCAGCAGATTCCCCTGCTGTTCTGCGGCAAGACCACCCTGGAGGACATGCGCACCCTCGGCCAACTGGTGGAGGAGGGGCTGGTGGTGCCGCCGCGCTATCTGCCGGAACCCTTCGCCGATCTCAATGCCCTGAGTGCCTGGATGTGCTTTTCCGGGTTCCTGACCAATCTCAGCCTCGACCGTATCGAGGCTGACTATGCCAATATCCTCTAGGCTACTATTCTGTAAGGAGTTTTTTGCATGAGCGAGAAGCAGGAAGTCAACAAGCTACCATTTATCTTCACTGCCCTGGGCACCCTGTTCCTGACCATGGCCGTGCTGCATTTCTACGGCTACCTGAATTTTGCGCGGGAGGAAGAGGGCCTGCTGGTGGCGGAGTTCAGCCTGGTGACCATTGGTTCGACCGAAGCCGGTCAACTGCAGGCCAAGGCGGCCAATCATGTTGCCGAGTGCGTGGATGGGGTGATGATCCTGCATGATACGCGGCACAACGGCCTGTCCGGCCTGCTGGTGGATAATCGCCAGCGTGTGGTGCGCTGCAGCGCCCAGTCCGTTCCGCTGGCGCAATGATCATGGGCAGTCGCACCGTACAGTTGGCCGAGGACTGGAAACAGGCGCTGGGCGATGAGTTCGAGCAGCCTTACATGCAGCAACTGCGTGAATTCCTGCTGGCCGAGAAGGCCGCCGGCAAGGTGGTCTATCCGCCCGGACCCTTGATCTTCAATGCGTTGAACAGCACGCCGCTGCACAGCGTCAAGGTGGTCATCATCGGCCAGGACCCCTACCACGGGCCAGGACAGGCGCATGGGTTGAGCTTTTCCGTGCAGCCGGGCGTGCGCACGCCGCCGTCACTGCAGAACATCTTCAAGGAAATCCAGCGCGATCTGGGCTACCCGATACCCTCGCACGGTGACCTGCAGCATTGGGCCGATCAGGGTGTGCTGCTGCTCAATGCGGTGCTGACGGTGACCCAGGGGCAGGCCGGTGCCCATGCCAACCGGGGCTGGGAGCGTTTCACCTCGAAGATCATCGATATTCTCAATACCCAGTGCGAGCACCTGGTGTTCATGCTCTGGGGCAGCTATGCGCAGAAGAAGGGCCAGCAGATCGACCGCTCCCGCCATCTGATACTCAAGAGCGTGCATCCATCGCCGCTGTCGGCGCATCGCGGCTTCATCGGCTCCGGGCATTTCTCGGCGGCCAATGCCTACCTGATCGAGCAGGGCCGTCAGCCCATCGATTGGAGCCTGCCGGAACCCTAGGGCCTGTGGAGGTCCATCTTCCCGCCCTGCTTGTGCGCCCGGATATTCGTAGGCTCGAACTTTGTGCGGGGAGGGGCGGGCGTGACTCAAAACAAGGCACTAACTGGCATAAAAGGCACTGAATTCAACGCCTGAAGCCTGGCACGCATCCTGCTTTAGAGAATGTATACATGATTGAACACATGAATACATACTCAACAGGAACGTGCCCATGTCGGATTTTGATCGTCGTAAGTTTCTCAAACTGGCTGGTCTGATCGGCGTCACTGCAGCCATGCCATTCAGCTTTGCCCGCGCAGCGGACAAGCCGCTGGTGGTCGGCTTCGTCTACGTTGGCGCGCGCGATGACTTCGGTTACAACCAGGCCCACGCCCAGGCCGCGCGCATCATCCGCAGCATGCCCAACGTCAAGGTGATCGAGGAAGAGAACGTTCCGGAAACCTCTGCGGTGCAGCAGGCGATGGAAGCGATGATTCGCCAGGATGGTGCGGAGCTGATTTTTGCCACGTCCTTCGGTTATTTCGATCCCCATGTGCTGCGCGTGGCCCAGCGCTATCCGGATGTGCGCTTCGCGCATTGCGGTGGCCTGTGGGACGAGAGCAAGCACCCGAAGAATGTCGGCAGCTTCTTTGGCTATATCGATGAGGGCCAGTACCTCAATGGTGTGGTCGCCGGCCACATGAGCAAGACCAAGCGCATCGGCTTTATCGCGGCCAAACCGGTGGCCCAGGTGCTGCGCAATATCAACGCCTTTACCTTGGGTGCACGTTCGGTGGATCCGGAGATCACCACCACCGTGATTTTCACCGGTGACTGGTCGCTGCCGGTGCGCGAAGCAGAAGCTGCCAATGGGCTGATCGACCAGGGCTGTGACGTGCTGACCTGCCATGTGGACGGCCCCAAGGTCATTGTCGAAACGGCTGAGCGCCGTGGTGCGATGAGTTGCGGCTACCACGCCAGCCAGGCGGCACTGGCCCCCAAGGGTTACCTGACCGGTGCCGAGTGGAACTGGGAGACGCCTTACCGCGCTCACGTCGAAGCGGCTCAGCAAGGTCAGGCCATGAACAACTTCCTGCGTGGCGGTCTGGCCGAAGGCTTCGTCAAGACCTCGGATTACGGCAGTAACGTCAGTGCGGCGGCGCGTGAGCAGGCGGATGCGGTCAAGGCGGCGATGATTGCCGGCGAGTTCACCCTGTTCAAGGGCCCGCTCAACGACAACAAGGGCAATATGGTGCTGGCCGAGGGTGAGTCGCTGGGTCAGACCGATGTGGTGCTGGAGCAGATGAACTACCTCGTCGAAGGCGTGCGCGGCGATATCTGATCAATGAATCCACATTATCTCGCAAGCAGGTTGGCCAGGCTGGCATTGCCAGGCCTGCCTACCGTGCTGTCAATCATCAGCTCCTTCGCGTTGTTCGTGCTGTTCCTCGCTTTCCAGGGTAAACCGGCATTCGAGGCGGTGCGGCTGGTGTTCGAAGGTGCCTTCGGCTCGTCCTTCGCCTGGGAAAATACATTGCAACGCGCCGCGCCGTTGATGCTGACGGCGCTGTGCGTGGCGCTACCGGCGCGTGCGGGGCTGATCATCATCGGCGGCGAAGGGGCGCTGGTGCTGGGTGGGCTGGCGGCCGCGACGCTACCGCTGTGGCTGACCGGGTTGCCGCCACTGGCGACGCTGATTGCCATGGGCATGGCGGCGATGCTCGTCGGCGGGTTCTGGATCGGTCTCAACGGCTGGTTGCGGCAGAAACGTGGGCTGAACGAGACCATCGGCAGTCTGCTGCTGTCCTATATTGCCATTGCGCTGTTCAATCATCTGGTCGAAGGACCGCTGCGTGATCCTTCCAGCCTGAACAAACCCTCCACCGTGGGGCTGGACTATTCGCTGATGATCGGTGTGATCAGTGAAGACGCCTTCCGCGTTCACTGGGGGCTGGTCGCCGGCCTCATTACCTGCCTGATGGCCTACGTGCTGGTGCGTCACAGCGTCAAGGGTTTTGCACTGGACGTGGTCGGCGGCAACGTACGGACCGCGCGCATGCTCGGCCTGCCGGTCAACCGACTGGTGATTCTCACCTGTGTGCTGGGTGGTGCGGCAGCCGGGCTGGCGGGTATGTACGAGGTCAGTGCGGTGCAGGGCAGCGCCAATGCTTCGCTGATCGTCGGCTATGGCATCAGCGGCATTCTGGTGTCCTTTGCCGCCCGGCATAACCCGCTGGCGATCATCGTCTGCGCGACCCTGGTCGGCGGCATCGAGGCCAGTGGCAGCCTGCTGCAACGGCGGCTGGATCTGCCCGATGCCACCACATTGATTCTGCAGGGTCTGCTGTTCACCAATCTGCTCGCCTGGGAGGCGTTGGTGGGCAGGATCACGCGATGGCGCATCGCGTTGGAGGAGCATGCCAGCAAGGTGAAGGGGATCGAGGTGCAACATGGGTGATCTGGATTTCGTGACCTTCCTGCTGGCCCTGCTGGCGGGCGCGGTACGGGTCGGCACACCGTTCCTGTTCGTCAGCCTCGGCGAGTGCCTGACCGAGAAGAGTGGCCGCATCAACCTGGGCCTGGAAGGCATTCTGGTGGCCGGCGCGATGACCGGTTACGCGGTGGCCTACCTGTCCGGCTCGGCCTGGAACGGGGTGCTGGCGGCAGGTGGCGCGGGGCTGTTGCTCGGTCTGCTGCACGGCATCGTCTGCTCGCTACCGCGGGTCAATGACATTGCCTTCGGTATAGCACTGATGCTGCTCGGTACCGGCTTGGCGTTCTTTCTCGGCAAGGCCTTCATCCAACCACAGGCGCCGATGCTGCCGTCGATCTCCCTCGGTGCCTGGAGTGACGACGGGCGTATTCGTTCGGCTCTGAACATCAACATGCTGTTCTTCATCGGTGTGGCGCTGGCGGTCTTCCTGCACTGGGGCTTGCGCAGCACGCGCTGGGGATTGGTGCTGCGGCTGGTCGGGGACCACTCCGAGTCGGCTCAGGCGCTGGGCTACCGGCCACTGCGGGTGCGCGTCATGGCCACGGCGGTGGGCGGTTTTCTGGCGGGTATAGGCGGCTCCTACCTGTCGCTCTATTACCCAGGCAGTTGGAACGAAGGTCTGTCCAGCGGTCAGGGCCTGATGGCCGTGGCGCTGGTGATCTTTGCCCGCTGGCAACCGCTGAACTGCCTATGGGCCTCGATGGTTTTCGGCGCGGCTGGCGCCATCGGCCCGGCACTGCAATCGGTAGGCATCAGCTCCGGTTACTACCTGTACAGCGCCGCACCCTACATCCTGACGATGGCCGTGATGCTTGCGACCTGTCGTCCGAATCGCACACTGACAGGGGCTCCCGGCGAGCTCAGTCTCAACCGATAGAGGAAATGACCATGGCAAGTGGACTTGGTGGGCTGAACAAATCACCCAATGGCGTCGTGATCGGATTGGCACAGCTGAAGCTGCCGGACCCGCATACCCGCGATGAGCTCTGGACCCAGACGCAGAAGGTCGTGTCGATGATCGGCAAGGCGCGGCGCAGCATGCCGAGCATGGACCTGATTGTGTTTCCGGAGTACTCGCTGCACGGTCTGTCGATGGATACCTCGCCGGATATCATGTGCACGCTGGACGGGCCCGAAGTGGCCGCGTTGAAGCAGGCCTGCATCGACCACACCATCTGGGGCTGCTTCTCGATCATGGAAGCCAACCCGCACGGCAACCCCTACAACAGCGGCATCATCGTCGATGACACCGGCGAAGTGCGCCTCTATTACCGCAAGCTGCACCCCTGGGTGCCGGTCGAGCCCTGGGAGCCGGGCAACCTCGGTATTCCGGTCTGCGATGGGCCACGCGGCAGCAAACTGGCCCTGATCATCTGCCATGACGGCATGTTTCCGGAAATGGCTCGTGAGTGCGCCTACAAGGGAGCGGAAATCATGATTCGCACCGCAGGCTATACCGCGCCGATCCGCCACTCATGGAGGATCACCAATCAGGTCAATTCCTTCACCAACCTGATGCAGACCGCCAGTGTGTGCATGTGCGGTTCCGACGGCACTTTCGATTCCATGGGCGAAGCCATGTTCGTCGATTTCGATGGCATACCGATGGCCGAGGGCGGCGGGCGCGCGGATGAGATCGTGTCCTGCGAGCTGCGTCCGGACCTGGTGCGCGAGGCGCGCAAGCACTGGGGCGTGGAAAACAACATCTATCAGTTTGGTCACCGTGGTTACGTGGCGGTCAAGGGTGGAGCACAGGATTGCCCCTACACCTACATGCATGATCTCGCTGCCGGCCAGTACCGCCTGCCCTGGGAAGACGAGGTCGTGCATACCGACGGCAGCGCCTGCGGCTTTGCCGCGCCCGAGCGACTCTACAATCCGGACAGTCAGGAGTAACCACAGTGAGCGAACGTTTTCTTGCTTCCAGCCCTTACCCCTGGCCGTACAACGGTCAGCTGCACCCGGCCAATACCGCGCTGATCATCATCGACATGCAGATCGACTTCTGTGGTGAAGGCGGCTACGTCGATACCATGGGTTATGATCTGGCGGCCGTGCGTGCACCCATCGAGCCGATCAGCCGGGTGCTGCAGGTCATGCGTAAACAGGGCTTTCACATCATCCACACCCGCGAGGGACATCGTCCAGACCTATCTGACCTGCCGGTGAACAAGCGCTGGCGGTCCCAGCGCATCGGTGCCGGTATCGGTGATGCGGGCCCCTGTGGTCGCATTCTGGTGCGTGGTGAGCCGGGCTGGGAGTTGATCCCGGAACTGCAACCGCTGGACGGCGAAATAATCATCGACAAACCCGGCAAGGGCTCGTTCTGCGCCACTGACCTGGAACTGATCCTGCGTACCCGAGGCATCGAGAATCTGATTCTGTGCGGCATTACCACTGACGTCTGCGTGCATACCACCATGCGTGAGGCCAACGATCGCGGCTTCGAGTGCCTGTTGCTGGAAGACTGCTGCGGCGCCACCGACCCGGGCAACCATCTGGCAGCACTGCACATGGTCAAGATGCAGGGCGGTGTGTTCGGCGCGGTGTCCGACTCGGTGTCGCTCGTCGAGCTGTTGAGCGAGTCTTGAACATGCGTGCAATCAGCCTGGAAATCATCAGTGCGAGCAAATCCTTCGGCAGCTTTCAGGCATTGGCGGAGGTGTCGCTGACCGTGCGTGCCGGTACCGTGCATGCGCTGCTGGGCGAGAACGGCGCGGGCAAGAGCACGCTGGTCAAGGGCATCGTCGGTTACGGGCCCCTGGACGATGGCGAGTTGCTGGTCAACAACCGTCAGCAGCAGATCCGCACACCTCGCGATTCCCATGCGTTGGGTATCGGCATGGTCTACCAGCACTTTACTGTGGCGCCGGGTCTGAGCGTGGCGGAGAATCTGGTGCTGTCGCGTGGCGACCTCGGCTGGCGCATCGACTGGCCACTGGAGCGCAGGCGGCTCAACGACTTCATGCAGCGCATGCCGTTCCGGCTGGATATCGAGCGCTCGGTCAGTTCGCTGGCGGCGGGCGAGAAGCAGAAGCTGGAAATCCTCAAGCAGCTGTATCTGGACCGACACCTGATCATTCTCGACGAGCCCACCTCGGTGCTGACGCCGCAGGAAGCCGAAGAGGTGCTGGGCCTGATGCGCGACATGGCCCATAGGGGCGATATTTCGGTACTGATGATTACCCACAAGTTCGGCGAGGTGTCGCGCTTCGCCGACGACGTCAGTGTGCTGCGCAAGGGCCGTCTGGTCGGCAGCACCCAGGTCAGCGCTACCTCCCAGGAGGAACTGGCGACCTGGATGATGGGCGCCTCCGGATTGGCTGCCGAGCCGGTCATCCAGCAACCGGTCGACCGCGGTGCCGTACCGCGGCTGGAGGTGCGGGAGCTAAGCGTGGCCAACGACAAGGGTACGCTGGCAGTCAGCAATCTGTCGCTGGATGTGCGCCCTGGTGAAATAGTCGGCATTGCCGGCATTTCCGGTAACGGCCAGCGTGAACTGACCGAGGCACTGCTCGGTCAGCGGCAGTCGGTCAGTGGCGAGATTCGCATCAACGGTAGTCGTTATGGGGCTAGCCGCCGGGAGATGCAACGGGAGAAGGTCTTCAGTCTGCCGGAAGAGCCGTTGCGCAATGCCTGTATCGCTGGGATGAGCGTGGCGGACAACCTGGCGCTGCGCAATTTCGACCAGCCGCCGCTGTGCCGCCAGGGCTGGCTGATTAATCGTCGGGCGATCCAGACGCAGGCCGCAGCGCTGATTCAGCAGTTCAATGTACGCCCGGCGGACCCGTTGCGGCCGATAGGCACGCTGTCCGGTGGTAACGTGCAGCGCGCGGTACTGGCCCGGGAGCTGACCCATGACGTGCGCACGTTGATCGTCTCCAACCCGGTATTCGGGCTGGATTTCGCCTCGGTGGCGATCATCCACCAGCGTCTGCGTGACGCCCGGGCGCAGGGCGCCGCAGTCCTGCTACTGAGCGAGGATCTGGACGAACTGCTGGAAATGTCCGACCGCATCCTGGTGATTCATGAGGGGGAAATCAACTTCGAGGTGGCCGCCGAACAGGCAGACCGCGCCACGCTCGGCCACTACATGGCCGGCGGTGACCATGTGGCAGGTGCGGCATGATTGCCGTGGTGGCCAGACCTGCGGTTTTCAGCTTCGATCCGGCGCGCGCTGCGCTGGTCATCATCGATATGCAGCGAGACTTCCTCGAACCTGGTGGCTTTGGGGCTGCTCTGGGCAATGATGTGAGCCTGCTGCGGGCCATCATCCCGGCGGTGGAGTCGTTGCTGGCTCTGGCTCGGGAGAAGGGCATGCTGGTCATCCATACCCGCGAGTCTCACCTGCCGGACCTGTCGGACTGTCCTGCGGCCAAGCGGGAAGGTAGCGCCACCGGATTGCGCATCGGCGACCCGGGTCCGATGGGGCGGATTCTGGTGCGCGGCGAGCCGGGTAATCAGATCATCGCGCCACTGGCGCCGATCAGTGGCGAATGGGAGATCGACAAGCCGGGCAAGGGGATGTTCTACGCGACCGGTCTGCAGGACAAATTGGCTGCACAGGGTATTGAGTCTCTGATCTTCGCCGGCGTGACCACCGAAGTCTGCGTGCAGACCAGCATGCGTGAGGCGAATGATCGGGGTTACCGCTGCCTGCTGATCGAAGAGGCGACCGAAAGCTATTTCCCGGCCTACAAGCAGGCGACTCTCGATATGGTCGTCGCCCAGGGCGGGATCGTCGGGTATACCGCCAGCCTGACAGCGCTGCGGGCCGCAATGAATGAGGAGGGGCTGTGAGCAAGGATCCGCTGATCAATCTGCCTCATGTGGTCGAGGCCGTGCGCCTGGCCTTCGAGGATTATGAGTGTGCCCTGCTGGCAAACCAGCTGGAGGTGCTGGACGACTACTTCTGGAGCACCGAACATACCGTGCGTTACGGCATTGCGGAGAATCTCTACGGTGCCCGGGATATCGCCGCCTACCGGCGGGTCTGTGTACCGGTAGGGCCAGGGCGGAAGTTGCGCAATACGGTCATCTGCACCTTTGATGAAAACTATGCCACCGTCAGCACGGAATTCAGCGACGCTGAAACCCGGCGTACTGGTCGACAGATGCAGACCTGGGTACGTTTTGCCGATGGCTGGAAAGTGGTCGCGGCGCATGTGAGTGTCGACCTCAGTACGCTTTGACAAATGCGATACCGAAGGCTGAGGTGCGCAACAGCGTTCAACAGACCTCAGGGTCGGCTTGAAGCCGGCGCCGGGATGTTCAATGATGAGGGCTTCGTCATCTGAAGGAGTTCGTCATGGAGCACGCCCTGCAGCCTTATACCGCACTGGTTCCGCGTACCGACAAGCTGGTGGTGCAGAAGGCCGGTCACACGGCCCTGCTGACCATCGACAATCCACCGGCCAATACCTGGGATACCGATACGCTTCATGGCCTGTATGAGCTGATCGGCCATTTGAGCGATGATCCGGATATCTACGCGCTGGTCATCACCGGGCGTGGCGAACGGTTCTTTTCCGCTGGTGCCGACCTGCAGATGTTCGCCGAGGGCGACAAGGCCCATGCCCGTCTGGTGGCCCGGCTGTTCGGCCAGGCATTCGAGGCGTTACGGGATTTTTCCGGTGTGACCATCGCAGCGTTGAATGGATACGCCCTGGGCGGCGGGCTGGAATGTGCGTTGGCCTGCGATATCCGTATCGCTGAGCGCCAGGTGCAACTGGGCCTGCCGGAAGCCGGTGTCGGGCTGCTGCCCTGTGCCGGCGGCACCCAGGCGCTGGCCTGGCTGGTGGGTGAGGGCTGGGCCAAGCGCATGATTCTCTGCGGTGAACGTATCGACGGGGTCAAGGCCGAGCGCATCGGTCTGGTCGAGGAAGTGGTCGAACAGGATCAGGCGCTGGCCACCGCGTTGCGCCTGGCGGCCCAGGTGAGTCGCCAGAGCCCGCAGGCGGTCAAGGCCTGCAAGCAACTGATCCATGGCGCCCGCAGCCAGCCGCTGAACAGCCTGCTGGCCGCCGAGCGCGAACGCTTCGTCGATCTGTTCGATCTGGAAGATACCCGTGAGGGTGTCAGCGCCTTCCTGGAAAAACGCCCGCCGCAGTGGACCAACCGCTGAACCGGGCAAGCCGCGGTGCCGTTCAGGCGCCGCGCCATTCCGCGACCAGTTGCTGTACCAGTTCGGTTGCCGGCAGCTCACGGGCCAGCGGTGCTCCCTGACCGGCCCATTGTGCGGCGAACTCATGGTTGCCGCGCTGGCTGGCGGCAGCGTTCAGCTGTTTGGCCGCATCGTAGGCGATGGGATAGTCAGCCGGGGGCGGGCTGCCAGCGGCCTCGCCGTGGCGGATCAGGTCATTGAGCATGCCCCGTGCCGGACGGCCCGAGATGCAGGCGGTCAACCGCGTGCTGGCTGCCCGTTCGCTTTGCAGCGCCTGTCGATAGGCGGCATTGGCTGAGGATTCGGGGCAGAGAATGAAGGCAGTACCGAGCTGGGCGGCAGCGGCGCCCAGGTCCAGGGCAGCGCGGATGCCGGCACCATCCATGATGCCGCCGGCGGCTATGACCGGAAGCCTGGTGTGCTGCACCAGCAGCCGTACCAGCACCGAGGTGCTCAATTGCTCATCATCCGCCTCGGGGTCGAACATGCCCCGGTGGCCACCAGCCTCGATACCCTGGGCAACGATGGCGTCAATGCCGGCCTGCTCGATCAGTCTGGCTTCATGCAGATTGGTGGCGGTGGCCAGCAGGCAGATACCGGCCTGTTGCAGCGCCTCGATACGGTCGGCGCTGGGCAGGCCGAAATGGAAGCTGACTATCGGTGGGCACAGCTCCAGCAGCATGTCGAATGTCTGGTCATCTTCGATGAAGCTCTGGTAACCGGCGTTGATCGCGCTGGGTGGTGCCATCCCGGCTGCGGTGAACAGCGGTGCCAGATGCTGCAACCAGGCGGCTTCTCGGGCCGTGTCTGGTTGCGCCGCTGCGTGGCAGAACAGGTTGATGTTGAAGGGTCGCGAGGTCAGGGCGCGGGTCTGTTCGATCATCTGCCGGGCCTGTGCTACCGGGCTTGGCCCTATGCCCAGCGAGCCGAGCCCGCCGGCATTGGATACCGCCGCTGCCAGTTGCGGTGTGGCTACGCCGGCCATCGGCGCCTGGATGATGGGTAGCTGGATGCCGAGGCGGGTCAGGAAAGGGGGAATGCCGTGCATGAGGTCTCCTTGCGCTGCGGGGATGGTGGCCGGGCGGATGCCGAGCCTGGCCATTCTACTCCCTCAGCCGAGCAGTAGCATGGCGGCTTCCATTTCCGCGGACAGATCCTCCTGCTCCTGGTCGCCGGCCGGATCGAGTCCGAGGCGGGTGAATGAGGAGATCTGGCTCCAGTCCATCTGCGCATGGGGATGCTCGCTGCCATCCAGGCTCTGCAACATGGCCACCTGCACTATGTCGGCATAATCCACCTGGCCTGGGTCGCGCTGGAAGTCCAGATGCTGGCTGGGGACGTGGCGCAGCGGCTGGGGGAAATCCCAGGCGGCCAGGATGCGATCGCCGAGCAGCGGATGAATACGCTCGATGATGATGCCCAGGCTGATGGAGTCATTCAGCAACTGGCTATGTTCCTCGGCGTAGCTGAGAATCGGCAGCACGCCGATCTGGTGTACCAGCCCGGCGAGGGTCGCCTGGTCCGGCTTGAGCCGGGTGTAATGCTGACACAGTACATGGCTGATGCCGGCCACCTCGGTACTGCGTGCCCAGACCTCGCGCATCTTCTGATCGATGATGTCGGTGGTAGCCTGGAACAGCTGGGACATCGCCAGGCCGGTGGCCAGGTTGGCGGTATAGACGATGCCCAGGCGGTTGACCGCCATGGTCAGGTCGGTGATTTCCTGACGAGAGCGCAGCAGCGGGCTGTTCACCACCTTGATCAGGCGCGCGCTCAGCGCGGTATCGGTGCTGATCTGGCGGACCAGCTCGCCGATGCTGATATCCGGGTCCTCAGCGGCCTCGCGGATGCGCAGGGCGACCTCGGGCAGGGTCGGCAGCACCAGTTGGTCGCGGTCGATCGCCTGAAGCAATTCTTCCTGTACTCGCAGGGCCAGATCAGTCATGACATTCTTCCTTGATTATTCCCCGGCGGCCTCGGCGGCCATTTGTTCTTCATAGGGTAATGTAGCCAATTCCAATGATGGCTCAGTGACATTGGAGAGGCTCAATGTAGCCAATTGTGCCGCTTCGTTCTGCAGTACCGCAAGCAATTCGACGCGCTCCTCGCCGTGAGCGGCCATCACGACCTCGCCCAGGGTCTGGCCGCTGTTGCTATCGAGGATCGGCGTCGCCGGTTCCGGCAGGCTGTCGCCGGCCCAGGTCAGGCGATACATGCGTCGCTTGAGCTTGCCCAGATACTGCATCCGCGCCACGATCTCCTGCCCGGTATAGCAGCCTTTCTTGAAACTGACGCCGCCCAGCTGCTGCAGATTGAGCATCTGCGGGATGAAGCTGTCCCGGGTCTGGCTGCAGACCTGACCGATCCCGGCGCGTATCTGCTGCAGCCGCCAGTCGTTCAGGGCAGCCGGCTGGGCGGATTGCGCCAGTGCGGAGACGGCTTCCGCGGCGCGATTGGCTGGCAGCCAGATCTCCAGTGCCGCCTCGCTCACCGGCAGGGCCAGTCCCTGTGCGGGGTCAGACGCATCCCGGTCGATACCCGCTGCCGCCAGGCTGGCATCGCGCTGTTCGCCCCACAGACCCAGGCGCAGCCACTGGTCGCTGGCCTCGCCCAGTTGCACTTTGAAAAACACTGCATACTTGGTCAGGTCAGCCTGCTGCGACTCCAGCAGCTCAGCGTCCATGGCCAGCAGGTAGTGCTCCTCGCTGAGCTTGAGCAGGCGGAAGCTCGACTGCATGCGGCCCTTGGGGTTGCAGCGCGCACCCAGGGTGCTGGCGCCCGGCGGCAGGGCGACGACATCACAGGTCAGCTGACCCTGCAGGAAGCGGGTGGCATCCGCGCCGCTGACGCTGAGAATGCGCTCCTGATCGAGCAGGGCCAGTGCCGTGGCGGGGAAGGGCGAAGGCGACTGCTGTGGAAACAGCGCGGACAGATCGTTGGTCTCGTGCATGGTTCTGACAGACTCCCGGTAGCTAGGTTGGACTGAATGCATTCTGCCACAGATGGGGCTTGTCCGTGCCGGCTGGCGCGGTAACGGTTATACTGCAGCTTGTGCCTGGAGGCGTTTCAATTGACTGGAGATGGTGATGTCGGCAGAGGTGGAAAAGAAGCGATTGTACTGGCATAGCCGGCGCGGCATGCTCGAGCTGGATGTTCTGCTGCTGCCTTTTCTGGAAGAGGTCTATTCATCGCTGGATGAGGCGGACCAGGCCCGCTACCGTCGTTTGCTGGAATGCGAGGACCAGGACATGTTCGTCTGGTTCATGCAGCGCGGCGAGCCGGAAGACCCCGATCTCAAACGCATTGTGAGGATGATACTGGATCGTGTCCAACCCGACTGATTCACTGCTGCTCAAGCGCCAGCCTTCGCGCTGGCTGGGCGGCCTGATCATATTCATGACCATGCTTGGTTGCATGGCGCTGTACCGTAGCGCGCTGCCGCCGGTGCCGGCGGCGCTGTGCGCGGTGCTGCTGTGGGCGTATTGCTTCTGGGTGTGGCCGCGTCAGGTGAGCCTGCGGCATGCCGATTCGGTAACCGGATTGCGCTTTGACAGCCAGGGTTGGCATATCCTGCGTCGCGACGGTACGGAGATGGGCGCCTGGCTGCTGGCCGATACCTATGTCAGCGCCCTGCTGACGGTGGTGCGCCTGCGCCAGCCGGGGCGCTGGTTGCCGATATCGGTGATCCTGCCGGCGGATGCTGCCACCGAGGACTCGCTACGCCGGCTGCGTCTGCGCCTGCGTTTCAGTCGCCAGCGCTGGGCGGCTGCAGAATAGTATCCAGCGGCTGCTCCAGCTGCTGCGGATAATCCAGGGTGTAATGCAGACCACGACTTTCCTGGCGCTGCATGGCCGAGCGAATGATCAGGTCGGCCACCAGCGCCAGGTTGCGCAGCTCCAGCAGGTCGCGGGAGACGGTGTAGTTGCTGTAGAACTCATGGATTTCGGCCAGCAGCATGTCGACCCGATGCTTGGCCCGTTGCAGCCGCTTGGTGGTACGCACTATGCCCACGTAATCCCACATGAAGCGGCGCAGCTCCTCCCAGTTGTGCGAGATGATCACATCCTCATCCGAGTCGGTGACCAGGCTCTCGTCCCAGGTGGGCAGGTCGGTGGGCAGGGCGGAGCCGGGCAGCTTGCTCAGGATGTCGCGGCTGGCGGCACGACCATAGACGATGCATTCGAGCAGGGAGTTGCTGGCCATGCGGTTGGCGCCGTGCAGGCCGGTGAAGCTGGTCTCGCCGATGGCATAGAGACCCTCGACATCGGTCAGGCCGGCCTTGTCCACCATCACCCCGCCACAGGTGTAATGCGCCGCCGGCACCACCGGGATGGGTTCGCGGGTGATATCGATGCCGAAGCTCAGGCAGCGTTCATATACGGTAGGAAAATGTTCGCGGATGAATGCGGCCGGCTTGTGACTGATGTCCAGATAGACGCAGTCCAGGCCCAGGCGCTTCATTTCATGGTCGATGGCCCGGGCGACGATATCACGGGGTGCCAGCTCGGCGCGCTCATCGAAGCGTGGCATGAAGCGGCTGCCGTCCGGCAGCTTGAGCAGCGCACCTTCGCCGCGCAGGGCTTCGGTGATCAGGAAGCTCTTGGCTCTGGGGTGATAGAGGCAGGTGGGGTGGAACTGGTTGAATTCCATGTTGGCCACCCGGCAGCCGGCGCGCCAGGCCATGGCAATGCCGTCGCCCGACGCGCTGTCCGGGTTGCTGGTATACAGGTAGACCTTGCTCGCTCCGCCAGTGGCCAGCACGGTAAAGCGGGCACCGAAGGTGTCCACGTGGCCGGTATCACGGTCCAGGATATAGGCACCCAGGCAGTGGTTACCCGGTTGACCCAGTTTGGCACTGGTGATCAGGTCGATGGCGACCCGGTTCTCCAGCAGTTCGATGTTGCTGTGCGCCTGGGCCTGCAGGAGCAGGGTGTTGAATATTGCTGCACCGGTGGCATCGGCAGCGTGAATGATGCGCCTGTGGCTGTGACCCCCTTCGCGGGTGAGGTGAAAGTCATCGGTTTCGCTGCCGTCTTCCCGCCGTTCGCGGGTAAAGGGTACGCCCTGTTCCACCAGCCAGCCGATCGCATCGCGGCTGTCGCCGACGATCTGACGCACGGCATCCTCATGGCACAGCCCGGCGCCGGCAATCAGCGTATCCTGCACGTGGGCATCGACCGTGTCGGCGTCATCCAGCACCGCCGCCACGCCACCCTGGGCCCAGAACGTCGATCCCTCCGAGAGTCGCCCCTTGCTGAGCACGGCAACACGCAGATTTTCCGCCAGATGCAAGGCTAGCGTCAGTCCCGCTGCACCACTGCCGATTACCAGTACATCGTATTGCTGTTGTCGGGTCATTGGGGTCTCATCTGTCCGGGTTGGTCGGCACGAGCTGGCCGCGCGGGGCGGTCAGGCATCAGGTAGTATATAGAAGGCAGGTGATTCACAATACTGCCAGATCCAGTTGGCATTGCCGCGCTGCCGGGTGCTGAAATATGATCATCGTGCCATCCTGCCGCGGAACTTTTCTTCGGCCAGAGGCTCTTAGAGCTGAACCTGAGTGAGGGGAGAACTTTTGGTTACATCGCGGGTCTATCGCAATAGATTGAGTCCGGCAGGTCAGTGCGGCGGTGCCAGCACATGACTGAACAAACCGACCAGCAGCTGGTCGAACGGGTGCAACAGGGAGATAAGCGTGCCTTCGACTTGCTGGTGCTCAAGTATCAGCACAAGATTCTGGCCCTGGTGACGCGTTTTGTGCACGACTCGCATGAGGCACAGGATGTTGCCCAGGAAGCTTTCATCAAGGCTTACCGAGCCTTGGCAAATTTCAGAGGTGACAGCGCCTTTTATACCTGGTTGTACCGGATTGCGATCAATACCGCCAAGAACTATCTGGTAGCCAGAGGGCGGCGTCCACCTGACTCTGACATAGCGGCCGAAGATGCCGAATATTACGACGGCGATAGTGCTCTCAAGGATATCCACTCACCCGAGCGGGATCTGCTGCGAGACGAGATCGAGCAGGTAGTCAATCGAACCCTGCAGCTGTTGCCCGGTGATTTGCGAATGGCTCTGACCCTGCGGGAGTTCGAGGGCCTGAGCTACGAAGACATAGCCAATGTGATGGAGTGCCCGGTGGGGACTGTGCGGTCAAGGATCTTCAGAGCGCGGGAAGCCATCGACAAAGCCCTGAAACCGCTGCTTGAAGCGTGATCTCGGGGAAACCGTGATGCCCTGTGGGGCCAATATGATAGAGGTAGTGCAATGAGAAGCGAATCCTTGCGGGAGACTCTCTCCGCGCTCATGGATGACGAGGCAGAGCAATTGGAACTGCGCCGCGTCCTTCATGCCGGTGATCAGGACCCTGACGTCCGTCGCAGCTGGGAGCGTTACCAGCTTGCGCGGTCTGTCATGCACAAGGAGCCGTGGCAAACGGGTATCGATCTGTCTGCCGGCATTGCTGCGGCGCTGGCTGATGAGCCAACCCCGTCAGCCGCCTCGACCAGCCCCTCGCCTCGCTGGAAATTGCAGCTTGGCCGGGTCGCCGTAGCCGCTTCGGTCACTGTGGCGGTGCTGGTGGGCGTGCGCATGGTCAATCAGGACCCTACCTCCGACAACACCATGGCTGCGGTCGAGCGTAGCGCACCGGCAACCGCCAGTGTGCCGGCAATGGCAGCGGCCCCGGCGCGTTCGGGTGCGGTACTGGCAGGCTTCTCGTCACTGGCCGATCAGGACAAGCAGGCTCAGCCGAGTGGCCCTTCCGCCTGGCAGGAGCAGCGGATTGGCAACTACCTGCGCCGGCATGCAGAGAACAACGCGCAGGCAGCGCCGCAACTGGTTCCCTACGCCCGCGCAGCGAGCCTGGAAAATAATTAGTGTCGCGATTGAAAGGCGTGTTGGGGTGGTCCGGACTGGCTGCCCTGCTGGTTGCCCCCAGCCTCTGGGCCGAGGAAAGCAGCCATTGGCTGGAGCGTATGGCACAGGCAGTGCGGGAACAGAGTTATCACGGTTCCTATATATATGAGCGCTCCGGTATTTTCACCACTCAGGATATCTGGCGTCAGGTCGATAGCGACGGCATTCATGAGCGCCTGCTGCAAACCGCCGGTCGACATCAGGAGTGGGTCCGTCATGATGGCCAACTGGTCTGCGCCAGCTCCCTGTCCCAGAACCGGGCCCCGCAGAATATTCCGGTACGCGAAGCCGACCCGAAGCAGTTGACCGAATGGTACAGCCTGCGGGTACTGGGCGGTACGCGTGTCGCGTCGCGACCGGTGACGGTCGTTTCGGTACAGCCGCGCGATGCTTTTCGCTATGCCTACGAGCTGTACCTGGATAACGAAACCGGCTTGATGCTCAAGTCCCTGCTGGTCGATGAAAGCCGGGAACTGCTCGAACGCTTCCAGTTCGCAGCGATCTCCTTCGATGCAGTCGACTACCAGGCCGGGATCAAACCCAGTAGCTCCTGCCTGGAGCTGGATGCGCCGCAGAGTGCATCCAGTGATGTGGGTCGCTTCTGGGAGCCGGGCTGGGTGCCGCCGGGCTTCGTGCTGGGGGACCAGCAGGTGCAGGCGCTCAAGGGCGATGCCCATATCACCTCGCAGATCTACAGTGATGGTCTGGTCAGCTTCACCCTGTTCGTCGAACCGCTGGGCAAGGGCAGTCTGGCCGAGGATCTGCGCGCCCAGCTGGGGCCGACAGTGGCCGTCAGTCGCCGGTTGATGACCGAGAATGATCTGTACCTGGCGACCGTGGTCGGCGAGATCCCGCCGCGGACCGCCGAGCGCATCGCCGAATCTCTCAGTCAGCCGCTGGCCGAGGCGCAGCCGTGATCGAGGAGCGTGGGCGGGTGCTGAGCGTGGAGCAGGGTGCGGTGTGGGTCGAAACCGTACGCCACAGTGCTTGCAGCAGTTGCCAGGCCCGCGCTGGCTGTGGCCAGTCCTTGCTGCAGCGTCTGGGTGTGGGTGCTCGCCAGGGTTTCATTCGCGCGCTCGACGACGGTCGTTGCCGGGTCGGGGACGAAGTGCTCATTGCCATCCCGGAAAGTGCTGTGCTGCGCGGCTCGGCGTTGGTATATATGTTGCCACTGCTGGCGCTGTTTGCCGGTGCGTTGCTGGCACATGGCGTAGGTGCCGGCGAGCCGTCGATCATCCTGGCGGGATTTCTTGCCATGGCCGCCGGTTTTGCGGCGGTACACTGGTACAGCCACCGTCTGGGCAGCGACCCGGCGTTCATGCCTCGGGTGCAGAATACGGCGGTGGTCGGTTCGGACATTGTCAGCGATATACAAGAAAGGAGTGGATATTGATATGACAGCAGTACAGCGATGGTTGCTCGTAGTGGTTGGTGTCTGGTTGATGACCTGGCAGATGCTGGCTAGCGCACAGGAACTACCCGACTTCACCGAACTGGTCGAAGAAGCCTCCCCTGCGGTGGTCAATATCAGTACCCGGCAGACCGTGACCCGCCGTTCCTCGGCGATGGGACCGATGGTTCCCGACCTGGAAGGCCTGCCGCCGATCTTTCGCGAGTTTTTCGAGCGCAGCTTCCCCGATGAGTCGCAGTCCGCTCCCCAGCGCCAGGCGCAGTCACTGGGCTCGGGCTTCATTATCTCCAAGGACGGCTATGTACTGACCAACAACCACGTCGTCAGCGGGGCCGACGAGATCTTCGTGCGTCTGTCGGACCGCCGCGAACTGGAAGCCTCGCTGGTCGGCGCAGACCCGCGCTCGGACCTGGCGCTGCTGAAGATCGACGCCGGTGCCGATCTGCCAGTGGTGCGGATGGGCAAGTCCGCCGACCTGAAGACCGGTGAGTGGGTGCTGGCCATAGGTTCGCCATTCGGCTTCGAATATTCCGTGACCGCGGGTATCGTCAGTGCCAAGGGTCGTAGCCTGCCCAACGAAAGCTATGTTCCCTTCATCCAGACCGACGTCGCCATCAACCCGGGTAACTCCGGTGGCCCGCTGTTCAACCTCAAGGGTGAGGTGATCGGTATCAACTCACAGATCTTCACCCGCTCCGGTGGCTTCATGGGCCTGTCCTTCGCGATTCCGGTGGATGTGGCGATGGATGTCGTCGAGCAGCTGAAAAGCGATGGCGCGGTTCGCCGCGGCTGGCTGGGCGTGGTGATCCAGGAGGTCAACAAGGACCTCGCCGAATCCTTCGGGCTGGAACGGCCGGCCGGGGCGCTGGTTGCCCAGATCATGCCTGAGGGGCCTGGTGCCAAGGGTGGCCTGCAGGTGGGTGATGTGATCCTCAAACTCGATGATCAGGACATCATCATGTCCTCCGATCTGCCCCATGCCGTTGGCCGTCTGCGCCCAGGTAGCAAGGCGACCATGCAGATCATGCGTGGTGGCAAGCGCCAGCAACTGACCCTGGAGATCGGTGCGTTGCCGGATGACAATGCCCTGGCTGCCGCGTCGGGCTCGTCTTCGCCACAGGCTCCGAGCGTCTCGGACAATCGTCTCGGGTTGGCGGTGGTAGAGCTGACCGAGGAGCAGAAGAAGGCACTGGACGTCTCGGCTGGCGTGGCGGTGCGCGAGGTGCGTCCCGGCCCCGGTGCGATGATCGGGCTGCGTCCCGGTGATGTCATCACCAATCTGAACAATCGTGCTATCGAATCGGCGGCGGACTTCGAGAAGATCGCTGGTGCCCTGCCGGTCAATCGCTCCATTTCCATGCGCGTGATTCGTCAGGGGCGGGCCAGCTACATCACCTTCCGTCTGTCCGAATAACCCGGCCAGTTGGTCGCGGGGCAGGGGAAAGCCGGTGCGCAGCACCGGTAATCCCTTGCCGGCACAGATGGCGCGGCGCAGTGTAATCGGGTAAACTCGCGGGCTGTTTTCGGGGGAGCCCCCGGTCACCGCCATGTCTGGCACACCACGTCTGGAAGAACCCTGCAGTGAGCGACCTGAGCCTGATCCGCAATTTCTCAATTATTGCCCATATCGACCACGGCAAGTCGACGCTTGCCGACCGCTTCATCCAGATCTGCGGCGGGCTGACCGAGCGTGAAATGGCCGCCCAGGTACTGGACTCGATGGACCTGGAGCGTGAGCGTGGCATCACCATCAAGGCCCACAGCGTCACCCTGTACTACCCCGCGAAGGACGGCAAGACCTACCAGCTCAACTTCATCGATACTCCCGGTCACGTGGACTTCCACTACGAGGTGAGCCGTTCGTTGGCCGCCTGTGAAGGTGCTCTGCTGGTGGTGGATGCGGCGCAGGGTGTCGAGGCGCAATCGGTTGCCAACTGCTATACGGCCATCGAGCAGGGGCTGGAAGTCATGCCGGTGCTGAACAAGATCGACCTGCCGCAGGCCGAGCCCGAGCGGGTCATGGCCGAGATCGAGAGCGTGATCGGCATCGATGCTACGGACGCCGTGACCTGCAGTGCCAAGAGCGGTATGGGTGTCGAAGACGTGCTGGAGCGCCTGATCAAGGTGATTCCGCCACCGCAAGGTGAGATCGAGGCACCGCTGCAGGCGCTGATCATCGATTCCTGGTTCGACAACTATCTCGGCGTGGTGTCGCTGGTACGGGTCAAGCAGGGGCGTATCAAGAAGGGCGACAAGGTGTTGGTCAAGTCCACCGGTCGGATCCACCAGGTGGATAGCGTGGGCGTGTTCAATCCCAAGCACACCGAGACGGTCGATCTCAAGGCCGGGGAAGTGGGCTTCATCATTGCTGGTATCAAGGAGATTCAGGGTGCGCCGGTGGGCGATACCCTGACCCTGTCCAGTACGCCCGACGTCGATATGTTGCCGGGCTTCAAGCAGGTCCAGCCCCAGGTCTACGCTGGTCTGTTTCCGGTCAGTTCCGATGATTTCGAGGACTTCCGTGATGCCCTGGAGAAACTCACGCTCAACGACGCCGCGCTGCAGTACGAGCCGGAAAGCTCGGACGCATTGGGTTTCGGTTTCCGCATCGGCTTCCTCGGCATGCTGCACATGGAGATCATCCAGGAGCGGCTGGAGCGTGAATACGACCTGGACCTGATCACCACTGCGCCCACCGTGGTGTTCGAGGTGGTGAAAAAGGACGGCGAGGTCATCTATGTGGACAACCCGTCACGCCTGCCTGACCCCTCGCTCATCGAGGAAATGCGTGAACCCATCGTCCGGGCCAATATCCTTGTGCCCCAGGACCATCTGGGCAGCGTCATCACACTGTGTATCGAAAAGCGTGGCGTACAGCAGGACATGGTGTTTCTCGGTACCCAGGTGCAGGTGATCTATGACCTGCCGATGAATGAGGTGGTACTGGACTTCTTCGACCGTCTGAAATCGGTCAGCCGGGGTTATGCCTCCCTCGATTATGCGTTCGATCGCTTCCAGGCCGCCAAACTGGTGCGCCTGGATATACTGATCAACAACGACAAGGTCGATGCCCTGGCGCTGATCGTGCACCGTGACAACGCGGCTTTCCGCGGGCGGCAACTGGTCGAGAAGATGAAGGAACTGATTCCGCGGCAGATGTTCGACGTGGCTATCCAGGCGGCCATGGGCGGGCAGATCGTCGCGCGCTCGACGGTCAAGGCGCTGCGCAAGAACGTTCTGGCCAAGTGTTATGGTGGCGATGCCAGCCGCAAGAAGAAGCTGCTGGAGAAACAGAAAGCCGGCAAGAAGCGGATGAAGCAGGTTGGTAACGTGGAGATTCCGCAGGAAGCCTTCCTGGCCGTCCTGAAAGTAGACAACTAGGGGCATCGCAAGACTGATTATGCATATCAACTTTCCGCTGTTGCTGGTGATCGCAGTGGCCGTCACCGGCTTGTTGGCATTGCTGGACTTCATCTGGTTTGCACCCAGGCGGCGGCGCGCCGTGGCTACCTACCAGGCACAGGTACAGGTTACCGATGCCGGCGCCATGCAGCGGCTGAACAAGGAGCCGCTGCTGGTCGAGTACGGCAAGTCCTTCTTCCCGGTGCTGGCGGTGGTGCTGATCCTGCGCTCGTTCCTGGTGGAGCCGTTCCAGATTCCCTCCGGCTCGATGAAGCCGACCCTGGAAATCGGTGATTTCATCCTGGTCAACAAGTTCGCCTACGGCATACGCCTGCCGGTGCTGGAAACCAAGGTCATCCCAGTGGGTGACCCGCAGCGCGGTGATGTGATGGTGTTCCGCTATCCGAACGATCCGCGTATCAACTACATCAAGCGGGTGATCGGCCTGCCGGGCGACCGCATCGGTTATGCCGACAAGCAGCTGTACGTCAATGGCGAGGTGGTGCCGCGCGAGCTGTTGCGCACCGAGGCTGACGATGAAGTACCCGTCGGGCATCCGCTGCAGGCCATGGCCCAGGTCGATATCTACCTCGAGGAGCTGGCCGACGAGCCCCATGAGGCGCGTTACAAGCGTCTGTCGCAGACCCCGCCAGCGCGCGAGTGGGTCGTCCCTGAAGGGCACTATTTCATGGTTGGCGACAACCGTGACAATTCCAACGACAGCCGCTACTGGTCTGCGCCGGATATGCCCCAGGAGTTGTGGGGAATGGTTCCGGACAACTATATTGTCGGCAAGGCCTTCGCCGTATGGATGCATTGGCCTGAACCGAAACTGAGCAATCTGCCGAGCTTTTCCAGAGTTGGTCTGATCAATTAGGGTTAACCCTTCAGCCATGGATGGTGGCAGGACATAACATCAACAACGGACGTACGAGGTTATCCATGCGCCAATCTCAGAAAGGCATGTCATTTTTCGGCTGGCTGGCAGTCATAGCGCTGGTGGTGTTCGCTGGGGTCATCGCGATGAAGCTGATCCCCATCTACCTGGACCATTTTGCCCTGCGCAAGGTCGTCACGTCGGTGAATGAGGATCCGAGCATCAAGATCGGTTCCCTGCGCGACATGCATTCCCATATCAACAAGGGCATGCAGATCAACAGTATCCGCGATATCAAGGCGGCGGATGCAGTTACCGTGATCAGCAGCGGAACCAATACCTATACTGTCACCATCAAGTATGAGGTGCGTGCGCCCATGCTCAAGACCGTGGACCTGCTGGTCCATTTCGATGAAACCCATATTGTCAGACCCTTAATGTGAGCAACAAGCTAGACCGACTGGAAAGAAGAATAGGGTACAGTTTCAAGGATCAGGACCTGCTGGTTCTGGCGCTGACCCACCGTAGCCTGGGTGGGCGGAACAATGAGCGTCTGGAATTTCTCGGCGACTCGATTCTCAACTTCGTTGCGGCCGAGGCGCTGTTCGAGCGCTTCCCGCAGGCCCGGGAAGGCCAGCTGTCGCGTCTGCGCGCGCGGCTGGTCAAGGGCGTCACCCTGGCCGAACTGGCCAAGGGCTTCGACCTTGGTGACTACCTGCGCCTGGGCTCGGGTGAGCTCAAGAGCGGCGGCTTTCGCCGTGAGTCCATTCTCGCCGATACCACCGAAGCCATCATCGGTGCCATCTATCTGGACAGTGGCATGGAGGCCGCGCGGGAACGCATTCTGCTGTGGCTGGCCAGCCATATCGAATCCCTGACCCTGGTGGACAACAACAAGGATCCGAAGACCCGCCTGCAGGAATACCTGCAGGGCCAGCACAGCGAACTGCCGCAGTACGAAGTGATTGACGAAAGCGGTGAGGCCCATTGCCGGGTATTCCGCGTTGAGTGTCGGGTCGCACTGATGACCGGACAGACCTTTGGTGTCGGCAGCAGTCGGCGCCTGGCCGAGCAGGAAGCGGCAAGACAAGCCCTGATCGCCATGGGCGTGGAGAAAAATGAATGACTGATACAGCACCGCGCTGCGGCTATGTGGCTCTGGTCGGCCGCCCGAATGTCGGCAAATCGACCCTGCTCAACCACATCCTCGGGCAGAAGCTGGCGATTACCTCGCGCAAGCCGCAGACCACCCGTCACACCCTGCTCGGCATCAAGACCGACGACAATGTGCAGGCCATCTATGTGGATACCCCCGGCCTGCACAAGGACAACGACAAGGCGCTGAACCGCTTCATGAACAAGAGCGCCTCGCAGGTGTTGCGCGAGGTGGATGTGGTGCTGTTCGTGGTGGATCGCACGCGCTGGACCGACGAGGACGAGCTGGTCTGGAACAAGGTGCGCCATCTGGAGTGCCCGGTCGTGGTGGTGGTCAACAAGGTCGACCGCCTGGACGACAAGAAGGACATGCTGCCGCACCTGGAATGGCTGACAGCACAGTTGCCCAGTGCCGAGGTGGTGCCGGTGTCGGCCTTGCATGGCCGCAATATCGACCGTCTGCAGCAACTGATCGCCAGCCTGCTGCCGGAGGGCGAGCACTTCTATCCGGAAGACCAGTTGACCGACCGCAGCTCGCGCTTTCTCGCCGCCGAGCTGGTGCGGGAGAAGGTCATGCGCCAGCTCGGCGCGGAGATTCCCTATCAGGTTGCGGTGGAGATCGAGCAGTTCAAGCAGGAAGGCAAGGTGCTGCACATTCACGCACTGATCCTGGTCGAGCGCGAAGGGCAGAAGAAGATCATCATCGGCGATGGTGGTGCGCGGATGAAGAAGATCGGCCAGGAGGCCCGGCTGGACATGCAGAAACTGTTCGGCAGCAAGATCATGCTCAATCTGTGGGTCAAGGTGCGGCGCGGCTGGTCCGATGATGAGCGTGCATTGAATTCGCTGGGTTATCGTTTCGACTGATCCATGCAGCCATCGCTGACTCCGGCCTATGTACTGCATAGCCGCCCCTACCGCGACAGCAGCGCGCTGGTCGATCTGCTGACCCTGCACCAGGGGCTGCAGCGGGTGGTCTGGCGCGGTGCCCGTGGGCAGCGACGCAGACTGGCACCGCAACCCTTCGTGCCCTTGCTGGTGGGCCTGGCCGGGCGCAGCGAGCTGAAGACCCTGACCCAGGCCGAGGTGGCTGGTGGTTTCGCCCTGTTGCAGGGCCAGACGCTGTTCAGCGGTCTGTATCTGAATGAACTGCTGGTGCGTCTGCTGGCCAGCGGTGATCCCCAACCCCTGCTGTTCGCCGCTTATCAGCATGCACTGGAACAACTGGCCACGGGTGTGGCGGTAGAGCCGGTGCTGCGCCGTTTCGAATGGCAACTGCTGGACATTCTGGGCTATGGTTTCAGCTTGACCGAAGATGCCAGTGGCCAACCGGTCCGCGCCGAGCAGCGCTACGTCTGGCATGCCGCCGATGGTCTGCAGGCGCTGCATGATCCGCTGCTGGCCAACGCCGGGTTGCCCGGCGCGGCACTGCTGGCCATGGCTGCCGATGACTGGAGCGCGACGGTCACCTTGCGCGCCGCCAAGCATCTGATGCGTCAGGCGCTGGGCGTTCATCTGGGCGATCGCCCGCTGGTCAGCCGGCAGCTGTTTGCCCGGCAACCCGATTTCAGAAAAGGAGAGTGACAGTGACTCAACCGCAGCGCGTACTGCTTGGGGTGAATATCGATCATGTGGCGACCCTGCGCCAGGCCCGTGGCACCCGCTATCCGGATCCGATCCAGGCGGCCATCGAGGCGGAGCAGGCTGGGGCTGACGGCATTACCGTGCATCTGCGCGAGGATCGTCGGCACATCCAGGATCGCGACGTGCGGCTGCTGGCAGAGGTGCTGCAGACGCGGATGAACCTGGAGATGGCGGTCACTGAGGAGATGCTGGCTTTCGCCGGGGAAATTCGTCCGGCGCATGTGTGCCTGGTGCCCGAGCGGCGTGAGGAGCTGACTACCGAAGGTGGCCTGGACGTGGCCGGCAGCCCGGCACGCATCCAACAGGCGGTGGAGCAACTGGCCGGCTATGGTTGCGAGGTATCGCTGTTCATCGATGCCGACCCGCGCCAGATCGAAGCGGCCCGGGATGCCGGTGCGCCGGTGATCGAGCTGCATACCGGGCACTACGCCGAGGCCAGTGGCCGCGAGCAGGAGCAGGCGCTGCAGCGTATCCGCGAGGGTGTGGCCTATGCCCGCAAGCTGGGCCTGGTGGTCAATGCCGGGCACGGCCTGCATTACCACAATGTCGAGCCGATCGCTGCGATTGCCGGCATCAACGAGCTGAACATCGGCCATGCGATCATCGCCCGGGCGCTGTTTGCCGGGCTGGCTGGCGCTGTGGCCGAGATGCGGGCGCTGATCATGGCGGCAGAAACGCCCAGATGATCATCGGCATAGGCACCGACATGGTGCTGGTCAGTCGCATCGAGGCGGTACTCGGGCGCCAGGGTGAACGCTTCGCCCGGCGCATCCTCACCCCGGCCGAGCTGCAGCGGTTTCTCACCCACTCCCAGCCGGCGCGGTACCTGGCCAAGCGCTATGCTGCCAAGGAGGCCATCCTCAAGGCGCTGGGTACCGGGCTGGCCAAGGGTATGTCCTGGCAGCACATGCAGATCGATAATGATGCCCAGGGCGCACCCCAGGTGATCCTCAGCGGGGTGGCCCTGCAGCGGCTGCAACAGGGCGGTGGTGGACGCATGCTATTGTCGCTCAGCGACGAGCGTGAGCAGGCCCTGGCCTTTGCCGTGTGGTCAGGCGACTGAGGCGCTGCGCAGGCGTTCGATAGCTTCCAGCACCGCGCTCACCGCAGCGCGGCTGTCCTGTCCTTTTTTCAGCTGGGTTTCCGCCGCCTGGCAGCATGCACGCAGTTGCGGAACACCGCAGTAGCGGCTGGCGCCGTGCAGCTTGTGGATGATCTCCAGCAGCGTTTCCCGGTCGTCCCGCTCCAGGGCGGCGCTGATATTGCGGCTGTCGTCGGGCAGGCCGTCGAGCAGCATTCGCAACATGTCGCTGGCCAGATCGGCCTTGCCGGCGGCCAGGCGCAACCCTTCCTCCAGATCGATGATCCGCGGCGCGGCGCTGTCCTGCGTTGCCGGGGCCGGTTCGACCTCCGGGACGGGCCTGGTGGGGGGAGCGCCGTGGTCCGCCATGCTCGGCAGGAGCGGTGCCGGCACGCTGGAGACCAGGCCGGTCCATTTATTCAGGCTGTGGCGCAGCTGTTCGGCGGTGATCGGCTTGGTCAGGTAATCATTCATGCCACACTGCAGCAACTGGCGGCGTTCGCTGGTCAGCGCATGGGCGGTCAGGGCTATGATGGGAACCGGATCGAAGCCGGCAATCTCCTCACGCAGGCGCAGCTCGGCAGTAGTCTGGCGGCCGTCCAGGCCGGGCATCTGCACATCCATGAAGATCAGGTCGACACTTTGCTCGGTAAGCAGCTCCAGGGCCTCTTCGCCGCTGCCGGCGAGCAGGGTGGTCGCGCCGATATCGCTGAGAAACGCCTCCAGCAGCTGCAGGTTGGCCGGCTGGTCATCGACACACAGCACGCGGGGTTGGCGTGGCTGGTGCGGGGCGGGCGTCCTGGCTGTCACCGGATCGTTACCCAGCAGGTGCATGACCGCCCGGTACAGCTTGCGGGTATATACCGGCTTGGACAGGGTCTGGCACAGCGAGCGCGGCATCTGGTCGAGCAGCGGGTAGTGCTCGGTGGTGTCGGTCAGCACTATGGTCTTGCAGATATTCAGCTCCGACCACTGACGTACCATCTCCAGCGCCTCGCCCGGCGGTGTGCTGATGTGCCGTACGCTGATCAGCGCCAGTTGCAGGGAGTCATCGCGGTTGGTGGATGAGGTCAATGCTTCGTGCAGTTCGTGGGGACTGTCGAATACCCGCACGGAGAGGCCGATGTCTTCCAGACTGTGCAGCAACATCTGTCGGCTCAGCAACTGCGGCTCGACCAGCGCGGCGCGCATGCCCAGCAACGGCCGTTCCGGCAGATCGTCGTCGCCATGGGCCGAGCGCCCCAGGCGCAGGGTCAGCCAGAACTCGGAGCCTTCCCCCGGCTGGCTGCGCAGGCCGATCTCGCCCTGCATCTGCTCGACCAGGCGCTTGGAGATGACCAGTCCCAGGCCGGTGCCGCCGGTCTGCCGCGAGATCGAGTTGTCGGCCTGGCTGAAGGCCTTGAACAATGACTTCTGCTGGCTGGGCGACAGGCCGACACCGGTGTCGTTGACGCTGATGCGCAGCAGTACCTGATCGGCGTCCTGCTGTTCGGCCATGACCCGTACGCTGACCGAGCCTTCATGGGTGAACTTGATCGCGTTGCTGATCAGGTTGGCCAGAATCTGCTTGAGACGCATGGGGTCGCCGCTGAGTCCCAGCGGCGTGTCCCGGTAGATGATGCTGACCAGTTCCAGGCCCTTGTCATGGGCGCTGGGCGCGAGCATGGTCAGGGTCTCGTCGATCAGGTCGCGCAGGTTGAACGAGAGGTTTTCCAGGATCAGCTTGCCGGCCTCGATCTTGGAGAAATCGAGGATCTCGTTGATGATCGCCAGCAGGCTGTCGGCGGATTTCTCGATGGTAGAAAGGTATTCCTGCTGGCGCCCGCTCAGCTCGCTGCGCTGCAGCAGGCTGCCGAAGCCGAGGATGCTGTTGAGCGGTGTGCGCAGCTCGTGACTCATGTTGGCGAGGAATTCGGACTTGATGCGGCTGGCTTCCTGAGCGGTCTTGCGCGCCAGGTCCAGCTCGATGTTCTGGATCTCGATGGTTTCCAGGGTCTGGCGCAGGTCGTCGGTGGCCTGGTCGATATTCTGCTGCAGCTCACCCTGGGCGCTCTGCATGGTCTGCGCCATGTTGTTGATACCGGTTGCCAGGTCATCCAGCTCGCGGCTGCCCTGTTCGGCCAGGCGTACATCGAAGTGGCCCTGGCTGATGCGGGCGATGGCGGCATTGATGCGCAGCACCGGATCGGTAATGCGCCGGCCCATGATCGCCACTACCAATGCGGTGAGTGCCAGGCCGAGGATGATGGTGACCAGGGTGGCGAGCAGGCTCTGGTACTGGCGCAGCAGCATGTTGCCATGGCTCAGCTCGACTTCCAGCCAGCCGAGCAGGCTATCGGCCTCGACCTGTGGGTGCGCTTCGCGCTGGGGCAGGTCGGCGCTGGCCAGCAGCGGCATGAGAAACCGGCTGCTGTGCTCGCCACGCTGGATCTGCAGGCCGGTGCCGGCGGCCAGCTCGATGCCGGTCAGCGGTGTGCCAGCCGGATACATCAGCGGGCCATGATGCTCGAGTTGCCGCATGTCGGCGTCATATAGGGTCAACGCGCGCACATCGATATGGTTGAGAGCGGCGCCGAGCATGGGACCGAAGCGCTCGGCCTCACTGCTGAGCAGGGCGCTGGCGGCGGGACGCTGCAGGTACTCGACGGTCATCAGGCCCCGTTGCAGCAGCTGTTGCTCGACCTCGCGCAACTGCTGCCAGCTGAAGTAGCCGCCGATCGCCAGCGCCATCAGGCCAGTGGGCAACAATGTCATCAGCAGCAAGCGGGCCTTGATACCCAGGGTCTGTTCCCGTTTCATTGGCCACCGCGTTGCTGCGTCAAATCGCACCAGGCTAGGCGTGGGACGCAGGTAATGGTCGCTCCCTTGCCAAGTCCCTCAACGACGCATGGTGCGATTTGACGCGCAACCCGAAGGGCCGGGCCTGTGTTTGCGCGATGCTGCGTTACTCGTCGTTCATTTGGAATGACCACAAAAACGCCTGGAGCGTTTTTGTGCGCTAGCCCCGGAGGGGTGAAGCATATGGATGTGCTGAACAAACTTCTCTCCTCGTGTCTTGCCTCGCGCAAACACAGGTGCCGGCGCGGTGGCCAATGAAACGGGAACAGACCCTGACATTATGCAATGTGTGTATCCCTTTCCCTGTTGCCGTTATCATAGGCCGATTGATCAAAAAGCACAGCTGGACCGATCTGTCTCACCCGAAGGATGAACGATGAATAGCGAGTTTCCCACCATTGCCGACTGCATAGGCAATACGCCCCTGGTTCGCCTGCAGCGCATGACGGGTGATACCGGCAACACCATCCTGCTGAAGCTGGAAGGCAACAACCCTGCTGGCTCGGTCAAGGACCGGCCAGCCCTGTCGATGATCCAGTTGGCCGAGCAACGCGGTGCGATCAAGCCCGGCGACACCCTGATCGAGGCCACTTCCGGCAATACCGGCATCGCCCTGGCGATGGCGGCGGCGATCATGGGCTACCGCATGGTGCTGATCATGCCGGAGAACTCCAGCGACGAGCGCAAATGGGCGATGTCGGCCTACGGCGCGGAACTGATCCTGGTCAGCAAGGAGCAGGGTATGGAAGGCGCCCGGGACCTGGCCGCGCAGATGCAGCGGGAAGGCAAGGGCAAGGTGCTGGACCAGTTCGGCAACATGGACAACCCCGAGGCGCATTATCGTGGCACCGGCCCGGAGATCTGGCGTGATACCGGCGGCCGGGTGACCCATTTCGTCAGCTCCATGGGTACCACCGGCACCATCATGGGGGTGTCGCGCTACCTGAAGGAGCAGAACCCCGAAGTGCAGATCATCGGCCTGCAGCCGACCGAAGGCGCGGCCATCCCCGGGATCCGCCGCTGGCCCCAGGAGTACCTGCCGAGCATCTATGATGATGCACGGGTCGACCAGGTGGTGGACATGAGCCAGCAGGAAGCCGAGATCACCATGCGTCGCCTGGCGCGTGAAGAGGGCATCTTCTGCGGTGTATCCTCCGGCGGCGCGGTGGCTGCGGCCCTGCGTCTGAATGAGGAGGTGCGCGATGCGGTCATCGTGGTGATCATCTGTGACCGGGGGGACCGTTATCTGTCCACCGGAGTGTTCGACGCCCAGCCATGACCAGACTCCGTGGCAAACCGAGGCGCGCACCGGATGCGCCGGCCGCCGTGGGACAACGGATCGAACTGACGCTGGAGCGCTTGACCCATGATGGCCGGGGTATTGGTCGCTGGCACGGGCGTACGGTCTTCGTCGAGGGTGGCTTGCCCGGCGAACAGGTCATGGCCCGCGTGGTGCGGGCGCGCAGCAAGCTGATCGAGGCGCGTCTGGAGCAGCTGTTACAGACCAGCGCAGAACGCCGCGCTCCGGCCTGTCGGCATGTCGAGCTCTGTGGCGGCTGCAGCCTGCAGCACATGCCGCAGCAGACCCAACTGCAGGTCAAGCAGCAGGCGCTGGCGCAGCAGTTGCAACATTTTGCCGGGCTGCAGCCGCAGCGCTGGATGCCGCCGCTGATCGGGCCCGAGTACGGCTATCGCCAGCGCACCCGATTGTCCGTGCGCTGGGATCCCCGGGCCCGACGTCTGATGGTTGGCTATCGGCAACGGGCCAGCAGTGAACTGGTGGAGGTCAGCCAGTGTCCGATATTGACGCCAGTGCTGGAGCGGCTGCTGCAGGAACTGCCCGAGGTGTTGCAGCAATTGGAGGCGCGCGCCGGGCTGGGCCACGTGGAGTTGATCGGCGGGGCCTGTCCTAGCATGCTGGTGCGTCATCTGCAGCCATTGCCACCGGCGGATATCGAGCGCCTGCTGGCGCTGGCCGGGCGACATGCTGTGGTCTGTCATCTGCAGTCAGGTACCGAGGGGCTCCGGCAGACACTGCAGGAGGAAGCCGGGCAACCGCTCTACCGGTTGCCGGACCAGCAACTGGAATTTCGCTTCGCCGCGGGTGATTTCACCCAGGTGAATGCCGACATCAACCAGCAGATGGTCAACCAGGCGCTGGACTGGCTGGCGGTGCGGCCGGGCGAGCGGGTACTGGACCTGTTCTGCGGGGTGGGCAACTTCGCCTTGCCGCTGGCACAGGCCGGGGCGCTGGTCACTGGGGTCGAGGGCAGTGCCGAGATGGTCGAGCGGGCCGCCGGTAACGCCTCGTTGAATGGGCTTGAGAATGTGCACTTTTTTCAGGCGGACTTGTCGAAAAGCCTTGAAACGGACTGGCTGAAGGTCGAGTTTCAGGCTGCTCTGCTGGATCCGCCGAGGGATGGGGCCGCGGAACTCGTTGCCACGCTGGCGCGGAAGAAATTGCAGCGGATACTCTATGTATCCTGCAATCCGGCCACACTGGCCCGCGATGCGGGCATCCTCGCGGCAGCGGGTTACCGGTTGGTGCAGCTGGGCATTATGGACATGTTCCCCCAGACTGCGCATGTGGAAGCCATGGCACTGTTCGTGTCGGGCAAGGACAAAACGTAATGGTACAAGTCAGAGCAGAACATCCGGTCAATCAGGATGGCACTGTGGATATCGACGCCTGGATCGAGCGTATTCAGCAGCGCGTGCCGCTGCCTGAACCGCAGGTGCTGAAGCAGGCCTGCGAATGGGCCAGCGAGCTGGACCAGGCGGCCAGCAAGACCGAGCACCGTTGGGCCAATGGTGCCAGCAGCTATCGTACCGGCCTGGAAATGGCCGAAATTCTCGCCGACCTCAAGCTCGACCAGGACTCGCTGGTGGCCGCGGTGATCTACCGCGCGGTACGCGAGCGCAAGACCGATCTGACCGAAGTGCAGCGCTGCCTGGGACCGGATGTGGCGGCGCTGGTCGATGGCGTGCAGCGCATGGCGGCGATCAGCGTGTCGCAGAACCCGGTCAAGGCCAACGCCTTCAATACCCAGTCGCAGGTGGACAACCTGCGCAAGATGCTGGTCACCATGGTCGACGATGTGCGCGTGGCGCTGATCAAGCTGGCCGAGCGTACCTGTGCCATCCGTGCGGTCAAGGATGCCGATGACGAAAAACGCTACCGCGTGGCGCGGGAGGTGTTCGATATCTATGCGCCGCTCGCCCACCGTCTGGGCATCGGCCATATCAAGTGGGAGCTGGAGGACCTGTCCTTCCGCTACCTGGAGCCACACAAGTACAAGCAGATCGCCCGGCTGCTGGATGAACGCCGGCTGGATCGCCAGGAGTACATCGAGGCGGTCATGACGCAGCTGCGCCATGAGCTGGAGCAGGCCGGTATCGAGGGGGATATCTCCGGACGGGTCAAGCACATCTATTCGATCTGGCGCAAGATGCAGAACAAGGGCATCGACTTCAACCAGGTCTATGATGTGCGTGCGGTGCGGGTGCTGGTGCCGCAGGTGCGGGACTGCTATACGGCGCTGGGCATAGTGCACAGCCTGTGGCGACACATTCCCAATGAGTTCGACGATTATATCGCCAATCCCAAGGAGAACGGCTACCGTTCCCTGCATACGGCGGTGATCGGTCCGGAGGGCAAGGCCCTCGAAGTACAGATCCGTACCCATGCCATGCATGAGGAAGCGGAGTTGGGCGTGTGCGCGCATTGGCGCTACAAGGGCACCGACGTGGACAGCAACTCCACCGCCTACGAGGACAAGATCGCCTGGTTGCGGCAGGTGCTGGAATGGCACGAGGAGATGGGCGATATCGGCGGCCTGGCCGAGCAGTTGCGGGTGGACTTCGAGCCGGACCGCATCTACCTGTTCACGCCCGACGGCCACGTGCTGGACGTGCCCAAGGGCGCCACGCCGCTGGACTTCGCCTATCGCATCCATACCGAGGTCGGTCACCATTGCCGCGGGGCCAAGGTCAACGGCCGTATCGTGCCGCTGAACTATGTGCTCAAGACCGGCGAGCAGGTCGAGATCATCACCGGCAAGAGCGGCGGCCCGAGCCGTGACTGGCTGAATGCCAACCTGGGCTATCTGCACACCTCACGGGCACGGGCCAAGGTCCAGCACTGGTTCAAGCAGCAGGACCGGGGGCAGAACGTACAGGCCGGCAAGCTCATGCTCGAGCGCGAGCTGACACGCATGGCGCTCAACGGTGCCGACTATGCCAAGCTGATCGAGCGCCTGGGGATCCGCAGCCAGGAAGACCTGTTCGCCGCAGTTGGCTCGGGCGACATTCGCATGGCCCATGTGGTCAATATCGCCCATCAACTGGTCGAGCCGGATCGCCACAGCGAGCAACTGGAACTGATTCCACGCCGGCCGAGCAAACCCGGGCGGCGTGGCGATGTGCATATCCAGGGGGTCGGTAACCTGCTCACGCAATTGGCCGGCTGCTGCCAGCCGGTGCCGGGGGATCCGATCATCGGCTATATCACCGTCGGTCGCGGGGTCACCGTGCACCGTGCCGATTGCGCCACCGCCATGCAGTTGCAGGATCGCGAGTCCGAGCGGCTGATCGAGGTGAGCTGGGGGGGCGAGCCGGTGCAGACCTACCCGGTGGAGATCTATATCAAGGCCTACGATCGTTCCGGGTTGCTGCGTGATGTATCGCAATTGCTGGCCAATGAGAAGATCAACGTGCTGGAGGCCAGTACCCGTACCAACCGGGACGACAACTACGCCAGCATGCTGCTGACCCTGGAGATCCCCAACCTGCACCTGCTCGGGCGTCTGTTGGCGCGGATCGGTCAACTGCCCAACGTGGTCGAGGTGCGACGCAACCGCCAGGAGCGCCGGGCATGAGTTATCAGCTGGATGACCTGCTGTACCTGATGGAGCGCCTGCGCGACCCCGAGCACGGCTGCCCCTGGGACCTGCAGCAGTCCTTCGCCAGCATCGCTCCGCACACGCTGGAAGAGGCCTACGAGGTGGCTGACGCCATTGCCGAGGAGGATTTCGGGCAGCTGGCCGGCGAAGTGGGTGATCTGCTGTTCCAGGTGGTGTACTACGCCCAGTTGGGCCGTGAAGCCGGCTATTTCGACTGGCGGGATGTGGTCGATGGCATTACCCGCAAGCTGGTGCGCCGCCATCCCCATGTATTTCCCGACGGTAACCTGCGCACCCCGCCGGGCACCTTGAAGCTGGAAGAGCGGCAGATCAAGGAGCGCTGGGAGCAGATCAAGGCCGAGGAGCGGGCCGAGCGCGCGTCAGCGCCGCAGCAGCTATCCTTGTTGGACGACGTGCCACGGGCGCTGCCGGCCCTGAGCCGCGCGCAGAAGCTGCAGAAGCGCGCCTCCAGCAACGGTTTCGACTGGTCCAGCGTGACCCCGGTGATCGACAAGATCGCCGAGGAGCTGGATGAGGTGCGCGAGGCCATTGGTCATCGCGAGCAGCAGGCCATCGAGGAGGAGGTCGGTGACCTGCTGTTTGCCATGGTCAACCTGGCGCGGCATCTGAAAGTAGATGCCGAGACGGCGCTGCGCGGGGGCAACGAGAAGTTCGAACGGCGGCTGCGCTATATCGAGCGGACCCTGGCCGCCGCCGGAGAGTCCTTTGCCGATACCGGGCTGCAGCGGCTGGATGAGTTGTGGGATGAGGCCAAGCGGCAGGGGTTGTAAGGTCGTGCAAGGCCTGCTCCCTGGATTGCCACGCCCTGTGGGCTCGCAATGACGGATCATCCCCTCCTCGTCATTGCGAACCGCAGAGCGGTGAAGCAATCCACAAACTCGGAGCTGATGGGGAATCTACATGACAGAGATTGACGCACGTCTGCGCCGGGACGTCCACGACCTGGGCGAGTTGCTCGGCAACACCATCGAGGCCCATCTGGGCGCGCAATTCCTGCAGCGCATCGAGCGTATCCGGCTGGGTGCCAAACGCGGCCGGAGCCAGGACCAGGACAGCCACGAAGACCTGCTGCAGGTGCTGCAGCAACTGCCCGACAGCCAGTTGTTGCCGGTGTGTCGCGCCTTCAACCAATTCCTCAACCTGGCCAATATCGCCGAACAGCATCACCGCATTCGCCGCCGTCGCGCCGATGAACCGCTGCCGTTCGAGGAACGCTGTATCGCCGAACTGCTTGATCGCCTGCGCGCCGCGGGCCATTCCGGTGCCGATATCGCCCGGCAGGTGGCGCAGCTGGACATCGAGCTGGTCCTCACCGCCCATCCCACCGAGGTTACCCGGCGCACGCTGATCCAGAAATACGATGCCATCGCCGCCGCCCTGGCCCGCGCCGATCATGACGACCTGAGCGCCGCCGAACAGCGGGGGTTGCGTCAGGACCTCGCCCGGCTGATCAGTGAGGCCTGGTTCACCGACGAGATTCGCCGCCAGCGACCGACGCCCATCGACGAGGCGAAATGGGGCTTCGCCGTCATCGAACACTCGCTGTGGCAGGCCTTGCCCGGCTTCCTGCGGCGGCTCGACGAGCATCTGCAGGACAGTTGCGGCCAGCGCCTGCCGCTGCATGCCGCACCGGTACGTATCGCCAGCTGGATGGGCGGCGACCGTGATGGCAACCCCAATGTCACCGCCCGTATTACCCGCGAGGTATTGTTGCTGGGGCGTTGGATGGCTGCCGATCTGTACCTGGGCGATATCAACCAGTTGATCAATCAGTTGTCGATGCAGGCTGCCAGCCCGGCATTGTGTGAGCGGGTTGCTGGTGCCGACGAGCCCTATCGCGCCCTGCTCAAGCAACTGCGCTCCCGGTTGCAGGCCACCCGTGCCTGGGCCGAGGCGTCGTTGGCGGATGAACTGGAGCCGCCGCCAGGCGTGCTGCGCAGGGTAGAGGAATTGCGCGAGCCGTTGGAATGCTGCCACGCCTCGTTGTGCGAGCAGGGCATGCAACTGATCGCCGATGGCCCGCTGCTGGACACCCTGCGCCGGGTCAACGCCTTCGGTCTGGGATTGGCGCGGCTGGATATCCGCCAGGACGCCACGCGCCACGAACAGGTGTTCTGCGAACTGACCGAATATCTGCAGCTGGGCAATTACGCCGAGTGGGACGAAGCCCGGCGTTGCCAGTTCCTGCTCGACGAGCTGCATAGCCGGCGACCGCTACTGCCGCCGGACTGGGAGCCGTCGGCCGAGTGCCGCGAAGTGCTGGATAGCTGCCGGGTGCTGGCCGGTCAGCCGACGGAGCTGTTGGGCTCCTATGTGATCTCCATGGCTGCCAGTGCCGCCGATGTGCTGGCGGTCAAACTGCTGCTCAAGGAGGCTGGGGTCAGATGGCCGATGCGGGTGGTGCCGCTATTCGAGACCCTGGAGGACCTGGACAACGCTGCCCCGGTGATCGAGCGGCTGCTGGCCCTGGATGGCTACCGGCAACTGGTCGGTGATGAGCAGGAGGTGATGATCGGCTACTCGGACTCGGCCAAGGATGCCGGCGCGCTGGCCGCCGGTTGGGCGCAATACCGTGCCCAGGAGCAACTGGTCGAGGTCGCCCGTCGTCATGGCGTGCGCCTGCGGCTGTTCCACGGTCGCGGTGGCACCGTCGGCCGCGGCGGGGCGCCAGCGCACATGGCGATCCTGTCGCAACCACCGGGTTCAGTGAACGGCCAGTTGCGGGTCACCGAGCAGGGCGAGATGATCCGCTTCAAGTTCGGCTTGCCGGGGGTAGCCATGCACAGCCTGCAGCTGTACACCAGTGCCGTGCTGGAGGCCACCCTGTTGCCGCCACCGGTGCCCGAGCCGGCCTGGCGAGCGCTGATGCAGCGCCTGGCCGACCGTTCGGTCGAGCGATATCGCGCGGTGGTGCGCGATGATCCGCAGTTCGTCGAATATTTCCGTCAGGCCACGCCGGAACAGGAGCTGGCGCGGTTGCCGCTGGGCAGTCGGCCGGCGCGGCGGCGCAGCCAGGGCGGGGTGGAAAGCCTGCGCGCTATCCCGTGGATCTTCGCCTGGACCCAGACCCGCCTCATGTTGCCGGCCTGGCTCGGTGCCGGCCAGGCTCTGCAGGAAGCGATCGAGGCCGGTGAAACGGACATGCTCCGCGACATGATGTCGCGGTGGCCGTTCTTCCTGACCCGCATCGAGATGCTGGAAATGGTGCTGTCCAAGGCCGATGGTGGCATCGCTCGGTTCTATGAACAGCGCCTGGCCGACCCCGCCCTGTGGCCGCTCGGTGAGCGGCTGCGCCAGGCTCTGGAGCAGGTCATCGATACCGTGCTGGAGCTGCGCCAGAGTGCCACTCTGCTGGCACAGAACCCGGCGCTTGACGAATCGGTGGCGGTGCGCAACCCCTATACCGATCCGCTGCATCTGCTGCAGGTGGAGTTGCTGCAACGCACCCGTGCGCATCCGCAGCAGGGCCTCGATCCGGAGCTGGAACGGGCCTTGCTGGTGACGGTCGCAGGGATTGCCGCCGGCATGCGCAACACGGGATGAGGGCACGATACCGATGCCTGGGGCACCAATTGACAATTGCGAAAGCGGCTTGTGCGCAGCCAACTCAGAGTGTATGTTGAACGCCTTTTTCGCTTTGCGCAGTACAGAATTTTTGCTGCTTCAGCCGTCCGCTGGGGTATGCCAGTCAGTCGGCGGCAGCTGTCGCCGGCGGCCCGATTTCCGTTAGATTGAGGAGTTCAATATGCGCGTCATCCTTTTGGGTGCCCCCGGCGCGGGCAAGGGCACGCAGGCCCAGTTCATCTGCCAGCGGTTTGGCATTCCACAGATATCCACCGGCGACATGCTGCGTGCTGCAGTCAAGGCCGGTACCGAGCTGGGCAAGCAGGTCAAGGAAGTCATGGACAGCGGCGGGCTGGTGTCCGATGAGCTGATCATCGGTCTGATCCGTGAACGCATTGCCCAGGACGACTGCGCCAAGGGTTTTCTGCTGGATGGCTTCCCGCGCACCATTCCCCAGGCCGAAGCCCTGGTGGAAGCCCAGGTCAGCATCGATCACGTCCTGGAAATCGCCGTTGATGACGAGGAAATCGTTGGCCGCATCTCCGGTCGCCGCGTGCATCCCGGTTCCGGTCGCGTCTACCACCTGCAATACAATCCGCCGAAAGAAGACGGCAAGGACGACGTTACCGGTGAAGCGCTGATCCAGCGTGAGGACGACAAGGAAGAGACCGTGCGCAAGCGTCTGCAGGTGTATCACACCCAGACCAAGCCGCTGGTCGACTTCTACCAGACACTTTCCGCTGCCCATGGCGTGCCGAAATGCTCGCGCGTCGAGGGTGTTGGCAGTGTCGAAGAGATCACCGCCCGTGTGCTCGCTGCCCTGAGCTGAGGCTCGCCCGGTAGTATCAGAGGCCCGTGTCGATACGCATCGCACGGGCCTTGTCGTTTGTTACAATCCCGCCTCTGCCATCGCCTGTGAAAATTCATGACCACCACATTGCTCGCCCTGGATACCGCCACTGAAGCCTGCTCCGCCGCACTGCTGCACGATGGGCGCATCTACCACCGCGCCGAGGTGATTCCGCGCCTGCATGCCCAGCGCCTGTTGCCAATGATCGAGGAACTGCTGGAGGAGGCCGGTATCGGCCTGGCCGAGGTCGATGCGCTGGTGTTCGGCCGCGGTCCGGGAGCCTTCACCGGGGTGCGGATCGCCACTGGCATGGTGCAGGGGCTGGCGTTCGCCACTGGCAAGCCGGTGATCGCCGTGTCCAACCTTGCAGCCCTGGCCCAGCGTGCCTGGCGCGAGCATGCTGCCGAGCAGGTCTGCGCGGCGATCGATGCGCGCATGGACGAGGTGTACTGGGGCTGCTATCACCTGCAGGATGGTGTCATGACGCTGGCTGGTGAGGAGTCGGTCAGCGCGCCGGAACAGGTCAGTCTGGCAGCACCGCTGCAGACCCCGGTGGGTGCGGGAACCGGTTGGCAGTATGCCGAGCGCCTGGCAGTGCCGGTCTCCTCCAGTTGGCCGCAGATGCTGCCCGATGCCACCGACCTGCTCAGCCTGGCGCTACCTGCCTGGCGGGCAGGGCAGGTGCTGGATGCCGCCGATGCCCAGCCAGTGTATCTGCGGGACAAGGTGGCCACACCGAAGGTCGGCTGATTTTGCGTTTTATCCAGCGGGAAGCTACTCTTTTCTCCTGGATTTCGAGCGGAGTTGAACATTGATGCGTGTGGACGGCTTCCACCCCGCCACGGCACTGCCGGTACGCCCAGCGCGTCCTGCATCGGCGCCGGCGGAGACCACCGTTGCCAATACCCCGTCACCGGCAGCCACGCCGGTGACGGCCATCGCTGCGCGCACAGTGGAACAGCCCGGCGCCGCCGGTGAATACATTCCCGCCCGCCAGGGGCAGACCCAGCCGGTGCATGGCCATGCCAACCAGGCGCTGGCCAGTTACCAGTCCATGGCCAGCCTGCCCGATGCGGACGCCGATGGCGTATTCGGTGTCGACCTGTTTGTCTGAAGTGTCTTTCCATGCCCCATAGTAGTCCGCGCCTGATCCTTGGCTGTCCCTTGTGGGCCGAGCCCGCCTGGCGTGGCGCCCTGTATACCCATGATACCGACGCCGACCAGCGTCTGTACGAATACTCCCGGGTGTTCGCGGCGGTCGAAGGCAATACCACTTTCTACGCATTGCCGTCGATCGATGGCGCCCGCCGCTGGGCCAGCCTGCTGCCGGCGGACTTCCACTTCTGCGCCAAGCTGCCCCGGGAGGTCAGTCACGGCGACCGGCTGGACCCTGAGCATCCCGATCTGCAACGCTTCTTCCAGTGCATGGCACCACTGGAGCAGCGGCTGGGTCCGGTCTGGTTGCAACTGCCGGCGCGTTTCGGGCCGCAGCAGCTGGCGCAACTGGGCCTGTTTCTCGATGCGCTGCCGAGCGACTACCGGTATGCGGTCGAGGTGCGCCATCTGGATTTCTTTCGCAAGGACGATAACGAGCGGCGGCTCAACCGTCTGCTGCATGAACGGGGGATCGAGCGGGTGATGTTCGACAGCCGTGGCCTGTTTGCCAGCAGCGCCCGCGATCCGGCGACCCTGGATGCCCAGCGACGCAAACCGCGCCTGCCGGTGCACGCGGTGGCGCTGGAGCAGTACCCGACGGTGCGCTTTATCGCCGGCCTGGATAATGAGCAGAGCCTGCGCTGGGCGGAACCCTGGTTGGGCAAGTGTGCGCAATGGCTGGGGGAGGGGCGCAGTCCCATGTTGTTCGTGCACACGCCGGACAACCGCCTGGCGCCGGAGCTGGCACGTCTGTTCCATGCCCGCCTGCAGCAACTGGTTCCGGATCTGCCGCCCATGCCGGCGTGGCCGGGTGAACAACAGCAGCAGGAATCACCCCAGCAGGGCGGTCTGTTCTGACGCCAGGGCTGTTCCCTTGCATCTGTTCGCCGCGTTCTGAGTAATATCTCGTCAGGCGCACCTGTCAAATGAAACGGGAACAGCCCATAGGGTAAACTGCGCGCCTTGCTTCCGACTATTTTCAGGTTCCGATTTCTTGATGAGCGATTTCTCTCCCTGCACAGTGGCTGTCAGCTGGCTGCTTCCAGAATTGGAACAGCCGGCGCGGGCATTGGCCACTCACCTGCAATTGCCGCTGCAGTCTGCCGACACCACGACAGCCGAGCTGCTGTTGCAGGTCGGCAGCGACGGCCTCAGCCTGCAGGCTACCGCTGCCGGAGCGCCGGGCGCGGTACGGGTGGACTTTGTCGAGGGGGCGCTGGCGCACCGCCGGCAATTCGGCGGTGGCACCGGGCAGATGGTAGCCAGGGCCGTCGGCCTGCGTGGCGCGCTGCGGCCGCGGGTGCTGGACGCTACCGCCGGGTTGGGGCGTGATGCCTTCGTGCTGGCCGCGCTGGGCTGCGAGGTGATCCTGATCGAACGCCAGCCGGTGATTGCCGCGCTGTTGGCCGATGGCCTGCAGCGGGCCGAGCAGGCCGGCGGCGAGGTGGCCGGGATTGCCGCGCGCATGCACTTGCTGCAGGGTGATGCGATCGAGCTTATGGCCAACTGGTCGGGTCCGATCCCCGAGGTAATCCACCTCGACCCGATGTTTCCGCACCGGGACAAGTCGGCACTGGTGAAAAAGGAAATGCGCCTGTTCCGCCCGCTGGCCGGAGACGACCTGGACGCCCCGGCGCTACTGGCGGCTGCCCTGCAACTGGCCAGTCACCGGGTAGCGGTCAAGCGCCCGCGCAAGGCCCCGGCCATCGATGGTCCGCCGCCCAGCGCACAACTGAGCGGGCAGTCCAGCCGCTACGATATCTACGGCAAGAAGAAGCTCTGATTTGGTACGCGCCTGCACTACGCAGGCCGTCGTAAGGTGACTCAACTTAAGCGTTTGAGAGTGGCATGGAACCATGGCGTATGTCTTTACACCGTGATTGCCTGCCTGCGACACGCCGTAAATACATCCCTGTAGGCTCGTTGATGTATAGACCGGGGACATGGGTTACAGAATGTTCGGAGACATGGGTAACGCTTTGATCCGTCCTTATCGTACTCGCT
>NZ_PCQD01000017.1 GCF_002979975.1 Pseudomonas sp. MYb185 | reverse complement strand
CCGAACTCAGCAGTGAAACGATGCATCGCCGATGGTAGTGTGGGGCTTCCCCATGTGAGAGTAGGTCATCGTCAAGCGCTAAACGCAGAACCCCGATCAGAATACTGATCGGGGTTTTGTCTTTTCTGGGCTCCCAATGTGTCCTGCCAGCACCGCCGTCGTCGAGCAGGTCACAGGCGCTCGACAACCCGGGAGCGGTAAGCGGGGTGTAGCGCGCCTGCGCTACGCCTGGCGCGGCAGTACATCCCTGTGTCGATCCCGAATTCGGACTTGGCGCACTACACTCCACGATGGGAGTACGCCTGTGGTGAGCCTGAGTAAGGAGTGGAACTCGATAACGCGCTCAAGATATCAAGCATGGCACAGGTGCGCCACACCCCGCGCTGGAGAGGCCCAGCTGAGGAACTACTAGAGAGTGCTGGTCGTGACGGTGAGCGCCGGCTTAGAGCAGTGGGCTCATGAAGAACATCAACCGCTCCAGCACCCGGGCAGGCTTGCTGCGCTGGGCCCAGCGCTCTGGCTGGAGAAGCTCACTACCGGCTTCGTAGCTGCGTAGCAGTTCGCCAATAGCAGTGCAGCTTTCAGGGGTGAACAGCGCCACGGTGAGCTCGAAATTGAGCTGGAAGCTGCGGATATCCAGGTTGACACTGCCCACCAGGGCCAGTTGATCATCCATCAACATGGCCTTGGTATGCAGCAGGCCGCCATCAAACAGCAGAATCTGTACCCCGGACTCCTGCAGCAGATCGAAATAGGAGCGGCTGGCCCAGCCGACCATCAGCGAATCGTTCTTGCGTGGTAGCAGCAGCTTGACCTGAACCCCGCGATTGGCGGCCTGACACAGGGCTTCCAGCACCGATTCCGATGGTACGAAGTAGGGCGTACTGATGGTGATGCTCTTATTCGCGCGGTAGATGCTGGCTAGCACCGTCTGGTTGATGAGGTCACCCAGGCCTGGGCCGGAAGGGATGATCGACAGCCAATGGCGCGGCAGGCCGGAGGGCTCGATGACGCTGGGAAAACAGCGTTCACCCGTTTCCACTTCCCAGTCCCAGGCGAACACCTTCGCCAGCCCTGCGGCAGCTTCACCTTCCAGGCGGAGCATCATATCGACCCATTGGCCAACCTGGGCTTCGACCTTGAAGTAGGCGGGATCCGCCATGTTCATCGACCCGGTATAGGCTATCTGGTCGTCGATCACCAATAGCTTGCGATGCAACCGCAGGTCGATGCGTTGTGCGAGTGCCCGAAACAATCGCACGGGCAGGGCGGCAACAACCTGGATGCCTTCCTCACGCATGGATTTGCACCAGGCTGAACGGAAAAAGCGGCGGCTGCCAGCATGGTCGATCAGTAGCTTGACGGTAACCCCGCGCTGCCTGGCTGCGATCAGCTCGGCGGTAAGCTGGTCCACCAGCCCACCGGGGTGCCATATGTAGGTTTCCAGCACCACGCTCTGCCTGGCGTTGCGGATATCCTCGATCAACCGTTCGAATATCTGCTGGGGTGCGTTGAGCACCTCCAGTTCACCGTAGTTCAGCGCGCCGATGCCTACCTGAGTGGTCATCAGCCGGTTGATCGCCAGGCTCAGGTCGCCACCGGGAAGTGGACAGCTGTTGTCCTGGAACTTGGTGGTCAGGTTGGTCAGATAGGGTTCGACCATTTCGCCTGATCGTGCGGCACGCTTGCGCCCCAGATTCAGTTCGCCGATGAGCAGATACAGGGCCGCGCCGACAATGGGGAGGATGTAGATGATCAGCAACCAGGCCAGTGTCACGCTGACCGGGCGGCGCAGAGCGATGATGCGGATGGTGACCGAGGCGGTCAGCAGCCAGTAAAACCCCGCGAAAGTCCAGCCGAGAATGCTGTGCACGTAGTCCATGGCAACCTGTGAGTCATGTTATTAGAGGCAGTTGTCAGGTTTGGGCAGCCCGGCCAGCTTGCTGGCAAGTTTGGCCGGGCTGCCTGGAAACAGTGAAAGGAGGTACAGGCTGCTGCCCTTGTCCTTGCCGAGTTGCTGACCGATATATTTCACCAGGGGGCGCATGGCCGGCGACAACTGGTATTGGGCGTGGAACTGGCGCAGGGCATGGATTACCTCGAAGTGCGCCTCATTCAAGCTCAGCCCTTCCTGCTCGGCCAGGGCGATGGCGACGGCATCGGACCAGTCGGCCAGGTCGAGCAGAAAACCGTCATCATCCAGTTCGATATCCCGGCCGTCCACCTTCAGCGTATTCACCAGCTCACCACCTTGGCATGTTCTGCGCAGAGCGCCACCATCATGGCGTAGTTGACCACCCTGATACGCGAAGACAGGTCATCCAGGGCCAGGCCACGTGCCTGCAGATCGGCTTCCATGGCATACAGGTTCACGCTGGCCGGAAGGTACTCCAAGGCGTTGCGCGTGCTGGTGCCAGGCAGCAGGCCATACACGGCATCCTCGATCAGCAGCAGGCTCTGGTTGGCATTGACAGCGCGCAGGCAACTGGCGAAGCGCGATTCGGAGTGGGGGGAGTGACGCAGGATATGCAGCATGGTGGTCATCCGTCCTGTAGTTCAGAGCGTAACGATCTGATCATAGTGTTCGAGCAAGGTGGCGATCTCCGCATTATTGACCACTTGGGCATCCAGCATGCATTGATTCGCCTGCAGGCCCCGTTCGCCAAGGGAATGCTGGCACACCAGGACATCCTCGACCCCGAACAGGGGTAGAGCCTGGAGGTTGGCGGCCAGGGACTTCTGCTTGATCTGGGCGGCATCCTGACCTTTCATCAACTGGAATACGCCATCGTCCATGAACAGAATGCCGCAGGGCACACCAAAGGCCGCGGCAGCGAGCGCGACATCCAGCGCTTCTCGCGCTGGTTGGCGTGCTGGTGGGTGGCGGCTGATGATCAACAGGCTTTTCATGTCAGGTCCCAAAGGTGACGGCGCGGTCAGCGCTCTGCAGGGCATCGACCCATTGGCCGAGGCCGGACAACGCCCAGGGGGCAGAGATATTGGCTACCGGCCGACTCCAGCGCCTGGCCTCTGCCTCGTCGAGAACCCCGCGGCGCAGCGCAGCAGCGATGCACACCACTGCATCAAGCTGATGCTCGGCGATGAACTGACGCCATTCGGCGGCGATGTCGCTTTCATCCTGGGGTTGTACGCCCAGTTGTGAGGCCAGATGCACTGCATCACGATAGAAGAACAGGCGGCTGATCTGGTGGCCGGAAGACAGCACGGCGCGGGCGAACTCAAGCGCACTTCGGGCCGCTGGGTCTTGCGGTCCGGCTAACAGGGCGATGGCAAAATTCATGGATTTGACCAGTAAAAACAGGGGAGGCCCGCCATGTGACGAGCCTCCGGAGTATAACCAATACCGCTGAGTCAGTCGTTGCTGAAAACACCGAGCAGTTGCAGCAGGCTCAGGAACAGATTGTAGATCGACACGAACAGGGTGATGGTGGCCATGATGTAGTTGTCTTCGCCGCCATGGATGATGGCACTGGTCTGATACAGAATGACCGCTGAGGAAAACAATACAAAGCCTGCGGAAATGGCCAGGTGCAGACCGCTCATCTGAACGAAGAAGCTGGCTACCACCGCGCATAGCAGAACGACGAAGCCGGCCATGATGAAGCCGGACAGGAAGCTGAAGTCCTTGCGGGTCAGAATCGCATAGGCGGATAGGCCGAAGAACACCATGGCGGTCATGCCCAGAGCCATGCTGACCAGCTGGCCGCCATTATTCAATGAGAGGTAGTAATTCAGCAACGGGCCTAGGGTATAGCCCATGAAGCCGGTCAGGGCGAAAGCCAGTACCAGGCCCCAGCCCGAGTTGCGGGTCTTGTGGATACCGAACAGCAGCCCATAAAAGCCCACCAGCGTGACGATCAGGCCGGGACGAGGCAGGTTCAGACTCATCGACACGAATGCGACCAGGGCACTGAATGCCAGGGTCATGGCCAGCAGAGAGTAGGTGTTGCGAAACAACTTGCTGACTTCGGCTTCGCTCACACCGGCATGTTGCAGCGTATTATGGCGTTCTTGCATTTGCATGGTTCATGGCTCCAGTGGTTGCAATACGGACGATCCTTTCTGATTCCAGATCATACCTGCTAACCCTTGGTGATCAAAACCGGCAATTGGAAAAAACGTTACCTGATGCGTCATTAATCCATTGACTGCGCAGGAGTTTCCGGTAGTATTGCCCGCCGTGGAGGGATGGCAGAGCGGTTGAATGCACCGGTCTTGAAAACCGGCGAAGGTGAAAGCCTTCCCAGGGTTCGAATCCCTGTCCCTCCGCCACTTCCTATTCTCAAAGCCCCGTATTTCGGGGCTTTGTTGTTTCTGGGGGCAACCCAGGTGCCATCACGGTTTCCTTGTCCGATGTAAGCGCCGAGCCGGCAGTCAACCGGCCAGCTTGGCGCAGAGGGTAATATCCAGCGGACTGCAAGCGGCACTAAATCCAGTCGTTCCTGTCAAAATTCGGGCAACTTACTTATAAGGAATCTTTGTATGCGACTGACGTACTTGCTGGTGCCCGCCTTTGCCTTGATGCTTGCCGGCTGCGGTCCGGATGAGGGCGACCGTATCGATGAGGGCGACGCCATGCCACCTTCGGCAGAACCACAGAACAACATGCCGCAGCCGGGTATCCCGGCCGATACCAACGAAACCACGCCAGCACCCGGATCCGGCATGGATCTGGACCAGTAACCGGTTGGTCCGGGGTGTGATGACCGTCTCGGACAGTACAGGATATTGAGGCGTCACTGATCCTTAATCGGATGTTTTTTCACCGTCATCGAGACGTCATGCGGGGCTCCTAGTGTTAAGTGCCTATCACTTATCAGGGAAGCCCCGTTATGCGTCATACCCAGTGGACCGTTCTTACCCTGCTGGCGACCTGTGTGTCGCTGGCTGCCTGCAATAGCGGCAGTGACGATGATGATGAGCAGGTCGGTACCGACCCATTGGTGCTGAATATCGCCCACATCAACGATCATCATTCCAATCTTGAGCCGTTTGCGGGCACGGTAATGGAGTTCAATGGCCAGCAGACGATGGTCGAGCTGGGCGGCTTTCCGCGTATTACCCGTCTGTTTGCCGAGGCCGAGGCGCAGACGCCGAACCTGCTGAAGCTGCATGCCGGTGATGCCATCACCGGTACCCTGTACTACACCTTCTACCAGGGAGAGGCTGATGCGGATCTGATGAACACGGTCTGCTTCGATGCCTTCGCGCTGGGCAATCATGAGTTTGACGGTGGGGACGAGGGATTGGTGACGTTCCTCGATTATCTCAACAGTGGTGCCTGTGATACTCCTGTGCTGGCGGCCAACGTCAAGCCTGAGATTGGCACTCCATTGGCACCGTCTGCGCAGGATGACTACATCAAGCCCTATGTGATCAAGGAAGTCGACGGGGTCCGGGTGGGCATCGTCGGTATCGACATCACCGGTAAAACGCAGAACTCCTCACGCCCGCTGCCAACGACGGTGTTCGAGAACGAGGTCACTGCAGCGCAGAATGCCATCGATGAACTGCAGGCCGACAATGTCGAGCACATCGTATTGCTGACGCATCAGGGCTACGAGAATGACAAGGCGATGGCTGCGCAACTGAGCGGTGTAGATGTGATCATCGGCGGTGACTCCCATACCCTGCTGGGGGACTTCCAGAGTGTCGGCTTTTCCTCCGCGGGGCCTTATCCGACCGTAACCAGCAACAGGGATGGTGACACCGTCTGTATCGGTCAGGCCTGGGAGTACTCGAAGGTCTTCGGCAGGATGACCGTCAATTTCGAGGCTGATGGTTCTGTTGCCAGTTGCGAGGGGCAGGCTTCACTGGTGATTGGCGACAGCTTCTCGCGTACCGTCGATGGCACCGAGGTCGTGCTGAGCGGCACGGAGACCACGGAGCTGCTGGCGCAGCTGGATACCATGCCGGAGATTGTGGTCGTCCAGCCGGACCCACAGGCACAGGCAATACTGGAACAGTACAAGGGCCAGATCGACGACAAGAAAGCCGAGCAGATCGGTACCGCGCTGGACTCATTCTGCCTGGTGCGGGTGCCGGGGGAGGCTACCAACCGTAGCGCGGGCACACCTGGCTGCGAGGATGCCAACCAGTTGGCCAGGGGCAGTGACGCGGCTCAATTGGTTGCCGAGGCCTTTCTGGATGCCAGTCTGCGTGCCGACTTTGCGCTGCAGAATGCCGGCGGGGTAAGGGTGCCAATGCCGGCAGGGGAGATTACCTTCAATACTGCCGCTATCATGCTGCCATTCACCAACGTACTGGTGGAGCTGGATATCACCGGAGCCGAGGTGGCAGCGGCGTTGGAGGACGCCGTTGCCAATCATCTTGACGACATTGGCTCCGATGGCTCCCAACCCTATGCGGCAGGGCTGCGCTGGGATCTGGATATGTCCCAGGCCAGAGGTAACCGCTTCAGCAATGTGCAGGTGCGAAGCGAAGAGGGCAGTTGGACTGCGATCGACCCGGCGCAGACCTATGTGATGGTGACCAACGACTTCATTGCCGAGGGTCGCGATGGCTACGACACCCTTGGCCTGGTGACGGCCGATGGGCGCAATGTCAACACCTTCCTGCTGTATACCCAGAGTCTGGTGGACTACTTCAGCAAAATGGGAACGGTGGGTCTGCCGCTGCGCAGCGACTACTCCCACCAGCAGGTTATCGACCCTGATGGGAATCTGCTGCGCGACTGACAGTAGTGACAGAGACAGTTGAGGAAAAGGCGCCGTTCGGCGCCTTTTTTGTATTTTTATACCAAAGTCGTAGTCTCGTTCTGGCAAATCACCTGCTAGTTTTTTATCTGCAACACATAGGCAACATTTGCAACATAAGAACAACAATAGGAGATGCACATGTCTTTATCCAAAGAAGACGCAGCCCGAGCCTACTGGAAAGAGAACCTGCGGTTGATGCTGATCTTGCTGACCATCTGGTTCGTCGTGTCCTTCGGTGCCGGCATTCTGTTTGTCGATCTGCTCAACCATATCCAGTTCTTCGGTTTTCCCCTTGGTTTCTGGTTTGCCCAGCAGGGCTCCATCTACGGTTTTCTGCTGCTCATCCTGGTTTACGTGCTGAGGATGAACACGCTTGATCGCAAGTATGACCTCCACGAAGAATAACCATCAGGAGTCTTGCATATGGAAACCACAACGCTGATTTACCTGGTGGTTGGCGCCACGTTTGCTTTGTACATCGGTATCGCCATCTGGACCCGGGCTGGCAGTACCAGTGAATACTATGTCGCCAGCAAGGGGGTGCATCCGGTCGCCAATGGCATGGCTACCGGTGCCGACTGGATGTCGGCGGCATCCTTCATCTCCATGGCTGGCATCATCTCGTTCACTGGCTACGATGGCAGTGTATACCTGATGGGCTGGACCGGAGGCTATGTGCTGCTGGCAATGTGCCTGGCGCCCTATCTGCGCAAGTTCGGTCGCTATACGGTGCCTGAATTCGTCGGTACGCGGTACTACTCACAAACGGCACGGGTAGTGGCGGTGATCTGTGTGATCTTCATTTCCTTCACCTATGTGGCAGGGCAGATGCGTGGTGTCGGCATCGTGTTCTCCCGCTATCTGGAAATCGATATCAACATGGGCGTGATCATCGGTATGGCGATCGTGTTCTTCTACTCCGTTCTGGGCGGCATGAAGGGCATCACCTATACCCAGGTGGCGCAGTATTGCGTGATGATCTTTGCCTACATGGTGCCAGCCATCTACATCTCCATCCTGATCACCGGCAATCCCATTCCCCAACTGGGTTTCGGCAGCACGGTCAGCGGTACGGATACGTCGGTCCTGGATCGACTCAATGGCTTGGGAGCGGAGCTGGGCTTCACTGCCTACACCGATGGTACCAAGTCCACCATTGATGTGTTCGCCATCACCCTGGCGCTGATGGTCGGTACCGCTGGGCTGCCGCATGTCATCGTTCGTTTCTTTACTACGCCGACAGTGAGAGATGCAAGAAAATCAGCAGGTTATGCGTTATTGTTCATTGCAATCCTCTATACCACCGCGCCGGCTGTGGCTGCCTTTGCCCGGACGAACTTGCTTACCAGCATTCCCGGTGTGAGCTATGAGCAGGCGCCACAGTGGCTCAAGACCTGGGAGAATGCAGGTCTTATCGCCTGGCAGGACAAGAATGGCGACGGCATCATCCAGTACGGTGCTGGTGCGCCCTTTGCCGGTGCGCCGCAGTTCACCAATGAGCGTGGCGAGCACAATGAGCGCCTGGTAAGCAATGCCCCGACGGCGGACGAGACCGAGCTGTATGTCGACCGCGATATCATCGTCTTGGCCAACCCCGAGATCGCCAACCTGCCGGGCTGGGTTGTCGCCCTGATCGCTGCTGGCGGCCTGGCTGCAGCGTTGTCTACCGCGGCAGGGTTGCTGTTGGTGATCTCGACCTCGATATCCCATGACTTGCTGAAAAGCAACTTCAAGAAGGATATCAGTGAGAAGGGCGAGCTGTTGGCAGCGAGGATTGCCGCCGGGGTGGCGGTGATTGTCGCCGGCCTGTTCGGCATCTATCCACCGGCCTTCGTGGCACAGGTGGTGGCCTTTGCCTTTGGCCTGGCGGCGGCCTCCTTCTTCCCGGTGATCGTGATGGGTATTTTCTCCAAGAAGATGAACAAGGAGGGCGCTATCGCGGGTATGGCCGTTGGTCTGATCTTTACCTTCAGCTATATCGTGTTCTTCAAGTTCATCAGCCCCGAGTTCGATAATGCCGAACATTGGTGGTTCGGTATATCTCCGGAGGGCATTGGTAGTCTGGGGATGATCCTGAACTTCGTGGTCTCGGTTGCCGTGGCCTCGGTGACCAAGGCGCCGCCGGAGGATATCCAGCACTTGATCGAGGATATTCGCGTGCCTCGTGGGGCGGGAGGGGCCATTGCACACTGAACACTGAAACAGACAGTATGGAAACAGAACGCCCCGGTCAGGCCGGGGCGTTCTGTTTTGCGGTTCTGCTGATCAGAAACGGTGAGTCAACTGTACACCAGCGCCATGGGCGCTGTTGCGGTAGTCGGCGGAGTACTGGGTACCGGTTGAATGATTGACCTGGCTCACACTTCCCTTGCTCTCGCGCAGATAGGCATAGGCGAAGTCCATGGTCCAATCCCGGTTGATGTTCCAGCCGGCACCCAGAGACACGATCTTGCGATTGCTGACCGGGATGCGCACGGTGCGGTCGGCGTTGCTGGTGGGCGACTCGTCGAGGGTGAAACCGCCACGCAGTACCCATGTCGGGTTTACCTGGTAGGCCATGCCAATGGCGTAGGACCAGGTGTCCTCCCAGTTCAGCTCTTCCCTGGGGTCGAGCGGGCCATTGTTGACCGCATGGATCTCCTTGAGCCGACTCCAGCGGGTCCAGGTTGCACCACCGTACAGGGTCCACTTGTCGTTGGCCTTGTAGGTGACGGAGGTATCCGCCGATTCCGGTGAAGTGAAGTCCAGTGTTGCGCTGTAGCTACCATCGACCGGCATCTGCGCAGGGAAGCCTGTGGCACGCACCCGGCCGTCCAGCTCGTAGTCGACTTTCGAGTGATAGGTCAGGCCCCAGGCCAGGCGGTCGGTGACATCGACCAACACGCCCAGGTTGAAGCCGTAGCCGATGTCATCGCCCTTGATGTTGACTTCCGCAGGAGAGCCCATGCTCGCGAGGGGATTACTGGTCAGCTTGCCATCGATCTTGTTGATGGTGGGGCCGAAGCCGATGGCGACGCGATCATTGATCTTGTAGCTCAGGGTCGGTTGCAGGGTCATTACCTGCACCTTGCTGTACAGGCCGAGGTCACGACCCTGAAAGTTGCTCTCGTAATCGCTGATCACACCGAAGGGGACGTAGAAGCCCACGCCGACATGCCATTTATCGTTCAGCGGGCGTACGTAATAGCCGAAGGGCACCGCTGCCTCGGGAGCAATGTCACCCTTGTTCGTCCCGACAACAGGTGAGCTGGCATTGCTGATATCGGTATTGGCCTTGATTGCAGCCAGGCCCCCACTGACCTCCGCGCGCTCCAGGCGCGACATGCCAGCCGGGTTGCCGAATACGGTACTGGCATCCTGGGCAGACGAAGAGCGGCCGGCAAAGCCGGTACCCATGCTGCTGACGCTTTGTTCGTTGATGGCCAAACCGTTCGCCATCAGTTGGCACGAGGCGCTGGCGACTGCTACTGCAAGGGTGGTCTTGAACCAGGCGTGTTTGATCATCAAGCTGCTCCTGTTGATTTGTTAGGGCGCGCAAACTAGCAGGAATATCCCGATGGCGCCATGATATCGGTTGGAAATTGGGTGTAATTTACGTTAAAAAACGTAATCGTCGGCGAAAGACTGATCAGTCATTTTGTGGCTGTGTTTCCCGCCGGGCATGAGGAGGCAGCCGCTGCCGTTACAACCGACCCGAGCGGGTATGCTGCAATCGTCGCCACAAGGACAGGCGATTGTTCAGCTCCGCCAGAGTATTAGTGCCCTGTTTGGCCAGGCGGTTCAGCAAAATCAGCAGTATCTCCGCCGTGGCCTGGGCATCTGCGGCCGCGTTGTGGCGCTCGCTGTTGGCCAGATGAAAGTAATGCTGCCAGTCATCCAGGGAGGAGCAGCGTTCGGCTGCCTCGGGAAACAGCATGGGAGCCATTTCCGCCACATCCAGAAAACGGTGCTGCAAGCGGTAGTGCAGATCTCTGCGCAGACCGCGGGCCAGCATGCGTTGATCGAAACCGGCATGGAAGGCGAGCAACACACTGCGGCCGGCAAAAGTCATGAAATCGGACAGTGCCGCATCGGCGGCACGCCCTGACTGGATATGACTGGGGGCGATTTCATGCAGCAGTGTGGATTGATTGGCGCGGTGCTCGGGTTGGTACAGCGTGCATTCGAATTGATCTGCCATGTTCAGTACGCCGGCGTCGATGGCGACGGCGCCAATGGACAGGATGTCATCGCGCTGGGTATCCAGGCCGCTGGTCTCCAGGTCCAGCACCACCAGACGCGCGCGGCCGAGCGGCGTGCTATCAAGCGGTTGTGGCTCAGGCAGGTTGGCCCGCTGGGCCAGGCGAAGGGCGGGGCGACCGAACAGGCTGCGCAGTTTCACAGCTGGTATCTCAGGGCAAGGCTGGACTGCAGGCGCTGGGCCTGACGGAAGGACTCCCGGAGTATGCGCTGATCCAGATGGTTCAGGGTGTCAGGGTCGACCCGATTGCTGAATGGGCGCTGCTTGCGCTCCTGGTACTGGTGTTGCTGCATGCGCAGCAACTGGATGTATTGGTAGGCCTCCTCGTAAGCGTCGGCGTCCAGCGCGTTGATCACGCCGCGCTGCTTGAGCTGCTGCAGCCGCCTGACGGTGCTGGTGTCGCTGATGCCATTGGCCAGGGCCAGAATGCGAGCACCATCGACAAAGGGCGTGAGCCCCTGGATCTTAAGGTCCAGAGTATGTTTCTCCTGGCCGCTGCCCGAGACCACGAAGGTGCGGAAGAAACCGAGTGGTGGCCGGTTGGCCAGTGCATTCCGCGCCAGCAGGTGCTGGAAGGTAGGGTTGTCGGCGACCATCTTCAGCACGGACTGGAACAGCTCCTCAGCCCCATCGGGCTCGCCCCAGACTACCCGGAAATCAAAGAAGATCGAGGAGGCCAGCAGGTTCTCCGGCGTGGCAGTACGGATACACTGGGCAAAGCGCTTGTGCCATTCCCGGCGCGAAAGGCACAGCTCGGGATTGCCGGCCATGATATCACCCTTGCACAGGGTGAAGCCGCACTCGGCCAGCGCCTGATTGATCCGCCGCGCCAGCGGCAACAGCTGCTGACGGAGCTGCTGCGCCTGCTCATCGGTGTCCGCCTCGAACAGGATGCCGTTGTCCTGGTCGGTCTTCAGCGTCTGTTCGCGGCGGGCTTCGCTGCCGAAGCATAGCCAGGTGAAGGCAATGCCCGGATCGCCATGCTCGCGCAGGCACAGCTCGATCACCCGACAGGTAGTGTGGTCGTTGAGCAGGGTAATGATGTGAGTCACCTGGGCGGCAGAGGCGCCATGGGCCAGCATGTTGTCCACCAGGCGGTGGATGTCCACTCGCAGCGAGACGAGGGCCGCTATGTCCACGGCCTGGCTGATAGTGCGCGCCAGGTGCACCAGATCCACTCGTTGCAGGGAGAACAGGTCGCGCTCCGAGACCACGCCGGCCAACTGCCGGCCGTTCATCACGCAGATATGCCCGATATGCTCGCGGGTCATGCTGATGGCCGCGTCAAAGGCGCTGGCCGACGAGGGCAGGCGACGGGGGGAGGGCGTCATTACCGCGGACATGGCCTGCTGCAGGTCGGTTTCGCCTTCGGCCACGATCCGCCGCAGGTCGCGCAGGGTGAAAATGCCCTGCGGGGTGGACTGGGCATCGGTGATGATGATGCTGCCGACGCTGGCCTCGTGCATGAGCCTCACTGCGGTGCCGATAGGTGTGTCCGGTGAACAGGTGATGGGCTGGCGGAGGGCGATCTTGGCCAGCGGAGTATCCAGCGAGTACTGGGCGCCCACCATTTCGGCGGCCTGGCGCTGCACCTGCTGGTTGACCTGTTCCAGCAGGCTGCTGACACCGCGCAGAGCGAAATCGCGGAATTCCGGGGACATGCTGACCAGCTTCCGGAAATCATCGCGGTGCAGCAGCAGGCAGAAGCTGTCCTCGCCAGCGATATGTTCGGTGCGCGTGGCCCGATCGCCGACCAGGGCCGCCAACGGAAAGCATTCACCGACGCTGATTTCGAAGGTGGTGTCGGGGGTCGCTTGGCCGGTGAGCAGGCGTTCGCCGCGCACGCGCCCCTGCTTGACGATATGAAAATGCTGCACGGTCCCATCCTGCGGCCGGATGATGCTGTCGCCCTGGGCGTAGAAGCGCAGCTGGCACTGCTCCACCATCCACGCCAGGTGGTTGGTTTCCATCTGGTTGAACGGTGGGTGGCCGAGCAGAAAGCTCAGGGTGCCGTGAATATTCTGCTTCACCGCCGTTTTGCCGATCTGATCGAAGGAGTCGTCTCTGCTCATGGGCGCCTCGTGAAAAGGACAGTTCAGCGCAGTTGTCACTGTCTGCCAATCCGACGTAAGTGTAGTGCTGTCAGGAGCCGCGGCCCCGACATAAGTCTAGTTTTGTTTGAATACGGTTGGACTAGTCTGGGGGTATAACAAAAAAGGAGTCCAGCATGTCCACTTCGTCGACCTATCAGCATGCCTGGCAACAGGCTGCCTGCGATCCCGATCAGTTCTGGGCCGAGCAAGCCGTCCAGCTCAAATGGCACACCGCGCCAACCGTCACCAGCAGGCCCTCTGCCACCGCTGATGGCCTGGTCGAATGGTTTCCTGATGGCAAGTTGAACACCGCCTGGCTGGCGCTCGATGCCCATATCGAAGACGGTCGTGGCGAGCAGACCGCGATCATCTACGACTCGCCGGTGACGGCGAGCAAGGCGCGTATCAGCTACAGCGAACTGCACCATCAGGTCAGCCAGTGTGCCGGTATGCTGCGTGACTTGCAGGTACAGCAGGGCGATAGGGTAATCATCTACATGCCCATGGTGCCCCAGGCCATCGTTGCGATGCTCGCCTGCGCACGCATCGGGGCGGTGCACTGCGTGGTATTTGGCGGCTTCGCCGCCAATGAACTGGCAGTGCGCATCGACGATGCCCAGGCCGATATCATCCTGACCGCCTCATGCGGCATCGAGATCGACCGGATAATTGAATACAAGCCGCTGGTCGACCAGGCTATCGCCCGGGCCACGCACCAGGTGCGCCATTGCGTGGTGCTGCAGCGCCCGCAGGCTGTCGCCGCCATGCAAGCGGGACGGGATCTGGACTGGCAGGAGCAGGTGGACCGTGCCAAGCCCGCCGAAGCGGTACCCGTTGCCGCTACCCACCCACTGTATATCCTGTATACCTCGGGCACTACCGGCAAACCCAAGGGCGTGGTGCGTGATCATGGCGGCCACGCCGTGGCCATGCGTTACAGCATGAATGCGGTGTATGGCATGCAGCCGGGCGAGGTGTTCTGGGCTGCGTCGGATGTCGGCTGGGTGGTTGGCCATTCCTATATTGTCTATGGACCGCTGCTGAGCGGCTGCACCACGGTGATGTTCGAAGGCAAGCCGGTACGCACCCCGGATGCCGGTGCAGTATGGCGAGTCTGTGCCGAGTACGGGGTCAAGGCCCTGTTCACTGCGCCCACCGCCTTCCGCGCCATACGCAAGGAAGACCCACAGGCAGCCCTGGCCAGGCAATATGACCTGCGCCGGCTGGAGCGCCTGTATCTGGCCGGTGAGCGCCTCGATCCGCCTACCTGGACCTGGCTCCAGGAGCATATTCAGCGGCCGGTACTGGACCATTGGTGGCAGACCGAAACCGGTTGGGCGATTGCAGCCAATCCGGTGGGCTATGGGCTCGAGCAGGTGCGCCCCGGCTCGGCGACCTTCCCGTTGCCCGGCTATCTGCTGGATATTCTCGATGATGAAGCACGGCCAGTGACAGCGGGCAATCAGGGCAATATCGTCATCCGCCTGCCGCTGCCGCCGGGGTGCCTGACCTCCATCTGGGGCAACCCCGAGCGCCTGCGTGCCGGCTATCTGAGTCAGTTTCCCGGTTATTACCAGACGGGGGATGCGGGTTATGTGGATGCGGACGGCTACGTCTTCATCATGGGGCGCACCGACGATATCATCAACGTCGCAGGCCACCGCCTGTCCACCGGGGAGATGGAGGAGGTCATAGGTTCCCACCCAGCGGTGGCCGAGTGTGCGGTCATCGGGGTGCCTGACGCCATCAAGGGTGAATTGCCGATGGGCTTGGTTGTGCTGAAGAACGATGCCGTCGCGCAGTTGGACCAATTGAACGAGCAGTTGTCGGCATTGCTGCGCGAGGAGATCGGCGCTCTGGCCTGTTACCAGCGGACCCTGATCGTCACTCGCTTGCCAAAGACGCGCTCCGGCAAGATTCTGCGGCGCATCCTGCGGCAGATGGTGCGCGGCGAGGCCTGGGTGGTTCCTTCGACCATCGAAGACCCTGGCTGCCTGGACGAATTGGCAGCGCTACTGGAGGAGCCAGCAGGTGCGAGGTGCGTCGCACATAAAATGTGATAGATTCCACAAAAACCACCGATTTGCTATCGTGACGCCATTGCGAGATGTTGCAGGCTGTATTCTATTGCCCGTTGTGCTCACGAAAGGGGTTGGAATTGATCAAGGTATTGGTGGTTGACGACCATGATCTGGTGCGTATGGGTATCACCCGCATGCTCAGTGATGTGCCGGGTCTGTCGATTGTCGGCGAAGCGGACAGCGGCGAATCAGCCATCACCCAGGCCCGGGCGTTGAAGCCGGATGTTGTTCTGATGGATGTGCGTATGCCCGGCATCGGTGGCCTCGAAGCAACGCGCAAGTTGCTGCAGCATGACCGCAGCATCCGCGTCATCGCCGTGACGGTCTGTGACGAGGAGCCTTTCCCGACTCGGCTGATGCAGGCTGGAGCAGTGGGCTACGTCACCAAGGGAGCAGCGCTGGAAGAAATGGTCAGCGCCATCCGCAAGGTCGCCGCCGGTCAGCGCCACATCAGTCCGGATATCGCCCAGCTACTGCTGGCGCGGATGTATGAACCAGGCAATGCCGGCCCCTTCGATGCCCTGTCGGAGCGGGAAATGCAGATTGCATTGATGATCGTCGGCTGTGAAAAGGTACAGGGCATTTCCGAAAAGCTGCATCTCAGTCCCAAGACAGTGAACACCTATCGATACCGTATCTTCGAGAAGCTCGGCATTACCAGTGATGTCGAGCTCACCCTGCTGGCAGTGCGTCATGGCATGATCGACGCCTCCCTAGATCAGGTATGAACGCAACGCATTTTGACGCTTCCGCCTTCCTGTCTGCCGTTACCGCCAAACCCGGTGTCTACCGGATGTTTGATGCCAAGGGTGACCTGCTGTATGTCGGTAAGGCGAACAACCTCAAGAAGCGACTGTCCAGCTACTTCCGCAAATCCGGCCTGAGTCCAAAGACCGCGGCACTGGTGGCGCGTATCCAGCATATAGATACCACCATCACCGCCAACGAGACCGAAGCGCTGCTGCTCGAGCAGAGCCTGATCAAGGTATCGCGACCACCCTACAACATCCTTCTGCGGGACGATAAGTCCTATCCCTACGTGTATCTCTCCAGTCTCGATGCCTACCCAAGGTTGGGTTTGCACCGGGGCTCGAAGAAGGCCAAGGGGCGCTATTTCGGCCCATACCCCAGCGCTGGCGCGATTCGTGAAAGTCTGGGACTGCTGCAGAAGACCTTCAAGGTCCGCCAGTGCGAGGACAGTTATTTTCGCAACCGCACCCGGCCTTGCCTGCAATATCAGATCAAGCGTTGCAAGGCGCCCTGCGTCGGCTTCGTCAGCGAAGAGGAGTACGCCGAGGACGTGCGCCATTCGGTCATGTTCCTCGAAGGGCGCAGCAATGCCCTGACCGACGAGCTGAACCAGGCGATGGAGACGGCAGCACAGAATCTGGAGTTCGAGCGTGCAGCGGAGCTGCGCGATCAGATCAGTCAACTGCGCCGGGTGCAGGACCAGCAGAACATCGATACCGAATACGGCAACGTGGATATTGTCGCCGCCGCAGTACTGCCCGGTGGCGCTTGTGTGCACGTGATCATGGTCAGGCAGGGCAGGGTGCTGGGCAGTCGTAACCATTTTCCACGGGTGCCGATCGAGCAGAGCCCCGGCGAGGTGCTGGCCGCCTTCCTGCCGCAATACTACCTGGGCGGTGCCGAGCGGGAACTGCCCGGCGAGATCATCGTCAATGCCGTGCATGACGACCTGCCGGTCATCGCTGATGCACTCGCGCAGGCACGTGGTTTTTCGGTGAGTTTCAGTCACAAGGTGCGTGGCACGCGCAGCCGCTGGCAGAGCATGGCGGTCACCAATGCCGAACAGGCGCTGGCCTCCATGCTCAGCAACCGACAGAACGTACAGGCACGCTTCGAGGCGCTGCAGGAGGCATTGGGGCTTGAGGAAATGCCTACGCGGCTGGAGTGCTACGACATCAGCCATACCAGTGGCGAGTCCACGGTGGCCTCCTGCGTGGTATTCGGCCCGGAAGGCCCCTTGAAAAGCGACTACCGCCGATACAACATCGAAGGGGTGACCGCTGGCGATGACTATGCGGCAATGCACCAGGCGCTGATGCGGCGCTTCACCAAACTGCGTGACGGTGAAGGCAAGATGCCGGACATTCTCCTGGTCGACGGTGGCAAGGGGCAGATGAAGATGGCCCGCGAGGTGTTGCAGGAGCTGGCCATCCATGACCTGACGCTGCTTGGCGTAGCCAAGGGCGTCACCCGCAAGGCGGGACTGGAAACCCTGTATCTCAACGATCCGCACAACGAACTGGTGCTGCCCGGCCACTCACCGGCACTGCACCTGATCCAGCATATCCGTGACGAGGCGCACCGCTTCGCCATTACCGGCCATCGCCAGCGCCGGGGCAAGACACGCAACACCTCGACCCTGGAAGGCATAGACGGCGTCGGCCCGAAGCGCCGCAGGGAGCTGCTCAAGCACTTCGGCGGCCTCCAGGAACTGACCCGCGCCAGTGGCGCGGAAATCGCCAAAGTACCCGGCATCAGCAAAAAACTGGCGGAACAGATTTATACTGCTCTGCATAGCGACTAGAATGCTGACAAAACCCGTTCCCAGAGACGTCATGAACATTCCCAATATCCTTACCCTGATGCGGGTCGCGCTGATCCCCATCTTCATCCTGCTGTACTACCTGCCTTTTCACTGGAGCTATCTCGCCGCCGCCGTGGTGTTTACCCTGGCCAGCATCACCGACTGGCTGGATGGCTACCTGGCACGTAAATGGGAGCAGAGTACGCCCTTCGGCGCCTTTCTCGATCCCGTAGCCGATAAACTGATGGTTGCCGTGGCACTGATCCTGCTGGTTCAGAGCCATGGCAACTTCTGGGTCACCGCTCCGGCAGTCGTCATCATCGGACGCGAGATCGTGATTTCCGCGTTGCGCGAATGGATGGCCGAGATCGGTGCCCGCTCGCAGGTGGCAGTGTCGAACCTGGGCAAGTACAAGACCACCGCGCAGATGGTGGCGCTGGTGGTGCTGCTGGCCAATCCCGCAGTACCGATGGGCAGCTGGGTCATTCTGGGCTATGTACTGCTGATGATTTCCGCCGTACTGACCCTGTGGTCCATGGTGGTATATCTGCGCGCTGCCTGGCCGCATCTGCGCCCTGACGCCGGCGAAGAAAATAATAGATAAACTTTTCGAATCAATGACTTGACAGGGCGCCGCAGCACGATAGAATAGGCGCCGTTCCAAAGCGGGAATAGCTCAGTTGGTAGAGCACGACCTTGCCAAGGTCGGGGTCGCGAGTTCGAGTCTCGTTTCCCGCTCCAATTTCGTTGTGCTGCGTTCGCGGCTCAACAGCCCAGTTAGAGGCCGGGTGGCAGAGTGGTCATGCAGCGGATTGCAAATCCGTGAACGCCGGTTCGATTCCGACCTCGGCCTCCAGTATTAAATCCCTGCAGACCTCCAGGTCTGCAGGGATTTTTGCTTTCCGGGTTCGGTCGATCATTTGCCTATTCGTAATTCTCCAGAAAGAAATAATCCCTAGCACCTTTATGGCCTCTGCCCCATGGTTGCCCATGCAAAGCTCAATCGCAGGCCTTAAGCTGCTGCCTATCATACCGGTGTTCCTTCCTTGAATAACTCACATCAGCCGTTGCTCGGCGCCCTGTTGATTCTGGCGGCAGGGCTGTTATTGGCCATTAATGATGGTCTGTCAAAATACCTGACGCAGCTGTATCCCGTCATACTTGTTGTGTGGGTGCGCTATCTGGTGCAGACGGTACTGATGGTGGCGCTTTTTACGCCACGCATGGGGCGCCGCGTGTTCGTTACCCTGCGCCCCTGGCCACAATTGCTACGCGGGGTGAGTCTCGTTGCGGTGAGCATTCTGTTCATTAGTGGCCTGCGCTACATTCCTCTGGCCGAAGCGACAGCGGTGATTTTTTTGGCACCGCTAATGGTGACTGTGGCGTCGGCGCTGCTCGGGGAGCATATCAATCGCAGCCAATGGGCTGCGGTGGTTTTCAGTCTGCTGGGTGTGATGCTTATCGTCCGCCCCGGCAGTTCCTTGTTTACTCCGGCGATACTGTTGCCGTTTGGTGCTGCACTGTCGTTCACGGTTTACCAATTACTTACCCGCCGTCTTGCCGGTACCGATCACCCGGTGACCAGCAATTTCCTCGCAAGTCTGGTGGGAGCAACGGTACTGAGCGTTCTGGTGATCTTCAACTGGCGCACGCCTACCGTAACGGACGTAGGGTTAATGGTCGGCCTTGGATGCGTAACAACGCTGGGTCATCTGTTACTGACCAATGCGTATCGCTTTGCCAGCGCGGCAACCTTGGCCCCCTTTACCTATGGCCAGATCGTCTTTGCAGGGCTTGTCGGCTTCATCGCCTTCGATCAAGCACCTGACCTTGGTGCGATGCTCGGCATCGGCATGATCATCGCCAGCGGGCTCGGCATTGCCTATATGCAGGGTAGGTCGAGCCCGTTTAAATAGGGGGCTGCGGGGCTTTTTGCTTCTGGGTTAGGGCGACTCTTCCGGGCTGGTGCAGCGTACATTGTGAGCTAATCTCAATGGAAACTCCCTGAAGGTGCATACCATGAGATATACCCTGCTCGGCAATCAGCGCAATGAAGTCATTCTACTGGCCCGTATTCTGCTGATGGTGCTGTTCCTTCTCTCGGGCTGGCCCAAACTGACGGGGTTCAGCGGTACCGTCGCCTATATGGCCTCTCTGGGCGCACCGCTGCCCGCTGTGGCCGCGGCTGTCGCGGTGGTCATGGAGATCCTGGCCGCGATACTGCTGATCATCGGTTTCTATACGCGGCCTGTTGCCTTGCTTTACGCACTGTTCGTGCTGGGTACCGCATTGATCGGGCACCAGTACTGGACGATGGTTGATCCGGAGAGAGGCGCGAACATGACCCAGTTCTTCAAGAACATCAGCATTGTTGGCGGGCTATTGCTGCTGGTGGTGACTGGGCCGGGCAAGTACTCGGTCGACGGCCGCTAAGCTCAAGTCAATACAGAGGATATTGTCCCAACGGGAAGGCTGGTGCAGGAAAGAGGGGGCACAAGTTCCGGCTTGTCGAACTTGTGAGATACGAATGATGAATCGCTGATCTAAATGGTGCCCGGAGCCGGAATCGAACCGGCACGGTGTTGCCACCGAGGGATTTTAAGTCCCTTGCGTCTACCAGTTTCGCCATCCGGGCTGGCTGGCACCTAAAACTTGAAAATGGCCTGCATGATGGAACTGAATCCGACCATAATTCCAAGAGATTCAGAATGTTACACACATCATATCGCCGGAACAAGAACTTTCTACTGACGAAGCAGACTGCCAATCTGAACCATCATCCCGGCGCCACCTCCAATCAAGAGAGCCATTCAGGTTCTCCAGGAGGTCAGTCATGAGTATCGATCCACTTGATCGCCCGCAAGGGCCGCATGATCCGGTGCCGGGGCAGGATCCCGGCCAGGGACCCAATCCAGGCACGCCTCCGGAACCTTCACCCACGGAGCCACCGGGACCGGATGAGGTGCCGCAGCAGGCGCCGGAGGAAGCGCCGGATATGGTGCCGCGGCCCAGGGCGCAGCCGCCGGGAACCATACCGAAAGGGCATGATGAACCGGACATCCCCGATAGAAGCGACCCGCTTTGAATGGTGCCGCCAATCCAGCTATTCAGGGCAGTTGAATCCCACCGGCTTCTTCATGCAACCGCCGCAATTGCTGGGCCAGTAGACTGATGTTGTCGCTCGTGGCGTCCAGTTGCTGGCGCTGTTGCGGATTGATCAGTGCTAGCAGGCGCTGCTCCACATCATCGGCTGTGGCCAGCAGCGCCTGCTGTCTGGCACCGGCGAGCTCGAGAAAACGCTGCGATTCCTGCGGCTGTGGCAGGCCGTAGCCTTCGCTCAACAGCTCCCCGGGACGGCTCAGAAAGCTGCTGGCGCTCATCAATCCCTGTGCCAGTTGGGCGACTTCGGTGAGCTCCGGTGGGGCATCTGCAGACAGGAACCGTTGCTTGAGATCCTGCTGAATCAGCAGCATCTGGCGACGCCGAATGGCTTCTTCCAGCACCAGCAGGGCTGCGGTGGATCGGGTGTCTGCGCTGGCGAACCAGCTCTGCCGCTGCTCGGCGGGGCTGGCCAGCCAGTCCTCGATATGTTCAGTGGGTATCTGCAGGTTGCTGCGGATTACCTCGAACATATGCTGGTAGCGTTCCCGGTGGGAGTCGAAATAGTAACCCTGGCGCAGCGCTGCCTGACGGTCCTGCAACGGCTGCAGATCCGCCAGCCCGCGCGCGTGGAGAACCTCAAGCAGGCCGTTGGGGGTAAGGCTGTCCAAGTCGTGCAACTGGGGAAGGGCGCTGCCGCTGCGTAGCAGCTTCAGCGTTTCCACGGCGCAGTTGTTGCTGATGAAGTAATAGGTGCCGTCATAGCTCCAGTGCAGGGCGGCAGCCTGTTGGGCCAGTTGGCGGCGCGCCTGTTCGTCCAGTCGCAGCGGTACCGAGCTGAGGCTGCGGAGTTCGAGCCGGGTATACTCGTCGACCACCTTCTGTAGCGGCAGCATGAACAGCCGTGAGGGGTAGTTGCCGATCAAGCCATCCCAGCTGGACAGTTGCAGGTCATCGACAAAGGCGCGGAAGGACAGCACCAGATGGTGGTCCAGGTCCAGCAGGCAGTCGGGGCCGGGCGTGCGGCCGGGCGCACAGATCACCAGCCGCAGCATGCTGTGGCCCCAGCGGCTGGCCCATTGCTCATTGGCTTCAGCCAGCAGGTAATGCACTGCATAGATGCGTTCCGGGTCCAGCCAGCCAAGGGCCGGGCGCTGTGCATCCAGGCCGGCATACAGGTATGGGACTTCGTTGGGACAATCTGCCGCCTGCGGCGGTGCCCAGCCGAAATGATCCGTGAAATAGGCATGCAGGGCCGGACGTCGACAGGAGTATTGCGGATCGAGCAGGAAGTACTCGAAATTGACCGCCAGGTATTCCCCGGGGCTGTGCAACTCGTAGTTGTCCGGGCTGCGGTAGGTCTGGTGATTGGTGGGCTCGCGCGCCCCCCGGCGCCCGATTTGTTGGGGCCAACCGGCCAGGTCGAGGAAACGCGGATCGTCGCTCAGGGTAAAGCGGCGCTCGGTCTGGCCGCGGCACTGCGAGGGCAGGCCGACCTCACCCTGGGTTCGATAACGGCTGCGGCATTGCTGCAAGAGCGAGCGCTGCTCAGTGTTCCAATGGCGGCCTCGGTCATACAGATGGGTGATCTCGTGTACCAGGGTGGCCAGCAACTCCTGGCGCAGGGTACCGTGTTGGCGCCCCTGCGGAAAACGGCCGTCACGCCCGGCGCTGAGGTCCGCCAGCCAGAGCCGGTTCAACTCCAGCGCGCCACCAGGGGTGGCTCGCCCGAACACCGGCTCTGATAGCCGCTCGCTCCAGCGCACCGGCACCCTGAGGTTCATCTGCTCCACCAGCGAGGGTGGCAAAAGCGCGGTAGCCTCAGCGAGCAGTGTCTGGCTGGCGCGTGCCTGGCTGGGAGTGAGCTTGCGCTGGTCCAGTACCAGCTGCAGCTCTGCCTGGGCGAGGGGGCTACCCAGCAGCATCCCGATACACAGCAGGCGGCCTGCAATGGACAGTACCCTACCCAAGCTGGTCGACCGCTGCAGCTATCGGATAACGGGCATTGACCTCAAACATGCATCACAGTGCGAGAATCGCCTCGGCCAGTTGCATGTCGGTTGCTTCCAGCTCGGGATTGGACTGGCGAATGTGCAGCAGGGCGGCTTCGAGGCGGGCACTGCGCAGGTGGCCATCGCTGCCGACGAAGCTGGCCGCATCCTCGCGGGCTTCCAGCACCACCTTGTTGTTGCCGGAAGTCGCATCACTGGTCGCGTCAATAGTGTTGACCAGGGACCCACCGATGGCATCGGTGGTGCCGATGAAGCTGCTGCCATGGGCGCTGCCGACGAGGGCCAGCAGACCAGTGGCGATGATCAGGGGAATGCGTTGCATGAGAGGTATCCTTTTTTCAGTTCTTCGGACGTCGCGAACCAGGCCCGCTGTCCAGATAGCGGATGGATCAAGTATTGACCGTACCGCGGGTAAAATCGATCCAGCAGATGAACAAGGTCCCGGCTTGCCGGGACCTTGTTCCGTTACAGGGTAGCAAGCGTAGCGTTCTGCACCAGCTCCAGCAACGGCTGCGGATACACGCCAAGGACGAATACCAACAGCGCCATCAGCAGCAGCATGATCCCACCTGCATGCTGCCCCCAGTTCAGCGGTGCGTCGCGACGGCGGATGCCCGGTTCGACCAGGAACATGGTGACCATGACCCGCAGATAGTAGTACAGGCCGATGGCGCTACCCAGCACCAGCGCGCCCAGCAGCCACCACAGCTGCGACTCGACACCCGCGGCGATGATATAGAACTTGCCGATGAAGCCCGCTGTCAGCGGGATGCCCGCCAGCGACAGCATCATCACCGCGAGTACCGCGGTCAGGTACGGACGGCGCCAGAACAGGCCACGATACTCGTACAGTGCGTCGGCATCGCGACCCTTGAACGGAGTGGACATCAGCGTGACCACACCGAACGCGCCGAGGGTGGTCAGTACATAGGTGGCCAGATATACCCCGATCGCCTCTGTAGCGAGGCCGCCGCTGGCGATAAGGGCAATCACCAGATAGCCGAAGTGGGCAATCGACGAGTAACCCAGCAGGCGCTTGAGGTTGCTCTGCATCAGCGCCAGCAGGTTGCCGAACAGGATCGAGGCGATGGCGATGACGGTCAGCAATTCATTCAGCCAGCCACCGCTGGTGGCCGGAGATACCTGATACAGGCGCAGCAACACGGCAAACACGGCGACCTTGGCAGCGGTGGCGAGGAATGCCGATACCGGTGCCGGAGCACCCTCATAGACGTCCGGCGTCCACAGGTGGAAGGGCACCAGCGACAGCTTGAAGGCCAGCCCGATCAGCATCATGCCGAAGCCGATCTGCAGGATCGGGGTGACGGCGATCGCACCCAGGGCGGCGAACTCCAGACTGCCGGATTCGGCATAGGCCAGGGCCATGCCGAACAGCAGGAAAGCCGAGCCAGCCGCCGACAGCACCATGTACTTGATGCCGGCTTCCAGTGAGCGCTTGTTGAAGAAGGCGTAGGCGACCATACCGTAGATCGGGACCGACAGCAGCTCCAGACCAATGAACAGCGTGGCCAGGTGTGAAGCGCTGACCATCACCAGCCCACCGGCAGCGGACAGCAGCATCAGCAGGTACATTTCCTCGCGATTGCCGGGAAACCCCTCACCGGTGTTGGTCTTGCCCAGATAGGCATGGACCAGGGTCGCACAGGCCAGGGTTGCAACCAGGATGATGCCCATGTACAGCAGCGCGAAGCGGTCCACCTGCATCAAGGCAGTCACTTGCAGCGGCGCTACCTGCAGCGCCGGGATCAGTGACAGCAGGGCCAGGTTCAAGCCCAGCGCGGTCAGTACGAAGGTCAGGTCATGCTTGCGCCGCCAGGAGATGGCCAGCGTGACCACAATGGCCGTGATACCGACAATCAGCAGCGGCAGCAGGGCGACGAAGTGGGACAGGGTATATTGCATAGCGTCATTTTCCATCAAGCTGCTACCGGGCCGGAACGAGGTTGGAGAGAGCGTCGCTGAGCCAGTGCTGCACACCGCTCATGCTTGCCGCAGAAGTATCCAGCACCGGTTGCGGGTACAGCCCGAGCCCTACCAGCAGTACCACCAGCGACAGCACCATGAGCAATTCGCGGCGATCCAGCCCGCGCAATGCTTCGCCGGAGCGTTCAGCCCCGAAATAGGCGCGATGGATCATGATCAGCGAATAGGCCGAGGCCAGTACCAGGCCGAAGGTGGCGATGACCACGACCCAGGGGTTGTTGGCGAAGCTGCCGAACAGGATCAGGAACTCACCGACGAAGTTACCGGTGCCCGGCATGCCCAGCGAGGCAATGGCGAAGAACATGCTCAGCGCCGGCAGGTACGGCAGGCGCGCCCAGAGCCCGCCCATCTCGCGCATGTCGCGGGTATGGATGCGCTCGTACAGCTGGCCGCAGAGGATGAACAGCGCCGCCGCCGACAGGCCGTGGGCGACCATCTGCACCACCGCGCCCTGCAGGGCCAGATGGGTACTGGCATAGATGCCGATCAGCACGAAGCCCATGTGCGAGATGCTGGAATAGGCCACCAGGCGCTTGATATCGGTCTGGGCGAAGGACAGGATCGCCCCGTAGAAGATACCGATCAGGCCCAGGGTCATGGCAATCGGTGCAAACTCCACCGAGGCGTTGGGAAACAGCGGCAGGGCGAAGCGCAGCATGCCGTAGGCGGCGGTCTTCAGCAGGATACCTGCCAGGTCCACCGAGCCCGCGGTCGGCGCCTGGGCGTGGGCGTCGGGCAGCCAGGAGTGCAGCGGTACGATGGGGAACTTCACCGCGAAGGCAATGAAGAAGCCGAGCATCAGGATATATTCCACCCCCGGCGGCATCTCGAGTCCGAGCAACTGGTCATAGGCGAAGGTGAGCACACCGGTCTGGTTGAAGTTCACCAGCACCAGGCCGAGAATCGCCACCAGCATGATCAGACCGCTGGCCTGGGTGAAGATGAAGAACTTGGTGGCGGCATTGATACGGGTCTTCTTGCCTTCGCCGCTGTGCCCCCAGAGCGCGATGAGGAAGTACATCGGCACCAGCATCATTTCCCAGAAGAAGAAGAACAGGAACAGGTCCATGGCCAGGAACACACCGGCCACGCCGCCGAGAATCCACATCAGGTTGAGGTGGAAGAAACCGATGCGATGCTGGATCTCGTTCCACGAGCACAGCACCGACAGCACACCCAGGATACCGGTGAGGATCAGCATCAGCAGCGACAGACCATCCAGCGCCAGGTGCAGGTTGATACCGAAGCGCTCGATCCAGACGTGCTTGAACTCCAGCGTCCAGACCGGTACACCATCGGTCACACCAGCCAGTGAATAGTCGGCACTGACCCAGAGCCAGAGGCTAAGGACCAGCACCAGACCCATGGTCAGCAATGCCAGCCAGCGGGGCAGGGCGCTGCTGAAGCGTTCGGCTTGCCAGCACAACAGGCCGCCGATGAAGGGAATCAGGACCAGCCAGGGCAGAATCATGACGGGATCATTTCCTTGCGTAAATTCATAATCAGACTGCCGACAGCAGCAACATGCCGATCACCAGGACGGCACCACCAGCAATGGACACCGCATACCAGCGGATATGGCCATTCTCGCTGCGGCTGAGCAGCGCATGGCCGCCCCGCGCCAGCAGCGGCACAATGCCGATGGTGCGATCCAGCGGGTCACGGGCCAGCACCCGGGTGAGCCACAGGTAGGGCTGCACGAACACCTTGTCATACAGCCAGTCGAAGCCCCAGGCGGCGTACCACCAGGCAGTCAGGAAGCGCCCCGGCGCACTGTTGCCGATCGCCTTGACCACGCTGCGGCGCCCCAGGTACAGCCAGGCTGCCAGCAGGATGCCCGCCACGGCGATAACCCCGGACAGCACCTCCAGACCGACACGGCCTTCGCCACCGGCGTGTCCGACGCTCTGCGGCAGTACGCCTGCCAGTGGCGGGGTGATCAACGCACCGATGAAGGTCGAAAGAATGATCAGCACGATCAGCGGCAGGTTGTGCGCCAGCCCTGTGCCCGGGTGGGCCTGGGTCTGCGCCTCGCCGTGGAACACCACGAAGATCAGCCGGAAGGTATAGATGGAGGTCAGGAAGGCGCCCAGCAGGCCGGCATACAGCAGCGCGCTGTTACCGCTGGCGAAGGCTTCCCAGAGGATTTCATCCTTGGAATAGAAACCGGCCGTCAGCAGTGGCAATGCCGCCAGCGCCGCACCGCCGACGATGAAGCTGGCGTAGGCAACCGGCAGTTTCTTCCACAACCCGCCCATGCGGAAGATGTTCTGCTCATGGTGGCAGGCATGGATCACCGAGCCGGAAGCGAGGAACAGCAGCGCCTTGAAGAACGCATGGGTCATCAGGTGGAAGATCGCCGCTTCCCAGGCGCCGACACCCAGCGCCAGGAACATGTAGCCAAGCTGGCTCATGGTCGAGTAGGCGAGGATACGCTTGATATCGGTCTGCACCAGGGCAGCGAAGCCGGCCAGCAGTAGGGTGGCGCCACCGACGATACCGACCAGCTGCAGGATGTCCGGCGTGAGCAGGAACAGGCCATGGGTACGGGCGATCAGGTAGACCCCGGCTGTGACCATGGTCGCCGCGTGGATCAGTGCCGAGACCGGTGTCGGGCCGGCCATGGCGTCAGCCAACCAGGTCTGCAATGGCAACTGCGCGGATTTACCCACGGCGCCACCGAGCAGCGACAAGGTCGCCAGGGTGATCCAGAAGTCGCCCTCGGCGAACATCTGCGGCGCCTGAACCAGCAGTTCCTGGATATTCAGCGTACCCAGTTGCACGAACAGGATGAACAGACCGAAGGCCATCAGCACGTCGCCCACCCGGGTAACCAGGAAAGCCTTGAGCGCAGCGTTGCCGTTCTTGCGTTCGGTATAGTAGAAGCCGATCAGCAGGTAACTGCACACGCCCACGCCTTCCCAACCCAGGTAGAGAAACAGCAGGTCATCGGCCAGTACCAGGCACAGCATGCTGGCGATGAACAGGTTGGTGTAGGCGAAGAAACGCGAATAACCGGCCTCGCCGCGCATGTACCAACTGGCGAACAGGTGAATGAGGAAACCGACGCCAGTCACCACGCCGAGCATGGTCAGCGACAGGCCATCCAGATACAGGGTCAGGCTGGGAGTGAAGTTGCCCACCGCCATCCATTGCCAGAGCACCTGGATATAGGCGCCATCCTGCAGCGCGCCGCTACTGAACAGCCAGATGATCCAGGCGCTGACCAGCGCTGAGAGACCCACCGAGCCGACACCGATCAGCGCCGAGAGGTTTTCCGACCAGCGCCCGCGGGAGAACGCCAGCAGCAGGAAGCCGATCAGCGGAAACAACAGGGTAAGAAATAGAAGGTTCATCCGCGCATCTCACTGGCAGCATCGATATCCAGGGTCCTGAAGCGGCGATACAGTTGCAGCAATATGGCCAGGCCGATACTCGCCTCGGCGGCTGCAAGGGTGATCACCATGATGAACATCACCTGGCCGTCGGGCTGCTCCCAGCGGGCTCCAGCCACGACGAAGGCCAGCGCGGCGGCATTCATCATGATCTCCAGGCTCATCAGCACATACAGAATGTTGCGGCGGATCATCAACCCGGCCAGGCCGAGGCTGAACAGCACGGCGGCCAAGGCCAGGCCGTGTTCCATGGGGACACCGTTCATGCCACCTCCTTGGCTTCGTGACGACCTATATGGAAGGCAGTGACCATGGCCGCCAGCAGCATCATCGCCGCCAGCTCGACGGCCAGGATGTAGGGGCCGAACAGGGCGATGCCGACCGCCTTGGCATCCACGGTGGCGCCGCTGATGGTGCCGGAGGAGGGCTGGCTGAACAGCACATAGAGCAACTGGGCCAGCAGCAGCGCGGACAGGATACCCGGTCCGATCCAGCCACGCGGGCTGAGCCACTGGCGTTCCTGGTTGCGGCTGTCACTACCGAGGTTGAGCATCATCACCACGAATACGAACAGCACCATGATGGCGCCGGCATAGACGATGATTTCCAGTACGCCGGCAAAGGGCGCACCGAGGGAGAAGAAGCACATGGACACCGCCAGCAGCGAGGTGACCAGATACAGCAGCGCGTGTACCGCGCGGGTATTGGTGATCACCATCAGCGTGGCCGCCACGGCCACTCCGGCGGAGAAGTAAAAGGCGAATTCCATCAGGTATTCCTCACACTGATCATGGCAGCAGGCCCTTGACGTTGACCGGCTCGGCCTCATTCTGCGCGGCGCCCTTGGGCTTGCCGGCAATCGACAGGCCGGACACCCGGTAGAAGTTGTAGTCCGGATTCTTCCCGGTGCCGGAAATCATCAGGTCTTCCTTCTCGAACACCAGATCCTGGCGTTTGTACTCGGCCAGCTCGAAATCCGGTGTCAGCTGAATGGCGGTGGTCGGGCAAGCTTCCTCGCACAGGCCGCAGAAGATGCAGCGCGAGAAGTTGATGCGGAAGAACTCCGGGTACCAGCGTCCGTCCTCGGTCTCGGCTTTCTGCAGGGAAATGCAGCCAACCGGGCAGGCCGCGGCGCACAGGTTGCAGGCCACGCAGCGCTCCTCGCCGTCGGGGTCGCGGGTCAGCACGATACGGCCACGGTAGCGCGGCGGCAGATACACCGGCTCTTCCGGATATTGCAGGGTGTCACGCTTGCGGAACGCGTGGCCGAAAATCATCACCAGGCTGCGCAGTTGCGTATAGGTGCCATGCACTACATGAATAATCGATTTGATCATGGCGTTCTCCTCAGGCCGCTGCCAGCACAATTGCGCCGGTCACCAGCAGATTGATCAGGGTCAATGGCAGACAGACCTTCCAGCCGAATGCCATCATCTGGTCATAGCGCGGCCTGGGTAGCGAGGCGCGCAGCAGGATGAAGATCATGATGAAGAAGCCGGTCTTCAAGGCGAACCACAGGAACGGCAGTTGCGGCAACAGATCGAAGGGGCCGTGCCAGCCACCGAAGAACAGCGTCGCCAGCAGCGCCGACACCAGCACGATGCCGATGTACTCGCCGACGAAGAACATGCCCCATTTCATCCCGGCATATTCCACGTGATAACCGTCGGCCAGTTCCTGCTCCGCTTCCGGCTGGTCGAAGGGATGACGGTGGGTGACCGCAACGCCAGCGATGAAGAAGGTCAGGAAGCCGAAGAACTGCGGAATGATGAACCACAGGTTGTCGGCCTGGTAGGCGACGATATCGCGCATGTTGAACGAGCCGGTCTGCGCCACGATCCCCATCAGCGACAGCCCCAGGAACACCTCGTAGGACAGCGTCTGGGCCGCGGCACGCAGACCGCCGAGCAGGGCGAACTTGTTGTTGCTGGCCCAGCCGGCGAACAGTACCGCGTAGACCGTCAACCCGGCCATGGCGAAGAAGAACAGCAGGCCGATGTTCAGGTCCGCCACGCCCCAGGTCGGGGTGATTGGCACCACGATAAAGGCCACCAGCAGCGAACTCATCGCCACCACCGGTGCCAGGGTGAAGATCAGCTTGTCGGAAAACGGCGGCGTCCAGTCTTCCTTGAAGAACATCTTGATCATGTCCGCGACGATCTGGAACATGCCGCCGGGACCGACCCGGTTGGGCCCGTAGCGGTCCTGCCATACTGCCAGCAGGCGGCGCTCGACAAAACTCAGCAGGGCGCCGGCAATGACCACTGCCAGCAGGATGACGATGGCCTTGATCACACCGATCAGGATGGCAATCACCTCGGGAGTGAACCAGCTCATTGTGCCACCTCCCTCAGTTCGGTCACCACGCTGGTGGCCGTCAGCGGCGGGATACCCGGCAGACCTGCCGGCAGGCCAACCACGCCCAGCGGCAGATCGCTGCTGATGCGTACCGGCAACTGCAACTGCTGGTCACCCAGTACCAGGCTCACCGTGGCTCCCTCGGTAACGCCCAGGCGAGCAGCCTCGGCGTCAGCCAGGGCGATATACGGCTGGGGCATGCGTTGCTGAATCGGCTCGGCCCGGCTGCTGTTCTCCTCGCTGCCGAACAGGTGGTGCAGGGGCACCACCTGCCAGGTCCCGGCAGCCGGCGCAAACGCAGCCGGTGCCTGGGCCCAGTTCAGATCCATGCGCGCGCCATCCAGCAGGCGCACACCGGGATCGCCGCTGCGCAGATGACCACCCACCTCGTCCTGGAACTTGTTCCACGCCTGTGGTGAGTTCCAGCCGGGTGACCAGGCGAAGGGAATCTGTTGGCGCTGTTCGCTGCTGCCGGCGTAGCCTTCCATGGAAAACGCGAAGGGGCTGTCCGGATCCTGCGGCTGACGCGGCTCATGCACGCTGAGATTGGCGCGCATCGCGGTGCGGCCGCTGTAGCGGTGCGGCGCACGCGCCAGCTTCTGGCCCTTGATGCGGAAGTCGGCGTCCGGCGCCGCCTCGGTAATGGATGCCAGGCGCGGATGTACCGCGGCGCAGGCCTCGGTTACCTGATCCAGGGTGGTCCAGTCCACCGGTTTGCCCAGCAGGGTACTGCGCAGAGCATGCAGCCAGCGCCACCCTTCGCGAATCAGCACGTCGGGATTGTAGTAGCCCGGATCGAATACCTGGAAGAAGCGCTGGGCGCGGCCTTCCTGGCTGACCAGGGTGCCATCGCCTTCGGCGAAGCTGGCCGCGGGCAGCAGCAGGTGCGCCTTGTCTGTGGTCGGTGTCTGCTGGTGATCGGCGACGATGACCACATTGGCTGCGGCCAGTGCCGCATCGACGCTGGCCTTGTCGGCCCGGCGATACAGGTCGTTCTCCAGTACTACCAGCGCGTCGTACTGGCCGGCGCTCAAGGCGGCGAGGGCGGCTTCGACGGACCTGTCGGTCTGCTCGTCGGCGAGCAGGATCGACATACCCATGCTGTTGGCTTCCGGCACCACCAGACTGATGGAAGCGTCCTTTCCACGGTTCTTCAAGGCCTGGGCGATGTTCGCCGCTGCATCAATGATCGCGCGGCTGCCCAGCGAGGCGCCGGAGACCAGCAGCGGACGCTTGGCAGCCAGCAGCGACTCGGCGATACGTTGTGCCAGCTCCAGGGCCTCGGCTTCCAGTCCGGCCACTGCAGGCGCACTGGCGTCGATGGCGTGGGCCACGGCAAAGCCGAGCCGGGCCAGGTCATCCGGTGCGGCCTGTACCGTTTCGGCGGCAATATCATCCAGCCGGGTGCTGTCCACGCTGGCGATGAATACCGGGTTCAAGGCGCCCTGGGCAATGTTCTGTACTGCCGCCTGGTGCCAGCTCTGGATGCCAGCGGCTTCGGCCATCTCGGTAGCCTTGCCCTTGGCGGCCTGGCGCAGGGCCAGGGCGATGCGCGCTGCGGTCTGGGTCAGGTCCTCGCCGAGTACGAATACCGCATCATGGCTTTCCATGTCGCGGATCGTTGCCACCGGCAGCGGGCCATGCTGCAGGATGTTGCGAACAGCATGAATATTGTCCAGTTCATGGCGGGCGATACCGGAGAAGAAATCCTCTGCGCCGACCAGCTCGCGCAGGGCGAAGTTGCTTTCCAGGCTGGCGCGGGGCGAGCCGATACCCATGATGCGGCGACGATTGAGCAGGCCGGCGGCCTGATCCAGTGCGGCATCGATACCCATGCTCAGCTTGGAGCGCTGGACGACCGGCTGGCGCGGACGATCCTTGCGGTTGACATAGCCATAGCCGAAGCGGCCGCGGTCGCACAGGAAGTAGTGGTTCACCGAGCCGTTGAAGCGGTTCTCGATGCGGCGAATCTCGCCATAGCGCTCGCCGGGGCTGGTGTTGCAGCCGGAGGCGCAGCCATGGCAGATGCTTGGGGCGAACTGCATGTCCCACTTGCGGTTGTAGCGCTCGGAGTGGGTCTTGTCGGTGAAGACGCCAGTGGGGCAGACCTCGGTCAGGTTACCGGAGAACTCGCTTTCCAGCGTACCGTCCTCGACCCGGCCGAAGTACACCTGATCATTGGCACCAAACACGCCCAGGTCGGTACCGCCGGCATAGTCCTTGTAGTAGCGCACACAACGATAGCAGGCGATGCAGCGATTCATTTCATGGGCGATGAACGGGCCCAGTTCCTGGTTCTGGTGGGTGCGCTTGTTGAAGCGGTAGCGGCGCTGATTGTGGCCGGTCATCACCGTCATGTCTTGCAGGTGACAGTGACCACCCTCCTCGCACACCGGGCAGTCATGCGGGTGGTTGATCATCAGCCACTCGATGACGCTGGCACGGAATGCCTTGGCTTCCTCGTCGTCGATCGAGATCCAGCTGTTGTCCGTCGCCGGGGTCATGCACGACATGACCAGGCGACCGCGGGTATCGTTCTCGTCGCTGTACTGCTTGACCGCGCACTGGCGGCAGGCGCCCACGCTGCCCAGCGCAGGATGCCAGCAGAAGTAGGGAACATCGAGGCCGAGGGACAGGCAGGCCTGCAACAGGTTGTCCGCCCCGTCGACTTCGTAGTCTTTACCATCTACATGAATAGTGGCCATGGTTGTACTTTCTTCTTACCCGTTATACGGGTGCTGCTAATGGAATACCTTTGGCGGACCCGACGGGGGAAATGGTCGCCCAACATCCCCGGCAGATCCGCTTATCTCGTCATGCCTGCACGAACTCGGCGGTCGGCTTGCCGGCCGTGGCCGTCTGGTCGATGCCGGCCTCGAATTCGCTGCGGAAATACTTGATCGCACTGCCCAGCGGCTCGACGGCCCCTGGCGCGTGGGCGCAGAAGGTCTTGCCAGGCCCGAGAAAGTCCACCAGCCGCAGCAGGACTTCCAGATCCTCGGGGCGGCCCTGGCCGCGTTCCAGCGCACGCAGGGTCTTCACGCTCCAGGGCAGGCCGTCACGGCAGGGGGTACACCAGCCACAGGACTCGCGAGCGAAGAACTCCTCCATGTTGCGCAGCAACGAGACCATGTTGACGGTGTGGTCCACCGCCAGCGCCAGACCGGTGCCCATGCGCGTACCGACCTTGCCGATACCGCCGGAATACATCTGCGCTTCCAGGTGTTCCGGCAGCAGGAAACCGGTACCGGCACCGCCGGGCTGCCAGCACTTGAGGGTGTAACCGTCGCGCATGCCGCCGGCATACTCTTCGAACAGTTCACGGGCGGTGATGCCGAAGGGCAGTTCCCAGATGCCGGGATTCTTCACCTTGCCGGAGAAGCCCATCAGCTTGGTGCCATGATCGCCGCTGTCGGGGCGCGCCAACGCGGTGTACCAGGGCACACCGTTGCCGATGATCGCCGGTACGTTGCACAGGGTTTCCACGTTGTTGACGCAGGTCGGCTTGCCCCAGACGCCGACGGCGGCAGGGAAGGGCGGTTTGGCCCGTGGATTGGCGCGGCGACCTTCCAGCGAGTTGATCAGCGCGGTCTCTTCACCGCAGATATAGCGTCCGGCACCGGTATGCACGAACAGCTCGAAGTCGAAACCCGAGCCGAGGATGTTCTTGCCCAGCAGGCCTGCCGCCTTGGCTTCCTCGACGGCGCGCTTGAGGTTGGTGGCAGCGTCTACATATTCGCCACGCAGGAAGATATAGCCACGGTAGGCCTTGAGCGCGCGCGCCGAGATCAGCATGCCTTCGATCAGCAGGTGCGGCAGCTGCTCCATCAGCATACGGTCTTTCCAGGTATTGGGCTCCATCTCATCCGCGTTGCACAGCAGGTAACGTATGTTCAGCGACTCGTCCGCCGGCATCAGGCTCCATTTGACCCCGGTGGGGAAGCCGGCGCCGCCGCGGCCCTTGAGCCCGGAGTCCTTCACCGTGCTGACGATATCGGCCTCGGCCATTTCCTGCAGCGCCTTGCGTGCTGCAGCGTAGCCGTTCTTCTGCTGGTACTCTTCCAGCCATACCGGCTGGCCGTCATCGCGCAGGCGCCAGGTCAGCGGATGGGTTTCTTCGGTCCGTGCAATACGGTTGGCAGGGCCGAAGGAAGCGAAGGTTTTCATGGGTAGGCCTCCAGCAGTGCGGCCACGCCGTCAGCAGTGACATCGCCAAAGGTATCGTCATCGATCATCAGTGCCGGGGCCTTGTCGCAGTTACCCAGGCAGCACACCGGCAGCAGGGTGAAGCGGTTGTCATCGGTCGTCTGCCCGGGGGCGATGCCGAGCTGAGACTGGATGCCTGCCAGGATGCTTTCATGGCCACCGATATAGCAGGTCATGCTGTCGCATACGCGGATGATGTGGCGCCCGACCGGCTGGCGGAAGATCTGGCTGTAGAAGGTGGCGACACCCTCCACATCGCTGGCCGGAATGCCGAGGATCTCGCCAATGGCATCGGCGGCACCGTCCGGTACCCAGCCCCGCGCCTGCTGAACTATCTTCAGCGCCTCGATGGAGGCCGCACGCGGGTCCTCATAATGATGCATTTCATGTTCGATGGCCGCGCGTTCGGCATCACTGAGAGTGAAACGATCAGTCTTAATCAACGTAGTCATAATCAGCGGTCCACGTCAGCCATAACGAAGTCGATACTGCCCAGATAGGCGATCAGGTCCGACACCATGCTGCCGCGAATCACCGACGGAATCTGCTGCAGGTGCGGGAAGCTGGGCGTGCGGATACGCGTGCGGTAGCTCATGGTGCTGCCGTCACTGGTCAGGTAGTAGCTGTTGATGCCCTTGGTCGCCTCGATCATCTGGAACGACTCGTTGGCCGGCATCACCGGACCCCAGGACACCTGCAGGAAGTGCGTGATCAGCGTCTCGATGTGCTGCAGCGTACGTTCCTTCGGCGGCGGTGTGGTCAGCGGGTGGTCCGCCTTGTACGGCCCTTCGGGCATGTTGTTCAGGCACTGCTCGATGATCCGTAGGCTCTGGCGCATTTCACCCATCTTGACCATGCAGCGGTCATAGGCATCACCGTTGACCGCCAGCGGCACTTCGAACTCGAAGTTCTCGTAGCCGGAATAGGGACGCGCCTTGCGGATGTCGAAATCGCAACCGGTGGCGCGCAGGCCGGCACCGGTGACGCCCCATTCGAGGGCCTCCTTGGTGTTGTAATCAGCCACGCCCTTGGTACGGCCGATCAGGATGCTGTTCTTCAGCGCGGCCTTTTCGTATTCGTTGAGGCGCTTGGGCATCCAGTCGAGGAACTCGCGCACCAGCCGGTCCCAACCGCGCGGCAAGTCGTGGGCCACGCCGCCGATGCGATACCAGGCCGGGTGCATGCGGAAACCGGTAATCGCCTCGATCACCTTGTAGGCGCGCTGGCGGTCGGTGAAGGTGAAGAACACCGGGGTCATGGCGCCGACGTCCTGGATATAGGTACCCAGGTACAGCAGATGGTTCTGGATGCGGAAGAACTCGGCCATCATGATGCGGATCACATCGACCCGCTGCGGCACGGTGATGCCGGCCAGTTTTTCCACCGCCAACACGTAGGGCAGGTTGTTCATCACCCCACCGAGGTAGTCGATGCGGTCGGTATAGGGAATGAAACTGTGCCAGCTCTGGCGTTCGGCCATCTTCTCGGCACCACGGTGGTGGTAGCCGATCTCTGGCACGCAGTCGACGATCTCTTCGCCATCGAGTTGCAGGATGATGCGGAATGCGCCGTGGGCCGAAGGGTGGTTCGGCCCCAGGTTGAGGAACATGAAATCCTCATGCTCGCCGCCGCGCTTCATACCCCAGTCTTCGGGCTTGAAGCGCATGGCTTCCTGTTCCAGGTCCTGCTTGGCCGCCGTCAGGGCGTAGGGGTCGAACTCGGTGGCACGTGCAGGATAGTCCTTGCGCAGCGGGTGGCCTTCCCAGGTCGGCGGCATCAGCAAGCGGGTCAGGCGCGGGTGGCCTTCGAAGTGGATGCCGTACATGTCCCAGACTTCGCGCTCGTACCAGTCGGCGTTGGCCCAGACGGTAGAGGCAGTCGGCACATTGAGGTCGCCTTCCTTGAGTGCCACCTTGATCATCACATCGCTGTTCCGCTCCAGCGACATGAGGTGGTAGAACACGCTGAAGTCCGCGTCAGGCAGTCCCTGACGGTGCGTGCGCAAGCGCTCATCCACGCCATGCAGGTCATACAGCATGACGTAGGGTTGCGGCAGCTGGCGCAGGAAGCGCAGCACTGCCAGTAGTTGTTCACGTGCCACCCAGATCACCGGCATGCCGGTCAGGCTGGGCTGGATGCTAAGGCTGGGCGCACCGAAATGGGCGGTCAGCTCGGCGACGACGCGTTGGTCATCAGCCTGGTATGGAGGTATGTACAGCGCCTGGTCTGCAGTCTTCATATGAATCGCTATCGGTCAACGGTGAAATACGGCGGCGGTGTTGGCGTTTGCCGATTCACACGTCGTCTGGGGTACGCAGATTGGTGACCTGGATACGACGGTCATGATTCTGCTCGCGTTGCGAAGGCATATCCGCCCGGTAGACACCCTGGTCTCCAACGACCCAGGATAACGGGCGACGCTCCTTGCCGATGGAGTCCTGCAGCAGCATCAATCCCTGCAGGAAGGCTTCGGGTCGGGGCGGGCAGCCGGGGATGTACACGTCCACGGGAAGGAACTTGTCCACTCCCTGAACGACAGAATAGATATCGTACATGCCGCCGGAATTGGCGCAGGCGCCCATGGAGATGACCCACTTGGGCTCCAGCATCTGTTCATACAGTCGCTGGATGACCGGAGCCATCTTGATGAAGCAGGTGCCGGCGATGACCATGAAGTCCGCCTGGCGCGGTGAGGCACGGATAACTTCCGCCCCAAAGCGCGCGATATCGTGCGGGGCGGTGAATGCGGTGGTCATCTCCACATAACAGCAGGAGAGACCGAAATTATACGGCCAGAGTGAGTTCTTGCGCCCCCAGTTCACCGCGCCGCTGATGACATCTTCCAGTTTGCCCATGAAGATGTTGCGGTGAACCTGGTCTTTCAGCAGCGAATCGTCGACATTCTCCCTGGTACCGATGGGATACTCGTCATTGACGGCATCCGGATCGATCCGAATAAGTTCATATTGCATGTTAAAAGCCTCATTTTAGCTTCGCTTGCCTCCTGCGGCGGCCTGCCGGTGACCAATCAAGGGCACCGATAGACGCTTCGTAGACAAGACCCGCAACTAGAATTGAAATAAAGATAGAGGCTCCGATGAAACCGGCCCAGCCGCTTTCGCGCACCGAGACGGCCCATGCAAACAGGAATAGGGCTTCGACATCGAAGATCACGAAGAGCATCGCGACCAGATAGAATTTGGCGGAGAAGCGCAGGCGGGTATCGCCAGTGGAAACGATACCGGACTCGAAGGGTTCGTTCTTGCTGCGCCCCCAGGCTCTGCTACCGAGGATGCTCGATAGCAGCAACATGAAAGCGCACAGGCCGAGAACGCCCAGCAGAAAAGCAGCCAATGCCCAGTTGTGGGGCAGTGTTGATACAGCATCAGGCATGCCGGACTCCTTGGAGAAACGGCTTGATTATTGGTTATATGCGCGGACCTGAACTACCGTTCGCGTCGAGTTGCCGTATTGTATGCCTGCCGGCCAGGTTATGAAAGGGGGGAGCTGAACTTCGCTCAGGGAGGCGGGTCGAAAGCGCTACAGAGCTGAACGGAGATCTGTGCCATGACCATCTTCGAAGCATTGCGGGTGAGCCACGACAGGCAGCGGCAGTATGTCGAGGCTGTGTTGCTGACCAGTGGCGATACGCCGGAGCGGGTGGATGCCTATCAGCAACTCAAGGAAGAGCTGCAGGCCCACGAGACCGCCGAAGAACGTTACTTCTATATTCCGCTGATGGCCCATGAAAATGGGGTCGACCTGAGCCGGCATGCGATCGCCGAACACCATGAGATGGATGAGCTGATGGAGAAGCTGGATGAGATCGAGATGTCCAGCTCCGCCTGGCTGGCCACTGCCCGTGCCCTGGGTGACAAGGTGCTGCATCATCTCGAAGAGGAGGAACAGAAGTTCTTCCAGATGGCCGGCAAACTGCTCACCGACAAGCAGAAGAGCGAACTGGCCGAGCAATACAACGACGAGTATGACGAACTGCTCGGGCAGGCCTGATCAATTGTCCGGGATGGGCACCGCCACCGTTTCCGGGCCCCATACCACCGTCTTGTTGCGTCCGCCTGCCTTGGCCTGATACAGCGCCTGGTCGGCACAGCGGATCAGGCCGCTGACCGACTCGGCGTGGTCTGGACTGGCGGACAGGCCTACCGACAGGGTTGCCTGCAGCTGTTCACCCTCGAAGCCGATGGTCATTTCGGCAAACGCCTGGCGAATCGACTCGGCACGCTGCCGGGCCAGTTCCAGGGTCATGTTCGGCATAAGAATCATGAACTCCTCGCCGCCATAACGGCAGATGACATCCTGCGGCCGGGAATGGCCGGTAAGGATACTTGCCAACTTCCCCAGTATCCGATCTCCAGCCTGGTGCCCGAAGGCATCGTTGATCTGCTTGAAGTGGTCGATATCGATCAGCAGCATGCACAGAGATTCCTGCTGGCGGCGGCTGATCAGCTCCCTTTCCAGCGCTGAATCGAGGTGCCTGCGGTTGTACAGCCCGGTCAGCGGGTCGCGGCTGGCCTGCTCGCGCAGCTGATTCTGCAGACCATGGATCTCCTCGAGCTGGCGTTGCAGCAGGCGTTCGCTGTCACGCAGCCGCTCACGGGCCTTGCGCAGACTCAGGTTGCGCTGGAATGAGACCTGGCTGACCATCAGCAGATACAACGTCAGGGAGGCGATGCAAGCCAGAGTCGTCGGCCAGGCGGTATACATGTCCACCCTCGCACCGCCGATCAACAAGCCGATACCGATACCACACAGCGCAGCCAGCAGACACTCGGCCAATCCGCGCAGCCCGCGGAAGACGGTGAGGTTGATATGCACGCTCAGTAGCAGGGTGAAGGTGATCCACAGTGGAAAGCCCAAGGCAGCGACCCAGCAGCCGAACAGGGTCGAGTCCAGCATCAGGTTGTTCATTTCCGTCTGCAGCATCCTGCTCGAACGCAGCGCTGCCAGGTAAACCAGGTGGGGATAGACAAGGAACTGCAGTGCCAGCAGCAACCAGGTGATGAAGCCGTAGCCCCGGTCCGCCAGATGTAACCCCAGAGCGCCGAACAGCAAGATGAATGAGCCGCTGCGGTTCCTGTGATTGAGGCTCACTATCCAGTGCGTCTTGCGAGCGGCCGTGTGGCTCATCAACTGCGTCCTTTCAATATCAAAGCGCTGACAGGCAGTGTAGTACCGCTTATGGAAATTAAAAACGTCTATCTCGACGTTTACACTCGCCATGAACCAATCGGGTATGCTGTGCCCCTTGTATCAGTCGCAGGACAGCAAGCATGTCGCAATATGATTTTGATCTTTTCGTGATCGGCGCCGGCTCCGGGGGTGTGCGTGCCAGCCGAATGGCGGCCGGGTTCGGTGCCAGGGTGGCGGTAGCCGAGGAATTGTATCTGGGTGGGACCTGTGTCAACGTCGGCTGCGTGCCGAAAAAACTGTTCGCCTACGCGGCCCACTTCGCCGAGGACTTCAGCGACGCCCAGGGCTACGGCTGGAACCTCTCTGGCACAGGTTTCGACTGGAAGCGGCTGGTTGAAAACAAGAATACCGAAATCACCCGCCTCAATGGGATATACCATAATCTGCTGACTTCCGCTGGTGTGACGCTGGTGCATGGTCGGGCGCAACTGCTGGATTCACACACCGTTGCGGTTGGTGACAAGCGCTTCAGTGCAGAGCGCATTCTGATCGCCACCGGTGGCTGGCCATTCATCCCCGCGTTTCCGGGTCGGGAGCACGTCATCAGTTCCAACGAGGTATTTTTCCTCGACGAGTTGCCCAGGCGTTGTCTGGTTGTCGGCGGCGGCTATATCGCCATCGAGTTCGCCAGCATCTTCCATGGCCTGGGTTGCGATACCAGCCTGGTATATCGCGGCGAGCAGTTCCTGCGTGGTTTCGACCAGGGTGTACGTGACCACATGGTGGTGACGCTGCAGAACAAGGGGCTGAATCTGCAGTTCAACGCCGACGTCGCGCAGGTCGACAAACAGGCTGATGGCAGCCTGCGGGTAACACTGAAGAACGGTGACACTCTGGAAACGGACCTGGTGCTCTATGCCACCGGGCGGCGCCCGAAACTGGATGGTCTGGGGTTGGAAAACACCGACGTCTCGCTCGACGACAAGGGCTTCATTCGGGTGGATGACGACTACCAGACCACCGACCCGGCGATCTTTGCCGTTGGCGATGTAACCAATACCATCCAGCTGACCCCGGTTGCCCTGGCCGAGGGAATGGCCCTGGCGCGGCGGCTGTATCGCCCGGAGGAGTACCGGCCGGTGGATTATGCGGATATCGCTACCGCCGTGTTCTGCATTCCCAACATCGCCACCCTGGGGCTGACTGAAGAGCAGGCCCGTGCCCAGGGGCACAAGCTGGACATCTACGAGAGTCGCTTCCGGCCGATGCGCAACACCCTGGCGGGCAATCAGGAACAGAGCTTCATGAAGCTGCTGGTCGACCAGCAGAGCGATCGCGTATTGGGCATACATATGATCGGCCCGGATGCGGGGGAGATCATTCAGGGGCTGGCCGTGGCGGTCAAGGCGGGGGCGACCAAGGCGGTGTTCGATGCCACCCTGGGGATTCACCCCACCGCGGCGGAGGAGTTCGTCACCATGCGCACGCCGACTCGCAAGGACTGAGTCGGCGCCGACCGGCCAGCATATCGCTCAATGGTGGTGGTCGTGGTGCTCAGGAGCGGGGTGGTGGCCATCACCGGCATGCGCGTGATTGGCATCGTCGGCACTGACCACCACCTCTATAGCCACTTCACCAGCCTGTTCGAAGGTCAGGGTCAGAGGGTAGCTGTGCCCAGCCACCAGCGGCTGCTGGAGATCGAACAACATGATGTGGTGCCCGCCGGGGGTGAATTCCACCCGCTCACCGGGGGCGATTTCGATATCGTTGATCTGCTGCATCTTCATCAGCCCATCCTCGTGGACATGTTCGTGCAGTTCGGCGTGACCGGCGATGGGCGTGTCGGCGGCGAGCAGCCTGTCGCTGTGTTGCCCTCGATTCTCTATGGTCAGATAGGCAGCCCCGGTGGGGGCCACTGGCGGTAGCGCCCGGGACCAGGGATGCTCGATATGCAGGTCACCTGCGGTATAGTCGTGGGCCATCGACTGGGCGCTGAACAATGCTGTGCCAAGCAGCAGACTGATGTGGATGAATCGCATGATTGTCCCCCGGTGTACAGCCGCTGATGGGCTGATGAATGCCTGTTGTTCGAGTCGGCCCGAGTATGGGTGACGGCCCTCCCAGGCGCAAGCCGACAAAGAATTGACCTGGGTCACAAACCGCTTCAATGTTTACATAAATACGTGAACTATAGCTTTTCGCCATTACGCAAAAACCTCACACTTGTGGCCCTATATCAGGCAGAACATGTCATGAACGAAAGACGGAAACTGGAGCGCCATCACGTGAGCAGCAGCCTGGAGGTATATGACCTGGACAGTGGGGAATTGCTGGGGCGCGTTGTGGACCTCCATACCGAGGGACTGATGCTGCTGAGCGAGCGGCCGATCGAGCTGAACCGGGCCTGGGCACTGCAGGTCAATCTGCCGATGACGCTCAACGGCGTCAGTGAGTTCATGCTGGATGCGGAAAGCCGCTGGCACCGGGAAAGCATGGCCGGCGGTCAGTACTGGACCGGGTTGCAGTTCACCCATCTGCCCGATGAGTCCCGCCGCTGCATAGAGCGCATGGTTTCCAGCCGCTGACCGCAGGTGCCGCCAGCGACCGGGATATCAGGCCCGGGTGAGGTGGTTGTCCCAATGCAAGGCATGCTGGACCAGCAGCTGCGGTTCGCTGCCGGTCGCCTCGACCCGGTACACACCACCAGCCCCGGATGACACGATAAAACTGCCGTCCCGTTCAGCCAGCACACCACCCGGGTCAGCCAGCGGCACAATGTGCAGGGGCTCTGCGGAACGATAGTCCAGCAGCAACACACAATCGCCCCGGGGCGCGGTAATCGCGGCGACCGGCGAATGGCGGCTGATTGCGACACTGGCGGTGTAGTTGCCCAGACTGGCCTGATCGGGACCCGGCAGTGCGATTTCGCTGAACTCTCCCGTGCTGGTATCCAGTCGGGCGATCAGCGGCGGTGTTTCCCATTGCGGGCCTTCGAACTGGTAACCGGCAATGACGATGCCGTCACGGCTGATATCCAGGTGATGACAACTGAGCTGATGATGGGAAGGTTCGCAGCGTTGCAGTATCGCACCGCTATGGCGGTCCATCACCACCAGTGCCGGCTGCATGGACTCCAGGTTCAGCTTGATGCGGCCATAGTCCGGGTGGGTCTTGATTCCGCCCAGCGCCACGACCAGCCGCTCGCCATCCGGGTGCAGGCGCAGCTCATGGGGGTCCATGCCCGCCACGGGAAGGTCCTGCAGATGCCGGTAGTTCTCATCCGCGGCATAGACGCGGATATAGCCTGCGCCGCTGGGGTAGTGGTTGGCGGTGGCGTAGAAGCGTGTGCCATCCTGGCTGAAGACCCCGTGACCGTAGAAGTGGAAGTCCTCCCCAGCTTCAACCAGCGTATCAAGAGTTCCTTCCAGCATATTGATTACATAGAGGTTTATACCCGGTCTGCGTGACATGATGACTGCCTGCCCGGCGCCCGGGTGCAGGCAGCCGCTATGGCAGCGCTCGGCTACCGCTATGCGAAACAACTCTTCCCCGGCGGCATTGCCAGCGACAATGAAATGCTCGCCAAACGCATCATTGACCGAACTGAGAAAACGCAGCTGTGGTTGTTCAGGATCGTTGCCATAACTGGACCAACTGCAGGCTACAGCGACGCCGAGCAGGCTCAGCTGGATGAACTGGCGGCGCTGCATCTCAGTCCCCGTCGCTCGAGTTGAAACCGCGGATGATCCCCAGTTCACTGGCGATGTTGCCGGACAGTAACTGATTCAGCTTGTCGACTTCGATGAATATCAACTGCAGGCTGCGGTATCCGTCATCGTCGGCGAGCAACTGTTGCATGTCCGCCTCCTGGCTTTCCAGACGCTTGATGGTCGCCGTCAGTTGCTGGTCGAGGCGGGTAGTCAGTTCCGTGCCTTGGTCATCGACCATCAGTTCGCGCAGGCCGGGAAGGAAATAATGCTGCAAACCGATCAGGCTGGCGCGCATACCGGGCAGGGAATGTTCGCTGCGCCAGGCGTCCGCCAGATAGGGGTTGCGGCGGGGCTTGCCTTCCAGCCCCATGGGGGCGGCCAGGCGCTTGTTGCGCAGGGTCTCGACGCCATGCATGGCCGCCAGCACCGTGGTGCGCTGAAATTGCTCGGTGCCCAGGTAATGGGGGCGGAAGGCCTGCCATTGCTGCTGCAGCTGTGCAGTGTTCTGCGCAAGCAACCCGCTGATGCCGGTCAGCAGGGCACAGGCCCGTTCCTGTGGCAACGGCTGGCTCTTGGCTGCCTGCGGATCGAACAGCAGGTATTCCAGGGCCGGGAAGCCCTTGACCGCCACGCTGTCGCTGCGGAGCTGGTCGATACTGATCGGCTGTTCGCTGCCCAGCCACTGGTTCGCCTTGCGGGCGACGGTATTCTTGGAATCCGGCCAGAACTGGAACTGCCAGGACAGATTGTCCTGCTCGATCGGACCGAAATCGACGAAGCGCACCGCCTGCCAGCTGTCGAACGCTTCATACCAGGCAGCCTCGAGCTGGCCACGGGCATCGGTTGAGGGCGCATTGCAATAGGCCGTCGCGGCCTGGTCGAGGGTGGCGATATCATCGGCCAGCGCGGCGTAACCGGTGGCCAGCGAGTCATGCCATGTCTCGCGGGGCGTTTGCGCCCAGACGGTGCTGCAGAAGGAGGCAGTGAGCAGGGCGGCGGCGCCAGCCCGTCTGAGGGTGCGCAGGCTCGAGGCGGATAATGAAGGCATGTGGGATCCGTTTACAGGGAGTTTAAAAAGGCATTCAACGATTGGCGCAGTGCGGCCGGCAATTGACGATATTGCTCGGTGCTCGCCTGGGCTTCGCCGCCGTGCCAGAGGATGGCTTCTTCCAGCGTCCGCGCGCGGCCATCATGCAGGAAGCCCGCACGCGGGTTGATCTGTTGCGCAAGCCCCACCCCCCACAGCGGTGGGGTGCGCCACTCGTTGCCGTCGGCGAGGAATTCGGGGCGACCATCGGCCAGACCCGGGCCCATGTCATGCAGCAGCAGATCGGTATAGGGCCAGATCACCTGATTGCTCAGATCCGGTCGATCGGCCAGCTCGCCAGTGGTATGCCGCGGGGTATGACAGCCGGCGCAGCCGATATCGTTGAACAACTGGGCCCCTTCCTGCACGGCGGGGCTGTCCATATCGCGGCGGGCCGGTACGGCCAGGCTCATGGCGTAGAAGTTGACGAAGGCGGCAATCTTGTCGCTGACCTCCGGGTGGCCGCCGTCGACAAACCGCTCACACTGCTGCTCGGCGGTGCAATCGGTATCCGGCACTATGCTGGAGCTCAGTCCCATATCCCCGGCGAAGGCGGCCATGCTTTGCTGCATGACGTTCACCTCGGCGGCCTTCAGGCCGAAGCGCCCGAGAGCGGTGCGCTGCTCGACGCGATCCCATACCCAATTGGCACGGCCGGAAATGCCGTCGCCATCCAGGTCGTCGGGGTCCTCGGCAGCAAGAATCGCCTGCTCCGGAATGGCTTCCAGCAGACCGAGCCCGATCATCGGCGGAGCTACCCGGGGGGAGATCAACAGGTTGTCGGGTAGAGGGCCGTAGTTGGGGTTGTCGATGCGGTACACGGGATTGCGCAGACTTACTCTGGTCCCATCACCCAGTGTTTCCTCGCGCGCCTGCCACTCTATGTTCAACTGGGCCTCGGGCAGCATGCCGGGTATGGCGGCGGTCTGCAGCTGGCTGCCATACACCGGGGCGGGCACGAAGCCATGTTGTTGCAGCAGCTGCGGATCGGTATCCGGCCCGGCGGGTATCGACAACCTCAGGAACAGCGAGACCGCAGCTTCGCCAGGTGCAGGCGGATGACCACGCCCGTCCTTGAGATGGCAGCCCTGACAGGAGTTGGTATTGAACAGCGGGCCCAGGCCATCGCGGGCATCTGTGCTGGATGGGGCGATAACCCAGGGGTTGCGAAAGAAACTGTTGCCCACGCTGAAATCCAGTCGCTTGGATATCGGCAGGTTGCCCTGGGGCAGGGAATAGGCATTGTGATCGCTCTGGGCAACGGTGCCGTCACCGCCGGATTGCGGCGTATCCTGCAGCGGATGGTCAGCACCCAGGCTCGGGCCGGCAGCCAAGCAGAGGGCCAGAGCGGGTATCAATAACAGCGGTTTCATGTATACGGATCTATATCGCCTGGATAAAAGCATGAACGCAAAAGCCATCGGCAGCGCGTGGCTCACCGATGGCTTGGACTTGATCATCGCTGATCAGAAGGAATGGCCGGCATCGTCGGGCTGCAGGGATTCCACACCAACCACGCTAGCAACCTGCTCGATGGAACCGGTCTGCTGGGCCAGTGCGGCGATGGCGTCGTTGATGATCTTGGCACCGGCTTCATTGCCCGGAGCGATCATCATGTCGAAGGCCATGGCCGGTTCGCCTTCGGCAGCCTCCTTCATGGTGGTCAGCGCCCGCATGGTGTTGTCCAGATCGTCACGCAGGCTCTGGTCCAGTTCCGGGTTCTTCTCGGCCACCAGGGCAGAGAGCGAAGGGCCGCTGATGACCGAGCCATCCTGGCGCTCATAGCTGCCCAGGTAGACGTTCTGGATGCCCTTGCCGTTGTAGTAGTGGGAGTTGTGGGTGTTGTCGCTGAAGCAGTCATGCTCGTCTTCATAGGAGTTGGCCTCCAGCGCGACTTTCATCCGCTCACCGGCCAGCTCACCCAATGACAGCGAGCCCATGCCGAACAGCATCTTCTGGAATACGTCCTGGGCCGGCATGGCGAGCAATTCGGCGCGGTAATTGCCGCCTTCATCGGCGGACCACTGATCGACCATCCATTGCAGGTCGCTGACCAGCAGGTCGGTAGCAGCGTCCAGGTAGCTGGCGCGGCGGTCACAGTTGCCATTGGTGCAATCATCGCCCTGGGCGTAATCGGTCACCGGGCGCTCGCCGCTGCCCGCCTCGAAGCCGTTCAGGTCCTGACCCCACAACAGAAACTCGATGGCATGGTAGCCGGTGGCGACGTTGGCCTCGGAGCCGCCCACCTCGTTCAGATCCGCCAGCACCTGGGGAGTCAGTTCGCTGACATCCAGGGTCTCGCCGCCAATGGTCAATGTCTGGTTGGCGATCAGGTTGGCAGTGGCACCCTCGTTGCCCATTTCGTACTGATAATCCTCGGCGGCAACGTAATCGATCAACCCTTCATCCAGCGGCCAGGCATTGACTTGACCCTCCCAGTCATCCACCACGGCATTGCCGAAACGGAACACCTCGGATTGCTGGTAGGGGACACGCGCGGCGAGCCAGGCCTGCTTGGCTGCCTCCAGGTTGGCCTCGGTAGGGTCGGCCAGCAGGGTATCAACGGCCTTGTCGAGCGCCTGTGCGGTAGTCAGTGCGTCGAGATAGGTTGCATGGGCCAGGTCGGCATAATGGGTAGCCACGTCCGCTTCGCTGATGCTGGTCTCTGCCGGGGTGTCGATATTGGCGGCGCTCTGGTCAGCCTCGATGCTGCCGGACTCGGTAGTCACCGGAGATTGTGCGACGGGATCGTCTTGCTTGTTGTCGCATGCGGTCAGCAGCATTGCAGCAGAGATGGTTAGAGCCAGCGAAGTGTAGCGAAAGGTGCGTACCATAAATTGCTTCCCGTCTTCCGGTGATAATGATTTGCGTTGCGATTATAGGCTTGTATCTTCATATTGCAATGTGCGAGTAGGGAAATATTGGATGAAACGCGAATAATTCTCATTGACAGGCGGGGCAGGCGGACCAATACTCGGTTCATCCATTTCATTCCCGGAGGCCGCTCCAATGAGCAATGTGACCTTGATGGCAGGAACATCCCGATCCCTGTGCCGTGCGTGGCACGCGTTGCAGGAGTTGGAGCGCAGTCGCGGCGAGAAATGCCGGGCACCAGGTTGCCCAGCCAAGGCCATCGACAATCGCAAGATGCGGCGCGGTGGTGCCACTGATATGTGAACCAAGCAGCCAATCCTTTGCCATACTCAAAACAGGCAAAGAGGAGGTTGATATGTCAGATCATCGCACTTACAAGAAACTCGAACTGGTTGGGTCATCGACAACCAGCATCGAAGATGCCATCCACAGCGCAATCGCTGAATGCAGCAAGAGCGTGAAGAATGTGGAGTGGTTCGAGGTGGCCGAAACCCGAGGGCACATTGTCGATGGCAAGGTCGCGCACTTTCAGGTCACGCTGAAGGTCGGCTTTCGTATCGAGGGCAGTTGACCGGCTGTCCCCCTCCGGCGGTGTCTGCACCGCCGGCTTGCCTCGGCGGGTATCCCGCTCCGATATCCCTGCCTGGGCCTTCCCATTCATACGCGCAGGAGGACACATGTCCCTTTCCCGTCTGAAATCCCCTCGGTTGTTTCGTCAGCAATGCTATGTGGATGGCCGCTGGATAGATGCCGGCACTGGCAAGACCCTTGACGTCCATAATCCGGCCAATGGCGAGCTGGTTGGCCAGGTGCCGGTGCTGGAGGCGGATGAGATAGATACGGCGGTCAACGCGGCCGCGACGGCCTTTCGGCATTGGCGCTCGCGTACCGCGCAGGAGCGGGCGGATCGGCTGATGGACTGGCATGATCTGATGCTCGTGCATCGTGAAGATCTGGCTACCCTGATGACCCTGGAGCAGGGCAAGCCCATGGGAGAGTCCCGGGGCGAAATCGATTATGCCGCTTCCTTCATCCGCTGGTTCGCCGAAGAGGCCCGGCGCATGTACGGCGAGACCATCCCCGGAGCGCGCATTGGCCAGCATATCGTGGTCACCCGCCAGCCAGTGGGCGTCTGCGCGGCGATCACACCGTGGAACTTCCCGGCAGCGATGATCACCCGCAAGGTGGGGGCTGCCCTGGCGGCAGGTTGTACCATGGTAGTCAAGCCAGCCAGTGCAACCCCATTCTCGGCCCTGGCTCTGGCAGTCCTGGCGGAGGAGGCGGGCATACCGCACGGGGTATTCAATGTGGTGACCGGCAGCGCCGATACCATCAGCGAAACCCTGACCGGCAACCCGGCAGTGCGCAAGTTGAGCTTTACCGGCTCGACCGATGTCGGTCGCCGGCTGATGGCCCAATGCGCCGAACACATACAGAAGATCTCCCTCGAACTGGGCGGTAACGCACCGTTCATCGTGTTCGATGATGCGGATATCGGCCGGGCAGTGGAGGGCGCCATGGTGTGCAAGTTCCGCAATACCGGCCAGACCTGCGTCTGTGCGAACCGCTTTCTGGTGCAGTCCGCCGTGCATGACAACTTTGTTGCCGCGCTCGCCGAGGCAATGGGCAAACTGCGTGTCGGTGACGGTTTCGAGGAGGGCGTAACCCAGTCGGCACTGATCAACGGTGACGCGGTGGAAAAGGTCGTCGAGCACTTCGAAGATGCGCTGGCCAAGGGCGCCAAGCGCGTCTGCGGACCCGCGCCGGATACCGACCGTGGCAACTATGTCCAGCCGGTGCTGCTGACCGACATCAATACCGACATGAAACTCTGCCACGAGGAAACCTTCGGCCCGCTGGCCGCTATCATGCGCTTCGATACCGAGGAAGAGGCCATCGCCCTGGCCAACGCCACGCCCTATGGACTGGCCGCGTATTTCTACAGCCGCGACATCCATCGGGTATGGCGGGTGGCCGATGCGCTGGAGGCGGGTATCATCGGTATCAACGAGGGGCTGATTTCCAATCCCATGGCGCCCTTCGGCGGCATAAAGGAATCCGGACTCGGACGCGAGGGCTCGCGGCATGGGCTGAACGAATATACCGAACTCAAGTACCTGTGCATGGGAGCGCAATAGAGCATGACGGAGCTACCATCGGGGATCACCCTGACCTGCAACGAACATGGGCGCCGCTTCATCGACATCGATCACCCATCGGTGCGTGCCCGTGTGGCGGAGCAGGGCGCGCAGATCATCGATTGCGTGCCCTGCGGCCAGCGACCGTTGCTGTGGATGAGTCCAGTGGATCCGGCCAGGCCTGACACCGCACTGCGCGGCGGTATTCCGCTGTGCTGGCCGTGGTTCGCCGATGAACGCCCTGGCCCGGCGCATGGCATCGCGCGTACCAGCCATTGGCAATTGCGCCTGGCGCAAGCCGATGCGCATCAGGTACGCCTGGTGCTGGAGCTTCCCGAACGGGAAATCGCCCGCCAGTTGCCGGATGAGCGCTGGGCCGTCCAGGTCGAGATGCTGCTGGGTGCCAGCCTGAGCGTGACGCTGATCACCACCAACACCGGTAGCCGGGCACAGCAGTTGAGTCAGGCCCTGCACAGCTATCTGCCGGTGGACGATATCGCCAGCACCGAGGTTCTTGGTCTGCAGGGGGTGAGCTATATCGACAAATTGCAGGCGGATGCGGTTTGCCGTGAGCAGGAACCGATCCGGTTCAGTGGCGAGCTGGATCGGGTGTACTTCGATACCGCAGCGGATGTGCAACTGATCGATGCTTCAGCAGAGCCACTGTGGGTGCAGCGCCGCAACAGCCAGTCGGTGGTGGTATGGAATCCATGGCAGGAAAAGGGCGCGCGCCTGAGCCAGTTTCCGGCCGAGGGTTATCGCAGCATGGTATGCATCGAAGCGGCCAATGCCGGGCCGGATGCACGGCTGCTCGAGCCGGGGCAGGTGCAGAGGCTGCAGACCATTATCAGCCGTCATCCACCCGAGCGTGCTGCCCCAGTACCTGGGGAGCCTACTACTAAATAACGAACCCAGCCCTGCCAAGGAGGCATTCACGGGAATCGCATGGAGTCACTAGTATCGAATCATGACCTGGCCCGTGGGGGCAGGCTGCGCACAGAGGACTCATAACAATGATTTACGCCAATCCCGGAGCTGCCGGCTCCCTCGTTACCTTCAAGAACCGCTATGGCAACTTCATCAACGGTGAATTCGTTGCGCCGGTCAAAGGGCAGTACTTCACCAATACCACGCCGGTGACCGGCGAAGCCATCTGCGAAATCCCCCGTTCCAGCGCAGAGGACATCGATCTGGCACTGGATGCCGCCCATGCGGCCAAGGATGCCTGGGGCAAGACCTCTGTCCAGGAGCGCTCCCATATCCTGCTGAAAATTGCCGACCGCATCGAGCAGAACCTGGAAATGCTCGCGGTAGCCGAGACCTGGGACAACGGCAAAGCCGTGCGCGAGACGCTGAATGCCGATATCCCGCTGGCGGCTGATCATTTCCGCTACTTCGCCGGCTGTATCCGAGCCCAGGAGGGCGGCGCCGCGGAGATCAACGAAACCACGGTGGCCTATCATTTCCATGAACCATTGGGGGTGGTGGGGCAGATCATCCCCTGGAACTTCCCGATCCTGATGGCGGCCTGGAAACTGGCGCCGGCGCTGGCCGCAGGCAACTGCATCGTGCTCAAGCCAGCCGAGCAAACCCCGGTCAGCATTCTGGTACTGGCTGAACTGGTTGGCGATCTGCTGCCACCGGGCGTACTCAATATCGTCAACGGCTATGGCCGCGAGGCCGGTGAGGCACTGGCGACCAGCAAGCGCATTGCCAAGATCGCCTTTACCGGCTCGACGCCGGTAGGCCGCCACATCATGCGTTGCGCGGCGGAAAACATCATTCCGTCCACCACCGAACTGGGTGGCAAGTCTCCCAACATCTACTTCGCCGACATCATGAAAGCGGAAGACAGCTTCATCGACAAGGCCGCAGAAGGCCTGGTGCTGGCCTTCTTCAACCAGGGCGAGATCTGCACCTGCCCGTCCCGCGCGTTGATCCAGGAAAGCATCTACGATGACTTCATCGGCCGCGTACTCGAGCGGACCCGCCGCATCAAGCGTGGCAATCCGCTGGATACCGAGACCCAGGTAGGCGCGCAGGCTTCTGAGCAGCAGTTCGACAAGATCCTGTCCTATATGGAGATTGCCCGGGAGGAGGGTGCGGAATTTCTCATCGGCGGCAACGCCGAGCGCCTTGAGGCCGAATTGGGCGGTGGTTACTACATCGAGCCGACCCTGCTGAAAGGGCATAACAAGATGCGGGTGTTCCAGGAGGAAATCTTTGGCCCGGTGGTGAGTGTCACCACCTTCAAGGATGAAGCCGAAGCGCTGGCCATTGCCAACGATACCGAGTTCGGACTGGGCGCAGGCGTCTGGACCAGGGACATGAACGTCGCCTACCGCATGGGCAGAGGCATTCAAGCTGGACGGGTGTGGACCAATTGCTACCACATGTACCCGGCCCACGCCGCCTTCGGCGGCTACAAGAAATCCGGTGTCGGCCGGGAGACCCACAAGATGATCCTCGACAGCTACCAGCAGACCAAGAACCTGCTGGTCAGCTACGACGTGAATCCGATGGGTTTCTTCTGACCGTCAGCGGGTGAGGAGGGCGTGCCGGTCCGCTCCACCGGTACGCTTGCAGGTTGCTTATCGCGTATCTTGAGGCCCTTCGGGGCCTTTTTTTATGCAACGCGCTGGCGAATGAAACGGCAACAGGCCCTACTACCAAACTGGGGGATAAATACGCCCAAAGTACCATGGGGAGGCTGACGCCTCGCTGCTTAACTGGTCGCACCGGCAAAGTGCCGAGCAGCATGATTGCCAATAACAAAAGGACACGACCATGCGGACAGGACCCAGTCATACCGTAGCCACCTTGGCACCCCTGTTCAGGCTGACGCCCCTGGCGGTTGCCCTGATGATTTCCCCGCTGCAACAGGTCTACGCCGCTGACCGTCTCAGCCTGCCGGCACAGATCATCCTCGGCGGCGGCGACGATGGCCAGGACCTGCAACTGCCGCTGGCCCGGCATAC
>NZ_PCQD01000016.1 GCF_002979975.1 Pseudomonas sp. MYb185 | reverse complement strand
AGCGATCTCCAAAGAGGACGTAATGCCGAAGAGTATTAACTGTTACCCATGTCTCCGAACGTTTTGTTACCTATGTCCCCGGTCTATACAGTTGATGCCATCCCTGGCATCAAACGGTCGCAGGCAGGCAATCACGGTGCAAAGACGCGGCTTTCTGTGTTGCGGATGGTTTTAAACCCACAGCAGCATAGAGGGTTCAGGAAAGGTTGGTTGGCAGGGTTGGGCCGACCGTCGGTTGCCATGGCCGGAAAATGCTCCTGCATTTCCGGCACTCCCGCCATCCCTGGCGATCGGATAGCAACCGCGAGCCCCCAGGGATGGGTTCACGGCGTGTCGGCACGGCCCTGCCAACCAACCTTTCCTTGCAGAAAACCCCTCCCAAATGCATTCAGATATCTCGATATTACGACGGTCCATGCCGAGACTGACGCTACCCCGCGCTGCGTGCTACCTGGCGGATCGACAGGCGGATCTCGGCGCTGAGTACCCGCTTGGCGGTATTCTCGGCGATGTCTTCCAGTTCCGGTTGGTAGTGCAGCCGCCCCTGCTCGTCGGTGCTCAGCACCTCGGTATCGCGCAGCCGCTGGATGAATTGACGGAACAGGGTCTTGTCGAAGAACTCCGGCGCATTCAATCCATGCAGGATCGACAGGCGCTGGGCCATGACCGTGCACAGCGCTTCCAGTTGCTCGGCGTCGAGACTGCCGTTGGGGTTGTTCAGCAGCAGCGCGGCGACCATGTAGAAGCGCTCCAGCATCGGGATGATGCTGCGTGCCAGCAGCGTCAGCAGCACGAATTCGCCGGAGGCGGTATCCGGGCGGTGGATCTGGCCATTATCCTCGTGCAGCAGGCCGCGGCCGATCAGGCCGTCGACCTGCTCGCTGATCACCTGTGGCAACTCAGTTTCATCCCAGCGCAGGAACAGCTCGCCCTGCAGATAGGGATATAGCGCGCTGACCAGGCGCTCGATCTGTTCGCGTTTCATCCGTGCATTGTTCAGGAACAGGCTGGCCACCAGTGCCGGCAATGCCACCAGGTGCAGGATGTTGTTGCGGTACCAGGTCATCAATACCGCTTGCGGCTCATCCAGATAGAGGATCTCGCCCAGGGCGTCGGACTGGCGGTCGATCATGCCCATGGCTTCGACATGGCGGATCTGCTCGGCGCCACTGATGCTGGGCAGGGTGATATTGGCGCTGTAGGGTACATCGCCCAGCAGGCCGGTGAAGGTGTCCAGGGTGCGGGCCAGGGTGGCTTCGTCCAGGGCCAGCCGGCGGGTGGAGAGCATCACCAGGGCCACCAGGTTGACCGGGTTGGCATCCGCCGCCGCATTGATCGAGGCACCGAGGGTGCGCGCCAGTTGCCGGGTGGTTTCGGACAACCATTCGGGCTTGTACTCCGGTGCGCCAGCCTGGCTGCGCCAGTCGGGTTGCTGGCGGTCGAGAAAGTCATTCAGCGCCAGGGGTTCGCCGAAGTTCACCGCCACCTGGCCGAACTGTAGCTTGAGCGCTGACAACACGCGGAAGATGTCGAAGAAGGACTCCTTCTTCTTGGCCTTGCCGCGCAGCTCTCCCAGGTAGGTACGGCCTTCCAGCACCCGTTCATAGCCGATATACACCGGCATGAACACGATCGGGCGCCGCGATGAGCGCAGGTAGCTGCGCAGGGTGATCGCCAGCATGCCGGTCTTCGGGTCGAGCAGGCGACCGGTACGCGAGCGCCCGCCTTCGATGAAGTACTCCACCGGGAAGCCGCGGCTGAACAGCGTGTGCAGGTACTCGTTGAACACCGCGGTATACAGCTGGTTGCCGCGGAAGCTGCGGCGCATGAAGAAGGCGCCGCCGCGGCGCAGGATGCTGCCGATGACCGGCATGTCCAGATTGATGCCGGCGGCGATGTGCGGCGGGGTCAGGCTGTGGCGGAACAGCAGGTAGGAGAGCAGCAGGTAATCGATGTGGCTGCGGTGGCAGGGCACATAGATGATCTCCTTGCCGCGGGCGATGTCCTGCACGTTGTCCAGGTTGTTGACCTTGATCCCGTCGTACAGCTTGTTCCAGAACCAGGACAGGACGATTTCCAGGAAACGGATGATGGTATAGGTGAAGTCCGAGGCGATTTCATCGGCATACCGCGCCGCGCGCCCGCGTGCCCGTTCCAGACTGATGTTCTGCTCGGCGGCTTCGCGCTCGATCGCCTCGCGCACCAGCGGGCCGTGCATCAGCCCCTTGAGCAGCGTGCGGCGATGGGACAGGTCCGGGCCGACCACGGCGCCGCGCTGTTCACGGAAGTGCACCCGCAACAGCCGGTGGATCTTGCGCAGGTTGCGGTCATGCCCGAGGTTCTCGTCGGTCAGTTGGCGCAGCGACAGCGGCTGGCCGAAGCTGACGCGGATCTTGCGCCCATGCAGCATGATCGCCAGGCTTTTGCGCAGCTTGCCGCCGACTCCCCAGTTATGCGCGAACAGCAACTTCAGCGGCGAGGATTCCACATCCGGCGACTGGCCCCAGAACACGCTGACCGGCACCACCTTGACGTCCGGGGTGACCCGCAGCTCCACCGCGGTCAACGCACGTAGCAGGCGTGGCGATCGCTGGCGCGGATCGGGGCGACCGCTCCAGGCCAGTTCATTGGTCAGGTGAAAGAAGGAGGCCTCTTCTTCCAGGGTGCCGCCCGGTTCGAGAGTCGGCCGCGGCAGGCCCAGGCGGGTACATTCGTGATCCAGCACCAGCAGGTCGGAGAAGGAGCGGCCGGGCAGTACATAGAGAATCGACTGATCGCCGGACGGCGCGATTTTCGCCAGCGGATCACCAATGCTTTCCGAGCGGGCCCACAGGTACAGCAAGCGACGCATCAGGCCAAAGCGCAGGCGGCTGAAAAGCGAAGAATTGGCAGATGACATGACTATTCTCTGAACAGGGCGGGCATGTCCAGATTCTACCTTTTTTAATACGCTGTTACATTCCGCTACCCATGCGATTACCTTGAAACCGGTAGGCTCGATTCTTATATTCGCAAGCAGCAGGATGCATTGCCTGCTGCGCACGGGCGCAGCAGGTCAGTGACTGGTTTGGAAGTTTGCGGGCATTTACGGAACACCGGCATGTCTCGATTGTCCTTTTCCCGTGCGCTGGTAATCAATGTATCCTTGCGCTTTGCGGTGCCCCGCCTGATTGCGGTGCGCCAGTATTCCGGGGGAAGTGGAAGAGGCCATGATAAAGATAAACAGCCTGACCAAACGTTTTGGCGAGCACGTCGCCGTGGACAATTTGTCCTTTGAGGTAAAACCGGGGGAAGTACTGGGGTTTCTCGGCCCCAATGGTGCCGGCAAGTCCACCACCATGAAGATGCTCACCGGTTTTCTGACGCCGGACGGCGGCAGCGCCTCCATCTGCGGTTTCGATATCCGCAGCCAGATTCTTCAGGCCCAGCGGCAGATGGGCTACCTGCCCGAAGGCGCGCCCTGCTATGGCGACATGCGGGTCAAGGGATTTCTCGAATTCATTGCCGAGGTGCGCGGCCTGCGCGGTGCCGACAAGCAGCGTCATGTGGCACGCGCGGTCGAGCAGGTGGAACTGCAAGGGGTGCTCGGGCAGAGCATCGACACCCTGTCCAAGGGCTTCAAGCGTCGGGTGGGCCTGGCCCAGGCGATTCTGCATGACCCGCAGGTGCTGATCCTCGACGAGCCCACCGATGGGCTGGACCCCAACCAGAAGCACCAGGTGCGCCAACTGATCCAGCAACTGGCCAGCGGCAGCAACAAGATCGTGGTCATCTCCACGCACATCCTCGAAGAAGTCAGTGCCGTATGCAGCCGGGCGGTGGTGATTGCCCGTGGCCGTCTGCTGGCCGATGGTACGCCCGACGAGCTGGAAGCCCGCTCGAAATACCACCAGGCGGTGACCGTGTCGTTGCAGCAGCCGGTGGACAGCCAGCCGCTGCTGGCGCTGCCCGGGGTGAAGGAGGTCGAAGTCGAGCGCGAGGGACACCAGCTGACGGTGATTGCCGAGCCGGATGCGGTGATCTTTCCCGTGGTCGGCGAATATGCCCGCCAGCATCAGTGGCAGGTCAAGGAACTGTCGGTCGAGCGGGGGCGCCTGGATGAGGTCTTCCGTCGCCTGACTGCGGAGGAGGCCGCATGAAAAGTCTTGGTGTGATCTTCAAGCGCGAGCTGGGCAGCTACTTCGCGACCCCGCTGGCGTATATCTTCATCGTCATCTTCCTGGTGCTGTCGGCGGTCTTCACCTTCTACCTCGGCGGCTTCTATGAAGGCGGCCAGGCGGACCTGATCCCGTTCTTCAATTTCCATCCCTGGCTGTACCTGTTCCTGGTGCCGGCGGTAGCCATGCGGCTGTGGGCCGAGGAGCGCAAGTCCGGCACCATCGAGCTGCTGATGACCCTGCCGGTGTCGCGTGCCGACATGGTGCTGGGCAAGTTCCTCGCCGCCTGGGTGTTCGTCGGTATCTCGCTGGTGCTGACCTTCCCGATCATCATCACGGTCAACTACCTGGGTTCGCCGGACAACGGTGCGATCTTCACCGGTTACCTGGGCAGCTGGCTGCTGGCCGGGGGGTACCTGGCCATCGGCTCGTGCATGTCGGCGCTGACCAAGAACCAGGTGATCGCCTTCATTCTCAGTGTAGTGGCCTGTTTCGTGTTCATTGTCAGCGGTTTTCCGCTGGTGCTGGATTTGTTCAGCGGCTGGGCTCCCCAGTGGCTGCTGGACGGCATTGCCTCCCTCAGCTTCCTGATTCGTTTCGATGCCATCAGCAAGGGCGTGCTGGACCTGCGTGACCTGCTGTATTTCATATCGTTGATGGCAGTCTGGTTGCTGGCCACGGCGATTGTCATCGACCTGAAGAAGGCCGATTGAGGCAAAGGAGAACAACAATGAAACGATTGATGTATTCAGGTACCGGTCTGCTGGTACTGCTGCTGGCCTTCGTCGCCTTCAATATCACTACCGGGGTGTTGCTGCCCGGGGCTCGGATCGACCTGACCGAGCAGAAACTGTTCACCATCTCCGATGGCACGCGCAAGATCCTGCGCGATCTGGATGAGCCGGTAACCCTGTACTTCTTCTTCTCCGACCGTGCCAGCAAGGACATGGTGGTGCTGCGCAACTACGCCCGCCGGGTCGAGGAAATGCTCCGCGAATACGAGCGCGTGGCCGATGGCAAGCTGAAACTGCAGATCATCGATCCGCAGCCGTTCTCCGAGGCCGAAGACCGTGCCGCCGAGTTCGGCCTGCAGGCGGTGCCGCTGACGCAGACTGGCGAGCAGCTGTATTTCGGTCTGGCCGGCACCAACGAACTGGCCCAGCGTGAGGTTATCCCGTTCTTCGCCCTGGAACAGGAAGGCCTGCTCGAATACGAGCTGAGTCGTCTGATCAACAGCCTGGCGCAGCCGGAAAAACCGCAAATCGGCCTGATCTCCGGGCTGCCTCTGGCCGGCGGCATGAACCCGATGACCGGCCAGCCCAGCGCGCCCTGGGTAGCCTTCGAGCAGATGCAACAGATGTTCAGCGTGCAGGAGCTGGACAGCGATATCGATACCGTGCCGGACGACATCGAGGTGCTGCTGCTGGTGCATCCCAAGACGCTTAGCGAGGCGGCCTTGTTCGCCGTCGACCAGTTCGTGCTGCGCGGCGGCAAGCTGCTGGCCTTCATCGACCCACTGGCCGAGTCCGACCAGAGCATGGAAGCGATGATGGATGGCATGGCCGACGGCAAGTCCTCCGATCTCGGGCCGCTGCTGGCGGCCTGGGGCGTGGCCTACGACCCTGAGCAGGTGGTTCTGGATGCCCGCTTGGGCATGTCGGTCAGCAGGGGGCAGGGGCAATTGCCGGCACGACATATCGGCTGGCTGGAAGTGGAGCAGCAGTTCATGAGCCGGGATGATACCGTCACCGCGCCGCTGCAACTGCTGAACGTCGCCACCGCCGGTGCGCTGCAGCCTGTGGAAGGCGCCAGCACGCAGTTCCTGCCGTTGCTGTCGAGCAGCGCCAACAGCGCGCTGACGCCCAGCAGCCGGTTCAGCGGTATGCAGGACCCGGAGGCGCTGCTCAACGGCTTCAAGGCCGATGATCAGGTCTACCATTTTGCCGCGCGTCTGCAGGGGGCGGCACGGACTGCCTATCCCGACGGGCTGGAAGGCCGCGAGGCGGAGCTGACCGAGGCGGACAACATCAACGTGCTGCTGATCGCCGATACCGACATGCTCACCGACCGCATGTGGGTGCAGGTGCAGGACTTCTTCGGCCAGCGCATTCCCCAGCCCTGGGCGGACAATGGCGGCCTGCTGATCAATGCGCTGGACAACCTGTCCGGTTCCGAGGCACTGATCAGTGTCCGTTCGCGCGGTGATTTCAGCCGTCCGTTCACCGTGGTCGAGGAGCTGCAACGCAAGGCCGAGCGCCGCTACCGCGCCAGTGAGCAGCGTCTGCAGCAGCAACTGGAGCAGACCGAGCAGCGCCTGCGTGAACTGCAGCAGGGCCAGGACCCGTCGCAGTTGACCGAACTGAGCGCCGAGCAGGAAGCAGCGATCCAGGGCTTTCTCGATGAGAAGCTGGCGATCCGCAAGCAGCTGCGCGATGTGCGTTATGAACTGAACGCCGATATCGAGCGCCTGGGCAATCTGCTCAAGGTGATCAACATCGCCCTGGTGCCGGCCCTGCTGACGCTGGGTGTGCTGCTGTGGTGGTTGATCGGCCGGGCGCGTCGCCGCACTACCTGAGGAGAATCGACATGCGTAACAAACCGTTGATTTTCACGGTGGTCCTGACGCTGGTGCTGGCTGCTCTGGCCCTGCAGATGCGCGGCAAGGATCGGGTCGAGGAGCTGTCCAGCCGTAACCTGCTGTCACCGATGCAGGAGAAGCAACTGGCGCAGCTGGAGCGAATCAGCCTGGCGCGGGGCGAAGGGCAGGTCGAACTGGCCCAGCATGATGGCAGTTGGGGCGTCGTCAGCCACGCCGGTTTCCCGGTCCAGCGCGAGCGCCTTGCCGCGCTGCTGCATGCGTTGCGCGGGGCGCGGGTAGTCGAGGAGAAGACCAGCAATCCCGGACATCATGCACGGCTGGGGCTGGATGTCGGGCCGGCGGACAGCGAAGCACTGCAGGTCAGCCTGCACAGTCCTGCCCTGGATTTCGGCGTGATCTATGGTAACCGGGTGGGCAACGGACAACTGGTGCGCTTTATCGACGAGGACCAGGTCCTGTTGGTCAACCGCCCATTGAGCATCTCGGTCAGCCCGCATGACTGGCTGGCACTGGATGTCATCCGGATTCCCATGCCAGAGGTGGCTACGGCCCGCTGGACCCATGCCGATGGCGAGACCCTTGAGCTCGACAAGCAGTCCGAGGGCGATTACAACCTGCGCCTGGCCGGCCTGGACGCGTCGCAGCAGGGTGGCAACGAACGCTGGATCAACAGCATGGTGCTGGCGCTGGTCAACCTGACGGCGCAGAACGTGGTGCCGCGCGACGAGCTGACGTTGCCCGAACCTATGCTGCGCATGCAGGTGAGCACCTGGTCTGGCGCCGAGCTGGAGGCCTCGTTGCACGACATCGACGGGCGCTACTGGTTGCTGATCGACGGTTTCAACACCCCGCAGACCGATGACGAACAGCTGCAGGTCTATGCCGATCCGCGCTGGGCCTATCAGATCGGTATCGGCCAGATGGAAAATCTCAACAAGCGGCAGGCGGATATCGTACGTTCGCCGTAGCAAAATCCTCTTGCAGCGCTGCGGTGTTTGACTAGAATCGAGACACGGCCTCTATAAACAGTATTCCAGGTGGGGCGCGTCCGGTTGTCCGGCAGCGCCCCCCTTACCGGGAGCATTGCCGCGTCAGGTTCGCACCAGGTACCGAATCAAGGTTGAACGGAGTGTCGCTATCGCCACTTCGGACTTCCCGGGTGGTGGGATCATTGGTGATGGAGATTGTGGGAATGACTGATCGGCAAACCGGTACGGTTAAATGGTTCAACGACGCCAAGGGGTTTGGCTTCATTCAACGCGAGTCGGGCCCGGATGTATTCGTGCACTTCCGCGCCATCCGTGGCGATGGGCACCGCACGCTGGTCGAGGGCCAGAAGGTGGAGTTCAATGTCACCCAAGGGCAGAAGGGCTTGCAGGCTGAGGATGTAAGTACCCTTTGAGTGCCGAGGCGAGATCGTCCTGGTATTGTCTTGCGCTGGGTGATGGGCTGCTGGCCAGTGTCCCGCTGAACGATATCGAAGACGCTTTCAGGCAGCTGTATCCGGATGCGCAGGCGCCACCGGATACAGCTGTTTTCAGCCGTCACCGGCTGGATGGCCTGCAATGCCAGGTCACCGTGTTCTTTTCCCCTGCGCTTGCCGAGCTGGCGCGCAGCTTCCATGCACACCCGTGCGCCAAACCCGGCTCGCATGAGCTTGAGTTGCTGGTGGGCTCGGCACAGGCGCTGCAGCTCTGAATGATGCGCCGTTACAGTTTCGGCAGATTGCCGCTCAGCCAGCGCTGAAATTCCGCAGGCGGTAGCGCGCCATTGAGGCGGGCGATTTCCTTGCCCCTGTGCATGATCAACAGTGTCGGAATACTGCGAATGGCGAAGCGGGCGGCCAGCTCCTGAGCCTCTTCGGTGTTGACCTTGGCCAGACGCGCCCGGGGTTCCGCCGTACCGGCGGTCTGGGCGAATACCGGGGCGAACTGCTGGCAGGGCCCGCACCAACTGGCCCAGAAGTCGACCACCAGTGGCAGGTCGGCATTGGCGTGGGCATTGAAGTTACTGTTTAGAAGGTCCACCGGGGCGCCGGTAAACAGCGCTTCCTTGCAGGCTCCGCAACGCGGAGCCTGATCGAGACGTTCCGTCGCCAGCCGGTTGCGGCGGTGGCAGTGTGGGCAGGCCAGCGTCATCGGTTCACTCATGTGCAGGCTCCTGTTGTCAAATCGGATGGGGCAATCCGGCGGGCAGCGTCACGCCTCAGGGCTTCAGCGCCCAGGTGAACTCTTCCTCACCTTCGGTCGTCACCTTGTACCAGCGATCGGCATCCGCCTCGCCCTGTGCCTCTTCCCAGCCGCCGATGGAGCACCGTACTTCCCGGTTGATGCCTGCGGCCACCGCACGGGCGCAGTCAAGGTCGGTGGCCCAGGGCGTCGCTTCACTCTCGAACCAGATGCTGGCCCACTTGCCGGCCGCCTTGCGGACGATCATCAGCGGAATCGCGGCGTCGCCATGCAGCGTGCCGCGGCGGGTGGTGCCGGACCAGGGGCCGAGGTCGACGCGGCCGACATGCTGTTCCAGCCAGCCATTCAGCTCGTCCAGAAAGTCTTCCTTCAGATAAATCTCGATATCCGGTTGGCGCACGCAAATTCCTCTCAGTGGCGTTGCAGCATCACCATGCGCATGGCGACTTCCAGCCCGGCCAGGCCGCTCTCACGCAGTGCTTGCTGGCGTTCGGGGCGGCTGCGAAAGCCATGGGGCGTCATGCCGATCAGGTTATCCAGCGCGGCTGGTTCCAGCTGCAGAGCATAGCGCAGGATCTGGTCATTGACGATTGTCATGCCCTCCGGCAGCGCCTTGATCAACTCGGGGGTGGGGTGGATGCTGTCGTACAGCTTTTCCCGCAGCGCCAGCAGGTGATCGGCATGCGGGCCGACCAGCAGCAGGTGGCCGCCGGGCTTGAGCACCCGCAGGCACTCTTCCCAGGACCAGGGGCTGAACACGCACAGCGCCGCATCCAGGCTGGCATCGGCCAATGGCAGCCGGGCACTGGAGCCGACCAGCCACTGGATGGCACGGTTGCGGCGGCAGGCCCTGATCACCGCGTCCTTGCTGATATCCAGTCCGGTGCAGTCGAGCCCGGGCAGGGCGCGGGCCAGGCGATCGGTGTAGTAGCCCTCGCCACACCCCATATCCAGCAGCGCTGCCGGAGCCTGTTCGGCAAACAGCCGGTTGATTGCATCGCTCACCGGCTGGTAATGGCCGCCATCCAGGAAGGCCTGGCGGCAACCGAGCATGGCCGGGGTGTCGCCGGGCTGGCGGCTGTTCTTGTGCTGCACCAGCAGCAGGTTCAGATAGCCCTGGCGAGCCTGATCATAACTGTGGCCGTTGGCGCAGGACCAGGTGCGGCCTTCGGCGCTCAGCGGGCCCTGGCAATGTGGGCAGAGGAGCTGCGGCATCAGGCAAGCAACCGTTGCAGGGTGGTGAAGTAGATATCGGTCAGGGTATCCAGATCGCTGGCGCTGACATGCTCGTTGAGTTGATGGATGGTGGCGTTCACCGGGCCCAGCTCGACCACCTGGGTACCCATGGTGGCGATGAAGCGGCCGTCGGAGGTGCCGCCGGAGGTGGACGCCTGGGTGTCGCGGCCGGTGACCTGACGGATCGCCGCGGCCACTCCATCCAGCAGTTCACCGGGTTCGGTGAGAAACGGCAGGCCGGACAGGGTCCAGTCCAGTTCATAGTCCAGGCCATGTCGGTCGAGAATGCCGCGCACCCGCTCCTGCAGGCCCGCGACGGTGGACTCGGTGGAGAAACGGAAATTGATCAGCGCCTCCAGTTCACCCGGCACCACATTGGTGGCGCCGGTGCCGGAATGGACGTTGGAGATCTGGAAGCTGGTCGGTGGGAAGAAGTCGTTGCCCTGGTCCCACACCTCATCGGCCAGCTCGGCCAACGCCGGTGCTGCCAGGTGGATGGGGTTGCGCGCCAGATGGGGATAGGCGACGTGACCCTGACGCCCCTTGACCAGCAGCCGGGCATTCAGCGAGCCGCGCCGGCCATTCTTCACCACATCGCCGACCAGCTCGGTGCTGGACGGCTCGCCGACGATGCACCAGTCGACCGGTTCGTTGCGGGCGACCAGCGTCTCCACCACCTTGACCGTACCCTCGGTGGCCGGACCTTCCTCGTCACTGGTGATCAGCAGGGCGATTGAGCCGCGGTGCGTCGGGTGCGCGGCGACAAAACGTTCTATTGCCACCACCATGGCGGCCAAACTGCCCTTCATGTCCGCCGCGCCGCGGCCATACAGCATGCCGTCGCGGACTACCGGCTGGAAGGGGGCGCTGTCCCAGCGCTCCAGTGGGCCGGTCGGTACCACGTCGGTATGCCCGGCAAAGCACAGTACCGGCTGCGTTGTACCCCTGCGCGCCCACAGGTTATCCACCTCACCAAAGCGCATGGGCTCCAGATGGAAGCCGCAGGCGGCCAGGCGCTGACCGATCAACTGCTGGCAGCCGGCATCATCCGGGGTTGTGGAGTCGCGGGCGATCAGCTCGCAGGCAAGGGAAAGAGTCGCGGATTGGGGTGTGGTCATAGTGGCCGGCCAGGTCTGAAATCGGCGGTCATGATAGCAGAAGTGGCCGGCGTATTGATGGGGCTGGCGCTTGGCAACAGCCCCTAGGGATTGTGCGGATCGCGTTCGTGGCCCATCGGCGTGGTGTCTGGCAGGCCGGTCTCGGGGTCCCGGAAATCCGGACTGCGCACTTCGGAGTCGAGTGGCATATGGCTGTAGCGGGCGATATCGTTGTCCGGGTCGTCATGCTGCGCGCATAGCTTGTCCTTCAGCTCGCAATGGCCGGTAGCGCCGCGCAGCAGCGCCATGCCACCCACGGCGATCTGCACCAGGCCGGCCCAGCCGCCATGGCGCAGACCGCAGCCCACCAAAGCCAGGCCACCAATCACGGATACGGCGCGTTCCACGCCTGCTACATTCTTCACTGTGCTGTGCTGCATGATGACTGGTCCTCGGGCAGGATATGAACGGGGTGTGGTCCCGCGCCGATCAGGCGCGGGTATGGTCCGGTTGGTTTATCGACGGGCTGGCACAGCCTTGGCGTCATGGGAGATGGTCACTTCGACGCGGCGGTTCATGGCCCGTGAAGCAGCTGAGTCATTGTCGGAGACCGGATGCGCCTTGCCCAGCCCGACAGTGCTGATACGGCCGGGGTCGACACCTTCGCGCACCAAGGCATGCCGCACGGAATCGGCACGTGCCTGCGATAATTGCAGGTTGTACGAGTCGGAGCCGGTGCTATCGGTGAAACCTTCGATCATCACCTTGCGCTGGGGGTTTTCCTGGAGAAATGTTGCCAGGCTGCGGATATCGGACATGGCGGCCGGTTTCAAATCAGCCTTGTTCAGGTCGAACAGGACATTACCGAAGGGGACCACCGAGCCGCGCTCGGTCTGCTTGGCGTTCAGCTCTTCCTGTAGTTTGCGGATCTGCGCATCGCGTGCCTCCAATCGAGTGCGGGCGCGCTGTTCGGAGATGCCCTCCAACTGCTGCTCCGTTGAGCGCAATGCGATGGTCTGGCGCGCCAGTTCGACCCGGCGCTCGGCCAGATAGGACAGGTGGTCGACTTCGTGGGGCTTGGCACCTTCCTTCATGGCGAACTCGGCGCGGCCCAGGGCCTTTTTCGCGTCTTCGGTTTCGACAGCGGCCAACTGGCGGGCCTGCGGATGGTTCTGCAGTTCGGTTACCTGCGCGCGCGCCTGTTCCAGATTGGGGTTGATGTCATTGGAAGCACAGGCCGTCAGCAACAGGCCCATGGCCAGGCAGGCGGGTAAGGTGAGATGAGTACGCATGGGACTACTCCTTGCTATTGAACAGGTTGCCTGGTGATCACTGGAGATTGCGCAGACTTTCTTCGCGCAATTCCTGAGTGCCGCGCTCGGCTGATTCCAGGCCGCGTCGCGCTTTTTCCGCCTGGGCTTTGCGTTCGGCGACGCGGGCATCCCATTCGGCCTCCTCGGCAAGATAGCGGGCCCGATCGTATTCTTTCTCGACGTTGGCCTGCTCGGCCTGCAGCAGTTTTTCCCGGGCGGTACGCAGCTCGAGTGGCGCATATTCGGCACCCTGTGCAGTATCGGCGGCATTCAATGCCTGCTGGGCAGTTGCCAGTTGGCTGGTCGGCGGGGGAGTGCTTGCGCAGCCGGTAAGGGCTGCGGCCACACCAAGGGTGGCGATGACAAGCAGATGCTTGGGAACATGCAAAACGTGTCTAGACATAGTTACAGCTCCAGTTTGAACATTGCATCAACATCCACAATGACTGCGGACAACTGCACTGTGCTTCGCTTACTGGCGGGCCCCTGTCCAGGCCATGGCATGCTTTGCCGATGGACTGTAATTGACCAGCTTGAAACTGTTGCAATCACAGTACGTACTCAAGTTCTGACCGCGGGCGATTGCGACTGTTCAACAAAATGTTTCCGCGCCCCGTCATTAGTTTCGCTCATGAGCGTGACTGGTCAGTCTTTGTACAAGGCAGGTCAGTTGTGAGGAGCGGCGTCCCAGCGAGCCCGACGCCAGGCGCGGCGTTGTTTCTTGTCGAGGAAGGTCCAGGCCAGCAGGCGGCTGTGCTTGTTTCCCTGGGCCATGGGGATGAGGCGGACATCCCGGGCCGAGAATGTCGCCAGTTGTTGTTGTAGCGCGGGCAGGTTGGCGGCTTTGGATACCAGGGTGGTGAACCAGAACACCTGCCCGGCGATCTGTGCGCTGTCTTCGATCATGCGTTCCAGAAAGCCGGCCTCGCCGCCGTCGCACACCAGTTCGTTGGCCTGGCCACCGAAGTTGCGCTGTGTCGTGGCAGCGGCGCGGACCTTGCCCAGATTGCGCCATTTGCGCTGGCTGCCGCTATTGGCCACGGCATGGCTGGGATGGAAGGGCGGATTGCACAGGGTGAAGTCGACGCGCTCCTCGGCACCGAGGATGCCGCGCAGCACGCTCGATGGCGTCGGTTGCTGTCGCAGCTCGATACCCGAGGCCAGCCCGGGATTGGCCGCCAGAATGCGTGCCGCGTTATCCAGCGCCAACGGATCGATATCGACGCCGATGAAGCGCCACTGATATTCCACCCGGCCCAGCAACGGATAGATCAGATTGGCGCCGGTGCCGATATCCAGGCCGGTCAAACCCTCGCCTGTGGGTATGTTACCGCCGTGGCTTTCGCCAAGCAGATCGGCCAGGGCATGGATGTAGTCGGCACGGCCGGGCACCGGCGGGCACAGATAGCCCTCGGGAATATCCCACTCGGTGATCCGGTACTGTTGCTGCAACAACGCCCGATTCAATAGCCTGACCGCCTGTGGGTCAGTGAAGTCCAGCGTCGAGGAACCGTCGGCAGCCCTGATGATATGGGGCTTCAGTGCCGGGCAGGCGCGTGTCAGGGCGTTCAGATCGTAGCGGCCCTGATGCCGATTGCGCGGGTGCAGGATGGTTGCTGTGGTGCGGTGAGGAGATGGTTTGCGGGGCATGTTGTGGTCCGGGCGCTGGGCCGGTGGATTGTCCCACAAATGGCGCGGCGGGATCATCCGGGTTGTGCACAATTGGCGTGGATAGTTCTGTGGATAACCTCAGGGTAGAGTGGAGTAGCGCACAGCCGGCCTGGCTTTGCCAGGTCTGGTCATTTATTGAGCAGCGCCGGGTAATGCCGGCATGGGGTATACTGCGCCGCCTGATTTCTGCGAGGTTGACATGTCCGTTGATGATCCCCGGTTCGGTGGCATAGCCCGGCTCTATGGCCGCGACGCCCTGGCGCGCCTGCAGGCCAGCCATGTGGCGGTGGTCGGTATTGGTGGTGTCGGCAGTTGGGCAGCCGAGGCGCTGGCACGTACCGGGCTTGGTCGCATCACGCTGATCGACATGGATGATGTCTGTGTGACCAACACCAATCGCCAGTTGCCGGCGATGAAGGGCAATATCGGACGCCTGAAGGTGGAGGTCATGGGCGAGCGTCTGCAGGCGATCAACCCGGGCTGCGAGGTGCGTCCGATCATGGGCTTCGTCACGCCCGATACGCTGGCCGAGTACATCACCGGGGATATCGACTGTGTGGTGGACTGTATCGATAGCGTGGCTTCCAAGGTGGCGCTGATCGCCTGGTGCCGTCGCCAGCGCATCCAGATCGTCACCACCGGCGGTGCCGGCGGGCAGATCGATCCGACCATGATCACCGTGGCCGACCTGTCGAAGACGGTGAACGATCCGCTGGCAGCCAAGGCGCGCTCGCTGCTGCGCCGCGACCACAACTTCCCCCGGGCGCAGAGCAAGCGCAGCTTCGGGGTGCCCTGCGTGTATTCCACCGAGCAGCTGCGCTATCCGAAGCCGGATGGTTCGGTGTGCCAACAGAAGGCGTTCGTCGGTGAGGGCGTGAAGCTGGACTGTTCCGGCGGCTTCGGTTCGGTGACCATGGTCACTGCGACCTTTGGCATGGTAGCGGCATCGAAGGCGGTAGAGCGGATTTTGCGCTGAGCGTGGTAGCTGGAATAAAAACCCGGCGAACCGTAGTGAAGTTATCGGAGCAGCTCTACGGTTCACCGGTAAACCGGTTTGGGTATCTTCACTGGCTCTGGTTTTGTACACCTGAGGTGGTGATCCCGTTAACAGGGGCAGCAAGCCAGATGGCGTCGCACTGGTGGAAGGTATCGAACTGCGCTGCGGGCACGCTGCCGGGCTCCGGTGGCACCAGATTCAGCATGGTCTCGCTCGAACCGGCTACGAAGGCGTTCCACATCGGTGAGGTGCCGGAGGTCGGGTTCGGGTCGCCATAGGTGGCGAAGCTGGTCCAATAGTCGGCCATGTGCTCGGCCAGCTCGATCTGTGCGTCGGTGGCGCCGAACTGGGCCATTAAGTCCTCGCTGGCCAGCAGGTAGCCGATTTCCAGCGCATGCGCCGCGCCGAAATCGAAGCCCGGCACAGGCGCCACGGTCAGGGGCGCATTGCGGTCGGCGAACTCGTAGAAGTAGGTATCCACATCCGCCGCCAGATGGCGTACCTGGGCCAGGGTATTGCAGGCGAAGATGGCGTCCGTGCCCAGCGCGCTGAGCGCCTGGGCGGCACTGTCGTAGCTGGCTGCCGGATAGGCCAGGGCCAGTTGCGCGGCGGTGGCCGGATCGACGCCGAGGGTGATCTGGATGAAGGTCTCATAGGCCGGTTCGGGAACCGAGCCGCCGCTGGCCAGATACAGCCCGACGAAGAACCGCCACTCATCCAGGTTGCCGCCGATCAGTACCGGCTTGCGGTTGAAGCTGCCGGCCTGCAATGCCTCGGCGATGGACGCCGGCAGCAGGCTGGTGCCCGTGACCGGCAGGTGGCGCGTGGGCATGAAGCCGGTATTCAGCGGCGTATCGCTGGTAGACATCCATTGTTGCAGGGCGATGAGCTGATCGGCGCTAAGTGCGCGCAAGCAGGCCGCGACCTCGTTGTCCCCGGTGCAACCGGCATGCTCGGCGAGGATTTCGCCGCGCGCCAGCGCCTCGGCCAGCGTGCGCTGGTTCGGGGCATAGGAGCCGCTTTGCACGATGGCCTTGTCGAACAGCTCGCTGGAGCCCGGCGATACCAGGTGGGTCAGTACGCTGTGACCACCGGCGGATTCGCCGAACAGGGTGATATTGGCCGGATCGCCGCCGAACTGGCCGATGTTGGCGCGCAGCCAGGCCAATGCCGCCTGCTGGTCCATGATGCCGTAGTTGCCCGACTCGTTCTCCGGCGATTCGTCCGACAGGGCCGGGTGGGCGAGAAAGCCCGGCACGCCCAGACGATAGTTGATGGTCACCGCGGTGATCCCGCGTTCTACCAGGCGCTGCGGGTCATAGGTCGGCCCGCCCGAGCCGTTCTCCAGTGAACCACCGTGGATCCAGACCATGACCGGATACTCGCCATCCAGGTCCGGCGTGTAGACGTTCAGGTACAGGCAGTCTTCGGAGGAGGGCGCTGTTTCAAAGAGATTGGGGGCCTGGAGGCAGGGCGTGGCGTACTGGTCGGCGACCAGCAGCGCGTCGCGCTCCGGGGGCGGCTGGGGTGCCGAGAAACGCAGCTCTCCCAGCGGGGCGGCGGCGTAGGGAATGCCCTTGAAGCTGATCAGCGTCTCCTGCTGCACACCTTGAACCTGGCCTTGCGCGGTGTCGGCCCGCGGTTCGCCCGCCGTGACGGGATTGCTGCCGCCTCCACCTCCGCCGCCGCCCAGGCAGCCAGTGAGGGTGAGTGCGGTCAGCACGGGAACCAGGTGATAGCGCATACGCTGGGCGCGTTTGGTGATTGGAACCATGTGGATACCCTCCATTGTCCGCCTTTGGCCGGTCGCAAGACCTGGCCAGGCAGTTTTTGTTGTTGTGTTCTTGTTGTTGCTAGCGGTTGCCGGCCAGGGCGCCGGCGATCAGGGCGTCGGCCAGTTCGCCATAGGGCGCGAACATGGCGGCGACCAGATCGTTCTGGCCACGCTCGACCACCGAGCGCAGGTTGGAGAATTCGAGGAAGCCTTCGTAGCCATGATGGCGGCCATTGCCGCTATCGCCCACACCGCCGAACGGCAGCGAGGGTACGGCGGCGTGCAGGGCGGCGGTATTGATGCAGGCGCCGCCGGAGACGGTGCGGTTCAGCACCTGATTGGCGTTGTCGGCGCTGCCGGTGAACACATAGATACCCAGTGGGCGCGGCTGGGCGTTGATATGGTCCACCGCCTCATCCAGTGAACGATAGGTTTTGACCGGTAGGATTGGGCCGAATATCTCCTGTTGCATCAGCGCCATGTCGTCGGCCACATCGAGCACCAGGGTGAATGGCAGGCGCCGGGCCTGTTGGTCGACTTCGCCGCCGATACTGACGAGGGTGGCGCCCTTGGCCTGGGCGTCTTCCAGGTAGCCGAGCAGCCGGTTCAGGTGCCGTTCATTGATGATGCCGGTGGTGTCCGGGTGCTGGGCGTAGTGCGGCAGCACGGCTTCTAGGTGTTTCTCGACCATCTCGCCGAAGGCGGCGCGATCCGCCTCATGGACCAGCACATAGTCCACGGTCACGCACATCTGGCCGCTCTTGATCGTCTTGCAGCCGACGATCTGTTCCACCGTCGCCGGATTGAGTCCGTCCGGGGTGATCAGCGCCGGACACTTGCCGCCCAGCTCCAGGGTGACGGGCACCAGGTTCTGCGCGGCGGCGACCGCCACCGAGCGACCGACCTCGGTGCTGCCGGTGTACATCAGGTGGTCCCAGGGCAGGGTGGGGAAGGCCTTGGCCAGCTCCAGGCCGCCGGTGACCGCCGCGACCTGTTCGGGGTCGAAGGTGGCCTTGATCATTTCCAGGGTCAGCTCGGCACAGGCCGGGGTCAGGTCGGAGGGCTTGATGATCGCCCGGTTGCCGGCGGCCAGCATCTCGACAATGGGGCCGAAGCCGATGTCGAACGGGAAGTTCCACGGCGCCATGTTGCCGACCACGCCCTTGGGTTGCGGCAGCACATAGGCCTTGGCCGAGCCGTAGACCGCCGGGTCCATCTGCCGGCCCTGGGGCGCCATCCACTCAGCCAGGTGTTCGGCGACATACTGTGCGCGGCCCGCGACACCGAGACATTCGACCAGATCGGAAAACTGCTTCGGATGCGAGCCGAAGTCGGCGGCGACCGCTTCCTGGATACGGGTACGGTTGCTCAGCATCATCTGCGCCAGCGCTCCGATCAGTTCGAGCCGCTGCTCCAGGCTGGAAAAGGGGCTGGCCTGGAAAGCCTTGCGCTGGGCATTGAACAGTGCGTGCAGTTGGGCAATCGCGACGTCATCCGAGGTTGCCTGGGTATCCCGTTCGATAAAGGTCATGCCGATCCCACCGTATTATTGTTGGTTGCTCGACATTCGAATATAAGGTGATCACCTTATTTCGTCAATCGTTCAGCGGTGGCTTGCTACGGCAGGTTCCAATATTCGCTAAGGTTCTGGCTTGCGTTCCAGGCCGTTCAGGCTGGCTATGCCGATCGCCTGCATCAGGCTGTCCACCGTCACGTCTTCGATCGTGGGAACCCACTTGGATAGCCAGATCAGCATGCCGAGGATGAGCTGCACAACCAGGCGGGTATCGCAGGGGACCATGGAGCTGTCCGCCACGCCTTCATCCAGGAAGCCTTGCAGGACCGCCTCCAGACGCGTTACCCATGCATCGACCTGGGCCCGTTCGGCCGCTTCCAGATAGGAATAGTCACCAAAATACAACTGCGGTCCATGCCGCTCGCCATCTATCAGCAGGCCGCGAATAAAGCGCCGAAGCTTGTCCAGGCCGTTGGCGCCTGAATGGTCGGCCTCGTCGAGCAAACGCTCGAAGCGCTCCAGCGAGTTGACATGGCAGGCGTAAGCCAGGGCCTGTTTGCTGGGATAGTAGTAATACAGCGTTGCATCACGCAGCCCGAGTTCGGCGGCAATATCGGTCATGGTCGCCAGCGCATAGCTTTTCCGGTTGATGATCTCTATGGCCACCCGCACGATTTCAGCGCGTTTTCTCGTTGATTTCGTGCTTTTTGCCATGGGTTTATCGGAGTTTGCGCGCTCACGTTCAACGCCTGCCGTTGGCTGCTGCTGCTTTTTCATTCATCCCCCCCCCCCGGTTGGTTTTGCACTTGGCGCAGGATACCAGTTGGAATAAATTCTAGCTTGCACTAGAAAAAAGTCTGTGTCATTTTGCGCCACAAGATTCAAACACTGACCTCCGGACATTCCCCAAGGAAAATGACATGAACGACGGCATGGCCAACACTGCGCAGGCAATCAACATCGAGGCGCTGAGAGAGCGTTATCGCATCGAGCGAGACAGGCGCACGCCTGACAAGGCGGCGCGTGCCTATCTGGACATGTCCGCCGACTTCTCCGACATGCTTGACGATCCCTATACCGACGTGACGCCGCGCGCCCCGGTTGAGGATGAGGTTGACGTGTTGGTCGTCGGCGGCGGTTTCGGTGGTTTGATGACCGCCGCGCGCCTGCGCGAAGCCGGGGTTAAACGGATTCGCCTGATCGAAGCCGGTGGCGACGTGGGTGGCACCTGGTACTGGAACCGCTATCCCGGCGCAGCCTGTGACGTGGAGTCCTATGTGTATTTCCCGCTGCTGGAAGAGACCGGCTACATGCCCAGGGAGCGCTATTCCAAGGCGGCGGAAATCCTCGAGCATTCGCGGCGTATCGCGCGCCACTTCGATCTATACGACCTCGCGCTCTTCTCTACCCAGGTGACGTCGGTGATCTGGGATGACTCGGCAGCGCTTTGGCGGGTCGAGACCAACCGCGGTGATCGGATGTCCGCTCGCTTCGTGGTACTGACCACCGGCCCGCTCAACAAGCCAAAGCTGCCGGCGATTTCCGGTATCGAAAGCTTCGCCGGGCACAGTTTTCACACCAGCCGCTGGGACTACGACTACACCGGGGGCAGCGCCACCGAGCCGATGACAAAACTGGCCGACAAGCGGGTAGCCATCATCGGCACCGGCGCTACCGCGATCCAGTGTGTGCCGCCGCTTGGCCGCGACGCCAGGCAGCTCTACGTATTTCAGCGCACGCCTTCCTCGGTGGATGCGCGCAACAATTCGCTGACGGACCCCGAATGGGCCGCCGCTCTGACGCCCGGCTGGCAACAAAGGCGTATCGAGAGCTTTACCGCGCAGTTCACCGACCGGCTCGATATCGCCAACGAGGTCGGCGATGGCTGGACGGCCCTCGCCGATGCGGTACGCCAGAAGTTTGCCCAGGGTCGTCCGGTTGCCGAAGCCCCGGCATTGCTGGAAGAAGCGGACTTCGAAAAGATGGCCGAGATTCGCCAACGGATCGACGGCATCGTTCAGGACAAGGACACCGCAGAAGCACTGAAACCGTGGTTCAGCCTATTCTGCAAGCGTCCGTGTTTCCATGACGATTACCTGCCAACCTTCAACCGCGAGAATGTCACGCTGGTCGATACCCAGGGCCTGGGTATCGAGCGGATTACCGAAAAGGGGCTGGTGGTTGACGGCAAGGAATACGAAGTCGACTGCATCATCTACGCCACCGGTTTCGATGTATCTTCCGATTTCGCCAAACGTGCGGGCTTCGACCTGCGCGGAGCCGACGGTATTACCCTGCGCAGCAAGTGGCGCGGCGGTATGTCGACCTTGCATGGCATGCATGTACGCGGTTTTCCCAACCTGTTCTTCATCAGTCAGGCGCAATCCGGCATGTCGGTCAATTTCCCGCACATGCTCTCTGTCCAGTCCGAGCATATCGCGCATATCGTTGCCCGCTGCATGAGCGACGACATACGCAGGATCGAGGCGTCGGAACAGGCCGAGCAGGTGTGGACCGACAAGATCGTCGAACTGAGCGGCGAACGGATCAACTTCCTCGAAGCCTGCACCCCTGGCTATTACAACAACGAGGGCGGCCGGCTGGATTTCGCCGCCCGAAGCATGCCCTATGGCGGCGGCCCGCTGGCGTTCACGCAGATCCTCGAGGACTGGCGCGAGCAGGGTGAGTTCGATGGCCTGGAGCTGGACGGCAAACTCACCAGGAAAGGGGATGCATGATGAGCCAGAGCAACGGACGTAAATCCATTTTCATTACCGGAGCCGGCTCGGGCATGGGGCGGGCGACCGCGATCAGGTTCGCCCGCGAGGGCTGGTTTGTCGGCGCCTTCGATATTTCCCAGGCTGGGCTGACGGCGCTGGAAGGGGAAATCGGCAGCGGGAACGGCCTGTTCCAGACGCTCGACGTGGCGGACGCCGCGGCCTTTGCCGCGGCAATGAACAGCTTTGGCGAGGCGACTGGCGGCCAACTTGATCTGATGTTCTCCAACGCCGGGATCAGCGGTGCAAGGGGCTTGTTCGATGAGATGTCATGGGACGACATCATGCAGGTGGTCAACATCAACTTCCTCGGTGTGATGATCGGCATCCGCGCGGCGACCCCGCTGCTGAAACAGACGCCCGGCTCGTTGTGTCTGGTCAACGCCTCCTCTTCCGCCATCTGGGGTACGGCTGGTATCGCCATCTATTCGGCGACCAAGCATGCGGTGCGCGGGCTGGTTGAGGCGCTGTCCATCGAGCTCAAGCGCTATGGCGTGCGCGCCGCCGATTTGCTGCCCGGCCTGATCGACACCCCGATACTCTCCGACAGCATGCGGGAGATGGCGCCCAAGGCCGGCATGTGGCGGCTGGTGCCGCCGTCCGAGATCGCCGATACGGTATTTGCCGCCTATTCGAGCGACCGGCTGCATTGGTATGTGCCGGAGGAATTGCGCGATTTTCATCGTCAGGTCGTTGACGACCCGGAAGGGGTGCGTGAGGAGCGTATCTTGCTTGCGGCGCAAATGACTGCCCTGAACGGAAAATAGTACACGCCAAACTCACCCGGAATACGGTGAAAGTCGTCGAGCTTTAGTTTGAGTTGGTACCTTATTTTTTAATTCTTGATTAAAGCTATTAAATAAGAAGTTTTTTATTGGTAATGGTGCCTGGATACTCCTGTTTAGAGCCTTGCTAATCCTTAAGTATGAATAGGTTGAGAATCATACTTAAGGTGGCCGAAATGGTTTGGAGGTCATGGTACTGTCGTGTCGGTATTACCAACACTCAATGGAGAGCCGTATGAAAAAAACAACATGGCCCGGGGTATTCAAATTGAATACCCTTGCTCTAGGGATCGCTCTTGGCAGTGCTGCACCTGCGTATGCGGTGAATTTCGATATCGGGGAAATTGAAGGGCAATTCGACTCTTCGTTGTCGGTCGGTGCCAGTTGGTCCACTGCCAGCCCAGACAGAAAGCTTATTGGTATGGCCAACGGTGGGACGGGCTTTACCCAAACCAACGATGATGGGCGTCAGAATTTCAAGAAAGGTGAAACCTTTTCGAAAATCTTCAAGGGAATCCATGACCTGGAACTGAGATACGGTGATACCGGCGTATTTTTGCGTGGCAAGTACTGGTATGACTTCGAACTCAAGGATGAGGGGCGTATCTGGAAGGATATTGATGACAGCAATCGCAAAGTCAGCTCTAAATCTTCCGGTGCCGAACTGCTTGATGCGTTTGTTTATCACAACTATAGCCTGGGAGATATGCCAGGTAGTGTGCGTTTGGGCAAGCAGGTGGTCAGTTGGGGCGAAAGTACCTTTATCGGCAACAGTATCAATTCGATAAACCCTGTGGACGTATCAGCCTTTCGCCGCCCGGGGGCTGAAGTTAAGGAAGGTCTGATCCCGGTCAACATGTTTTATGTGTCGCAAGCGCTCACAGACCAACTCGCGGCTGAAGCTTTTTACCAGTTGGAGTGGGATCAGACCATTCTTGATAACTGCGGCACTTTTTTCTCCTCGACCGACGTGGTGGCTAATGGTTGTAACAACAACTATCACATCCTGGATCCGGACACTATCAGCCAGGTCCAGGCGGCTTCAAACGCTGGCTTGCTTCCGGGCGTGGAAGTTGACGGGGAGGGACTGGTAGTACAGCGAGGTGCTAATCGGACTGCCAAGGATTCCGGGCAATGGGGCCTGGCTCTGCGCTGGATGGGGGCAGACACCGAGTACGGCGCCTATGTCATGAATTACCATAGTCGTACGCCAATCGTCAGCATGCAAAATGCCAATCGTGCCGGGATCATGGATGCTTTGACGGCCATCAATATTATAGGCGATGACGCAGCGCTGCCGATGCTGCTGGGCCGGGGGAGTTACTTTCTGGAGTACCCGGAAGACATTCGCCTGTATGGTTTGAGCTTCTCCACTACGTTGCCCACCGGCACCTCGTGGGCAGGTGAGATCAGCTACCGGCCGAATATGCCATTGCAAACCAACACTTCGGATCTTACCCCGAACCTTGCCACTACGGTGGTCGATGGCTTTATCTCTGGTGGTGTGGACGGAGCGCTGGCCCAGGCAGGTGTAGACACACATGGCTACCAGCGCAAGGAAGTGACCCAGCTGCAAACCACCTTTATCCACTTCGTGGAGCAGGTCTTCGGTGCCAGCCGCTTGTCGCTTCTGGGAGAGCTGGGATACACCCGAGTGGGGGGGATGACCAATGAAGTCGGCAATCGCTTTGGGCGTGACGCCGTCTTTGGTACGCCAGAAAACCCGCTGGCCCAGCAACGCTATGGTTCGCATGGTTTTTTCACCTCATCATCGTGGGGTTACCGCGCACGCGGTGGGCTCGATTACGACAACGTTTTTGCCGGAATCAACCTCAGACCAAGTGTGGCCTGGTCCCATGATGTCGATGGTTACGGGCCTGTGTTCACTGAAGGCAACAAGGCGATCAGCATCGGAGTAGAAGCCGAGTACCTGAACACCTATACCGCCAGTCTCAGCTACACCAACTTCTTCGGTGGTGACTACAACGTCCAGAGCGACCGTGACTTTGTCGCCCTGAGCTTCGGCCTGAATTTTTAATTCCCTGGTATGAGAATCAGTCAAATGAAAAAAACAAGTACACTGATCATGGCATTCGGCCTCGGCCTGTCGCTATTACCTTACTCAGTGCTGGGGGCCGTGCCTGCGGCAGAAGTAGCCAAACTGGGCGTCACCTTGACGCCGCTGGGCGGAGAAATGGCAGGCAACGCTGAGGGGAGCATTCCAGCATGGACGGGTGGCTTGCCGGTGGATGCCGCTCCTGTGACGAGCAATGGTTTCCCGGGAGACCCTTTTGCCGATGAGCAGCCTCTTTTCATCATCACCGCACAGAATATGGAGCAGCACGAGGACAAGCTTTCTCCTGGCATGATTGCCATGTTCAAACGCTATCCGGACACCTTTAAAATGCCGGTGTACCCTAGCCACCGCACAGCTAGCGTACCCAAAGACATTGAGGAAAAAGCCAAGATCAGTGCGGCCAACACCACCTTGATCGAGAGCGGCAACGGTTTGAACAACTTTACCGAGAGCCGCTATTACGCTTTCCCGATCCCGCAGAATGGCCTGGAGGTTATTTGGAACCACTTGACGCGTTACCGCGGTGGCAATCTCAGGCGCATGTATGTGCAGGCTGCCCCCCAGGCCAACGGCGCATACAGCTTGGTCAGCTTTGTGGATGACGTAGCGTTTCCGGACTTCATGCCCGATCTGTCTGCGGAAAACGCTGCCAACCTGTTGCTGATGTTCAAGCAGCGTGTCACGGCGCCGTCGCGTCTGGCGGGTAATGTGCTGCTCGTGCACGACTCGCTCGACCAGATCAAGAGCCCGCGTATGGCCTGGGTCTACAATGCTGGCCAGCGCCGTGTCCGCCGTGCGCCGCAGGTAGCTTATGACGGCCCAGGAACCGCTGCCGATGGTATGCGCACTTCCGATAACTTCGATATGTACAACGGTGCTCCGGATCGCTATGACTGGAAACTGGTAGGGAAGCGTGAGATGTACATTCCGTACAACAACTTTCGTCTACTGGACCCTTCGCTGAAATATGCTGACCTGCTCAAGGTGGGCCATACCAATCAGGATCTGGCGCGTTATGAAATGCATCGTGTCTGGGAGGTGGAAGCCACGCTGAAAGCCGGTGAGCGTAACATCTACGCCAAGCGCACCTTTTACGTTGACGAAGACACTTGGACCATCGTGCTATCTGATTTGTACGACGGCCGCGGTCAACTCTGGCGTGTAGGGGAGGCGAAGGCAATGCCCTACTACCAGCGGCAGATTCCGGCGTTTGCATTCGAGGCGCAGTATGACTTGCAGGCTGGCCGTTATATTGCAACTGGCCTGAGTAACGAGGAGAAGGAGTTCGTGCAGTTTGATATCAAGGCGACGGCTGCCGACTTCACCCCCGCAGCTTTGCGTAGCACTGGCATTCGCTGAGGTTGTTGCATCCGTACCTCGGGGGCGGCTCAGGTAGCCGCCTGTCGATTTCTGAATGGCTTCTGGATGGAGGCGCGTGAGCGTCTCCATCTGCTGTTTGAAAAGTGAGGCTGACTGATCCCATGCACGATAATATTCGTGTGTTACCCGGAGGCCATTCGCGGTCGACAGGGGCCTTATTGCCGAGCTTACCTGCTGCGCATGTCCCTCGACCGCGTTTATCTCGTAGTCTATTGACCAGTAATCATAGACTTTCCTTGATCTGTGCTCCTGCTGGTTACGGCAAAAGCGTATTGCTTGCCGAATGCATGCGACAAACGGACCCGAATATTCGCGTTATTTGGTTGGATCTGTTGGGCCATGGGTTAACCCCTGGAGAATTGTTGAGCCGCCTTGCGATTGCGCTGGAACTACCCCATAGCGATGGCGAGGCAAGTGGTGAACTTGTTCAACTGGTCGGGCGACTGGTGCGCCCAACCTGGATTGTCCTGGACGATTATCCACGCGCTGCGAGCGCCGAGCTTGACGCTTGTCTTGAACAGTTGCTGGAGCGCTCCCCACATATTCTGCGCTGGTGGGTCGGTACACGCCGCCGACCGGACTGGCGTCTGCCGCGGCTACTGCTGCAGGGCAGTGTGCGTGAGCTTAACGCCCAGGATCTTGCATTCAATGAGCAGGAGTTGCAGGAACTGCTGATATTGCGTAAGCAGGATCTGACAAGTTCTCAGATTAACCAATTGCTTCAGCACAACGATGGTTGGCCAGCGGGTATTTGTCTGCAGTTGATGGGAAGTGAAACGTGCGATCTGGAGCCGCACCAGCACGTCGGTACACAACTGATAGAGGAATATATTGAGAGAGAGGTACTGGCTGATCTTTCACCGCTACAGCGCCAGTCCTTGTACTTGCTGGCCCAGATTCCACGTTTTACCGATGACTTGTGTCGGCATTTGCTTGTCAACGATGGAGGCGAGCAGATACTCGTCCAGTTGGTACAGCGGCAACTGATCATTTCCACGCGGGGACTGGATGGGCGCTGGTATCGCTTGGCGCGGCCGCTAGCCAGTAGCCTGCGGTTGCCAGCGGTTGAGCCGCTGGTCATCCGTGCGCATACCCTGGCCTGCCAATGGTATGCCCAACATGGCATGGTGCGGGAGGCGGTGGAGCATGCACTGCTGGCGGGCCAGCCGGAAACAGCAGCGATATACCTGCAGCGTTACGGCGAGGATCAGTTGCTGATCGGCCAAAGTGTTGCTCAATTGCTGTGTTGGCGAGAAGAGCTGCCGATTGATCTGTTCTTTTGCACGCCACGCCTGATCTTTCTGCAAGCTTGGGCGCTGATTATCTGTACGCGCCTGGATGAGGTGGAGCCATGTATCGCCGAACTGTCCAGGTTTCTGCCGCAGCGCAATGCCTACCATCAACAGCGACTATTAGCCCATTATCAGGTGGTGATGGGGGTGCTGCATCGTCAGCGCGGGCTGCGCACGGCCAAGAAACATTGCCAGGAAGCCTTGCCGATGCTGGATGATACGGGCTGGCCGCAGAAGATTCTGTGTCACCAGACGCTGGCTCAGCAGGCAGCTGCCGAACTCGACCTGAGCCTGGCGCAAAATCACTGCCAGGAAGCCTTGCGTCTGGCGCAGCAACACCAGAACCTGGTGTTCGAGGCCCTTCTGAGCATTGATCATCTGCAATTGTTGATGATGTATGGTGAGTGTGAGACGGCTAAAAGCCGCGTCACCCACACTTTGCAGCGCGTCCGTGATGCCGATGTGCGCGGCCCGGTTTACGCCCGTCTGTTGATACTGAGCGGTTGCTTTCTGACCAGTTCAGGGGACTATACCGATGCACGTGCGCTTCTGGAGGAGGGGATACGGGAAGCCGAAAGCTGCGAGGATGCATACCTGTTATTTGGTTACCTGGGCTTGGCTCAGTTGGCTACCGAAGATGGTCGCCTGGAGCAGGCTGATAAACTGCTGCAGGATGCCGAACAGCAGATGCAGTGTTATCAAGTACCCGACGTCTATTACAGTGGGGTACTGGGCTTCGCTCGTGGTGAACTGCATCTGCATGCTGGTCGTGCGGAGCAGGCTCTGACTTGCTTTTCCACAGTGCGTCAGCGGCTGGAGACCGGCATGCTGATGGCCCCTTCAGGGTTCTATGATTTGCTGCTCAAGACCCGCCTCAGCCAGGCGACTGCCGAGCTGGCGCTGGACAATCTGAAGCCGGCCATCGCCAGCTTGCAAGAGTTATTACAAGAGTGCCTGCAGAGCGGCCACTTACTGCTCGCCACCCAGATCCGTATTCGCCTGGCCGAAGCCCTTGAGCTGACCGGCGAGAATGACCTGGCGGATGAGCAACTGCTTGGCGCGTTGTTCGAGGCTCAACGTCAACAGCAGATCAGGCCTGTGGAGCTGCTACAACGCCATGAGGAACAATGGCTGGATCAGTTATTGCTGGCACATGAGGATTTGTTGCCCCTTCGTCAACGCTTGTTGCGATTCGATGAGCGGGCCAGTAATAGCCTCTCGACCATGCACGTCCTGAGCAAGCGAGAGCTGATGGTGCTCGAGTTGATTGCCAAGGGGTATTCCAATCAACAGGTGGCGGATGCGCTTTTTATCTCGCTGCATACGGTGAAGTCCCATGCCCGGCGAATCAACGCCAGGCTGGGTGTGGAGCGGCGAACTCAGGCTGTTGCTCTGGCCAAGGAACTAGGATTGATTGACTAGTTGTCTGGTGCGAACGTCGGGGTGATGGGGCAGCTAGGCGAAGCGATACCGGCGAAGGTGCACCGCGAGCCCCTCGGCCAGCTCCTTCAGACTCCCGCTCGTATGCAGCGCCTGCTCGGTTTCCTCCAGTGTTGCCCTGGAGGCGTCATGGATATGGACGATATTGCTGTCCATGTCTTCTGCCACACGGCTCTGCTCCTCGGCGGAGGTCGCAATGCCGGCGTTGAGCTCGGAAATCTGGGTTATGCCGGCCATGATTGAGCGCAGCGCCTCAGCCGTTGCTTCGGAGCTGATCGCAGTGGCTTCGCTCTGCTTGACTGCCGCCGAGGCCACGTCAACAGCCGAACTGGCGCTCTGCTGTAGTCGTTCGATAACCTCAATGATCTTGCGCGTCGACTCCTGTGTGCGCGAAGCAAGGGTGCGCACTTCATCTGCCACCACTGCGAAGCCACGGCCCCGCTCGCCGGCACGTGCAGCCTCAATGGCTGCGTTGAGCGCAAGTAGATTGGTCTGCTCGGCCACGCCACTGATGACATCAATGACCGCGCCGATTTCCTTGCTGCCTATACTGACCTCATGGATTTTCTGCGAGACTTGCCCAACGCGTTCGCTCAGCTGACGCATTGCATGGCTACTCGCCTCGACTTGTCGTTGTCCCTCCCTGGCGCGTACATCTGCTTCGCTGGCAACGCCGGCGGCATTATCCGTGCTGCGCGCTACCTCTCTGACTGTGGCGGTCATCTCATTCATCGCCGTAGCTACAGCATCCATCTCTATTTGCTGTTCCCGTGCGCGACCCGCTGTGCGCTCGCAGCCGCCGGCAAGCTCGGTGCCTGACTGGCGCAGTTCATCGACTGACCGATGAAGATGGTGAAAGACTTCACGCAATCCGAGCGTAACACCGTTGAAGTCGCGTGCGAGTTGAGCTAACTCGTCCCTACCAGCCGACGGAATGGCCACCGTAAGGTCTCCCTCACCAATGCGTGCAAAGGCCCTTTGCAGCTCGCGCACGCGTCCCAGGATGGAGCGGATAACCCACCAGCCCATGCCAATCGTCAACACTACCGCCAAAGCGAGCAGAGTAGCGGACATGCTCAAGGCTTGTCGCTGCCGCTTGGCCACGTTGCCGGTTCCGACCTGGGTGGCAGCGGCCAGATAGGCATCTACGCTCTGCATGATCTCGTCAGCATTGGCGAGGATCACAAAGCCCTCACCCTCAAGCAGCTGTCGAGCCACCTGGTTGTCATTCACACCCAGCACATGCTCGATGCGTGATGCGAGCGCCACGTAGGTGCGCCATGCTTCCTGTAGCTCGAATACAAGTTCCTGGGAGTGTTGGTCCCCTGCGATACTGGTCAAATACTTCAGTTTGGTATCTACCTCCGTTCGCAGTGCCTCCACATCCGACTGAGCGTCAACGTCACGACCCTCCGTGGCGACCCAGCGACCGAGCGCGGTGTGATAAGCGTAGATGCCCCGATGCACGTCCTTGACCAGAATCGTACCGGGCAGCAGGGATTGGCCGAAACTTTCGGTTTGGAGACGCATCATGTTCATGAAGAAAATCGACATTCCGGAGGAGATCAGCAGGAGAACCAGAAGCGCGGCGAAGGCGCCTATGAGCTTGGTGCGTAGTTTCATGGTAGGTCTCAGTGTTTTTATTATGTGACGATCAGCGTTCCCGCTCCTGACAGCGCGTCCAGCGATCACTGCTTCGTCCAGCTCCTCGCAGGGCGTGAACCAGGCCTGTTGTCAGACCTGGCGGTGAGTGCAGTGAGTCTGGCTTCAAGGCAAAGCGGTATCAATAACCGCGTTCGCCATACCAGGACATGAATTCTTCGATGCCTGGCATATCGGTAGTATTTGCCAGCCCATCCATTACCACCTGCACTACCGCAGGCTTGTTGCTGGCTAGCGCGCGTTGCACGGCCGGAGCGATATCTTCGGCCTTGTCGACATACTCGCCGTGCGCGCCAAAGCCCTGAGCGATCAGGTCAAGGCGTAGTTGCTTACCCCAGTGCGCCTCGGTTTCGGGTGAATCCATACCGAACGAATTGCGGTAAACGGCCACTTCAAGACCCCAGGCAAAATCACAGCCGACCACGCAGACGATCGGCAAGTTCTTGCGTACCGCCGTCTCCAGCTCGGAAATATGGAACAGGAATGCGGAGTCCCCCGACAGCAGCATTACCCGGCGACTGTCGCCGACCATCAGTTGCGCCCCGATTGCGACCGGTAGACCCATGCCGAGGTGGCCAAAGTTCTGGCTCCATAGCACGTCGCTGGAGCGGGTCTGCGTATAGGCTCCAGCGAACATGGCGAAGCAGCCACCGTCGCGAACCATCAGCATATCCTTGGGCAGACCTCTGGTTGCCTCGACTACCAGACGTGCCGGATGCACTGGTTGCGACGTGACTGGTACGTGGGCCAGCATACCTTTACGCATTTTGTTCGCTGCGCCTTCCAGCTCAATCAGTCGCGCGCTCACCTCTCGCTTGAAAGGGCGTACCGCGGCATTCAGCTGCGGCACCACATCACGCAAGTCACCAACCAAAGGCACATCAATCGGTCGATTGACGCCAATTGCCAGCGCATCACGCTCGATATAGATCCATTTGCGTTCCGTATTGCCCTCGGCCCAATGACGGCCGACGCCATAATGCACTTGCTCACCAATTTCAGTACCAATTGCGATCACTACATCGGCTTCCGCTACCGCGCAGATGCCGGCCGGGGAAGGGTACGGAAAAGTACGGTTTTCCACACCTGGCAGCACGCCGCTGCCCCCCGGGGTCTGAATCACGGGGCATGCCAGCGTTTGTGCCAGTTCAGCGACTAGCGTATGGGCGCGCGAAACGTGCACACCCTGGCCGACCAGGAGTATCGGCGCCTGGGCGTTGCCAAGCAGCTCGACTGCCTCGGCAATGCGCTGCGCATCGGCAGCCTGACGCACCAGACGATACTGCTCCGGTTTCAGCAGTGGGCCGAGGTCTATCTGCTTGTCGAGCACATTCATCGGGTATTCGATATAGACTGGGCCCGGCGTACCGGACAGCGCTCGGCGGAAGGCTTCACGGAATATCTCATCCACCTGCTCGGCGTACTCAATGATGCCGACATATTTCATCGACTCATCAAAATGGCGCGGTTGGCGGGTGTACTGGAACTGCCCACGCTTGACGCGCTGGTCGAATACCCGTTCGCGTTGTCCGGCAATGAATATGGTGGGTACATTTTCCTTGGCTGCGCAGATAGCGGCCGCTGCCAGATTGGCCACCCCAGGACCTTGATTACCAACCACCACACCGGGAATCCCGGTAGTTCGCCAATGGGCATCAGCCATGAAGGCGCCGGCCTGTTCGTGGTGGGGAGCCACCACCGTCCAGCCACGCTGTTCAGCGGCGGCAAACAGACCAATGAAACTTGGATCGGGAATGCCGAACAAGGTCATGATTCCCTCAGCTTCCATCAGCTCCAACATGCGGTCATGCACCAAGTAACTCATACCTGCCTCCTGTACCAGCGCTGTATGCCCTGGCTGTGCAGCGTGCCACCGAGCTTTTGCACACATGCTCTGGCATGCGTCTGTTTAATTGGCTCAAGCGTCGCTATGATGTGAGAAGAAAACAATCCACTTATAAGGTGTTTGCCTTACACCAAATCTAAGGTCGGCACCTTACAGTTGTCAATTGATTTACAAGGCGAGCATATGAAGCTGCGCAATACACGCGATAAAATCCTGGTGACCTGTCGCAAACTGCTTAATGCCAAGGGTGTGTCCATGGTCACGACTGCCAGCATTGCCGAGGCGGTCGGCATCAACGAGGGCAATCTGTACTATTACTTCAAGAGGAAAGCCGATATCGTCAATGCGCTGTTCGAGCAATTCACCGCAGAACAGTTGACGTTGCTGGAAGGCGAGCAGGATATGCGTCTATGGTTCCAACTGATGTGGGACTGGCGGTTCTTCTACCGGGACAGCATGGCGCTGTTCACCCTGGAACCATTGTTACGGCAGCGATTGCGGGAAATGTCCAACCTGGTTCAGGAGCGTGCACTGGCTCGGTTGCTTGAGTTGGTCGAAGAAGGCCAATTGAAAGCCAGTGAAGAAGAGCTCAAGGTGCTGCTGGAAAACAGCTGGATCATTTCGACCTACTGGATCGAATACCTGCATTCGCGACATGGCATCACCCGCGTCACACGCAAGCACCTGGAATGGGGCTATCAGCAGATGCTCTCGTTGTACCGGCCTTATTTGTCAGCGCATGCCCCCAGTTTTTTCAAGGAGCTGAACGAAGGCTAAGGGGCTATCACAGCAATACAGGCCCGGCTCCTGTCACTTGGACTTAACGCCTTCAACGTGATTCATGCGGGCGCGCATTATCCGCTGCATGAGCCTTGGAGATAAGCGCATGAGAAACCATCCCAGGCCAACTTCCCTGCGCGGTGTCACACAGAAAAGTTTGCCCTTGATCACGGCAGATAGCACATCGGCGGCTACCTGCTCAGGAGATGTTCCCTTCCTGGTGTAATGTTCAATGGCTTGGGCTTGCCGCTCCCGGGCAGTAATGCCACTCATCCTGGTGTTCTTGATAATCGCCGTGTTGATTGTTCCGGGGCAGAGAATGGTCAGTCCCACATTGCTGCCGTGTAGTTCGCCGGCCAGCGACTGTGACAAGCCAACCACCGCATGTTTGGATGCGCAGTAGGGTGCTGTGCGTGGCATTGGGATGATGCCCGCACCGGAAGCAGTATTGATGATGTGAGCGGCATCGCCCTGCTGCAGCATGCGCGGCAGGAACGCATGCAGACCATGTACGACACCCATTACGTTGATATCCATTACCCACTTCCAGTCGGCCAGCTCTGTATCGACGACAGCGCCGGCATGGCCTACGCCTGCGTTATTGAACAGCAGGTCGACGCGGCCCTCGCGGGTGAACACCTCATCGGCAAAGCTCCTGACTGCTGCGGCATCGGCCACATCGAGCTGATGGGCGCAGGCGTTGCCAAGCTCGCCTGCAACAGTCATTGCAGCAGCCAGGTCGATATCGGTGCAGTAGACCTTGCAACCATGGGTGTTGAGTGCATGCGCGATGGCCCGGCCAATGCCTGAACCGGCGCCAGTTACCACGGCAATCTTATTGTTGTAGTAGGACATTTTTGACAAGGAAGTACTCCTGAAGATGGAATGGACAACACGCCATACGCACGACTGGACCTTTTCTCACAGACTCCGGTCGCTCACAGCAATGCTTCCTTTATCCGTTGACAGGCGGCTCTGGTATTGGAACGAAAGCCGGTTGCACGAGGCTGGATGGCGAACATAAAATAAGGTATTAACCTTAAACTGTCTATGCTAACCTGCTTGCACAGTCTGGCTCGGCTCATTGTGGTGCTTCGTTTTCTTACGCGCCTGCGGCGGCCTGTTACAGACATTGGTGCCCTGATAACAACAACGGAGTTTCCTTCAAACATGCCGCACCCCCCTGCGCAGGCCAGCAACGCCTGGCGAGTTCTATTTCTGCTATTTCTAGCCAATCTGTTCAATTTCTTTGATCGGACCATTCCCGCCATCATCATCGAACCGATGCGAATGGAATGGAGCTTGAGCGATTTGCAAGTGGGTCTTGCCGGTACCGTGTTCACCATCGTTTATGCGCTGGCGAGTCTGCCCCTTGGGCGCATGGCCGATACTGGCTCACGTAGCCGGGTCATGGGCTGGGGGTTGGTTGTGTGGAGTGGGCTCACCGGACTGACCGGAATGGCCTGGAATTTCTGGAGCTTTCTGGTGGTTCGCATGGGTGTGGGGATGGGCGAGGCCAGTTATGCTCCAGCCGCCAGCTCACTGCTGGGTGACTTGTTCCCGGCCCATAAACGTGCGCGAGCCATGGGCATCTTTATGCTTGGTTTGCCGATCGGCCTGCTGCTGGCCTATTTTACCGTGGGTGCCATGGTCAAGGCATTCGACAGCTGGCGCGCGCCGTTCTTTATCGCGGCGGTGCCCGGCCTGTTGTTGGCATTGTTCATTTTCAAGATCAAGGAACCGGTGCGTGGTGCGGCGGAGAGCACGCAGATAGCTAGCGGTACTGTTGATCAACCACTGCGCAAGATTCTAACTATTCGCACTTTCTGGTGGCTGCTGCTGGCGGGGCTCGCATTCAATTTTGCTTCATATGCCTGCACGACTTTCATGGTGCCGATGTTGCAACGCTATTTCCTGCTACCCCTGGAACAGGCCGCGGTAGCGACGGGAGTGATAGTTGGTGTCACTGGCCTGCTTGGTCTGACGTTGGGAGGGTGGCTGGCGGACCGTGTACATCAACGATGGGCCGCGGGGCGTTTGTTGCTTGCCGCCCTGAGCATGTTGGTGGCGGCCTTGGCAACCGGTGCGGCTCTCTATGCCGGACGTATCGAGGTGGGAATATTCGTCGCGGTGTTCAGCATCGGCTGGCTGTTCTCCTATAACTACTTTACCTGTGTCTACACCGCGATTCAGGATGTGGTCGAGCCGCGCCTGCGAGCTACGGCGATGGCCCTGTTCATGGCTGGCCTGTATCTGTTGGGTGGCGCCATGGGACCGATAGGTGTTGGCCTGCTTTCGGATTATTTCGCCCATGCCGCCATGCTGGAAGCGGGGGCCAGTGAGATGAACGAGACATTCAAGGCCGTGGGTCTACACGATGCTATGTACCTGATTCCGATTGCATTCATGCTGACCATGCTGGCGCTGCTGAAGGCCACGCGCTGTTTTGGCGATGATGCTGCGCGTATGTCACAGCAGATATCCAGCGTAGCGCCGACTAGTGAGCAGAGTATCTGACATACAGAGAGCCTCAGTCGCTAGCGCTGACTGACTTGGGCGAAACAGCTGTCGGGGCATGCATGGTTTTAGTCCGAAGCCAGGAGCTCTCTGGGCGGTCTATGCTTAGGCCTCGAAACGGTAACCGATGCCGTAAACTGAATGAATCCAGTCTGCCCTCCCAGCCTTGTCGAGCTTGCGGCGCAGATTCTTGACGTGGCTATCGACGGTGCGGTCGGTAACGATGCGGTGGCTGGTATACAGCTGGTTCATCAACTGCTCGCGTGAAAAGACACGCCCAGGCGACTCGGCCAATGTCCGCAGCAAACGGAACTCGACCAGCGTCAGGTCCAGTGGGATGCTGTTTGCGCTGGCGCGGCAGGCGGCCTCGTCAATGTGCAGCCCCGGCACGGACATTCCGCCCGGTGCCTGGCGATGGCGGCGGAGCACAGCGTGGACGCGTGCGACGACCTCACGTGGGCTGAACGGTTTGCAGATATAGTCATCGGCTCCTATCTCCAGCCCGAGCAGCCGGTCGATCTCCTCGGTGCGTGCGGTCACCATGATCACCGGCACTGTCCCGAGGCGGTGTAGATCGCGGCAGATGTCCAGTCCGTCGCGGTTGGGCAGCATCAGGTCGAGCAGCACAAGATCCGGCGCCTGCGCCTGGAACGCACTCATCGCCAGCGCACCGTCGCCAACCCAGTGGTGCGTATAGCCGGCCGCGTGCAGATACTCGCCGAGCACTGCGGCCAGCCGTGGCTCATCTTCGATGATCAGAATGTGTCCGAGAGCGCTTTGCATCAGCCCACCAGTGCCGGTAGCGTCAACACGATGCGCAAGCCCCCGAGTGCCGATACCTCGGCATTGATATCACCCTCATGCGCTTCGACGATGTTGCGGCAGATCGCGAGCCCCAGGCCGCTGCCGCCCGCGGTGGCCATGGAATTGTCCAACTGGCACTGCCGGTTGTTGCCGATGCCCTGCAGGCCGGGCAGCTAGTTCCGGTGCTGGAGGAATTCTCGTTGGTGGAACGTTGGGTGAAAATCATGGTGCCGACTGCCCGGTTGGAACTGAAGCGGGTAAAACTCCTGTTCGATAGAATGGCGATGCATCTGGCCGCTGGCGGTGCAGAATGAACCCGGTGCCTCAGTGATGTTGTGTACAAGGATACATCACCAAGGATATTGGTGGCGGCGGGCAGATCGACCCGCTAGAGGCCAAGGCGCGCTCGCTGCTGCGCCGTGACTACAATTACCCCCGGGCGCAGAGCAAGCGCAGCTTCGGGGGGGCTGCGTCTATTCCACCGAGCAACTGCGCTATCCGAAGCCGGACTGTTCGGTGTCTCAGCAGAAGGCGTGTCGCAGGCAGGTCGCTCCCGGTGCGAAGGATACTCTGAACGTGACACGGATGATGGAAGGGCTGTTTGCACCGAGCCTGGAAGCCCGGCGAACCGGGCTTTTTCTGCGTCAGTTATGCGCGTGCAGCATATCGTTGAGGGCGATTGCGCTCTTGTTGGTCTTGCACTCGATCGAGCCGGTCTGCGAATTGCGGCGGAATAGCAGGTCGGGTTGATTGGCCAACTGCCGAGCCTTGACGATCTTCACCAGGTTGTCGTCATCATCCAGCAGCGCGACCTTGAGGCCGGCGGTGATGTACAGGCCGGCTTCCACGGTGCAGCGGTCACCCAGCGGGATGCCGATCCCGGCGTTGGCGCCGATCAGGCAGCCTTCGCCGACCGAGATGACGATGTTGCCACCGCCGGAGAGGGTGCCCATGGTCGAGCTGCCGCCACCCAGGTCCGAGCCCTTGCCGACGAACACGCCCGCCGAGATGCGCCCTTCGACCATGCTGGTGCCAGCGGTGCCTGCATTGAAGTTGATGAAGCCTTCATGCATCACCGTGGTGCCTTCACCGATGTAGGCGCCCAGACGCACCCGTGCGGTATCGGCGATGCGCACGCCGGTGGGTACCACGTAGTTGGTCATGATCGGGAACTTGTCGACGCTGTGCACCTGCAGGTCGTGGCCTTGCAGGCGAGCGCTGAGCTGGCGCTGGGGCAGCTCGCGCAGGTCGATGGCGCCCTCGTTGGTCCAGGCGACGTTGGGCAGCAGCGGGAACAGGCCGGCCAGCACCACTTCGTGGGGCTTGACCAGGCGGTGCGACAGCAAGTGCAGCTTCAGATAGGCGCCGGGGGTGGTGGTAGGGGCGTCATCGGTTTCCAGGATGGTCGCCACCAGCGGGCGGCTGCTGTCCTTGAGTTGGGTGGCCAATGCGCCGAGCTCGGCAAAGCCTGCATCGGTGAGGGCTTTGCCCAGTACGGCGCACTGACTGGCGGACAGGCTGATGGCCTGGTTGCCGCCGTTGTAGCCGATCTGGCTGGCGACCACTGCGACCAGCTCGCGCTCGGGGTTGAGAATGGGTTGGGGATAATAGACTTCCAGCCAGTCACCGGCAGTATTCTGCGTGCCGATACCCAGGGCCAGACTGAAATGCTCACTCATCGGGTGTTCCTTCGTGCATGGTGTCAGAGGGCAGCTGCATACAGGTCGGGTTTGAAGCCGACCAGGCGCTGTGAGCCGATATCCAGTACCGGTCTTTTTATCATTGACGGGTTGGCCTGCATCAGGGCGATGGCCTTGTTCTGGTCGATATCCTGTTTGTCCGCTTCGTCGAGTTTGCGGAAGGTGGTGCCCTGGCGGTTGAGGATCTTCTCCCAGCCATGTTCCTGACACCAGTTGCGCAGACTGTCGGCGTCGATACCTTCCTTCTTGTAGTCATGGAAGTGGTATTCGATGCCCGCCTCGTCCAGCCAGGTGCGGGCTTTCTTCATGGTGTCGCAGGCTTTGATGCCATACAGGGTGATCATCTTCACAGACTCCTGATAAAGGTGCGGATGCGCTGGGCGGCTTCGATGCAATCGGCCAGCGGCGCGACCAGCGCCATGCGTACCCGGCCGGCGCCGGGATTGTGGCCATCGATGTCGCGTGACAGGTAACGGCCCGGCACCACGGCGACGTTCTGTTCGGCCAGCAGGCGCCGGGTGAAGCTTTCGTCATCCAGCGGCGTGGCCGGCCACAGGTAGAAACCGGCATCGGGGCGCTGGATATCCATGACCTCGCCGAGAATACCCAGTACCGCATCGAACTTGCTCTGGTACATCTCACGGTTGGCGGCGACGTGCTGCTCGTCCTGCCAGGCGGCGATGCTGGCCAACTGGGTCGGGATCGGCATGGCGCAGCCGTGGTAGGTACGGTAGGTCAGATAGGGACCCAGCAGGCGGGCGTCGCCGGCGACGAAGCCGGAACGCAGGCCGGGCAGGTTGGAGCGCTTGGACAGGCTGTGGAACACCACGCAGCGTGCGAAGTCATCCCGGCCCATGGCAGCGCAGGCCTGCAGCAGCCCAGGTGGTGCGCTCTGGCCCGGACGGTAGATCTCGCTGTAGCACTCGTCCGAGGCGATGACGAAGTCATGGCGGTCGGCCAGGGCGATGAGCTTCTGCAGGGTCTCCAGCGGGATCACGGCGCCGGTGGGGTTGCCGGGGGAGCAGAGGAACAACAGCTGGCAGCGTTGCCAGATATCCTCGGGCACCCGGTCGAAATCGGGGATGAAGCCGTTGTCCGCATCACAGGCCAGGTAGTGCGGTTGCGCTCCGGCCAGCAGTGCGGCGCCTTCGTAGATCTGATAGAAGGGGTTGGGGCTGACCACCAGACCCTGCGGGTCGCGTTCGACCACGGCCTGGGTGAAGGAGAACAGGGCTTCGCGGGTACCGGTGACCGGCAGTACATGCCGGTCGGCATCGAGTATGCCGGCAGGCAGCTGGAAACGCTGGTTCAGCCAGTCGGCGATGCTCTGCCGCAGGGCCGGCAGGCCGGCGCTGGTGGGATAGACGGCGGCCTGTTCCAGGTTGGCGGCCAGGGTATCCAGCACGAAGGCTGGCGCGGCATGCTTGGGTTCGCCGATGGACAGGGAAATCGGCGTCAACTCGGGGTTGGGCGTGACGTCAGCGAGCAGCGCCCGCAGTTTTTCGAACGGGTAGGGCTGCAGCCGTTGCAGATCGCTGTTCATCCGGTCCTCAGATATCCATGGATTGCGGCATGCCGGTGTCCGGCTGGCCGGTGTTGTAGCTGAGCGTACGGATAATGGTGTTCTGCAGGCGCTGGCACAATTGTGGGTCGGACAACGGCTGGTTGTCCGCATCGGTTAGCACGAAAACATCATCCACGCGTTCGCCCAGCGTGACGATCTTGGCATTTTGCACGCTGATGTCGAAATCCAGAAATATTTTTCCCATTTTCGCCAGCAGACCGGGCCGGTCGGGGGCGCTGAGTTCGAGGATGGTGTGCTGGCCGCCGTGGTCGGTGAAGATGGTGACTTCCGGGGCGAAGGCGAAGTGCTTGAGCTGGCGCGGTACCCGGCGCTGGATGATCGCCGGATAGGCGTCCGGGTCGGACAGCGCGTCGACCAGTTCGCGCTTGATCTCGCGGGTGCGTTCGGGATTGTCACCAATCGAGCCGCCATCGGCATCCAGCACTATGTAGGTGCCCAGATTGATATGGTTGGTGGTGATCACCCGGGCGTCCTGAATGCTCAGGTTGAGCTGGTCCATGGCCGCCACCGTCACCGCGAACAGGTCGTGCTGTTCGGCGGTATAGAGGAATATCTGGGTGGCGCCCTCGAACTCGCGCTGGGCGGTTTCCTTGATCAGCACCAGCGGTCCGCGGTGCAGCGGGTGCTGGACGATGGCCTCGGTGTGCCAGGCGATGTCGCTGGCGGTGTGGCGCAGGAAGTAGTTGTCGCCCAGCTGTGCCCACAGCGCTTCGGTGTCGTCCTCGTCGATACCGCTGCGTACCAGGATGTCCATGGCGGCGCGCTGGGTGTCGGCGATCTGCTCGGCGCGGTCGGGCGGATTGTCCAGGCCGCGGCGCAGGGCGCGCTTGGTTTCGGTGTACAGCTGGCGCAGCAGCGAGGCCCGCCAGGAATTCCACAGGTTCGGGTTGGTGGCGTTGATATCGGCGATGGTCAGCACGTACAGGTAGTCCAGGCGCACCTGGTTGCCCATGTGCGTGGCGAAGTCGTGGATCACCTGTGGATCGGAGATGTCCTTGCGCTGGGCGGTGGTGGACATGATCAGGTGATTTTCCACCAGCCAGCAGACCAGGTGGGTATCCCAGGCCGGCAGCTGGTGGCGCTGACAGAAGCGGCTGGCATCGACCGCACCGAGTTCGGAGTGATCCCCGCCGCGGCCCTTGGCGATGTCGTGATACAGCCCGGCGATGTACAGCAGGTCCGGCTTGGGCAGGCGGCAGAAGATCTTCCAGGCCAGCGGGTACTTTTCCTGATAGTCGGGGCGGCCGAGTTTGCGCAGGTGCTTGATCAGGTTCAGCGTGTGCGCATCCACCGTATAGATGTGGAACAGGTCGTGCTGCATCTGGCCGACGATGCGGCCGAACTCCGGCAGGTAGCGACCGAGAATGCCATAGCGGTTCATCCGCCGCAGGTTGCGATGGATGCCTTCGCGACAGCGCAGCAGTTCGATGAACAGGCTGGTATTGCGGATGTCGCTGCGAAACTCGTCATCGATCAGGTGTCGGTGGTCGCGCAGCAGGCGGATGGTGTCGGCCCGTACGCCGCGGATTTCCGGGTGCTGGGCCATCAGCAGGAAAATCTCCAGCAGAGCGAAGGGGGTGCGTTTGAATACCTGCGGATGGGTCACTTCGATGTAGTGGTTGCGTACCTGAAAGCGTGCATTGAGCGGCTGGATGTCCGCCGCCTCGGCATTGCGCAGCAGGATCTCCTCGAAATGCTGCATCAGCAGGTCGTTGAGTTCCGACAGCGACATGACGATGCGGTAGTACTTCTGCATGAAGCGCTCGACCGCCAGCTTGGCGTCGTTGTCCTCGAAGCCGAACAGTCGCGCCAGGGCCCGCTGGTGATCGAACAGCAGCCGGTCTTCGGCGCGCCCGGCCAGGGTATGCAGGGCAAAGCGCACCTGCCAGAGAAAGGCCCGGCCGCCGGCGAGGATGTTGTATTCGGGCTCGTTGAGAAAGCCCTGATCCACCAGTTCGCGCAGGTTGCTGGTGCCGAAGTGGCGCAGCGCCACCCAGCCGATGGTCTGGATATCGCGCAGGCCGCCAGGAGAGCTCTTGACGTTGGGCTCGAGGTTGTACTCGGTATCGTTGAACTTGGCATGGCGGGCGTGCTGCTCGGCCCGCTTGGCGCGGAAGAACTCGGCGCTGGTCCACATCTGCTGCGGGCCGAGCGCATCGATCATCGCCTGGCGCAGTTGCTGGTCACCGACCAGGATGCGCGATTCCATCAGGTTGGTGATGACGGTAACGTCGCCCCGTGCTTCATGCTGGCATTCGCTGATGCTGCGCACGCTCTGGCCGACCTCCAGGCCGATATCCCAGAGCAAGGTGAGGAAGCGGCTGATGGCCTCGTGGTAATGTTCGCCGCTGCTGCCGTCGCGCAGCAGGATCAGCAGGTCGATGTCCGAATGCGGGTGCAGTTCACCACGGCCGTAGCCGCCGACCGCCAGCAGGGCTATGTCGGCTTCTTCAGGGCAGGCCAGGGTGGTCCAGGCCTGGCGCAGGATCTGGTCGGTGAGCCAGGCGCGATCATGGATCAGCTTGTGAATGTCCCGACCACCCTCGAAGCGCGCCTGCAGAACATCAGCGGCGTGCTGGAGGGCCTTCCTGAAAGCGGGAATCGGGCTGCGCGCTAGTGCCAGATCGGCCTTGAACTGGCTCGGGTCAAACAGTTCGTGATCCACAGTGCTTCCTCGACTCCGGTAACAGACCTCAGCGGAAGGTTTCTTCCTTGCGCAATGTCAGGATCTCGTAGCCATCGGCGGTGACCAGAATGGTGTGTTCCCACTGGGCCGACAGCTTGCGGTCCTTGGTGATGGCGGTCCAGCCGTCCCCCAGCAGGCGGGTTTCCGCGCGCCCCTGGTTGAGCATCGGCTCGATGGTGAAGATCATGCCTTCCTGCAGCTCCAGGCCGGTCCCCGCCCTGCCATAGTGCAGTACCTGGGGTTCCTCGTGGAAGACCTTGCCGATGCCGTGACCGCAGTAATCGCGTACCACGCTGTAGCGGTTGGCATGGGCATGATCCTGGATGATCTGGCCGATATCACCCAGCCGGGCGCCGGGGCGGACCACCGAGATGCCTTTATACAGGCATTCCTGGGTGACGCGCGAGAGCCGGGTGACCCATTCGGGAGTTTCGCCGACATGGAACATCTTGCTGGTGTCGCCGTGATAGCCGTCCTTGATCACGGTGACGTCGATGTTCATCGCGTCGCCGCTCTTCAGCGGCTTGTCATTCGGGATGCCATGGCAGACCACATGGTTGAGCGAGGTGCAGATGGACTTGGGGAAAGGGATGCGGCCATGGCCGCCGCCGTAGTTCAGCGGTGCGGGAATGGCCTTCTGCTCATTGACGATATAGTCATGGCAGCGCTGGTTCAGCTCATCGGTGGTCACGCCCGGCTTGACGTATTCCCCGATCATCTCCAGCACTTCGGCGGCGAGCCGGCCGGCCACGCGCATACCGGCGATGTCTTCGGGGGTCTTGATGGATACGCTCATGTAGGGAAATTCTCTCGTGTTGCCACGCCAGCCGGCGTGCAGAATGGATGGATCTGGCGAGAGTTTATCAGAACTGGCCAGGCGTCTGCTGCATCGGGGCGGGTGCGCCGTCCGGCACACCGGTCTTTATTCAGCCCGGCATTATGTGGTATAAAGCGCCGCGCCTGAACGAACGCGGGATTTTTCCGCCGCAGGCACTACTGAAACCGCACACATATCGACACGTTGCCCTGGGTGCCCTGCGGGGTTGGACAGCGGGATATGTGGAGGCTCAACCCAATCTATCTATGGAGTTATCATGACCCAAGTTTCCATGCGTGACATGCTGAAGGCCGGTGCGCACTTCGGCCACCAGACCCGTTACTGGAACCCGAAAATGGGCAAGTTCATTTTCGGCGCGCGTAACAAGATTCACATCATCAACCTGGAAAAAACCATGCCCATGTTCCACGAAGCCCTGAGCTTTGTGGAGAAGCTGGCCAGCGGCAAGAACAAGCTGCTGTTCGTCGGCACCAAGCGCGCTGCCAGCAAGATCATTGCTGAAGAAGCCACCCGCGCCGGCATGCCCTATGTTGATCACCGTTGGCTCGGCGGCATGCTGACCAACTACAAGACCATTCGTCAGTCGATCAAGCGTCTGCGCGATCTGGAAGTCCAGGCCGAAGACGGCACTTTCACCAAGCTGACCAAGAAAGAAGCGCTGATGCGCACCCGTGATCTGGAAAAACTGGATCGCAGCCTGGGCGGTATCAAGGACATGGGCGGCCTGCCCGATGCCATCTTCGTGATCGACGTCGAGCACGAGCGCATTGCCATCACCGAAGCCAACAAGCTGGGCATTCCGGTTATCGGCATCGTCGATACCAACAGCAGCCCTGAAGGTGTCGACTACGTGATCCCCGGCAACGATGACGCCATCCGCGCCATCAAGCTGTACGCCGGCGCCATGGCTGATGCGGTACTGCGCGGCAAGAACAGCGGCGGCGTCGACGAGTTCGTCGAGGAGACCGCTGCAGCCTCCGAGGCCTCCGAAGGCTGAGTGGGAATCGGCGTGGTCTGAAAGCCGTATTCAAAAAGGGGGCCATGCCCCCTTTTTGCACTATCTTGAATGCAACATCTTGAAAGCAACATGATGAGGCTGTCCTGTGGTTCGGATGGTCCCCAATCAAGCAAGTCAGAGGAATAGTTCATGTCACAGATTACTGCAGCCATGGTCAAGGAACTGCGTGAGCGTACCGGCCAGGGCATGATGGATTGCAAAAAGGCACTGGCCGCAGCCGGTGGCGATATCGAGAAAGCCATCGATGACATGCGTGCCGCCGGTTCGATCAAGGCCGCCAAGAAAGCCGGCAACATTGCTGCCGAAGGTTCTATCGCGGTCAAGGTGGCTGACGACAACAAGTCCGCCATCATCATCGAAGTCAACTCCCAGACCGACTTCCTGGCTCTGCAGGACGACTTCAAGGGCTTCGTCAACGAGAGCCTGGAAAAAGGCTTCGCTGCCGGTTACACCGACGCTGCTCCGCTGATCGCCGATCAGGAATCCGCCCGTGAAGCGCTGGTCGCCAAGTGCGGCGAGAACGTCAACATCCGTCGTCTGGCCCGTGTGGAAAGCGACGTGGTGGGTGCCTACCTGCACGGCCACCGCATTGGTGTACTGGTTGCCCTGAAAGGTGGCGACGCCGATCTGGCCCGTGACATCGCCATGCATGTGGCTGCCAGCAACCCGCAACTGCTCGACCCGTCCCAGGTATCCCCTGAGGTGATCGAGAAGGAAAAGGAAATCTTCCTGGCGCTGAACGCCGACAAGATCGCCGGCAAGCCGGAAAACATCGTCGAGAACATGGTCAAGGGCCGCATCAACAAGTTCCTGGCGGAAGCCAGCCTGGTTGAGCAAGCCTTCGTCAAGGACCCGGAAGTCAAGGTCGGCGAGCTGGCCAAGAAAGCCGGTGCCGAGATCGTTTCCTTCACCCGCTTCGAAGTGGGCGAGGGTATCGAGCGTGCCGAGGTCGACTTCGCTGCCGAAGTGGCTGCCCAGGTGGCTGCGTCCAAGCAGTAATGGCACGGCGTGACCGACGCTTCTGCAGACTCCCGTTGCGGAGTCTGCAACCAGGTTACCCAGGAAGGCTTCACGCGCAGGCGTGAAGCCTTCTTTTTAAGAAATACTGAACAAGTCAGCGCTCCGGTTGTCTGGGAGTGACTCGTTGAGTGTTTCACCCCACAGCAGGAGAGTGATGAATGGCCCAGGTACCTAGCAGCCGTCAGCCCAAGTACAAGCGAATTCTTCTAAAACTCAGCGGTGAGGCCCTGATGGGCACCGAGGACTTCGGTATCGACCCGAAGGTACTGGATCGCATGGCATTGGAGATCGGTCAACTGATCGGCATCGGTGTCCAGGTGGGGCTGGTTATCGGTGGTGGCAACCTGTTCCGCGGTGCCGCGCTCAGCGCTGCCGGCATGGACCGGGTCACTGGCGACCATATGGGTATGCTGGCCACCGTGATGAACGCGCTGGCCATGCGCGACTCGCTGGAGCGTTCCAATATCCAGACCCGCGTGATGTCGGCGATTGCCATGGAAGGGGTCACCGAGCATTATGATCGGCGCAAGGCGATGCGCTATCTGGCGGGTGGCGACGTGGTAATATTTTCTGCTGGCACCGGTAATCCGTTCTTCACCACCGATACCGCAGCCTGCCTGCGCGGCATCGAAGTGGATGCCGACGTGGTGCTCAAGGCGACCAAGGTCGATGGCGTGTATGATCGCGATCCGATGAAGGACCCGAATGCCGAACGTTTTGACCGCCTCAGCTATGATCAGGTACTGGATCTGAAGCTGGGCGTAATGGATCTGACGGCTATCTGTCTGATTCGCGATCACAAGATGCCCCTGCGGGTATTCAACATGAACAAGCCCGGCGCGCTGCTCAATGCAGTGGTAGGAAGCGCCGAGGGCACATTGATCGAGGGCTGAGTAATGATCAACGAAATCAAGAAGGAAGCGCAGGAGCGCATGAAGAAGTCCGTCGAGTCGCTGGATGGCGCTTTCGCCAAGATCCGCACCGGACGGGCGCACCCGAGCATCCTGGACAGCGTCATGGTGTCCTACTACGGTGCCGACACGCCGCTGCGCCAGGTTGCCAACGTCACCGTCGAGGACTCCCGTACCCTGGCGTTGAGCGTGTTCGACAAGAGCATGATCCAGGCAGTGGAAAAGGCCATCATGACCTCCGATCTGGGCCTGAACCCGGCTACCGCGGGCACCACCATCCGGGTGCCGATGCCGGCGCTGACCGAGGAAACCCGCAAGGGCTATACCAAGCAGGCGCGTGGTGAGGCCGAGAATGCCCGGGTAGCGGTGCGCAACATCCGTCGCGATGCCCTGGGCCAGCTCAAGGATCTGCAGAAGGACAAGGAAATCAGTGAGGACGACGAGCGTCGTGCCGCTGACGAAGTGCAGAAGCTGACCGACAAGTACGTTGCCGAGATCGACAAGGCGCTGGAAACCAAGGAAGCGGATCTGATGGCGATCTGATGCTGTCTGCTTCCCGACCAGCCAGAGTCCCTTGCCATGACCGATAACAAAGCTGTAACCGCAGCAGTGCCCCGTCACGTTGCCATCATCATGGATGGCAACAACCGCTGGGCGCGCAAGCGTTTCCTGCCGGGGGTGGCGGGGCACAAGGCTGGTGTCGACGCCGTCAGGGCGGTGATCGAGGTGTGCGCCCGCGAAGGTGTCGAGGTGCTCACCCTGTTCGCCTTCTCCAGTGAGAACTGGGCGCGGCCTCAGGAAGAAGTGGGCGCACTGATGGAGCTGTTCCTGTTCGCCCTGCACCGGGAGGTGCGCAAGCTGCGGGACAACAACATCCGTCTGAACATCATCGGTGATCGCAGCCGGTTCGATCCGGTATTGCAGCGGGCGATGGCCGATGCCGAGGCGCTGACCGCCAACTGCAGCGGCCTGCAACTGCTGATCGCCGCCAATTACGGCGGTCAGTGGGACATAACCCAGGCGGCTCGGTCCCTGGCTCGGGATGCCGTCGCCGGTGTCATCGACGCCGAGGCGATCAGTGCCGAAGAGGTCGGTGCGCGGCTGTGCACCGGCGATTTCCCGATGCCGGATCTGTGCATCCGCACCGGTGGGGAGCGGCGTATCAGCAACTTCCTGCTGTGGCAGCTGGCTTACGCCGAGCTGTATTTCTCCGATCTTTTCTGGCCTGATTTCAAACACGACGCCATGCGCGCAGCCCTTGCCGATTTCGCCTGCCGTCAACGGCGCTTCGGCAAAACCAGCGAACAGGTGGCAGCGGAGTCCTGATGCTCAAGCAACGTATTATTACCGGCGTCATCCTGGCGCCTCTGGTTATTGCCGGCTTCGTGCTGCTCGACCATCTGTGGTTCGCGGTGATGATCGGTTTCATCGTCACCCTGGGGGCCTGGGAATGGGCGCGGCTGGCTGGAGAGCAGACGCACAAGGGGCGGGTCATCTACGCGCTGGCGGTGGCGTTGCTGCTGGTGGGCCTGTACCGCGATGCCTGGCCACCACATTTCATGCTGGCACCGGCGCTGGGCTGGTGGTTGCTGGCAACCTCGATGATCATCCGCTATCCCAATGGCCGTGGGCTGTGGTCCGGTTCGCTGATCGCCCAGCTGTTCGGGCTGCTGGTGCTGCTGCCGGCCTGGTACGGGCTGGTCTGGCTGCGCGCCCAGGAAGCCGGGTTGTGGTTGATCCTGGCGCTGGTGGTGATGGTCTGGGCGGCGGATATCGGCGCCTATTTCGCTGGCAAGACCTTCGGTCGTCACAAGCTGCTGCCCCGGGTCAGTCCTGGCAAGACCATCGAGGGGCTGCTCGGCGGTGTGCTGCTGACCCAGTTGCTGGCGGTGGCGGCGATGCTCTATCTGGACTGGTCGATGCAGTCGGTACTGATCGGCATGCTCGGTACCCTGGTGGTGGTGCTGTTCTCGGTGGTCGGTGATCTCACCGAAAGCCTGTTCAAGCGCGAGCAGGGGCTCAAGGACAGTAGCAACCTGCTGCCCGGGCATGGTGGCATCATGGATCGTATCGACAGTCTCACCGCAGCGGTACCGGTATTCGCGCTGGGTTGGTACCTGTTCGGGAGTCTGCTCGGGTGAGTCGCGCATGGATAACGGTGCTGGGTGCTACTGGTTCGATCGGTGTCAGCACCCTGGATGTGGTGGCGCGACATGCCGATCGCTATGCTGTCTTCGCCCTGACCGGCCACAGCCAGATGGCCGTGCTGGAGGCGCAATGCCGGCAGCATGACCCGCTGTTCGCGGTGGTTGCCGATGCTGCGCAGGCGGAGCCGTTGCAGCAGCGGCTGCAGGCCACCGGTCTGCAGACCCGGGTGTTGCATGGGGTCGAGGCGCTGGCGGAGGTGGCTGCCGACCAGCGGGTCGATGTGGTCATGGCGGCCATCGTCGGTGCTGCCGGACTGTCGCCCACACTGGCGGCGGTACGTGCCGGCAAGCGCGTGCTGCTGGCCAACAAGGAAGCACTGGTGATGTCCGGCGCGCTGTTCATGCAGGCGGTGCGCAACTCCGGCGCCCAGTTGCTGCCGATCGACAGCGAGCACAACGCGATCTTCCAGTGCATGCCGCGCAACTACGCGAACGGGCTGGGCCAGGTCGGGGTGCGGCGCATCCTGCTGACCGCCTCCGGTGGTCCGTTCCGCGATTTCGCCCTGGAAGACCTGGCTGGCGTCACTCCCGCCCAGGCCTGCGCCCATCCGAACTGGTCGATGGGGCAGAAGATCTCAGTGGACTCGGCCAGCATGATGAACAAGGGGCTGGAGCTGATCGAGGCCTGCTGGCTGTTCGATGCGCGTCCCGAGCAGGTCGAGGTGGTGGTGCATCCGCAGAGCGTGGTGCATTCGCTGGTGGACTACGTCGACGGCTCGGTATTGGCCCAGTTGGGCAATCCGGACATGCGCACGCCGATCGCCCATGCCCTGGCCTGGCCGGAGCGTATCGACTCCGGGGTCAGCGCGCTGGACCTGCTGAGCACCGCACGGCTGGACTTCCAGGCGCCTGATCCGCAGCGCTTTCCCTGTCTGTGGCTGGCCCGCCAGGCATTCGATGCAGGGGGCACCGCCTGCGCGGTATTGAATGCGGCCAACGAGGTGGCGGTACAGGCCTTTCTCGATGGGCGCATTGGTTTCACCGATATCCCTGTTATCATCGAGTACACATTGAACTGCCTGCCACCGGTGCAGGTCGAAGAGCTGGCTCAGGTCATGCTGGCTGATCGTCAGGCACGCGAGCACGCGCACAGGTGGCTGGCAAACCGGGCATGACAGGCGGGCGCAGGCCTGCCTGCAGGGTCCCCGAGTGAGGCGTTGAATGGATCTATTGTTTACTCTGCTGGCCACCATAGTGGCGTTGGGACTGCTGGTCACCATTCACGAATATGGCCATTTCTGGGTCGCACGTCGTTGCGGCGTCAAGGTATTGCGTTTTTCCATCGGCTTCGGCCCCGCGCTGTACAGCTGGCACGACCGCCATGGCACTGAATTCGTCATCGCTGGTATTCCCCTGGGTGGCTACGTCAAGATGCTCGACGAGCGCGAAGCCCCGGTCCCCGAGGCCGAGCTGGACCAGGCCTTCAATCGCAAGGATGTGAAAAAGCGCATTGCCATCGTAGCCGCCGGTCCCCTGGCCAACTTCCTGCTGGCGATCGCCGCCTTCTGGCTGATCGCGGTGCTCGGTATCACCACGGTGGCGCCGGTGATCGGCCCGGTCGAGCCCGGTAGCATCGCTGAGCGTGCCGGCCTGAGCGAAGGCCTGGAAATCCTCGAGATCGACGGCAACCAGACTCCCAGCTGGCACGATATCAACCTGCAGTTGATTCGCCGGCTGGGCGAAACCGGGCAGTTGCAGGTGCTGGCCCGGGACGGCGAGGGCACGCCGCAGAGCTACACGCTGCAGTTGCACAACTGGCTGCGCGGCGTCGATCAGCCGGACCCGGTGACCGCGCTCGGCCTGACCAGCTGGAAGCCGGCAGTGCCGCCGTTGCTCGGCCAGATCAGCCCGGGTGGCGCCGCCGAGCAAGCCGGCCTGCGTGCCGGCGACCTGATCGTGACGATCGATGGGCAGCCGGTCAGCGACTGGCTGGGCGAGGTGGTACCGCGCATCCAGGGCAGTGCCGGCCAGCCGCTGGAGCTGGGTGTCGAGCGTGACGGGCGACTGCGCATGCTGAGCATCACGCCGGAAGTACGTGAGCAGGATGGCAAGTCGGTCGGCTTTATCGGCGCCGGCATCGAGGCCTTCGAGTGGCCCGAGCACATGATCCGCAGCATCGACTACAACCCGTTGGCGGCAATCCCGGTAGCGCTGGTGAAAACCTGGGATATGACCGCGCTGACCCTCGATTCGCTGAAAAAGATGGTCACCGGCCTGGTCTCGGCAAAAAACTTGAGCGGCCCGATAACCATTGCTAAAGTGGCGGGCGCCTCGGCCAAGTCCGGAGTGGAAAGCTTTCTCAGTTTCATTGCTTATCTGAGCATTAGCCTGGGTGTGCTGAACCTGCTGCCGATCCCGGTGCTCGACGGTGGTCATCTGGTTTACTACGTGACGGAATGGATCAGAGGCAAACCCCTGTCCGAGCGTATCCAGGGCTGGGGATTGCAGATAGGCTTGACCCTGATCGTCGGGGTGATGCTGTTTGCCATCTATAACGATATAAGTCGGTTGGGTAACTGAGCGGCAGAGAAATACGGGGAGCTGGGGAAACATGCGCGTGTGCTGTTGTCCGACTCCTATTACCGAACTGCCGCGCGCGGCAGATAAGATATTAACCAGTCAGCCAGAACGGATTTCATGAAACGTTACCTATTGCCTGCGCTATTGCTGATACTCCTGGCGCCGGGAGTTTTTGCCGATGCCTTCCAGATTTCCGACATTCGCGTCAATGGTCTGCAACGTGTTTCCGCTGGCAGTGTCTTCAGCGCCTTGCCGCTGAACATCGGTGACCAGGCGGATGACCAGGCCCTGGTCGAGGCCTCGCGTTCGCTGTTCCGTACCGGCTTCTTCCAGGATATCCAGCTGGGTCGTGAAGGCGACGTGCTGATCATCAACGTGGTCGAACGCCCCTCCATCTCCTCCATCGAGCTGGAAGGCAACAAGGCGATCAAGAGCGAGGATCTGCTCAACGGCCTGCGCATGGCCGGGCTGGCCGAGGGCGAGATCTTCCAGCAGGCGACCCTGGAAGGGGTGCGCAACGAGTTGCTGCGCCAGTACGTGGCCCAGGGCCGCTACTCCGCCGATATCGAAACCGAAGTGATCGCCGAGCCGCGCAACCGCGTGGCGCTGAAGATCGTCGTCGACGAGGGCTCGGTGGCCTCGATCAAGCACGTCAACGTGGTCGGCAACTCGGTGTTCTCCGATGACGAACTGATCCCGCTGTTCGAGCTGAAGACCACTGGCTGGCTGTCGTTCATCCGCAACGATGACAAGTATTCCCGGGAAAAGCTCTCCGGTGACCTGGAGCGTCTGCGCTCCTGGTACCTGGATCGCGGCTACATCAACATGGATATCGCCTCGACCCAGGTGTCGATCACCCCGGACAAGAAGCACGTCTACGTCACCGTGAATATCGACGAGGGCGAGCTGTACACGGTCAACGAGGTCAAGCTGTCCGGTGACCTGGTGGTGCCGGAGCAGGATATCCGCCGCCTGCTGCTGGTCGAGCCGGGCCAGGTCTTCTCCCGCCAGGTGATGACAGCCACCTCCGACCTGATCGGTCGCCGGCTGGGTAACGAGGGCTATACCTTCGCCAACGTCAACGGCATGCCGCAGGTCAACGAACAGGATCGTACCGTGGATGTGACCTTCGTCGTCGATCCCGGCCAGCGTGCCTACGTCAACCGCATCAACTTCCGCGGCAACACCAAGACCGATGATGAAGTGCTGCGCCGGGAAATGCGCCAGATGGAAGGTGGCTGGGCTTCCACCTATCTGATCGACCAGTCCAAGGTGCGTCTCGAACGCCTGGGCTTCTTCAAGGAAGTCGACGTCGAGACGGTGCCTGTGCCTGGGGCCGATGACCTGATCGACGTCAACTACACGGTGGAAGAGCAGCCCTCGGGCTCGGTGACGGCCAGTCTCGGTTTCGCCCAGGGCACCGGTCTGATCCTCGGCGGTTCGATCAGCCAGAACAACTTCTTCGGTACCGGTAACCGGGTGAGCTTCAGCGCCAACCGCTCCGCCTACCAGACCGCGCTGTCGTTCGGTTTCCTCAATCCCTATTTCACCGCCGATGGGGTCAGCCTCGGTTACAACGCTTTCTACCGTACCACCGACTACGATGAGCTGGACGTGGATATCTCCAGCTACTCCGTCGACTCCTATGGTGCCGGTATCAATATCGGCTATCCGATCAGCGATACCTCGCGCCTGTCGTTCGGCATGTCGCTGCAGCGTGACGAGATCAAGGAGGGTGTCTACACCGTCCAGGAAATCCAGGAGTTCCTGAGGAACGAGGGTGACAGCTTCTTCAACCTCAAGGCCAACGTCGGCTGGTCGCAGTCCACTCTCAACCGCGGCATGTTCCCGGATCGCGGCTATTCCCAGAGCCTGAGTCTGGAGACCACCGTTCCCGGTAGCGACCTGTATTTCTACAAGCTCGGTTATCGTGGCCAGCGCTTCTTCCCGATCAGCCAGGACTGGACCCTGCGTGTGCATACCGACAGCGGTTTTGCCCGGCGCTTCGGTTCGACCAAGCAGATGCCTTTCTATGAGCACTACTTCGCCGGCGGGATCGGCTCGGTGCGTGGCTTCGAAGACAGTACCCTGGGGCCGAAAAGTACCCCCCACGCGAACGACCCGGATCAGGACCCACTGCCGTTCGGTGGTAACGTCAAGATCACTGGTGGTCTGGAGCTGATCTTCCCGGCGCCCTTCGTCCAGGATAGTCGCTCGCTGCGTACGGTACTGTTCCTGGATGCCGGTAACGTGTTCAACACCTATTGCAGTGATTGTCCTGATGTGACTGCCAGCGAAATCCGTTACAGTGCTGGGGTCGGCCTGTCGTGGCTGACGGCGCTGGGTCCGCTGGGCTTCAGTCTGGGCGTGCCGTTGAACGACAAGTCTGACGATGACAGGCAGGTCTTCCAGTTCACCCTGGGTCAGACGTTCTGAAGCCGGGAACCCATTTTTCATCAGGAGTGTCAAGAGTGCGCAAGTATGTTTGCATTGCAGTGATGTCGGTCATGGCGCTGGCCAGCCTCCCGGTTGCGGCCCAGACCAAGATAGCGGTACTGGACTACCAGATGGCGCTGCTCGAATCGGATGCCGCCAAGCGCTATTCGGTGGATGCGGAGAAGAAATTCGGCAGCCAGCTGCAGCGTCTGAAGAATCTCGAGGCCGAGGCCAAGCGTCTGCAGGAGCGCATGCAGCGTGATGGCGACAAGCTGGGCCAGACCGAGCTGGAGAAGATCGAACTGGAGTTCCGCCAGAAGGCCCGCGAGTTCCAGGTCCAGTCCAAGGAACTGAACGACGCCAAGGCGCAGTCTGATCGGGAAATGCTCGAACAGCTCAAGCCGAAGCTGGACAAGGCGGTGGAAACCGTACTGCAGGCCGGCGATTATGATCTGGTCATCGACCGCAGCGCGGTCATCGATGTCAAACCGGCATTGGATATCACCCGTCAGGTCATCGAGCGCCTGAACAGCACGCGTTGATCGGCATGGCGGACTCTAACGGAGTGACCCTCGCGCAACTGGCCGAGCGGCTGGATGCGCGTCTGTCCGGTGATGGCAGCAAGCTGATTCGCGGCCTGGCGGCATTGCACGATGCCGGCCCGGACCAGCTGAGCTTCCTGGCCAACCGGCAATACCGCAAGCAGCTCGCCGGCACCCGTGCCGGCGCGGTGCTGTTGACCGAAGCCGACGCGGCGGACTATGCCGGCAACGCCTTGATCGTCGCCGATCCCTACCTGGCCTATGCCCGACTGTCGCACCACTTCGATCCCAAGCCGCGTGCCGTGCCGGGGGTTCATCCCAGTGCGGTGATCGCCGACTCGGCCAGTGTGGATGCCTCTGCATCGATCGGCGCCGGGGTGGTGATCGAGGCCGATGCGGTGATCGGTGCCAACGTGACCCTGGGCGCCCAGTGCTTCGTCGGCGCCCGTTGCCGTATCGGCGCAGGCAGCTGGCTGGCGCCGCGGGTGACGCTGTATCACGATGTGCGCATGGGCGAGCGGGTGGTGATCCAGTCCGGTGCGGTGGTTGGTGGCGAAGGCTTCGGCTTTGCCAAGGACCAGGGCAAGTGGCAGAAGATCGCCCAGATCGGCGGTGTGCTGATTGGCGATGATGTCGAGATCGGTGCCAACACCACCATCGACCGTGGCGCCATCAACGACACGGTGATCGGCAACGACGTCAAGCTGGATAACCAGATCCAGATCGCGCATAACGTGCAGATCGGCGATCACACGGCCATGGCCGCCTGTGTCGGTATCTCCGGCAGTACCCGGATCGGGCGTAACTGCACTATCGCCGGCGGTGTCGGCATGGTCGGGCATATCGATATCTGCGATAACGTATTCGTCAGCGGCATGACCATGGTCACGCGCTCCATTACCGAGCCGGGTGCATACTCCTCCGGTACGGCGATGCAGCCCGCCGCTGAATGGAAAAAGAGCGCTGCACGTATTCGTCAACTCGATGCCTTGGCCAAACGCGTGCAGCAACTGGAGAAACAGTTGCCAGCGGTGACCCCGGCGCCGCAGGACTCATCTGAGTCCTGAGCTGTGCGCTTTGCGCATTCAACCTTTCACTGCAAGGCCTTGCGAAATAATGGATATCAACGAAATCAAAGAATACCTGCCCCATCGTTACCCCTTCCTGCTGGTGGATCGGGTGGTCGAACTGGATCTCGAGGGCAAGCGTATTCGTGCCTACAAGAACGTCTCGGTCAACGAGCCCTTCTTCAACGGGCACTTCCCCGGCCACCCGATCATGCCGGGCGTGCTCATCATCGAGGCCATGGCCCAGGCCGCTGGCCTGCTGGGCTTCAAGATGATGAACACCAAGGCCGAGGACGGTACGCTGTACTACTTTGTCGGTTCGGACAAACTGCGCTTCCGCCAGCCGGTGGTACCGGGTGACCAGCTGCAGCTGGAAGCCACCTACGTCAGCAACAAGCGCGGTATCTGGAAGTTCGCCTGCCGTGCGCTGGTCGACGGCAAGGAAGCCTGTTCCGGTGAAATCATCTGTGCGGAACACAAGGTATGAGTCGGATTCATCCTCAGGCGATCGTTGACCCTGCCGCGCGGCTGGCCGATGACGTCGAGGTCGGCCCCTGGTCGCTGATCGGCCCGGATGTCGAGATTGGCGCGGGCACCGTCATCGGCCCGCACGTGGTGGTCAAGGGACCGACCACCATTGGCAGTGGCAACCGGATCTTCCAGTTCGCCTCGGTCGGCGAGGATTGCCAGGACAAGAAGTATCGTGGCGAGCCCACCCGCCTGGTGATCGGTGACAACAACATCATTCGCGAGGGCTGTACCCTGCATCGTGGCACGGTGCAGGACCAGGGCGTCACTACCATCGGCAGCAACAACCTGTTGATGGCCTATGTGCATATCGCCCATGACTGTGTGGTCGGTGACAACATCATCATGGCCAACAATGCCACCATCGCCGGCCACGTGCATGTCGGCGATGGCGTTATCCTTGGTGGCTACACCACTGTGCACCAGTTCTGCCATATCGGCGCCTGGTCGATGAGTGCCGCCAACAGTGCGGTGTTCAAGGATATTCCGGCGTTCGTCATGGTCGGTGGCAATCCGGCCAATGCCCATGGCATGAACTTCGAGGGCATGCGCCGCCGGGGCTACAGCCCCGAGCTGATCACCGCGCTGCGTCGCGCCTACAAGGTGGTCTATCGTCAGGGCAAGACCCTGCAGGAAGCACTGCAACTGCTCGATGACGAGGCCGCCCAGTATCCGGAAGTGGCGTTGTACCGCGACTCTATCCTGGCCTCGACCCGCGGCATCACCCGCTGATCATGAGCGCCTCGGCAGTTTCTCCGAACAAACCCCTGTGTATCGCCTTGGTCGCCGGTGAGGCGTCCGGCGATACCCTGGGTACCGGCCTGATCCGCGCTCTGAAACAGGTGCATCCCGATGCCGAGTTCATCGGTATCGGCGGCCCGCGCATGCAGGCCGAAGGGCTGGTCAGCCAGGTGCCGATGGAGCGACTGTCGGTCATGGGGCTGGTCGAGGTGCTGGGGCGCCTGCGTGAGTTGCTGCGTATCCGCCGTGAACTGGTGGCGTTTCTCAAGCAGCGGCGGCCGGATGTGTTCATTGGCATCGATGCCCCGGACTTCACCCTCGGCGTCGAGCAGCGACTGCGTGAGGCGGGCATCCCCACGGTGCACTATGTCAGCCCCTCGGTCTGGGCCTGGCGCGAGAAGCGCGTGCAGGGTATCCGCCAATCCACCGATCTGATGCTGACCCTGTTTCCCTTCGAGGAAGAGGTCTATCGCAAGCACGGGGTGGCGGTGCGCTGTGTCGGCCATACGCTGGCCGACCGGATCCCGCTGCAGCCCGACCGCCAGGCCGCCCGTCAGACCCTGGGGCTGGCCGGGGAGGCCCCTGTGGTGGCACTGATGCCCGGTAGCCGCAATGGCGAGCTGCGCAAGCTCGGCCTGCTGTTTCTGCAGACCGCCGCCTGGTGTCTGCAGCGCAATCCGCAACTGCGTTTCATCCTGCCCTGCGCCAACCCCGAGCGGCGCCAGCAGATGGAGGCGATTCTCGCCGACAGCGGCTTGCAGTTACCACTGACCCTGCTCGATGGCCAGGGTCACGAGGCCTTGGCGGCCTGCGACGCCGTGCTGATAGCCTCGGGTACGGCGACGTTGGAAGCGATGCTGTTCAAGCGACCGATGGTGGTCGCCTATCGCATGGCCTCACTGACCTTCAGGATTCTCAAGCGCCTGGTCAAGGTCGGGCATGTGGCCCTGCCCAACCTGCTCGCCGGGCGCGAAGTGGCACCGGAATTTCTCCAGGATGCCGCTACTCCTGCAGCCATGGGGCAAGCCCTGCTTGACCGGCTGGGCCCGACACCCGAGCGTGAGCAGGCCGAGGCGGTGTTCATGCAGCTGCATCAGTTGCTGCGCCGTGACGCCGATCAGGCTGCCGCCGAGGCGGTGCTGGAGCTGCTGCGCAGCAAGGGGCGGCTGGCATGACCCAGATGCTGATGGACTGGAATCTGCCCGAGGGTGACGAGCTGGTCGCCGGGGTCGACGAGGTGGGGCGCGGTCCGCTGTGCGGTGCGGTGGTTACCGCTGCGGTGATTCTCGACCCGCTGCGCCCGATCGAAGGGCTGAACGATTCCAAGAAGCTGACCGAAGCCCATCGTGAGGCACTGTTTCCCATCATCCAGGAACGGGCGCTGGCCTGGGCCATCGGTCGTGCGGAAGTGGCCGAGATAGATCAGTTGAATATCCTGCATGCCACCATGCTGGCCATGCAGCGCGCCGTTGCCGGGCTGGCGCTGCGTCCCGATCGGGTGCTGGTCGATGGCAACCGCTGCCCGGTGCTGCCGGTGCCGGGTGAACCGGTGGTAGGCGGTGATGCGCGGGTACCAGCCATCGCCGCAGCCTCCATTCTTGCCAAGGTGGCGCGTGATCGGGAAATGCAGGAGATGGAATTGCTGTATCCCGGCTACGGTATCGGCAAGCACAAGGGGTATCCGACACCCGCCCATCTGGCTGCCCTCAAGCTGCTCGGCGCCACGCCGATTCATCGCCGCTCCTTTGCACCGGTACGCCAGGCGCTGGCGGTTGGCTCCGTGCATAAGTACTGTTGAGGTTTCATCTGGCGATTTCGAGTCTCCTATGCGCCGGGAGCCGCCAGTCTGCGACACGCCGTAAATACATCCCTGTAGGCTCGTTGATGTATAGACCGGAGACATAGGTAACAAAACGTTCGGAGACATGGGTAACAGTTAATACTCTTCGGCATTACGTCCTCTTTGGAGATCGCT
>NZ_PCQD01000015.1 GCF_002979975.1 Pseudomonas sp. MYb185 | reverse complement strand
GGGGAGGGCAGGGAGGGAGACGTGCCCGCCGGCACAGCCATGCTGCACCGACGGCGATGGGAAGTCTTACTTGAGGCGCCGCTCGATACCCATGTGCACCAGAATCTTGGCGGAGATTTCCTCGACCGAGAAATGGGTCGAGTTGATGTGCGGGATATTTTCCCGGCGGAACAGGTTTTCCACTTCGCGAATTTCGAACTCGCACTGGGCGAAGCTGGCGTACCGGCTGTTGGGGCGGCGCTCGTTGCGGATACTGGCCAGGCGCTCGGCATCGATGGTCAGGCCGAACAGCTTGTGCTTGTGCGGCTTGAGGGCGGCAGGCAGCTGCAGGCTTTCCATGTCATCATCGGTCAGCGGATAGTTGGCCGCACGTATGCCATATTGCAGTGCCATATAAAGGCAGGAAGGTGTTTTGCCGCAGCGGGACACACCGACCAGGATGATGTCGGCCTCTTTATAGTGGTGAGTGCGGGCGCCATCGTCGTTGTCCATGGCAAAGTGCACGGCATCGATACGATCCTGGTAGTTGCTGTTATGCTGGATCGAGTGGGACTTACCCACCGAGTAGGACGAGCCGGCACCCAGCTCCTGCTCCAGGGGAGCCAGGAAGGTGGAAAAGATATCGATGATGTAGCCCTTGGACTGGGTCAGCTCCTGATGAATGTCGCGGTTGACCACCGTTTCGAAAATGATCGGCGGTTGACCATCTGCCTCGGCAGCGGCATTGATTTGTTGTACCATGTCCCGCGCTTTTTCCACGGTATCCACATAGGGCCGCAGCAGCTTGCTGAACTGGATGTTCTCGAATTGAGAGAGCAGGCTCTGGCCAAGCGTCTCGGCAGTGATACCGGTACCATCGGAAATGAAAAAAGCAGTGCGTTTCATGCGCGAAGCCTTAAAATATCGGAATTTTGCTGAGGGCAGAGGTCCAAGCCCTCTATTTAATGAGCGTCGAAGTGGCATTGTGGCGTATTTGTGACTTGCAGACCAGACGGCAAAGCCGGCGCTGCCACCCTAATTCATTGATTGACGGAGAGATCACCTTGCTAGAGTACGTAGTGTCCTTTGAGCAACTGGGTGTTGGAGATGTTGAGCGTGTTGGCGGCAAGAACGCCTCGCTCGGTGAAATGATCAGCAATCTGGCCGGTGCCGGAGTATCCGTACCGGGTGGTTTTGCCACCACAGCTGATGCGTATCGCGAATTTCTCGAACAAAGTGGTCTCAATGACCGTATCAATGCCGCGTTGGACGCGCTGGATGTGGATGATGTCAACGCCCTGGCCCGTACCGGTGCCCAGATCCGCCAGTGGGTGATGGACGCTGAATTCCCGGCAGCCCTGGATCAGGCCATCCGCGACGCCTTCGCCGAACTGTCCGCCGGCAACGACAACCTGGCCGTGGCCGTGCGCTCTTCCGCCACTGCCGAGGATCTGCCCGATGCATCCTTCGCCGGCCAGCAGGAAACCTTCCTCAATATCCGTGGCGTGGACAATGTGATCCGCGCGACCAAGGAAGTATTCGCCTCCCTGTTCAATGACCGCGCCATTTCCTACCGCGTTCACCAGGGCTTCGATCACAAGCTGGTTGCCCTGTCCGCGGGTGTGCAGCGCATGGTGCGCTCCGAAACCGGTACGGCCGGTGTCATGTTTACCCTGGATACCGAGTCCGGTTTCCGTGATGTGGTATTCATCACCGGTGCTTACGGCCTTGGCGAGACTGTGGTACAGGGCGCCGTCAACCCCGACGAGTTCTATGTACACAAGCCCACCCTGGAAGCCGGGCGCCCATCGATCCTGCGCCGCAACCTGGGCAGCAAGGCGATCAAGATGATCTACGGCGAAGAGGCTTCGGCTGGCCGTTCGGTCAAGACCGTCGATGTTGACGCCGCTGAACGCGCGCGCTTCTGTCTGAGCGATGAGGAAGTGGTGAACCTGGCCCGTCAGGCGCTGATCATCGAGAAGCACTATGGCTGCCCGATGGACATCGAGTGGGCCAAGGACGGGGACGATAATCAGCTGTATATCGTTCAAGCCCGTCCCGAGACCGTGAAGAGCCGCAGCAACGTCAACGTCATGGAGCGCTACCTGCTCAAGGACAAGGGCACCGTCCTGGTCGAAGGTCGTGCCATCGGTCAGCGCATCGGCGCCGGTCCGGTCAAGGTGATCCGCGACGTATCCGAAATGGACAAGGTACAGCCAGGCGACGTACTGGTATCCGACATGACCGATCCTGACTGGGAGCCGGTGATGAAGCGCGCCAGCGCCATCGTGACCAACCGTGGCGGGCGGACCTGCCACGCGGCGATCATCGCACGTGAGCTGGGTATTCCGGCCGTGGTCGGCTGCGGCAACGCCACCAGTGAGCTGAGTGACGGCCAGGAAGTCACGGTTTCCTGTGCAGAAGGGGATACCGGCATGATCTATGCCGGCCGTCTGGAGTTCGACATCCGTACCAACAGCGTCGATGCCATGCCGCCGCTGCCGTTCAAGATCATGATGAACGTCGGCAACCCGGACCGCGCATTCGACTTTGCCAACCTGCCCAATGAAGGTGTCGGTCTGGCGCGTCTGGAATTCATCATCAACCGCATGATCGGCGTGCATCCCAAGGCACTGCTGAATTTCGACGGCCTACCGTCGGAAGTCAAGGACAGTGTCGAGAAGCGCATTGCCGGCTACAGCGACCCGGTCAGCTTCTATATCGACAAGCTGGTCGAGGGTGTCAGCACCCTGGCGGCGGCGTTCTGGCCGAAGAAGGTCATCGTGCGCCTGTCCGACTTCAAGTCCAACGAATACGCCAACCTGATTGGCGGCCGTCTGTATGAGCCGGAAGAAGAAAACCCCATGCTGGGCTTCCGCGGTGCGTCGCGCTATATCAGCGAATCCTTCCGCGACTGCTTCGAGCTCGAGTGCCGCGCGATGAAGCGGGTACGTGACGAGATGGGCCTGACCAACGTGGAAATCATGGTGCCCTTCGTGCGTACCGTGGGTGAAGCCAGGCAGGTAGTCGAGCTGCTGGCCGAGAATGGTCTCAAGCGTGGCGAGAACGGTCTGCGCCTGATCATGATGTGCGAGCTGCCGGCCAATGCGCTGCTGGCCGATGAGTTCCTCGAGCACTTCGATGGTTTCTCCATCGGTTCCAACGACCTGACCCAGCTGACCCTGGGCCTGGATCGCGACTCCGGTATCATCGCCCACCTGTTCGACGAGCGGAACGCGGCGGTCAAGAAGCTGCTGGCCAATGCCATCGCTGCCTGCCGCAAGGCCGACAAGTACATCGGCATCTGTGGCCAGGGCCCGTCGGACCATCCGGATCTGGCGCGCTGGCTGATGGAGCAGGGGATCGAGAGCGTGTCGCTCAACCCTGACTCGGTCATGGATACCTGGTTCTTCCTTGCGGAAAACAACGGCTGATCAGCCCGGGAGCATGAGATGTATATAACTCCAGACCTGTGTGACGCTTACCCTGACGTCGCGGTTGTCGAACCCATGTTCAGCAACTTCGGCGGCCACGACTCCTTCGGCGGCGAGATCGTCACGGTCAAGTGCTTTGAAGACAATTCGGTGGTCAAGGACCTGGTCGGCCAGGACGGTACCGGCAAGGTCATGGTGGTGGACGGCGGCGGCTCTCTGCGCTGCGCGATGCTGGGTGACATGCTGGCCGAGAAGGCAGCGAAGAGCGGCTGGGAGGGGATCATCATCTATGGCTGCGTGCGTGACGTCGACGTGCTGGTGCAGACGGCACTGGGCGTCCAGGCGCTGGCCAGCCACCCGATGAAGAGCAACAAGCGCGGTATCGGCGAGCTCAACCTGCCGGTCACCTTCGGCGGAGTCACCTTCCGCCCTGGTGAGTACGTGTATGCCGACAATAACGGCATCATCGTCTCAGCCGTGGCGCTGAAGATGCCCGAGTAGCAGGCAGGGCAACCCCTTGCCCTGAGGGACGCGTCGGTCAGGTGACATCGCCTGGCCGGCGCGCGTCTGTGCCGAGGGTCTGTTACCGCTTCATTCGCCATCGCGCAAAAACAGGCCCGGCCCTACTCACTGATTCGGAGATAGACATGGACGATCCCTTTGAGCGCCATCTGCGCAGTCTGATGCAGCAGGATGCCTCCCGGAAGTCATCCGGGGAGGACGACAAGCGCTTGGAACGCGTTCTGCACCGGGCCCACATTCACAGTGGCCTGTTCGATCTGCTCAAGCTGTTCGCCAATTGGGGCTGGGTCATCAGCGAGGGTGGTGCGCGTGGTCTGCGCCATGCCAGAAGTGCACGACGCGATGCCAAGAAGAGCCTTTCTTCCACTGATCTGAATTCATAGCGAGCCTGTCATGGAACAAGAAACCTGGAGCCAGGGCTTCATCTCTGCGATGACTGCTCTGTGGACCAAGATAGCTTCATTCATTCCCGACCTGATCACGGCACTGTTCATCATCCTGCTGGGGTTCGTCGTTGCCCGGATCGTTGACGCGGTTCTGAGCAAGGGGCTGGCCAAGCTGGGACTGGACCGGCTGATGAGCGGGGCGGGCGTGACCAAGATGTTGAGCCGGATCGGCATCGCCTCGCCGGTGTCGGCGGTGATCGGCAAGATCATCTATTGGTTCATCATTCTCACTTTCGTCGTGTCTGCCGCTGAAACACTGGGGCTGGCACGGGTATCGGCCACGCTGGATGCCTTCGCTCTTTATCTGCCCAAGGTATTCGGTGCCGCCCTCATTCTGCTCGCAGGCCTGCTGCTGTCGCACCTGGTCGCCGGGGTAGTGCGGGGCACCGTCGAGAGTATCGGTGCCGATTATGCCGGCGGCATCAGCCGGCTTGTCCAAGGGCTGCTGGTGATCATCACGGTGTCGCTGGCGATCGGTCAGTTGCAGATCGAGACGCAGCTGCTCAATACCGTCATTGCCATCGTGCTGGTTTCCTTCGGCGCTGCAGCGGCTCTGGCCATGGGGCTGGGTAGCCGGGATACGGTCAGCCAGATCATCGCCGGGGTATATCTGCGTGAGCTCTATGAGGTGGGGGACCGCATCACGGTGGACGGTACCGAGGGTGTTATCGAGGAAATAGGCACCGTCAAGACCTCGCTCATGGATGATGAGGGAAGGCTCATTTCCGTACCCAACCGCTCCCTGATCGACAGACCCGTGTCGCGCTGACCGCGACACGGCCTTGCCCATTGATTGATGACACTGTTTTGACCGATACCCCAGCTTCGCGCAGCCGCGACCAGTTATCCGAGATGACGGATGAGGAACTGGTAATTCGCGCTAACCGTGAACTTTTTCATACCACCGTTGCCTATGAGGAGCTGATGCGAAGGTACCAGCGTACACTCTACAATGTGTGTGCCCGGTATCTTGGCAACGAAAGGGATGCTGATGATGTATGTCAGGAAGTAATGCTCAAAGTGCTGCATGGACTGAAGCACTTCGAAGGCAAGGCCAAGTTCAAGACATGGCTATATAGTATTACTTACAATGAGTGCATTACTCAGTATCGAAAAGAAAAGCGGAAACGACGGTTATACGATGCGCTGAGTTTGGACGGTCAGGAAGAGGCTCACGAACCAGAGAGTCCGGCGGTGGACAGCAAGGGGCTCGATCATTGGCTCGTGCATGTCAACCAGGTGGATCGCGAGATTCTGGTGTTGCGCTTCGTGGCCGAGCTGGAGTTTCAGGAGATATCCGATATTATGAATATGGGTCTGAGTGCGACGAAGATGCGGTACAAACGTGCACTGGAGAAGCTGCGCAAGCATATAAGCAATCCTTTTTAGGCCCTTCTCATATTGCTCTTTTCTCAACTCTGCTATACTCCCTTCCGAGTTTTGCGCAAAACCTAACGTCCGAATGGATTTAACGGGGATTCAAAGATGAAATTGAAAAACACAGTAGGTATCGTTGTAGGCGCAGCTATTACAGCTTCCGCGCTGCCGGTCATGGCCCAGAGCGCCGGCTCGGTTGAAGTTGAAGCCTTCGCCAAGCGCTATTTCACCGACAGCATGCGTAACCTGGACGACGGTACTCTGGTTGGTGGCAGCCTGGGTTACTTTGTCACCGACGACGTACTGTTGAATATCGGCCTGGGTACTTACAAGAGCCTGGACTCCGATATTACCGGCGAGGACATCGACGGTCGTCTGGCCCACGTTGAAGCCGTATACCACTTCGGAGAAGGCGCTCTGCGTCCCTACGTTTCCGGTGGCTTCGCTCACCAGGAGCTGGATCAGGTTGGCACCAGCCAGCGTGACCGCACTACCATCGCGCAGGCCGGCTTCGGTGTGAAGAACTATCTGAACGAGAACTTCTTCGTCAAGGCCGGCGTTGACGCGCTGTACGGCCTGGATCATCGCAACACCGAATGGCAGGCGGGCGTTGGCCTGGGTCTGAACTTCGGTGGCAAACCCGCTCCGGTTGTAGCTCAGGCTGAGCCTGCTCCCGCACCGGCTCCGGCTCCCGAACCGGCTCCTGAAATGCAGTCCGTCCGTGTTGAGCTGGACGTCAAGTTCGACTTCGACCGTGACACCATTCGCCCCGAGTTCCGTCAGGATATCCAGAGCCTGGCTGAGTTCATGAAGACCTACCCGTCGGTCACCACCACCGTTGAAGGTCACACTGACTCCGTCGGTACCGATGCCTACAACCAGAATCTGTCCGAGCGTCGTGCCAACTCGGTTCGTGAAGCTCTGATTGCCGAAGGTGTCGAGTCCTCCCGCGTGAACGCTGTCGGCCACGGTGAATCCCGTCCGATCGCTGACAACGCTACCGACGATGGCCGTGCCATGAACCGTCGTGTGGAAGCGGAAGTGGAAACAGAGGTTGAAGTTCGTTAATCGATCTTCAGCAACGAAAACCCGGTCAATTGACCGGGTTTTTTTATAGCTGGATATCTTGATTGAAAGTGCCACCGGGGTGGGGCGTCCCGGTTCGTATCCGGGCGGGTCATCAAGCCCGAATAGAGATCGGGCTCGGCATCCTGTCATTCCTCTATCTGATTGACGCCAGGGAAGCGCAATCTGAAGTCTTCCGGCATGGGTGTCACCTTGGCCGCGAGGAAGTTGTAGAAGACGAAACCGGACTTGGCCAGGGCAACCAGATCCCCACCCTCGGCCTTGGTAATACGGAAGATGATATCTCCACCATACCTGTTCAAATCCATCAGCCCGACTTCAAAGATCAATGCCTCCCGAGCGAAGGCTTCCTTGAGATAGGTGGTGGCCATATCGGTAACAATGATACCTACATCATTGACGCTGACTTCCTCTATGCCGAACTGATACAGAAAGCGCGCCCGTGCCTCGGATATCATTGAAACCATCGAATCATTGGCCAGGTGCTTGCCCGAGTTGATATCGGTGATACGGACTGTCAGTTGCGTAGTGAAATAGAACTGATCTTCCGGAAATTCCAAATGTAAACGTGCCATTCTTTAAAACCTGCTGCTGCATGATGCGCCGACAGAGCGTTGCTGAAACAGTCATGTCCGGCAATGAAGGGCGCATTGTACGCGACTTGCCCAGGGGGCAACAGCCGCTTGCTTGCCGCTGTGCTGCGCCCATATGGAAAAGGCCACCCGAAGGTGGCCTTTTCTCAACACCCGGGCCGAGGCCCGTAAACCGGATGGCCTATCAGCCGAACTGGTTCATGGTGTTGTCTTTACCGCCGGCTTTCAGTGCCGCTTCACCAGCGAAGTATTCCTTATGGTTGTCACCGATATCGGAGCCAGCCATGTTCTGGTGCTTGACGCAGGCGATACCCTGGCGAATTTCCTGACGCTGCACACCCTTGACGTAGGCCAGCATGCCTTCTTCGGCGAAGTAACCCTTGGCCAGGTTGTCGGTCGACAGTGCAGCAGTGTGGTAGGTCGGCAGAGTGATCAGGTGATGGAAGATACCTGCTTCACGCGCAGCGTCCTTCTGGAAGGTACGGATGCGCTCATCGGCTTCCTTGCACAGCTCGGTCTCGTCGTACTCGACACTCATCAGGTTGGCGCGGTCGTAGGCGGATACATCCTTGCCTTCGGCGGCCCAGGCATCGAACACCTGCTGACGGAAGTTCAGCGTCCAGTTGAACGACGGGCTGTTGTTGTATACCAGCTTGGCGTTCGGAACCACTTCGCGGATGCGGTTGACCATTTCGGCGATCTGGCCAACGTGAGGCTTCTCGGTTTCGATCCACAGCAGGTCGGCACCGTGCTGCAGGGAGGTGATGCAATCCAGCACCACGCGATCGACACCAGTATCCTTGCGGAACTGGAACAGGCCGGAGGCCAGGCGCTTGGGCTTGAGCAGTTTGCCGTTGGCCTTGATGACCACGTCACCGTTCTCGATGGCATCAGCGTTCTCGATGTAATCGCCATCGAGGAAGCTGTTGTACAGGTCGCCCAGGTCGCCTGGTTCGTTGGTCACGGCGATCTGCTTGGTCAGGCCTGCGCCCAGGGAGTCGGTACGGGCAACGATGACGCCGTCGTCAACACCCAGCTCGAGGAACGCATAGCGAACCGCGTTGATCTTGGCCAGGAAGTCGGAGTGGGGCACAGTGACCTTGCCGTCCTGGTGGCCGCACTGCTTCTCGTCGGATACCTGGTTTTCGAGCTGGATGCAGCAGGCACCCGCTTCGATCATCTGCTTGGCCAGCAGGTAAGTGGCTTCGGCGTTACCGAAACCGGCGTCGATGTCGGCGATGATCGGCACAACATGGGTTTCGAAGTTGTCGATCTGCGCCTGGATAGCGTCCTGCTTGGCTTTGTCGCCGGCTTCGCGGGCATCGTCCAGTGCGGAGAACAGCAGATCCAGTTCGCGGGCGTCAGCCTGGCGCAGGAAGGTGTACAGCTCCTCGATCAGACCGGAAACGGCGGTCTTCTCATGCATGGACTGGTCGGGCAGGGGGCCGAACTCGGAACGCAGGGCCGCCACCATCCAGCCGGACAGGTAGAGGTAGCGCTTGTTGGTGGTTTGCAGGTGCTTCTTGATGGAGATCAGTTTCTGTTGACCGATGAAACCGTGCCAGCAGCCCAGGGACTGAGTGTAAGCAGACGAATCGGCATCGTACTCTGCCATGTCCTTGCGCATGATAGCAGCAGTGTACTTGGCGATATCCAGACCGGTTTTGAAACGGTTCTGTGCACGCATGCGCGCGACGGATTCCGGGTTGATGGCGTTCCAGCCGTTACCGGCGGTTTCTTTGAGCGCGGCAACTGCTTTGATATCGTTTTGATATGCAGACATGGTCAATCCTTCAAAGTTTGCGTTTGGTTCTGACGTTAGTCGACCCCGAACCCATCAGCCAGAGCTAGGGTGCGGCACTCCGCAGTGCGTCGAAACAGTGACCGGATTGAAGAATGACATGAAGAGAGGAGGGTGACGAACAGTCTACGACCTGGATGGCGCATCTCGAACAAGCTGGCAGCTTGGCAGAGTATTCGGCCGCTCCTGTGTCATGCAGGCTGCTACGTTTTAATCGCTTCCCCGTCCCTCAGGACAACTTCGTTCCAGTCGCAACCTCGTCGAACTGCCTTGTGGGCTGTTGAGACACAGATGGTTCCTTAGGTTCAGGAGCCCATCCGGAGACCCTCTTAAAGGGGCTCCGGCTAGCGGGAGCGGGGCAATAATGCGGGTTAAGAAAACAGAAGTCAATGCAGTTTGTAGTGAATTTATTAAAACACTACAAAAATGCAACAAAGGCTAATCGAGCCGTTCGACCATCAGCCGGACGCTCTGTTGCTGGGCACTACGGGTGGTGGTGCGTCGACCGATGTCCTGATCCTGGCTGCGGTCCAGATCATCCACACCGCCTATGGTGACCCATTCGCCGAGGCGTGCAGTGACCACGGTATCGGCTCGCTGTACCTCGATGACGTCATCGTTTGCCGGATGCAGCCGATCATTGTTGGCACTGAGAGTGATGGTCGCGCGGTCGCCATTGAGGCGAACGGTGGCATAGAAACCCGATGTCACATCGTGATATTCAGTCTGCCGCATCACCTGGCCATAGATATTGGTCGTAGTCGAGGTCAGCGGGATGCTCTGGCCGGTCTGAATCAGAACGGGATGGCCCTCACTGGCCGTGATCACCCGGGTACCGTCGTTGGCGCCACGGGTTTCGCGGCGGATAATACGGGCCTGGTTGCCGCTTCCAGGGCGGCCGACGACGACATCACCAGCGCCGGTGTCGATTCGCCCGTCCACCCGGTAACCGCTTTGGCTGCCGATTGAGCTGCCGGCGGTGCTGACGCTGATGCGCAGCTGCGCGGGTTGGCGGTCAAGGTCAGCCAGCAGGGCGCGGATTTCCTGCAGTCGTTGTGGCTCGGCGCGAATGATCAACTGGTTGCCGTAGGCGGAAACCCGCTCATCGGGACGCAGCAATGGCTGGATGGCAGGCAGCAGATCCTCGGCCATGCTGTAGCCGAGGGGGATGATTTCGGTCTTCGGCGCCGCTGCAAGTTGGGCCGAGCCCAGAGCGAGGAGCAGGGTGACGCACAGGGTCAGAAAAGGTCGCAGGTTCATGGCGCAATCTCATGGGGACCGAACCTGAGTTTAGCACCTCGACTGTTCTCCAGGGATATAACGCGCCCGCGCTCTGCCGGCGAAACCGCGGTTGCCGCAGCGCTGTCGTCGAGCAGGGGCTCGACAATCCGGGGCTGATGCTGCAATCGGGTATCGGAGTGTAGCGCCCCTGCGCTCTGCTGGTGGAAGCGCAGCCGCCGCAGCGCTGTCGTCGAGCAGGGGCTCGATAACCCGGGCTGGTGCTGTAATTGGGTATCGGGGTGTAGCGCCCCTGCGCTACGCCAGCGGAAGCGCAGCAAGCGCCTCGGGGCTGTCATCAGTTGTCAGCTTGGGTATCCGCGGTTTTCCAATACATATCCTGATGCGGTATGCCGGCATCGAGGTAGGTGTCGGAGCAGGTTTCGAAGCCAAGCTGACGATAGAACTCCAATGCATGGGTCTGTGCCGACAGGGTCAAACAGGTCATTCCGGTCTGCTGGGCATGCGCCATGACGGCACGCATCAGCACATGCCCCAGCCCCTTGCCCCGAGCCGGAACCAGCAGGGCCACGCGACCGATGCGGCCATTGGCAAGCAGCCTTGCGGTGCCTACCGGCTGCTGCTCCAGCGTCATCAGAAAATGCGTTGCGCCGACATCTTCCGCATCCCATTCCAGTTCTGGCGGAACCTGCTGCTCGTCGATGAACACGGTCTGGCGGATGCTGCGCAGTGCCGGAGTGGCGTTCCAGTCTGCGATGCGGATCTGTACGTCACCCATCGTCTTCCTCCAGCAGCAGATCTCCCTTGGCCAGCAACTGTTCCAGCAGTTGCATTGCCTCCGGATCTGCGCGCCACGCCTGCAACTGCTCCGCACCCAGATAGTCCTGATTGCAGATCAGTTGCACCAGCGGCAACAACGGTGTCGGCAACAGGCAATGCTCGCCGCTGGCGAACAACATCAGGTATCGGTCCTGCTCCTGGCGCCATGCCAGTCGCGCACTGGGGTTACGGACCAGGCCATAATCGTTGTCCAGCGCCTCGGCCAATAGCTGGGCATCCGGCTCCTGCGCCTGCAGCAGCTCGGGGAAGCGCGGCTCGGTCATGAAGCGGCCGAACCAGGTGCCCAGAGCCTCCCGATCCTGAACCAGTTCAAGGATCATTCGCTGCAGCCGCTCGACGGTCTGGTCATCAACCTGCGCCGGGTCGGCGGGCAGGGCAAGGCCGGCATCAGTGTAGCGCTGCTGGTCGCTCAGATACTGGCTGAGGAAATCGGTGAAATGGGTCAGTACTTCGGCCTGGCTGGGCGCCCGAAAGCCGACCGACCAGGTCATGCACTCGTCCTCGGCGATGCCGTAGTGGGCCAGGCCGGGCGGCAGATAGAGCATGTCCCCTGGTGCCAGAACCCACTCGTCCTGTTGTTCGAACTGGCTGAGAATGCGCAGATCAGGGTGTTCCAACAGGGGGCTGTCAGCATCGCACTGCTGACCAATCCGCCAGCGCCGGTGGCCCTGGGTCTGCAGCAGGAACACATCGTAGTTATCGAAATGCGGGCCAACGCTACCGCCTGGCGCCGCATAGCTGATCATCACATCATCCACCCGCCAGCTGGGCAGGAAGCGGAACGCCCGCAGCAGATCGGCAACCTCCGGAACGAACTGGTCAACGGCCTGCACCAGCAGCGTCCAGTCGCGTTCAGGAAGGTGACGGTAATCCTCTTCACTGAAGGGCCCCCGGCGCAACTCCCAGGGAGTGGCACCATGCTCGAGTACGATGCGTGATTCGACTTCCTCTTCCAGCGACAGGCCGGCCAGCTCATCTGCCGTCAGCGGGTTGTCGAACCCGGCAAACGCCTGGCGGATCAGCAGCGGCTTTTTCTGCCAGTAATCGCGGAGGAACTCTTCAGCCGGCATACCGCCAGGCAGGGTGGTAACGGAAAGGGACATGTTGGCCTCGCAGCGATAGCAGGCGGATGGGAGTGGGGTGGTAGTTGCACCGCTTGCCCGCCGAAGTGGCGAACAAGCGATGCTCACACGTCAGATTCTACGGGTCTGGGCCACTGCGTTGCCGATATAGCTGGCTGGCGTCAGGGCCTTGAGCTCCAGCTTGGCCGCCTCAGGGATATCGAGGGTGTCAACGAAATCCTGCAGGGCCTGCGGGGTGATGCCCTTGCCGCGCGTCAGTTCCTTCAGCTTCTCGTAGGCATTGGGCACCGCGTACCGACGCATGACTGTTTGTACCGGCTCGGCAAGCACCTCCCAGGTGCTATCCAGATCTTCAGCAATTCGTTGAATATTGACTTCCAACTTACTGATTCCCTTGAGGGTAGCCTCATAGGCAATGATGCCATGGGCAAAGCCCACACCCAGATTGCGCAGCACGGTGGAGTCGGTCAGGTCCCGCTGCCAACGGGAAATCGGCAGCTTGCTGGCCAGGTGTTGCAGAATGGCATTGGCAATACCCAGGTTGCCTTCGGAGTTCTCGAAGTCGATCGGGTTGACCTTGTGCGGCATGGTCGAGGAGCCGATTTCACCGGCAACGGTCTTCTGCTTGAAGTAACCCAGGGAGATATAGCCCCAGATATCCCGGTCGAAATCGATCAGGATGGTGTTGAAGCGCGCCACCGCATCGAACAGCTCGGCAATGTAGTCATGCGGCTCGATCTGCGTGGTATAGGGGTTGAAGGTCAGGCCCAGGGTCTGCTCGATGAAATCACGGGCGTTGGCTTCCCAGTCGAGCTGCGGATAGGCCGACAGGTGCGCGTTGTAGTTGCCTACCGCGCCATTGATCTTGCCCAGCAGCGGAACTGCCTCGACCTGCGCGATCTGCCGCTCCAGACGATAGACCACGTTGGCCAGTTCCTTGCCCAGGGTGGTCGGCGACGCTGGCTGGCCATGGGTGCGCGACAGCATGGGCACATCGGCGAACTGCACGGCCAGGGAGCGGATTTCATCGGCGATGCGACGCATCAACGGCAGCAGCACGTCATCGCGGCCACTGCGCAGCATCAATGCGTGGGACAGATTGTTGATGTCCTCGGAAGTGCAGGCGAAGTGAATGAACTCATTGACCGCCTGCAGCTCCGGCAGGGACGCGACCTGCTCCTTGAGCAGATATTCGACCGCCTTGACGTCATGATTGGTGGTCTTCTCGATTTCCTTGATCCGCTCGGCATGGCTCAGCTGGAAGTCATCGACCAGGTTGTCGAGCAGCGCGTTGGCCTGCTCGGAAAACGGCGCGATTTCGGGAATGCCCGGGTGTGCGGCCAGGCATTGCAGCCAGCGAACCTCTACCTGCACACGGAAACGGATCAGACCATATTCGCTGAAGATGTTGCGCAGACTGGCGGTCTTGCTGCCGTAACGGCCATCAACCGGAGAAACGGCGGTCAGGGAAGAAAGTTGCATAGGAAGTTCTCGTCATAAGGCTGGCTGAAAGGCGCAAATGATACATCATTTGGCCCGCCTCGCGGGCATCGCGATGCTCAGCAGGGTGGACATGAAGATCAACCCCGCTCCCAACCAGGAGCTGGCATCCGGCAATTCTCCCCAGAACAGCCAGGCGATGATGCCCGAGAAGACGATGGCCAGATAGCTGAACGGGCCGATGCTGCCCAGTGGCGCCATCGAATAGGCATGTGACATCACCAGTTGGGCGACGGTCGCCAGCAGGCCGAGGCCGCCGAGCAGCAACAGATCGTGCGGTGTCAGCGGCTGCCAGGCCCAGAACAGGGGTATGGCGGAAAACAACGCAGCAAAGGTGGAAAAGTAGAATACGATACGGCTGGTCGGCTCGCTGCTACTCATGATCCGGATGGACACCCAGGCCATCGCCGCCAGCAGGCTTGCACCGATGCCCACCAGGCCCTTGGGATCGAACAGCGCGCCGGTCGGTTTGGCCACCAGCAGCACGCCGGCGAAACCGAGCAGTACCAGCAGCATCATGCGTCGGGTCAACAGCTCGCGCAAAAAAAGCCAGGCCAGAACCGGCGTGAATACCGGCGCGGCGTAGGTGAAAACCATGGCATCGGCCAACGGCAGGTGGGCGATGGCGTAGAAGAAGCAATACATCGCCCCCAGGCCGTAGAGGGCCCGCAGCATATGGCTGCCCAGGCGTTGCGTGCGAAAGGGGGCGAAGCCACCCAGCAGGATCATCGGCAGGAAAAACAGCATGCCGATGAGATTGCGGGCGAAGACGATGGTCTCGTTATTGACCGTGACCGAGGCTTCGCGGATCAGCACCCCCATCAGAGAAAACAGCAGGGCCGAGAGTGCCAGTAGAGCAGCCCCCTTGCCGAGCTGCTCACGCCGAACGGCTTCAGCCATTCAGAATGGTCCGGGTGGCTTCCAGCAGCTTGCTCCGGGAAAACAGCAGTTGCCAGCGGTGGCCGCCCAGTTGACGCCACAGGCGGGCGGAGCGAATGCCGGCCAGCAGCAGGGCGCGAATGCGGTTGGCCACGTCCGGTTGCTGCAGGTGACGCATGTCGCCATGCACCTGGATGCGCAGGCGCAGGGTGCTCAGGGTGTCCTGGTAGGCACTGCCGAGGGAAGCCATGACGTTGTCATGCAGTAGTCCGAAGTGCTGCACCTGCTGCTGCGCCTGATCAAGCCGCTGCCCCAGCACCGCCAGCATGTCATCACGCTTGTCCAGTTGGCGTTCCAGTGCGATCAGGTTCATCGCATAGCGCAATGCGTCGCGCTGCAGGGCAGCGGTATCGCGTTCGAGCATGGAGGCAACCGCCTGCAGGCCGCCGCGAATCTGATGGTGCGAGCCACCATAGACGCCAAGCGTATCATCCGGCGAGCGTTCGAAGATGCTCTGGATCAGGCAACTGGTAGGCCCTTCGCTGTACTGGCCACTGCGGGCCAGCTTGTCGACCTGCAGCGCCGCTTCGAATATCGCACCCAGTGCCAGTACCTGTTGTTCGTATGCGCTCATGCGGCGGCCTCGTCGAAGGCGGCAATCGCCCGCTCGATCACACCGCCGCCGAGGCACACCTCATCCTGGTACAGGACCACCGATTGTCCGGGTGTAACCGCGCGCTGAGGCTCGTCAAAACGAATCAGATAGCCGCCTTCGCTGGGCTCGATAGTGCAGGTCTGGTCGGGCTGGCGATAGCGTACCTTGGCAGTCAATCGCAATGGCTCGCTGATCTCGATCGGGTTGACCCAGTAGATGTTCGAACATTCCAGCGCGCTGGCGAACAGCCAGGGGTGATCGTTGCCCTGGCCGACCACCAGCACGTTGCGCGTCAGATCCTTGCGCAGCACATACCAGGGGTTGTCGCTGGCTCCTTGCAGGCCACCGATCCCCAGCCCCTGGCGCTGGCCGATGGTGTGATACATCAACCCGTGATGGCGGCCGATGATCTGGCCGTCGGTGGTTTCGATATCACCCGGTTGGGCAGGCAGGTAGCGCTTGAGAAAGTCACTGAAGCGGCGTTCGCCGATGAAGCAGATGCCAGTGGAGTCCTTCTTGCGCGCGGTCGCCAGCTGGTATTTCTCGGCAATGCGGCGCACCTCCGGCTTTTCCAGTTCGCCAACCGGAAACAGGGTGCGGGCCAGTTGCTCGCCGGCCACCGCGTGCAGGAAGTAGCTCTGGTCCTTGTTGGTATCCAGGCCGCGCAGCAGCAGGGTCTGTCCGTCACGATCGGCGCGCCGGGTGTAATGACCGGTCGCGATCAGATCCGCGCCAAGCATCATTGCGTAATCCAGGAAGGCCTTGAACTTGATTTCCCGGTTGCACAGGATGTCCGGGTTGGGCGTACGCCCGGCCTGGTACTCGTGCAGAAAGTGCTCGAAGACATTGTCCCAGTATTCGGCGGCGAAGTTGGCGGTATGCAGCTTGATACCAAGCCTGTCACATACCGCCTGGGCATCGGCCAGATCCTCCATGGCGGTGCAGTACTCGGTGCCGTCATCTTCATCCCAGTTCTTCATGAACAAGCCTTCCACCTGGTAGCCCTGCTCCAGGAGCAGGGCTGCGGACACGGAGGAATCGACACCGCCGGACATGCCGACAATGACCTTGGTCTGGCTGGGGGCTTTGGCTTGCATGTTCATCTCAACGAATCAGATCCAGTGGATAGCGCGGTTTGTTCAGGTAGTCCAGGATGCATTCCAGCACCAGCGGGCTGCGCAGCTCGGCTTGGCGAGCGCGGATTTCATCGAGCGTCATCCAGTGGGCCCGAAGAATGCCTCTATCGAGCTCCAGCTCGGGCTGGTGCGCCAGCGGCAGTGCGGTGAAACAGGTGCGCTGGTAGGTAACGCCATTCTCGCCGCGAAACAGATAGACGCCGGTGATACCCGTTATTTCTACGGTCCAGGCGGTTTCTTCCAGGGTTTCGCGATGGGCGGCCTGTATAAGACTTTCGTCGGCTTCCAAATGGCCGGCGGGCTGGTTGAATACAACACGATTGTTGCTGAGTTCCTCAACCATGAGATACCGCCCTTGATCCTCGACAATGGTCGCGACGGTAACGTGAGGTATAAAACGCATGAACGACTCCCGATTCTGGGTCGATAGGTTACCGTAAACAGCCCGGCGGGTGAATGCCCGTCGGACGTTGAGTCGGGGCTACTGGATTTGAATGGAAAAACGGCTAGGATGCCATGAGCGGTTTCTGTAGTGTTTCATGTAGTCTCACTACATAACGGCGGAGATGCAATTAGCCTGCCGACTGAATCAGTTGAATTTACCGTAAAAACAACGAGTCCGGGCAGAAAGTGCGTGACTTTATGTAGGAAAACTACAACAATATGGCCCACCAGAGCCGTATTCTTCTGATCCGGATCAACCCTCCGGGTCTTCATTGACAACGACAACGGAGTCACAAATGGGATACCAAAAGATCCAGGTGCCGGCCAACGGCGACAAAATTACCGTTAATGCCGACCTTTCCCTGAACGTACCTGCCAACCCGATCATCCCTTATATCGAAGGTGATGGTATCGGCGTGGATATTTCCCCGGTCATGATCAAGGTCGTCGATGCGGCCGTTGAAAAAGCCTACGCTGGCAAGCGCAAGATCTCCTGGATGGAGGTTTTCGCTGGTGAGAAGGCCACTCAGGTATATGACCAGGACACCTGGCTCCCCGAAGAAACACTGCACGCGGTCAAAGACTACGTCGTTTCCATCAAGGGCCCGCTGACCACGCCAGTAGGTGGTGGTATCCGCTCCCTGAACGTAGCTCTGCGCCAGCAGCTCGATCTGTATGTCTGCCAGCGTCCGGTTCGCTGGTTCACCGGTGTACCCAGCCCGGTCAAGAACCCCGGCGACGTGGACATGGTCATCTTCCGCGAGAACTCCGAAGACATCTACGCTGGTGTCGAGTGGCAAGCCGACTCCCCCGAAGCGAAGAAAGTCATCAAGTTCCTCACCGAGGAAATGGGCGTTACCAAGATCCGTTTCACCGAAGGCTGCGGTATCGGCATCAAGCCGGTTTCCGAGCAGGGTACCAAGCGCCTGATGCGCAAGGCTCTGCAGTATGCCGTGGACAATGATCGTAGCTCCGTGACCATCGTGCACAAAGGCAACATCATGAAGTTCACCGAGGGTGCGTTCAAGGAGTGGGGCTACGAAGTCGCTCGTGACGAGTTCGGCGCCGAGCTGCTGGACGGTGGTCCCTGGATGCAGTTCAAGAACCCCAACACCGGCAAGAACATCGTGGTGAAAGACGCCATCGCCGACGCCATGCTGCAACAGATCCTGCTGCGCCCGGCCGAGTATGACGTGATCGCCACCCTGAACCTGAACGGTGACTACCTGTCCGACGCCCTGGCGGCCGAAGTAGGTGGTATCGGTATCGCCCCGGGTGCCAACCTGTCCGACTCGGTTGCGATGTTCGAAGCGACCCACGGTACTGCGCCCAAGTACGCTGGCCAGGACAAGGTGAACCCGGGTTCGCTGATCCTGTCTGCCGAAATGATGCTGCGTCACATGGGTTGGGTGGAAGCTGCCGACCTGATCATCAAGGGTACCGAAGGCGCCATCGCCAACAAGACCGTCACCTACGACTTCGAGCGTCTGATGGACGGTGCAGTCCTGCGTAAGTGCTCCGAGTTCGGTGATGACCTGATCGCCGCGATGAGCTGAGCCCCAGCACTATGCTGTAGGCAATGACAAACAAGCCGGCAAATATGCCGGCTTGTTTGTTTAGGGATGCCCGGTACAGCGAGGAACACGCGGGCAGGGTGTCAGTTAAACAACGGTCGTCATCGCGCTCGCCCTGGCTGTTTCAGCAGTTTTGCGAACAGGTTCGCCAACGGCTTGAATATTCACGGCGTGCAGACCTTTCGGTCCCTGGATGATGTCGAACTGTACAGGCTGTCCCGCCTTGAGCGTTCGGTACCCTTCCATCTGGATAGCTGAGTAGTGAGCAAAAAGGTCTTCACTGCGTCCGTCGGCTACCACAAAGCCATATCCCTTGGCGTTATTGAACCATTTGACCTTACCAATCTCCATACTGCATTCCTCTGCTGTTCCCCTATATCGAGGGGTAGTGAATCCCGATATCGGCATGATCCATGGGCGATAGCGGATATCTCCCGCAGAGCATGCCTGTTACACTTTTTAACATTGAATCAAGGCAAGTCAAGTTAGCTGCCGACAAGCTGTGTACCAGTACACATTTTGTCTGTAGCCTGAGAGCTGAGGACGATGGCAGATCGTCTTGGCATATCGAGACGGCGACCGTTCCGGAATATCAACCAGTGACACACAAGATGTTTGCAAAGATGGAAATTCAACTAACCTTTATGCAGGGGCCAGATCAACCGGAGCATGAGGATGACAGCGGCCTGGCGGTAGAAACGGGAAAGCCCGAGCTGAAGCCGCCGGCGCGCTATCAGGTGATCATGCTCAATGATGATTACACTCCGATGGATTTCGTGGTGGAGGTGCTGGAAACCTTTTTCATGCTGAACCGGGAAACAGCTACACAGATCATGCTCAGGGTCCATACTGAAGGCAGGGCGGTCTGCGGAGTCTACTCGCGGGACATTGCCGAAACCAAGGCAGCCCAGGTAAATGAATACGCCAGGGAATGTCAGCACCCGCTGATGTGTCAGATAGAACGGGAAGCGTAATAAAGCGACCGAGGTCGCATGATGAGGGGGCACTATGCTTAACAGAGATCTGGAGATCACCCTGAACCTGGCGTTCAAGGATGCCCGCAATAAACGCCATGAATTCATGACGGTCGAGCACCTGCTGCTCGCCTTGCTCGACAACCAGGCTGCCATTGCGGTGCTGCGCGCCTGCGGTGCGGATATGGAGCGCCTGCGCCGGGAGTTGTCCGAGTTTATCGATTCCACCACGCCCCTGATTCCCGTCCAGGACAGCGAACGGGAAACCCAGCCCACTCTGGGTTTCCAGCGTGTGCTGCAGCGCGCGGTATTCCACGTACAGAGCTCGGGCAAGGGCGAGGTCAACGGCGCCAACGTGCTGGCGGCGATTTTCAGCGAACAGGAAAGCCAGGCGGTATTTTTCCTCAAGCAGCAGCATATTGCCCGCATCGATATCGTCAACTTCATTTCCCATGGCATATCCAAGGTGGCCGACGACAGCGAGAGCATGCAGGTCGACCAGGAAAGCATGGATGAAGAGGGCGGTGAAACCGTTGCAGCGAACAACCCTCTGGAAGCCTATGCCAGCAACCTGAACGAACAGGCCCGGCTGGGGCGGATCGACCCGCTGGTCGGTCGTGCTGCCGAGGTCGAGCGCGTGGCGCAGATCCTGGTACGCCGGCGCAAGAACAATCCGTTGCTGGTCGGCGAGGCGGGGGTGGGCAAGACTGCCATCGCCGAGGGGCTGGCCAAGCGTATCGTCGATGGCGAAGTACCGGACATTCTTACCGAGGCAGTGGTGTATTCGCTGGACCTTGGCGCTCTGCTGGCGGGTACCAAATACCGTGGAGACTTCGAGAAGCGCTTCAAGGCCTTGCTCAAGGCGCTGAAGAAACGGCCCCACGCGGTGCTGTTCATCGACGAGATTCACACCATCATCGGTGCTGGTGCGGCATCCGGCGGGGTGATGGATGCCTCCAACCTGCTCAAGCCGCTGCTGTCCTCGGGAGAGATACGTTGCATCGGCTCCACCACCTTCCAGGAATTTCGCGGCATCTTCGAAAAGGACCGCGCCCTGGCGCGGCGCTTCCAGAAGGTCGATGTGGTCGAACCCTCGGTCAGCGATACCATCCAGATCCTCAAGGGGCTTCGCAGCCGCTTCGAGGATCACCATGGCATCCGTTATACCGACGAATCGCTGAAGGCTGCTGCCGAGTTGGCCGATCGCTATATCAACGACCGGCACATGCCGGACAAGGCGATCGACGTGATCGACGAGGCGGGCGCCTACCAGCGGCTGAAGCCGCAGGAAGAGCGGCCCGAATGCATCGACGTTGCCGAGGTCGAGGCCATCGTTGCCAAGATCGCGCGCATCCCACCCAAGCACGTGTCCACCAGTGACAAGGAGCTGCTGAAGAACCTCGAGCGCGATCTCAAGCTGGTGGTGTTCGGTCAGGACCAGGCCATCGATGCGCTGAGCACGGCGATCAAGCTGTCCCGTGCCGGACTCAAGTCAGCCGACAAACCGGTGGGCTCCTTCCTGTTCGCCGGCCCCACCGGGGTCGGCAAGACCGAGGTCACCCGTCAGTTGGCCAAGAGCCTGGGCGTGGAGCTGGTGCGCTTCGATATGTCCGAGTACATGGAGCGGCACACCGTGTCCCGGCTGATCGGGGCGCCGCCCGGCTATGTCGGTTTCGATCAGGGCGGACTGCTTACCGAAGCCCTGAACAAGACACCGCACTGCGTGCTGCTGCTGGACGAGATCGAGAAGGCGCATCCAGAGGTCTTCAACCTGCTGTTGCAGGTCATGGATCATGGCACCCTGACCGACAACAATGGGCGCAAGGCCGATTTCCGCAATGCGATCATCGTGCTGACCACCAACGCCGGTGCCGAGTCCATGGCACGGTCCTCGATTGGCTTCACCACCCAGGATCACTCCACCGACGCCATGGAGGTCATCAAGAAGACCTTCACCCCGGAGTTCCGCAACCGCCTGGATACCATCATCCAGTTCGGCCGGCTCAGTCACGCCAGCGTCAAGTTCGTGGTGGACAAGTTCCTCACCGAACTGCAGGCACAGCTGGAGGACAAGCACGTGCTGCTGGATGTGGACGATGCCGCCCGCGACTGGCTGGTGGAGCACGGCTACGACCCGCTGATGGGTGCTCGGCCCATGGCACGCCTGATCCAGGACAAGATCAAGCGGCCGCTGGCCGAGCAGATCCTGTTCGGCGAGCTGGCCGAGCATGGCGGCACGGTGCACGTCACGCTGCGTGACGGCGAACTGGTACTGGATGTGCCCGAGGAGGAAATGGCCTGATCCGAGTCGGGCCGGGCGGGGCGGGGCATCAGCCCCCGCCCGGTCAGGACTCAGAGCTTGAACTGCGCCCAGATCGGCGCATGATCCGAGGGTTTTTCCATCCCGCGGATAGCGTAATCGATACCGGTATCGACGCAGTGTTCGATCAGTCCCTGGCTGGCCATGATCAGGTCTATACGCAGCCCGCGTCTGGGGTCGTCTTCGAAACCGCGACTACGGTAGTCAAACCAGCTGAAACGATCGGCGACGGCAGGATTCATATGACGGAAGGTGTCGACCAGCCCCCAGTCCTTGAGCTTCTGCAGCCATTCACGCTCTTCGGGCAGGAAGCTGCACTTGCCGGTGCGCAGCCAGCGCTTGGCATTGGCTTCACCGATACCGATATCACAGTCCTGCGGCGAAATGTTCAGATCCCCCATCACCACGATCCGTTGCTCGGGGCTGAAGCTCTGTTCCAGATGGGCCTGCAGGTCGGCATAGAAACGGGTCTTGGCCGGGAACTTGATCGGGTGGGCGCGACTCTCGCCCTGGGGAAAGTAGCCGTTGAAGACGATCAGGGGCTGACCGTCAGCACAGGGCAGCGCAGCGCTGATCATCCGGCATTGTGCCGCTTCGCCATCCTCCGGAAAGCCCTTGCGTACCCACAACGGCTCCTGCCGGGTCAGCAGGGCAACGCCATAATGGCCTTTCTGGCCATGAAAGTGCACGTGATAGCCCAATGCCTGAACCGACTCCAGCGGAAAGGCCGGATCATCCACCTTGGTTTCCTGCAGACCTATCACATCGGGTGCATGTTGCGTGACAACCTCTTGCAATTGATGAGGCCTTGCCCGCAACCCATTGATATTGAAAGAGACTATTTTCATTGCGTACCTGTCATAAGAGATCGAAAAAGCCGCAGCAATGCTCGGCCTGAAACGGTGTGCATGTTAGCATCACCTGCAGGTCCGTTGATGTTTCAGCATGGCCGCGAGATGGCATTGTGCGCGCTACCGCTTCGGCAGACCCTAGCCCCTTAGTTGCTGGAAGAGAACATGGTTCGTTTTTTTGTGCTGGCGGTGCTGCTCCTGCTTACCTCGGCGGTGTACGCTGAGCTGGAAGTGAGGATAGAACCGCGCAACGACCCGGCCAGAAGAAATATCGAAGCTTATATCGGTCCCATTTCCGCGGACAGCCGTCAGGCCATGTGGCGCCTGGCCCGTTCCAGTCGCGAACAGGCACTCAGTGCGCTGCAGGCGCTCGGCTACTACCATGCGCGAGTACGGCCGCGAGTCACTGGCAGTGAGACCGAGCCGGTCCTGGTGCTGGAGGTAACTCTCGGCGAGCCGGTGCTGCTGGACGAGGTAACCCTCGATATCACCGGAGCCGGGCGCGATACCGAGTACTTCAGCTTCCCGCGCAGCCGCTATCTCATGCCCGGCGCCCAGTTACACCATGGCCGCTACGAAGATACCAAGTCCCTGCTGGAAAACCAGGCGCTGCGCTATGGTTACTTTTCCGCCGAATTTCTCGAAAACCGACTACTGATCGACGTCGATCAGTATCTGGCCGACATCATCCTGCGTTATGACACCGGCGAGCGTTATCGGCTGGGAGATGTCAGCTTTTCCGATACGCCGTTCGATCCGGACCTGTTGCAACGCATGGTGCCATTTCGCCCTGGGGTGCCCTACGACTCCGACCTGATCGCCGAATTCAACCGTGAGCTGCTCTCCAGTGGCTATTTCGAAGCGGTACAGGTATCGGCGCCACCGAACCTGGCGGTGGATAACGAGATTCCGGTACAGGTCAATCTCAAGGCCCGCAACCAGCATACCCTGGGCTTTGGTGGTGGCTTTTCCACGGACGTGGGTCCGCGCGCCAAGGCCGACTGGACCCAGCACTGGCTCAACTCCCGGGGCCATAGCCGTGGCGCCGAGCTGGAGCTGTCCGGACCACGGCAGAAGGTATCCTCCTGGTATCAGATCCCGTTGACCCCACCGCAATCCAGCCACCTGCGTTTCTTTACCGGCTGGCAGCGGGAGGACATCGACGATACCGAAAGCGAGAGCCTGGTAGTCGGCGGCCTGTTCCAGCGGCGGCTGGACAATGGCTGGAACCGCAGCATAGGGCTGCGCCTGGAGCAGGAGCGCTACTCCCTGGGTAACGACTCGGGTCACAGTACACTGCTGATCCCCAGCCTGGGTTTCCAGCGCACCATCAGCGATGACACCATGGACCCGAGCCGGGGTTATAGCCTGATGATGGACCTGCAAGGCGCCAAGGAGGGGATAATCTCGGATATCGACTTCGTCAGGCTGAACATGTCCGCCAAGGGTCTGTATACCCTGTGGGACAACCATCGTTTTCTGGCCCGTGCCCAGGCCGGCGGGATAGCGAGTAACGGTTTTGCCAGCGTACCTGCTTCGTTGCGCTTTTTCGCCGGTGGTGACCAGAGCGTGCGCGGCTATGACTATCGCACCCTGGCCCCCACCGATGACACCGGCGACCGCATAGGGGGGCGCTATCTGCTGGCCACCAGCGCGGAGTACCAGTACGAGTTCAAGCCGAAGTGGCGTGTTGCAACCTTTGTCGATCATGGTAATGCCGTGGACAGCTGGAAGGACCCGATGAAGACCAGTGCCGGCGTGGGTATCCGCTGGGTTTCCCCGGTCGGCCCGATACGCCTGGACCTGGCCAGGTCGGTGAGCGACCCGGATGAAGGTTTCCGAATCCACTTTTCCATGGGGGCAGAGCTGTGAGGCGCTTTCTTCTCAAGGCCCTGTTGCGCGGCCTGCTGATCCTGCTGCTGGTACCGCTGTTGCTGATCGCGCTGCTGGCGGGGTTGCTGTCCAACGAGGGAGTCAATCGCTGGTTGATGAACAAGGCGCCTGAACTGGAGCCGCGCCTGGAGCTCGACTTCACTGGTGGTCAGCTCTGGCAGGGATGGCAGTTTTCGCGCCTGCGCTGGACGGACACGGGTATCGACGTGACCGTCGAAGATCTGGAGCTGGCCTGGTCACCCGGTTGCCTGCGCGGTAAACGGGTATGCATCGATGTGCTCAGCGCCGAACGCATCAGCGTCATCACCAGCGAGGATGATAGCCCCAGCGAACCCCGAGAGGACATCAGCCTGCCTGCCATTCAATTGCCGCTCGGCATACAGCTGCAGCAACTGCGGATCGGCAGCATCTGGCTCGATGACGAACAGGCGCTACTCAGCGATATCCTGTTGCAGGCTCAGGCAAGTGGTGATCAATTGCATATCAGCCGGTTCAGCGGAACCGGGCCTGATCTGACATGGGATGTGGAAGGGGATGTGCGCATGAGTGGCGACTGGCCGCTGCGCATGCTCGCCGATCTGCAGTTGCCCGCCGTGGATGAGCGCCCCTGGCAGTTGCAGGCCCGCCTCGGCGGCAGTGTCGCGGACCTGCAGCTGGAGGCTCGTAGCAGCGGCTACCTGCCCGGCATACTGACTGCCACTGTCCATCCGTTACAGGCGGAGCTACCTCTGCAGGCGCATTGGCAAGGCGAATCCTTCCTGGCACTGCAATCCTTGCCGCCAAGCCTGACGCTCGATGATCTGGTACTGGATCTGCAGGGCGACCTGGAAAAGGGTATCGCCCTGCAGGCCAACGGCAATCTGCCGGGAGAGGGGGGGAACATCAGCCTTGATCTGCAAGGGCAGGTCATGACTACCGGTATCTCGGGGTTGAATCTGCAGCTTTGGGTTACCGAGCAGCCGGAGCGAGATCTGACCTTGTCCGCCGACGCCGATTGGAGCGAGGAGCTGGCTGCCCAGGCCCAGTTGGCCATGCGGCAGTTTCCCTGGCAGTGGCTATACCCGCAGGATATCGGGGGGCTGGAAGTGCAGCAGTTGGGGGTGCAGGCCCAGGTGCATGGCGAGCGATTCAGCTCCGATCTGCAGGCGCAGCTCACCGGGGTGGCGGAGCAGACCGCCAACCTGACGCTGTCGCTGGTGGGCACGCCGGAGGAAATCACCATCGCGCCCCTGGCCCTGACGACGGACAATGGCCGCCTCAGCGGGCAGGCTGTCATAGGCCTGCTGGACGCCATCAGCTGGAATGCCAACCTGCTGCTGGAGGAATTGAATCCGGGCATGTTCGTTGCCGAGCTGCCCGGCTCGCTCAGTGGTCCGCTCAGCAGCGAAGGCAGTATCCGCGAAGGCGACCTGCAACTGTCCGCAGGCTGGGACATTGGCGGCACTCTGCGCAGGCAACCGCTGGCCCTGTCCGGCGCGCTGGCCGGGGCCAACGGGCAATGGCGGATCAATGATCTGCTGCTGCGCCAGGGAGAAAACCGCATCGCCGGTGCCGGGCACTGGGGCACCACGGTAGAGGGTCGCTTTGATATCAATCTGCCCCAACTGCGCACCCTGTGGCCCGGGCTGGTTGGCAGCCTGAGCGGTACCGCATTGGCGTCGGGCGCCGCCGATGCGCCGAAGCTGACCCTGGACCTGCGCGGCGAGCGGGTAGGCTACGACGACTTCGGTCTGGCCCAACTGGCGTTGGACGGTAACGTCACTTTCAATGAACAGCTGCCCGGTGCGTTGAACCTGTCGGCAACCCGACTGCGCAGTGGTGATACCCGGCTGGGTGATCTCAATCTGTCCGCCGAGGGCAACAAGGCGTCGCATCGCCTGGCCGTCGACCTCCAGGGCGGCATCGTCGAACTGGATACGCACTTGTCCGGCCGTCTTACCGACGAGCGCTGGCAAGGCCAGTTGAATACGGGCAGCATCGCCAGCGACGAGATGCTCTGGCAACTGGACAACCCGGCTACGCTGAGTTACCGCTTGGCCAATGGCGATCTGCGGCTCGGCGGGCATTGCTGGAGCCATCAGCACAGCCGACTGTGTTTCAATGGCGAACAGCGGCTGATGCCTGATCGGCAGTTGCATGTGCAGCTCAGTGATTTCCCCCTGGCCTCGCTGCAACCGTGGCTGCCCGAAGATTTCGCCTGGAATGCCAGCCTGAACGCCGATGCCCAGTTCCGTCAATCGGCCGGTGCGCAGCCGACCGCCAATGTGCTGATCAGTAGCCGCAATGGCGAGATCACCGTCAGCAATCCGGAGCAGGAACTGCAACTGCCATACGAAACTCTCGAGTTCAGCGCTCAGCTGGACCCCAGGCGGGCGCGCACCCAGTTGCAACTGCTCAGCAGCGGGCTCGGCAATCTCGATGCGCAGGCCGACATTACCGACCCCAGTGGCGAGCAGCGTCTCGAAGGCAGTTTCCGGTTGAGCGATGTGCAACTGGATGTCCTGCGGCCCTTCCTGCCCCAGGTGGACACCCTCACTGGCGACCTGATCGGCAGTGGTCTGCTGAGCGGAACCCTCAGCGAACCCCAGGTGCAGGGCGAAATCCGCCTGCGTGATGGCCATGTCAGTGGCCCCGAGCTACCGGTCAGTTTCGAACAACTGCAGGTTCTGATCGGCATCGACGGGCAGCAGGCCAATATCGATGGCCAGTGGCGCAGCGGCGCAGGGCAGGGCAGGCTTGCCGGAACTGCCGCCTGGGCGCCTTCGCTGGCGGTGGATATCGACCTGACCGGCAATGACCTGCCGATCCATGTAGACCCCTACGCCGATCTGCTGGCCAGCCCTGACCTGCACATCGGGCTGGCCGATAACAACCTCAAGCTCACCGGTACCATTGCCATCCCCGAAGGCGAAATCACCGTGCGTGAGTTGCCAGCGGCGGCCGTGAGGGTATCGGCCGATGCGGAGATCGTCGGCGCCGAGGAAACAGTGGATGAGGAGCTGCCGATGGGCATCACCGCCGATATCCGCCTGGCCATCGGGGACCAACTGCACTTCAGCGGCTTCGGTCTCACCGGGCGGCTCAGTGGGCTGTTGCAGGTCAGGGAGAACATGACCGCCACCGGCGACCTGAACATCCTCGACGGCCGCTTCCGTGGCTATGGCCAGCGGCTGGAGTTGCGCCGGGCGCAGATCCTGTTCGCCGGGCCGCTGAGCAAACCCTATCTGGATATCGAGGCCATCCGCCGGGTGGATGACGTGATCGCCGGGTTGCGTCTGACCGGCCCGGCCGATGCACCGGTGTCGGAGGTCTTCTCCGAACCGACCATGGCCCAGGAGCAGGCCCTGGCCTATCTGATACTCGGTCGCCCACTGGGTGCCGACGGCGGCGACAGCAACCTGCTTGGCCAGGCGGCGCTGGCACTGGGCATGGCTGGCAGCGCGCCGCTGGCGCAGAATATCGCTGGCTCCCTCGGCATCGAGGACTTCCAGCTCGACACCGAAGGCAGCGGCTTGACTACCAGTGTGGTGGCGACCGGATACATCACCGAAAAACTGAGTTTGCGCTATGGTGTAGGGGTGTTCGAGCAGGCAAACCAGCTGGCTCTGCGTTACGATCTGACCAAGCGCCTGTACCTGGAAGCTGTGGGTGGCCTGGCCAGCTCACTGGATTTTTTCTACCGCATCGATTTCTGATGCATCACTGCAAGACTGAAGGAGTTTCACATGTCGAATGTTACATTGCGGGGCAATCCGGTCACCGTGGGCGGCACACTTCCCGCTCCTGGCGATAGCGCCCCGGCGTTCTCCCTGGTGGGCCAGGACCTGTCCGATGTGAGCCTGTCGTCTTTCGCCGGCAAGCGCAAGATCCTGAACATCTTCCCCAGCGTCGATACGCCGACCTGCGCTACCTCGGTACGCACTTTCAACACCAAGGCCAGCAGCCTGCCCAACACCGCCGTGCTGTGCATCTCTGCAGACCTGCCGTTCGCCCAGAGCCGCTTCTGCGCCGCTGAAGGGCTGGAAAACGTGACCAACCTGTCGACCCTGCGTGGCGCCGAGTTCATCCGCAACTACGGCGTAGCCATCGAAAGTGGCCCCATGGCTGGCCTGGCTGCACGCGCGGTGGTGGTGCTGGATGAGAACGACAAGGTGCTGCACAGCGAGCTGGTGTCGGAAATCGGCAATGAGCCCGACTATGACAAGGCGCTGGCTGCGCTGTCCTGAGCGTTATAGTCACACTCAGGATACAGGAGGCCGCTTGAATGCGGCCTCTTGCTGTTCAGCGGCCCTTGATCGGAATGCCCTTGATCGAGTTGGCGCGCTGATCATCCAGCGAATCGTAATAGCTGTCCTGGGTGGTGGACAGGCTTTCGTGGCGTAGATCCGCCTGCAGATCCTTCATGTCCCTGAACGGCGCATCCAGTGTCGCAGATGTATGCCGCAACCAGTGCAAACTGGCTGCGCGTAAAGCATCACAATCCTGCTGCAGACCTTCCTCGATCATGCGCTCGCACGCGATATCGAATACCTGCTGGATCAGCTCGCGAATCCGCCGGTCAGACAAGCCGGCGCGGCCATCCAGAGATGACAGCAGCGGCGTTTGTTCGCCAGGGTAGGGCAGGTCGGTCAGCCCCAGACTGGTGCGATACCGCACAAGGTAAGGCAGATAGCTGTCCCGCACGCTCACCTTGGCCGCCTTGTTGCCCTTGCCCACAACATGGAACCACCAGTTATCGCCGGCCTTCTTGAAACTACCCATGGTGGGTCGCCAGTTATCCCGTCCAGTCAGGTCCGATACTCGCAGGTACATGGAAAACAGCGTGGCAAGAATGAATAACGTACGCTCATGAAGTTCAGGCTCCTGATCGGCCAACTGCTCAGCCGTTTCGATCACGAACTCCCATTGCAGCTGGGTCAGGGAGCGGCTGGTGACCTGAGAGACCACGCTCTGCTTGTATCTGGATTTCTGTTTTACTGCCCGGAAAGGGTTGGCATCGGTGTAATCCTCATCGATACAGAATTGATAGAAGCTGCCGCAGACAGTGAATACCTGGGCGATGGTCGTCTGCGACATCTGGTAACCCTGGATCTCCGGCATGCCTGAGTTGTTTTCATCGGCCAGCTTGCGGGTGGCCTTGTCGACGGTGTAATTGAATGGCCGCCATTCGGGGTTGACCTCAAAGGTATCGGAGTCCGCTTTCTTGCGGCCACCAATGCGCAAGAACCGGGACTTGGTTCCAGGGCCAACCCAGTTTTCAGGTGGATTGAGGCAAAACTCCAGGAAATCTTCAGCATCCTGACGACGCAGATGCAGGATGGGCTTTCTACGCACCAGCAAGCACCACAGCAGCAGACGTTCAACGTGGGTGCGATAGCTATTGAAGGTTGCCTGATTCGCCGCATAGGATTTCAGGAACAGCTTGACCACCGAATAGCCAGCCACGGCCTCGGTGGGATTCGGGAATCGATCGAGCGTCGCCAGCACAGCAGGCAGTTCGGCATCCAGGTTGTGACGAGTCAGGGACTCGAAGGTTTTGTAGGTATCAAATAATGGGACAGGTTGAGACATGGATATAAAGGTCCATAAGCCGACAGCAATATGCGCAGGCACGCAGATTAACACATGCGCGATATCCGATAATGGCTAATATCGGAAACAGGAAGCGGGATGTCTGGGCGGGATCCCGTATGTTCGCATAATCTATATTATGTTAAATCGCATATTTATCCGGATGGGTCCTTGGGTATGCCAGCCCCTCATGGCTACAAACCAAGCCCTCTGTGCGTTATAGTTCGCGCCCTTGATGGCATGCTGAAAACCACTGCGGTTTTTCCTCCTTTCCATTTTCCGGTTAAAGTCCTGCTACGTGTCCGCCCAGCTATCCAATATCCTCGCAGCCATTCTGCCCATACTGCTGTCCCTGCTGGTCGGTTATGCGGTGGGCAAGCGACTGCCCAAGCCTGTTGTGAAACCGCTGATCCGCTGCATCACCCCCGTGGTCTGGATAATTCTGTTCGTGATCGGCCTGGATTCGGGCGCGGCCTTCAGCAGTCTCGCCTCGGGCATGCAGGTGCTGAAGCAGGCGGCGATCTATGCCTTTACCATCAGTGCCGTGGTATTTGTCTGCCTCCTGCCGCTGAACCGGCCCGGCACCGCGCAGGCAGACAGTCCCGGTGGCTGGCGGGGACTCTGGTATCCGGTCAAGGAGTGCCTGATCGCCTTCGGGCTGGTTCTGCTCGGTGCCTTTGCCTGGCGCCTGCAATGGCATGACAACAGCATTGGCGCGGTGCTGCTGAACATTTCCTGGTGGCTCTACGCCCTGCTGTTCCTGATCGGTCTGGACCTGGCCCAGGTTACCATCAGCCGCTCCTGGCTGGCCCCACGTGTGCTGAAAATCCCGCTGCTGGTGATGCTGGCCTCCATGCTGGCTGGTGTGCTGCTGAGCTGGCTTACCGGTGAGCGGCTGGCCGTGGCCCTGGCCCTGAGCACCGGTTTTGGCTGGTTCAGCCTGTCCGGCGCCCTGGCTGGACAATACCTGGGCGAGGCCTATGGCAGCGTAGCCCTGCTCAACGACCTGATGCGCGAACTGATCGGCCTGACCGTGGTGTTCATGCTGGGGCGCAACTTTGCCAACAGCAGTATCGGTGTCTGCGGTGCAACCGCCATGGACACCACCCTGCCCTTTGTGCGCCAGGCTTGCCATTACGAATATGTGCCCACCGCCATCATCAGCGGTCTGATTCTGACCATTGCTGCGCCCTTCTTCATGCTGTTCTTCCTCAGTTTTGTCTGACGCAACAAAGGTCCGGCAAAATGGCGCTCCTTTGTTGATAGACTGTAGCCCGACAGGCAGAGGCCATGTGACCGCTGCCACTGGACTGCTGATGAGAGGAAAGACATGTCTGCTCAACCACCCATGTACGGTACTCAGGACGCTTCCTATCAGGCCGCTGGGGGTATCGAAGGCATTCGCCAACTGGTGGATGATTTCTACCGGATCATGGATAGCTGGGAACCCGCCCGTGCCATTCGGGCCATGCATGCCGAGGATCTGACCCTTGCCCGGGACAAACTGGCCTGCTTCCTCAGCGGCTGGCTGGGCGGGCCCAAACTGTTCCAGGAGCGTTACGGTTCGATCAGTATTCCCATGTTCCATACCAGTTGGCCGATTGGCGAGGCTGAGCGGGACGCCTGGCTGGGTTGTATGGCTCAGGCGATCGAGTTGCAGCCCTACACGCCCGAATTCAAGGAATATCTGCTGCGCCAGTTGCGGGTGCCCGCCGAGCGTGTCGTCGCAGTGCAGCGCAAACCCGGCGTATGATTCGCTCAGTTTTCCTGTGCTGGCCGGCTGAGCAAGCGCAGCCGGCGTGGTCTCTGTAGTAGCCAGTCATCCAGCGTTTCTGCCCATGACGCTGGGGTGAGTTGCTCCAGGGCTGTACAGACGCCGTTCACCGCTGCACCAGGCAGTCCCAGCCCCTGGGCCCAATGCAGCTCCAGCTGACCAGATGGCGAACGGGACTGCGCGCGTAGATGACTTGCCAGCTGCTGCGCCTGGTGTCGGATCTGCGCAAAGTGCAGTTCAGCCAGGCGCTTGCGCTCGCTCTCCAACCAGTTGCTCACGGCGATCTCGATCTGCTGATGATCGTGAGTGGGCGATTGCACCAACAGGATGAGCCCCGGGGTTCCAGCCACTTCGTGGTAACGGGCCACGACCCAGTAACCCAGTTGCTGGCGGGTACGCAGCTGGTCAAAAAAGGACGCGCCGATATGCTGGTGCAGCAGTTGCCAGCTGGCACGCTGGTCCAGGCTGCTTGAGCCGGCCTGACAATAGAGAAGGTAGGCCCGGTCAGCGTGCTGGCAGTCCACCCGAATGGTGGTGGTGCCCTCCCCCAACAGGCGCAGCGCAGGGGGCTGCCAGTTGAAGGATTCTGCCAGTCGCGGGCAGAGCTGTTGCAGGCTGGTGGTTACCGGCTTGAGCCACTCTGCCTGCCACTCCTGGGGATACAGCCAGGCTACCTGAGCGGCTGCTGGTTGTGCACTGTCGGGATTGTTCGGTGTCGGGTTCAGCTGGATATCGAGCTCTTCCAGCAGGCGGTAGGCAGGCAGCGCCTGCCGGCGCTCGTTGAGATTCCTTTGATGGCGATGCTCGGCCAGATGCTGCAGGGTCGGATCGGGTTGCCGGGCCAGCGCCGCTACCACTGCGGCGACACCCGCCCGGAGTCCTTGCCGCGGACCCTGCAATTCAAGCCAGATCAGACCTGCCTGATCCTGCCACGCCAGGCTGATACCACAGGCGCTAGCCCAGCCATGTAATGGCTCGGTCTGCAGGTTCCACAGGACTTTGAGCCTGTCCCGCTGGTAACGATCCAGTCGCCCCTCTGGCCAGCACCAGGCAAGACGGACAGTATCTCTGCCCTGCCCCTCGGACTTGATCGGCAGAGGGATGCTGCGCAATCCTGGCAGTGAGTCGCAGTCGGCCCCGGCGTGGCATTCAGCTTCCGGCTCGGCAACTGCCCAGATCGGCCAATCCGCCTCGGCCAGCGCCTGACCGTGGCCTGCGACGGGTTGCCAGTTCAAGGGGCTGAAGGCGAAGTGGGTACGCGTCCAGGCCGCTTGTTGCGGCAAGGCGGTCTCGTCCTTCTGGCTCTGGACGAGCAGGACGCTCTCGGGTTGCAGCTGTTCAAGCAACCCAAGCCAGGATGGCTGATCAAGTCCAGCCCACTGGCCGGTACTTTCCAGAATCTGTTCCGGTGGCTGGTACAGGGTGCGCTCGGCCTGCATGGTGAGCCAGTGCAACGGCTCCCCCCGTAGGCCATGGGCAAAAGCCTGATCGGCGAGTTGCTGCCGGGCAGCCTGTGGCCAGGCTGGTATCGGGGTCAGTCTCAGTGCCGTCAACCAGGAGAAGAAGCCATTGAGCAGCGCGGGATAGTCACTGTCCCCGATCAATGGGTCAAGCTCGATACGCAATAAGCTTTGCTGGTCGGTGTAATGCTGGGTGCTGACCTGCAGCTGGGCAATCAGCCCCTGCCTGCGTAACCAGCCAAGCGCGCCGGCAGGCGCTGGACTGGCCAGCCATTCACATAGCCAGCCGAGGGCGCTGGCGCCCTGCCCGGTTTGCACATTGTTCAATGCAAAGAGCAGTAGCCACTGGTTCTGCTGGGCGCAACTCTGCCAACGCAACAGGCCGGGTAATGCCTGTGGCGCAAAGAGTGGCCCAGGGCTGAGACGTGGCGCTTGAGGTTTGGCAGGCAGGCGTTCAGCCAGCCGGGCGGCAAACAATTGAAGCTCTGCCATGGGCTGTGGCGCATGGATCAGTACGCAGCCATTCGCCGCCTGGTAATGCCGACTGTGAAACGCCCGCAGCGCTTCGGCCAGAGCCTCGGGTTCAAGCCCCAGAGTGCTGAGGTTGCCTGCACTGAAACGGCTCAGGGGATGGGCCGGGTTGCAGACCTGGCCCAGGGCAGCCTGCTCGTGCAGTGCGTCATCCGCCAGCCGGGTATGAAACTCGGCATCGATCACCTGGCGTTCCGCGGCCACTGCCTCAGGGGACAACAAGGGGGCTGTCAGCATGTCTGTCAATTGGGCCAGGCAGGCATCGAGTCCGGCCGGGGTGACGCTGAAATGGTAGCGTGTGCGCTGCGCTGCGGTGCTAGCATTGAAGCGCCCGGACCACTGGCTTACCAATTGCGGAAATGAGCCGGCCTGGGGGTAATCCGCCGAACCCATGAACAGCATATGTTCGAGCAGGTGCGCCAGGCCGGGGAGATGTTCCGGCTCGTCGTGACTGCCCACGCGGAACTGGACCACGCAGCTGGCGGCATCGGCCATGGGGTCACTGACCAGCAGGCAGAGCAGTCCGTTCGAGGCTATGTAGAGCTGGTAGTGCCGGCCATCGTTGGGTAGGCGTGGTAGTTCCAGACTTTGCATGGGGGCTCTATGTTCTCCGGAGAGGCATTCGGGGCGGCAGCGCTGCAGGCGTAGCGCAGGGGCGCTACACCCCGAGCAGTTCAGTCATTACAGATACATACGGTAGAAGGCTAATTCCTTTTCTAGAACTTGTCGCAAACTGTCGGGCTGGCGAAAACCATGACGCTCCTCCTCGAACCTGACGTACTGCACGGCTACGCCCTGCTCTTCCAATACCGCGACCATCTGCTCGGTCTGGGCCGGCAGCACCACCGCGTCCTGCATGCCCTGGAAGAAAATCGTCGGTGTGCTGATGGCTGCAGCCTGGGCCAGCGGCGAGCGCTGTTGGTAGCGCTCGGGCTGCTCATGGGGGGCGCCGATCAGCCAGTCGATATAGTCGGCCTCGAACTTGTGGGTGACGCTGCGCAGCTGCAAGGGATCGCTCACACCATACAGGCTGCCCGCCGCGCGGAAGCGCCCGCTGGCACTGACCAGGCTGTTCAGTGTGGTAAAACCGCCGGCGCTCTGGCCGCGGATAAACACACGTGCTGGATTGATCAGTTTACGCTGGTCCAGATGCTCAATGGCCGCCAGCACATCCTCCACATCGGTCACGCCCCAGTTACCCTGCAGCCGCTGCCGATAGGCCCTGCCGAAGCCGACACTGCCACGATAATTCAGGTCGGCGACGGCAAAACCGCGCTGGGTCCAGTACTGGATACGGTTATCCAGTACCGGATAACAGGCCGAGGTCGGCCCGCCGTGGGTGAAGATCACCAGGGGTGGGAGTTCATCGGTCGACAGTCTTGCCTGGCTGTTGCATGGCGGATAATGGAAGCCATGGGCAATCTCCTGCTGCGCGGTTGGATAAGCCATGGGTTCGGGGCGGGAGATATCTTCCGAGCCCAATGTACTGGACGCCTGGGCCAAGACCCTGACCTCCCCGCTATCCAGGGAAATGCGCAGTACAGCTGCACTGCAGTCCGGTGAGCTGGCCAGGCAGAACAGGCTGTTGCTGTTGCAGGCCAGCCCGCGAAAGCGCGTATAACCTTGAGCCAGCAGTCGCTCTTCACCCCGATCGGCATGGCGCAGAGCCAGACGGCCATAGCCCTGCTCGCTCCAGCTCAGCGCCAGCCAAGCATCCGGCAAGGCCAGATAATGCCTGGGGGTGAGCTGCCAGGGCGCCGGCGCGTGGTCGGCAGCCCGTGACGGCAGCAGCTGCCATTGCTGGTCGGCCAACTGCCGCCAGGGCTGCCAGTGACCAGTGCGATCCGTCAGGCACAGCAGCTCACCGCGGTCACTGAATAGTGGCTGCTGCAGCGACTCATCATGTCCCATGCGCTCGACATCGCCCGGTAGCCCCTGACTGTCCAGCCTGGCCCAGCACAGGGTGCTGCTGGTCCAGGGCAGCTCGGGGCGCTGCCATTCGATCCACGCCAGGCGCTGGCCATCGGGGCTGAGACAGGGGCTGTTGTAGAAGTCCGCACCCTCGGCCAGCAGATGCCGGATACCACGCAGATCGATCGCTACCAGTCGGTGAGCCACCTCACTGCCACCATGCTGTTCCTCCACGGCGATGATACGGCGATGTACCGGGTCAAACACCAGCCCACCGTAGCGGCAATCGACAGCGCAGCTCAGTTGGGTACAGGACAGGTCATCGAACCGCTGGTGATAGAGCTGCTGGTCCGCCTCGTTGACGAACACCAGACCATCGCCGGCAAGACACAACGCGCCGCCGCCATACTCGTAGACCCGGCTGCGCACGCTGTAGCCGGGCGGCGTCAGGCGCCGTGTGCCCCTGGGTGTCCACTCGACTACCGCGCTGCGTCCCTCCCCTGGGAAAAACTCGACCCACAGCACCCGCTGCTCATCGCAGGTCAGGTCAGCGTAATCGGTGCCCGCGGCCACCGCATCGGCAGCGGAAAAATCACTGCGCCAGCGTCCGGCCCGCTCAGACCTTGCAGATGATTCTGGAGGTGCGTTCATTGCGAAAGGTCAGTTCCTCGATCGGTGGCTGGGGCAGTTCGGCCTCGGCCCGGGCGGACAGTATCTGGTGATGGTGCGGTGACTTGCTGCACACCGGATCGGCCTGGGTCGCATCCCCGGTCAGCATATAAGCCTGACAGCGGCAACCGCCGAAATCCTGGTGTTTTTCGGGACAGGAGCGACAGGGCTCCTGCATCCAGTCATCGCCCCGATAGCGATTGAAGCCGAAGGAGTCATACCAGATATGCGACAGGCTGTATTCGCTGACGCTGGGAAAGGTCACCGGCAATTGCCGGGCGCTATGGCAAGGCAAGGCCGTGCCATCCGGGGTAATGGTCAGGAAGATATTGCCCCATCCGTTCATGCAGCCTTTCGGTCGCTCCTCGTAATAGTCGGGGGTCACCAGGATCAGCTTGCAGGGGTGGCCCTGCTCCGCCAGTTGGGCTCGGTAGCGGTTGGTCACGGCTTCAGCGTGATCCAGCTGCGCCTTGGTCGGTAGCAGGCCGGCGCGATTCAGGTGGGCCCAGCCGTAGTACTGACAGGTGGCCAGCTCCACGAAGTCGGCTTCCAGTGCCAGGCACAACTCGATGATTTTCTCGATCTGGTCGATATTGTGCCGGTGGGTAACGAAGTTCAGCACCATGGGATAGCCGGCAGCCTTGACCGCCCGGGCCATCGCCAGTTTCTGATCGAAGGCCTTGCGCGAGCCGGCCAGCATGTTGTTCACCTCGCTGTCCGAGGCCTGAAAGCTGATCTGGATATGATCCAGCCCTGCCTCCAGGAACTGCTCGATGCGCGACTGATTCAATCCCATGCCGGAGGTGATCAGGTTGGTGTAATAGCCCATTTCCCGCGCCGCACCGATCAACTCAGCCAGGTCCTCCCGCACCAGCGGCTCACCACCGGAAAAACCCAGCTGGGCGGCACCCAGCGCTCGTGCCTGACTGAACACATCAATCCATTGCGCGGTGCTCAGTTCCTGTTTGTGCTCGGCAAATTCCAGCGGATTGGAGCAGTAGGGACACTGCAACGGGCAGCGGTACGTCAGTTCGGCCAGCAGCCACAGCGGTGGTCCCTGTTCGGGCCGGGGCTGGCTGTCAGCGAAAACGGATCCAGTGTTGTTCATGGGCTTCCCCGATAAAGGCCAGAACGTCTGCATCCAGCTCGGATGCAGACGGAAAGCTGGCTTGCAGTTCAGCGATGATCTCATTGACTGAGCGTTGACCATCGACCCGTTTCAATATCTCGGCAGCACTGTCATTGAGCTTGACCATACCCTCGGGGTAGAGCAGCACATGGCAGTCCTGCACAGGCTCCCATTGCATCCGGTAGCCCGGTCTGAACATCGGCACAACTGTCAGCGACGGTGTATTCACAGAGCGATCCCCCGGTGCCAGGCAGGCTGATCGGTGACCGTATGGTACGGTGCACGGCCCAGCTCATAGGCCATCGACATGGCATCGAGCATGCTCCACAGGATATCCAGCTTGAACTGCAGGATCTCGAGCATGCGCTGTTGGGCCTCGAAGGTCTGGTAATGGTCCAGGGTGATCCGCAGGCCATGTTCCACATCCCGGCGTGCTTCGCTCAGACGGCGGCGGAAGTAGCGATAGCCCTGTTGATCGATCCAGGGATAATGTTCCGGCCAGCTGTCCAGCCGCGACTGATGAATCTGCGGCGCGAAGAGTTCGGTCAGTGATGAGCTGGCGGCCTCCTTCCAGCCGGCGCGGCGGGCGAAGTTGACATAGGCGTCCACGGCAAAGCGCACACCGGGCAATACATGGCGCTGGTCAAGCAGCTCTGCCCGGCTCAAGCCGACTGCTTCGCCCAACTGCAACCAGGCTTCGATACCGCCGCCGGCCTCGGCGGTACCATCGTGGTCGATGATCCGTTGCACCCACTCCCGACGCGCAGCGGCATCGCTGCAGTTGGCGAGGATGGCGGCATCCTTTAGCGGAATGTTCAATTGGTAATAGAAGCGGTTGGCGACCCAGCCGCGAATCTGTTCCCGAGTGGCGCGCCCCTCATGCATGGCAATGTGGAACGGATGATGGATATGGTAATAGCGCCCCTTGTCACGCAGGGCCTGTTCGAATGCCGCACGGCTCATCGGTTCAACTGACATGCTGCTCTCCTTACAGGTTGATCAGCAATCCATCATGGGCAACCTCGATGCCGTGGCGCGTCAACTCCGCGCGTTCGGCCGAGTCTTCGTCCAGAATCGGGTTGGTGTTGTTGATATGGGTCAGCACCCGCCGGCTCTGCGGGTATGCACCGAGCAGCTCGATCATCCCGCCCTCCCCACTCTGCGGCAGGTGGCCCATCTCGCTGCCCAGCTTGGTTCCCACGCCAGCGTGGCGCATTTCATCCTCGCGCCAGAGCGTGCCATCGACCAGCAGGCAGTCGGCCATGGCCATGGCGTCTCGCACCTGGCTGCTGGGCTGGCCCAGGCCAGGTGCGTAGAACAGCACCCCGCCGGTGTTGCTATCGCGCACCAACAAGCCGATATTGTCCCCGGGATGCGGGTTGTTGCGATGCGGCGAATAGGGCGGCGCGGCGCTGCGCAAGGGGATCGGGGTGAAGTGCAGAGCCGGACAGGCGGGAACGCTGAAGCCTTCATCCAGTTCGATGCGGTTCCACTGCAAGCCACCATTCCAGTGTTCCAGCATATTGAACAGCGGAAAGCCGGTAGTCAGGTCCTGATGGACCATCTCCGTGCACCAGACCTGGTGGGGGCAACCTTCGCGCAGGGTCAACAGCCCCGTGGTGTGATCGATCTGGCTGTCCATCAGCACGATTCCACCAATGGCGGTATCGCGCAACTGACGGCCGGGTTGCAATACCGGCGTTTGCTCCAGTTGCGTACGGATATCGGGTGAAGCATTGCATAGCACCCAACTGCCGCTACCATCGGATAGCGCAATGGACGACTGGGTGCGTGACCGGGCATTGATCCGCCCCTTGCGCAAGCCATCACAATTACGGCAGTTGCAGTTCCACTGCGGGAAACCGCCACCAGCAGCAGAGCCCAGAATATGAATCAGCATGGTATGAGCCTCGGGGCGCAGCTGCCAGACCGGTTCGAGGTGCAAACCAGCCAGGCAGTGCGCTTGCGCTTAGCGGTTGGCGAAGTACATGGTGACTTCAAAACCAATGCGCAGATCGGTATAGCTGGGTTTTGTCCACATAATAGAGTCCTCCGGTGATTGATAGCTCAAGCTTGCCGACACCTGCCGACAAACTCGTTACGTACTTGAACCATACATCTACAGCTTTCTCTACCATAGGAGCCTGCCAGGCTCTGATCGTTCTCCTCTATTGCTCGAAAGAAACCGCGTCCAACATGGAACCCCAGGACCTGACCCAGCATCCCGGGGCTGATACTTCAGCTTGCCACAGCGCTGATGCGACGATGCTCATTGATCAGGTGGTCAACCACTGCCGGATCAGCCAAGGTGGACAGGTCGCCCAGCCCCTCATATTCAGCCGCTGCTATCTTGCGCAGGATGCGTCGCATGATTTTCCCCGAGCGGGTTTTCGGCAGGCCACTGGTCCAGTGAATGCAGTCCGGTGTGGCGATCGGGCCGATTTCGCGGCGTACCCACTGAATCAGTTCAATGCGTAGTGATTCGCTGGGCTGCACGTCCGCATTCAGGGTGACGTAGGCGTAGATCCCCTGCCCTTTGATATCATGCGCAACGCCCACCACCGCCGCCTCGGCCACCTGCTGATGCGCAACCAGGGCGCTTTCGATCTCGGCGGTGCCCATACGGTGCCCCGATACGTTCAGTACGTCATCCACCCGGCCGGTGATCCAGTAGTAGCCATCGGCATCACGCCGGGCACCGTCCCCTGTGAAGTAAACGCCTTTGAATGTGCTGAAATAGGTTTCGATAAAACGCGAATGATCACCATGAATGGATCTGGCCTGGCCCGGCCAGGAGTCGAGCAGTACCAGGTTGCCTTCGGCTTCGCCTTCCAGCAGTTGGCCTTCATTGTCCACCAGAGCAGGCCGGACGCCAAAGAACGGACGAGTGGCCGAGCCGGGCTTGAGCGCCGTGGCGCCGGGTAATGGCGTGACCATGATGCCGCCCGTCTCGGTCTGCCACCAGGTATCGACAATCGGGCAGCGGCCCTGGCCGACAGTCTGGTGGAACCAGTTCCAGGCTTCGGGGTTGATCGGTTCGCCAGCCGAGCCAAGTATCCGCAGACTGCTGCCGTCGGCACCCTGCACGGCAGCATCGCCCTGGGCCATCATGGCGCGGATGGCGGTAGGTGCCGTGTACAGGATATTGACCTTGTGGCTATCGATGATCTGCGCCATACGGGTGATATCCGGGTAATTGGGCACACCTTCGTACATCACGCTGGTGCAGCCGTTGGCCAGCGGCCCATAGACCATATAGCTGTGCCCGGTGATCCAGCCCACATCTGCAGTGCACCAGTAGGTCTCGCCGGGCTGGTAATCGAAAACCGTCTCGTGGGTGAGCGCGGCGTACAGAAGATAGCCCGCAGTGGTATGCACGATACCCTTGGGCTGACCGGTGGACCCCGAGGTGTAAAGAATGAACAGCGGCGCTTCGCTATCCATCGCCAGGGGTGGGCAGTGTGCCTCGGCTCTGGACATCAACTGGTCATAGTCATGGTCCCGTCGCGCATCCCAGGCAACGTCCGCACCCGTATGACGGACCACGATCACCCGGTTGACCGAGCGATCACCCAGCAGCTCGATTGCCGCATCGACATTCGCCTTCAATGGAATGCGCCGCCCTGCCCGGCAGCCTTCATCGGCGGTGACGACTATCCTTGAGCCGCAGTCCCCGATTCGGCTGCTCAGCGCCTCGGGAGAGAACCCGCCGAAGACCACCGAATGAATCGCACCAATGCGCGTGCAGGCCAGCATGGCAATAACGACTTCGGGAATCATCGGCATGTACAGGGTAACCACATCGCCCTGGACGACACCCTGTTGCTTCAGCACGTTGGCGAAACGGCACACCTGTGCGTGCAGTTCCCGGTAGCTGATATGTATCGCGGAGCCTGGCTCATCCGCTTCCCAGATGATCGCGGTCTGCTCCGCGCGCTCAGCCAGGTGGCGGTCCAGGCAGTTGGCCGACACGTTGAGCTGGCCACCGGTAAACCACTGGATACCGAACTGCTCGGTATCGAACGAGGTCTGCTTGACCTGCGAGAATGCGGTCATCCAGTCAATGCGCTTGGCTTGTTCCGCCCAGAACTGTTCGGGGTGGGAGATCGATGCCTGGTACAGCGCCTGATAACGGGGCTCATCGATATGGGCGTGCTGGGCCACGGCTGGCGGAACGGGATACAGATGGTCGGCGCTCATTGGATACCTCGGTAATGTATTGGAAATCTCATGGGCCCGCGTGGCTATTGCTCAATGGCAACGGTTTCCAGCCAGGCACGGATGGCCCAGAGCGCTTCCTGGCTGAGGAAGTCGGCCATCTTCGGCATGTACACCCGGCCATCACGCACGGCGCCGTTGACCACCCGTTCCTTGTACCATTCATCGCCGTAGTCGCCGGTCTCCAGATAGCGCAGGTCCGGATTGATGCCCCCGGAGATGCCGTCGAGGCCGTGGCAGGCGGCACAGTTCTGGTTATAGGCGGAAGCGCCGATGGTCACGGCGGTCTCGTATTGCGGATGACCTTCACGGTAAGGGTTGGACTCCAGCCACTCCTCTCCGAGCTTGTCGAGGCCCTTGGTGTCGACGGCTTGCGGCGTTACGTTGCCATGCGCCCAGACCTGGCCGGCTACCAGCACCAGGCTGATGGCGGCCAATTTCAGTGTTTTCTTGTACTGTGTCATCCTGCTTACCTCGCGGCCGTGTGATACGGATGGTTTTTATTCGGCTGTCGGCAGAAATGGTAGGAAGGTAGCGAGAAGCTCCCAATGCTGCTTTGGTGGTCGGGGGATGCTTCCTTGGTAGTAGGTACATGGGCGAGAGCCCCCGCCGGCGGGCCATGGCGCGGCGCATTCAGCTGATCACAGATGCCAAAGCAGCGTTTCTCTCCTCCTGAAGTAGCGGTTCTCCGGTAGGCATCCCAAGGAGCATCCGCAAGGGACTATTTCCCGCCAACTACGGGTTATTTTCCGTTTCGCCCCTTCCCTGCCCTGACCAAGATGTTGGCGTGGACCAGCAATGCTGCCCTCTTCCAACAACAAGGAACACTGCCATGACAACAAAAACACTTCCTGCCATGAGGCCTGCAGCCCGGGCTGTGAGATACCTTATCCTCACGGCTGGACTTGCCCTGAGCGCATCCCACGTGGCGGCCAAGCCAGTCACTTGGGACGATATCGCCAACGATCACACCACCACCCACGACGTACTGATGTACGGCATGGGCAACAACGCCCAGCGCTACAGCCCGCTGAGCCTGGTGAACGACCAGAACGTCTTCAAGCTGACTCCGGCCTGGTCGTTCTCGTTCGGCGATGAGAAGCAGCGCGGGCAGGAATCCCAGGCGCTGGTGCACGACGGCGTGATCTATGTCACCGGTTCGTATTCACGCATGTTCGCCCTGGATGCCAAGACCGGCAAACGTCTGTGGAGCTATTCCCATCGCCTGCCGGACGACATCCGCCCCTGCTGTGACGTGGTCAACCGCGGCGCGGCGATCTATGGCGACAAGGTATTCTTCGGCACCCTGGATGCCGGAGTCGTGGCACTGAACAAGGACACCGGAAAGGTGGTCTGGCGGGAGAAGTTCGGTGATCACCGTGCCGGCTACACCATGACCGGCGCTCCGACCATCGTCAAGGACCAGAAAACCGGCAAGACGCTGCTGATCCACGGCTCCTCCGGTGACGAGTTCGGCGTGGTCGGCAAGCTGTTTGCCCGTGATCCCGATACCGGCGAGGAAATCTGGATGCGGCCCTTCGTCGAAGGCCACATGGGCCGTCTGAACGGCAAGGACAGCACGCCCACCGGTGATATCAAGGCGCCCTCCTGGCCGGACGATCCGAACTCCCCCACCGGCAAGGTCGAAGCCTGGAGCCAGGGTGGCGGTGCGCCCTGGCAAAGTGCGAGCTTCGACCCGGAAACCAATACCATCATCGTTGGTGCCGGCAACCCCGCGCCGTGGAATGGCTGGGCGCGGACCTCCAAGGACGGCAACCCGGCTGACTATGACAGCCTCTACACCAGTGGCCAGGTCGCCGTGGACCCGACCACCGGCGAGGTGAAGTGGTTCTACCAGCATACCCCCAACGATGCCTGGGACTTCTCCGGCAACAACGAGCTGGTGCTGTTCGACTACAAGGACCAGTCAGGCAAGACCGTCAAGGCCACCGCCCACGCCGACCGCAACGGCTTCTTCTATGTGGTCGACCGCAATAACGGCAAGCTGACCAACGCCTTCCCGTTCGTCGACAACATCACCTGGGCCAGCCATATCGATCTGGAGACCGGCCGTCCGGTGGAAAACGAAGGCCAGCGCCCGCCACGCCTGCAGCCGGGCCAGGAGCGCAGCGAAGCGGTCGAGGTATCGCCGCCCTTCCTTGGTGGCAAGAACTGGAACCCGATGGCCTACAGCAAGGACACCGGTCTGTTCTATGTTCCCGCCAACCACTGGAAGGAAGACTACTGGACCGAGGAAGTCAGCTACAACAAGGGCTCGGCCTACCTGGGCATGGGTTTCCGCATCAAGCGTCTGTATGACGACCACGTCGGCATCCTGCGGGCGATGAACCCGACCACCGGTAAGGTGGAATGGGAGCACAAGGAACCGCTGCCGCTGTGGGCAGGCGTCCTGGCGACCGCGGGCAACCTGGTGTTCACCGGCACCGGCGATGGCTACTTCAAGGCGTTCGATGCCAAGACCGGCAAGGAGCTGTGGAAATTCCAGACCGGCACCGGGATCATTTCCCCGCCGATCACCTGGGAACAGGATGGTGAGCAGTACATCGGCGTTACCACCGGCTACGGCGGCGCGGTTCCGCTGTGGGGTGGCGACATGGCCGAGCTGACCAAGCCGGTCGCCCAGGGTGGTTCCTTCTGGGTGTTCAAGCTCCCGTCCTGGGAACAGCAGACAGCCAAGCGCTGAGCACTATCGCGGTAACCGACGTTGCGCCAGGCCCAGCCTGGCGCAACTGCATGAATCACCGACAGAGGTACGGACCATGAATCCTTTGATTCCCCGCATGCTGCTGATGTCCGGTCTGGCAACATGCAGCCTCGCGCTGCAAGCCCAGGTGGCGGATGTTGCCGATGAAGATGTCGTTACCATCAATGGCTGCGCCTTGGTGCGCGGCACCTCCTGCCCCGGTGTGGATCTGCGCCAGGCCGATCTGCGCCACAAGGATCTGAGCAAGGCTGACCTCACCGGCGCCGATCTGCGCGGTGCCGATCTGCGCCACGCCAAGCTGGACCAGGCCAAACTGGATAATGCCAGACTCGACGGCGCCAATTTCAACCGTGCCAGTCTGCAACAAACCGCCATGCGCGGTGCCAGCGCCATCGGCAGCAGCTTTGTCGCGGTCCAGGCATGGAACCTGAATGCCCAGGGCGGCGAGTTCCGGCAGGCTGACTTCACCGGAGCCAATCTGGAGTTCGCCCGCTTCAGTGCAGCCCGCATGCATGATGTGGTGTTGCGTGCCGCCAATCTGGAGATGGCCTGGCTGCCCAAGGCCGATCTCAAGGGTGCCGATCTGAGCGATGCCAATCTGCAGGAGTCGAAAATGAACCACGCCAACCTGGAGTCAGCGACCATGACCGGCACCCGCCTGCACTATGGCACCTACCTGAATATGCACATGACCAACTGCATCGACTGCCCGGTAGACTGGGAAGCCCACCTCAGTCCCCAGGCACAATGAGGCTGTCGGCAGGTTCAGCTTAGCTGCCGACCGATCAGACCGTGCATGCGGATCACGCCGGTATCGATGGCCAGATGAACCAGCTCGGCCAACGAGGTGACATCGAGTTTCTGTTTCAGCATGGTCAGGTTATTGGAAATGGTCTTGCTGCTCAGGCAGAGGTGATGGGCGATCTGGCGTGGAGCAAGGCCTTTGGAGAGCATGACGAAGATCTCGAACTCGCGGGGCGTCATGCACTCCAGACGCGGGTCGAGCCTGCTGTCGTCCGCCGAACAGGCAAGCTGGATGGCCAGCTCCTGCTCGATGTAGCGATGGCCGGTCAGGCAGCGCTTCACCGCCTCGAGCAGTACTTCCCGCCCTGCCCCCTTGGTTATGAAACCCATGGCGCCGACCGCCAGTGCCTGGCGCACCAGCGGCAGTTCGTCGTGCATGCTGAAGAACAGGATACGCAGCAGCGGCCAGCGCTGCAGCAGACGGCGAGCGGTTTCGATACCACTGATGCCGGGCAGGCTGACCTCCAGGATCACCAGGTCCGGCACCTGCTGCTGGACGGCCGTGAGTGCTTCCTCACCACTGCCCGCTTCCAGGATGCCAGCCTGTGGATGCTGTGCCGCGAGCAGGCTGCGATAGCCCTGCCTGACAATGAAGTGATCGTCCAATAACAGGATATGCATGCCCCGACCTCCCATTAAACATTCCACTCCGCTATTACCAGCAGGAGACGGCAGCCCACAAGCTCGGTGCGCTGGATGGCCAGCGCCGTGGATTGCCACGCCCTGCGGGCTCGCAATGACAGCTGGGGAGCCACGGAGGTGGCATAGCCCCAACCACTCTCCCTCGTCATTGCGAACCGCAAAGCGGTGAAGCAACCCACCGGTACGGCACTGCCGACATACGTCCATCCTAAGGCCTGGGCACCGCACTTGAATGCTACCTTGGTACTTCCTGAGCGCTACTTGTTGGCAAGGTACGGCGGGGTTTTCCGTTGCCATCTACTACTTTGGTTGTAAGCTCTGATGCCAATGTACTATTTGAAAGTACCCCGTCACAGGGTGTAATGCCGGACATATAATAAACACTGCGAGCACAATGGCTGGCAGTCGATAACAAGAACAGCCTGGAGCAGGTCATGTACAAAATACTGATAGCCGACGACCACCCTCTGTTCCGTGAAGCTATCTGCAACGTGGTTGCAGCCGGTTTTCCCGGCTCCGAACTGCTGGAAACCTCGGACCTGGACAGTGCCCTGGGCATTGCCAGGGAACATGATGATCTGGACCTGATCCTGCTGGATCTGAACATGCCCGGAATGCATGGGCTGAACGGACTGATCACTCTGCGCAACGAGTCGCCGTCGATTCCGGTGGTGATCGTATCGGCGGAGGAAGACAAACAGGTCGTGTTGCAGGCGATCACCTATGGCGCCGTGGGGTTCATCACCAAATCTTCACCAAGGGCGCAGATGACCGAGGCCATCGTGCAGATTCTGGCTGGTGATGTCTACCTGCCCTCGGATGTCATCCGCTCCAATCGCACCATCACCCGACGTACACCTGACGAGGCACCACTGTCGCCGGAGCTGCTGTATGCCCTGACCCGCAAGCAGCTGCTGGTCCTGGAACGCATGGCCAAGGGCGAGTCGAACAAGCAGATCGCCTATCATCTGGATATTGCCGAAACCACAGTCAAGGCGCATGTTTCCGCCATCCTGCGCAAGCTGCATGTCAGCAACCGGGTACAGGCCATTCTGTCCGCCGTCGATGTGGATTTCAGCGCCTATCTGCGGCGCTGATCAACCTGGCTGGGCCAGTATGTGGCTCATGGCAGCCTTCAGCTTCATTGGCTTGACGGGCTTGTGCATGAGCATGTGCCCCAGCTCGCGCACCTGCTGCTTCAACTCGTTGCTGTAATTGGCGGTGATCAGCAGCACCGGCAGCGGTGTACCGCGGCGGGCGTTGATCGCGGCCGCGACATCCACCCCATTGGCACCGTGATCCAGGTGATAGTCGGCCAGCAGCAGGTCGGCTGCAGCACGGAACCCGTCCACCTGGCTGGCCAGATCATCAGCCGACAGCGCCGTGATCACCTCACAGCCCCAGTTCTCCAGCAAGGTGCGCATGGCCGCACAGATTGATGGGTCATTATCCACTACCCAGATGCGCGCACCGCGCAGATGCTGGCCGATGCTCGCCGGAATCGATGCCGCGGTGTTCGGTACCGGGCTACGCCTGCCATAGGGAATATCCACGGAGAACACCGACCCCTTGCCTTCTACCGAGCGGACGCGGATCCGATGGCCGAGCATGCGCGCGACCTTTTCCGCGATGGCCAGGCCCAGCCCCAGACCCTGGTCCCGGGCCTGGGTGGCAGGCTGAATGCGTTTGAATTCCTGGAAGATCTCTTCCAGCTTGTCCTCGGCGATCCCCATGCCGGTATCCCAGACCTCTATGCGCAGCCCGTGGGCATGGCGGCGACACCCCAGCAGAATCCGGCCGTTCTGCGTGTAGCGGACCGCATTGGTCAGGAAGTTGCGCAGAATCCGTGCCAGCAACTGGATATCGCTGTGCACCACGCACTGGCTGCCGGCAAAACGAAACTGCAGTTGCTGGCTGGCGCATACCTGCCGGTACTCATTGGCCAGATTATCCAGCAGCTCGGCAATGTTGAAGGAGCTGACATCCGGCCTGATCACCCCGGCATCCAGCTTGGAAATATCCACCAGCGTACCGAGCAGGTTCTCGACATCTTCCAGCGACTGGTTGATCTGCCTGGCGAGCGCGCCGCTGGGCGGCGGTACCGGCTGCTCCAGCAAGGCACCGGTGAACAGGCGCGCGGCGTTCAACGGCTGCAGCAGATCATGACTGACGGCTGCGAGAAACTTGGTCTTCGACAGGTTGGCCTGCTCAGCTTCATGCTTGGCCTCGCGCAGTCGCGCCTCCGCCTGGGCCCGTTCGTTGATTTCCTGGCGCAGTTGGTCGTTCAGGCTGGTCAGTTCCCGGGTTCGTTCCCTGACCCGCTGCTCCAGGTGCTGGTACGCCTGGTGCAGCGCTTCGGCGCTGCGCCGACGCTCGGTGACATCCCGGATCAGGACGAACAGCCCGGTGACCTCGCCATTCGGGTCTCGGTTGGGCACATAGGAGCGCAGCAGGTAGCGCTCATCCCCATTGAGGCTGCATTCGGCAAACTCGAAGCTCACGCTTTCACCATTGAAGGCCCGTTCTATATAGGGCTCCAACCGGGTGAACTGCTCTGCGTTATGCACATGCATCATGCTTTGGCCGAGAATATTGCCACGCTGCCAGCCGTACCACTCGTCATATACCTTGTTGGTGAACTGGTAGGTCAGATCCTGTTCCACATAGGCGATCATGGCCGGTAGGTGGTCGGTGATCAGGCGTACCCAGCGCTCGCTTTCCAGCAGCGCCTTGGCATACAGGTCGCGCTCGGTGATGTCGGTGTAGGTGTTGACGAAACCGCCCGCCGGCATGGGATGGCTGCGCATCTCCAGCACCCGGCCATTGCCGAGTCGCTGTTCGCAGGTCAACTGGGGCTGCCCTGCGGCGCTGTGACTGTACGGCGTGAACAGGTCCAGCTCGCTGTCTTCCAGCACTTCGGCAAAGGGCCGGTGCGGTCTGACCGGGGCCAGCCCGGCCAGCTCCAGGAAACGGTAGTTCCACAGCTCCAGCCCGCCCTCCTCGTTCACCACCGCAACCCCCTGGGACAGGCTGTCCACGGTACGCTGCAGCAGGCGTGTCTTCTGCGCCAGGGCCTGCTCCCGGCGGGCCGTTTCAGAATTTTTCAGGTCGGTGATATCGGTATAGATGATGACCAGGCCGCCTTCCCGGGTCGGCCGCTCGCTGACCTGGACCCAGCGCTTGTTGCGCATGCGATACAGCATGTGCCCATCGGCACCGGCTTCCATGTCCATCACCAGGCCGCTAGCGGCAGCCAGACGCTTGAGTTCCTCCAGTCGCACGCCCTCACGCACCCGCACCCGGGTGCCCTCCCAGAAGCGCGCGTAGTGGCTGTTGAACAGCACGATGCGTCTGTCCTTGTCGAACAGCACCACCCCGTCGTTCATGCTTTCGATGGCATCAGCCAGATGGTGCCGGGCTGTTTCCGCCCTGGCTCGCGCCTCGTTGAGCAGGCGATTGCTGGCCTGCAGCTCGGCCATGGTCTCGTTCAGCGCCTGGGTACGTTCACGCACCTGCTCGGCCAGTTCCACCGAATGCTGGAAAGCGGCGTAACTTTCGGTACGCGGATTGGCGATCGACTCGACCCGTTCGATCAGCGCCGCATTGATCCGCCGCAACTTGTTGTTGGCTGCACGCAGGGCCAGCAACTCATCGCGATCGGTCTGGGCCGTCAGCTCAGCGTGGATAGGCAAAGGCCACCCCGGTGAAGGTCTGGTTGATATGCATGCCATTGAACTGCTCGCCGTAGGTATTGAACCCCAGCACCGCGTTACCGGCCATATAGGCTGCCAGCTCGGCATCCTGCTCCAGCAGCTCCGCTTCCAGCCGGCGCAACACGCAATCGCAGGCGATGATCAGCACCGGCTCGCCCAGGCGCTGGCGCAGCTGCGCCATCTGTTTCTGCAGATCCGGCAACAGTGGCCGCGAGGCCATCGCGGTCAGCACGATGCCGGTATCCACCGCGCAATAGAAGGTCAGGCTGCCATCGGCATTGACCCGTTGAATGGAGCGTACATAGAACTGGTCGCGGATACGCACCGCCAGTGCGTTCAGGGCGAAGGTCGCGGTGCTCAACTGATCGACAGGCACGCCGACCAGACGTGCATACTCCTGGGCGGCAGGCTCGGCATTGAGTTCCAGCACGGTCCGGCTGTCATTGTCGGCGGCGGTCACCACCAGTTTCTCGGCCTTGGCCTGCAGGTTGTGGGTGGTAAAGACTTCGAAATCGAGCCAGGTGTTGATCATCACCACGATCGCCGCCCCGGAGTGGAATACCCCCTGGTAGTAGACGTAGGTGTGCCCCTGATGATCGTCCCCGCCAGCCGACCCGCCGAAATGCGGAATGCTCCCCAACGCCGCGCTCAAGGTGGCCAGCACCACCTCCTCACGGCTGGAGAGACCGTCAAGCAGGGTCAGGGCAAAGGTGTGCTCCTTGATCGGTGCCAGTAGCGCGTGCCGGCAATGGTTGAGCATCTTCTCGACCGAGGCCTGGGCATCCACCAGGCTGAAACTATCCAGCGCACTGATTAGCGTGCTGTCAATGGCGAAGGCGCGGCAGTCGAAGCCAACGGCGCTGATGCAACCCCGGCCATAGCCTTGCGGGGTGATTTCCCCGGCACTGGTACAACCGACCAGCATTACCCCACCGAAGTGTTGCTCCAGTGCCGCCCCCAACCTGTCGAGCGGATAGTGGGCGGAGCAGAAGAACAGCACAAACCCGAGATGTGGATGAAGCAGCTGGCGGGCCAGGCTCTGAGCCGCCAGCTCCGGGTCGGCAACATCGGTCATGGCGGTTCGGAAACAATCTGCCAGTATCTGTTGCATGGATACCTCTCTGCACGATGGCCATGACGAGATTCTATTGAGCCACCGGGCCCTGCCCCATGCTGCTTGAGTAGCAAGCCGATAGTGCTTAAGGATGAGGGCCGGCTTATTGCCCGGCCCTGTTATTGGACATCAGGGATTACCAGCCCAGGGCCACGCCCAGAGCGAGGGTGTCGGTTTTCTCCACCCGGTCACCGGCATCCCGGTTTTTCAGGTCGAAGCGGTTGTACTCGGCGACCAGCGTCAGGTTGTCATTGATGCTGTGGAACAGGCCAACCCCGCTGGTCTTGAAGTCCGCCTGGTAGCCCAGTCCGTTGCCATCATCCCGGGTCTTGCCATAGGACAGTGCCAACCGGGTCTTGTTGAAGGTGTAGGACCCCTGGAGCAGATAGCCCTGGCTGTCGCTCTCACGCAGCGTGGCCTGGGTCGCGTTGTTGGTGAAGAACGGGTTGATGCCCTCGGCATCGAAGCCGGATCCGGTCAGCGAAAGCTGGCCCAACCTGGCCTGCACCCCATAGCCCAGCCCGCGGGATTTCACCGAGTCGACACCGGCCCCGGTATTCTGCGCCTCCTGGTACATGCCGTTGAGCCAGGTATGCAGTTGCGCGCCACCCAGCTCGAACTGATAGGTGAGTTCGCTCTCGAAACGCGGACTGTCCTGGTAATCCTTGCCGGTCTGCACCCCGTTGTCGTCCACCAGATGACCGTCGACCGGGTCCATGATGCCCACTGCGGCCCGGAAGCCGTTCATCACTGGCGAGCGATAGGTGATCTGGGAGGTGGGGAATGGATAGGGATAGCCGGTGCCGATATTGCCAAAGGATACCCCGCCGCCGTCGACCAGCCCGAGTGTGTCGCTGGACTGACCGTAGGCGGTGAGGAACTCGTCGAGCATGATGTTGGAGCGGCCGAACAGACCGAAGTCCTTGCCGAACAGCACCTCACCCCAGCTGCCGGAAACGGTACCGTAGAACTGGCGCACATCGATACCGGTACTGGTGGCATTGTCCTCGCTGTCATTGATGGTGACCCAGAATGACGAACGGCCGCCGAGGGTCAGGTTGTCGAATTTCTTGTCGACATTGAAGCCGATGTAGTTGGGCAGGAAGCCCATCTTCACCCGGGATTGGTTGCGGTCCAGATCAGGATCGAGGTGGTCGACCTTGTTGTGCACATAGAAGGCATTGAAATAACCATCGACCGAGAAGCTGGTGTCATCCTGGTCATACAGGGTAATGGCTGCCGAGGCCTGGGCGCTGAGCATGGCGGCGGCCAGTGCAGTCAGTAGAGGATAGGCGGTTTTGTTGTTGTTCATTGTGCTCTCCGATGGAATCAGTGGCTGACGAAACTGAGCGTCCAGCGGATTATCGGAAAGCGGAATCAACAACCCTATTCTGCCAAGGAGCTGAAAACACCGGGCTTTGGTTGTGGGTACCAAGGGGTGGTGACCTGCTGCCAAAGCAGCGGGTCGATTGCTACCTTGGGATGATCAGCCACGGCAGGCGGCACATCACAGCACCTGCCCCAGCATGGCTCTGAGCTTGCCCGCCTTGATCGGCTTGTTCAGCACCGGTATGCCCAGATCACGCAGCCGCTGCCGGCTGTGTTCGCTGCGATCGGCGGTGATCATGATGGCGGGTATCTGCCACTGGAAATGCTCACGCAACAGGCTCACCGCATCACAACCGGTCTGGCCCGCATCGAGATGGTAATCGACCAGAATGGCGTCGGGGCGCCGGTCATCCAGCGTGGTCAGAGCCCCCGGCAGATCCACCGCGACCTGCACCTGGGCTCCCCATTGTTCAAGCAGCCCCTGCATGCTGGAGAGAATCATCGTGTCGTTGTCGATCACCAGCAGATGCCTGCCCTGCAATGGAGCGCTGAGCTGTTCCAGCAGGGTGTCCGTCGGAGTCGATGCGTTGCCGCTGGCCAGCGGCAGCGTGACGCTGAACATGGAGCCGGCACCGACCACCGAGTGCAGTTGCAGAGGTGCTTCGAGCAGCCGGGCGATACGTTCAACGATGGCCAGCCCCAGCCCGGCGCCCTTGCGCGGCCCGACCCGGTCGCCATGCAGTTGGTTGAATTCCCGGAATATGTCATCGAAACGCTCGCGGGGAATGCCCAGGCCGGTGTCCCACACCTGGACGGTCAGCAGATCACCCCGACGCCGGCAACCGATCAGTATCCGCCCCGTCGGCGTATAGCGAATGGCATTACTGAGCAGATTGCGCATGATTCGACTGAGCATGCGGTAGTCAGTCCGTACGGCCCAGCGCCCGAGCCTGGTCCGCACCTGCAGACCGCTGGCCTCGATCAGCCCCTGGAACTCGCTCAACAGCGGGTCGATGACCTCCGCCAGGGTGTGGTTGCCCAGGTCCAGGGGAACATTGCCGTGATCCAGCCGGGCGATGTCGAGCAGGTCGCTGAGGATGTCCTCCGCACTTTCCAGCGCAGCATGGGAGCGCTCGACCAGTTGCGCCTCCGATGCCGGCAGAGCACGCTCACGCAGGGTGGCCATGAGCAGCCGTGCGGCGTTCAAGGGCTGCAGCAGGTCATGGCTGACCGCCGCCAGATAGTGATCCTTGTTGCGGTTGGCCAGCTCGGCGGCATCCCTGGCATCACGCAGGGCCCATTGCACCCGCTCGCGCTCGATGATCTCGCGGCGCAGGCTGTCATTGAGGTTTTCCAGTTCCAGGGTGCGCTCATGCACCCGTTGCTCGAGTTGCTCGTTGAGCTGCTGCATCGCCCGCTCGGCCTGTTTGCGACCGGTGATATCGGCCACGAAACCTTCCACCAGGGTCCGCCCTGCCTCCTGCTTGAGCAGCAGGTTCATGCGCACATCCAGTTCGCCCTGGTCCAGGCGTCTGAGCCGGGTCTCATAACCGATCAGTTCCCCCGATAGCTGCAACTTGCGGCATACCTCGGCAAACTCCGCCGGTCCGCCAACGAAGAAACTGTCCTTCAGCTCGGTGGCTGCCGCCAGCACGGCCTCGGTCGAGGGATAGCCAAGCATCCGCACCAGCGAGGGGTTGGCGGCTCGAATGCCATGCTCCAGGTCAGCCTGAAAAATACCGTGCACGGCATTCTCGAACAGCCACTTGTAGCGATTGCGCTCCGTCTCCAGCTCTTCCAGACGGCCCATCAGCTCCGGGTAGTAACTTTTGCGTGACGATTGCAGGCCCAGCCCAAGCAGGCCGGTCAGCATATCGCGACGAGGGTCAGAGGGCTTCGGCATAAACGACTTCAACGTCCCTGAGGCTGGATTCGCGCGGGTTGGTCAGGATACAGGGGTCATCCATGGCATGGATCGACAGCATCGGTAGATCACTGACCCCCACCCCGTGCATGCCCAGGGTCTGCTGGAAGCCCACCGCCTGCTTGAATTCGATCAGGTGTTGCACCAGTCGCTGGCGCACCTGCTGGTTGGACAGGCCGCGGATATCGATACCCAGGGTCTGGGCAATTACCTTGAAACGATCCGGGGCGGCATCGTAGTTGAAAGCCACCACATGCTCCATCAGGATGGCATTGCACAGGCCATGGGGCAGATCCAGATAGCCGCCGAGGCTGTGCGACATGGCATGTACCGCCCCCAGAATGGCATTGGAGAATGCCAGCCCGGCCTGCAGGCTGCCGAGCATGATTTTCTCGCGCAGCTGGATATCATCCGGTTGCTGGATCATCGCCACCAGGTTGCCGTTGATCAGCCGCATGGCTTCCAGGGCGTGGGCATCGGTCATCGGGCCGCTGCCGGTGGAGACGAAGGCCTCGATCGCATGCACCAGCGCATCGACCCCGGTGCAGGCTGACAGGAACGGGTCCATGGTGGCGGTGACCTCGGGATCGATCAACGCCACATCCGGCACCACCGCCTTGCTGATGATCGAGAATTTGACCTTGTCCTGCTGGTTGGAAATGATCACGAACTGCGATACATCCGCCGAGGTACCCGCCGTGGTCGGAATCAGGATCACCGGCGGAACCGGGGCGCGTATGGTATCGACCCCTTCGAAATCCAGGATATGCCCGCCATTGGTGGCCACGATGCCGATCGCCTTGGCGCAATCCATCGGGCTGCCACCACCGATACCAACGATCGCATCACAGCTGGAGGCACGGTACATCTCGGCCCCCTGCATCACCTCCTCCACCCGCGGATTGGCCGAGACCTGGGTATACAGCACATAATCCACGCCTTGCTGCCGCAGGCTTTCCTCCACATCAGCGACCCAGCCCGCTGCCACCACGCCGGGGTCGGAAACCAATAGCACCTTGCGGGCGGCAAAGGTGTTGACGTAGTTGGCCACCGTTTTGCGGGAGCCGGCACCGAAGATGATCTCGGGCGTGACGAATTTGCGCAGTTGGCTGATATCGTAAGACATGGGCAAGGATCGACTTTATTATTGTGGGGCATACAGATTACCTCAAAACGCCCCAGGTCCGACCCCGCCCAGCCGTTTCTACGACTGAAGTCGTGATCCACCGAACCCCAAGTCGCATGGCGGCGCCGGGTGGCTTCGATAGCATGGTGTTAATCCATGCAACCCATCGAGGCATGCCATGTCGCTGTCCCGCCGCCTGCATCTGCTGCTCCGCTCGCTGACCCTGCTGTGCCTGCTTCACAGTTCGCTGCTGATCGCCGATACGCCCCCGACTGCGCCGGTCCAGGAAGCGATCCAGTCACTGTTCCCCCAGGCCACCCGAATCGATGACAAGCAGGGCAATGTACCAGCCTATCCCGTCTATCAGTTGAACGAACTGCTGGGGTATGCGTTCGAGTCCACCGACCACTCCAGCCTGCAGGGATTCGCGGGCAAACCGATCCGGTTGCTGATCGGCCTGGACACCAACGGGGTGCTGGCCGGCGTCAGGGTACTGGGGCACCACGAACCGGTATTCCTGCATGGCATGGGGGAGAAATCCCTGCTCGAATTCGTGGAGCAATACCGCCAGCACCCGATCAGCACGCCAGTCGTCGTCGGTGGTCGCAAGCCGGACTCGAGCGACGGCCAGTCCATCATCCAGTTCGATGGCATCAGCAAGGCCACCGTATCGGTGGTGATCCTCAATGAAACCGTGTTGCAATCGGCGCTGGCGGTGGCTCGCAGCTACCTGGAAGGCTTTACCAGCGCCCCATTGGCGACACCGAATACCGAGCTGTATGAGCCTCTGGACTGGCCGCAGTTGCTGGGGCGAGGTGATATCCAGCACTGGACCGTGGAGGCGGCCGAGGTCGAGCAGATACTGGGCCACTCCCTGGGGCATTACCCCGGAATCGACCCGGACCAGCCCTTCAGCGAGCTGTTCCTCGCCTATCTGAACACCCCGATGACCGGGCGCAATCTGCTGGGAGATGACGGCTTCGCTCGGCTGAACGGCAGCCTGCGTGAGGGTGAACAGGCGCTGCTGATTCTCTCCCGGGGTGCCTATCCTCACGTTCCGCGGGATTTCATCCCTGCCTCGGCTCCCAGTCGTGTGGTGCTGGTGCAGAACGGCCAGGCGATCGAACTGCATGATCTGGACTTTGACAACGGTGCGCTGCTGGATACGCTGGCAACCCCGCTGCAGGGTGTGCAGGGCCACATCTTCCGCATCAAGACCCATGCCGCCTACAACCCGGCGCAACCCGCTCAACTGCAGCTCAACGTCAACCTGCAACGCAACCACCTGGTGGAAAGCCAACTGGTGCTGGAGCATCCGTTCGAGCCGGACCCGGCGCTGTTCGATATCCATCATCCCGAGGCCAGTGCCACACCGGCTCCGGTGTGGCTGCGCATGTGGCAGGAGCGCTGGTGGCAGGTCGCTCTGCTGGGTGCCGCGCTGGTCCTGCTGAGCCTGATCTTCACCTTCCAGCACCGCATCAGTCGCCACAGCCAGGTATTCCACTGGCTGCGCGCAGGCTTTCTGCTGTTCACCCTGGTGTTCATCGGTTTCTATGCCCAGGGGCAGTTGTCCGTGGTCAATATCACGACGCTGCTGCTGGCGATCATCGATGGTTTCGATATCACCGTGTTCTTGATGGACCCGGTCATCTTCGTGCTCTGGTGCTTCACCTTCGCCAGCCTGTTCATCTGGGGGCGTGGGCTGTTCTGTGGCTGGCTCTGTCCATTCGGCGCGCTACAGGAAATGGCGGCCTGGCTGGCCCGGAAGCTGCGTCTTCGGCAGTGGAAGGTTTCGGAGCCGATGCATCGCCGGTTGCAATGGATCAAATACGTGATCCTGCTGCTATTGCTGGTCAGCGCCCCGCTTTCCCAGACCCTGGCTGAACGTCTGGCCGAGGTGGAGCCCTTCAAGACCTCCATCACCCTGTTCTTCATCCGTACCTGGCCCTTCGTCGCCTATGCCCTGCTGCTGCTCTGCCTGGGGCTGTTCATCCACAAATTCTATTGTCGCTACCTGTGCCCACTGGGTGCGGGGTTGGCCATATTGGGCAAGCTCCGCCTGTTCTCATGGTTGAAGCGGATCGACGCCTGCGGCCAACCCTGCCAGCACTGCCGAAATCACTGCGGTATCGGCGCGATACACCGGGACGGACGTATCGATTATGACGAATGCATCCAGTGCCTGGAATGTATCGTCATCCTGCATGACGACCAACAATGCGTAGCCACGATCAGTGCCCGCAAGAAGGCCGAGAAAAGCCAGCGCAAGGCTGGCCCGGGGGTATTGATCTACAAGGGTTGAGGCGTCGTGGAAGCTAGAGGATCGAGCTCCATCTCGACCCGGGGGGGGTGGCCCGAGACACCGCAGGCCGGGATGGAACCCGGCCTTCCAGGTGGTGACTTCGAATCCCATTCAAGGCCATGGAAGGTCGAGTTCCATCTCGACCAGCGGCGCGGCGGAGACACCGCAGGCCGGGATGGAACCCGGCCTTCCAGGTGGTGACTTCGAATCCCCGTTCAAGGCCATGGAGGGTCG
>NZ_PCQD01000014.1 GCF_002979975.1 Pseudomonas sp. MYb185 | reverse complement strand
GTATGCCGGGCCAGCGGCAGTTGCAGGTCCTGGCCATCGTCGCCGCCGCCGAGGATGATCTGTGCCGGCAGGCTGAGCGGTTGGTTGGCGGCATGGATGGAGCAGGCAAGGAGGCTGGTGGAGGCAACAAGAACAATGGGGAACAGCCTGGGCATGGCACTCTCTCATGGCGGTGGAAATGTCAGCCACCAGCTTAGCAGAGATAGGCGGCCGCCCCGGTGCCGGGGCGGCAAGTGTTCACTCGTCGTCGCGGTTGCAGGCGAATATCTGCTCCAGCGGGGGAAGCGGGGTTTCGCTGGATAGCGGCATTTCGGCATCGGTTTGCAGCTGGAAGTGCTCCAGCGGTGCGTTGTCGCGGTTGTCATGCTCGAATACCGGCGGGCTGAACACATAGGCCACCAGCAGCCGGGTCAGGGCTTCCAGGCTATCGCGGTGGGTGCGCTCGTAGCCGTGGGTGGCATCGGTGCCGAAGGCGATCAGCGCTACCCGGGTGTCGTTGCCGGCACGTATCGCCGACTCGGCATCGCTGTGATAGTAGCGGAACAGGTCGCGCTGCGCCGGTATGCGGTCGCGCTGGCACAGGTTCAGCAGATGACGGGTCAGATGGTAGTCATAGGGGCCGCTGGAGTCCTGCATGCACAGGGTGACGGCATGTTCGGTGGAGGCCTGGCCGGGCGCCACCGGGGCAATATCCACACCGACGAACTCACTGACATCCCAGGGCAGCGCGCCGGCGGCGCCGGAGCCGGTCTCCTCGGTGATGGTGAACAGAGGGTGGCAGTCCATGGGCAATGGCTGGCCGCTGTCGACCACCTGCTTGATGGCGGTGAGCAGCGCCGCCGCGCCGGCCTTGTTGTCCAGGTGTCGGGCGCTGATGAAGCCGTTCTCGGTGAACTCCTGCAAGGGATCGAAGGCGACGAAATCACCCACGCCAATACCATGGGCCAGGGTCTCGGCACGGCTGTGGCTGAGGATGTCCAGACGCAGCTCGATGGTGTCCCAGTTCACCGGCAGGGTGTCGACTTCGGTGTTGAAGGCATGTCCGGAGGCCATCAGTGGCAGCACGCTACCGCGAAAGCAGCCCTGCTCGGTGAATACGCTGACCCGGCTGCCCTCGGCAAAGCGGCTCGACCAGCAGCCGATGGGCGCCAGCTTCAGCCGGCCACTGTCCTTTACTTCGCTGACCATGGCGCCCACTGTATCCAGGTGACTGGCGATGGCACGGTCGGGGGTACGCTGGCGACCCTTGAGGGTGGCGCGAATGGTGCCGCGGCGGGTCAGCTCGTAGGGCACGCCCATGGCATCCAGGTGTTCGGCGACGTAGCGCACTATGCCGTCGGTGAAGCCGGTGGGGCAGGGGATGGCCAGCATCTCCAGCAGTACCTGACGCAGGTACTGCATGTCGGGTCCATGTTCGGTGGGCATGGGGCCTCCTTTGGTCGGGCTCAGCCGGGATGGCTGAGGGGGAACAACATGTCGATGAAGCTCTCCGCAGTGGGTTGGGGTTCGTGGTTGGCCAGACCGGGGCGCTCATTGGCCTCGATGATGACGTAATCGGGCTGATCCACCGCCGGCACCAGCAGGTCGACACCGACTACTGGGATCTCCAGTGCACGGGCGGCGGTGATGGCGCTGTCGCGCAGCGTCGGATGCAACTGCTCGGTGACATCCTCCAGGGTGCCGCCGGTGTGCAGGTTGGCGGTACGCCGCACCTGCAACTGCCGACTGGCCGGCAGTACGCTGTCCATGTCGAAGCCGGCGGCCTCTACCGTGCGGCGGGTTTCCTCGTCCAGCGGAATGCGGCTCTCGCCACCGGTGCTGGCCTGGCGTCGGCGGCTCTGTTTGTCGATCAGTTCACGCACCGTCATGCGCCCGTCGCCGCAGACCTGGGCCGGTTGGCGGATGGCGGCTGCCACCACCTGGTAGTTGATCACCAGTACGCGCAGGTCGGCACCGGGGTGGAAGCTTTCCAGCAGTACCCGGGTATCGAACCGACGGGCTTCGGTGATGGCCTGTTCCAGGGTCTCGGGGTCGCGGATATTCACCGCCACGCCATTGCCCTGCTCGCCATTGTCGGGCTTGACCACCAGCGCGCCATGTTCGGCGAGAAACGCCGCGTTGTCCTGCGCCTCACCCGCCAGTTGCCAGGTCGGGGTGCGCAGGCCGTGGCGCTGCAGGGTGCGATGGGTCAATTGCTTCTGCTGGCACAGGGTCATGCTCACGGCGCTGGTCAGGTCGCTCAGTGATTCGCGGCAGCGGATGCTGCGCCCACCCTGGGTCAGGGTGAACAGGCCGGCTTCCGCGTCGTTGATCGTCACCTCTATGCCGCTGCGCCGCGCCGCCTGGGTGATGATGCGGGCATAGGGGTTGAGCTCCCGGTCCTGGTCCGGGCCGAGAAACAGCGCCTGGTTGATGCTGTTCTTGCGCTTGATGGTGAAGGTGCGCAACTGGCGGAAACCGAGCTTGCGATACAGCGTCTTGGCCTGCCGGTTGTCATGCAGCACCGACAGGTCCAGATAGCTGCAACCCCGGCTCATGAAGTATTCGATCAGGTGGCGCACCAGCATCTCGCCGACGCCGAAGCGCTGGGTCTGGCTGTCGGCGGCCAGGCACCAGAGGCTGGAGCCCCTGTCCGGATCGTCATAGGCGCGGGCGTGATTCAGACCCATGACGGTGCCGATGACCTGATTGCTGTCGGTATCCTCGGCCAGCCAGAAATCCGGCCCGCCGGCTTCCCGGGGCGTGAGCCGCTGCGGATTGACCTGCACCATGCCATTGGCCAGGTACAGCGTGTTGATTGCCTGCCAGTCCTCGGCGCATTGCGGGCGGCGGATATGGAAGCCGCGCATCGCGCTGCGCGCCGGGCGGTAATTGCTGAACCACAGGCGCAGCGTATCGGAGGGGTCGAGAAACAGCTGTTGCGGGGCGAAGGACAGCACCACGTGCGGGTCGGCAACGTAGAGTGCAATGTCCCGCTCACCCGGGGTTTCCTGCAGCAGGCTGTTGGCCAGCCGCTGCGGATCGCTGAAGGTATGGCCGACCAGCAGCCGGCCCCAGCCGCAATCCAGGGTCACGTCGGTGGGGTTGTCGCTGGGCTGGCCCTGCTGCGCATGGCCGGCCTTGAGCCGTTCCCAGGTGGGTGTCTGGCCGCGGCGCAGGCGCTGTTGTTCAGGATTTTGCGAGCGGGTCATCGGCTATGCACCTTTGCTTGATCAGAGACCCTGGGCATCCAGCCACAGATCCAGCACCGCCAGTTGCCACAGCCTGGAGCCGCGCAGCGGGGTGATATGGTCCATGGGGTTCTGCAGCAGGGTATCGATGTAACGGGGGTTGAACAGCCCACGGGCCTGCGCGCGACTGCCGGTGAGGCTGTCGCGCACCCAGTCCAGGGTGCTGCCCTGCAGGTATTTCAGCCCGGGCACGGGAAAGTAGCCTTTCGGCCGATCGATCACCGCTGCGGGCAACAGTTGGCGAGCCGCTTCCTTGAGCACGTACTTGCCATCCCCGGGTAGCTTGAAGCGCCCCGGGATACGCGCTGCCAGCTCCACCAGTTGATGATCGAGGAACGGCACCCGGGCCTCCAGCCCCCAGGCCATGGTCATGTTGTCGACCCGCTTGACCGGGTCCTCGACCAGCATCACCGTGGTGTCCAGGCGCAGGGCCTGGTCCAGCCCTGGCTGGGCGCCGGGCCGGGCAAAATGCTCGCGGACGAATTCACCGGCATGGTCCTGCTGCGCCCAGGCCGGCTGCACCATGTCGCGAAAGCCGGTGAAGTCCTGATCCATGAACGCCTGCTGATAGGCCGCCAGCGGGTCGGCGGCCTCGGCGACGGTCGGATACCAGTGATAGCCGGCGAAGATCTCATCGGCGCCCTGGCCGCTCTGCACCACCTTGCAGTGCTTGGATACTTCCCGTGACAGCAGGTAGAAGGCGATGCAGTCGTGACTGACCATCGGCTCGCTCATTGCCGTCAGCGCATCGGGCAGGTTGCTGAGGATTTCCTGCTCGGGAATCATCAGCTTGTGATGCTCGGTGCCGTACTGCTCGGCGATCAGGTCGGAATAGCGGAACTCGTTGCCGGCCTCGCCATTGACGTCGGCAAAACCGATGGAGAAGGTCTGCAGGTTGCGTGCCCCGGCCTCGTGCAGCAGGCTGACCAGCAGGCTGGAATCCACTCCGCCGGAGAGCAGGACGCCGACATCCACCGCCGCCAGGTTACGCCGCTTGACCGCCGCGCGCAGGCTGTCGAGCACCCGCTCCTGCCAGGCCTCGAAGGGCAGTTCGCGCTCATCGGCGTGGGCACCGTAATGCAGTGTCCACCAGCAGTGCTGCTCGCGGCGGCCGTCAGCATCGATGCGCAGCCAGTGGCCGGGTGGCAGCTTCTTCACGCCGTTGAGCAGGGTCAACGGCGCCGGCACTACCGAATGGAAGGACAGGTAGTGGTTCAGCGCCACCGGGTTGATCGAGGTGTCCACGCCGCCGCCACGCAGCAGCGCCGGCAGGCTGGAGGCAAAACGCAGCCGCTGCGGTGTGTCGGACAGGTACAGTGGCTTGATGCCGAGGCGGTCGCGGGCCAGGAACAGGCGCTGGCTGTCACGCTCCCAGATGGCCAGCGCGAACATGCCATTGAAGCGCTCGAGCATCTGCTCGCCCCAGGCATGGTAGGCCTTGAGCACCACCTCGGTATCGCCATCGGAGAAGAACCGGTAGCCCAGGCCCTCCAGTTCACCGCGCAGGGCGGGGTAGTTGTAGATCGCACCGTTGAATACCAGGCTCAGGCCCAGCTCGGGGTCGACCATCGGTTGGCCGGAGGCCTCGGCCAGGTCCATGATCTTCAGGCGGCGATGGCCCAGGGCGACCGGGCCGCTAGCCCATACACCGGCGGCGTCGGGGCCGCGGTTGATCATCTGTCCAGTGATTCGGGCCAGGTCGGCCAATGCTGGTAGTTGTCTGTCGAAGCGCAGTTCCCCTGCCAATCCACACATCAGTTGCTCCCGGTTGCAGGCCGCTGGCGGCCCATTTCCCGCAGGAAATAGTTTCAGGTCAAAGGTTGACGACTCGCTTTCGAGTGAGCCATACCATTGGAAAGCAGTTGCACGGTTTGGTTTAACGGTTTTTTCAAGATGGATAGAATCCAGCACGGTTATTGCTGGAATCTTTCGGGTTTGTGGCAGAATGCCTAGGGACTGTTCCTGTTTCATTCATCACCGCGCCGGCGCCTGTTTTTGCGCGAGGCAAGGCGCGAGGAGAGAGATTTGGTTATTCCAAATGAACGACGAGTAACGTAGCATCGCGCAAAAACAGGCCCGGCCCTTCGGGTTGCGCGTCAAATCTCGCCATGCGTCGTTGTGGGACTTGGCAAGGGAGCGACCATTACCTGCGTCCCACGCCTAGCGGATCGCCGCCCGGCTTTGCGAGATTTGACGCAGCAACGCGGCGATGAATGAAACAGGAACAGTCCCTAGCCAATGAGCTGTTTGCCGGGAGCAACACGAAATGATGCACGATTTGTATCTGGCCCTGCGGCGGCTGCAACGCGCCACCGAGATTCATGCCAAGCGCCTGGGTCGGCATAGTGGCCTGACGCCCATTCAACTCTTGATCCTGCATAGCATCCAGGCTACCGGCGAAGGCACGCTGGGTACCCTGGCCAAGCAGGTCAGCGTATCCCAGGCGACCCTGAGTACCATCATCGACCGGCTGGAAAGTCGCGATCTGCTCAAGCGGGTGCGCAGCCAGAGCGACAAGCGCAAGGTGCATCTGACCCTGACCGAGAAAGGGGAAGCGGTGATCCAGGCCGAACCGGCGCTGCTGCCCAGCGCCTTTCTCGAACGTTTCGGCCAGCTCGCCGACTGGGAGCAGTTGATGCTGCTGGCCAGTCTGCAGCGGGTAGCCGGGTTGTTCGAGGAGGGCCAGCAGCCCTCCCATGTACTGATGGAGGATGAGCCGCTGGTATAGCAGGCTCGTTATCTGTTTTTTTGGAAATGGAAGATGGTGGGTAAGCTGAGGCGCTGACCTACCAGCTGCCAAAGGGGATACCATGACTATCGATATACTGTTGTGCCGCTGGCGCCAGTGGTAAAGCGTATCGACCATTCGTGCGTCCTTCATCAGGTCCATCTGGATGGACAGAGCCAACAAATCGACCGATTTCGATAGGTTCCAGGCAGTCCCCACTCAGCCAGGCCTTGGCAATCCCGCCCGGCGCCAGACCAATGGTGACCACGGCCCGGTAATCCTGGATATGCTGGCCATCGAAACGGCAGAAGGCGGGATAGGGGGTCACCATTTCTTGTCGTATAGCCTCCGGTATATCGATTCTCACACGATAGGTCTGCGGTTCGGCCAGGGATTGCCAGCGTACGACCACCATCTCGGGAAGGTCGATGCCGGTCATCGGCATTGTCTTGCCTGCTCCAGGTCTGGCTGGCCAGCCTCTCGGGTCGCCACGGTTGTCGGGTGGGTTCTGAATGGATGAAACACCGCCATGCACTCGGTAATAGCCTATCCCCCGCTGATCCAGTACATCCACGCTCTCGACCCAGACCTCCATATAGTTGGGTGCCAGCAGGCCAATTTCCCAGGTGCGGTAGGGTAGGTCCGGTGGCGGCGGACGCAGCGGGTCATGAATGGGTTGGCCGGTGCAACCAGCCAGGAAAGTCAGCAGGCTGAAAGCCAGCAGTAACGCCTTCATACCGGATAACCTCGTTGTGGCTGGTCTTCATACACCGCACGCTGGTTCTGGCTGTGCGGTTTGTTCAGCATCAAGCCGTAGGTTGATGTCCAGTTGGCCGAGCTGTGGATATAGCGGCCATGCAGAAAGCGTTTTTCCGCCTCGCTCAGCTCCGCGCTCTGACCTGCCATGGCTGAGGTGATGATCTTGTTGGCGATAGCTTGCAGGTCTGAGGGAATGGCAAATATCTGGGCGTCTGGAATAGGTTTGAGTGAAGCGTTATGGGCTATCGCTTTCATATGCATCACGCGTAGCGCAACCCGCGACAGCTCACCCCGCACCATGCGCTCCAGCCCCAGGATCAACAGCATATCCTTGGCCTGACGATATCCATTGTCGCTCGCTGGCCGTAGGCCAATGCTTTCACGAAGGAGTTCGCCCTGACCAGGCAACCCCCTGACGCGCAGCTCCTGTTCTTCCGTCTCCCGGGCACGCCATTCCCGTGACTGTTCCAGTTTGGCCCGGTCGATATTGTCCATCGAGTAGTAGGCCGCACGACACAGGCGTGGACGGCCGATCAGCAGACGCTCGTGCACCACGGCCGGATAGCCGCCCCCGAGGTTGGAATGCACGCCGGGCAGTGCCAGCTCCTCATGGCTGGCGTTCCCATTCAATACGGCACTGTGCCGGCCCTTCTCAGGGCACGATTTCCCCCAGCTTTTTTTGCCTGGCCTGCTTGTCTGTATTCCCCCGCCGACATAGCATGTTTGAAATATCAAACACTGATGTGGCAAATGCGTGACGCCATCTCTGGACAGGAGGATTCCCCATGGAACTGCACGCCCCCGAGCTGTTTCGCCAGCAGGCTTTCATCAATGGTAACTGGTGTGAGGCCGAGCGCGGTCAGCGTACCGAGATCTTCAATCCGGCCACTGGCGAGCGGCTGGGCAGCGTGCCGGATATGGGCGTGGAAGATACCCGCCGGGCCATCGAGGCAGCACAGGCGGCTCAGCCGGCCTGGCGCCGCCGCACTGCCAAGGAGCGGGCTGTCATTCTGCGTCGCTGGTATGAACTGATCATGCAGCACCAGGAGGATCTGGCGCGGATCATGACCGCCGAGCAGGGCAAGCCACTGGCCGAGGCTCGGGGCGAGATCGCCTATGGCGCCTCCTTTATCGAATGGTTCGCCGAGGAGGCCAAGCGGGTCTACGGCGATCTGATCCCGGCGCATCAGGGCGACAAGCGTATCCTGGTACAGAAGGAACCGGTTGGCGTGACGGCGGCCATCACGCCGTGGAACTTCCCTGCCGCGATGATCACCCGCAAGGCCGGTCCGGCGCTGGCGGCGGGTTGCTCCATGGTGCTCAAGCCGGCGCCGCAGACACCGTTTTCCGCCCTGGCGCTGGTGCACCTGGCCGAGCAGGCCGGATTGCCCGCCGGCTTGCTCAGCGTGATCACCGCCGGGGTGGATAACTCCCGGCAGGTGGGGGCCGAGCTGTGCGCCAGCCCGGTGGTGCGCAAGTTGTCCTTCACCGGCTCCACTGGGGTCGGCATCCAGTTGATGCAACAGTGCGCGCCGAGCCTGAAGAAACTGTCCCTGGAGCTGGGTGGCAACGCGCCGTTCATTGTGTTCGATGATGCCGATCTGGATGCGGCGGTCGAAGGTGCGATGATCTCCAAATACCGCAACGCTGGGCAGACCTGCGTCTGCGCCAACCGCATCTATGTGCAGGAGGCAGTCTATGACGCCTTCGCCGAAAAGCTCGCCGCTGCGGTGCGCCGCCTGGAGGTTGGTGACGGCATGCAGGAAGGGGTCACCACCGGACCGCTGATCAATGCCGAGGCGCTGCGCAAGGTCCAGGTCCATGTGCAGGACGCTGTGGACGCTGGCGCCACCGTATTGGCTGGCGGCAAGCCACATGCGCTGGGAGGTCTGTTCTTCGAGCCGACCATATTGACCGAGGTGACCAGCGACATGCTGATCGCCCGTGAAGAGACCTTCGGCCCGGTAGCGCCGCTGTTCCGCTTCGACGACGAGGCCGACGTGATCCGCCAGGCCAACGATACCGAGTACGGCCTGGCCGCCTACTTCTATGCCCGCGACCTGAGCCGGGTGTTCCGCGTTGCCGAGGCGCTGGAATACGGTATGGTCGGTATCAATACTGGCCTGATCTCCACCGAAGTGGCGCCGTTCGGCGGCATGAAGGCGTCCGGGCTGGGCCGTGAAGGTTCCAAGTACGGCATCGAGGAATACCTGGAAATCAAATACCTGTGCCTGGGCGGGATCTGACCCGCCGGCCAAAGGAGGAGCGTCATGACTGATAGCAACGAATCCCTTATGCTGCGGCGCGAGCAGGCGGTGGCGCGGGGTGTTGGCCAGATCCACCCGGTATTCATCGAGCGTGCGGAAAACGCCACTGTGTGGGATGTGGAAGGTCACCAGTATATCGACTTCGCCGGCGGCATCGCCGTGCTCAATACCGGCCATCGCCACCCCAAGGTGATCGATGCGGTCAAGCGCCAGCTCGAGCTGTATACCCATACCTGCTTCCAGGTGGTGGCCTACGAGCCCTACGTGGCGCTGTGCGAAAAGATCAACGCACTGGTCCCGGGTGACTTCGCCAAGAAGACCCTGCTGGTCACCACCGGTGCCGAGGCGCTGGAAAATGCCGTCAAGATCGCCCGCGCCGCCACCGGCCGGGCCGGGGTGATCGCCTTTGCCGGTGGCTATCATGGCCGCACCATGATGACCCTGGCGATGACCGGCAAGACCATGCCCTATGCCTCGGGCATGGGCCTGATGCCGGGTGGCGTGTTCCGCGCGCGTTTCCCCGACCCGCTGCACGGCGTCAGCGAGGATGACGCTATCGACAGCATCGAGCAGATCTTCAAGACCGACGCCGAACCGCGGGATATCGCCGCGCTGGTGGTCGAGCCAGTACAGGGCGAGGGCGGCTTCCGCGTGGCCTCGGCGCAGTTCATGCAACGTCTGCGGGCGCTGTGTGACCTGCACGGCATCGTGCTGATCGCCGATGAGGTGCAGACCGGCGCCGGGCGCACCGGCACCTTCTTCGCCATGGAGCAGATGGGGGTGAGCGCCGACCTGACCACCTTCGCCAAATCGGTGGCCGGTGGCTTCCCGCTGGCTGGCGTCTGCGGCCGGGCCGAGCTGATGGATGCCATCGCCCCGGGCGGTCTCGGCGGTACCTACGCCGGCAACCCGGTCGCCTGCGCCGCCGCATTGGCGGTGCTGGAGGTCTTCGAGGAGGAAAACCTGCTGGCCCGCGCCCGTACTCTGGGCGACATGCTGACCCGCCGCCTGCAACAACTGGCCGACGGCGATAAACGTATTGCCGAGGTGCGCGGGCTGGGCGCGATGGTCGCCTGCGAACTGATGACCGGGGGTGGCCACCCCGACCCGGAACTGGCCAGTCGCCTGGTGATCAAGGCACGCGAGAAGGGGTTGATCCTGTTGTCCTGTGGGCAGTATGCCAACGTGATCCGCATCCTGGTGCCGCTGACTGCGACCGATGTGGAGGTGGAGGCAGGGATGGATATCATTGCGGCCTGTCTGGCGGAATTGGACTGAGGGTTGGCAGTCTGTGCCGATCCCATGCCGAGAAGGGGCTCGACCGAGTCGCGCTCGACCATCCCGGCAGCGCGGGTCCATGGAGGGCCGGGTTCCATCCCGGCCGGCGGCGTTTCAGGCAGCTACGCTGGTCGAGATGGAACTCGACCCTCCATGGCGCGGGGCATCGCGGCCAAGGGGAAGCTGCGGCTCAGGGCGCCACGCCGTAAAGACATTGCAGCAGCCGCGCATCCAGCTGGTTGTCGGCGCCGGTTGCCTGGATGGTCTGCAGTACGTCCAGCCCGCGCAGTCCCAGGTGGGTCGGTCGGCCATTGCTGACCATGGCATAGGCCGCCCGCACCGGATACAGCCGTACCCGCGCCAGTGCGGGGGACAGGGTCTGCACTGCGTGCTCTATCGTCTCGGATGACAGCCTGCGGTCACCAGTGATCTGCAGCATCAGGTCGAACTGGTTGTCGTCTGACAGCTGATTGTCGACCCCCGGTGTCTTCCACTGCCCGGCATCCCCCCTGTCCAGAGCGAAGCTGCGCAGTTGCCGCAGGCTGGGATGTTGCTGCAGTACCTGGCGCAAGGCCTGCTCGCCAGCAGCGGACGCGCCGCGCAGCAGCAGGAAGTGGTGGTGCGGCTGTGCCGCCTCTTCGGTCGTCTGCTGCAACAGGCTGTCGGCGCCGCCGGGCAGGTTGTACAGCAGCGAGCTGTGGAACAGGTTGATCTCGTCCTCGCGGATCAGCCCGGCTACCTCGCTGTCAGCCAGCCCGCCACGCTTTTCTTCGCTATCGAAATCGACCACGGCGATGCCGTGCAGGCTGCTGTCGGGCGAGCTGTGCTCATTACCCGCCAGCGGCCAGGGTGCCTCCAGGTGGTATTGCACATAGGCGCGGAACCCGGGAATCCGGGTGGCCAGCATGCCATGCACGTCCCGCCAGTATTTGCTGAACAGCGGGCTGCTCATCCCTTCCCTTTTCCGCAGCAGGGCGACGGTCGTCACTGCTTGCATGGTTTGTCTCCTTTCATGGCGCGCTGAGCAGGCCACCATCCAGCGCGGTGATCGAGCCGGTGAGGTAGGCGCCGGCGCGGGAGGCAAGGAAAATCACCATGCCGCCTACGTCCTCGGCACTGCCGAAACGCCCGGCGGGAATCTGTGCCAGCATGTTTTCCCGAAGGTTGGGCACTGCCTCGAAAAAGCCGGAGGTCATGTCGCTGGGGAAGTAGCCTGGCGCGATGGCGTTGACGTTGATATTGCGGCTGCGCAGGTCTGAGGCGAGCATGCGGGTCAGCTGATGCACGGCCGCCTTGCTGCAGCCATAGGCATAGGCTCCGCCATTGCTCTGCGGCATCAGGCCGCCGATGGAGCCGAGATTGATGATGCGGGCCGGGTCCGCATTGCTGCCGGCAGCTTCCAGCAAGGGCAGCAATGCCTGCACCAACAGGAAAGGTGCGCGCAGATTGAGCCCCATCAGCTCATTCCAACTGGTGCTGTCGGTATCGCCGAGAGGCGCCGCATTGAAGGTGCCGGCATTGTTTACCAGGATATTCAGCTGCGGGCACAGCTCGTCCAGCTCCGCTGCCAGCGCGTCGATGCCCTCGGGCTGTGACAGATCATGCTGCAGAAAGGTCAGTGCCGCCGCATCGGGCCCCAGTTCGGTGGTCAACTGCTCGGCTGCCGAGCGACTGCGGCCGGTAACGAACACCTTGCAGCCTGCACGCAGCAGCATGCGACTGATCATCGCGCCAATGCCCTTGGCGCCGCCGGTGACCAAGGCTGTCTTGCCCGACAGGGAAAACAGTTCCTCGTATACGTTTGATACCGTCATGCAATAGCACCCAGCTGGCGTAATACCGGCACTGCATCCCAGATGCTGCGTTCGAGGGTGATCTTGCCATTCTCGTCCCAGGCCATGACGGTCACGCCACGGGTCTTGGTGGTCTTGCCGGCAGCGGCTACGCCGAGGAAATCGCCGGCATGCTTGGTTTCCCAGGTCCACTGAAAGGAACCGAGACGCTTGTCACCCACATACTCGAAGACCTCGAACCGGTTATAGGACTGGCTGGGATCTTCAACAATGAAATTGGAGTGGAACGCTTGCAGCGCGGCCAGATCATCAATGATATGCACACCCAGGTTGACGTCCTCGAACTCGAACTTATCGGCATAGAGAGTCATCAGCTCTTCGTTGTTGTCGGCAAACAGACCTATCCAGTACTGGGACCATTCCAGGTTCATGGCTATCGCTCTCCTGATTGTTCTTGTATGGGGAAGTTGATTCAACCGTACCGGGAGGAGCCGCCCGCAGCGATGGCTTCCCGGGTCAGACTCGGGCTGAACGTGACAATATGCCGGCAGGAGCCGGCAGAATGGGGTGGCTGATCAGGCCTCGGTACCTGGCGCCATCAGGCATCCTGGTGGGCGCTGTGCTGGGCCAGACTTGGACGGCGTCCGGTCCAGCGCTTGAAGGCGCGGGAGAAGGTGCTTGCGTCAGAGAAGCCGAGCATGAAGGACACACTCTGCACGGTACAATCCGGCCGCTGCAGATACTGATAGGCAAGCTCTTCGCGCAGGTTGTCCAGCACTTCCTGGAAGGTAGTGCCCTCTTCCTTGAGACGGCGCAGCAAGGTGCGTTCGGTCATATTCATCAGCTGCGCGGTAGCCCGACGTGATATCTCGCTCTCCTCGGAAAACTGTTGCAGCAGACAGTCCCGTACCTTGCGGGCGAAGCGTTCGGACAGTTGTGCCATCTGCGTGACTGCCATGCTATCGAGGGTGGAGGCCAGGTGTTCATCGGCGGAGAGCATGGGGCGGTGCATATCGGCCTGGTTGTAGATGATGCAATCTTCCTGCTGCTCGAACAGCACCGGGCATTTCATCAGACGGAGGTATTCCTTGGGCGCGACGGGAAGCTGGCGTTTGAGCCGCACTGCCACGGGCGCGACCTCCTCGCCGACGATCCAGTTGTTGAAGCACACCAGCCCGGCCACCACTGTGTCCATGGTTTCCGGCAGTACCGGCATGTCGCCGGTATCGAAGGCGAAGTTCAGCGTCAGATGCTCATCGGTTTCCGTCAGATGGATCATCGCCGAGCTGGAGATCAGCTTGGCATAGCGGGCGAAACGGTGAATGGCATCGCCGAGCGTGGCACTACAGCTCATGGCGTGGCCGACCACATGGAAAGACGATGGGCGGATCTGGGTAGCCACCTTGAGTCCGAAGTTGGGGTCTCCGGTTTCCTTGACCGCGGTGCGCCACAGGCGGCTGATCATTTCCTGCCAGTAGCGGCTGTTGGCATCCTTGAGAATGCTGGGGTCCATGCCCACTTGGCGGAAGATATCTTCGTGTGACAGGCCGTAGGCATCCAGAGTACGTGCGATGGCCAGAACCCAGCCAGAATGTCCGGACTTCATGCTTAACCTCCTCACAGGACCATGGGTAGGAGCCCATGGTGAGCGCTTTATATTTATCGTGTGCGACTGCCGCAGAATAAGACACAAGGTCAGTGTCTTGTCAAATGACGGCTCGGACGGTCCATGCCACTTAATGGCGTGAAAAGTTAACCTCTGGCACCTAAGGACAAGGCCTGTTGCGTCGGAAGTCACACAATGGCTGCAAATGACAAGAACAGGCCAGCCAGGAATCCACTGGCCGCTGGAGGGGTAGAGATGAAATTGAGTGCGGATATCGCGGCGGTAGTGACTGGCGGTGCGTCGGGGTTGGGCGAGGCGGTGGTGCGCCGGTTGGCGGCCGATGGCGTCAAGGTGGCTATCTTCGACATGAATGCCGAGCGCGGCGAGGCGGTGGCCGCTGAGGTTGGCGGCATCTTCTGTGCGGTGGATGTGCAATCCGACGAATCGGTGGCCGCTGGCTTCGCTCGTGCCCGGGGTGTGCATGGCCAGGAGCGCATTCTGGTCAACTGCGCGGGGGTATCCAAGGGTATCAAGACCGCCGGGCGTGATCGCAAGACCGGTGAGATCCGGGTGTTTCCCAGCGAGTCGTTCAACCAGGTGATCCAGATCAATTTGGTCGGCAGTTTTCGCTGTCTGTCCCAATCGGCAGCGGGCATGCTGACCCTGGCGCCACTGGAGCATGGTGAGCGCGGGGTAATCATCAACACCGCCAGCATTGCCGCCCAGGATGGCCAGGTCGGCCAGTCCGCCTATGCCGCCTCCAAGGCCGGGGTAGTCGGCATGACCCTGCCGATCGCCCGGGACTTCATGGGTGACGGCATCCGCGTCAACACTATTCTGCCGGGGCTGTTCGCCACTCCGATGATGGCCGGCCTGCCGGGCAGTGTGCAGCAGTCGCTGGCAGGCACCGTGCCTTTTCCGCAGCGCCTGGGCGACCCGCAGGAATACGCCGACACGGCCCGATTTCTCGTCACCAACAGCTATATGAATGGCGAGTCGGTACGCCTGGACGGTGCGCTGCGTCTGGCGCCGCGCTAAGCAATCGCTGCCCGTCCGTGAAGCCAAGAACAACAGCCCGGAGGAAGAATGACTTCAGCCTATATTTTTGACGCCGTACGCACGCCCCGGGGGCGTGGCCGGCCCAATGGTGCCCTGCACGAGGTCACCGCATTGAGTCTGGCCAGCCAGGTGCTGCAGGCCATTCGCGAACGCAACCAGTTGGATACCGCGCTGGTTGATGACGTCATTCTCGGTTGCGTCATGCCGGTGGGCGAGCAGGGCAGTGATATGGCGCGGATCGCCGCGCTGGTCGCTGGCTACGATCAGCGGGTGCCCGGCGTGCAGATCAACCGCTTCTGCGCCTCAGGCCTGGAGGCCTGCAACATGGCGGCAGGCAAGGTCGCCAGTGGCGAAGCGCGCTTTGTGATCGCCGGTGGTGTGGAATCCATGTCCCGGGTGGCGCTGGGGGCGGATGGAGGGGCCATGCTGGTTGATCCGGCCTTTGCCTTCGATCACTACTACGCCCCGCAGGGGATTGGTGCCGATCTGATTGCCACGCTGGATGGTTTCAGCCGCGAGGATGTGGATGCCTATGCCGTGCAGAGCCAGCAGCGCGCCGCCCGGTCCTGGAGCGAGGGGCGCTTTGCGCGTTCGATCGTGCCGGTGCGTGATCAGGCGGGCCTGGTGTTGCTGGACCGGGACGAGCATATGCGGCCGCAAACCACCCTGGAGTCGCTGGCCACCCTCAATCCGGCCTTTATCGCTCAGGGTGAGTCCGGCTATGACCAGCTGGCGCTGGCGCGTTATCCCCAGGCCGGACAAATCAATCATGTGCACCATGGCGGCAACTCATCCGGTGTGGTGGACGGCGCTGCCGCGGTGCTGATCGGCTCGCGCGAGGCTGGTGACGCTCTGGGGTTGAAGCCGCGTGCCAGGATTATCGGCATGGCCTCCATCGGTTCGGAGCCGACCATCATGCTCACCGGCCCGGCGCTGGTGACGCGCAAGGTGCTGCAGCGCCTGGGCATGACCCTGAACGATATCGACCTGTTCGAATTGAACGAGGCCTTCGCCTCGGTGGTACTGCGCTATCAGCAGGAGCTGGATCTGGACCCGGCGCGGCTCAACGTTAATGGTGGCGCCATTGCCATGGGGCATCCGCTGGGCGCAACCGGTGCCATGATTCTCGGTACCGCCCTGGACGAGCTGGAGCGCAGTGACAAGCAGACCGCCCTGATCAACCTGTGTGTCGGCGCCGGCATGGGCACCGCCACCGTCATCGAACGGGTATGAGGAGTCCAACGATGAAGAATTTCTCAGTCAGAACCGAGAGCGATGGGGTCGCGGTCATCACCTTCGATGTGCCGGGCAAGGGTATGAACGTCATCAGTGATGAGGTGCAGCGTGAACTCGATGAGTTGTTGCATATGCTGCGCAACTCGGATGATGTGCGTGGTGCGGTGATCCTCTCCGGCAAAGCGGGCGGCTTCTGTGCCGGGGCCGACCTGCCGGAGTTGCTCGAAAACATGGCAGGCTGGTGTGCTCTCGATGGCGAGCAGGAGTTGACTCGTGGCGTTGCGGAGAGTGGCGGTTTTTCCCGCCGCCTGCGCGAGCTGGAAACCTGTGGCAAACCGGTGGCGGCAATCGTCCATGGCGTGACTGTCGGTGGTGGCCTGGAGTTGGCTCTGGCCTGCCACTATCGGGTAGCGGTTGCCGATTCCAAGCTGCGCATGGCGTTACCGGAAGTCGGTGTCGGGCTATTGCCGGGTGGCGGCGCCACCCAGCGCCTGCCACGTCTGGTCGGCATCCGGGCCGCAGCACCCTGGCTGCTGGAAGGTGAACTGATTTCCATGGAGGACGCATTGGCCGGTGGCATTGTGCATGCCGTGATGTCGATGGACAACGCGCTGGAAGATGCCCGCCGCTGGGTACTGACACACCCTGAGGCCAAGGCGCCATGGGATGAGAAGGGCTATCGATTGCCGGGTGGTGGCCCGCATACAGCGGAGGGCTATCGCCATTTCGCTCCGGCGATCGCAGCGCGACATACCGGTTTCGGCAGTGAGCACCCCTCGCTGGGCAATATCCTCAAATGCATCTACGAAGGCTCGCAGGTGCCGATCGATGCTGGGCTGCGCATCGAGGCGCGTTACTTCTTCAACACCCTGCGCAAGCCCGAGGCCAAGGCAATGGCACGCACCTTCTTCATCGCCCGCCAGGCGCTGGCCAGGCGCAAGGAGCGGGAAGATCTGGAGAGTTACCTGGGTGTGCTGCAGCAGGTGTCGGAGCAGGAGCAGCAAGCTCTGTTGGAGGAAGGCTACTCGACTGTGCTGGTGGCCAACCTGTGTCGGGTCACCTCGGTGGGTACGGGTAGTCCGGTATCTGTTGCCCCAGCCGAGACGCAAGATGCTGATCTGGAGACCATCGGCCTGCTCAAGCGTCGGCTGCTGTATGCTCAGGCGCTGGCTGCCGCCCGTTGCCTGGATGCCGGCATCGTAGTCGATCCGCTGGAGGCGGACCTGGGTGCGGTCGAGGCTGGCTTTCCTGCCTGGACCGGCGGCCCGCTGGGATATATCGAGATTGAAGGACTTGAGGCCTTCATTGCCCAGGCGCAGAGCCTTGAACAGGAGTATGGCGCCCGGTTCGCCGTCCCGCCCGGGTTGCTTCGCAGGCTGGAAGCCGGGCAGGGTCTGTATGCCTGATTCCATTGGTGGCTCGCTCCGTCGGGCGGGCCGCTGACACTATTAGGGTCGTTGAGAGAGAAAAATAACATGAGCACTCTTATCGTTGAAAACCGCGCTGGCCAGCAGATTTCCATGCAGGCCCGGGCATCGCTGACGCTGATGGATATCATGCGTGACAACGGGGTCGAGGAGATTCTCGCACTATGTGGCGGTACCTGTTCCTGTGCCACCTGCCACATCATCATTGCCGATGAATTCGCCGATCGGGTCGGGCCAGCCAGTGAGGATGAAAGTGATCTGCTGGACTGTTCCGAGCATCGCGGCCCCACTTCACGCCTGGCCTGCCAGGTGATCTTCAGCGATGAGCTGGATGGTATCCGCGTGAGAATCGCCCCCGAGGATTGATCTGCCGTCGCCGACGGATTGCGTAACACAGGAGAGCAGTGATGCAAACATATGACGTGATAATTGTCGGTGCCGGGCATGCGGGAGCACAGGCCGCCAGCCTGCTGCGCCAGCGTGGATTCACCGGTAGCGTGGCGATAGTCGGAGACGAGCCGGATCTACCCTACGAGCGGCCACCGTTGTCTAAGGAATACCTGTCCGGAGACAAGCCGTTCGAGCGTTTGCTGTTGCGCCCCGAGGAATTCTGGCGCGGCCACGCAATCGAGGTACTGACCGGTTGGCGCGTGGCGACCGTGGATGCCCAGGCCCGCCAGTTGCAGACGGCGTCGGGCGAATACCTCGGCTACGGTACGCTGATCTGGGCCGCCGGTGGTGCGCCACGCAGGCTTGCCTGCCCGGGCCATGACCTGACCGGCATACATTATGTGCGGACCCGTGCCGACGTCGATACCATGCGTGGCGAACTCGATGATACCGATACCGTGGTGGTGATCGGTGGTGGCTATATTGGCTTGGAAGCGGCGGCAGTACTCACTGCCCAGGGTAAGTCGGTGACTGTGGTGGAGGCTCAGGACCGGGTCCTGGCACGGGTCGCCGGCGAGCCATTGTCGCGTTTCTATGAAGCTGAGCATCGCGCCCGCGGGGTCGACGTGCGACTGAACAGTGGTGTAGAGCAGATCCTCGGAGAGAATGGGCGGGTCAGTGCCGTGAAGCTGCTGGACGGCACTCTGCTGCCGGCGCAGATGGTGGTGGCGGGCATAGGTATTCTGCCCTCGGTCGCGCCATTGGCTGAAGCCGGTGTGCGTATCGAGGCCGGCGGCATTCTGGTCGATGAATTCTGCCGTAGCAGCGCGACGGATATCTTCGCCATCGGTGACTGCGCCACACATAACAACGCATTCTGTGCCACGGGGACCCCGATTCGCCTGGAGTCGGTGCAGAACGCCAACGACCAGGCCAGGGTGGTGGCCGACTACCTGAGCGGCAACCCGCAGCCCTATAACGCCTTGCCCTGGTTCTGGTCAGATCAGTATGACCTCAAGTTGCAGACCGTGGGCCTGTCGGCCGGATATGACCAGATGGTGCTGCGCGGTGACCCAGCGGCGCGCAGTTTCTCGGTGGTATATCTGAAGGAAGGGCGTGTTCTGGCGCTGGACAGTGTCAACCTGGTACGTGACTTCGTGCAGGGCAAGGCCTTGGTGAAAGCCGGGATGGCTCCGGATCTGGATGCGCTGGCCGATGCCTCCATTCCCCTGAAGTCGCTGGCGGTACCCGCCTGATGCCGATCGAACTGACCATTGAGCATGGGGTGGCGCGGCTGGAGTTCAATCGCCCGGCCGCGCTGAATGCGATCAATGTGGCGCTGGCCTCGCGCCTGTTGGAGGTGTGTCAGCAGCTGCAAGTGCGCGCGGATGTGCGGGTGATAGTGCTGACCGGTGCCGGTCGCGCTTTCATGGCCGGCGGTGACCTGGCGGCATTTCGCGACGCGCCGGAGCCGGCGGTGATGGCGTCGGCGATCATCCAGCCGCTGCACCGGGCGCTGGCGATGTTGGCACAGATGCCGCAGATCGTGCTGGGTAGTGTGCACGGCGCAGTATCCGGTGCTGGCATGAGCCTGGCGCTGGGGTGCGATATGACGCTGGCAGCCGACGATACCCGTTTCTGCCTGGCCTACAGCGCCATTGCCGCCAGTCTCGATGGTGGTGGCTCATGGCATCTGCCCCGTCAGATCGGGTTGCAGCGGGCCATGCGTCTGGCATTGCTCAACGAGCCGCTGGGTGCCGAGCAGGCGCTGGAGCTGGGGCTGATTGCCGAGGTGGTGCCGGCACCGCAGTTGTCGCAGCGCACCATGGAACTGGCGCAACAATTGGCGTGTGGCCCGGCTGGCGCCAATGCGGCGATAAAACGACTGCTGCGCCAGGCCGGGGATCGAACCCTGGCCGAACAGCTTGAGGATGAGCATCGGGCCTTCGCCGCCTGCGCTGCCAGCGATGATTTTCGTGAGGGTATAACGGCGTTTTTCGATCGGCGCAAACCGCAATTCGGTTGATAGCAGCAAAAGGATAGCCATGTGTTTTTTTCAAGGACCGATAAAGCCGCAACCGAATGTCTGACGCAACTTGTCGATGTGCTTGAGGGCGGGCTGGCGGATCTGCCGCCCGGAGGTCATGGCAGCCCACTGTTCACTCAGGTCCGGCAGGCATGGCAGAACCACCATGCCGATCGCCAGAGGGAGCGGCAGCAGTTCACCCAGCTGTCCGAGCAGTTGCACCGGCTGACTGCCCAGCTGCAGAGTGACGAGACCGACCGCGAGTACATGCATGCTCGGCTGGAGCTTATCAGCCAGGCCAGCATGGAAGGGTTGTGGGACATGCAGGTGGTCAATGGTGACCCGATGAATCCCGCGAACCGGTTATGGTGGTCCGACCGCTTCCGCTCGTTGCTCGGCTTCGATGACGAACAGGATTTTCCCAACCGGTTGAGCAGTTGGGTGGAGCGCCTGCATCCCGAGGACAGACAACCAACGCTGGACACACTGGCCCGGCATATCCACGCTGGGGCAGGGCAGGTGCCTTATTGCCTGGAGTACCGGCTGGCGATGAAGAGCGGCGAGTATCGCTGGTTCATCACTACTGGCCAGGCCCAATACGATAGCCATGGTGTGTGCCTGCGCGTTGCCGGCTCTCTACGCGATACCCATGAGCAGCGCCAGCGTGACCAGGAACTCGACAGGACGCTGACCCGCTTCGAGATGGCTCGAGAAATGCTGAGCGATGGTCTGTGGGACATGGAGGTGGTCGATGGTGACCCGCTGAACCCGCGCAATCCCTTCTGGTGGTCCATGCAGTTTCGTCATCTGCTGGGATTCGAGACTGCAGAGGAATTCCCCAATGTGCTGGACAGCTGGACCTCGCGTATTCACCCTCAGGACAAGGAGGAGGTGGTCCGGGTCTTCGCTGCCCATCTGGCTGATCGCAGTGGCAGGACGCCCTTCGAAGCGGTCTACCGGATCAAACTCAAGAATGGGGAATACCGGTGGTTCCGCTCCCGTGGCCAGACCCGACGCACGCCGGACGGTACACCGGTACGAGTAGTCGGTGCGCTGGTTGATATCCATGCCATGCGCCTGGAAGAGCTGGTGCGTGCAGAGCAGCTTGAGCAGCGCAGGAACCTGGAGCTGAACCTGCACAAGCTGACGGAAATCGTTGCCACCATCCAGAGCATTGCCAGCCAGACCAACCTGTTGGCGCTCAATGCCGCTATCGAGGCCGCCCGTGCCGGTGACGCCGGTCGCGGCTTCGCGGTGGTGGCGGATGAAGTGCGTAAGCTGGCTACCCGCACCAGCGAGGCAACCCAGCAGGCAGTGGAGATGATCGGTTCCCGCCCCTGAGCTTCATATCTGCGGTCAGCGGCCTTTCAGGGGCGCACCGATATCTCCGTGCACATGCTGGATATGCAGGCTGCGCTTGATGATTACCCAGCCGTTGTCGCTGCGTACCAGTTGATCACGATACTCGCCCCATAGCGTCATCAGTCGCGGATCCTGCGTCTGCTGCGCGGCGTGGGTGGCCTGTACATAACATTGTGCTTGCGCCTGGTTACCTTCGACGTTGATACGGATATTGCCGATCAGATGCTGGGTCGCGCCGCAGGATTCGATAAAGGCCCGCGCTACCGCGACGATCGCCGACTGCCCTTCGAACAGGCCCAGGCTGCCATAGTCCACCTGGGCGTCGGCGCTGAACACCCCGGCCAGGGCATCCCAGTCCCTGTTGTCCAGGGCCCAGCCGTATTGGATGAGAAGTGCGCTGATGTCCTGCTGATCCTGCCATGTTTGCATGGGAGTTTCCCTCTGGGGCATGTGTGTGAGCGCTGGTTATAGTCGCCCCTGCCGAGGCTCGGCCATTGCCATTCGGGACACCGCAAAACCTTTCGTGACAGCCGCCGGGCCTTGTCCGACGCGGCTTGCAGGATATCCGGTTTTTGGCACGAAATGCTGTCTGTGCCCACGGGTTGCCATCGCTGGCATCTCTCCTTTTATCAAGAATCAGCTCAACGGCCTCCCGCGAATGCTGCGCCCTGCAGCCCGGGAGAGAGCAATAAGAATTGATAAAAGAGCCTGAAGCGATGAAAGCAAACGACACAACAATGGGTCAGCTGGCGGATGAGGCACCACTGAATGGGGTTGCCAATGCTGGGGTACTCCCGCAACTGCTTTCCGCGTTGCGCGGCATCGTCGACGAGGCGGGCCTGCTGCTCGGTGAAGATGTCAGTTCACGGCATCCCGGCGTGTTCATGTCGCGAATCGAAGCGGATGTCATCGTCCGGCCGACAACGGTCGAGCAGGTCTCGCAGATTCTCGCGCTGTGCCATGAGTTCGCCCAGCCGGTGGTGGTACACGGCGGCATGTCCGGCTGGGTGCGGGCAACCCAGACCCGGCGCGGGGATCTCGCGTTGTCGCTGGAGCGGATGAACCGCATTGAATCGGTGGATCTGGCCAATCGTACGGCGGTGGTGCAGGCCGGTGTGGTGCTGGAAACCCTGCAGGATCACCTGCAGCAGTTCGACCTGATTTTTCCGCTGGATCTGGGTGGGCGCGGTTCCTGTCAGTTGGGCGGCAACGCCGCGACCAACGCCGGCGGTGTGCGGGTTATCCGCTACGGCATGATGCGTGAGCAGGTGCTGGGTATCGAAGCGGTGCTCGCCGATGGCCGGGTGGTGTCCTCGATGAACCAGATGATCAAGAACAATACCGGCTACGACCTCAAGCAGCTGTTCATTGGCAGCGAGGGTACCCTGGGAGTCATCACCCGGCTGGTTCTGCGCCTGCGCGAGCAACCTTCCAGCAGTAATACGGCGATGGTCTGCGCTAGCAGTTTCGATCAGATCGCGAAGCTGCTGCGCCATATGGATGGCGCATTGGGCGGGCAACTGAGTGCCTTCGAATTGCTCGACAATAATTTTTATAGCGTCAACACCGCCGCTGGTCGGCATCAGCCCCCGCTGCCGTCGGACAAGCCGTTCTACGCCATCATCGAGTCCCTGGGTTCCGATCAGCAGCATGATGCAGAGATGTTTGCCCGGGCCCTGGAAAAGGGCATTGAGCTGGGCATGATCGAGGACGCGGTGATCGCACAGTCCGAACGGGACAAGCAGGGTATCTGGGATATCCGCGAGGACCTGGAGCATATTGTCCGCGACTTCCAGCCTTTCTATGCCTTCGACATCTCGCTGCCGGTGGGCGATATGGAAGAGTACATGCGCCTGGTCACCGAGCGCTTGCATGAGCTGTGGCCCGAGGGGTCGATTGCCTTTCTCGGGCATGTCGGTGACGGCAACTTGCATATCGCCATCGGCGCAGGCCAGGACGAAGACCGCGAACAGGTCGAGGCCTGTGTCTATGAGCCGCTGGCCCGGTATGGCGGCTCGGTATCGGCCGAACACGGTATCGGCCTGGAGAAGAAACGCTGGTTCCCTATCAGCCGCAATCCGATCGAACGCGACATCATGCATTCGCTGAAGGGACTGCTGGACCCGCAGGGCATTCTCAATCCGGGCAAGGTGCTCGAGCGTGCCGCCGGTGAGGGAGGCGAGTGATGAGCCCTGTTACGCCCCCGGTCATGCTGCGCCTGCACGGCTACGCGGTGAGCAACTATTTCAATATTGCCCACGCCGCGCTGCTGGAAAGCGGGGTGCGCTTCGAGATCGTCGAGTGCCGCGCCAGTCAGACACCGGAGTTCCTGCGACTCAGTCCGATGGGCAAGATTCCGGTGCTGGAAACACCCCAGGGCTGGATTGCCGAGACCGTGGCCATTCTCGGTTATATCGAAGACTGTTTCCCCTGCCTATTGCCTACAGACCCCTTTACCCGGGCACGTCAGCGCCAACTGATCAATGTGGTGCAGGTATATGTCGAGCTGCCGATGCGCTCGCTGTATCCGGGTGTATTCATGGGCGCCACCAACAGCAGTGCTGCCATTGAGACGGCGCGCCAGACCCTGGATCGTTCCACCATCGCGCTGCGCAGCCTGGCGCAACCGCAGCCGTATCTGGCCGGTGAGCAAGCCGGCCACGCTGACCTGTTTGCCTTTTATTGCCTGGATCTGGCCGAGCGGGTCAGCCGCGAAGTCTATGGCCGTTCCCTGTTGCATGAGCTGGGCCTGAGCGAATGGGCGCAACTGATGGCGCAGCGTAACAGCTCGCAGATCGTGTTGGCCGCCTTTGCCGAGGCCTTCGGTGCCTACCTGATGGAAAAACAGGCGACCTACCCATTCCGTGCAGGCGAATCCATCAGAGGTTGATGATCAGATGAGAACAATAACGATGCGAGACGTGAAGCTAGAGGATAAATACACTGCAGGGTCGGGCCAGGTGCTGATGACCGGGACCCAGGCGCTGGTGCGCCTGCCCATGCTGCAACGCGAGATTGATCGCCAGGCCGGCTTGAACACCGCCGGATTCATTTCCGGTTACCGTGGTTCACCGCTGGGCAGTTATGACCTGGAGCTGTGGCGGGTGAAAAAATTGCTGGAGCAGCATGACATCCTGTTCCAGCCAGGCGTCAACGAGGACCTGGCGGCTACTGCTGTATGGGGCACGCAGATCCTGGGCTCGACACCCAAGCCCAAGAAAGATGGTGTGTTTGCCATCTGGTACGGCAAGGGTCCGGGCGTGGACCGTTCAGGTGACCCATTCAAGCACGGTAATATCGCCGGTACTGATCCGCGGGGTGGGGTGCTGATCGTCGCTGGTGACGACCATTCGGGCAAATCCTCCACCGTGGCGCACCAAAGTGAAGTGGCGCTGATGCATGCCGGCATGCCGATCCTGGCACCCTCGAACGTGCACGACGTGATCCGTTTCGGGCTGCTCGGCTTTGCCATGTCCCGCTATACCGGTCTGTACACCGGTTTCAAGATGAGCAACGAAACGCTCGAGCAGACCATGACCATCGATATCGGCGAGGCGACGCCGTCGGTGGTGTTACCCGATCGGGGTGAGTTGCCGCCGGGTGGCATTCACAACTTCCCAACCCACCTCGATCGCCAGCAATCAGAGATCATCGTCAAGCGCTACCGCTGGCCGCTGATCGGCAAGTTTGTTGCCGCCAACGGGCTGGATGAGGTGCGCATCGATGCGGCCCAGCGTCGTCTGGGTATCGTTTCCAACGGCAAGGCTGCCCAGGACGTGATGCAGGCATTGCATCTGCTTGGCCTGGACGAAGCCGCTGCGGGCGCGCTGGGTATCTCGTTCTACAAGCTCGGCTGCGTCTATCCGGTGGAAGCCACAGGACTGATCAGCTTCGCCCGCCATCAGGATGAGCTGCTGTTCATCGAGGAAAAGGACGGCCTGACCGAGAACCAGGCCAAGGCCATTCTCTACGGACGCAAGGATACTCCGCTGATCGTCGGCAAGCAGGATGAGAATGGCGAGTTCATGATCCCATCCGACGTCCAGCTCGAGCCTATCCAGCTGGCGCTGGTGATAGCCGAACGGCTGCGTCGCCTGGGTGTGATTGATCAGTGCATGACCGAGCGTAGGGAGCGGCTGGAGCTGGAAATGCAGCGCATTGCCGACAGCAGCCCGTCCGAGGTGGCCCGCTCGCCCTATTTCTGTTCCGGCTGCCCGCACAACACCAGCACCCGTACCATCGAGGGCAGCATGGCCGCCGGTGGCATCGGCTGCCACGCCATGGCCATGTACAGCGGCCCGGAAATGCTGCCTAACACACAGATGGGTGGCGAAGGTGCGCATTGGTACAGCCTGGCTCACTACACCGATATGCCGCATATCTTCCAGAACATGGGCGATGGCACCTATTACCATTCTGGCTTGCTGGCGGTGCGTGGTGCGGTGGCGGCCAAGGTCAACATGACCTTCCGCATCCTGTTCAATGACGCCGTAGCCATGACCGGTGGTCAGCCGGTGGACGGTCCGCTGACCCCCGGGGATATCTCCCGCCAGGTGCTGGCGGAAGGGGTCGAGCGGTGTGTGGTGGTGACCGACAACCCGGACAACTATGGCCGTCACAGCGGCTTGGGTGAAGGTGTGACCGTCCATCATCGGGATACCTATTCAGCCGTTCAGCGCGAACTGCGCGACACCAAGGGTGTCACCGTTATCATCTACGAGCAGACCTGCGCTGCCGAGAAACGCCGCCGACGCAAGCGCGGCCAATTTCCCAATCCGGCCAAGCGGGTATTCATCAACTCCGATGTCTGTGAAGGCTGCGGTGACTGCTCGGTGCAATCGAACTGCGTCAGCGTCTGGCCCAAGGAAACCGAGCTGGGACGCAAGCGGCAGATCGACCAATCCAACTGCAACAAGGACTACAGCTGCGTAAAAGGCTTCTGCCCGAGTTTCATCACCGTGCTGGATGCCGAACCGCGCAAACCGGAAAAATCCTCGCAGATCAAGGACCTGACCAGGAATCTGCCCACTCCGCCACTGGCGGCGTTGGATACCCCCTTCAATATCATGATCTCCGGTATCGGCGGGACTGGCGTGGTCACTGTCGGTGCCCTGTTGGGTATGGCGGCCCATCTGGAGAGTCAGGCCTGCTCGATTTTCGATATGACCGGGCTGAGCCAGAAGAACGGCGCCGTGTTCAGTCATGTGCGTATCGCCCGGAAACAGCAGGATCTGGGAGCCCAGAAGCTCGGTATCGGTGAGGCCGATCTGGCGCTGGCATTCGACGCGGTGGCGGCGCTCTCCAAGGAACCGGCCATTACCTACGATCCCCAGCGCACCCAGACGGTGATGAACGGCAGAGTGACGCCGACTCCCGCATTTCAGCGCAATCCCGATCTGGTGGTGGACAGCAAGGGGCTGGTCGAGCAACTGGGCGCGTCGTCCAGACAACTGCACCAGGTCGATGCTTCGGGAATGGGGCTGGCGCTAATGGGCGACAGCATCGCCGCCAACCTGTTCCTGGTTGGCTACGCAGCGCAACTGGGGCTGTTGCCGGTATCGCCGGCGGCCATTGAGCGGGCGGTCGAGATCAACGGTGTGGCTATCCAGTTCAACAAGGAAGCCTTCGCGCTGGGCCGCCTGCAGGCCGTTGACCCGGACCGGATCACCCAGGCGGTCAGTAACCGACTGCCTGAACCCGAATTCAAGCCCTTGACCGGGCTGGACGATATCGTCAGCCACCGGGTAGCACTGCTTACCAAATACCAGAATGCGATCTGGGCCAAGCGCTATCGCAGCCTGGTGGAGAAGGTTGTCCTGGCTGAGCAGCAGGCAGTGCCGGGTAGCGACGCGCTGGCCGTGGCGGTAGCTCGAAACTTTGCCAAGTTGATGTCCTACAAGGACGAATACGAGGTGGCGCGGCTGCACAGCGATCCGGCATTCAAGGCCAAGCTGCGCGAGACCTTCGCTGAGGGTGCGCATTACCGCTACAACCTGGCGCCGCCGCTGTTTTCCAGGCGTGATCCGGAGACTGGCCATCTGCAAAAGCGCGAGTTCGGCCCTTGGGTTGGCCATGTGTTTTCCGTGTTGGCCCGGTTCAAGGGGCTGCGTGGCACGCTGCTCGACCCCTTTGGTCACACCGCCGAGCGGAAAATGGAGCGCCAACTTATCGATCAGTACGAGCAGCGCCTGCTGGAACTGATCGGCCGCCTGACCCCGGCCAACCATGCCAGTGCCGTACAGATTGCCTCACTGCCCACCCAGATTCGTGGCTTCGGGCATGTGAAGGAAGCCAATGTCCAGAAAGTCCGGGATCTCGAGCCGCAGCTGTTGGCGGCCTTCAATGATCCTGCCGCTGGGAGAGTGGGCACCTTCATCCCTGTTCGTCAGATACCAGCAGAGGTGGAGCCGATGAAAGAATCAATGTGAAGTGATTGAGTTGCGGTAGGGGCAGTGCTCCGTTGCAACTTCAAGGCAAGGTGTTGGATGTGATCATGCCAATGCTGGCTTTAACTTAAGTGATGTTTGGATAACCTGGTTTTGATGGTTTTGAGAGTGACTATGAATATCAAATGGGAACAGGATTGGTTGGAATTGTTTGATGACAACCTGGAAGCATTGATGGCTCATTATCCAGAAGATTTCGAGTACGAAGATATGAATCTTGGGGTGCGTATAGTAAACAATAAGAGTCAGCTGAGAGAGCTTTTCAAGACTTTTGAAAACACAAGCCCAGATGCTTCTTTGCACTATTTCAATGCCAGCCGCTATCACGGAGATGAGAATGGAGGCGCGCTCGAGTGGACTTGGGAAATCGAGCATAAGTCTGACTTCCTTGGGCTCCCTGCCGCCGGCAAAGTCACCAAGGTAACAGGAATTACCATTCACAAGTTCCGGGATCAGAAAATCATCCTGGAAAGAAGCTTGTGGGATACGGCGGCTCTCTTGCAGCAGTTGGGGCTTCCAGCCCCTGCCAGGCTCCAGTTCTAGCTGGCGGTGCTTGAGCTTTGGCTTCATGACTTTGGCTATGGAGTTATGAATATCAGCTGGTGGTGCATATAAAAGGAGTAGAAGGAGGGCGGTGGAAGATGATTGGCATGGCTTGCTTTCCCATGGCGCGTAATGCCATTGAGCAGGTGTGCCAGGGAAACTAATGTGAAAGCTGTTGCGAGTGTTATGAAAGTGCCAGTCTGAAAGCTGATGACATGCATTTTTTAAAGTGAAGTATGAGCCGATAGTAGTTTTAATCATGATGCCATGCATGGTTTCCTGTATCAGCTCGTGATCAGGATCACTAATCAAATAAGTTTGCGGCTTTGGGCATATTTATCCCTGTTCGCCAGATACATGCAGAGGAGTCGACAGTGAAAGAACCCATATGAGCCGAGCGTCGCGGAAGATTAACGCAGCCTGCCATAGGACCAGGCTGCAGGACAGCAACCTGATAATAAATCCAAGAAGGTATGTCATGCAGAAGATAAGAAAAACAGCTTTGCCAGCATTGAAGTTCCTGCCTGTGGCAATACTCGCGGCGAGTGTCGTGCCCCACGCTCAGGCGTTCCAGATCAATGCCCATCCGGACTGGAACCTCAGTCTGGATACCACTGTGCAATATACCGCCGGCTGGCGTGTCCAGGGCCGGGACAAGGGGATTGCCAACCATCCGTTTTATGCCTCGAGCAACTACAAGTTCGACAAGGGAGATATGGTAACCAACCGCTTCCAGGCGCTTACCGAGCTGCAGGGCGTCTACAAGGGGCGTACCGGGTTCCGGTTATCAGGGTCGGCCTGGAAGGACTTTGCTTATAACGATAGTGTCAAAACCAACCCCAATCCGAATTTTGATGACATTCTCAGCTATCCGAGCGGCAAATATTCGAGCAAGACCAAGCGCTATCACATCCAGGGTGGCGAGATACTGGATGCTTTTGTCTTTCACAACACCGATATAGGGGATGTTCCCCTCTATCTGCGCGCCGGACGGTTCACCCAGCAGTGGGGTAATGCGCTGTTCTTCGGCTTCTCCAATATCGGCTATTCACAGCACCCGATCGACTTTCTGAAGTCCTTTACTCAGCCGGGCTCCGAGGTCAAGGAGCTATTCCTGCCGCGTACCCAGGTCATGGCAACCGCTGACCTGACTGATCAACTTTCGGTATCTGCCCAGTACTTCCTGGAGTTTCGCGCCAACCGTTTTCCGGAAGGGGGAACCTATCTGGCGCCGTTTGACATCCTGTACAGCGGCCCCACCAGTGGCGGGGCGGTGGCTGGCATGTTCGGCGGTCCGGTGTCTGCCGGTCATGAGTACAAGCCAGACGATATCAACAACAACTTCGGTATCAAGGTCGACTGGGCGCCGGAATGGGCCAGGGGTGACCTCGGTTTCTACTACCGGCAGTTCGATGAGGTTCAGCCCTGGCCCGGCGGTACCATATATGCCGGCGGAGGGGGGGAGGTTCACCTCAACTATGCCGACAAGGTCAGACTCTATGGCCTGAGCTATGAGCGTACTTTCGGCACCCTGAGTACCGGTCTGGAAATTTCCTACCGTACCGACACCGCCCTGGCCAGCGCCTTCTCCAACGGCCAGCCCGGTGTTGCCTATCGCGAGGGCGCCCGCGGCGATGTGATCAACGTCATTGCCAACGGCCTGGTGAGTCTGCAGCAGAACGCACTGTGGGATACCGGCGTTCTGCTGGCCGAGTTGTCCTACACGCACCTGGATCGAGTGACCAAGAACAAGCAGTTCTTCAACGGTGAGGGACACGCCAGCTGTGTCGACAGTGTCGATGGCGCCTCACCTGGAGACAAATGGGACGGTTGTGCTACACGCAACTCCCTTGCCGTTGCGTTGCTGTTCGAGCCGCAGTGGCTGCAGGTAGCACCGGGTCTGGATCTGAGCATGCCGACATCCCTGACTTACGGCATCTCCGGTAACCCGGCCTATGCCGCCGGCTCTTTCTATGCCGAAGGCACCCAAATCTATTCCATCGGCATCAGGGGTACCTACCAGCAAAAGCATACCGTGACGCTGCAATACAACGGCTACAAATGGAAGACCAGTCCCAAGGCCATGGTGCCGGGGTTGGGTGAGTCCTATTCCGGCTTTGGCGGCAATGGTCCGGTGGCCCTGAATGACAAGGGCTGGGTCGCGCTGATGTACAAATCTTCATTTTGAGCTCTGTCGCAAGACTCTGAGGACATGATTATGAAAAACAACAAGACCAAGACGTTTTATCGCTCCGTACTGGCCCTGGCCATCACCATTCTCGCCAGCAATACCGGTTATGCCGCAGTCTCCGCCGAGGAGGCCGAACAGCTGGGCCAGAAGCTGACCCGCTTCGGTGCCGAGCAGGGTGCCAATGCCGATGGCTCCATTCCCGCCTATGAGGGTGGTCTGATCGGTCAGCAGAAGGCCAACCCGGATGTCTATGACGATCCCTTCGCCGGGGATGAGAAGCTGTACAGCATCAGCTCACAGAACATGGCGGAGTATGATCAGTATCTGTCCGCGGGTACCAAGGCCATGCTGGAGCGCTTTCCTAGCTACCGCCTGGATGTCTACCCTACTCGCCGCAGCATGGGCTATCCCGAGTGGTTCCTGGACAATACGGTGAAGAATGCCACCACTGCCCAGCTCGGTGGCGCAGTGGAGGGTGACAAGGTTGAAGGTGGCGCCGATGACGGGAAGCCGTTCCAGGGCATTCCCTTCCCGATTCCGAAAACGGGCTATGAGGCAATGTGGAACCACATGTTCCGTTTTGCTCCTGCGGTTACCCAGTTCCGCAGCAAGAGCTGGCTGGTGGACCATGGCGGCACACGTAACCCCCTGCCGGGTAATGACGCCTCCTACCTGCACCCGTGGTCGGAACAGACCGGTAAGTTCCGCAGCAAGACCTACGATGGCGTATTCGGTTTCAATACGCTGCTTTACTCTCCGCCGACCTCGGCAGGTACGCAGTTCCTCAACTACTACACGCCCGATGCGGCGGCGGCTGCGCCGATCTGGATCTATACCCCGGGCCAGCGACGGGTACGCAAGGCCCCCGAGTTCGCTTATGACATTCCCATGACTGCCTACGCCGGTGTGCTGTTCTGGGATGAGCCCTGGGGCTTTGTCGGGCGCATGGACAGGTTCGACTTCAAGCTGGTGGGCAAGAAGGAACTCATCGTTCCTTATAACGTGTTCGGTCAGCAGCTCAGCTCCGAGAAAGTATTGGCCGATAACCATGTCAATCCGGACATTCTGCGCTGGGAAAAGCGTCGCATCTGGGTGGTTGAGGCGGACCGCAAAGACAAGGCCCGTCACGCTTACAGCAAGCGGGTTTTCCTGATCGAGGAGGACTGCTGGTGCTTCGTGCAGACCGAGTCCTATGACAACAGTGGTGCCCTGTGGAAAGTGCAGGATCTGTACAACTTCCCGGCCTACGATACCGGCGGCATGATCAATAACTCCTTTGTTGCCAACGATCTGATCAAGGGTAACTACGTATTGATCAACGTGGGTGCGGAAGAGTCCGGCAACTATCTGCGTGGGTACAGCAGCGATGAAGGGCTGGTGCTGAGACTGACGCCACGGGCGATTTCCGGGGGCAGTGTCCGCTGATTGAGGAGTCGAGGCAGAAGCCAGTTCTTCTGCCTCGCTGTTTCATCACCCGAGTTGCAGACTGGGCAGGAAATGACATGAATAATATCTTTCAGCACCTACATCAAAGAATCAGGCAGTTGCCTGCAGGCGTATTGACCTTGCTGCTGCTGATGCCTGTCTCCCTTCATACTCTTGCTGAGTTTCGCGATCCGCTCGATTGGCCTGCCGATGCCATCACCCGCTTGATGGAGCGCCCGACCCAGGCCGTTGCCAGGGCAGGGGAAACCCTGGTTGCGGTTGGAGCAGGCGGATTGATTGCCACATCGGCTGACGGCAGCCAATGGACACAAAGCCACTCGCCAGTGCAGAGCGATCTGCTGGCAGTGGACTTCCCTACGCCGCAACAAGGTTGGGTGGTAGGCCACGATGGTGTCGTTCTGCATAGCGGTGATGCCGGAGTGACCTGGGAAAAGCAGCTGGACGGCAGGCTTGCCAAGGCGCTTTTCAATGAGTACTACGCCAATCTGAAAATCGAACCCGAGTTGCTTGAAGCAGCGCAGTCCGCCATCTCGTTGAACTATGCCGCGGGCCCGACGCTACCGCTGCTGGATGTATGGTTCGCTGACGCTCTGCACGGCTTTGCCGTTGGCTCTTTCGGCACCTTGATCGCCACCACGGATGCTGGCAAGACCTGGCAGCCCTGGCTGCACCGTATTGATAACGAAGATCTGCTCAACCTGAATGCAGTCCATGGGGTGGACGATGGGGTGTATATCGCCGCCGAGCGTGGTGTGATCTTCAAACTGGAGCCAGACACACAGCGTTTCGAAAAGATCGAGACCGGCTATGACGGCAGCTTCTTCGGTTTGCTGAGCGTGGGCGACAGCATCATTGCCTACGGTCTGAGCGGCACAGCCTATCGCAGCGATGACCAGGGGCGTAGCTGGGTGACGCTGCATAGTTCTTCGAACGTGTCGCTGACAGCGGGAGCGTCGTTGGCGGAGAAGGACGCCTTCGTTCTGGTCAACGCCCGTGGCGACCTACTGTTCGGCAACACCGCAACCGATGCTTTGCAGCTCGAGCGAGGCAAGGGCTTTGCGCGTTATACCGGAGTGGTATCACTGGATGAGGAGAGACTGCTGATGACCAGCCTGGAAGGTATCCGGTCCGAGGCTGTGCATGCCTCTGCACGCAGATAATCAACTAACCGACCCGGGATAATGCAGATGAAAGCAGTCATGAAAAATCAGGATATGCCAGTCATATCCAACCCGAGCGAGTTCGACAGACGTTCCGGTGGCCTCATTGAGCGGTTGGTGTTCAACCATCGGACTCTGCTAACGACATTGTGCCTGGTCATTACCCTGGTGCTGAGTTTCTTTGCGCTGCGCTTGCCGATGAAGGTCAGTTTCGAAGACATGATGCCGCAGTCGCATGAATTCATCCGTAATTACATGGAGCATGCCGGCGCGCTCAAGGGACTGGGCAATTCCGTGCGCATCGTGGTCAGCAATGATGACGGTGACATCTATGATGCGCAGTACCTAAATACCCTGCGGGAAATCAATGATGAGGTGTTTCTGATCCCGGGTGTGGATCGCTCGTTCATGAAGTCCCTGTGGATGCCTGTGGTGCGCTGGACCGAGATCACCGCCGACGGCTATCAGGGCGGCTCGGTCATGCCCGACAATTTCGACGGATCGGAGCAGAATATCGAGGAGTTGCGCCGCAATATCGGGCGTGCCGGGATTACCGGCTCGCTGGTGAGCAATGACCATCGTTCCAGCATGCTGTTCGTGCCCCTGGTCGATCGGGATGCGGCTACCGGCAATACCCTGGACTATCGGGCGTTTCGTGACCGTATTGAAGACCTGAAGCGTTATGAAGAGCAGGGAGTCACTATCCATGTGATTGGCTTCGCGCAGCTGGTGGGAGATCTGATCCGGGGACTGGGTGAGGTGCTCAACTATTTCCTGCTGGCGGCACTGATAACCGTGGCGATCATCAGGCTCTACACGGGCTGCTGGCGCAGTACTTTACTGGTGACCGGCTGCTCGGCGGTCGCGGTGGCATGGCAACTGGGTGTGATGCAGCTCGCCGGGTTCGCACTGGACCCGTACTCCATCCTGGTGCCTTTCCTGATCTTTGCCATCGGCGTGTCCCACGGCGCCCAGAAGATGAATGGGGTGACTCAGGACATCGCGCGCGGCACGCATAAATATGTCGCGGCTCGTTATACCTTCCGGCGCCTGTTCCTGGCTGGACTCACCGCGCTGCTGGCCAATGCGGTCGGTTTCGCTGTGCTGGCAATCATTGATATTCCGGTTATCCGCGGGCTGGCCGCCGCCGCCAGTATCGGTGTTGGTGTATTGATCTTCACTAACCTCATCCTGTTGCCGGTACTGCTGTCGTACACCGGGGTCAGAAAGAGCAGGAATGCCGCTGGGGCTGAGAATGAACAGTCGATTCATCCGGTGATACGCTGGTTTGGTGGTTTCACCGATCGCCGTCGGGCCGCAGGTGTATTGATCTTCACTGCCATCTTCACGGCGGTGGCCTTCATTATCAGCCTGAACATCCAGATTGGTGACCTGGACCCCGGTGCGCCTGAGCTGCGAGCCGACTCCGAATACAACCAGGACAACGCCTATATCACCAGCCACTACCAGCTATCCAGCGACCAGTTCGCGGTGATTGTCTCCACTCCACCGCAGGGGTTGATCAGCTATGAGACGCTGCTGGAAATGGAGCGTCTGGAGCAGATACTGCGCGAATTGCCGGGTGTGCAGACCACGGTATCGGCGGCCAGCCTGGCCCGCCGCTATACCTCGGCAGGATTCGAAGGGTCATTGAAATGGGAGACCATCAACCGCGATCCCTACGTGGTGCAGGATGCGCTGAATACCGTCTACGACTCCAACCCGGAAATGTTCAATGACGGCAGATCGGTGGCGCCGGTGATCGCCTTCCTCACCGACCACAAGGCGGAAACCCTGACCCGCCTGGTGGAAGCCGTCGAGGTGTTCGCAGCCGAGCACAATACGCCTGAGCGACAGTTCCTGCTGGCAGCCGGCTCCTCGGGTATTGAAGCGGCGACCAATATTGCGGTGAAAAAGGCCAACGTGACCATGCTGCTGTATGTCTATGCGTCGGTGATCCTGTTGTGCTTCATCACTTTCCGCAGCTGGCGCGCGGTGGTCTCGGCAGTCATACCGCTGGTGGTCACCACCATCTTCTGTGAAGCTCTGATGGTCATCCTGGGTATTGGCGTGAAGGTAGCTACCCTGCCGGTGGTGGCACTGGGTGTGGGGATCGGTGTGGATTACGCCTTGTATCTGTTGACCATGCATCTGGTTCATTACCGCCGTGGGGCTTCAGTACGTGATGCCTACCTGGCGGCGCTGGGTTCCACTGGCAAGGTGGTGGCTCTGATCGGTATCACCCTGTCTGCGGCAGTAGTCACCTGGGCCTGGTCGCCGATCAAATTCCAGGCGGACATGGGTATCCTGCTGGCCTTCATGTTCTTGTGGAACATGTTGGGTGCCCTGATCATCGTGCCGAGTCTGATGACCTTCCTGATGCCGGATCGCAAGGTGGCAGTACAGGCTGATGATGAGCCTGGGGTGCCGTCGATATCGAAGGAGCAACACAGCGACGCGGCGATGTTGGCCAGGGCTTGTTGAGCTGCTAGGCCATGTGAGTTCCGAGCCGGTGACTGCTAGCGGTCACCGGCTCTGTCGTTGTTTCCTCACGCGCTCGATGTTTCCGAGTAACGTATCGGGCACAAAAAAGAGCGCCCGAAGGCGCCCAAGGATCATTCTGCTGTGAAGGCTAGAGACCGACCAGGATATCGTCTCCGTCGACTTTCACCGGGTAGCGTGCCAGTTGCAGGCAAGGGTCATCCTCACACACGCCGCTATCCAGGTCGAAACTCCAGCCATGCCAGGGGCAGGTCAGCGTGCGGCCCTCGACTTCCCCCTCATGCAGGGGGCCGGTTGCATGGGGGCATATGCCCTGGGTAGCGATGAATTCATCATCCACCAGAAACACGGCAACCGCCTGGCCTTCGATGGTAGCGCCGATCGGCTCACCGGCGCGTAGCGCGGCGGCGGAGCCCACTCGATGAAAAACCAGACTGCTGGTGATCAGTTCTGCGTCTGCGGTGCTCATTCAGTTATCCTCATCTTGTTGTTTTTGCTATTCGCTCAGGCCGGGCGGCGCCCGGGGAAGCGGGGTATATCGATCTGGTCGAACATGCCGCCATACCCCAGGCTGATCGGCATGTCCCAGTCGAGCATGTTGTATGGGTGACCCTTGTCGAAAGCGCTGATCTCATCCAGCTCCGCCAGCGTCTGGGCATCCAGCTGGACCGAGCAGGCGGCAAGGTTTTCCCGCATCTGTTCGGGACGGGTAGCGCCGACGATGGGGATCACCCCACGCGACATGACCCAGGCCAGGGCTGCCTGGGATGAGGTCACGCCGAGACGATCGGCGACCTGATCCAGCGCCGCGGCAATCCCCCGGTTGCGCTCATCCAGCGCCTGCAACTGCATGGAGTCGACTCGTTTGGGGCCGTCCGACGGTGCCGCACGGGTGTACTTGCCGCTGAGAATGCCACCTGCCAGTGGCGACCAGGCCGTGATGCCGATGTCGTAGGCCTGTGCCAGGGGCAGGTGTTCCCGCTCGATGGAACGTTGTACCAGGCTGTATTCCAGTTGCATGCAACTGATCGGACACAGACCGCGCAATTCATGAAATGCCTGTGCCCGGGAAACGACCCAGGCCGGTACATCGGACAGGCCGACGTGCAGGATCTTGCCGGCGCTGATGGCGTCATCCAGCGCGCGATGCACTTCCTCCACCGGCGTGGTGAAATCCCACCAGTGCACCATGTACAGATCGATGTAGTCCACGCCCAGTCGCTTGAGACTGGCGTCCAGTGACTGGGTCAGGCTCTTGCGGTGCATGCCGGCGGCATTGGGATCGGCTCTGCCCGGCAACGCATTGGTGTATTTGGTACTGATGACGAAACGTTCGCGATCGGCTGCAACCAGTCGACCGACAATGCGTTCACTCTCGCCACCGGTATACATATTGGCGGTATCGATAAAGTTGCCGCCGGCCTCGGTATAGGCATCGAATACCGTGCGGCTTTCTTCCTCGGAGCGCGACCAGTCCGCGCCCGGGCCAAAGGTCATGGTGCCCAGGCATAGCCTGGACACCCGCAGGCCGCTACGGCCAAGAATGGAATATTGCATATGTCGTACCTCGTTACCGGTCAGCCGACGCGTGGTACGACGCCCAGCTGGATGGCGAACTCACGGAAATTCCAGTGGGTGCGGCAGCGCACGATCTTGCCGTTGCGATAGAACTGGGTGGAGGTGCCGCGCGTGACGGTAGTCTTGCCGGCAGCCGGGATGCCGAAGAAATCGGCATTGTGCTGGGCGCGCCATATCCACTGCATGTAGCTGAATTCGTCATACTCGAAGTCGGCGCCGATCATGATCGGCCCAGCCAGGCGTTTGTACTCGGCCTCGTCCCAGCCTTCGGGGACACCTTCGGTACGAATGGTGGCGTGGGATAGCGGCACCTGGTGGCTGTCATTGCTGATCAGGTTGAAGAGGTGTACGCCATGGGGGGAATCGGGGCCAGCATCATCGAATACGGTGAAGAACTTGAACAGTTCTTCCTTGTCGGTAATCGTCAGATCGAACTCCATGTCTTCCCAGACGAACTCATCGGCATACATGTCGACGATATTCTGCGCTCCGTTGTCGAAGAAACCGGACAGCCAGGCAGAGCTGGTAGCGAAATTCTTGCGTGTATTGCCCCCTGCCATACCGCTGGTACCTTCTATGCTCAATGCCGAACCGGCGCGCAGTTGCTTCAGGTACTTGCGCTGCTGTGCATTGAGGTGACTTTCATCCAGTTGTGCTGAGTAGAGACCGTACATGATGACACTCCATCTAATTGTTTTAGCTTTCGGAATAGCCTGGTTGTTATAGCGCTGGAGCCAGGCACAACCCAGCACTTTTCAGGTCACGGCGGAGCCATTCGCGCCAATCATGGCCTCCGTGCGTTACGCTCGGCATCCATTCCAGCGAATGGCACGGGGAGCGCGGTGCTGTCACGATATGTCATTGAGGGCGATGCGGCTGGGGGGCTAGCGTTAGGGCCACGTTAATTCAGGTGTCCGGGCGTAGCGCGGGCACGACCTTCCATATATCAAGAACAAGAACCAAAGGGAGCCGTTATGTCTCTGTCCAATACAGTCACCGCCGATCTGGCTGACAAGTACGACCCGTTGAATGATGCGGTGAAGCAGAACCCGTATCCTTACTACGCCAAGATGCGTGCCACCGAACCGGTCATGTATCTACCGCACATGGATACCTATGCCGTTGCCAGTTATGACGACGTGGACAAGGTGCTGAAGGATCACCGCCTGTTCAGTTCCCAGCACTTCTGGCCGGAACTGCTGGGTGAGTATGATCCGGTGCCGGAAGTGCCGCCGATGATTTCCATGGACCCGCCCAATCATGTGCATCTGCGCAAACTGGCCAACAAGGCGTTCGTGCCTTCCAAGGTGGCAGCAATGGAAGGCCGGGCCGTTGAGATCGTCAATGAGCTGATCGATGGCCTTGTCGCAAAATATGGCCAGGAAGGTGAGTTTGACTGGGTCTGGGAGTTCACGGCCCTGTATCCCGTCACCATCATCAGCGAGGTGCTGGGAGTGCCTACCGAGCGTCGGGCGGAATTCAAGGTCTGGGTTGATGACCTGTTGGCAGCCGCTAACCGACAGGCCTATGGCCCCGAACGGCTGGCGGAAATTCGCAAGCACTCGGACGAACTGAGGAATTTCTTCGAGCAACTGTATGACGCACGCAAGGCCAATCCTCAGGATGACCTGCTGTCTACGCTGATCACTGCCGAGGTTCAGGGTGAAACCATGACCCGCCTTGAAGTATTGCAGATGGCCACGCTGTTGCTGATCGGTGGCGTCGAAACCACCACCAACCTGCTGGGCTGCACCATGGTGGAGCTGCATCGCCACCCCGAGGTCTACCAGCGGGTACGTAGTGATCACAGTCTGGTCCCGCCGTTGCTGGAAGAAGTGCTGCGTTTCAACCCGGTGGTGCAGATGCTGTTCCGGCATACCAAGGAAGATACCGAGCTGGGTGGTGTGAAGATCCCCAAGGGCAAAGCGGTAATGCCGTTGCTGGCATCGGCGAACCGTGACGAAAGCAAATATGCCAACGCTGATGTATTCGATATCGATCGCAAGCAGGAAGTCCCGATGATGTCGTTCGGCCAGGGACCGCACTTCTGCATGGGCAGCTTCCTGGCCCGGATGGAAGCACGGGTAGCCATGGAGCAGGTGCTTTCGCGCTTTGAGGTTCTGGAGCCGGTATCCAATGAGGTTCACTGGCTGGATTCGTACTTTGCCCGGGGGCCGCATAGCCTGCGTGTCCGTTTCAAGGTCCGCTGATAGCGCCTTCAGGTCGAGAGTTCGCGCCATGACCCAATTGAATGACTGTTTCAACTGCCAGGACTTCGCGCGTGTCGCCCGGCGTCGGCTGCCCGGTTCGCTGTACCACTACATAGAGGGCGCAGCGGATGACGAGCTGACCGCCCGGGCCAATGTGCAGGCCTTCGAGCGTTATCAACTGGTGCCCCGGCAGCTGCGTGATATTCGTGCCGTGGACATGCGCCGGCGGGTTTTCGGTTGCGATCTGGAATGGCCGGTATTCATGGCGCCTACCGGCATGAGCCGGCTGTTCCATCCTGACGGTGAGCAGGCGGTGGCCCGGGAGGCAGCGCGTATGGGCGCGGGATACATGCTCTCGACCATGGCTACCAGCAGTCTGGAGGAGGTGGCCGACGGCTCGGTCGGGCCCAAGATCTTCCAACTGTACCTGCTCAATGACGATGGCCTGAATCGGGCTATCATCGATCGCTGCAAGGCGGCTGGCTACGATGCGATCTGCCTGACGGTGGATTGCGTGGTGGCCGGTAACCGCGAGCGCGACCTGCGCTTTGGCTTGACTGTCCCCCCGCAGCTCAACCGGCGCAATATCCTGTCCTTCGTACAGAAGCCACTGTGGGGCATGCGTTACCTGGCACATGGCGGGATCACCCTGCCCAATGTGCCGACGCCGAATGGTTCCAAGTCGCTGGGTACGCTGACCAGCTATTTCGCCCAGAAGATGGAGCAGAACATTACCTGGGCGCGGGTCGAGCAACTACAGCAGTACTGGGGCAAGCCATTCATCATCAAAGGCCTGCAGTCAGTAGCCGATGCGCGGGACGCTGTCGTGGCCGGTGTCAGTGGCATCATCGTATCCAACCATGGTGGTCGTCAGCTCGATGGCAGCCCCGCGGTGCTGGACCTGATCGCGGATATCGTCGATGCCGTGGACGATCAACTGGAAGTGGTGCTGGATGGTGGCATACGCCGCGGCAACCATGTGGTCAAGGCGCTGGCCCTCGGCGCGCGTGCCTGCCTGATTGGCCGCCCATACCTGTATGCACTGTCGGCCTACGGCCAGCCAGGGGTGGCGCGTATGCTGGAACTCATGCGTCGCGAGACCGAGCGCACCCTGGCACTGATAGGCGTTCCCCATATCGATGACCTTGATCGCAGCGCCCTTACTCACCTTGAATCGCGGCCGGTTTATCTGTCTGCATCCGTACCCACCGGCGCACTGCGCTCAGGAGCCTATTCATGACCAGTTCATTGCAGTTTCAACATTTTATTGATGGCCAGTTCATTGCCAGCGCTGACAACCTCATCGACGTTATCAACCCGGCCACCGAACAGAGCCTGGGGGCAGCGCCAGACGCAGGTGCGGCGCTGACCGATTCCGCCATCGGCGCGGCACGTGCAGCTCAGGATGCCTGGGCAGCCCAGCCGGCGATTGCCCGTGCCCAGTATCTGCGTCGTATCGCCGCTGGTATCCGCGAAGCGGCGCCGCAGATAGCCAACGTCATTGCCCGGGAGCAGGGCAAATTGCTGGCGCTGGCGCAGCTCGAGGTGGGGCTGGCGGCGGAATATCTGGATTATTACGCCGAGTGGGCCCGTCGCATCGAAGGCGAGATCATCAGCAGTGACCGCCCTGGCGAGAACATGTTCCTGTTCCGTCGCCCCATGGGTGTGGTGGCGGGGATTTTGCCGTGGAACTTTCCGTTCTTCATGATCGCGCGCAAGGTGGCACCGGCATTGATCACTGGCAATACCATTGTCATCAAGCCCAGCGAGGAAACGCCATTCTGCGCCTACGAGTTCGCTCGCATCGTAGAGAGTGCGGGGCTGCCCCCAGGCGTGTTCAACCTGGTCAACGGCCTGGGCAGCACGGTTGGCCAGCAACTGGTGACCAGTGCCGCCGTCGATATGATCAGCTTTACCGGCAGTTCGGGGGCGGGCTCGACGATCATGGCTAATGCCGCACGTAACGTGACCAAACTCAGCCTTGAGCTGGGCGGCAAGGCGCCATCCATTGTGCTGGCCGACGCCAATCTGGATCTGGCGGTGGCGGCGCTGCGTTGGGCAAAGACGATGAATACTGGACAGGCTTGCAACTGTTCCGAGCGGGTGTATGTACAGCGGTCGGTGTATGAACGGTTCTGCGAGCAGTTGCGGGCTGACTTCGCCACCATCCGCATGGGCGACCCCCTGGCCGAGAGCAGCGACATGGGTTCGCTGATCAACCGGGCGGCGGTCGAGCGGCTGACCCGTCAGGTGGACGATGCCCGAGGCAAGGGCGCAGAAGTGCTGATCGGTGGCAAGGGCCACGAAGCAGGAGCGGGCTGTTTCTTCGAACCGACCATTCTGATCAATACCGGCCCGGGCATGGATGTGCTGGAGCGTGAGATCTTTGGGCCGATGCTGCTGATCGAGCCGGTGGATGATCTGGACCAGGCCATTGCGTTGTCCAACGACAGTGAGTACGGACTGACCTCATCGATCTTCACCAATGACCTGAACTCGGCCATGCGCGCGGTTTCCCGCCTCAAGTTCGGTGAGACCTACGTCAACCGCGAGAACTTCGAGGCCATCCAGGGCTTCCATGCCGGGGTGCGGCGCTCGGGTATCGGCGGAGCTGATGGCAAGCATGGGTTGTACGAGTACACTCATACCCAGGTAGCCTACATTCAGAGCTGATCAGACTGTACGGGGCTCTCCTGGCGGGGCGCCCCGTTATTCTCAGAAGGTCGACAACCCCGTCGCCTCCATCACCCGGGACAACACATAACGCCCGACATTATGGTCGGCAAATTCCTCATAGGGCAGGCTGTAGACAATCCCGTCTTCGTTATTCCATATCCGCTCGAACGAGCTGCGGGCAGTGACCATCGGCGGGTAGTTGCTGTCCGAGGCCAGTTGCACATCGGTCTCCAGATTCAGGTCATCCAGGTTGCGCCGGGTGAAATTGGCCGAGCCGCTGATCAGTTCGCTGCTGCCATCGGCACGGTCCAGGCGCAGCCATTTGCGGTGGCACTGTTCGCCGCTGGTGGCGCACCAGCGTAGGGGAATGCCGGCGCGGTGCAGATCCCAGGCGACCTGCCGGTTGGGGATGCCGTTCTTTTCGCGACCGAAGGCATCACGATTGGGGTCCAGCAGGGCGCGAACCACCACGCCGCGTTGCCGGGCGCTGATCAAGGCTTCGACCAACGGGCGGTGGGAGAGATAGAACACCTCCATGTCCAGGTGGTCGCCGGGCGCGGCGCTGTCGATCAACTGCAGCAGGGCGTCGCGCACTGCGCCTTCGGTGAGAACACGCAGTCTGGGCTCACTCGTCGTGGCATTGGCGACAGGGGGCTGCTGCCAGTGACGGGTATCGATACCCGCCATCCGGGCCACTGCCTGCTCGGTCTGCAGCAGGTCCAGCGCGGCGGCCCCCTCGAAGCGCAGCGCCTGGTTGCTGTGCCGGCTGCTGGCGTCGTGCGGATTGCCCGAGGTGACCAGGGCGGTCCAGCTGTTGCCCGAATCAGCGACCAGGGTCTTGCGGTGGTTGGCGCGGAAATTGGCCAGATGCAGGTAGCTGCGCAAGGTGACCTTGCCCTGGCCCACCGGGTTGGGCAGCCAGCCACCGTCGGTGCTATTGCCGACAAAACGGCAGCACAGGCTCCACAGGCCGGTCCATAACGGGTTGGAGGCCGGCAGTTGCTGCAGGGGCGTCATCACCACCTGTACGCCGGCCTGTCGCAAGGACCGCAGTTGGGGGTTGCCGATGCCGCCGTAGAGGGTATTGAACGGGTCGGTGATCAGCATGACCTCCAGCCCCGGATATTGGCTGCGGGCAGTGATCAGCGCCTGTGACAATTCGCTGGACAATGATCGGAAGCTGTTCTGCCCGGCAAATTCATTGAACAGGAACATGTCGAGTACCACCAGGCGGCGGGCCTGGCCGATGATGTCCAGCACCTGGTCGAAGATCTGCTGACGACTGTCGCGCTGGCCATCGGCTGCCTGCCAGGTCTGGTCCAGCAGCAATTGCACATTCTCGGCAGGGCGCCAGGGCTGGCTGACCGAGAGGCCATCCGGCAAGGGGCGATGGGCCTGGAACAAGCTCATACCCAGCCACAGCACCATCAATAGCAGGACCAGCCTGCGTAACGGCCGAGGTCGCCGTTTGCGACGATTGACCCGGCGGAGAATATCCATATCGCTGCCTTCATCATGGGGGGTGGTGCTGCATGCTAACCTTGATGCCAGGTGCTTGTCAGGGTCTGTTTCGAGGAGAGCGGTCGATGCGCAAAGCAGCGCTCGGTGCTGTGGTGGTATTGCTGTTCGTGCTGCTGGCTGCGCTGCTGGCCGGGCAGTGGCTGCAGCGCAGCCTGACCGCAGCGGGGATCGAGCAGTTGGACTGGCAGCAGTTGCGCTGGAGCGATGGTGCGCTGCAGCTGGGGCAACTTGGCGGCGCCTATGCCACCGAGCAGGGGCGGCTGGGTTTTCGTCTGGAGGGGATCAGGCTGCAGCCGGTATGGCGGGGTGGGCCGCGGGTTGCTCAACTGCGCGTGGAACATATGCAACTGGTCTGGCAACCAGCGGCCAACCTGCCCCAGCGCGAGCCGGTGAACGATGACTGGAGCCTGCCGGCATTGGCCGATCTGGCCGGACCGCTGGCCTGGTTGCCCGATGAGTTGAGCGTGGACAGCCTGCAATTGCAGTTGCCCTGCGAGGGCGAGTTCTGCACCCTGCTGGGGGATCTGCAACTGACCAGTCGCCGGCAGCCCCTGAGGCTGGATGCCCAGCTCGACCTGCAGGCCGACGCGCAGCGTCTGCACGGCTCGCTGCGATTGCAGGAGCAAACCGACCGTTATCTGTTGCAGGCCGGCGTGGATGTACCGCAACCCTTGTTGTTGGCCGGGCTGGGCCAGCTCAGTGGCAGCGCCGAGGTCGACCTGGAGAACCGCGGTGACGAATGGTTGCTGCGTGAAGGCCAGGCAGATTGGCGACTGACCGAGCTTGATGCATTGAACGCGCTGCCGGCGCAGCTGCGACCCAGTGCCCTGAGTATGCAGGTGACACCCCTGCCGGGCAGTCTGGCGACATGGCAGGAGAGCATTGCGCTGGCGGTGCGGCTGCAGGTCGAAGGCGCCGTCAGCGGCCAACTGGACACGGCATTGGAACTGGTGAGTCAGCCACAGTGGCAGGCCAGGTTGCCTGCGGCCCGATTGCAACTGGCTGCGCCGCAACTGGCGATGTCGGGTGTGCAGGCGCAGGACCTGCGCCTGGATTGGCCGTTCCAGGCCCAGGTCGATAGTGAGCGACTGACCTTGGCATTGGGTAGTGAGGCGCTGCTGACGGCGACCAGCCTGAGCCTGGCCGATGCCGGTCTGCAACTGGCGGGGCTGCGGGCGGGGCTGGGTGAGGCCACGCTGGCGTTGCCGCTGGCCACACCGGCGCAACTGGACATGCATGTACCCTTGCAGCTGGGTGCCAGCCGGCTGAGCCACGCGGCACTCAAGCCCCAGGGCTGGAATCTGCTCGGCACGCTGCGGCACTCCGCTGCCGGATCGACTCTGGAGGGCAGGTTGAGTGCGCTCAGTGGGCTGAACAGTGACGTGCGGCTGGGCTGGCCCAGCGGTGAGCCCTGGCGGTTGGACCTCAAGCTGGGCGAGATCTTTCTGCGCGCTGCCGATCCTCTGGTGGCGACCTTTGCCGACTGGCCGGCGCTACTCAGTTTCTCCAGCGGTCGGATCAGCGGCCAGCTGCAGGCCACAGGACGCGATGGCCTGGAACGTCTCACCGGTCGGCTGACGCTGACCGGGGGCCAGGGCATCTATGATCGGGCCAGCTTCAGCGGCCTGTCATTGCCGTTGGATGTGTCGCTACAGGGTGAGCGGCTGCGGTTGGCTACCGAGGCGCTGGGCCTGAGCGTGGTGGACCCCGGCCTGCCGCTCGGCCCTGTGACTGCCAGTGGCATCTACACCGCCACGCTCAGCCAGCCAACGGCCGGGGTGCTCGATCTGCGCAGCGCCAGTATCGGCGTGCTGGATGGGCGCGTGCACCTGGAGCCGGCGGCGGTGGATCTGGGCCAGGCGCGGCAGACACTGGTGGCGGTGGTACAGGGCGTCGAACTGGCTCGGCTTTTCGAGGTCTATCCGGCGGAGGGGCTGAGTGGGCAGGGCACACTGGATGGGCGCTTCCCGGTAACCCTGGCGGATGGCAAACTGCTGGTCGAGGATGGCCAACTGCAGGCGCGTCAGCCTGGCGGCGTATTACGCTACCAGGCGCAGCAACTGCGCGACCTGGCGGCCAGCAATCCCAATCTGGAACAACTGGCGGCGGCACTGGACAACTTTCATTATCAGGTGCTGGCCAGCGATGTGTCCTATGATGAGCAGGGCGTACTGGTGCTCGGGCTGCGGCTCGAAGGCAGCAACCCGGCTTTCCAGCAGGGCCGGCCGGTGCACTTGAACATCCGCCTGGAAGAAGACATTCCGGCCCTGCTGACCAGCCTGCAGCTCAGCGGACAGGTGAGCGAGATCATCAGGAACCGGGTTCAGCAGTACTATCTGCAGCGGCGTAACCCATGACAGGAGAGGTATATGCATTGGCGTCTGATGATAATGGCGGTGGCTGTCGGGGTGCTCACTGCCTGTACACCGACGGTACAGCTGGCGGCGCCCAGCGACCCGATCAACATCAATCTGAATGTGAAGATCCAGCATGAGATCTACATCAAGGTCGACAAGGAACTGGACGAACTGTTCAGTGAATCCAGCGGACTGTTTTAGGAGGGAAACTGCATGCGTATGAGTATCCGTATGGGCGGTCTGCTGCTGGCGCTGCTGCTAAGCGCGCCGGCCCTGGCACTGAGTCTGAACGAGGCGATGTCCGCCTTGCCGGCGGCCAAGGCGGCGGGGCAGGTGGGTGAGCAGCCGGACGGTTATCTGGGAGTGGTCACGCCCGGGGGCAACGCCGCCGAGATTGCCCGCCAGATCAACCAGGCGCGGCGCGAGGAATACCAGCGTCTGGCCACGGGGAACAATATCCAGCTGCGCGACGTCGAGTCCATGGCCGGCAAGAAGGCCCTTGAGCGCACTCCTCCCGGCCAGTACATCATGCTCAATGGAGTGTGGATGAAGAAGTAGCGGTCAGCGGTTGTCCAGCAGGCTGCTTACCCGCAGCCGCTCACTGGGTTCGAACTGCTCCTCCAGCAGGCTATCGATGGCCTGCTGCTTGTCGCTGTCGGCCAGGCCGGGGTGTTGCAGAATCGCCTCGCGCTCATGGTTGAAGTCCTCCAGCCGCTGTTGCCATTGCTGACGTTGCCGGTCGAGCGTCTCCAGCCGGCCGGTAGCCTCCGGGCCCACCAGGTTCAGACGCAACTGCTGGATCTGTTCCGGGCTGGCACCTTGCTCTTGCAGGCTGCGGGTCTGCTGGCTCAATTCCTGATGGATCTGCGGCACCAGCAGGTCCTGCATGGCCTCGGGCAGGTCGTTGCGCAGCGCCTCGATGCGCCCGGCCTTGTCCTCATCGGCCAGGCTATCATCATGCAGAATCGCCAGACGCTCCAGGGTAAAGCTGTTGTAGACCTCCTCGGCGGCGAAGAACGCGGCGTGGGTCTCGGTGTTGAACAGCCCGGCGCGCAAGCGTTGCACGGCATCTTCCCGCGCTCTCAGCTCGTCAAGGTCGGCGAGCACCGGAAAATGTTCCTCCAGGGCCACCAGTTCGGTCTTGTATTCGATATAACGCTCCAGCAAGTCCAGGGCCTGGTCCTGTGCCGGTTGCCGTAACTGGCTGGCGAGGTAATGGCGGATACGCGCGGCGGCACTGTCGAAACTTTCCTCGCCCACCGTGGTGAAGAAGTAGTCGAACAGATGGCGGATCTGGTCGGTGATCAGCAGATTGCCCCGGTGGTCGACCTCCAGCATGCCGTCGACCGCGGTATCGCGCAGTGACGTGGGCGCCGGGCCGGATACGGTGGCCGGTTGGCGCGCGGCGCTGGTGGACATTGGCAGGATGGTCTTGCCGGCTTCCTGCTGGGGACCGCTGCGTTCTGCCAGGGGGGCCTGCGTTGCCGGGCCGTCAGCGGGGCCGAGAAAGTGCCAGCCAAGCAGTGCAGCGCTGATCAACAGGGGGGCGTAGATAACGGCTTTCATGGATCGGGTCCGAATGGCTGCGGGGATACATCATGCTGGCCGGCCCCACCGGGGCCGGCCAATGGCTCACAGGCCGGCGTTCTTCAGCCGGTTGGCATGCTGGCGATAGACCGACGCCGGATCGGTTTCGAAGATGCTGGTCAGGCCGAAGACCTGGTTCACTTCGTCCAGGTGGTTCATCCGGTAGTTGTCGCGGATCACCATGCCCAGGCGTGAACTGCAACGCCCAACCAGCCCGTCGTTGGCTTCGCCGCCGAAGGTCAGCGACGAGGCGCCGAGCATCAGGTCAGAGATATCGAGCACATTGGTCAGCGGGCTGGTGCCACTCCAGGAGTAGTAGCGCACGCCATTGACCGTATGCTCACCCTCGCCGCAGGCGCTGGTCGGCAGGCCCTGGGGGTAGCGCGCATTGAACTGGGCGGCGCCCTCGGAGTTGAGCGATTCGAGGGCCCCGAGAGCGTTCTGCGGCGTGGTCGAGCTGCTGCCGGAAAGGAAGTTGATCAGCGCGCCCAGGCCATTGACGATACCGGCGAGCATGGTTTCACCGGCGGAGCCCGGCGGTACGTTGCGAATGAAATCGGCGGTTTTCGAGCCCTTGTGCGGTGCACCGACACTGGTGACCGAGGCGACCAGGTCCGGCCGTACCGCGGCGACATAGCGAATGGTCGGGCCGCCGTGGCTATGACCTATCAGGTTGACCTTGGGCTGGCCACTGATGGCAACGATCTCCTCGACCTGGGACAGCAACTGCTCGCCACGGGCCTCCGAGGTATCCAGTTGGCTGACCTCGGTGATGTAGACGGTGGCACCGTCCTTGCGCAGGGCCTGGGGAATACCGTACCAGTAGTCGACACCGAGGATGCTGTCGAAGCCGAGCATGCCATGGGTCAGGACGATGGGGTATTTGGTCTTGGTGTAATCGGAGGAACTGAACCAGAACGCCTGGGCCTGGCTGGAAATGCCCAGCATGGCGGTCAGCGCCATGGCGCCAACGAGATGCTTGCGATACATGCGGAGTATCCTTCTTGATTGTTGTATTTATTTGAGCCCTGACTGCGCAACAGGGGTTCTGAGAGGATAACCAGCCCGGTGGGGTCTGTCGGGGCCGGGGCCAGGATGACCTGCAGGCCGGTGGTTGACTGGCAGGTCACCCGCTCTATGGCGACATCATTCATGTTGTGAATCCGACAGACGGTACTCGGACGGGCCTGAAAATATGGCTCAGGGAGCCGTTGTCACCCCATCCAGCCCCTGCCAGCAACTTGCATCACTTGTCTTAAGCCTTCTCCATGCGTTTGCCTCCAAGCGACCCACCAGGTTTGCGCTCGCACCAATGCCGGGCGGTTTCCCGCTGCTCGCAGTGCATGTCCCATGCACCCGGGGTTCAATTTTTCCTCTTCAAGATCATAAGGATAGGAGTTTTTTTCGGAACCTTGGCACGCCCGGTGCAGAAGTAATAGCAGGCGTTATGACCTGTTAATACAAGTTGACCAACCGGCAAGGTGAAGACGATGACGAACCGAAAAGGCCTGATTGCTCTTGCACTAAGCAGTACGTTTCTGTTCAGCGGAATGACAATGGCGAAGACCATTGAAATCGGCATCGGTCATCAGAGCATGGTGACCAATACCGTTTCCGGTGGCGTGATTCTGGACAAGCTGAAACTCATTGAAAAATATCTGCCCACCGCCGGGCAGTATGAAGATGCCAGGTACAGGATCGTATTCCGTGACTACGACTCCGGCCCGCCCATCACCAACCAGATGCTTGCCGGCAAGCTCGACTTTGGTGTCATGGGTGACTACCCACTGATTGTCAACGGCGCCAAGTTTCAGGAAACCAAATCCCAGCAGACCCGATTCATCGGTGTCACCGGCTACAACCTCAAGGGCACCGGTAACGGCATCGTGGTGCCCTATGACTCCCCTGTACAGTCGCTGGCCGATCTTGCTGGCAAGAGTCTGTCCGTTCCGGTGGGTAGCGCCGCCTGGGGGATGACGCTCAAATCACTGCGTGACGCCGGGCTGTTCGGCAAGGTGCAGATCGTCAATCAGGCACCACCGGTGGGTGCCGCCAATATCGCCGCCAGACGCATCGATGCCCATGCCGACTTCTGTCCGTGGTCGGAGATCATGGAATTTCGCGGCACGGCACGCAAGATCTTCGATGGCAGCGAGGCGGGTATACCCACCTTCCACGGCATTGTGGTGCGCGAGGCTTTTGCCCGGGAGCATCCGCAGATCGTCGAGGCTGTGCTGGCTGCCACCCTGGAGGCTCAGCAATGGATTCAGTCCGATCCGGTGCTGGCTGCCACCCAGGTATCCGAATGGACCGGTGTGGAGAAGGAAGTGCTGTACCTGTATTTCAGCCAGAGCGGTATTTCCACCATGGAAGCCAGTATCAAACCGCAGTGGGTCGAGGCCCTGAAGTACGACCACGCCTTGTTGCAGAAGGAAATGGATATTCCGGATCTGGACTTCGACGCCTGGATCGATGACAGCTACCTGAAACGCGTCTATGCCCGCGCCGGCCTCGACTACGACGCGATGGTGCAGACCGTAGTCAGTACCGAGCCGGGTAACCAGGACTTGCCCGCCGCCGAGATGTGGCTCGAAGGCCAGGGCGTCCAGGGCTTCCCCTCCATCGCCGACATGCTTGCTGCCGTTGAGGAGGCCAACGCCGCCGGCCACAGGATCAACGCCACCTATGTGTACGACAACCTCACCGGGCTCAAGCTGTTCGGCAAGGCAGCCTATCTGGTACGTGGCGATGCGGGCGAGGTGGTCGCCTTCATGAAGAAGTCCGACTCCGATCAATACCTCGTCGAGCACGGCGGTACCGCGTTGCTCAAGGGCGATGCCGTGGCAATGCTGCCCTGACGCTGAAGGAGTGCCGATATGAATATGAAAGCGAGCGCAGTGGTTGCCGAGCCAGTATCCACTGCAGTAACCGAACCCCGCCAGTCTGGTGACACGCTGACCGCCAGCGCCCCGCTGCCGCCGGTGGCGCAGCATGCCGAGCAGGGCGCCCATGCACGGATAGCTGCACGGCACGCCCTGGTGGAAAAGAGCCGGCGCTATCTGGTGCGTGTCGCTGCGCTGATCATGGCGGTGGTGCTATGGCACCTTGCCTCAACCTACGATTTCAATCTGTTCGTCAACTTCGAACATGTACCGGAGCCTGCGCTGGTGGGCCAGGCGCTCATGGCCGAGCTGTCAGGCAGCGAGTTCTACCTGCATATCGCCCATAGCCTGCAGCGCATTGCCATCGCCTACGGTCTGGCAGTGGTGCTCGGGGTAACACTGGGCGTACTGATGGGCCGCTCGAAGTGGGCCGAAGACATCATCCTGCCGTACATCGAGCTGTTGCGCCCGATACCGGCGGTGGCCTGGATTCCGCTGGCCATCCTGATGCTGCCCAGTGAGCAATCGAGCATCGTGTTCATCACCTTCCTCGGGGCGCTGTTCCCGGTGGTGCTCAACACCGTGCACGGCGTTGAACAGACCAGCGGCGTACTGGTGCGCGCGGCCCGCTGTCTGGGTGCCAACAATCGCTCGATCCTCTGGCACGTGATCATCCCCGGTGCCATGCCGAGCATCGTCACCGGTCTGGCGGTGGGCATGGGCGTGGCCTGGTTCTCCCTGCTCGCCGGGGAAATCATCAGCGGCCAGTACGGTATCGGCTACTTCACCTGGACCTCCTACACGCTGATCCAGTATCCGCAAATCATCATTGGCATGCTCACCATCGGCCTGCTCGGCACGCTGAGCACCTTGCTGGTACGCAAGGTCTGCAGTCCGCTGCTGCGCTGGCAGCCCACAGGAGGTCGTGTATGAACAGCACCCTGGTTAACGACAGCCGTCTCGCCGTACTCGATCACAGTCGGCTCAAGTCCAAGTCCATCAGAGACGTAGAGGGGCGCGGCAGGATTCTGGTCAGCGGGGTCGATATCGAGTTTGGCCACAAGGGGGCCAGGACCGTGGCGGTCGGGCAGGCCAACCTGGAGATCCACTCTGGCGAGTTCGTCTGTCTGCTCGGGCCATCCGGGTGTGGCAAGTCGACCCTGCTCAATGCCATCGCCGGTTTCGTCACTCCCACCCGGGGGCAGCTCAGCGTGGATGGCAAGGCGGTGACCGAACCGGGACCGGATCGCGGCATGGTATTCCAGCAGCACTCGCTGTTCCCCTGGAAAAGCGTGCACGACAACGTCGCTTTCGGTCCGCTGATGGCGGGCGCCAGTCGCCCCGAGGCCAGCAGCGTGGCGCGCACCTTCCTGTCGCTGGTCGGTCTGGCGGCGTTCGCCGATGCCTATCCCACCACGCTGTCCGGGGGCATGCAGCAGCGTGTGGGGATTGCCCGGGCGCTGGCCAACTACCCAAGTGTCCTGCTGATGGACGAGCCCTTCGGCGCGCTGGATGCGCAGACCCGGATCATGATGCAGGAGAATCTGCTGGAGATCTGGCGTGAGTTCCGCAACACCGTGGTGTTCGTTACCCACGATATCGACGAGGCGGTATTCCTCTCCGACCGCATCGTGGTGATGAGCGCCAGCCCCGGGCGAATCATCGCCGACATCAAGGTGGATCTACCGCGCCCGCGGGACCAGGCCCTGCTCACCACTCCTGAATTCATGGTGCTCAAGCGCCAGTGTCTGGAACTGATCCGCGAGCAGACCCTGGCGGCCTTCACACAACAGAACCAGGCGGGCTGACCATGGGTAATCCGATGTTTCTCCCGCCTGTGCTCGACATGACATGTCATGACAACCGGAGTGACCGCCATGAAAGGAACTGAGCAATTCGCGCCGGGCCAGTCGCCGCTGCCGTTGTATGTGCAGATCCGCGACAACCTGCGGCGCAGGATTCTGGAGGGCAGTTATGCCATCCATGAGCGCCTGCCGTCGGAAAACGAAATGATGCATGCCTTCGGCGTCAGCCGCATCACCATCCGCCAGGCGCTGCGTGACCTGCATAACGAAGGCCTGGTGTTCAGCGCCCAGGGCAAGGGTACCTATGTCAGCAAACCCAAGGCTGTGCAGAACGTGCAACGGCTGCAGGGCTTTGGTGAAGCGATGGCCGCCCAGGGCTATGAAGCTACCGGCAGGTTGCTGGGTATCCGCCAGGGCAAGCCGTCCAAGCCGGTGATCGCAGCGCTCGGTCTGCCACTCCACGAGGACGTGGTGGAGGTCAAGCGCGTGCGCTACCTCAACCGCGAGCCGGTGTGTCTGGAGAGCAGTTACTTCCCGCTGGATATCGGCCAGCGGCTGTTTTCCCGGGACCTGTCCGGCGACATTTTCCCCATGCTTGAAAACTTCTTCGGCATCCCCCTCGGCAGCGCGGAGATCGGCCTTGAGGCGGTGCTCGCCGATGACGAAACCCAGGACCTGCTCGGCCTCAAAGCCGGTGAGGCGATCCTGCGGGTGGAGCGCCTCACCCATGACCGCAACGGTCGCCCCATCGACTTCGAATACCTCTGTTACCGCGGTGATTCATTCAAATACCAGTTCCGTGTAGAGCGGAAATAGGAGATCAGCCATGACTACAACCATCAATGACATACCCGTAATCGATACCGACGTGCTGGTGATCGGCGGCGGCACCGCTGGCCCGATGGCCGCGGTAACGGTGAAGGAGCAGGACCCTTCGCTGAAGGTGATGCTGCTGGAAAAGGCCAACGTCAAACGTTCCGGTGCCATCTCCATGGGCATGGACGGGCTCAACAATGCGGTGGTGCCCGGCCACGCTACCCCCGAGCAGTACGTCAAGGAGATCACCATCGCCAATGATGGCATCGTCCACCAGCCGGCACTGATGGCCTACGCCACGCGTTCCTTCCCGATGATCGAGAAGCTCGATTCCTGGGGCGTGCATTTCCAGAAGGATGAAACCGGCGACTATGACATGAAGAAGGTGCATCACCTGGGCACCTATGTCCTGCCGATGCCCGAAGGGCACAACGTGAAGAAGATTCTCTACCGTCGCCTGCGCCGCGTGCGGGTGGAGATCGAGAACCGCTTCCAGGCCACCCGCCTGCTCAAGGACCCGGACGGCAACATCGCCGGCATGATCGGGGTGAACACCCGTACCGCCGAGCCGATCATCATCCGTGCCAAGGCGGTGATCATGGCCACTGGTGCCGCCGGTCGCATCGGCTTGCCCAACTCCGGCTACCTGTTCGGCACCTATGAAAACCCCGCCAACTGCGGAGATGGCCATGCCATGGCCTACCATGCCGGTGCCGATCTGGTGAACCTGGAGTGCTTCCAGGTCAATCCGCTGCTCAAGGACTATAACGGCCCGGCCTGCGCCTACGTTACCGGTCCCCTGGGTGGTTTCACCGCCAATGCCTATGGCGAGCGCTTCATCGAATGCGATTACTGGTCCGGCCAGATGATGCTGGAGTTCTTCAAGGAACTGGAATCCGGCACCGGACCGGTCTTTCTCAAGCTTGATCACCTGGCCGAGGAAACCATCCAGGAGATCGAGACCGTGCTGCACACCAATGAGCGACCGACCCGCGGCCGCTTCCATGACGGGCGCAAGGTCGACTACCGCCAGCGCATGGTCGAGATGCATATCTCCGAGATCGGCTTCTGCTCCGGCCACTCCGCCTCGGGCGTGTGGACCGACGAAACCGGCGCCACCACGGTGCCAGGCCTGTATGGCGCCGGGGATATGGCCTCGGTCGCGCACAACTACATGCTCGGGGCCTTCGTCTTCGGCCAGATCTGCGGCGAAAGCGCGGCGCAGTTCGTCAAGGATCGCGCCACGCCCGTGCTCGACGAGGGCTTTATTGCCGAGGAGCTGGCGCGCATCCAGGCCCCGCTGCAGGTCAGGGACGGTATCCCGCCCGAGCAGATGGAATACAAGGTGCGCCGGCTGGTGAACGATTACCTGCAACCGCCCAAGGTCACCAGGAAGATGGAGATCGGCCTGGAGCGCATTCTTGCCGTGCGCGAGGACCTGCCGCTGCTCTCGGCCGCCGACCCACACCAGTTGCTGCGTGCGCTGGAGCTGCAGTCGATCATCGACTGCGCCGAGATGGCCGCCCGCGCCTCGTTGTACCGCACTGAATCGCGCTGGGGGCTGTACCACTACCGCGTCGATTATCCCGAGCAGGACAACGCCGAGTGGTTCTACCACACCCGCCTGTTCAAGGACGCCAACGGCAACATGGCCAGCGGCAAGCGGCCGGTCGCCGAGTACATCGTACCGCTGGGGGAGGAGAAGGACGCCTACAGCAAGATGCGTGTCAAGAAAGCGGCCAACGCCTGAACCGACAGTACGCGCTGCGGCCTGCATGGCCGCGGCGCTCCAGACCCGACTACAGCCTTGATGAGGATACAACCATGCCCATAGCCAACCATTACGCCAGCGTCCCGGTCGTTGTGGACGAAGAGAAATGCATCGCCGACAAGGGGTGTCGCGTATGCATCGATGTCTGCCCGCTCGACGTTCTGTGGATCAACGAAGACACCGGCAAGGCACACATGAAGTACGACGAATGCTGGTACTGCATGCCCTGCGAGACCGACTGCCCCACCGATGCGGTGAAGGTCAACATCCCTTACCTCCTGCGCTGAAGGACGACACCATGAAGACGTATGACGATCCAGACCTGCAGGACATTGCCCTGAAACTCGCTTCCAGCGACCCGGGTATCCGCCGCGTTGCGGTACTGGACCTGGTGGACAGCGGTGAGCCGGAAGCCGCCGAGCTGCTGATCCAGGCGCTCAACGACCCGGACCCCTCGGTGCGCCAGGAGGCAGCCAAGGTGGTGGACGAATTCGATGCGGTGGATATCGCCGATGCATTGATCGCTGCCCTGGGTGACAGCAACGAGGTGGTGCGCAACGCCGCCGCCCATGCCCTGGCCGACCTGAAGGACCCGGCTGCCGCCTACCCGCTGCTGGAGGCGCTGGCGGGTAGCCAGGATAGCTTCGTGGTGGCGGGCATCCTGCGTGCGCTCAAGCCGCTGCGCAATCCCGCTGCCCAAGGGCCCGCCCTGGCGCGTCTGGGCGATCCCGATGCGCTGGTACGCCGCGAGGCGGTGGGCGTCATCGGCTGGCTGAAACAACCGGAAAACCTGCCGGCGCTGATGGAACGCGCGCAACAGGATGAAGACCCGGATGTGCGCCGTGCCGCCACCGGTGCACTGGTCTATGCCGAAGCGGCGCAGGTCGGGCCGGCGCTGGTCGGTCTCCTGGGCGACCCGCACTGGCAGGTGCGGATCGAGGCGGCGGTGAGCATCGGCAAGCTGGATTACCAGCAGGCCATGCCGGAGCTGATCAGGTCCACGCGTGACAGCTTCTGGCAGGTTCGCGAGAAAGCCGTCGATGCCCTGGGCAAGCTGGGGGCGGTCGGCGCGATTCCGGTGCTGGGAGAGTGCGCACGCGATCCCATGAGCAACCTGCGCAAGGCGGCCATCGGCGCGCTGGGCAGTATCGGCCATGACGATGGCCGGCCCTTCATCGCGGTCGCCATGGATGATCCGGACCCGGACGTGCGCAAGCTCGCGCGCTGGGCCATGTCGAAGCTGGGCGCAGCTGCCTGAGCCGGGCGGTTGACCCGGCCAGCCGCGTGACGGGCTGGCCGGGTCAGCAGGTTGAAAAGCATACGTAATGAGGATTTCGCCATGACCTGTGTCGTTACCGAAAACTGTATCCGCTGCAAGTACACCGACTGCGTGGAAGTCTGTCCGGCGGATTGCTTCCATGAAGGCCCGAACTTCCTGGTGATCAATCCGCAGACCTGCATCGATTGCAGTCTGTGCGTTCCGGAATGTCCTGCTGACGCGATATTCGCCGACAAGGAGATACCCCCAGCGCAGGCGCATTTCATCGAGCTGAACGCCGAGCTGGCCGAGCTCTGGCCGGTCATCAGCCAGACCAGCGCGCCCATGCACGGCGCAGATGACTGGGTCGATCAGGGCGGCAAGCTGCAGTTCCTCGAGCGCTGACCCATGCGCCAACTTGTCATGACGAGTGGCTTGAAACAGATGCTGGTCGCCCTGCTGATTGTCGGCGCCGCCAGCGACAGCGCTCGTCCCGTGCTGCTGGAAGACCGGTTTATCAGGCTCGCCGAGGCGCCAGTGCTGCTGATCCCGGCTCGTACCGGCCCGAATAGTTAAGGAGTAGAACCATGTCCATTCAGATCGTTGTCGAGGCACCCCGGGAAGTACGCCTGAGAAAGGCGAAAAAGCAGCTGGAAATACGCTGGTCGGACGGCCAGCTCAGCACCTTCAGTTGTCTGGCGCTGCGCAAGTCCTGCGCCTGTGCATCCTGCGTCCGGGACCGGCAGGTTGGCACCCTGACGCTGATCGACGCCGAGGTCGCTATTGACCGGCTTGAGGTATCGGGCATCAGTGGTCTGCAGTTCCACTTTTCCGATGGCCACTATCGCGGGCTCTACCCCTGGGCCTACCTGCGCGAACTGGCCGGCCTGACCACCAGCCCCGGCGAGCAAGCGGCATGAGCGAGCGCGCCCAACCCCGGGAGTGGCTGTGGTGGATGGCGGTGCGGCGCCTGTATCCCGGTGTCGCACTCTGCGTGGTGCTGGCCCTGGCGGGCAGCTTCCTGGCGGAGCATTACCTGACCCCGGCTCTGTTGCTGGTGCTGCTGCTCGGCTTTGGTTTTGCCAGCCAGGCTGGCGATGAGCGCGTCCAGCCAGGGATCAACTTCTGCAGCCGCCAGATTCTACGCATCGGCGTGGCATTGCTGGGCGCACGCATGGGCGTGGAGCAGTTGCTGGTGGTAGGGAGCCTGCCGTTGCTGGTGGTACTGACCTGCGTACCCCTGACCATCGGCGTGGCCCTGGGGCTGGGCCGCTGGCTGGGTCTGCCTACCATGCAAAGCCTGGTGGCGGGTGTCGCCGTTGCCATTTGCGGTGTATCTGCGGCTATCGCGGTAGCCGCGGTGCTCCCGGCTGGCCGGCTGGAGGAGCGCCGGCTGTTGGCTGTGGTCGTCGGGGTAACGGTGCTGGGAACCCTGTCCATGCTGGTCTACCCGCCGCTGCTCTCCGCCCTGGGGTATACCGATGTGCAGGCAGGTCTGCTGCTCGGTACCGCCATTCACGATGTGGCCCAGGCGGCGGGCGCCGGATATCTGATTTCCGATTCCGCCGGTGACATCGCCACCCTGACCAAGCTGCTGCGCGTGGCCCTGCTGGCGCCACTGGTACTCCTGCTCGGCTTGCTGCTGCGCCGGGGGCGGGCCGGCGAAACGGAATTCCCCTGGTTTCTGCTGGGTTTTCTGGCGCTGTTCTGTCTGAACAGTCTCGGTTGGCTGCCTTCCCCGCTGCAAAACATGCTGGTGTCGATTTCCACCGCCTGCCTGCTGGTCACCATGGCGGCGCTGGGCATGCGCACCAGTCTGGGCGCCTTGCTGGCGCAGGGTTGGCAGCCAATAGCCCTGCTACTGATTACGAGCCTGCTGCTGATGGTGTTCGCCATCGGTTCGCTGGCGCTGTTTACGAGTTGATTTTCTGCAATCGTTGGAGGATGCCCCCATGGCAGCAATAGGTACGGAAAGTGTTCTGAGTGTCCATCACTGGAACGATACGCTGTTCAGCTTCAAGACCACACGCGACCAGAGCCTGCGTTTCGAGAACGGGCATTTCGTCATGATCGGCCTGCCAATCGACGGCAAGCCGCTGATGCGCGCCTACAGCATCGTCAGCGCCAACCATGACGAGTATCTGGAGTTTCTCAGCATCAAGGTGCCGGACGGGCCGCTGACTTCCCGGCTGCAGCATCTGAAAGCGGGCGACTCGTTGATGATCAGCCGCAAGCCGGTAGGCACCCTGGTGATTCATGATCTGCGCCCCGGCAAGCACCTGTTCCTGTTCGGCACCGGCACCGGGCTGGCCCCGTTCATGAGCATCATCCGCGATCCGGAGGTCTATGAGCGGTTCGAGAAGGTGGTACTGGTGCACGGCGTGCGTCAGGTCAGTGAACTGGCCTATCACGACTATCTGACCCGGGAGCTGCCGGAGCATGAATTCCTCGGCGAAGAGGTGCGTGAAAAGCTCATCTACTATCCCACCGTCACCCGCGAGCCGTTTCGCAACCAGGGCCGCATCACCACATTGCTGGAGACCGGCAAGCTGACCAGCGATCTGGGCTTGCCCGCAATCAACAGCACGACTGACCGGGTGATGATGTGCGGTAGCCCGGCCATGCTGGAGGAGCTGACCAGGATGCTCGATGGCATGGGGTTCTGCGCCTCGGCGCAGCAGGGAGAGCCGGGCGATTACGTGATCGAACGGGCCTTTGTCGAAAAGTGACAGCCGCCCGGCCACGACCGCCGGGCCAGGAGTACAGCATGTTTCAAGCACAAGCCGCAATGACAACGACCCCATCAAGCCCAGCGGTCGAGAGGGTCCCCCAATCAATACCCGGAGTAAAACATCTTATTGCCGTGGCTTCGGGCAAGGGCGGAGTCGGCAAATCGACTACCACCACCAATCTGGCCCTGGCTTTTGCCGCAGAGGGCGCCAGGGTCGGCATTCTCGATGCCGACCTGTACGGCCCCAGCCAGCCAAGAATGCTGGGGTTGACCGGCTTGCCGCAGGTGGTTGAAGGTCGCATGCAACCGCTGGTGGGATACGGTATACAAACCATGTCCATCGGATTTCTGGTCGATGAGGAATCCCCGGTTATCTGGCGCGGCCCGATGATCACCCAGGCGCTGGCACGATTGCTGAACGAGACGGACTGGCAGCAACTGGATTACCTGATCATCGATATGCCACCGGGGACCGGTGATATCCACCTGACCATGGCGCAGCGCATGCCGGTTTCCGGCGCGGTGATTGTCACCACCCCACAGGACATTGCCCTGCTCGATGCCCGCAAGGGCCTGAAGATGTTCCAGAAGGTCAACATTCCGGTGTTGGGCATCATCGAGAACATGAGCACCCATCTGTGCAGCCAGTGCGGTCATGAGGAACACATCTTCGGGGCAGGGGGCGCGCTGCGTATGGCCGAGCAGTACGGCAGTGAAATGCTTGGTGAGTTGCCCCTGGATATCCGCATCCGCATCGGTGCTGATGACGGCTGTCCCATTCTCGTGGCCGATCCGCAGGGCGCTCTGGCCCAGACCTATAGGGGGATCGCGCGCAGGATCGCCGCGAGATTGTCCGCCACCGCCCAGATCACGCAGCCGGTACCGACCATCACCATTGCCTAGGATCGGTTGACGAGGGGATCCATAGGCAGGCTCCGGGTCGTTGCCGGGTTCACACATTCAGGCCATTTTTCCAACAGCTGGGCGGCCAATCTGCTAGTCTGGCCGCGTGGCCCCGAGTGGGGCGTCTAGGGATGAAAAGTCCATGTTGCTTGGCAGCTTTCTCAATGGATACGCCTTCTGGCTGCTGCTGGGGTTGGCGTTGCTGATATCCGAATTATTCATTCCGGGTTTGGTCGCCGTGTTCTTCGGCATTGGCGCCCTGGTCGTCGGTCTGCTCACGCTGTTCGGTATCATCGACAGCCTGGCGGTGCAGTTGTTGTGCTTCGGGCTGATCAGCCTGGTTGCCCTGTTCGGTCTGCGGCGTCATTGCACGCGCTGGCTCAAGGGCTCGGTGGCCGGTCGCCCGGACAACGATCTGGACAATGCCGGTGTGCTTGGCCAGCGGGTGATGGTACTGACCGATTTCAGCGATGGTATCGGCGATGTGCAGCTCAATGGCGCCAAGTGGGATGCCGAATCCAGTGATCCGCTGCGCGCCGGCGATACGGCCTGGGTGGTCGGTTTCAGCGGCATCGTATTGAAGGTGGCTGCGCGGCGTACCGACAGCGTTTCCTGAATCTGAATCTATAACCAATCGAACGGAGAGGCATGTATGGAAACCGCAACAATTATCGCCCTGGCACTGCTGGTGCTGATCGTCATTACCGTGGCCAAGACTGCGCAGATAGTGCCGCAGCGCTCTGCCTACGTGGTCGAGCGGCTGGGTAAATATGCCAAGACCCTGGAGGCCGGCTTTCACCTGCTGATCCCCTTCGTCGACCGCATTGCCTATCGTCACACGATGAAGGAAGAAGCCATCGATGTGGATCGCCAGGCCTGTGTGACCAAGGACAATATCCAGGTGGTGGTCAATGGTGTCATCTACCTGCAGGTGGTGGATCCCAAGGCTGCCAGCTATGGCATATCCAACTACCGCTATGCCGCCACGCAGCTGGCGCAGACCACCTTGCGTTCGGTGATCGGCAAGATCGATCTGGACAAGACCTTCGAGGAGCGTGACGCCATCAACGTGCAGGTGGTGGATGCGCTGGACGAGGCAGCACGGCCCTGGGGCGTCAAGGTGATGCGCTATGAGATCGCCGATATCGAACTGCCGGCGACCATCCTCGATGCACTGGAGAAACAGATGCGTGCCGAGCGGGAACGCCGGGCGGTGGTGGCCCAGTCCGAGGGTGAGCGGCAGGCCAAGATCAACGTCTCCGAGGGTATCAAGCAGGAAACCATCAACCTGTCCGAAGCCGACAAACTGCGTCAGATCAACGAGGCCGAGGGCAAGGCGCGGCAGATCGAGCTGGTGGCCCAGGCTACCGCTGAAGGTCTGCGTCTGGTGGCCGAAGCGATCAATACCCAGGGCGGCAAGGATGCGGTGGCGCTGCGGGTGGCCGAACAGTATGTCACCGAGTTCGGCAAGCTGGCCAAGACCAACAACACCATGATCCTGCCGGCGGAGCTGAGCAATATCGGCGGGGCGGTAGCGGCGATCACCAAGACCCTGGATACGGTGAAGCAATAGGTTGTCGATGTGTTACGAGTTGGGATCGTCTATCCGCTGCATGCCCGCAAAGACGCCGTGAATACGTCCATGTAGGCTCCCTGTCGCCATCCTTGGCGACAGAGGCTTTGCTCCACATGCACCAGACAGACGACCGGAGCCTTATATGCGGCGGATGTCACGTTATCGTCATCGCCAGCTGCCATGCTTTGACGCAGATAGTTGAACAGACTCGGCTAATGCAGTAAGTTAACTGTCAGTCAACGGAGCAACCCATGTCACAGATCACATCCATTCAGCATCAGAGCATCCCGGCGAGTGCCGTGGCGGCTGCTGCCTGTGCTGTGGATACGGGTGTTTCCGCTTATTTTTATGGGTATTGGTTTAGCCACGGGCTGACCTGATCCCTATCAGGCGGCCCAATAGAAACGGGCCGCCCACCGCAGTATTCAGAAACCCCCGGTCGGCCTTCCGACCGGGGGTTTTGTTTTTTGGGCCGATAACGGCCAGATACACATAGAGGATTCAGACATGAGCACTTACTTCACCTACTCCTACCGTTACTGCAGCTGGCGATTTAGCGGTCGTACCCATGACAACCAGACATTACATCGACTAACACGATAGAACGCTGCGCGGAGTGAACCGCGCGGCTGAGGACAGCACTGATGAATTCTTCCGTTTCCGCCATGAATATCGCCGTTCTGCACAGCATCGAGCCTGAGCAGAGCCTCGCCAGCAATACCCGTCGTCACACCCGGCCGCTGCCGACCCCCGCCGAACTGCGCCAGCATCTGCCGCTGCACCGCGCCCTGGCGGAACGGGTCCAGGCCCAGCGTCAGTCCATCCGCGACATCCTCAATGGTGATGACCCGCGCCTGCTGGTGGTGGTCGGACCCTGTTCCATCCATGATCCCGAGGCGGTACTGGAGTACGCCCGGCGCCTGGCCGATCTCGCCCCGCAGGTCGAGGACCAGATGCTGCTGGTGATGCGTGCCTACATCGAGAAGCCGCGCACCACCATTGGCTGGAAGGGCCTGGTCTATGATCCCCGGCTGGATGGCAGTGGTGATATGGCCGGTGGCCTGGAGCTGTCCCGCCGGCTGATGCTGCAGATGCTGGAGCTGGGCCTGCCGCTGGCCAGTGAACTGCTGCAGCCGCTGGTGGCGGGCTATGTGGATGACCTGCTCGGCTGGGCGGCGATCGGTGCGCGGACCAGTGAGTCGCAGGTTCATCGCGAGCTGGTCAGCGGGCTGGACATGGCGGTCGGATTCAAGAACGGTACCGATGGCAGCATGGGCATCGCCGTCGATGCGATGCGCTCTGCGGCCCATGCCCATCAGCATTTCGGTGTGGATGACCTGGGTCGTCCGGCGCTGGTGGAGACCGCAGGCAATCCGGATAGCCATCTGGTGCTGCGTGGCGGCAATCAGGGCCCGAACCACGACGCCGCCAGCGTCGCGGCGGCGCGTGCGGCATTGCAACAAGCCGGAGTGGAGCCGCGGATCATGGTCGACTGCAGCCATGCCAACAGCGGCAAGAACCCGCTACGCCAGCCGGAGGTGCTGCATGACGTGATCGCTCAGCGCCTGGCCGGCGACGCGAGCCTGCGCGCGGTCATGCTGGAAAGCCACCTGTTCGACGGCAACCAGCCGCTGTCCGGTGAGTTGCGGTACGGCGTGTCGATCACCGATGGCTGCCTGGGTTGGACGGGGACCGAGCAACTGTTGCGCGGTGCCGCAGAGCGTCTGCGCCGGGGATGACGGAGGGGGCGAGGATGATGGGTTGTCGCGCCCCTGCGCGACGACATGCTGCCGCTGCCGCTGCGGGTCTGCAGGCGTAGCGCAGGGGCGCTACACCCCGTGATCCCAGCGCAGTTGTAGCATCAATGCTCGAGGGCGCGCTTTTCGGGTTGTCGCGCCCCTGCGCGACGACATGCTATGGGTGCCGCTGCGGGTCTGTCGGCGTAGCGCAGGGGCGCTACACCCCGTGATACCAGCGCAGTTGTGGCATTAATGCTCGAGGGCGCGCTTTTCGGGTTGTCGCGCCCCTGCGCGACGACATGCTATGGGTGCCGCTGCGGGTCTGTCG
>NZ_PCQD01000013.1 GCF_002979975.1 Pseudomonas sp. MYb185 | reverse complement strand
CCCAACCCTAGCCACCCTAATCCTCCTAACCACCGCCTGCACAACCCAAACCACCCACATCTACAAACCCGACGGCACAAAACAATGCGAACCCGCCACCACCACCCTCACCGACAGCACCAACCAGCTAACCGACGCCGGCATTAAAGTACTCAACTCAACCTGCGCCACCCAAACCGGCATGGCCGTAATAACCGTCTGCGGCGCCCCAACCCTGGGCATCCACCTCCACGAAATCAAAACCAGCGATGTACCGCAAGCCAAGCGCCTCGGCTATGAAGAAGCAAATAACCTGATCAACAAAGACCGCGGCACCGGCTATGAGACCATCGACTGCCCCAGCCCGGATTGAAATGGCCAGATGCCTGCATTATGGTTAAGCCAAGCAGGGATTGCAGACTCTCCTCCACAAGCATCGGACAGCCTCCATATCCCACCAGATAATAATGATTATGCTCGGGATGAACGGGTAGGGCGGTAGCGTGCCCTAAACCATCGGGAAACTACCCCAACGGACTTTGAACACCCGCAAAACCTTGTCCAAGTACATGGGTATATATCTGAGTCGTCCGAACATCGGCATGACCCAGCAGGGTTTGCACGGTACGAATATCGCTGCCACGGCGCAGTAGTTCGGTAGCAAAAGTGTGTCGAAAGGTATGGCAACCTGCGGGCTTGCCAATACCGGCGCTTCTCACAGCCAGTTTAACTGCACGCTGAATGGTGCTGACATGTATGTGATGACGCACACTCTGGCCTTCATCGTCAAGACAGATGGCACTGGATGGGAAAAACCACTGCCACTCCAGTGAACGAGAGGCATTGGGATACTTGCGCCGCAGCGCAAAAGGCAGAGAAACGGGAATCTTGTAAAACGACTCATGGTGTTTCCATCCGGTCTGGATTTGCTCTTTACGTCGCAACAAAGGAGCAATCAGTGAGCTGGGCAGCAAGGTGGTTCGGTCCTTGCCACCTTTACCGTCCCTGACGGTGATGACCTGATGCTGGAAATCGATGTCCTTGATCCTTAGCCGCGCGGATTCCACCACGCGAAGCCCGGCGCCATACATCAGCGATGCCAGTAACTGATAAGGATCAGTCAGACGTTCTATGATCGACATCGCCTCCTGGTGGGTCAGTACCGTAGGCAGCCTGGGCGGGCGCCTTACACGAACAGTATCGCCAATATCACCCAAGGGACGCTCCAGCACCCGTGCATAGAGGAACACCAAGGCATTGAGTGCCAGATTCTGCGTGGCAGCGGCGACCTGACGATCAGTCGCGAGCCAACTGAGGAACGTGCTTACATCGCCAGGACCCAGCTCCAACGGGTGGCGCATGCCATGGTAGCGAATGAAGTAGCGAATCCAGTACCAGTAGCTTTTTTCGGTACGGATACTGTAATGATTCAACCGAATCACCGAGCGAAACTGCTCTTGAAGGCGAGGTTTGGATGGGAGATGATCCATTGGGAAAGTCCTTGCTGTTCTTTTATACAGTAGTAATGGTTGCGTGAAAGGTCGAAGTCAAGCGAATACGGGGCGTTTTGTGACAGAGGTGACAAGTTGATGATTGGTAAAGGGTTTTGGGGGTGGTATGAGGCTGCGCTGGCGGAGTTATATCGAAAACACTGTTATGTGTTAGTGCCGCGTGCGGTCTAATCACTGTTAAGTTCTTGGGAGTTCTGTGAAGATTCGATACATAAAACTAGGTGATGGTGGAAGATGGGAGCGCTACTGCATAGAGGATCAGCAGACGCTTAGACTCGGGTACGAAAGCCCACATCATCAGGAATCGTTGAGTGGCGACTGGGATACCGTTCGCAATTTTTGGCTTTCTGCTAGAAATGGAAATCAAGGCGCTGCGAGCAGGGACTTGAATCAGATTCGTGATTTTTATGAGCTTTCAGAAACTGATATATGGATTACATTTTTCCAGAGAAAGATGTATTGGTGTCACGCTCATGAAGAAGTCCATGAGCTTGAAGACGGCAGCAGAATCAGAAACGTCATTGGCTCATGGAGTTGTTACGATAAGAACGGAAACCCGCTTTCCATCGAGAATATCGATGGCAGGATCACAAAAGTTCAGGGATATCGTGGCACTATTTGTGGGGTCGAGCTTCCAGAATACCTGCTTAGAAAAATTAACGGCGAAGTCCAGCCTGAAATTCAGTCAACGAAAGAAGCCTTGGCTGCCTTAAAGCTGAATATCGAGAGCCTTATCAAAGGGCTGTGGTGGAATGACTTTGAACTACTCGTTGACCTGATTTTTTCCCAGTCCGGTTGGCAGCGGATTTCCGTGTTAGGAAAGACAGAGAAGGACATCGACCTTGACGTCTTTTCTCCTGTTACGCAGAAGCGCGCGTTCGTCCAGGTAAAATCCACTACAACAGCAAATCAACTCCAAAGCTACCGTGAAATATTCAACCAATACCATCAGTATGATGAAATGTATTTTGTCTTTCACACCTTTTCAGGAGATATTGAGAAGCTGAACATAGATGACCCAAGGGTTGCTGTATGGGATATTTCAAGAGTGGCCGACTTGGTTATAAATGCAGGCTTGATTGATTGGCTGCTTGCGAAGAGAACTTAACAAGCGGCTGCACAGCGACCGCTTTTCCGCCGCTGCGCGGCTCCAAACCGGCGCGTGAGCCGGACGTTACGCATCAAGGAGGAACTTTGAAATTTAAGCGAATTCTCCAAAGTGTCACCGGCATTTCGACGCCAATATTCGGAATACAGTGGGCACCTCCACAATGGGCCAGTGATCTGGCCGAGGAAACGCTGGTTTACTTATCTGGCAAACGAGTTTTGTTTAACCGCTTTGGCATGGAGGATGCGGGGCATTGCATCCAAAGTGTCGACAACATTCGCAAACATTTAGATAGCCAGAGACAGAAACTCCAAGGAAACAAAGAACTTGATAAATCTCTAGTAGCTATGCAGCGAGCATGTAGAAGGTTCATGGATTACGTGGGACACCCTAAGTATTCAGGGTTCGAAAAGCCGATCCAAGAAAGCATTCTTGAAAATGAATTACAAAGATTGCGATCCTCAATCGGCAAGCAAGTCGCCACTCTAAGCATATCCTTCGGCGTGGATGTTGAGGATGAACTTGCCTCTACAATCACGTTCAACAACATCGAAAATACATAACAAAGTGGTCAACGGGACGCCAACTACGCTGCGCTCCGTTGCCGCCCGTTACCGCTGGCGTTATGAGGGCAAAACGAGGTTCGGAAATTGATTCATAATTGTTCTTCTTGCTCACTCGCTGAGACATGGTTTGAAGAAGAAGGGTCCGATGTCTATCTCAACCTGAACAGGGTTGCGACAGAGAAAGATCTTGAAATGGACCATTATCTTGAATACGAGGGACAGACAATCGAGACTGTGAGAATCACCGTGGCTTTCTGCCCATTTTGCGGCCAAAAACTCGGAAGTAGCGAAAATCCGATCGTGCCTGAGTTTCAGCACCATAATTTTGGTGGCAGGAAGTGAGCGCTCATAACCAAGCGCAGCACTACACAGCCTTCGGCTGTCGGACGCTCGCAAGCTCGCGCCGGTGTGCGCGGCGTTAAATTCCTACCGGAGAATAGGTAATGTCTAAATGGATAGATAGGTTCAATAATCATGCTCTAATAGGCGTGTGGGCTAACCTATTAGAGTTGACTCAAGATGAGAGCCTTGAAGGAGCTACGGAAGACATTGTTGAGGATGTTGCGAGGCTGAGAAAAGTAATATCCTATTTGAATGGGGCTTTTGAAAGTATTGACCCTGAACTAACTCCATTCAACCATTTAACAAATCTCCAAAAGAGTGCGCAAAATTGTATTAACGAAATTAATGCATACAAGGGGAATAAAAATTCTGGCCACCTAACAAACGCAAATAATCATGCGGATACGCTTCTTATTCAATTTCAGCAAACGCCAGCTTCAATACATGCGATTAGCCCTGAAAATATCAAGGAATCTGTAAGTGCATATTCAGAAACAATCGGATCATACATATCAAAATATAAAAATGAGACTGAAAAATCCGTTAGTGATTTATCTGAATATATTACTAAATTAGATCGCGAGGTTGAGAAAAGGGAGGCTAAGCTGGCAGAGTTGAGCGTTCAGATTGAAAATGTTGAGCAAACAATTCAAAAGCAAACGTCTGAATTTAACACTCAGTACCAATCAAGTGAAAAATCACGGTCTGAGAAGTTTGAAAAAGAGCTGGAAAATTACTCTCAGCGTTCAGAAGAAAATATTGAAAAATATAAAAATAAAGTCGATGAGGAATTTGGCAGTCTTTCCCTAAAGGCGGGTAAAATAATTGAGGTATTAACTACACTTCAGGATGATGCTTCCAAAGTTTACGGCGTCACCATTAATACACTACAGGCTGGGGCATATTCTTCTTATGCAAATAATGAAGAGAAGGTCGCTAATAGATATCGACTGTTTGCGTCGCTTTTAATGCTTATAGGGGTTGGTTTCTTAGTTTTGCCTGAAATAAGGCTGATATTTGAAAATGGAAACTATGTTTTTGACTGGGTAAAAGTAGTTGGCAGAATCCCTCTTTCATTAGTGGTTTTCGTCCCTGCGTTTTACTTTGCGAAAGAGTCTGGAAAGCATCGCGTAAACGAAATTACAAATAGGCGTCGACAGCACATACTGACAACCTTAGATCCATATGTTGAGCTTATGGATCCTCAAAACGCTGAAGACCTTAGGGTGCATGTTGCAAAAACAGTATTTTCTGAAGTCTCTTCTTCTAGTGAATCCAAGGAAAGCGAAACAGGAAATATATTATCGCAACTAGCCAATCTTGCGAAGCAGATCAAAGGTGGCTGAATTTAACAAGCGCATGTTTCGGACTGGTTTTCCGCTGCGCTCCAAACCAGCCGCAAATGCGGACGTTATGCACAAATCAATCGCAGGGAGATCGCATGAATTTTGACGCACTTGCTTATCCAGAGAAAATCATAATCGCCGGTTCTGAATTTAGTGGTCAGCGCGATATGTCGAAAGGCACAATCTTAGTTCCATATACTGACGAGCCGGACGTAGGTATAGGCGATATAATTACTCAGAAGACTGGAAAGCGCGAAGTAGAACTCAAGGTGATTGACGCTCAATTTCAGCCTGGCGGAACTCTTGGCGTAGGAACTAAACATAATAATTTGCTAAAACTTAAAGTAGAAAATTTTATGACACAACCGCACACGACAAACACTCAATCCTCTATTTTTAACATTGGCTCAATTACTGGTGAGCAGGTTCAGGTTGGAAGCAATAACTCTCAAATTGTCAATATTAGCGTTCAAAGTCTTGTGGAGGCTGTCGCAAAAAGTGGTGACCAAGAGGCAAAGTCGGCGCTAAGAAATCTGCTGGAAAACAGCACAGTAGCAAGTATTGTTGGCGCTGGGGCGGCAGCTCTCCTGGGGCTCTTGTAAATGCATAACAAGTTGCTTAAACCGTTCGCTTCGCTCACTGGGACGGGCTAAAGCCCGCCCCTTAGCTTATCGTTAGATTTTTGTATGCCAACGAGGAATGGGCAACGTATAAATTATGAATAAAGAGCTTGAAAAACTTGTAAACCCTCCTTGGATGAAGTCTGTTCAAAGGATTCAAAAGCAGACCAATATGGCTGCGTTGGCATTCCAAGAATCTGAAGCTATGCGTTCAATCAGAAAGCTAAGTGAATCTACCAAGCTTGCTTCCTTCGCATTTAGTGAATCGGAACTAATTAAATCCGCTCGCATGGTTTCAGAAAGTAGTAAGTTGGCATCGCTCGCACTCCACGAGTCAGAGGCCATGAGATCAATCAGAGAGCTAACTGAATCAAGTCGATTTGCTGCACTTGCACTGCAAGAATCAGAAGCATTGAAATCATTTAGAGCTGTTTCGGAATCGACCCGATTGTCTACTATGGCATTGCAACAATCTGAAATGGCGAAGCAACTTCAAAGCCTAGCTGTATCAAGTCAATTTGTATCAATTGCTTTAAAGCAATCGAAAGCGTTTAAAAACATATCACAGCTAAACAATCTCGCATCATTTAAAGCTTTATCTCGCCTAGAAAACTCGCCGTTTTTTGAAAGCTCAGCTTTAGCATTTGCGGCTGAAATTGATTTTTCAGAGACTCTTGATGAATCTCTTATAGAAATAGACGCGGAAGTAAGTGAAGAGATATTATCCGCAACTGATTTTAATGCTCTCTCGGAAAAAACAAAGAGCATTTTAGTCTACTTATACCACGCTTATTTTTTGCCTGTTTTTTTGAGTTTCCTGTCTGCATATGTAATGACAAACGCAATTGAAGCCAGAAAAGAGACCGTTGCTATAACAACGCCGTCAGAGGCTAAAGCTTTTGTTAAAGAGCTAAATGAAAATTTCGACCATGCTGCTCTAAAAGGGTTTCGTGTTATAACCGCCAACACCCTGAATTTTAGAGAAAATCCTGGAATGAAATCTGAGATCATCACAACGCTACCGGTTGGAACGTTGGTTGAAGTCATTGATAAATCCGACCGGTCATGGCTTCTTGTGGAGGTTGAAATTGACGGTATTCTTGAGCAGGGTTGGATCTCTAGACGTTACACAGCTTATTTCAAATAAATCTAACAAAGCGCTGCTGTCGGAAATATCAGCCCTGCAGAGTTTGAACGCAAATGCGCATAACAGTGTCTACTTTTTGTGGGCAGGACCACTGAAGGAGTATAAATGCACAAAGGTAGCTGTTTGTGTGGTGCAGTTTCATTTCGCTTACGGTCTGAACCCAAGGCGGTAGCGAACTGCCACTGCAGAATGTGCCAAAAGCAGCATGGCGCTGCATTTGCTACGTATGCCAGTGTGCCCAAATCTGATTTGGAGTATCTGGCGGGGCAAGAGCTGCTCACCTCTTATAATTCATCCGGGAGCGTCATCAGAAAGTTCTGCAGTGTTTGTGGCTCCAACGTTGAGTGGAGCGGTAGCAAAAAGTTTCCGGGCTGGGTATCTATAGCTGTGGCATTACTCGACACCAGTTTCGCCCCCAAAAGCATAAAAGATATTCATCTGGAGTCCAGGGTGTGCTGGTTATAAAGCAGCTTCAAGGTATGTCTCCAATTTTGAACAAGGTCTCGGGAAACATGGGGGCGTCACATCACCCATCGCGCAAGCAGTAAGTAAGGACCAACAATGCCCAGCCACCCCTTTTCGCAAGTCAACGTATTTTCAAACAATCCTCTTGGCGGTAACCCGCTGGCGGTGATCCATGATGCGGATGACTTGAGCGAGGATCAGATGTTGACGTTGGCGCGTTGGACCAACCTTTCGGAAACCACCTTTCTTATGCGGCCAACGCACCCGGAGGCGGATTACTCGGTGCGTATCTTTACCCCTGGCGGCGAGCTGCCGTTTGCCGGGCATCCGACGTTGGGTTCTTGTCATGCCTGGGTTTCGGCAGGCGGGGTTCCCATCAATCCGGATCGTTTCGTGCAGCAATGTGGTGTGGGTTTGGTGAGTATCAGGAGACACGAGGGGCGGCTTGAGTTTGCGGCGCCACCGCTGATACGGTCAGGCCCCGTCGATGATATTACCCTCGGACAGATTGCCGGAGCGCTGGGTTTATCGGTGTCTGACATAGTGCATCATCAATGGGTCGACAATGGTCCGGGGTGGTGCGCTGTCATGCTCGATTCCGCTGAGAAAGTGCTTTCGATCAAGCCCAACTGGGTGGCTCTTTCCCCATTCAACCTTGGTGTTGTCGGCCCTTACCATGCCGGTTGCGAAACCGCGGTCGAGGTCCGGGCATTTGTAGGCAGTGAAGGGTGCGAGGATCCGGTAACCGGCAGTTTGAACGCGAGCCTGGCACAATGGCTCATAGCTGCTGGCGTGCTGCGCTCGTAAGCGCTCCATAAACCCCATCTACAACCAAGGCTATGGCCGCGCCATGCTGATCTCCCATATTCTCTTTGGAGGTTTTCCGCATGATGCGCCCTGGTGCCAAAGTTAAGAAGGTCTACCTGTACCCCAAGCCGGTGGATTTCAGAAAGTCGATCGACGGGCTGTCAGCCCTGGTCGAACTGGATATCAAAGCAGCGGTGTTCGACCCGGTGCTGTTTGTATTTCTCAATCGGGCCCGCAACCGGGTCAAGATCCTGTATTGGGAACGCAACGGGTTCTGTTTGTGGCTCAAGCGTCTGGAGGCAGAGCGATTCAAGGCACCACCGGATATCAGGGACGATGCCATTGAGCTGACTGCCAAAGAACTGAACCGCCTGCTGGACGGTTTTGACCTATGGGGTAATCGCCCACATAAGGTGTTGAGGCCGCGCTATGTAGCCTGACGCTGGTATAATCCATGGCATGATTTCACCTTCCGAGTCCCTGCCGAATGATCCCAATATGCTCAAGCAAATGCTGCTTGAGGCACTGGCTGGACGGCAGTCGGATCGGAATACTATCCAGCTGTTGCAGGAAGAAAACACGCTGCTGCGCCAGCGTCTGTTCGGGCGCAAGTCAGAGCAAATTGCCGACCCGAACTCGCCGCAGCTGGGCATGTTCAACGAGGCTGAAACGTTAGCCGAAATACCTGTCGACGCTGATGAAGAAACCGTAGCACCCACGTCAGTGAAAAAGCGTGGCAAGCGCAAGCCACTGCCGGCGACGTTGCCCCGCATCGAAGTGGTACATGAGCTACCCGAGCAGGAGCTGACCTGTGACTGCGGCTGCCGCAAACAGGCCATTGGTGAAGAAACCAGTGAACAGCTGGAGATCATCCCGATGCAGATCCGGGTGATCAAGCACATCCGCAAGGTCTACGCCTGCAAGGGCTGCGAAACCGCTCCGGTCACGGCTGACAAGGCGGCTCAACTGATCGAGAAGAGCATGGCCAGCCCCAGCGTCCTGGCCATGCTGCTGACAACCAAGTACGTCGACGGCGTTCCGCTGCACCGCTTCGAGAAAGTGTTGAGCCGCCATGGCATCGAACTGTCCAGGCAAACCCTGGCACGCTGGGTGATTCAGAGCAGTGAACACCTGCAGCCGCTGGTCAATCTGATGCGTGACAGACTACTGGCCAGCCCACTGATCCACTGCGATGAAACGCGGCTACAGGTACTGAAAGAGCCGGACCGTGATCCCACCAGCCAATCCTGGATGTGGGTACAGACCGGCGGGCCACCCAATCATCCAGTAGTACTGTTTGATTATACTTCCAGCCGTGCGCAGGATGTACCGCTGCGCCTGCTGGAAGGCTATCAAGGTTACCTGATGACCGATGATTACGCTGGCTACAACGCTGTGGCCAATCAACCCGGTGTAGAACGACTGGGCTGCTGGGCACATGCCCGCCGCAAGTTCATCGAAGCACAAAAAGCACAGCCCAAAGGCAAGACCGGGCGCGCCGATATGGCGTTGAACCTGATCAACAAACTGTACGGCATCGAACGTGAAGGCAAGGATGTAATTGACGAGCAGCGCTTGCTGCTACGCCAGCAGAAAAGTGACCCTGTGCTGACTCAACTTAAAGGCTGGCTGGACAAAACACACGGCCAGGTCACGCCACAAAGTGCTTTGGGTAAAGCAATCGGCTATCTGGCTAACAACTGGAGCAAACTGATCCGTTACACCGAAGCGGGTCACTTGCCAATCGACAACAACCCAGCCGAACGCGCTATCCGTCCGTTCGTCATTGGTCGCAAGAACTGGTTGTTCAGTGACACAGCCAAAGGCGCGCACGCCAGTGCGTTGATCTACAGCCTGGTTGAAACCGCCAAGGCTAATGGGCAAGAGCCCTACGCCTGGCTGCGCTATGTGCTTGAGCGATTACCGTTAGCTAACAATGCAGACGATCTGGAAGCGCTGTTACCTTGGAACTGTGGGCCGATCGCTATTTACTGACCTGCTGCAAGGTGGGGTTTATGGATCGCTTACCTGCGCTCGCCCTATATTGCCTCTCAGGGCACGGCCATGCAGCGCGCTGGGCGCGTATATATGCGCCAGTCGGCCGGCGACATCTGGGTGGGAGGCGACGTTGTCGATGTTATCAAGGGTGAAATCAGTATCTGAATGCTGCAGCCTGGCCTTTCGTTATGCATCAGGGGAAACCAATGCTTGAACCCGTAGTACAGGAAGAAACCAGCGGATGCGGAATCGCGGCGGTCGCCAATATTCTGGGCAAGACATACGCTGAGATGAAGGCCATAGCCAACGCCATGGGTATCCATGCTGCGGACGAGTCGCTGTGGTCGGATACGCAATATGTCCGGCGCATGTTGTCGAGCGCGGGCGTCCAGACTTCCACTGATGAGCTGCCTTTTGCGTCCTGGGATGCATTGCCTGATGTGGCGCTATTGTCCATCAAGCACCATCAGGAAGAGGGTAGGAACTTCTGGCACTGGGTTGTCTTCAAGCGTATTGATGGTCGCCCCCTTGTCCTGGATTCGGCGAGCTATTTGCCGTCCAATATCCGTGAGGACTTTCATGCTATGCAGCCCAAGTGGTTCATTGAGGTGAAGAGTGCATAACAAGGCGCGCGGCGTAAAACCACACTGCAGAACCGCACAGGAAAACCCAGAATGATGAAGCTGCTGTTGGTCATTGCCCAGGCCTTGCTGGAGGCGGCCATTGCCGCTCAGCCAGGGACGCACATCGTCAGGTCAGAGGCGCTGGTTGGGAAATAACATGCAGAACAGATATGGAAAACTTGCTTCCTGGGTCTATCACCTGGACAAGCCCATCGGCCACTCTTTCGGCGATCTGGAATATTACCGCCAGCGTCTGAGCGGGTGCGATGGCGCTGTGCTGGAGCCTGCCGTTGGCAATGGCCGAATCTGCGTGCCGTTGTTGGAGGCGGGTTTGGCCATCGAAGGTTTCGATACATCGCAAGACATGATGGAGTATTGTCGCCAGGAGTGTCTGAAGCGAGGCTTGGTTGCGCCGCTGACATGCCAGACATTCGATAACTTCCACTACGAACACCGCTTCGCGGCCATCATCCTGCCGGCGGGATCGTTCCAGTTGATCACGGATACCACCTCGGCCATAACCGTGCTCAAACGGTTTCACGATCATCTGCTTCCTGGTGGAAGGCTGATCATGGACATCGACTCCATTGAAAGCGTCATGGAGGATTCGAGTCTTGTGCGCAGTTGGGCGGTGAATGAGGACGAACTGCTTACGCTGAGCAGTCAGCGGGCCAAGATCGATCATATCAATCAAACGATCCTTTCTCATCTGCGCTACGAGCACTGGCGTGATGGCGCGTTGCTGTGTACCGAGCTCGACCTGTTTCACTTGCGTTGGTGGGGCGTCGCGGAGTTGACGTTGGCGTTGCGGGAGGCTGGCTTCGTGGACGTGGTGGTGTCGGGCGATTACCAGCATGGACGTCCACCGCGCCAGGGTGACCAGATTATCAGCTTTGAAGCGACACGCGCCGATACTTGAGTTGATCGAAATTGAAACCGGGTTCCCCTCCTGATTAGGCGGACACTTCAGAAAAGCCTCATCCGATCAGTTCCAGGCTCTTGCGGAAAATGCGTAATAATTTCCGGCTGGCATAAAGACATGCAGCGCGGAGCAAGGGTAAATATCTGACAATGCGCTAGAATCGCTCACTGGAGAGGGCTACAGTCCGCCCTTCAGCTTAATCGTTAGATGCCAAAGACGGAGAATCAGATGCATCAAGACGAAGTTAAAGCAATATTCGATCAACAGGCTGCCGGCTACGATACGCAGTGGGCTAAAACGGCACCGATCAAGGATTGCCTGTACTTTCTGCTGGAGTCGTTGTTTGCTGAGTTGCCTGCTGACGCCCGAGTTCTCTGTGTCGGAGTGGGAACGGGAGTGGAGCTGGCTCATCTTGCCCAAAAGAATCCTACGTGGCGGTTTACTGCGGTAGAACCTTCCGGCCCCATGCTTGATGTCTGCCGGCAGCGGGCGGAAAAGGCGGGGTTTGCGTCCCGTTGCTATTTTCACGAAGGCTATCTTGATTCGCTCCCGGCCACTGAGCCACATGACGCAGGCACTTGTTTTCTGGTGTCCCAGTTCATTCTCGATCAACAAGCACGCTCTGAGTTCTTTCGGGAAATATCAGGCAAGCTCAAGTCGGGTGGGATTCTTGCAGTTTCTGATCTGGCCTCGGATGTGGAGTCATCCGAATATGAAGTGTTGCTTCGCGCTTGGGTGAACATGATGGCAGCAGCAGATATTTCGCCCGAGGGGATAGAGCGCATACGCAAAGCTTATGCCAATGATGTTGGCGTTCTTCCACCGAGTAGGGTTGCGTCAATTATTGAGTCAGGCGGGTTCGAGCCTCCCGTTCAGTTCTTCCAGGCTGGACTGATTCACGCGTGGCTGTCAAAGCGTGCCCAGAGCAGTACCACCTAGTTCAGGCGTTTCAGGTATTTGTGATGATTCGAGAATTTGTACCTAGCGATATGGACTCCGTGCTTGATGTATGGCTCTCCGCATCAATAAAAGCTCATGACTTCGTGGAATCCGATTTTTGGCGGTCACAGTTGGAAAATATGCGCAACATATACATTCCGGCTTCTGAGGTTTATGTTTACGAGGATGAGTCAGGGCTGTTCGGGTTCTGTGCCCTTCTTGAAGACCAGTTGGCGGCGATTTTTGTTGCGCCAGAGGCGCAGGGAAAGGGAATAGGGAAGTCCCTTCTTTTGCATGCCAAAGCTAGAAGAAAGACTATTACTCTGTCCGTCTATAAAGCCAACTCCTCAAGTATCAATTTCTACAAATCACAAGGGTTTTCGATTGTCGGAGAGAGTTTGGATGGCGCCACAGGTCATGAAGAGTACATCATGCAGTCGCTATAAAAATTTCAACAAGGTGCGGGGTTTTAAAACCACACAGCTGGAGCCGCACAGGAAAATCCAGAATGAAGCTACTGTTGGTAGGAGCAAGCGGTCTGGTTGGCAGCCATGTGCTGCAACGTGCGCTGGCCGATGAGCGTATCAGTGAGGTAGTGGCCCCTTCTCGTCGCCCGCTGGATGAGCATCCGAAGCTGTCCGCGCCGTTGGTTGATTTCGAGCAGCTTCCAGCCGCCGCCCCCTGGTGGCAAGCCGATGCGGTGATATGTACCCTTGGCACCACCATGAAGCTGGCCGGGTCCAAGGAAGCGTTCAGGCGAGTGGACTATGACTATCCGCTGGCGGTGGCGAAACTCGCCCGACAGCATGGCACGCTGACCTATGTCCTCAACTCTGCAGTGGGGGCCGATGCGACATCACGTTTTTTCTATAACCAGGTTAAGGGGGAGTTGGAGCGGGATCTGGCCGGTTGTCAGTTCTCCTCGCTCACCTGTGTGCGGCCGGGCTTGATCAGCGGGCCACGTCAGGCGTTTCGGCTGGGAGAGCGAGTGGCGGAATGGGTACTGAAACCCCTCGGCCCGCTTCTGCCCCGGAGCTGGCGCATTAACCCGGCTGATAATATTGCCCAGGCCTTGCTGGAGGCGGCCATTGCCGCGCAGCCGGGTGTGCATGTCGTCAGATCAGAGGCGTTGGTTTGAGCTGGGCAGGGTAGGTTGAAGGCCCGAGGTCATCAAAGTGGAGCGCAGAAGTGACAGCACTCAAGTACCTGAGCGGTTACAGCCAGGACCTGCGAAACCGGGTGCAGCAACTGATCGACACACATGAGCTCCGTCCCTGGCTTGAGCAGCGTTACCCGCCGGAAGCCCAACATCTGATCCAGACCGATGCTGCCCTGTACAACTACACCCAGCGGCTCAAGCAGCAGTACATGCGCAGCAGCGACCCGGTCAGCAAGGTGTATTTTGATACCCGCATGCACGTTATCGACAATGCCCTGGGTCAGCACCACTTTGTCAGCCGTGTGCAGGGCAGCAAGCTCAAGCGCAAGAACGAAATCAAGGTCTCGGCCCTCTTCAAAACCCTGCCCGAACCTCTATTGCGCATGATCGTAGTGCATGAACTGGCACACCTGCGCGAGAAGGAACACAACAAGGCCTTCTACCAGCTGTGCCAGCATATGGAGCCGGACTATCATCAGTTGGAGCTGGATTTGCGGTTGTTTCTGACCTTGGGAGGATAGATCGCCATGAATACCAAGGACCTCCGTAGTGCCAAGCGGCCCGCACCTGACCAGGAACTGGTCGATATCGCCGAGTATGCCGTCAGGCATGAAATCGATAGCACAGAAGCGTATGAGACCGCGCGTTATTGCCTGTTGGATAGCCTGGCCTGCGGCATGCTGGCTTTGCGGTATCCGGCGTGTACCAAGTTGCTTGGTCCGGTGGTCGAAGGCGCGGAGATGCCGAACGGCGTAAGGATTCCTGGTACCCATTACCAGCTTGAGCCGGTCCAGGCTGCCTGGAACATCGGCGCCATGATTCGCTGGCTGGATTTCAACGATACCTGGCTGGCCGCTGAGTGGGGGCATCCATCCGATAACCTGGGCGCAATCCTGGCGGTGGCGGATTACCTTTCCCGCAGGGCAGTGCTCCAGGGTAAAGCGCCGCTGAAGATGCGCGATGTTCTGACCGGCATGATCAAGGCCCACGAGATTCAGGGCGTCATTGCGCTGGAAAATGCCTTCAACCGGGTTGGCCTGGATCATGTGATGCTGGTGCGCATCGCTTCTGCCGCGGTATGCGCCGCTTTGCTCGGCGGGACCGAAGAGGAGGTTCTTGGCGCCGTTTCCCACGCCTGGATTGATGGCTCGGCGCTGCGAGTCTACCGGCATGCACCGCAGGCGGGACCTCGCAAGAGCTGGGCGGCCGGTGACGCGTCCAGCCGGGGGCTGCGTCTGGCCTTGATTGCCCTCAAGGGCGAGATCGGCTATCCGGCAGCTTTGTCGGCCCCGGTCTGGGGATTCGAGGATGTGCTGTTCAAGGGTGACAAGCTGCGGTTCACGCAGGGCTACAGCAGCTACGTGATGGAGAACATTCTGTTCAAGATTGCGTTTCCAGCCGAGTTTCATGCTCAAACCGCCGTTGAATGTGCCTTGGCCTTGTATCCCGAGGTGCATGGCCGGCTTGATCTCGTCGATCGAATCAAGGTCGAAACCCAGGAAGCCGGCATGCGCATCATCAACAAGACCGGGCCGCTGGACAACCCCGCCGACCGGGATCACTGCCTGCAATACTTGATTGCCATTCCACTGATTTACGGAGAGTTGACGGCGAAGCACTATGAGGACGCCGTGGCCATCGATCCGCGCATTGATGCACTGCGCGGCAAGATGGAGGTGGTGGAGAATGCCGCCTTCAGTAGGGACTACCTTGATCCTGCCAAACGCTCTATCGGCAATGCCATCCAGGTGTTTTTCAAGGACGGCACCAGGACCGAGCGTGTCTCGGTGGAGTATCCGATTGGCCACCGCCGCCGCCGGGCAGAGGGTATCCCGCTATTGTTGGAGAAGTTCGAGGCGGCCGTGGCCGGCCATTTCGGGCCAAAGCAGGCGGCAGCGATCCTGGCCGCCTGTGATTGTCAGCAGGTGCTGGAGGAGATGCCGGTGAACGAGTTCATGGATTTGTGGTATCTGTGACCAGGTTTGAGGGGGCGCCCCACTCAATTGTTATGCGTTAAGAGAGGCTCAATGCTCAAGTCAGTAGTACAGGAGGAAACCACCGGATGCGGAATCGCATCGGTTGCCAATATTCTGGGTAAAACATACTCAGAAATGAAGGCGGCAGCTAATGCCATGGGGATCTACGCTTCGGATAAGTCGCTGTGGTCGGATACCCAGTACGTTCGATATATGTTGTCGAGTGAGGGTATTAAAACCTCTGCGGACGAAGCCCCATTTGAATCCTGGGAGGCGTTGCCCGATCTGGCATTGCTGTCCATCAAGCATCATCAGGAAGAAGGTAAGGATTTCTGGCACTGGGTTGTGTTCAGGCGCGTGAATGGCCAACCCTTCGTACTGGATTCAGCCAGTTACCTGCCTTCCAATATCCGTCAGGATTTCCATGCGATGCAGCCAAAGTGGTTCATCGAGGTCCAAAATACATAGCAAGGCGCTGTTGCAGCCGCCTCCAAAGCGTCGCGTTAGGAATGAATAATGAACTACAACAACCGAAAATTTCGTGGAAGGTCAAACACAGGGAATGGTGAGGTTGGTCAAGGCACCGTCTTTACCTACTACCAAAATGACGACAGGCTTTGGGGAGAATATGCTGGAGGTGAAATACGGAGTGGCCATCTGCAGGGCAAGGTGCACCCTGATGGCAGTATTTCCTTCGTATATCACCATGAAAATGTATCGGGTGAGTTAATGGCAGGAAAATGCCATTCAACCCCCAGTCAAGATGACAGTGGTCAGCTTCTTCTTGAAGAGAGCTGGCAATGGTTCACAGGAGACCAGTCCTCTGGGCATTCGGAAATAGAGGAGATTATCGAGTGAGTTCTCACGATCATTTCAGCCGGCGCCCGTATACGGGTGCCTTTGGTTTCCAGCGTCAGGCTGAAAACGGACCTAGCACCCCATGCTCAAAGTAATTGCCCAGGACTTCATCAAGCCGGAGTGTATCGATGACGTCATGCCTCTGTATCGGGAGCTTGTAGCAAAGACCAAAGAAGAACCACTGTGCGTATCCTATGATCTTTTCATCAACCAGAAAGACCCTGGGCACTTCATCTTCATGGAGGAGTGGCCTGATCGGGCAGCTTTGGATGAGCATTGCGACACCGAGCACTTCAAGCGGTTGGTGCCTCAGATAGATCAGCACCAAAGGTCACCTGGAACTTTTCTGCTGATGGAGCCATTCGAGTAAGTCAGGCGAACTTGAGACTGTTATCGTGCCTGAGTCATTTGCTTCCCCAACTGCTGTCACACAGCCGGGGGAAGCCCTGCCTTTAATGAGTGCCCTCAAGGTGTGGAATAGTTCGCAGATTGGCCAAAGATCCCCGGTAGTGTGGCTATCTCCTGCGGAGTCAGGTCCGCTGCGGTAAGTGCTGCGACCCAGGCGGCATTGACCTCGGCCAAGGTCAGCTCCTCGGCAGACATGCTGATATCCGTCTCTGCATTGGTGGCGTCAAAGATAATTACCTTGTCTTGGCCGGATGCGGGCGTCCAGTTGGCCCATTCGGGTTGTGCCTCGCTGTAGGTGCCGTTGGGGTCACCGTCCCGGGCAAAATCCGCCAGGTAGTTCATCATCGCTTCCTGCAGGGCGACTCGACCTGGTTCGTTCTGCTCGGTAAAGGGCAGTTCGAACAGGCCTTCGCCGGCGCCGAAGAAGAACGAGATATCCGCTGCGTGCCCCGCGCCATAGATAAAGTTGAAGGGCAAAGGACCGGACTGGGTGCCCCAGCGGAAATCATAGGCATAGGTGGCTGGCTGGTGCTCGCTGATCAGGCGGGCCAGTTGATCCACATATTTGGCTCGCCAGGCGCGGCCGCCGTGATAACCGGTGATCTCGTAAGTATCCTTGTCCTTCTGGGTGGGCAGCACATCGTCCAGGGTCTGGTTGCCTTCAAAGGCGACATCCAGCAGATCCAGCCAGGTCTTGTCTGGCGGCGAGGGTACGTCAGGCAGCGCTCCTTTCACGGCGGCGCCATACAGCGGCATGAATGATTTCTGCTCGTACTCGTTGGCGCCCAGGATCAGCGGCACATTGTTGAAATCACCACTGGTAAAGCTGGGAATCCAGCCGCCGGTAGGGATCACCGTGCCGTCCTCGATGGCGCCATAGGCGCTGAGCGAACTGTAGTTGAAGACCGCCTGGTACAGATCCCTGCCTTCGGCCGCGCGCAGGTATTCTCCCAGTGTGCCTGCGGCTTCCATGTCTTCGCGCATCTGCCTGGCTTGATCGGCAGTTATCGGGGAATCCGGGGTCTTGCGGTCTTCCAGCAGACGGATCAACCATTCGATATGGCTGTTGGTCGAGGTGCGTGCGGAGGAGGGGCTACGGGTATTCATCGACCCACTCTGTGACATGGCGCGATGGAAAAGCCCGGATGCTTCGGGTGAGACCATCAGGTTGAGTACGTTGTGGGCGCCGGCGGATTCGCCGGTGATGGTGACATTATCCGGATCACCGCCGAAATCAGCGATATTGGCCTGCACCCATTCCAGCGCGCGAATGGTGTCCAGGGTGCCAAAGTTGCCGGAGTCGGAGAGTGGGTCGGCACCAGCGGTCTGCACATCCGGGTGGAAGAACCAGCCCAGCGGGCCCAGACGGTACTGTACGACCACGACGATCACGTCCGAATGCTTGGCCAGAGCACTGCCGTCATACTGTTTGGCGGTACCGAAGTTGTTCGAGCCGCCATGAATCCAGACGTAGACGGGCAATGCTTCATCCTGGAAGTCGCCGCGGTTGGGGCGATAGATATCGACAGTCAGGCAGTCCTCGTCACCGACCATGTTCGAGGTGCGCTGCCATTGGGTGGTGGTTTCAGCCTGCACGCATTCGGGGCCCCGCTCGCGGGCATCCAGCGTGCCGCTCCAGTCCTGCGGCGGTAGCGGTGCACGCCAGCGTAGCTCATCGACAGGCGGCTGGGCGTAGGGAATACCATGCCAGGCCAGCACATCCTCCGTGGCCAGGCCGATAACCTCGCCATTGGTGAGGGTTAACTGCGCACGATTGCCTGGTTTGCTGGAGGAGCTACCGCCTCCGCCACCAAGGCAACCGGCCAGCAATAATGAACCAGCAGCCAGGGAAAGGGCGGTCACCAGAAGATGGCGTTGCGGTGAGGTGGAGCGGGCCTTACTAGTTGCGCGACTATACATCGAGCTTCTCCTGAGTATTATTTTTATCAGAGGACGGAAGGCAAGACAGTCCTTTTGGCACTTTCAACGAGCCAAAATCACCGTAGATGCGAATGATTGTTCATGTCGCAAAATAAGCGAGGGATATATAGCGACTGGTTAATGGGCTATTTTGCGTTGCTCGAACCTACCTGCCTTGCAGGTAGGTGGCTACTGCGCCGATGTCGTTGTCACTCAGCATCCTGGCTACCCCTATCATGGGCGAGTTGTTCTGCTGCGGGTCCATTTCCTTGAACCGTTTCAGGGCGAGTTCAAGATACTGTGCAGGTTGTCCGGCCAGCCGGGGCATGTCCCTGACACCCTGAGCGTTTGCACCGTGGCAGGATGAGCAGTGACGCTCATACAGGGGCTCGCCCGCCGCAGCCAGAGCCGGGTCGCCGTCTGGGCGCGGGTTGGCAGTCTGTTGACTGTAGTAGACGGCAATATCGATGCGCTCTTGCTGTGACAGCGCTTTTGCCAGTTTTGACATCACGTAGTCGTCACGGCGACCGTCACCGAACTTCTCGAATTGCTCGAATAGATACTGCGGATGCTGGGCCGCCAGGTTGGGGATGTAATCGCGCTTGCTGTTGCCATCTTCGCCGTGGCAGTAACCGCAGAAGCGAATGCGCTCGTGCCCGGCAGCGTAGCTGGCGTGCCGCTTGCCTTCATCTGCCATGATGGTTTCAAGTTGAAGCATGGCGTCGTCTGTGGTGCCGGCGTGCACAAGGAATGCGCTGCCCAACCCCAGTACCAACACCAGGCTGCTCAAGGAAATAGTGCGAATCATGGGGCATCCTGCCGTCAGAAAAGCGCAAAGTATAAACACCGCCGCCAGCAGCGACTTGAGGCAGATCAAGAAGATTGCAGGTTGAAGGATTAAGGTGTTACACGCCCCGTTCGTTATTCCAGATCAGCACATGCAGCTGCGGCAGTATCCGCGGCCGGTACCAGCGGTCAGCGGTTATTCGCTCCACCAACCAGCGCAACTGGGCGTTCAGTGCCTGTATGTCGGTCTCCCGCTCCGGTTGCTCGGGCGTGGCCGGGGCGGGATTGCAGGGCTGCAGATACAGTGACAAATGGGGGTAGTCGGCTGCCAGGGCTTTGGCCCATTGGTAGTCTGCTTCGTCGGCGATCACCAGCTTGAGAGTGACCTTGGTGGCGGCCCCTGCGGCGGCCAGGCAGGCCTCCAGGCGCTCACGGCGAAAGGGCATGCCCGAGGAAGGCGGCTTGGGACTGAGCGTCAGGTGATCGAGCTGTTCGAACCAGGGCTGAGCCCGGCTGCCCTGGGTTTCCATGGCAAAGCTGTGGCCCTGTTGGTGGCCGGACCGCAGCAGTTCATCGAGTGGTTGCAGCGCCGGATTGCCGCCGGAAAGTGTCACCAGTATCGGCTCGCCGCCACTCAGCCGGTTCACCTCGGAAAGGATCGCCTCTGCGGTCATGCTTTGCCAGTCGGCTTTGAAGCGTGGCTCCACGGCATAGAGCGTATCGCACCAACTGCAGCGAAAGTCGCAGCCACCGGTGCGCACGAAGACCGTGGGTACGCCGATCAGCGCTCCTTCGCCCTGGATGGTGGGGCCGAAGATCTCACTGATGGCGATCACGGCCGGTACTCCGCCCAGGTCTTGGGTGTCTCCGATACTGCCACTGCGCTCACTTCTGGCCAGCGAGCCCGGGCCCAGTCGTACAGGTGTCGGGCCAGGCGCTCGGCGGTGGTGCATTCATCGCCCAGCACCTCGTTGAGGTGGCGGTGATCCAGCTCGGTGTCGATGTACTCCTTGAACGCCTTGAGTTCCAGGTAGTCACGAACGAAACCGTACTGGTCGAGGGTCTCGCTCCGCAATTCGAGCACCACCACGTAGTTGTGGCCATGCAGGCGGGCGCAAGGATGCCCATCGGGCATCTGCTTGAGCTGGTGGGAGGCGGAAAAGTGAAACTCTTTTCTTATCGTGTACATGGGGTCACCCTCGCCACCGCTTCGCGCCAGTACTGCGTATCTTTATAGGACGTGGGATCGGCCACCCCGGCCAGGGCCATGGCTTCGATGCGCTCCACGCAGGTACCGCAGCGGCCGCAGTGCAGATCGCCGCCCTCGTAGCAGGACCAGGTGTCAGCCACCGGCACTGCAAAGCGCGCCGCGTCCCGGGCGATCTCGGTCTTGTCCGTGTTGACGTAGGGAGCCAGCAGCGCCACCTCGGCTACGCCTTCCAGCGCTTTGGCTTGCATCTCGCCGAACAGGCGGATGAAGTCAGGGCGGCAGTCGGGATAGATGAAGTGATCGCCGCCATGCACCGCCAGAGCCACGGTATCGAGATTGCGGGCAGCAGCCACGCCGAAGGCAATGGTGAGCATGATGGCGTTGCGGTTGGGCACCACCGTCACCTTCATGTTCTCTTCGCTGTAGTGCCCGTGGGGCACGGCGATGTCGTCAGTCAGGGCCGAGCCAGACAGCTGGCGACCGATATGACCGATGTCCATGACCAGGTGAGGCACTGCGAGCCGCTCAGCGCACTGGCGGGCTGCATCGATTTCCTTGCGGTGGCGCTGACCGTAGTCGAAGGTCAGCAGGGTGCCGAGGGACTGCTCCGCCGCCAGCCGGTAGGCCAGGGTCACGGAGTCGAATCCGCCGGAGCAGATCAGTAAAGCGTTCATAGGTGTCCTTGTTTTGTCCGGGTAGGCTGCGACCGGGTAGAGCGGGGCCATTGTAACGGCCGGTTCCGTCTTGTCCACCGTAATTGACTTCAGGAGTGGTGGAGAATTGCGCGTTCCTAAAGGTTCGCTACCCCAAACGGAATATGCACCATGGGGATATCACCAGCTTCCGATTCCAGATGTGAGCGTTGGTCATCAAAAAACATGTGGGGCTTGAGTACCGTCAGAATCCGGTCTTTCTTCATGCCGCCAAGAAAGAAGACCTCGTTTGCGTTCACGCCCCAGTGCTCCAGCGTGGTTATCACGCGCTCATGTGAAGGCGCATTGCGTGCCGTGACAATGGCGGTGCGCAATACACGATGATAGTTCGGGTCCGCTTCCACTGCCTGATCTTCCAGGCGCTGAAGATGCGACAGTTTGCGGAAAAGATCGGCCAGGGGGCCTGGTGTATGTGGAGTGTGCGAGTGGATCGTCTCATGCGCCTGAAATTCGGCTAACGACCCTGCCTTGTAAACTCTCTCTGAGGCATCATCGGCGATCACGCCGTCAAAGTCGAAGGCGATGCGCAGCTCGACATCATCCTCGTCATCCACCACATGACTGGGCAGCACCGTACCCGCCGGGTGCCCATAGTCGATGGCCTGGGAGACATCTGCTTCGTTGGCACTCAGGAACAGCGAGGCATTGAAGGCCGGGATGTAGGAATAGGGTGACTTGCCTTCGAGGAAGGCAGCGCGGCTGATGTCGAGCCCGTGATGCGCGATGGAATTGAATACGCGTTTGCCGGTTATGGCCGAGTTCCGGGATAACAGAACCACCTCCACCGGGCACTTTTCCGGAAAGTTACGATTGATGCTCAGGAAGCGGCGGACAAACGGGAAGGCTACGCCTTTTGCCAGAGGTGTACGCAGATGCTCCTGTTGATACTCCCGGTAGGCCTTTTCTCCCTCTTCACGGAATACCTGGTCGGATTCAGAGAGGTCGAAGAGTGCGCTTGAGGCTACTGCGATTACCAACTTCTGCTCTATGGGGTACGACATGAACTCTCTCTTCCCTGGCCTGCTTTCATCGAAGGCCATGGTAACCGATTCGGCCTTCGCAGCGACTTAACGCGCCTCTTCAAGAACCCGCAGAATGCCATGCACCAGCTCCGGGCTGGAGGCCACGTCGATCACGCCGTTGACGATGAACTGTACCCCGACGCACAGGATCAGAAAGCCCATGATCTTGGTCATGGCATGCAGACCGTTGACGCCGAGGATCTTCACCAGGCGGGTGGACAGGCGCAGGGTGAGGTAGACGATCGCCGCCACCGCCAGGATGCCAATGATGATGGAGACGAAGTCCAGCCAGCCCTTGGCCAGGGAGGTCAGACCGATGGTCACCGAAATGGCCCCGGGGCCGGCCAGGCTGGGCATGGCCAGCGGGGTGAAGGATACATCCCGCTTGCGCTTGGATTCCAGATGCTCGGCCTTGGTCTGCACGCCGTTGTCCTTGGGGTAGAGCATGCGCATGCCCACGCCTGCGACCAGGATGCCGCCGGCGATCCGCAGTCCCGGTAGTGACAGGCCAAAGAAGGTCATGATGAAGCTGCCGCCCACCAGGAATGCCACCAGAATGCACACCATGTAGATCACGGCCTTGCGTGCCTGCTCCCGGCGCTCGGCTTCGGTATCACCCTCGGTAATGGCGAGAAACATGGGAGCGGTGCTGAACGGGTTGATGATCGGCAGCAGGGCGATGATGGCGGCTATGGCAAGTTGCATGGAGCATTCCCTTAACAAATGAGTATCCGGCGAAAAGGGATTGTACAAGCTGTCGCCAGCGCAGGCTCGCGTCCTGGCGGTACGACATACCGGGTGCGCTTGCTCCGAGGGGGTACAAGGGCTGCAAAGTGATGAATAGCGTTACGGCAGGCATCACTGACCGGTTCGGGGTGTCCCGGCAGCTAAGCCTTGCTGTCTGACAGCAAGGCTCTTACCTGACAGCCTGTGGACCGGCGGCTCAGGGAATGAACAACCTGCTGATGGTGACCGTCGGCGCACCACACATCGGCGAAGGGGGAGAACACTGCGTGACCCGACTTCCGGTTGCGCTATGCACTTCCACTGCGGCTACCAGGGCAATCAACATGCCCATGGCGAACACTGGCCAGAACGGCCATCTTTTTACTTTCATGGTTGGCCCCTTTTTTTCGGGTTTTATTTGGCGCCATGCCGGATCTATCCATTGGTTCGGAGAGTAGGCGAGTATTCCAGACCCGGCCTCGTCCGTTTGGGGTAGGTAGTGCACCAGGTTGATGAACGGTATGGTGGCGGTCGGTGGCAGGAGGGGAGAGGGGCGGAAAAAGCGCCAGGATTCTGTCCGGCGCTAGCGTGGGGCGCCTGGCTGCCGTGCCATTTTCCAGGCCAGTCCCAGCCCCGCTACCAACCCTGCGAGCATGATCTGACCGATGGCGACCACCCCTCCGATCGCCATGCCCTGGGTTGCCATATTCCCGGCAGTACATCCCGCCAGCAAGACGCTGCCGAACAGACGCAGGGAGGCGCGTCGGCTGGGAGCTGGGTGGGTGTTGAACAGGTCGCGGTAATGCCGGGTCATGGCCAGGCACAGGGCAAGCATACCGGTACAGGCCAACGCAAAGGTGATCAGGCTCATCCGGCCAACTCCTGGTCGACGTCTTGCCCGCCCGCGATCCCTTTGTCAGCCGTTGGCGAAGATGCCTTGACCGCTCTCCAGCTGCAAAGGCCGCCAGTCAGCAGCATTACCAGGTCCACTGCGGCCAGCATGGGGGCGTGGTTGATGGTCGCCAGCAGGTGCCCATCCGTCGTGGTCAGATAGTTGACCAACGGGAGTCCGAGGCCAAGCAGGCCCAGCACGGCGAACAGTGTCCTGGTCTGGCGCGTTGGCTGGCGATGGGTGAGAAGGGCAAAGAGGGTGACCAGCAGCCAGGCCCCGGCGAAGCTCCACGCTTCCGCGGTGGTCCGGGACGTCAGCTCACTGGGGATAAACCGATTGCCCCAGAGCAGGGCGAGGGAGGCGATGGGAAGACCGAAGAACACGGCGGTATTCAGCGCTCGCACCAGGGTCAGGCCGGGGCTCTGGCGCTTGGCGCGCTTGCGTAGCCAGACGTTATTGCCGGCGACCAGCATCATGCAGCCGGCCAACCCCAGCAAGCCGTACAACACGCGGACGATCTGCCCGCCAAACTGGGCCATATGCAGGCCGACCAGCCAGATATACGCACGGTAGGCGCTGGGTGCCTGCTGTTGGTTGAGCAGTTCACCGGTGAAGGCGTCGTAACTCAGTGCATCCTGGGGCGAGCCGATACGGGATGGATCCAGGCGGCGAACGCTGACGATCGAAGAGGCGTCGTGTGGGTGTTCGACGATGACCCAGCCGATATCGCTGGTTTGCCAGTGCTGTCGTGCATCCTCGATCAGCCCGTCGATGGATACCGGTGTGCCAGGTGGTTGGTGCAGTTCGTTGCGGTGGTAGCCTCCCTGGACCTCGGAATAGAAAGCCATCGGGTCGCCGTTGTAGGCCACCAGGGCGCCGGCGGGCATATAGGAGGCGACGAACACCGCGACGCCGGTGTAGGCCAGTACCAGGTGAAAGGGCAGGCCGATGACACCGAACAGGTTGTGGGCGTCCAGCCAGGCACGTTGGCCGTTGGCATTGGGCCTCAGGGTGAAGAAGTCCTTGAATATCCGCCGGTGGATGATGATGCCGGAGACCAGCGCCGTCAGCATGAACATGCCGGCAAGGCCGACGATATACATGCCGAGCTGACCGGCATGCAGGTTGTAGTGCAGGGTGAAGAAGAACTCGCCGCCCAGGGTGTCGGCCAGGCGCTGACCGTTGGCTGGGTCGAATGCGGCCTTGCCGCGTACGCCGGTGGCGTCTTCCTCCCAGCCGAGTTGCCAGTAGGGTGCGCGATCCGTAGGCCCATGCATCCAGTAGGCATGCAATGGTGCGCTGATGTTGTCGCCCAGCCAGGTGCTGATGGCGTCCGTGCTCATGACCGTTTCGCTGGCCGGGACATGCAATGCCGGGCGCATCCAGCGTTCCAGTTCCTTGTCGAAGCAGGCCAGGGTGCCGGTGAAGATGATGACGAACAACAGCCAGCTGGGCAGCAGCCCGCCCCAGGTATGCAGGCCGGTCATGGCTTGGCGCAGTTTCATGGACGCAATCTCCATTCAGTGGGGAGATAGGCGGCCGAATAGGCGACGGCAGTGGTGATGACCAGCACTAGCCAGGCACGTGTCGGGCTACGCGCGGCGAAGGCATAGATGGCAGCAGCAACCCAGACAGCGAAGCACAGCAGACTGGCCGTGACCACGCGGTTGGGGCGGGAAAACGGCAGATAGACGCTGAAGAAGGCGGTAAAGCCGAAGGCCAGCAGGTAGCCGCCGAACAGCGCGGCGATGCTGCGGCTGACCAGCTCCGCGGACCTGGATCTGAACAGGCGGTACAGGGCTGGAGCTGCCATCAGAACGTATAGCTGAGCGAGCCGACCAGGGTTCGGCGATTGCCGATAAAGCAGTCGCCCCGTGCCAGGCAGGTGGTGTAGTAGGTTTCGTCCTCGAGGTTGGTGGCATTGAGGGCGAGTGTCCAGTTCTGCCGACTGTAGCCGAGCATGGCATCGAACAGCGTGGTCGAGGGTGTTTTCAGGCTGTCGGTGCCGTCCCAGCTGGCACCGACGTAACGCACGCCAGCGCCGACGCTGAAGCCGGGTATGCCGAACAGTGCGAAGCGATGCTGGCTCCACAGCGAGGCCATGTGTTCCGGTGTGCTTGCCAGACGGTGACCTTCTTCAGCTGCGGAGCCTTCTACCACCTCGGTGTCCGTGTAGGTGTAGGTGGCGATCAGATCCCAGTTGGGGGACAGGGTAGCCAGGGCTTCCAGCTCGACGCCCTGGGCCCTGGTTTCGCCAGTCTGGATGGTGTTGATCGGATTCTCCGGGTCCGGCATGCGGCGGTTCTGCTCGCGCAGATCGAATAGCGCGGCGGTATACAGGCTGCGGCTGGCCGGGGGTTGATACTTGATACCGAGCTCCCATTGCTCGCCTTCCATCGGCTTGTAGGGCTGGTTGGTCAGGGCATTCAAGCCGATGACCGGCTGGAAGGATTCGCTGTAGCTGATATAGGGCGCCAGGCCATTATCCAGCAGATAGGTCAGCCCAACATGGCTGGTGACGGCGTCGTCCTTCTGCCGGGTGCCGCCTTCGGTGCGGTTGTCGGCCCAGTCCTTGCGCAGGCCCAGGGTCAACAGCCAACGCTGATAGCGGATCTGGTCCTGCAGGTACAGGCCGCGCTGGGCCACGGTCTGCTCCGGGTCGGCGGTCAGGCTGATGATGGATGGATCGAAGGTGCCGTACACCGGGTTGTACAGGTCCAGCGGCGTGGCCGGGCGCCGGCCTGGTCGCGGTTGGTCACGGCGTGCTGGTAGTCGGCACCGACCAGCAGGGTGTGCTGGAGTGAGCCGGTATCGAACTGGGCCTGGCCATTCTGATCGGCGATCCAGACGTCCACCTTGGGCTTGGCTACGTAATAGATCCGGTCGAGTGTGCGATTGTCCGCTGCCAGTACCGGTGGCCAGCCATAGATCTGCTGATAGCTGACCTCGCTTTCCTGATAGCGCAGGTTCTGGCGCAGGGTCCAGGTATCGTTCGGGCGCCAGGTCAGCATGGAAGTCAGGGCCAACTGCTCGGTGTTGTATTCATCGAAGCCCGGTTCGCTGACGAACAGATCGGTATCGAAGCGTCCATAGGGGGCACCGAGCAGGGTGCCGGTGTGGGGCAGGAACTGCGATGTGGAGCCGCTGTCATCCCGCTGGATGTTGGCGAGCAGGGTCCACTGGAAGTTGTCGGTCGGCTGCCAGGTGATCGAGGGCATCAGCAGCAGGCGGTCATCGTCGACATGATCGACCTGGGTGCCGCTGTCGCGGGCGATGGCCACGATGCGATACAGCCAATTGCCATCCGCGGTCAGCGGACCGGTGCTGTCGATGGCGATCTGCTTGCGATCGTGGCTGCCGTACTGCAGCTGCAGCTCGGTCTGTTGGGTAGCCAGAGGGCGCTTGCTCACCATGTTCACCAGCCCGCCCACCGGGCTCTGGCCGTAGAGCATCGAGGCGGGGCCCTTGAGGACTTCGATACGTTCCAGAGCAAATGGGTCGGGGCGGGTGTTGGTATAGCTGCCAAAGGCCTGCTGCAGGCCATCCAGGAACAAGGCCGGCATGCTGCCGCGGACCAGCGCCGCGTCACCCCGGGCATCCAGCCCGTAAGCCTCGCCGCGCACGCCGGCAACATACCGCAGGGCATCCTGTACCGTCTGCACGCCCTGGTCCCGCATGCGGTCAGCGGTGACGATACTGATCGACCTTGGCGTTTCGGTGATGGCCGTGTCGGTCTTGGTGGCGGTGGCTGAGCGCGTCGCAGTGTAGCCCTGGACGGGACCCTCGGGCGACTCCACCTCACTACCGACGATCACATCGTCCGGTAGCTCGACAGCCGATGACTGAGCGAATACCGGGAGGGCTGACAGACAGCCGATGATCGCCAGGCTGGCGCGCAGGGGTATAGGAAGAGGGAGGTGAGCATCGCGTTGGGAATTGTGCATTCAGGTTGTCCTTTGTTTTATGAATGCTAATGCTAGTGATTATCTATAGCAATAATTGCATTTGGCCGTACATCACGAAATGGCGCAGGGGTTCTCGACACAATCCATCCGCAGTCGTCCAGACAGACGATGCCAGCACTGCCCTCAGGCCATAGAAAGAAGGCTGAACTCTTTGCAGGAGCAGCTTCATGGTATCGATACAGCCTGGTATCGCTGTGGTAACCGGGGCCAGCCGGGGTGTGGGCAGGGGCATTGCGATAGCGCTGGGCAGCGCCGGGATGACGGTTTATCTCACTGGGCGGACGCTCAGTGGTCAGGGCCAGGAGCAGGTCAATGGCCAGGTGCTCGGGGGCAATCTGGAGGAAACGGCGCAACTGGTCAGCGCAGCCGGCGGCTGTGGTATTCCGGTCGGCTGCGATCATGCCGATGATGCCCAGGTCGCCAGGCTGTTCGAACGGGTTGAAGCGGAACAGGGGCGGCTCGATCTGCTGGTCAACAACGCCACCTTTCTGCATCGCCAGTTGGTCGCGCCCGGGCCGTTCTGGGAGAAGGACCTGGATATGGCGGATATGCTCGACGTGGGGTTGCGTTCGGCGTATGTCGCCAGCTATTACGCCGTCCCGCTGTTGCTGAAATCCACGCGCGGTCTGATTGCCTTCATTTCTTCCTACGGCGCCAATTGCTATATGCACGGCCCGGCCTATGGCGCCCAGAAGGCCGGTTGCGACAAGCTGGCGGCGGACATGGCGGTGGACCTGGAAGGCACCGGCGTCGCAGCCCTGTCTCTCTGGCTGGGGTTGCAGCATACCGAGCGCAGTGCCCTGGTTGGCGCCGCCAGTGGTGTGGATTACTCGGCTTTCCTGGCCCAGGCGGAAACACCTGAATTCAATGGCCGGGTGATTCACGCTTTGCTGAATGACCCGGCGCTGGCGCAACTGAGTGGGCAGACCCTGATCAGTGCCGAACAGGCGGTGCGCTACGGTATCGTCGATGCCGATCAACGCCAGCCGGCCTCACTGCGTCAACAGCTGGGTGGGCCGGTACCGGTGCATCCGGTGCGGGTCGGCTGATCAGGAGAATATAATCATGCAGTCCACAGACACACTGACCATCGAACAACGCCTGCAGCAACTCGAAGCGCTGGAACAGATTCGCCAGCTCAAGCACCGATACCTGAACGCGTGTGATCGCAAGGCGGTGGAGGATATTCGCGAGTGCTTCGCCCTGGGACCGATACGGATCGATTATGGCGAGTTGGGTGTGTTCCATGATCGCGACAGTTTCATCGAGCTGTATACACGTCTGGCTTGTCAGCCCAATGTCATCGATCTGCATCACGGCAGCAATCCGGAAATCATCCTGGAGTCGGCAACCGAAGCGCGTGGCCGCTGGGCGCTGTACTACTTCAATCTGGAGGCGCAGAGTGGTATCACCCGCCAGCTCGGTGGGTTGTATGAAGATCGCTATCGGCTGACCGAGGCTGGTTGGCGCATCGTCGAAACCTGCTCTCATATCCATTCGGTGGTGGAGGGGCGCAGCCTGTCCGGGTGAGCTAGACCCCCTGCAGTTGAGCCGTAGCCCAGCTATGCGACTGCAGGTAGATGCGGTTGATCTGCTCCATCAGTTCACTGGATGCCTGCTCGAGCCTGCCCTGTTCATGGGCGATCACCAGTCGCAGCAGGCGGCCCAGCTCTCCCTCGCCGTGACGGACCGCCTGCTTGATGTCGCGGCTGAGTGGCAGGCTGTCGAGTAGTTGCTCGCGCTTCTTTCCCAGCATCACGTGCATGAGCGAGAAGATGCCGACGGTGAAGGCTTCATCCGGAGCTGCTCTGCTGAACTGCCGGGCCAGTGACTCGCACATGGCGGCGCGGGTCAGCAGCTGCGGCAGCATCAACAGGCTGGCTGGGCCGTTTCTGGCCAGCATGAGGGTGGTGACCAGTTGCTGCAGGCGCTGCATGCCGAGCATGAGTAGCGCCTGGTGGATGCTGGAGATTTCCCTGGTGCGGCGATGGGCGGCGGAATTGGCCTGTCTTATCAGCGCGACGCATAACTCCGGGTCCTGCACCAGCAGGTAGGCCAGCCGCTGGAAGTCCGGGGTTTTGCTGTACAGGGCGTTGAGTAGGTGGATATGGGCGGCATGGTTGCTGCCGCGTTGACGGGCCGAGAGAGCATGCACCTCCGGCCGTGCATAGAAATAACCCTGGAACAGGGTGAAGCCGAGCGCCTGGCAGCGCTCGAAGGTCTCGGTGTCTTCGACCTTTTCCGCCAGCAACTGCAGGTTGTGCTGGTGGTACAGCTCGATACTGGCTTCATCCAGCGGTTGCAGCATGTCCACCTTGATGATGTCGGCCAGCTCCAGTAACGGGCGCGTTTCCGGAGTCAGGACGAAATCGTCCAGGGCCAGGCGGTAACCCTGTTCACGCAGTTGTTGCAGCGCCTTGATGATGGCCTGGTCGACCTCGACCGATTCCAGCACTTCGATGACGATCTGCTCACTGCAGGGCGGCAGCAGTTCCGGGCTCATCAACCAGTCGCGGGGTGCATTGAAGAACAGGGTGCGCTGCCCGACCAGGGCTTCCAGGCCGATCTCGTAGAAGGCGGTGTTGCAGGCGCGCACGGTGGCAGTCAGGCCACAATCGATCTGGGCGTAGTCGCTTTGCTGGTTGTGGCGATAGAGCATCTCATCGGCCACATGCTGCCATTGGGTGTCACAGATGGGCTGCAGTGCGATGCAGTAATTCTCAGCGGGGCTGGTTTTCCTGGACACGCGGCGATCCTTTGTCGGTGGCTCTGAGGTCTATGCTGTACCGCGCTCCCCGCTCAAGTCCACTGTATTTTCCCTTCCATTACCGATGCTGGCCAGCCCCGCAGCTCTGCGATTGGCGCTATCATCAGACGATGCTGAGCCACGCTATGAGCTGAAGATGGTATCTCACCCGCAGGGAGCGCCAAGCGCGGGCTGATCCCCACCTGAACCGGAGGAAACGATGCACGGACCGAAGCCGACGACCACACACCCGATGGAGGGATTTCCCCAGGTGTGCTTTATCAGGAACACGGTGAAGAGCCCGAACATCATCGTGGGTGACTACAGTTATTACGATGATCCGGAGGACTCGGAAAACTTCGAGCGCAACGTTCTCTATCACTACCCGTTTATCGGCGACAAGCTGATCATCGGCAAGTTCTGTGCGATCGCGCGGGGCGCGAAGTTCATCATGAACGGCGCCAACCACAAGCTGTCCGGTATCTCCACCTATCCATTCCAGATTTTCGGTAATGGCTGGGAGCAGGTCATGCCGCGCCTGGACGAACTTCCCTACAAGGGCGATACGGTGGTGGGGAATGATGTGTGGATTGGTTATGACGCCTTGATCATGCCGGGCGTGAACATCGGCAATGGCGCTATCGTGTCGTCACGGGCGGTCGTGGTCAGCGATGTACCGCCCTATACCGTGGTCGGTGGTAACCCCGCCAGGCCGGTCAAACCGCGCTTCTCACCCGAGACCATCGAGATACTGCAAGCCATCGCCTGGTGGGACTGGCCGGTGGAGAAGATCACGCGCCACCTGTCGGTGATCGTGTCGGGGGATGTCGAGGCGCTGCGCGTCTGCGCGCTGGAGGCATGACGGCAATATAACCTGATCCGTATGGACGAGGCGCGCCATATCATGGCTGAGCTAGGGTGGGTATCTACGCACCATCGACGGCCAGCTGTGGAGAACTCGCGATATGCATTCGGGCAAGGATCTGATCAGGCAATACTTCGATTCCGTGGCGGGCAGGAACGACACCCCGATAACCGACTACTTTGCTGCTGATATCCAATGGCATCTGCCCCCAGCTCATCCCTTTGGTGGGCCTTTTACCGGTATTCCTGCCGTGCTGGAGATGATGGGCAAGGGCAGTCATCTCTTTCGATTCGACACCATCGCTATTGAATTGCACGCTCTGATCGCGGAGCAGGATGATGTGGTGGCACATTTCCGGCTCACTGCCAGAACCCCTGACGATCGGGATTACCGCAACGAATATCTGTTCCGTTTCCAGTGTCGTGACGGCAAGATCATCGCGGTATGGGAGTTCCTGGATACCTATCTGCAGCACCGGATGGGGCTGTTCGAGAAATAGGCGCCCGAAGGCGCCTCTGCGGTACTCAGAAGGATTTGGACGCTGAGAAGGTGAAGTTGGAGTCGCAGTAACCGCTCTTGCCGTACCACTCGGCACAGGTGCTGCCTTTCAGGTTGGTATCGGTGTAGGCCAGTGCCCAGTCGATGTCCAGGAAGGTCTTGCCCAGCGTAACTGCCCAGTCATTGTACTTTTCCTTGGTATCGGTGGGCTCGTTCAGCGCGTCCTTGGTATCGGTCCGGCCAAAGTGCAGGTCCAGGCTCACATCGGCGGGCAGGGCGAAGCCGTAACCGATATAGGTATACAGGGCGCTGTCCGACTCGTAGGCGTACTTGGCCCCCAGGGTCAGACCATACAGGTTGATGCTGGCCAGCACCTCGTCCGTGGCGCGGACGCCCTTGGGATAGGTGTAGGTCGCCCACTGCAGGTCATAGCTGATATCGTCAGTGATATCACCGGCAAAGCCGGCATAGTAATCGATTTCAATGCTTCCCCCATCGAAGGCGTCCGAATCCACATTGGAGGCCCAGGCACCGATATACAGACCGCTCTCGTGGCCGATATCCAGGCCGCCCTGGATGGCGCCCGCGCCGGCAGTCTGGGACTGGCCGCGCCAGATGTAGTCGGTGGCCAGCGTGACGTTCATGCTGGCATCCAGTTTGCCGATGGCGGTATCGAATTCTTCCGTATGGCCCAGATTGGCAAAGCCGACGGTGCTGATCGTGGCGACGGCGGCTGCGAGTTTCTTCATCATCAGTTGATTCCCCATGCATGTATGTCAGGTGCTGTTGCGTTGGCATGGGTCTCATAGCATTTTGCTTGCCATGTTTTACTAATCTTTATTATTCAAGGGGTTGCATGTTTTTGTTGGCGAAATAAGCGCTATTGGTGCACTAGCGAAGCGGATTCGTGTGCCGTAATGGTGCGTGGTGGCGAGGTGATGGTGCAAAGCGGGCGGGTGCTACAGTATTGTGCTGCAGCGGCGAAACCTATGCGGGTGAATCAGAGGAGGAGGATTGAGCCATGAATGCGCAGCAGCGAGCGGCATTGCTTGAGACCTTGCGGTCGCGTTTTGCAGGCAATATGAGCCGGCATAGAGACATTGACTGGGCAGATGTCGAAAGCCGGTTGGAAGCCAGGCCGCACAAGCTGCGCTGCCTGCTGCAAATGGAAAACACCGGCGGTGAACCTGATGTAATCGGTGTCGACCTACAGAGCGGCGAGCTGCTCTTTGTCGACTGCTCTGCGGAAAGTCCCACAGGCCGCCGCAGCCTGTGCTATGACCGGGAAGCACTGGAAGCCAGAAAGACGCACAAACCGGCTAACTGCGCTACGGATCTCGCTGCGGCCATGGGTATAGAGATCCTGACGGAAGAGCAGTATCGGATGCTGCAGACACTCGGCTGCTTCGACAGCAAGACCTCGAGTTGGGTGGCAACGCCGCCTGGGATCCGCAGGCTTGGCGGTGCGCTGTTCTGCGATCGCCGCTATAACCAGGTTTTCCTGTATCACAATGGCGCGCAGTCCTATTATGCCGCGAGGGGCTTTCGCGGGATGCTCAGGGTGTGACTGCAGTGCCTGCAGGCTCCCCCGGGTGCCCAACCGACTGCCACTTGCGTGACCTGCTCTACAAATAGAACAGGAGCCGCTTGGCTCATATCGCCGGCTTCTCTAGCATCCGTCGTCACTTCAGGAAAAGTTGCAGGACGGATGGCAGTCCATGTTGAAAATCGGAATAGGTTCCAGAACGTCGACTGGCGGTTCTGTTATCGAAGGAAACCCAGGTATCACCTTCGACGGTCTGGTAGCGAGTTCGGTGGGGCACAAGGCTACCTGCCCCGCCTGCAAGAAGGGTATCGGCGAAATCATCGCTGTCGGCCCCAGAACCATCGTCCTGCCTGCGGGGCCTGCTGCCCGGGCCGGTGACTATATTGCCTGTGGATGTCCAGCGGGATCCAACGTGCTGCTGGCCGAGGGAACCGTGCATATTGGCGCCCAGTCCGGCTCAGGTTCCCTGGGCAGTTTCGCTGCCGCTGCATTCGCCTTGAAGTGAAGAGACTTTACCGTTCCAGCCTGGTGGCAGCGCTGATCATCTTCCTGGGTGGCAACGCCGCCGCCGCCGATGAAGGCCTCGTCTCTGCGCGGCAATCCTTGGCGGATTATGGCCTGGCCCGCTGCCTGATGGCCGCCTGGCCGGAGACCTCGGTTATCCGCGATGATATAGCAGCCGCGAGCGGGGCATTGCATCATATGGGGCGAGGAGCTCATCAGATCAGGCAGAATGAGGACACCCTGGAAGTGACGCATGACCCCTATCAGGTCATCGATGCGTTTGTACGCAAGGCCTATGCGGAGCACGCCACGCTGACAAAGGATGAACGGGAGAATGTGCTGCTTGGCTGTCTCGCTGTGTATCATCTTGATGAATACCGGCAATTGGTCAGCGCCCAGGATGAATTCATCGATAGGTGAGAGATTGGAACAGACCCAGGATAGCGATATATGGTGCCAGTATTACGCAAAGGCGCTTGCCCGAAAGCATGCCCAACGAACGGAGCTGGCGGCGGGGATGAATCAATCCTCCCTCAGGGTGGCGGTCGATTGTGGCTGTGGGACCGGGGCGGATATCGCCTACCTTGCCGAGCTGGGCTACTGCGTTCATGGCTTCGATATCAACCGCGACGCGGTTGCCATCTGCGAGCAGCGCTTCAAGAACAACCCCCGGGTCAGGATATCCGACGCCTCTTTCGAGCGATTTGCCTATCCGGAAAACGGGTTGGTTCTGGCCAATTCCAGCCTGTTCTTTGCCGACCCCCAGCGCTTCGATAAGACCTGGGCAAGCATCAGGTCGAGCCTGGGGGAGGGAGGCGTATTTGCCGGTGACTTCATGGGGATGAAAGACAGTTGGGCCACGGGTTATCGCAGTCCGACGCTACCCTTGACCAGGGAGCAGGTAAATGGACTGTTTGATGGCTTCGATATCATCAGGCTCGATGAGCGCGATGAGGACGGCCCTACTGCGTTGGGCAGGACCAAGCACTGGCATATGTTTTCCGTGGTGGCGATCAAGCGGGCCTGATTCGAAGAAGAGATGCCGAAGGCGTGGCGCCCGAACGCGGACCGGGGTGCTACACCCCGGTCCTGTCGCAGGCCGGATTCAGGCGCCCTTGGCCAGTTCAGCCTCGATCGCTGCCACCAGTCGCGGATCATCCGCGGCTACATCCGGGGCAAAGCGTGCAACCACTTCACCGCTGCGGCTGATCAGAAACTTCTCGAAGTTCCACAGCACATCCTTCGGTTCTCCCGGGTTGATGCCAAAACCTTTCAGACGCTCGCGGAACGGACCATCGCCAGCCGCTTGGGGCTGGGCAGCGGTCAGCTGCGCATACAGCGGATGCTGGTCATCACCGACCACCGAGATCTTGGAGAACAAGGGGAATTGAACGTTGTACTCGGTGGAGCAGAAACTCTGGATTTCCGCGTCGGTGCCCGGCTCCTGGCCTTTGAAGTTGTTGGCGGGAAAGCCCAGCACCTCCAGCCCCTGGTCGCGTTTATCCTGATACAAGGCTTCAAGCCCTTCGTACTGGGGTGTCAGTCCGCACTTGGAGGCGACGTTGACTACCAGTAGCACCTTGCCGCGGTAGTTGGCCAGGCTGGAGGGAGCGCCGTCGATCTGGGTCAGCGGGATGTCATACAGGGCGGTCATGTCGTATTTCCTCGGTATCGATGTTGTTAGTGGATACTGAAGGTAGCAGAACCTTTGCCTGCTGGTTAACTTTGTTGGGTGGGGTGGCGACACTGGTGCGGCGCTCTGGCGGTTACCGGTGGGCCCTGCCCAGGGTTACTGGACTGTCGGTTTCCTCAGCTACCCTAAAGAGGTGCATTCAACAGAGGAGATGCGGTCATGAAACTGACAGGAAGCTGTCTGTGCCAAGGCGTGCAATATGAAATCCACGGCCCGTTGAGCGATGTCTACAACTGTCATTGTTCCATGTGCCGCAAGCTGCATGCCGCGGCGTTCAGAACCTCCTGCAAGATCCGTTCGGCGGACTGGAAGACGCTGCGCGGCGAGGAGCTGATCCGGTTCTACGAATCCTCGCCGGGTGAGCACAAGGCCTTCTGTTCGGTATGCAGCTCCAGTCTGTATACTCGCTTCGATGCCAGGCCTGAGGTGTATGGCTTCCCACTTAGTACACTAGATGCCGACCCGGGTGTACGTCCCCAGCGGCATATTTTCGTGCAGAACAAAGCTCCCTGGTTCGAGATTACCGATGACCTGCCACAGCATGCTGGGTTCAGTTAGCGAGGTGGCGCCTGTGAGGATACGGATTGATGAAAAGCTGGCTGTTTCTATCCATCGCGATTGTCGCCGAGGTGATTGCTACCTCGGCGCTCAAGGCCAGTTCGGGATTCAGCAGGCTCTGGCCATCGGTGCTGGTGGTGGTCGGGTACGGCATCGCTTTCTATCTGCTGGCGCTGACGCTGCGCACCATTCCGGTGGGCGTCGCCTATGCGGTCTGGTCCGGCGCCGGCATCGTATTGATCGCGGTGGTGGCCTGGTTGCTGTTCGGGCAGAAGCTGGACCTGCCAGCCGTGATCGGCATGGGGCTGATCATTGCCGGTGTGGTTGTACTGAATGTATTTTCCAAGGCGGTTGCCCACTGACGATGGCGTGCCTCTTTTCGCCGGGCGGGGTATAATCGCCGGGCTTGCTTGGCAGAGGCTGTGCAGGCGCCTTTAACGCTATGGAAGTGAGGACGACCTCACTTTGTCATTCAGCGGGGACGGCCCCATTCAGAGGTAATCATGAACTGGGTCATTCTCGCTATCGCAGGTCTGTTTGAAATCGGTTGGGCTATCGGCTTGAAGTACACGGAAGGGTTCACCCGTCTGTGGCCCACGCTGGGTACCGCCTTGTCGATGGTGATCAGTGTCTGGCTACTCGGTATTGCCATGAAAACCCTGCCACTGGGCACCGCCTATGCGATCTGGGTCGGAATTGGTGCGGTGGGCACCGTGGTGCTGGGCATTCTGCTATTCGATGATCCGGCCAGTCCGCTGCGGCTGATCAGTCTGGTGCTGATTGGTGCCGGCATCCTGGGCCTCAAGCTGGCCAGCGCATAACGGGCGGGCGATGTTATGCTCGCGGGCCTGCTGAACTGGATACCGAGCCCCATGCAGAGACTGCCTTCCGACAATCCTCTGGTCGAACTCTATCGTGATGACTGGCTGTTGGCCGTGCACAAGCCGGCCGGCCTGCTGGTGCATCGCAGCCCCATCGACCGTCACGCCACCGAATTTGCCCTGCAGTATGCCCGGCAACTCAATGGCGGTGAGCATGTCTATCCCTGCCACCGGCTGGATCGTCCGACCTCGGGTGTGCTGTTGTTCGCGCGGGATCCGGATACCGCCAGTGTCTTCGGCAAGGCACTGATGGCGGGGCAGGTGAGCAAGGCCTACCTGGCGCTGGTACGGGGTTGGTCGGCGGAGCAGGGGATAATCGATCACCCGCTGCGTGAGCATGCGACCGACAGGCGCAACAAGGATGAGGAGCTACCGGTGCGCGATGCGCTTACGCATTTCCGGCGGCTGGCTACTACCGAGATTCCGGTGGAGGTGGAGGGCTATCCACAGAGTCGCTACAGCCTGCTGGCGCTGTATCCGCACACTGGTCGCAAGCATCAGCTGCGCAGGCACATGCAGCACATCAGTCATCCGATCATTGGCGATACCAATTACGGCCGTACCCGGCACAACAAGTACTTTGCCGCGCGCTTCGGTGGCAGTCGGTTGATGCTGGCGGCCACCGAGCTGGCCTTCGAGCACCCGGCCACCGGCGAGCCACTGCGGGTGCAGTGCTTGCCGGAGGCCAGTTTCACGCAGGTGCTATCGATCTTTGACGACCTGCCGCCGCTGCTGGCGTGAGTCTCAGTCGAGAATCAGCACATGCCCATCGCTGGGATCGATGCGGCCATTGACCAGGGTGTCGACCAACGCTGGGGCCGCATCGAGTCCCTGATGATTCTGTAGCGCGATCCAGGGTGAGCTCGTATCACGTACTCGGTCGATGAAACTCAGTTGTGCAGCGTTGAAACGCCGTGTCACTTCCGCAGGCCCCCAATCGGCATTGCGTTTGCGGATCTGGTTCGGTGCGAAGTAGGTCTGTGGTTGCGGGCCGGCGAGTTTCAGGTTCTGTTCGCTGATATGGTCCTGGCTATGGGCCGAACCGGCGTAGCAGTCATGCATCAGCGATGCGCCAAAGTGGGCGTGGACGCGCTGGCGCAGTCCGGCGTTGCCGGAGAAGTCGACATACAGGGTGGGAACACTGGCATCCAGCGACTCCAGTTGGTCATAGGTGACCGTCTGCTGATAGCAGCCGAGGCCTTCCACATACTCCCGGTTACTGGCTGAGGTGAGGCCAACCAGTTGCACGTCATTGCGGCCCTGCAGGCAGAACACGGTGCCGAACGCGGTCTTGCTCGAGGCGCTGGAAACGACAATGCGTCTGGCATCGAAGAAGCGGTTGTCCTCCAGATAGTCGGCAAGCATGAACGAGGTGATGAACAGCGGCCGCAGCAGCATCTGATAATCCTCGTTTTCCGGACGATAGGCCGCGTCGCTACTGTTGCGCTGGTACTGGTTATAGGCTGAGGTCAGGCTCAGTCGATGTTCGCTGCCATCGTAGAAACCGCGTTCGGTTACCCGTACCGGCTCCACCACCAGATGCGTGGCGATCGGCCAATAGCCATAGAAGCGCTCACCAATGGTCAGGCCTTCCACCGTGGTGCTGACCACCTCGGCAAAGCCCCAGGCCGGCATATGGCCCCAGCCTGCGTCGCCAGTGGGGAAGAAGTCCCAATAACGCAGGTGCGGAGTGTCACCAAAGGCGGCATAGGTGATGTTGTTGGTGGTCAGCGCCAGCCGGCTGATCTTCAGCAGGGCCTGGCCGGCTTGCAGATCACCCTGGGTTTGGGTGACGATGCGGGTACGCGCGAGGTCGCGTTTGTCAGTTTGCAGACTATGGATCTGAGTCATGTTGGGCTCCGGTAAAGACAATCTTGCAGTACACAGACTGTACGCCAGCCCTGGGCTGGACGGGTTCGGATAACCATGAACGGCAAGACGCCCCCTGTAACCCGCAGTAAACCGCTGAAACGGCCCACACAGGCCCGGGCGCGTTTCACCGTCCAGGCGATATTCGACACCTATGTTCGGATTTGGCAGCGCGATGGCTGGGACAAGCTGACCACCCGCGCCGTGGCGCTGGAAGCGGGTGTGGCGGTCGGCACCCTGTACGATTACTTTCCCAGCAAGGAAGCGCTGCACTCGGCCTATGTGCGCCATTGCATCGAAACGCTGATCCAGGCCGTGGAGCAGCAGGTGGTGCTGCCGGCAGACCTGGCTTGGCGGCAGCGTATGCACCGACTGATTCAATTGCTCAGCGGCCGGCGTGAGCTATCCTGGTTTCATCCTGACATGATGGAACTGGAGCCACGGGTTGCCGAACAGAAGCACCAACAGCGCGCCTGCTCCGAGTTCCTGGCCATGTGGCGGCGTGTCTTCAATGCCTGTACCGATCTGCCGCAACAGCCGGACGATAGTCTGATCCAGGCGCTGCATCTTGCCGTATGGGGCGGTCGTCGCTATGCCATGCAATTGCATTTGGATGATGCCGGTATGCAGCACTGGGCGGAGGAAATGGAACAGCTGTGTCTGGCTCGGCTGGAGCGGTTGGCTCAATAGTAACCAGTAGGGAGCTGAAGAATGTCATTCGCCAAGGCAAGTTGGCACCGTCGGATTCCCGCCAGGCGCGTTCCAGCATGGGGGCTGATGCTCCTGGCGGCAACGGCGCTGATGGCCTGCGAATCAAGCAGCCACCCCTATGGGTTATACAGTGAAAAGGTGCCGGTCTGTTTCAGCACATCAGCGGGCTTTGAGTGTGAAGGCGAGGCGGAGAACCGCCTGCTGATTGCCCCTGCGGCGTCAGGACAGGCGCTTGTCGATCTGGACATGGTGTTTACCAACGGCCACTCCTGTACGGCAGAAAACGCCCCAGGCCAATGGGCGGAGGGTCATCTTGTCGTCACGGTGGACAGCGGCACGGATGCCTGCGAGTTCACTATCAGCTTCAGTGGCAAAGAAGCGACTCTCGCGGACGACCCGGATACTCCCTGCCGCGAAAGGATATGTGGGGCAAGGGGGATGCTGGACGGCATGGTGCTACCTTTCAAGGGCGAGCCAGCGGACGATAAAGGCCGAACGGGTGGGGTGAATGATGCATAAGGGGCGCTGTCCTTAGGGACGCTACTGAGCTGGAGGAAAAGACCAATGAAACCTCATATCACTGTCATTACCCTCGGTGTCGACGATCTGCACAGGTCATTGCGTTTCTATCGGGATGGCCTGGGTTTCCCTACCCAGGGTGTCATGGGCGAAGAGTTCGAGTACGGAGCTGTCGTATTCATCGATATGCAGCCTGGCTTGCGTCTGGCCTTGTGGCCGCGCGGAAGTATTGCCCATGACACAGGGCTGGCCGTCGGCCCGTCTAGTCCGACGGAAATGACCTTGGGGCATAATGTCCATTCGACCGCGGAAGTCGATGCGGTCATGGCCAGAGCGGGCGGCGCAGGCGCAGTAATCGTCAAGCAAGCGCATGAGACGTTCTGGGGTGGCTACTCCGGTTACTTTCAAGATCCGGATGGTCATCTCTGGGAGGTCGTCTGGAATCCGCATTGGTCTGAGTAGTGGCGGGCTGGCGATGACGCTCCGCCGTGCCATATCATCTGCCGTCCAGTCATTGCCAGCTCGAGTCATGCTCAATCTATCTTGGTGAGCGCATCTTCCTTGTGCATGGCAATGTGATCGGTCTTGTCACTTTTTATCTCGTATTGCGGTGAATCCTTGCTCGCCCGGCGTGGATGTCCTTTGTAGGTGGTGTCTGCGGTGTGTACCTTGATGATGGTGCCGCTGACCCGGCCGGCCTCGGAATTCCAGCTGACGTGGTCGTTGACCTTGAACTTCATGACGTGCGCCCTCGGTAGCCTGTTACTGTTGTGACAAGGGGCAGGGTGGAAGGTTTGTCCGAGCTTGGCGCTGATGGCGCAGCACAGCTAATCTTTCCCTGTTCATTTCATACAAGAGAGGGTACTGACATGGAGACGATGGAGCTGCACCGTGGACGACTGATCGACCACATCCAACTGGTGGTGCGGGATCTGCCTGCCGCGCAGCGATTCTATACCGCGATTCTCGATGTGCTGAACGTTCCCATCAATGGCACTGGCGAAGGGTTCTTCTGGGCTGATGAACTGGTGATCTCGACAGCGGACTCCGAGGCGGCACAGGGCGAATTGACCGGACGCCAGCACCTGGCATTCCAGGCGCACGACCAGGCCATGGTGGATGCCTTCCATCAGGCGGCGCTGGCCAGTGGTGGCAAGGACAATGGTGCTCCGGGAACGCGCCCCTATCACCCCGATTACTACGCTGCATTCGTCCTGGACCCTGACGGCAACAATATCGAAGCTGTCTATCATGGTGAAGCAAGGCGCAGTGCGCCATCGGTGCATATCACCTTCGAGTCGGACTGAGTTAGGGCGCTGTCGTCATGCTGGTGACCATTTCCCGCTACAGCTTTCCCTATGAGGCCCAGCTGGCTCGCGCGCTGCTGGAGAGCGAGGGGATTCCCGCGTTCATCGCCGACGAGCACACCATCAACATGCAGTGGCTGTATTCCGACGCGTTGGGCGGGGTGCGGCTGCAGGTGCCGGAGCCCTATGTGCAGGCTGCGCAGAAGGTGCTGGCGGAGGATCGCGAGCAGGCGCTGGTCGAACAGCAGGATATCGATATTCGGCACTGTCCCCGTTGCGGCAGTGCCAATACCGAGTATCACCAGATTGGTCGGCGCTGGGCGTTTCTGGTCTTCCTGGGCATCAATTTCCCGCTGTTTCCGGTGCGCGATGGCATCCTCTGCCGGGATTGCGGGAGGGTCTCGAAGTCATGATCTGCTAAAAAACACTTGATTGTTATAATATAACGAATCATATTGCTCCCCAATCCGTGGCGTGGGGCCATGGGCATTCGACTTTGCATCTGTGGGGAAGCATGAAAAGGTTACGTCATCCGTTGGCTGCGGCAGTTGCCCTGGCCAGTCTTTCCGGGTTGCCCGTGTTGGCAGCCGATTCTCTCAGCCTGCCGGACACCACGGTCAGCGCCTCGTCCCATGGTAGCCGGGCAGCGGAGCTGAGCTCCTCGGTCGAGGTGTTGCGCGGTGATGATCTGGTGACCGGCAGACAGGCGACCCTGGGCGATACCCTGTCCGGTCTGCCAGGCGTTCACTCCAGCGGCTTTGGGCCCGGTGTCGGCCGGCCGGTTATTCGTGGCCTGGACGGCGCGCGGGTAAGGGTGTTGAGCGATGGCGTGGGGGTACTGGATGCGTCAACCAGCAGCCCGGACCATGCCATCACCAGCGAAATGCAGTTGCTGGAACAGGTGGAGGTCATCAAGGGGCCAGCGACGCTGATGTACGGCGGCGGAGCCATTGGCGGGGTGGTCAACCTGATTGATCGGCGCGTGCCGACCTACATTCCGGAGCGCGGTATCGAGGCGGATCTGGAGCTGCGTGGCAATACCGTGGCCGATGAGCGCGCCGGCGCCGTCGGCGTGACCGCCGGTAGCGGGCAGTTCGCGCTGCGGCTGGAAGGCAGCAAACTGGAGGCCGACCCCTACCGCATTCCGGGCAGCCCATCACGCCAGGCGGGAGCGTTCAACGAGTCCGACTCGGCGGCCTTCGGCTTGAGCTGGATCGGTGAGCGCGGTTATCTGGGGGTGGCCTACAGCGAGCAGAACCGGGAATACGGCCTGCTGGCGCATGAGCACGCCGATTGCCATACCCATGGCCCAACCTGGCATTGTGGCGGCCATGACCATGATCACGACGATGACCATGGTCATGACCACGATCATGACCACGCCGCGGCGTTCATCGATATGCGTCAGCAGCGCTGGGATCTGCGTGGTGAATACCAGGATCCCTTTGCCGGCTTCGAGAAGGTGCGGCTGCGCATGGCGCATACCGATTACCAGCATAAGGAAATCGAAGGCAGCCAGGTCGGTACCCGCTTCGACAACCGGGGCAGCGAGGCGCGTCTGGAGTTGACCCACCGGCCGCTCGCGGGCTGGCGTGGCGTTATCGGTGGGCAGACCACCCGGCGCGACTTTTCCGCGTTGGGCGAGGAGGCCTATGTGCCGGCGACGCTGACCAGCAACCATGCACTGTTCCTGGTCGAGGAACTGCAGCTGGGCAACTGGCGCCATGAGATCGGCCTGCGCCATGAATGGCAGAACGTGGATGTGAAACGCACAGCGGCGGATGTGTCCCACCGTGGGACTTCGATTTCCGCTGGCACCACCTGGCGCTTTGTGCCGGATCATGCCTTGTTCGCCAGCCTGTCCCGTTCCCAGCGCCTGCCGACCGCCGAAGAGTTGTATGCGGCTGGTCCCCATGCCGCGACCCGTACCGTGGAGTTGGGCAACGCCAACCTGCGTGAGGAAACCGGCTACAACCTGGAGGTTGGCCTGCGCAAGCTGGCCGGCACCCTGACCTACAGCCTCAGTGCCTTTCGCAATCAGGTGGATGATTTCATCTACGCCGCCGATGCCGGCTACGATCCAGGCGGCGGCTACCGTGTGGTGGAATACCGCCAGGACGACGCGCTGTTGCGCGGCTTCGAGGCCAGTCTGGGCGTTCGTGCCACAGATGCGCTGCAGGTTACCCTGTTCGGTGACAGCGTGCGTGGCAAGCTGCGCAACGGCGGTGGCGACCTGCCGCGTATTCCGGCAGACCGTTACGGTGTACGTCTGGAGCAGCGCCTGAGCAGTCAACTGACCGGCGAGCTGGAAAGCTACCGCGTGCGGCGCCAGGGCAATACCGCTGCCCATGAAACCGATACCGGCGGCTACAGCATGCTCAACGCCGGGTTGAGCTATCGTGGCCACAGCCAGGTCGGCGTGGATTACCTACTGTATGCACGGGCCAACAACCTGCTGAATGACAAGGCCCGCCAGCACACCTCCTATATCAAGGATGAGGTGCTGTTGCCGGGGCGCAATCTGACGGTGGGCATGCGCTTCAGTTTCTGATTGGCATTTGTACAACGCGCTCGGGGCTGCAACACTGCCCAGTCCATGTTCAGCCCGGAGCGTCCAGCATGTACAAACTCTGTTTCTTTGTTCCCGAGTCTCATCTGGAGTCGGTCAAGCAGGCAGTATTTACCGCCGGCGGTGGCCGCATCGGTGATTACGAGCATTGCTGCTGGCAGGTGTTGGGCCAGGGGCAGTTCCGTCCGTGCCAGGGGGCCAATCCGTTCATTGGCCGGCAGGGAGAACTGGAGCAGGTGGCCGAATATCGGGTGGAGCTGGTGTGCCGGGATGATCTGATCAGGGACGTAGTGGTCGCGCTGAGGCAGGCGCACCCCTACGAGGAGCCCGCCTTCGATGTCTGGCAACTGCTGGATATCTGAGCGGGGGCCGCACCGCGGGAGCGGCCCGGCATGGCGTGCCCCGGTTCGAGACCGGGGCACGGGTCTCCGGTTCAGGCGCTTTGGCGGGCCTCATCCTTGAAACCGGCAGCCGGCACGGGGCTGGCCAGGTATGACGCCATGGAGTCGTCCATGGCCTCCAGCCAACGGCTGTGGTGCGGAGTGGCCATGGTGCCGGTGATGACCGAGCGGTAGAGCCGGTCACGGAAGGTCATGATGTTCTCCTCCTTGTGCTGCATCCAGTCCAGGAAAATCTGCTTCACGCCTTCGATGTCAAAGCTCGGATAGTCGGTCTGTTCGATCAGGCTGTGCACATAGTCGCCCTGGAAGCCGATCATGCCCGGCACATCGACGATCTCGTCCTCGCGTTGGCGCCACGCCAGGCTGTGCTGGCGCATGGCTGCCTGCTCGGGCAGTGCAATGCGCTGGAGGATCACGTCACGGACGTACCAGGCCTGGGCGTCGAACATGTTGAAGGTGAACCATTGGTCCTGCATACCGAGGTAGAAGAGCTTAGGATTGTTCTCCCAGACGGTGCCCTGATAGAGGTTCAGCGGCCACAGGCGGTTGTCGGTTTCCAGGCGCAATGATTCGTCCAGGAAAGGAAAATAGTGCTGGTATCCGGTACACAGGATGATCGCATCGATACGTTTTGAGGTGCCGTCGGAAAAGTGGGCCGTGTTGCCATTCACTTTGAGCAGCAAGGGTTTTTCTTCCCAGTTGTCCGGCCATTCAAAGCCCATTGGCCCGCTGCGGTAGCTGGAGGTGATGCTGCGAGCGCCGTATTTGTAGCATTGCGAGCCGATGTCCTCCGCTGAATAGCTGCTGCCGATCAACAGTACATCCTTGCCGCGAAATTCGGTGGCATCGCGGAAATCGTGGGCATGCAGAATGCGCCCGGGGAAGCTGTCGAAGCCTTCGAATTCCGGTACGTTGGGAGTGGAAAAGTGGCCGGAGGCAACCACAACGTGGTCGAAGGTCTCGGTGCTGGTCGTATCGGTTGCATGGTCATGGGCGGTCACGCTGAACAAGCCGCTCTGCTCATCGTAGGTTACACGACGAACCGGGCAGTTGAAGCGGATATAGCGGCGTACATCGGCCTTTTCAACCCGCCCCTTGATATAGTCCCAGAGTACTTCCCGCGGCGGATAGGAGGCCAGGGGCCGGCCGAAATGCGCGTCGAAACTGTAGTCTGCGAACTCGAGGCCCTCCTTCGGACCGTTTGACCAGAGATAGCGATACATGCTGCCGTGCACGGGCTCGCCATGCTCGTCCAGGCCGGTGCGCCAGGTGTAATTCCACAGGCCGCCCCAGTCGCTCTGTTTCTCGTAACAGACCAGCTCGGGAATCTCATGACCCTGCTGCTGCGCCGACTGGAATGCACGAAGCTGGGCCAGGCCGCTGGGGCCGGCGCCGATAATGGCTACTCTCATATTTTTACTTCCTTCAATAAATAAGAAGCACTGCCAGCCATTGGTTATATGGTCTTATTTGGACTTACGACAGCGGAGGAAGCCAGCCGGTTTATTGGCGGCTGGCTGAGGACGTTAGAGTTATTGCTTAGACGTATAAGTATAAAGGCTGATCAGCCGTGTGGCTAGTGTGGTTATTGTGTCGGGCCGCCATGGGGATGATTCACTGTGCTGCAGGGGGCAGTCGGCGAAGGGGGAGGGAACGAAAAAGGCCACACCCTGGGGGTGTGGCCTTGGTCTCAGCGGCGGGGCCTGATCACTTGGCGCCGAAGGGTTGCGGCCGTGGTGTGTCGTTGGTCGACGGCGGCAGGATCGGCATGGTGAAGGTTGGCTGTTGACCAGTCAGGGTCTTGAGGAAGGCAACCACATTGTTGATTTCCTCTTTCTGTAGTTCACGGCCCAGCTGCAGGCGCGCCATGACGTCGGTAGCCTCTTCCAGCGTCCAGTAGGCGCCATCGTGGAAGTAGGGGTAGGTCAGTTCGACGTTGCGCAGTGTCGGCACCTTGAAGGTGAAGCGGTCCGCATCCTTGCCGGTAACCGCCGCACGGCCTTCAGCCGGGTTGGCGGTCTGATAGGCTTCCACTACACCCATGCGCTGGAACGAGGTCCCGCCAGCGGCCGGACCGTTGTGGCAGGCGACACAGCCGATGCTCTTGAAAGTCTCGTAACCGGCCAGCTCCTGGGCAGTGATGGCATCGTCATCACCCTTGAGCCACAGGTCAAAACGCGAGTTCGGCGTCACCAAGGTTTCCTCGAACTCGGCGATGGCATCGGTGATGTTCTCGATGGTGACCTCAGCACTGCCATAGACTTTGGCGAACTCTTCCCGGTACTGCGGAATGGAGTTGATCACATCGATTGCCAGCAGGTGACTGGAGGCCATTTCCATCGGGTTCGCGATCGGGCCACCGGCCTGCTCCTGAAGGTTGGCGGCACGGCCATCCCAGAACTGCGCTACGCTCAGGCTGGAGTTCAGTACAGTCGGCGAGTTGATCGGACCTTCCTGCCAGTTGTGGCCGATGGAGGTTGGCAGGTTGTCACTGCCGCCCGTGCTCAGGTTGTGACAGGAGTTGCAGGAAATGAACCCGGACATGGACAGGCGCGGATCGAACCACAGTTTCTTGCCCAGCTCCACTTTTTCCGGTTCGGCGGAGACGTAGGGGTCAATCGGCTTGATCAACTCGGTGGTCAGACGGTCGGCATGTGCCTGCATGCTGAGGCCGAGTCCGGCGGCGATGGCGATAGTGAGTAGCTTTTTCACGGATAATGCTCCTTGACATGTAGCACAACAGGCATGGTTCTGTGGCCATGTTCTTGATGGCTATAGTGTTCCTCAGCTGGAGGAGGAGGGTGTTGATCTGGGTCAAGGTCTTATTTCAACGAGGGTCCCATCGGGGACCAGGTCCCATAGTTCCCGCATGCTGCGGTTGTCCAGGGCGATGCAGCCGTTGGTCCAGTCGAGCCCGGTGAAGAACCACTCGGGGTACTCTTCATCCACCGGCGTGCCATGAATCATGATCATGCTGCCGGGGTCTGCACCGCGTTTCCAGGCGTCGGCCCGGTCCTTGAGGTTGGGGTAGTCCAGGTGCAGGCTGAGATTGTAGCTGGGGCTGCGGTGCCGCCAGTCGATACTGTAGATGCCCTCCGGTGTGCGATCGTCGCCCCGTTCCTGCTTGTGCCCGACCGGCTGTTTGCCCAGGGCGATGCGGTACTGGCGAATCACCTGGCCATGGCTGATCACCTCCAGGCGCCTTTCGTGCTTGTGGATCAGCAGTTGATCGATGGCCGGTGGCGTGGCCAGGCAATTGGCCGCGAACAGCCCGAACAGCAGTGCAGCCAGCCAGCGGCTCATCGCACGGCGCCGCCGGATTTGCCGGTAGGCCAGGTGATATCGTTCATGCGTACCGGAAAATGCTGGGTGGGATAGTCGAGGAAATACTGGCGCAGCGTCTTGCTGATGGTGGGAAAGGCCAGTTGATCCCAGGGAATTTCCGCCTCGCTGAAGAGTCTGACTTCCAGGCTCTCTTCGCCGGCGGCGAAATCCGCATCGGCCAGTTGACCGCGGAAGAACATGTAGACCTGATTGATGTGCGGCAGGTTGAACAGCATGTACAGCTGCTGCGCTGCCACCCTGGCCCGCGCCTCTTCCCAGGTTTCCCGCAGGGCTGCCTGCTCGGTGGTTTCGCCGTTCTCCATGAAGCCCGCCGGTAGTGTCCAGAAACCGCGGCGCGGCTCGATGGCGCGACGGCAGAGCAGCACATGCCGCTCCTGGGTGACCAGGCAGCCGGCGACGATGCGTGGATTCTGGTAATGGATGACTTCGCAGTGATCGCACACATAGCGGGGACGATTGTCACCTTGCGGGATCCGCTCGGTGACAGCCTGTCCACAATGGCAGCAGAATTTCATGTCGCGGATACTCCCGGCTGGTAGGCTGGCATGGCGGTATCTTGCGTTGCAACGGCCCGGCGGTAAAGGGGGGGAGACTGCTGTGGCGGTCGCTATGGCGGCTTATTCGGTAGCATAGAGGTGCTGGCTCGGTGACGGTGATCATGCCATGATTGGGAAAAATGACGAGGTAGGTTGCATGCTGGACAAAGTGCGCTCGCGGGTTCCCGGGTATCGACCGCGAGCAGTCGAGGCGGCCGGACTTCCGGAGGCGGGGGTTCTGGTGCCGGTAACCTGTATAGATGACAAGCCGGAGATCATTCTCACCCTGCGTTCCAACAGCCTGTCGACCCACTCAGGGGAAGTGGCGCTGCCCGGCGGGCGACGTGATCCGGGGGATGTCGACCTGGCTTATACCGCCCTGCGCGAAGCTCACGAGGAAATCGGCCTGCTGCCGGATCTGGTGGAAGTGGTGGGGCCGCTGGGCAGTCTGGTGTCGCGGTTCGGCATCAAGGTCACGCCCTATGTCGGCATAGTGCCGGATGTGTTCGATCTACGCCCCAACGAGAGTGAGATCCAGGAAGTCTTCCGCGTGCCGGTGAGCTACTTTCTCGGCGACAACCGGGAAATGACCCACCGCATCGATTATGAAGGGCGTAGCTGGTATGTCCCCAGCTACCGCTATGAAGGCTTTCGCATCTGGGGGCTGACCGCGCTGATTCTGGTCGATCTGATGAACGTCGCCTTCGACGCCAATATCCCGCTGCGCACTCCCCCCAACGAGTGGAGCGATCCGACTAAGGAGTAGGAATGAAGTACAGACTGGGCAATGACCGTGTGGAGATGGCTGATGATGCCTGGATTGCCGATAGCGCCATGGTGATCGGCAAGGTGCGCCTGGAAAAGGGCGCCAGCGTCTGGTTCAACGCCGTATTACGCGGTGATTGCGAGTTGATCCTGATCGGCGAGAACAGCAACGTCCAGGATGGCGCGATCATGCATACCGACTACGGTTTCCCGCTGACCCTTGGCAAAGGCGTCACTGTTGGTCACAAGGCCATGCTGCATGGCTGCACTGTGGGGGATGACAGTCTGATCGGCATCAACGCGGTGGTGCTCAATGGTGCCAGGATTGGCCGTAACTGCATCATCGGCGCCAATGCGCTGGTGCCTGAGGGCAAGGAAATTCCCGATGGCTCGCTGGTCATGGGCTCGCCCGGCAAGGTGGTGCGCCAGTTGAGCGAGCAGCAACATCAGGCAATCGTCGCCGGCGCCGCCCACTATGTGCATAACGCCCAGCGTTACCGCCGTGATCTGCAGCCGCAGGAAGATTGATGTCTCAGGAACAACCGGTCAAATCCCCCTGTGTGTATGTCTGCTGCCTGGATGACAACGACATCTGCACCGGCTGCCAGCGCAGCGGTGCGGAAATCACCGAGTGGGGACGCGCCAGCAATGAGCGGCGCCGGGAAATCCTGGGGCTTTGTGAGCGCCGGGCCCATGAGCAGGGCCTGTGGTTGAATGTTGGAACGGTAAAAGGATAGTCGGCATGCCCTGTATTGGAACGCCATTGACCGGGAATGCTACCCGTGTATTGCTGCTCGGCTCAGGTGAGCTGGGCAAGGAAGTGGCCATTGAACTGCAGCGCCTGGGCTGCGAAGTCATTGCCGTGGACCGTTATGCCAACGCCCCGGCGATGCAGGTGGCGCACCGCAGTCATGTGATCAACATGCTGGATGCCGCTGCCCTGCGTCAGGTGGTCGAGGTCGAACGGCCTGCGTATATCGTGCCGGAGATCGAAGCCATTGCCACCGCCGCGCTGGTGGAGCTGGAAGGGGAGGGCTATACCGTCATTCCCACTGCCCGCGCCGCGCAACTGACCATGGATCGTGAAGGTATCCGGCGGCTGGCCAGTGAAGAATTGAAACTGCCCACCTCGCCTTACCGGTTTGCCGACGGGCATGCGGATTATCTGGCGGCGGTCAGGGAGATCGGTCTGCCCTGTGTGGTCAAGCCGGTGATGAGTTCCTCGGGCAAGGGGCAGAGCCTGCTGCGCAGCGAGCAGGATATCGAGGCGGCCTGGGAATATGCCCAGTCAGGTGGGCGTGCCGGTGTCGGCCGGGTGATCGTCGAGGGCTTCGTCGATTTCGACTATGAAATCACCCTGCTGACGGTGCGGCATATAGGGGGCACCAGCTTCTGTGCCCCGATTGGTCATCGTCAGGAAAGCGGTGATTATCGCGAGTCCTGGCAGCCGCAGCAGATGAGCGAGCAGGCCTTGGCACTGGCGCAGGATGTAGCGCGGCGGATTACCGATGCACTGGGCGGGCGCGGCGTGTTCGGCGTCGAGCTGTTCATCAAGGGCGATCAGGTCTGGTTCAACGAGGTGTCACCGCGGCCGCATGATACCGGCCTGGTTACGCTGATTTCCCAGGAGCTGTCCGAATTTGCCCTGCACGCCCGGGCCATCCTCGGGCTGCCGATTCCGCAGATCCGCCAGTTCGGCCCGGCGGCCTCGGCAGTGGTCATGGCTGACGGGTGCTCCCAGAGTATCAGCTACGGCAATCTGCAGCAGGCGTTGAGCGAGCCGGATACCCAGTTGCGGCTGTTCGGCAAGCCCGGTGCGGAGGGCTTACGGCGCATGGGGGTGGCGTTGGCACGGGATGAGAGCACCGATCTGGCGCGGACCCGGGCGCAGCGTGTGAGCCAGGCGGTGAAGGTCGAGCTGTAGGAGGGGGGGCGGTCAGTCCTGCTCGTCGGCCGCCGGCTGCAAGTCCAGCTGCCAGATCCGCACGCTCTTGATCATGTTGTCCTTGGTCTGCAGGATCTCCATGCGGTACTGGCCGATACTCAGGCCCACGATATTGTCAGGAATGTTTTCCAGGCGCTCGGTAATCAGCCCGTTGAGGGTCTTGGGGCCGTCCTCGGGTAGCCGCCACAGCAACTGCCGGTTGATCGCCCGCAGGGTAACGCTGCCGTCGATCACATAGGTGCCATCCCCCTGGGGGTGGATATCATGGTTGGCCGGTAGCAGGTCGGTGGTGAACTCGCCGACGATCTCTTCCAGGATGTCCTCCAGGGTCACCAGCCCGATCACATCGCCATACTCATCCACCACGAAACCGATGCGCCGCTTGTGCTTCTGGAAATTCAGCAGCTGGGTATGCAGCGGGGTGTTCTCCGGGATGAAGTAGGGCTCCTTGCAGGAGGCGATCAGGGTTTCCTTGGTCAGCTCGTCACGGCTCAGCAGTCGGGCGATGGCGCGCATGTGCACCAGGCCGGTGACATTGTTGATGTCCCCGCGGAATACCGGCAGTCGGGTGTGGTGGCTGGTCTGCAGTTGGTCGAGAATGACCGTCATGTCATCATCCAGATCGATGCCATAGGCCTCGTTACGTGGCACCATGATGTCATTGACGGTCATCTTCTCCAGGTCGAGGATGCTCAGCAGCATGTTCTGCCGGCGGGGCGTGATGCCCAGGCTGGCCTCGTTGACCACGGTGCGCAGTTCTTCGCTGCTGAGCTGGCCCGCATGGCTCTCCTGCAGGCTGATGCCAATCAGGCGCAGCAGGCCGTTGCTGATCGTGCCACACAGCCAGACCACCGGGTACAGCAGTCGCTGTAGCACACTGAGGACGATGGTGACGCGGAAGGCGATGGTTTCCGGGCGCAGCGCGGCAAAGGTCTTGGGCGTGATCTCGCCAAAGATGAGCAGGATGATGGTCACCGCTATGGTGGCAATGGCGATGCCCGCATCGCCCCACAGCTGCACCGCCACCACGGTGGCGATCGAGGCGGCAAGAACATTGACGATATTGTTGCCGACCAGAATGGTGCCCAGCAAGCGGTCAGGGCGGTTGAGCATGTCCTCGGCGCGCTGGGCGGCGCGGTTACCCTTGTTGCTCAGGTGTTTGAGCCGGTAGCGGTTGAGGCTCATCATGCCCGTCTCGGAGCTGGAGAAGAACGCCGAGCAGACGACGAGTACGGCCAGTATCAGTAACAGTACGCCGGTGCTTGTGTCACTCAAGAGTTACCTCGGCACGGGTTGGTGAGCCATCACATCGGCAGAATGAATTCGCTGACCAGTTTGCTGCCGAAGAACGCCAGCATCAACAGGAGGAAGCCGCCCAGCGTCCAGCGGATGGCATTGCTGCCGCGCCAGCCGCGGAAATGCCGGCCCCACAGCAGAATGCCGAACACCACCCAGGCCAGGCAGGACAGCAGTGTCTTGTGCGCAACACTCTGATCGAACATGTTGTCGAGGAAGACGAAGCCGGAAATCAGCGACAGGGTCAGCAGTACTTCGCCGCACAGCAGGAACTGGAACAGCAGCTCCTCCATGGTCTGCAGCGGCGGAAAGGTACGATTGAAGCGCACCGGGTTGCGGTGCTTGAGCTGATGATCCTGGAATGCCAGCAGGGTCGCCTGGAAAGCCGCAATGGTAAGGATGCCGTAGGCCAGGATCGACAGCAGCACATGAATCAGCAGGGTCGACTTGCCGGGAATGGTCGCTGCCCCGTGGCCGGGGAACAGCCAGGCCAGCAGCTCGGTGATCAGTGCCAGTGGGAACAGCACCAGCAGCAGGCTGGTGACCGGCGCGCGCAGGCTGAACACCAGGGTCACGGCGATGACCAGCCAGGCGATCAGCGAGGAAACATGGAAAAAACCGAACGACAATCCGTGGCCGGTGAACAGCTGCACATAGAGGCTGACCGCGTGGGCGGCCAGCGCCGCTGCCCCGATGGTGCGTAGCAACCCGGGGCGGGCGATCTGCCGCTGCTGCAGGCAGCGTACATGGTAGAGCGTGCCGCCGAGATAGAGCACAGCGGCAAGCAGACTGGATATCAGAGCTGTCATACGTCCTTGCAAATGCTTATCAATTAGTTGGGAGTGTCGCACAAGCTGTGCTGAGGATAAAGCGCTTGCTGCATCCACACAAACCCCAATGTATACTTGCCGGCCAGAACGCCTCAACCCGTAGCGGGGTACGCGGGGCAAAGGAGAATTCGTCGATGTTTGAAAATCTTACCGAACGCCTGTCCGGCACCCTCGCTGGGGTCACCGGTCGTGCCAAGCTGACCGAAGAGAATATCAAGGATACGCTGCGCGAAGTGCGCATGGCGCTACTCGAGGCGGACGTCGCCCTGCCGGTGGTCAAGACCTTCGTTGACCAGGTGCGCGATCGCGCGGTAGGCCAGGAAGTATCCCGTAGCCTGTCGCCGGGGCAGGTATTCGTCAAGATCATCAAGGCCGAGCTGGAAGCGGTCATGGGCCAGGCCGAGGGCCTGAACCTGGCGGTGGCACCGCCGGCCGTGATCCTGATGGCGGGTCTGCAGGGCGCCGGTAAGACCACCAGTGTCGCCAAGCTGGCCAAGACCCTGCGCGAGCGGCAGAAGAAAAAGGTCATGGTGGTCAGCGCCGACGTTTACCGTCCGGCGGCGATCAAGCAGCTGGAAACCCTGGCGGCGGAAGTGGATGTCACCTTCTTCCCCTCGGATCTGACCCAAAAGCCGGTTGCCATTGTCGAGGCGGCGATCCGTGAGGCGAAGAACCGCTTCATGGATGTGCTGATCGTCGATACCGCCGGTCGCCTGCATGTCGACGCCGACATGATGGACGAGATCAAGGCGGTGCATGCGGCGGCCAACCCCGCCGAGACGCTGTTCGTGGTCGATGCCATGACGGGTCAGGACGCCGCCAATACCGCGCAGGCGTTCAACGAGGCGCTGCCGCTGACCGGGGTGATCCTGACCAAGGTCGATGGTGATGCCCGTGGTGGTGCCGCGCTGTCGGTGCGGCATATCACCGGCAAGCCGATCAAGTTTCTCGGTGTGGGCGAGAAGACCGATGCCCTCGAGCCTTTCCACCCCGACCGGGTTGCCTCGCGCATCCTCGGCATGGGGGACGTGCTCAGCCTGATCGAACAGGCCGAGCAGAAGCTGGACAAGGACAAGGCCGAGAAGCTCGCCAAGAAGCTCAAGAAGGGCAAGGGCTTCGACCTGGAAGACTTCCGCGACCAGTTGCAGCAGATGCGCGGCATGGGCGGGCTGGGTTCGCTGATGGACAAGCTGCCGATGATGGGCAAGATCAATCCGGCACAGATGGAAACCGCCCAGACCCAGGCGGAAAAGCAGTTCAAGCAGATGGAAGCCATCATCAACTCGATGACTCCCGCCGAACGGCGCAATCCGGACATCATCAGCGGCTCGCGCAAGCGCCGCATCGCTGCCGGCTCGGGCACCCAGATCCAGGATATCGGTCGGGTGATCAAGCAGCACAAGCAGATGCAGAAGATGATGAAGAAGGTCAGCGGCAAGGGCGGCATGGCCAAGCTCATGCGGGGCATGGGCGGTATGGGAGGCATGGGTGGCGGTGGTGGTATGATGCCGCCGCCGGGCGGTGGTATGCCCCGGTTCTGAGGCCTGCCGGCGGTGTCGGCAGGGCTGGATGACGAAGCGCCGCCGGCCGGTTGCTGGAGTGCTTCACAAAGGAGTTTCATTTGTCCGCGATATTCCGTAGAATACGCGACCTTTCGGGCTACATGCCCGTAATGAATCCATGAGTGCTACTCAAATACAGGAAACGATGTTCACATGGTAACTATTCGTCTTGCTCGTGGCGGTTCCAAGAAGCGCCCCTTCTATCATCTGACTGTTGCCAACAGCCGCAATTCCCGCGATGGCCGTTTCGTTGAGCGCGTCGGTTTCTTCAACCCGGTTGCCGCCGGTGGCGAAACCCGCCTGTCCGTCAACCAGGAGCGCGTAAGCTACTGGCTGGGTCAGGGCGCACAGCCGTCCGAGCGTGTTGCTTCTCTGCTGAAGGAAGCTCAGGCCTCCGCCTGATATGATCCGCCAGCCTGAGTCGGCTGGATCACCTCTGGTGGTCCTCGGCAAGATCGTATCGGTTCATGGCATACGCGGGGCGGTGAAGGTGTATTCGCACACCGATCCGCTGGACAATGTGCTGGACTACCCCGAGTGGACCATTCGCCGGGGCGATGAACAGCGTCAGGTGTCCGTTGTTGCGGGGCGCGTTCAGGGACGCATCCTGGTGGTGCAGCTCAAGGGGCTGGCCGACCGGGACCAGGCGCTGGAACTGGTGGATTGGGAAATCTGCGTGCCGCGATCCGAATTGCCGGAACTGGAAGACGGTGAATTCTACTGGTATCAGCTGGAAGGTCTGCAGGTAGTGACCCTTGACGGGAAGCTGTTCGGTCGTATCGACCACCTGCTGGAAACCGGCTCCAATGATGTCATGGTGGTAAAGCCCTGTGCGGGCAGTATCGATCAGCGTGAACGGCTGCTGCCGTACCTGCCGGATCTGTACGTAAAGCACATCGACCTTGCGGCGGGAATCATGCAGGTCGACTGGGATCCGGAGTTCTGACCGGTGTGGGCCGGTGTGGTGACCCTGTTTCCCGAGATGTTTACGGCGTTGACCGAGCACGGTGTGACCGGGCGCGCCGTCAAGCGGGGCCAGCTGGCGGTCGAGTTCAGCAATCCCCGTGACCATGCCCACGATCGGCACCGTACGGTCGATGACCGGCCCTTCGGGGGCGGACCAGGCATGTTGATGAAGGTCGAGCCCTTGCTGGAGGCGATTGAAGCCATCCGCGAGAAGGCCCCCTCCACCCCACGGGTGATCTATCTGTCTCCCCAGGGGCAACCGCTGACCCAGCAACGGGCAGTGGAGTTGGCGGAGCTGGACAGTGTGGTACTGCTGTGCGGACGCTACGAGGGAATCGACGAACGCATCATCGAGATGTGCGTCGATGAGGAAATTTCCATTGGCGACTATGTGTTGTCCGGTGGTGAGCTGGGAGCCATGGTGCTCCTGGATGCGGTAACCCGTCTGATCCCCGGCGTGCTTGGGCATGCGGACTCGGCGGTAGAGGATTCGTTTTCGGAAGGGTGGCTGGATTGTCCACACTACACCCGGCCGGAAGAGTTTGCGGGGCAGCGCGTACCGGAGGTGCTGCTCAGTGGTAATCATGCACTGATCCGGCGCTGGCGTCTCAAGCAGTCCTTGGGCAGAACCTGGCAACGACGCCCGGAACTGCTTGCGGAACTGACGTTGAGCAAAGAACAGCAGCAACTGCTGGCGGAATACATCCGCGAGCAGGAAACCGATAACCATTGAAGCAAGTCCGGCGGCTTGTAGGAGTTTTAGAAATGTCCAACATCATTGCCCAGCTCGAAGCAGAGCAAATGACCCGTGAAATCCCTGCGTTCGCGCCGGGTGACACTGTCATCGTCCAGGTTAAAGTGAAGGAAGGCGATCGTCAGCGTCTGCAGGCCTTCGAAGGCGTGGTTATCGGTAAGCGTAACCGTGGTCTGAACTCCGCGTTCACCGTCCGCAAGATCTCCAGCGGTGTCGGCGTCGAGCGTACCTTCCAGACCTATTCGCCGATGGTGGAAACCATTACCGTCAAGCGTCGCGGCGACGTGCGCAAGGCCAAGCTGTACTACCTGCGCGCCCTGTCCGGCAAGGCCGCACGTATCAAGGAAAAGCTCGGCTGATCGAGCGTTTTACCTGGTACTCAAGAAACCGCCTTCGGGCGGTTTTTTGTGGCCTTCCATCCATGCAGTCGTTCGCGAAGGATGACGGTGTCAAGTGAGCAGCATTGCCCCTTCCCTGGGGTTGTCGAGCGCCTGCTCGACGACAGCTCTCGGCAACTGCCGGGCTGCAGGCGGGCTGTAGCCCTCTCAGGTTACTGAGGGATGTTCTTCCCTGGACTCGAACCTATTGGCCAAAGCCTTTATGATCCCGGCATGTTTATCCGAGGTGGTCATGAACGCGCCTGAACTTCCCCCGCCCAGCGATGCCGATCAGCAGGCCATCGGCCGTTTTGTCGATGCCCTGTGGTTGGAGCGTGGGCTGGCCGCCAAGACCCTGGAGGCCTACCGTACCGACCTGAGCCTGCTGGCTGGCTGGTTGAGTGGCCGCGGTGGGTTGTACGCCGCCTCGCGGCCGCTGTTGATGGAGCATCTGGCCTGGCGCATCAGTGTCGGCTACCAGGCGCGTTCCACGGCACGCCTGCTGTCCTGCCTGCGCGGTTTCTATCGGCATGCCCTGCGCGAAGGCCTGATCGGTGAAGATCCAACGCTGGATATCGCCATGCCCAGGCTCGGTCGGCCATTGCCCGAGACGCTCAGCGAAGCGGATGTGGAAGCGCTGTTGGCGGCACCGGAGGTCGATGACAGTCTTGGCCTGCGGGATCGTTGCATGCTCGAGGTGCTGTATGCCTGTGGTCTGCGGGTCAGCGAGCTGGTGGGGCTGCGCCTGGACCAGTTGAATCCACGCCAGGGCGTGCTGCGCATCACCGGCAAGGGTAGCAAGGAGCGACTGGTGCCCCTGGGCGAAGAGGCGTTGGCCTGGATCGTGCGCTACTGCGCCGAGGCGCGGCCGGTGCTGTTGAAGGGCAAGCCCAGTGATGTGCTGTTTCCCAGTCAGCAGGCGCGGGAGATGACCCGGCAGACCTTCTGGCACAGGATCAAGCTGCACGCGGCGCAGGCCGGCATCCGCCGGCCCCTGTCACCACATACGTTGCGGCATGCCTTTGCCACGCATCTGCTCAACCACGGTGCCGATCTGCGCGTGGTGCAACTGCTGCTTGGTCACAGCGATCTGTCTACCACGCAGATCTATACCCATGTCGCCCGACACCGCTTGCGCGAGCTGCATGCCAGTCATCATCCCCGTGGGTGAGAAGCGGGTTTCATGGTAAGCTTGCCAGTCTTTTGGGATCTGTTAGGGACCGATTATGCGACTGAAACACCTGGCAACCGGCCTGCTTGCCCTGTGGGCGGCCCAATCCTGGGCGGATGCACAACAGAACATCCGCCAGAGTCTGGACAGTCTGAACTTTCCAATGTCGGTCTCGACCATTTCCGAGACGCCGGTCAGCGGCTTGTATCAGATCCAGCTGGATAATGGACGGGTGCTGTACGGTAGCGCCGACGGCAGCTATCTGTTTCAGGGCGCGATGATCGCGGTCAATGGCGGCCAGCCGCGCAACCTGACCGCCGAAGTCGAGGCCAAGGCCATCGGTGAGGTGATCAACAGCATCCCCACCGAGGAACTGGTCGTATTCGCTCCGGCACAGCCCAAGACCCATGTCACGGTGTTCACCGATGTGGATTGTGGCTACTGTCGCAAGCTGCATGAGGAGATCGGGCAGTTGAACGAGTTGGGTATCGAGGTCCGTTACGCGGCATTCCCGCGGGCCGGCGTCGAGAGTCCCACCGCCGATGTAATGCGTTCGATCTGGTGTGCCGATGATCGCCAGACCGCCATGACCCGCGCCAAGCAGGGCAAGTCGGTGGCGTCGGCAAGCTGCGATAACCCGGTAGCCAAGCAGTATCAGTTGGGCGGCCAGGTGGGGGTGCAGGGCACGCCGGCGATCTTCCTCGCCAACGGCACCCTGGTGCCCGGCTACAAGCCGGCACAGGCTCTGGCCGAAGAGGCCATGGCCAATAAATAAATCGCAATCTCTCAGCCGAGGGACTGCAGCAAAGCATTTCATACAACACCGAGAATATGTGGGGACCTTAGTTTGAAACCGGTCAAAGTGGGTATATGTGGTTTGGGCACCGTTGGCGGTGGCACCTTCAATGTTCTGCAACGCAACGCCGAGGAGATTGCCCGTAGGGCAGGCCGGGCGATCGAGGTGACCCATATTGCCACCCGGCACCCGAACCCATCCTGCCACCTCGGTGACAACGTTCAGGTATCCGACGACGCCCTGGCGCTGGTCAACAATCCCGATATCGATATCATCGTCGAACTGATCGGCGGTTACGGCCTGGCTCTGGAAATCGTCATGCAGGCGATTGCCAACGGCAAGCATGTGGTCACCGCCAACAAGGCGCTGATCGCCGTGCATGGTAACGAGATCTTCGCGGCCGCCCGTGACAAGGGTGTCATGGTTGCCTACGAGGCCTCGGTGGCCGGTGGCATCCCGATCATCAAGGCGCTGCGTGAAGGCCTGGCGGCCAACCGCATCCAGTGGGTGGCGGGCATCATCAACGGCACCGGCAACTTCATCCTCACCGAGATGCGCGACAAAGGTCGTCCCTTTGCCGATGTGCTGGCCGAGGCCCAGGCGCTGGGCTATGCCGAAGCCGACCCGACCTTCGACGTGGAAGGTATCGACGCGGCGCACAAGCTGACCATCCTCGCTTCCATCGCCTTCGGCATCCCGTTGCAGTTCGACAAGGCCTACACTGAAGGCATCACCCAGTTGACCACTGCGGATGTGCACTACGCCGAAGCCTTCGGCTACCGCATCAAGCACCTGGGCATCGCCCGGCGCACCGAGAGCGGTGTCGAGCTGCGGGTGCACCCGACGCTGATTCCCGCGGACCGGCTGCTGGCCAATGTGCACGGCGTGATGAATGCGGTCATGGTCAATGGCGACGCCGTGGGCTCGACGCTGTACTACGGCGCTGGTGCCGGTGCTGAACCGACCGCATCGGCGGTGGTGGCCGACATCATCGACGTGGCGCGGGCGGTGGCCTGTGCACCGGAAAGCCGCGTGCCGCACCTGGCGTTCCGTGCCGAGGCGCTGTCGGATCTGTCGATCCTACCGGTGGGTGAGGTGGAAACCGCCTACTACCTGCGTCTGCATGCCCAGGATCGCCCCGGCGTGCTGGCCCGCGTGGCCAGCATCCTGTCCGAGCGCGGCATCAATATCGAGTCGATCATGCAGAAGGATGTCGAGGAGCAGGATGGCCTGGTGCCGATCATCATCCTGACCCACCGCGTACGCGAGCAGAGCATGGATGATGCCATCGCCGCGATGGAAGCACTGGACGAAGTCGCCGGGCCGCTGATGCGGATCCGGGTTGAACAGCTGAATTAACCGAAGGTTTGTAACCATGCGCTATATAAGCACGCGCGGCCAGGCGCCGGCCCTGAACTTTGAAGAAGTGTTGCTCGCCGGCCTGGCGTCCGACGGCGGCCTGTATGTGCCGGAGAATCTGCCGCGCTTCACCCAGGAGGAAATCGCTTCCTGGGCTGGCCTGCCGTATCACGAGCTGGCCTTCAACGTGATGCGCCCGTTCGTGACCGAGAGTATTGACGATGCCGAGTTCAAGGCCATTCTCAAGGACACCTACGGCGTCTTCGCCCACAATGCGGTGGCGCCGCTGCGGCAGCTGAATGCCAATGAGTGGGTCATGGAACTGTTCCACGGCCCGACCCTGGCATTCAAGGATTTTGCCCTGCAACTGCTGGGTCGCCTGCTGGATCATTTCCTGACCAAGCGCGGCGAGCGCGCGGTGATCCTCGGCGCTACCTCCGGTGATACCGGCTCGGCGGCCATCGAGGGCTGTCGTCGCTGCGAGAGCGTGGATATCTTCATCCTGCATCCGCACAACCGGGTATCGGAAGTGCAGCGTCGGCAGATGACCACCATCCTTGGCGACAACATCCATAACATCGCCATCGAAGGCAACTTCGACGACTGCCAGGAGATGGTCAAGGCCAGCTTCGCCGACCAGGGCTTTCTCAAGGGCAACCGGCTGGTCGCGGTCAACTCGATCAACTGGGCGCGGATCATGGCGCAGATCGTCTACTACTTCCATGCTGCCCTGCAGCTGGGCGGCCCGCAGCGCTCCATGGCGTTCTCGGTACCGACCGGCAACTTCGGCGATATCTTCGCCGGCTACCTGGCCCGCAACATGGGACTGCCGATCAGCCAACTGGTGGTAGCGACCAACCGCAACGATATCCTGCACCGCTTCATGAGCGGCAACCAGTACGACAAGGATACCCTGCACCCGTCGCTGTCGCCGTCGATGGACATCATGGTGTCGTCCAACTTCGAGCGTCTGCTGTTCGACCTACATGGCCGCAACGGCGCGCTGGTCAAGGAGCTGATGGACAACTTCCGCCAGAGCGGCAAGCTGTCGGTGGAGCCGGAGCGCTGGACCGAGGCCCGGCGCCTGTTCGATTCCCTGGCGGTGGATGACGAAGCCACCTGTGCCACCATCGCCGAGGTGTATCGCGAGTGTGGCGAATTGCTCGACCCGCACACTGCGATTGGCGTGCATGCGGCCCGCGAGTGCCGTCGCAGCATGGTCACGCCGATGATCACCCTGGGCACCGCGCATCCGGTCAAGTTCCCCGAGGCGGTGCGCAAGGCGCAGGTGCAGGAGCCGCAACTGCCGGCGCACCTGACCGATCTGTTCGAGCGCGAGGAGCGCTGTACGGTACTGCCAAACAGCCTGACCGAGATCCAGCAGTTCGTTGCTGCCCACGGCAATCGCGGCAAGCCGCTGTAATCCTGCCGGGCCTCACCGGCCCCACCGCAGAGCCAGCACAACGGCGCCCCACCAGCAGGTCGGGCGCCGTTGTCGTTGCTGAGGCTGCCATTGCCTGCAAGATCGGTTGTGCAAACCGCAGATTCCTGTTGTCCCACGTTTAGCTTCGCTCTGTCGCCAGGGCGATCACCTCGTGAGATGACAGGAGTTGACTCCGAATGCTCTGGTTTCTGGTGCTGCACATCATGGCGCTGGTGTTCTGGGTGGCTGCGCTGCTGTACCTGCCGGCGTTGATTGCCAGCCACAGTGGCCGCGGCTCAAGCATGATCGTGCGCAGCAATCCGCACAATTCGATCGAGCGTTTCGTCTTTACCCGGATCGCCACGCCTGCGGCACTGCTGGCGATCATTGCCGGCACCCTGGTATTCGTGATCGACCGCACCGTCGATGGCTGGCTGATCGTCAAGCTCACGCTGGTGATGGCGCTGGTGCTCTGTCACGTGTTGATCGGTCTGTTGGTATTGCGGCTGGAGCGCGCCACCGAGAAGCCCCTGCGTGGCTGGTGCATGGCCGCGGTGGTCGTGCTCTGTGCGCTGCTGTTACTGATTCTCTGGCTGGTGCTGGCCAAGCCGGCGCTGGAGCTGCCGATATGAGGCCGATGGCAGCCCAGGCCCGCTGTTCATTCCGGTTGTCTGGGTTCGGGGGCTTCCTCGAAATCCACGCCAATCGCATGGTCGTACACCAGTTGCCCACCGAGAAAGCTGGTGGCGGCAATCGCCAGTCCGCTGAGCAGCGACAGGTACAGCCCCCAGGGCAGGATGGCGGTCTCCGCCGCGTCAATGCGCAGCAGCCAGTTGAGCGAGGCCAGCGACAGCAGCATGACCGCCAGCACCGCATGACACCAGGCGGTGATCAACCGGCGGATCTGCGGCACTATGATCAGGTCCAGCAGTCCGACGCTGCCCGACACCCAGCCGCCGAGGGTACCCACCCCGGCCAGCCACAGACCGGCGCGGGCCCAGAAGTAATCCGCTGTCAGCGCATAGGCGATATCGGTACCGATCAGGCCGATCAGCGCGGCGACCGGAAAGTGGATCAGCATGGGGTGGATCGGGTGTCCGCCAATCGACATCTTGCTGGAGATGGACTCGTTCATCATGCGCTGTGTTCTCCTGGACGAAGGCCTGCGCGCCGCAGGCGCAAGCCGTATGCATCCAGCGTAGCAGCCGCCGGCACGATCGGCCTGGCGCTGCTGCTGGGCGGCTGCAGCGGGCCCTATTCCGCACTCGACCCGGCCGGACCGTCCGCCGCTGGTGCCGCCGCACTATGGTGGGCCATGGCCGGCTTTGCCGTGGTGACCCTCATGGTAGTGGTGGGGCTGTGGCTGTATGCCCTGTGTCGGCGACCGCGGGAATGCTCTGAGGAGCAGGCGCGGCGGGTGCAGAACCGCTGGATCATCGGCGGTGGGCTGATTCTGCCGGTGGCCAGCATCACGCTTTTGCTGGCATTCGGCATTCCCATCGGGCACCGCATGCTGCCTCTGCCGCTGGCCGACACCGAGGTACTGCGTATCGATGTGACCGCCCGGCAGTGGTGGTGGGATGTCAGTTATCCCGGCCACAGCCTGCGTCTGCGTGACGAGCTGCATATTCCGGCCGGCATGCCGGTGGACCTGCACCTGACCAGCGATGATGTCATCCATGCCTTCTGGGTGCCGCGGCTGGGCGGCAAGCTGGACATGCTGCCGGGGCGCACCAATGTGCTGCGGCTGCAGGCCGACGAGCCGGGGGTGTACTACGGTCAATGCGCGGAATTCTGCGGTATTGGCCATGCGCACATGAAATTCACTGTCCGGGCCCATGCGCCGAGCGAATTCGATGCCTGGCTGGAAGGAGCAACTGGCGATGAGTGACCGGCAGGGGGACAAGGCGCAGCTGCATGCGCAGTTCGAACGGGTATGGGCCAACCTGCCGGGAGTCGGCACCCTGGCGGCGGTCAACCATACCTCGGTGGGCCTGCGCTTCATCGTTACCGGGCTGTTCTTCTTCCTGGTCGGTGGCGTGCTGGCCATGCTCATGCGCACCCAGTTGGCGTTACCAGAGCAGAATATCGTCGGCCCCGAGCTGTACAGCCAACTGTTCACCATGCACGGCACCTTGATGATGTTCCTGTTCGCCATCCCGATCCTGGAAGGGGTGGCGATGTACCTGATACCGAAGATGATCGGCGCACGTGACCTGGCGTTCCCACGGCTCGGGGCCATGGGTTATTACTGCTATCTGTTCGGCGGGCTGATCATCCTGTCGAGCCTGCTGCTGAACATCGCTCCGAATTCGGGCTGGTTCATGTATACGCCACTGAGCAGCAGCACCTTTTCGCCGGGACCAGGCTCGGATTTCTGGCTGCTGGGCATCACCTTCGTCGAGATCAGCTCCATGACCGGGGCCATCGAGTTGATCGTCTCCATCCTGCGCACCCGCGCCAATGGCATGTCGCTGCGGCAGATGCCGCTGTTCTGCTGGTATATCCTGGCGATGGCGTTGATGATCGTGTTCGGCTTTCCACCGCTGATTCTCGCCAGCATCCTGCTGGAGCTGGAACGTGCTGCCGGCATGGTGTTCTTCGAGGTGGCCGGCGGGGGTGATCCGCTGCTCTGGCAGCACCTGTTCTGGATGTTCGGTCACCCCGAGGTGTACATCATCTTCCTGCCGGCGGCGGGCATCGTTTCCACGCTGATCCCGGTGTTCGCCCGGCGGCCGATCGTCGGTTACCGCTGGATAGTGCTGGCGGTCATCGTCATGGGGTTCATCAGCTTCGGGCTGTGGGTGCATCACATGTTCACCGTCGGCATCCCGCAGCTGGCCCAGGCATTCTTCTCCATGGCCAGCATGCTGGTGGCGATCCCCACCACCATCCAGGTGTTCGCCTGGCTGGCCACACTGTGGACCGGGCGGGTGGTGTGGAGCCTGCCGATGCTGTGGATCCTCGGCTTTCTGATCATCTTCGTCGCCGGTGGCCTGACCGGGGTGATGCTGGCACTGGTGCCCTTCAACTGGCAGGTACACGACACCCACTTCGTGGTCGCCCATCTGCATTACGTGCTGGTCGGTGGCATGCTGTTCCCGCTGATCGCCGGGTTGTATTACTGGCTGCCCCACGTATCCGGGCGGATGCCGTCGAATGTGCTTGGCGCCTGGGCGTTCTGGCTGGTGTTCATCGGCTTCAACGTCACCTTCCTGCTGATGCATCTGACCGGGCTGCTGGGCATGCCGCGACGGGTGTACACCTACGAGGCGGGGCTCGGCTGGGACTGGCTGAACCTGTTGTCGACCTTCGGTGGCTTCATCATGGCTGTCGGCATTGCCATGTTCCTGCTGGATATCGGCATGCATTTTCGCTTCGGTCGCCGCGCACCACGCAACCCCTGGGCTGCAGACACCCTGGAATGGGCGGTGGCCATGCCGGTGACCACCTACAACTTCATCAGTCTGCCGACCATTCGCAGCCGGCATCCGTTGTGGGATAACCCGCAATTGCCCGACGAGATCGAGCGGGGAGAGCACTCGCTGGCCTGCATCCAGCATGAGCGGCGGGAAACCTGGGGTTCGGATGCGGTAACCGGGCGGGTGCGCGAGCGTGTCCATCTGCCGAGCAATTCCTGGATACCGCTGCAGGCCGGGTTGGCACTGACCGTGGTATGCCTGGGGCTGCTGCTCAAGAGCTACTGGGTGGCGTTGGCTGCGGTGGTGGTCAGCGCGTTCATCCTGCTGCGCTGGAGCTGGCACAACGGCGGGCATCCGCAGGCGGCGCCATTGCGTCCGGATGATCCCTGTGATCCGCCCCTGCATTCGCGCACCAGCGATGGCCCGGGGCGCTGGGGCATGCTGCTGACGCTGATGGCCAATGGCTCGCTGTACGCCTCGCTGCTGTTTGGCTGGTTCTACCTGTGGACCGCCGCGCCGCAGTGGCAGGCGCCGGAGCAGGGGCCGCTAGACTTGCCGCTGCTACTCTGCAGTGGCATCGGCCTGAGCCTGGCGGTGGGCATCTATCACTGGCTGACCCGGCAACTGCGGCGCGGCCTCAGCAGCCGGTTGGCCGGCGGTCTGTGGCTGGTGACGCTGCTCGGTGCGGTGCATGCGGCCCTGCTGGTATGGGTGCTGCTGGCGGCGGAGTTGAATCCGACCGGTTCGGCCCATGACGCGGTACTGACGGTGATGCTCGGCTATCTGCTGTTCCACGGGGCACTGGCGGCGCTGCTCAGCGCCATGCAGGCGGTGCGCGTGCGGCGTGGCTACGTCAGTGCCGCATTGCCCTATGAGCCGCTGGTGTTGCAGCCGTTCTGGAGCTACACCCTGGGGGTGTTCTGGCTCGGCCTTGCCGCCTTCATTCTATTGCCGATGGCCTGGTAGGAGTGCGACATGGGATTCTCACGCACGCATCCGCTGCACCTGGTTCTCGGGCTGATCGTCTGGGCTGTCTGGTTCGTGGTGCTCTATGGGGGTGTTTCAGTAGCCTGCAAGCTGGCGCCACCGGACCCGGCCGCTGGCGCGCTGACCTGGATCAACACATTGCTGATGCCGCTTACGCTGGTGGTGGTGGCGCTGCTCGGCTGGGCCGCCTGGTGGTGCTGGCAGAGCGCTGAGACCGAGCCGCTCAGGCGTTTCCTCGCGCGCACCGCCGCCTGCCTGTACCTGCTGTCGGCGCTGGCGACCCTGGTGGTGGCGATGCCCATGCTGTTTCTGCCGCCATGTATCTGAACCAGGCCAGCGGGCCGGCGGCATGGGCGTCGGCACCATGCGGGAGGGCAGTCCAATGGCAGAGGAACTGAGCAGCCTGGAACAGCTGCTGGACCGCATGGAGGAGGCTGCGGAAGGGGAGCAGACGGTGTCCATGGGCCAGTTGGTGGAAACCGTGGGCACCCGTTCCTTCGGTCCGTTGCTGTTGCTGATCGGCCTGATCCTGGTCTCACCCCTGAGCGGGATCCCCGGTCTGCCGACCACCATGGGCATAGCGGTGTTCCTGATTGCCATACAGATGCTGGTGCGCAAGCGGCATATCTGGCTGCCGGGCTGGATACTCAGACGCAAGATCAAACCGCAGAAGCTGAGCAAGGCCGCCAAATGGATGCGCCGGCCGGCACGTTTTGTCGACCGGTTCGTCAAGCATCGGCTGGCCTTGCTGGTGGACGGCCCCGGCAGTTGGCCGATTGCCCTGGTCTGCCTGGTGCTGGCGGTAACCCTGCCGCTGCTCGAGCCGGTGCCTTTCGCTGCCAGCAGTGCCGGCGTGGCGCTGACCTGTTTCGGGCTGGCGCGCATCGCCCACGACGGTGTTCTGGTTCTGATCGCCTACGCTGCTACGCTCGGTATCGGTGGGGTGATTGCCTACGGTGTGCTTTAGGTGGAACTGTCGCGGCGCTTGGTGACCTAAATGCTCAGTGCCACCACGTAACAGTCAGTACCCTTCCTCGCCCACGGAGACTGCAGAATGACGATGGACCTGAAGCGTCTGGTGTACCCTCTGTTGTGCCTGATGCCGTTTACGGCTGGGGCTGCACAGTTCGACTTCCAGACGGTGGTCGACAAGGCCGAGAAGCTGGCGGACAACGACTGGCAGGCGCCGCAGCAGATTCCCCGCTTCCTCCAGGAACTGAGCTACCACGATTACCAGGGCATCCGTTTCAAGCCCGAGAGCAGTCTGTGGCAGGAGCAGGGGGCTCCGTTCAACCTGATGCTGATCCCGCCGGGGCTGTTCTACCAGCATGCGGTGGATATCCATATCGTCCAGGGTGATCAGGCCGAGCCACTGGTGTTCGACAAGAACCAGTTCAGCTACCCCAACAGCGAGATCGAAAAACTGCTGCCCGCTGACCTGGGCTACGCCGGCTTCAAGCTGACTTTCCCGTTCGGTGAGCCGGACGTGCAGAACCAGTTCCTGGTGTTTGCCGGTGCCAGCTACTACCGTGCGGTGGGCCGGCACAACAACTTCGGTCTGTCGGGGCGCGGGGTGGCGGTCAACACCGGTTTGCCCAGCGGCGAGGAGTTTCCCGCGTTCATCGAGTTCTGGCTGGAGAAGCCCAAGGCCGATGCCAAGAGCTTCACTTTCTACGGCTTGCTGGATGGCAAGAGCCTGACCGGGGCCTACCAGTTCGAAGTCACCCCCGGCGATGAGACCGCGCTGCAGGTCAAATCGGTACTCTTCCCTCGCCAGGCCATCGATCTGACCGGCATCGCGCCGTTGACCAGCATGTTCTACTACGGCGAGAACACCCTGCGCCCGGATGGGGAATGGCGCCCGGAGGTGCATGATTCCGATGGCTTGCTGGTGCATGACGGCGGCAGCGGTGAATGGTTGTGGCGGCCGCTGAACAACCCGGCGGCGCTGAGCATGGATTATTTCGCCACCCAGCAGGTGAAGGGCTTCGGCCTGCTGCAGCGCGATACCGGATTCACCAGCTACATGGATCCCGAGGCCCACTACGGCACGCGGCCCAGCGCCTGGGTCGAACCCGAGGGAGACTGGGGCGAGGGCCACGTGGTGCTGACCCAGTTGCCGACCCCGGATGAGACCAACGACAACATAGTGGCGTTCTGGACCCCAGACAGCGAACTGCAGGACGGGGAGTCCTACAGCTATTCCTATAGCGTACGCTTCGGCGACGCCGAACTGGCGCGCAATCCCATGGCCCAGGCGGTGGACAGCTTTCTCGGCGACGGTACCCGCATCGGCGGTGGCAACGCCAAGGGTGCGGTCCGGGTGATCGTCGATTTTGCCGGTGGCCCGCTGGCCGAGAAGGACGCCGATGCGCCGGTGACCGGGCAGGTGACTGCGCTGGAGGAAGGTGAGTTGCTGGAACAGTTCGTGGAATACGTTGCCGAGCTCAAGCGCTGGCGGCTGTCGATGCTGGTACGCCCGGCAGCCAATCGGCCGCTGTCGATCCGCGCCTTTCTGCACGAAGGTGAGCAGACCCTGAGTGAAACCTGGACCTACCAACTGGTGCCGGGCAGCGATGTGCTGAAGGTCCTGCGATGATGAGCGATCCGCATGCGCGCCACGACCGCTGAACATGCCTTGCGTCGCGTCCTCGCCTGGCTGCGCTGGGCCGGCTGGGAATTGACGCCGGAACTGCAACAGGCGGTATTGCAGGCGCTGGCCGACAGCATCGCAGCACAGCAGGGGGATCTGTTCGGTGCCTGCCTGCAAGCCCTGCAGCAGCGTGGCCTGCTGCAGCGCCAAGGTACCTCGGATACGGTCTGTCCGCCGCTGGTACCTCCGCTGCAACGCGGCAGCATCGGCTACGGAGAATACTGATGCTGACCCGCACCGAAACTGCCGAAACGGTCGACCTGGCCGCTTCCCGTCGCCGCTGGCGGACGGTGGCCCTGCTGCGCCGCAGTCTGTTGTTGCTGCTGGTCGGCGGACAGACGCTGATGGCCAGCTGGTTCATGCTCTCGGTGCTGCCCTATCAGGGCGGCAACGGGGTGGAGATCGGCATGCTGGTGCTGTTCGCCATCCTGTTCGCCTGGATTTCCTTCGGTTTCTGGATCGCTGTGGCCGGATTCATCCTGCGTCGTCTGGGCGGCGACCGGTATTCCCTGCTGCGCCAGCAGGATGCGCAGACCCTGGCGGCGACACCCCTGGCCCGGACCGCCATCCTGATGCCGATCTACCATGAGCCGGTCGAGCGCAGCCTGGGCGGGTTGAGCGCGGTGTACCGCAGCCTGGAACGCACCGGACAGATCGAGCATTTCGACTTTTTCATCCTCTCCGACAGTCGAGACCCGGACATATGGTTGCAGGAGCAGGCCGCCTGGGCGCGCCTGGTGCATCAGCTGGGGGCGGCAGGCCGGCTGTTCTACCGCCGCCGTCAGGTCAACCTGAACTACAAGAGCGGCAATGTCGCCGACTTTCTGCGTCGTTGGGGGCGCGGCTACCAATACATGGTGGTACTCGACGCCGACAGCCTGATGGCCGGCGACACCCTGGTGCGTATGGTGCAGCTGATGCAACGGCACCCGGCGGTGGGCATCGTGCAGAGCAGTCCCGAGCTGCTCAATGGTCGCTCGCTGTTCGCCCGCGTGCAGCAGTTTTCCAGCCAGCTCTACGGCCCGCTGTTCAGCACCGGCCTGGCGGCGGTGCAGATGGGCGAGGCGGCGTTCTGGGGGCACAATGCGATCCTGCGTATCCGGCCATTCATGGCCCACTGCGGCCTGCGCAAGCTGCCGGGCTGGGGGCTGTTTCGCGGACCGATCATGAGCCACGACTTTGTCGAGGCGGCCTACCTGGGGCGCGCCGGGCATGAGGTGTGGCTGGAGCCGGGCCTGCGCGAGAGCTGGGAGGAGTCGCCCCCGTCGCTGGTGGACGAGCTGACCCGGGACAAGCGTTGGGTCAAGGGCAACATGCAGCACCTGTGGCTACTGTTGGGCAGCCACAAGCTCAGATTCGCCCATCGCCTGGCCCTGCTCAACGGCATCATGTCCTACCTGGCGTCGCCGTTGTGGCTGGCCTTCCTGGTGCTGACCACCATTGCCACTACCCGGCTGATGCTGTGGCCGATCAACTACTTTCCCGATCCGCATCAGTTGCACCCGTTGTGGCCGCAGTGGCAACCCTACCGGGCGGTGAGCCTGGTGGCCTGTACCCTGTTCCTGCTGTTCGTGCCCAAGTTCCTCGGCTTGGCCGATGCCGCCCTGACTCGCCGGCTACGCGCCTTCGGTGGCTTTCTGCGGCTGCTTGGCAGCGTGCTGCTGGAGATCCTCATTTCGGCGTTGCTGGCGCCGATCCGCATGCTGTCCCATTCGCGCTATGTCGCCGAGTCGCTGCTGAACGTGAACCTGCGCTGGGCCGGGCAGAACCGCACCAGTGAAACCGGCTGGCTCAAGGCGCTGATCTACCAGGCACCGGGGTTGATCCTGGGGTTGGGGTGGGCGCTGTTCGCACTGTGGCTGAAGCCGATGTTCTTCTACTGGTCCCTGCCGGTGGCCTTGCCGCTGATCTTCGCCGCACCGATCTCCGTGGTGCTCAGCCGTGTGCAGTTGGGCCTGAGTCTGAAACGCCATGGCTGGCTGATGACCGCCGAGGAAGTGTTCGGCGCCAGGCTGCTGGATGATCTGGTAGGCAACCCGCTGAAGGGTAGCCCGCAGCCCGGCTTCTGCGAGTCGGTGATCGATCCGCAGCATAATGCGCTGCAGACTGCATTGGGCCGCTCGGGGCGCAGCGGATTGCGCCGTCAGCGGCTGGATGCGCTTTGTCAGCGCTGTCTGCAGCAGGGGCCGGACGGTCTGGAGCAGCGTGAGCTGGCGTTGCTGGCGCAGGATGCCGAGGCCATGACGCAACTGCACAGGCAGGTCTGGCGGGCGGCACCGCAATCGGTATGGGGCCGGCTGCTGCAGCAGCAGATCGTGCGCCGGCCGGAGCGGGCCCCGGACACTGGTCAGGCTTGCCTGCCCATGCCGGCGATGCTGTACGACGAATCATCAATCCAGCAGATAAAACGGATACCGGCCGATGGATGTCTCCCAGATTATTCTGACCACCCTGGTCAGTGAGTTCTCCGATCTCACCGATGTGGAACAGGCGACCCGCGTCAGCCTGCGCCTGCTGCTGGCGGCGCTGCTCGGCGGGCTGCTCGGCTATGAGCGGGAAACCCACGGCAAGGCGGCGGGGATACGCACGCACATGCTGGTATGCACCGGCTCGGCACTGTTCGTGATCGGCTTCGTGCTGGTCGGTGCCGGGGACGACGCCCTGAGCCGGGTAGTGCAGGGTATAGTCGCCGGGATCGGCTTTCTCGGCGTCGGCACCATCATCAAGGGCGGCAGGATGAACGAGGTCAAGGGGCTGACCACCGCCGCCGGAGTGTGGATGACCGCCGCGGTTGGCGTCTGCGTTGGCCTGGGCCTGGAAGCCACGGCGGTATTGGCGACCCTGTTGATGCTGTTCATCCTCCAAGTGCTGCCGCACATCATCGAGCCCAGGGAGCGCGATGACGGGTGATGCGACCCCTCTCTCCCGTCATTGCGAGCCGCAACGCGGTGAAGCAATCCACTGGCGCGGAGTTGCCGGCGCCCGGTGGGTTGCCGCGCCCTTCGGGCTCGCAATGACGGGAGGGGGGGGTGTCAGTTTGCCGAGGCCGGGCGAGGGCGGCTGTTTTGCGGTACACTGCCGGCCCGTCTGAATCAGGAATATCCGGCCCCATGGCGCTCCAGTCGATCCCCTGCAAAGTCCAGCTCAACCTCACCGATACCGATCGCGGGGTGTATGAAAACCTGCGCCTGACCGTGGCGCGGCACCCCTCGGAAACCGGCCAGCGCCTGGCCGCGCGCATTCTCGCCTACGCGCTGTGGTATCAGGAGCGCCTGGCCTTCGGGCGTGGCCTGTCGGAGGTGGATGAACCGGCGCTGTGGCAGAAGAGTCTGGATGATCGTATCGAGCACTGGATCGACGTCGGCCAGCCGGATGCCGACCGGCTGACCACCGGATCGCGGCGCGCCGAACGCTGCTCGTTGCTGGTGTATGGCAACAACCGTGTGTGGGCCGGCAAGGTGGTGCCGGCAGTGGCGCAGTTGAAGAACCTGAGCATCGCCGTGCTGCCCCAGGAGCCACTGGATGCGCTGGCCAGCGACTTGCCGCGCAACTTCGACTGGAGCGTGATGATCAGTGATGGTGTGCTCTATGTCAGCGACGCCGAGACCCAGCACGAGTTTGTTCTCGACTGGCTGCTGGGGGAGCGCTGAGCAGCCATGCGTATCGATTCCCGCGTCCTGCCCGATGAACTGCCCGATCTGGGTGATCTGCCACCGCTGCTGACCCGGCTATACGCCGCGCGCGGGGTGCGCTCGGCAGCGGAGCTGGATCGCAGCCTGAAGGCACTACTGCCGTGGCAGCTGTTCAAGGGCATGGAGCAGGCGGTAGCGGTGTTGCGCGAAGCCTTGGAGCAGCGCCAGTCGATCCTGGTGGTCGGCGACTTCGATTGCGATGGCGCCACCGCCAGTACGGTCGCGGTGCTGGGTCTGCGCGCGCTGGGCGCAGCGCAGGTCGACTACCTGGTACCCAACCGCTTCGAATACGGTTATGGCCTGACCCCGGAGATCGTCGAGGTGGCACTGGCCAAGCGCCCCGATGTGCTGGTCACCGTGGATAACGGCATTTCCAGTATCGACGGTGTGGCAGCGGCCCGCGCGGCGGGGCTCAAGGTGGTGGTGACCGACCATCACCTGCCGGGAGAGCGGTTGCCGGCCGCCGACGCCATCGTCAACCCCAGCCAGCCCGGTTGCGATTTTCCAAGCAAGTCGATTGCCGGGGTCGGGGTGATCTTCTATGTACTGATGGCTTTGCGGGTGGCGCTGCGCGACAGCAACTGGTTCAACCCGCAACGACCGCAGCCGAACCTCGGCGAGCTGCTGGATCTGGTGGCGCTGGGCACCGTGGCTGATGTGGTGCCGCTGGATGCCAACAACCGCATCCTGGTGCACCAGGGGTTGGCGCGGATTCGCGCCGGGCGCTGCCGTCCGGGTATCCGTGCTCTGCTGGAAGTGGCACGCCGGCCCGCCGAGCGCCTGGCCTCCAGCGATCTGGGGTTCATTATCGGGCCGCGGCTGAACGCCGCCGGGCGGCTGGATGACATGAGCCTGGGCATCGAATGCCTGCTGACCGAGGACGAGCAGCTGGCGCGGGACATAGCCAACGAGCTGGACAGCCTCAACCGTGATCGCAAGGGCATCGAACGGGATATGCAGCAGCAGGCCCTGGCCATGCTCGAGGGTACCGATCTGCAGGAAGCGGACCTGCCGTTTGGGCTGTGCCTGTTCGATGCCGAATGGCACCAGGGGGTGATCGGTATTCTCGCCTCGCGGTTGAAGGACCGCTACCACCGCCCGGTGATCGCCTTTGCCGATGCCGGAGACGGACAGATCAAGGGTTCGGCACGCTCGGTCAGCGGCCTGCATATCCGCGATGCGCTGGATGCGGTGGCGGCGGGCAACCCGGGGCTGATCAGCAAGTTCGGCGGGCACGCCATGGCCGCCGGGCTATCACTGCCGACAGCGCATTTCGAGGATTTCCGCCAGGCCTTCGACCGCGAGGTGCGCCGGCAGCTGTGTGCCGAGGATCTGACCGGGCGACTGGTCTGCGATGGCGAGCTGGCGGTGGAGGAGTTCAACCTGCAACTGGCCGCTGCCCTGCGCGAGGCCGGCCCTTGGGGCCAGCATTTTCCCGAGCCGGGTTTCCATGGTGAGTTCACCCTGATTCAGCAGCGGCTGGTGGGTGAGCGTCATCTCAAGATGGTGCTGCAACCGCAGGGCAGCAGTGAAGTGCTGGACGCCATCGCCTTCAATATCGACCCGCAGATCTGGCCTGACCCGACGATCCGCCGGGCGCGGCTGGTCTACAGTCTGGATGTCAACGAATACCGCGGCCGGCAGAGCCTGCAGTTGCTGGTCAGGCATCTGCAGGCCTGCTGAGCCAAGCCTCAACGCAGGATGGTCGGGTTGTACTGACCGCGCACCGCACTCAGTTCATCTTCATGCAACCATTGCAGTGGGTCCACCGCGCAGGCTTCGGCGGCGGCCGCCAGGGCATGGGCCCAGGTGCAGCGGTTGGCGAACAGCATGCCGGCTTCATCCAGGGTGCCGCCGCGGTTGCGGTAGCCGAGCACGCGGCTGCTGTTCAGCTCAGGGAACAGGTTGGCCAGATGCCCGTGGGCTACCTCCGAGCGCATATGGGTGAGCATCACCCGATGCTTCAGGGCGCTGGGGAACAGTGCCTGGATTTCCTCGGGGCTGGCGCAGGCTGCCGCTTCGTGTTCATCACGTGGTACCCGGAAGCGCCCCGGCTCCTGCAGGTACACCAGCCGCCAGCTCTGTCCGCGTTCACGCAGCCGCTCGGCGGCACGTTGCAGCTCGCCCAGTTGATAGGCGCCGTTGGCAATCAGCAGTAGTGGCTGGCCGTTGCCCTGGTGCTCATCCAGCTGCACCGCGCCCTGGTCCGCCAGTTGCCGGGCCTGTTGCGGCGTGCACCGGCTCGGCTGATCGCGCTTGGGGATGACCATGCAACTGATCCGGCCACGCTCGCGGTAGACCGAGGGCAGCACCGCTAGGGTGCTGTTGTAGTCGGCGGGGAAGATCACCCGCATCACATCGTGCATCTCACCAAGCAGTGCCTCGCAGAAGGTGGTGTCCTGGTGCGACTGTTCGTTCTTGCCATTCTCCCAGGTGTGCGAAGTGGCGATCACCGGGAAGCCCAACCAGCCGGCGGGGCGGCCGACCTCCTTCTGGTGTCGGGCGAAGATGATCTCCTGACGTACCGCACCGAGCATCTTCACGCAGAACGCCTCGTAGCTGGCGACCAGGTTGAGGCCGGCCTTGTTGGCCAGGCAGGCCGAGACCACGGCTTCCTCGTTGAGTGCGGTGATGATCTGGCCATCGATCGCTTCGAGCTCGCTCTCCGGTTCCGAGACGCGGTGCTTGAGCGCCTTGAGCACGCCGGTCAGGCGGTTGCTGGCCAGCTCATCCGGGTTGCCGACCCGTGGTCGCAATTGCGGGTTGCCGGCGACCAGTTCGACGAAGAAGCGATCCACCGCCTGCATCGGCGAGACGCTGCCGCTGTGCCAGTCGATCTGCGGCCATGCCGGCTCGTGCGGATGGCGCAGTGCCAGGGGGTGGTCGCGCTCGATGGGACGCTGTCCGGCATGATTGTTCAGCGTGGCACAGGCCTGGTGCAGCTCCTCGGGCGCCACCCATAACCGGGCGGCATGCTCGTTGAACAGTGCCCGGGACCGGTCATCGTGCCGGGGGTTGTCCGGCAGCGGCAGATTGTGCGCGGCATTCTCGTCGGCACCGTAGAAACCGAAGCCCTTGGTGGTCTCGGCGATGGCATAGGGCACCGGCAGCGGGTACTGCAGCAGGCCGCGTTGCTGTTCATCCACCCGGCGGGCCAGGCGCTGTTCCATCTCGTACAGGGTGCAGACGAAGGCCGCCGGATCGCGGCCATCCAAGCGGATCGGGTCGAAGCCGCAGCGGCTCAGGTGTTCGACGAAACCATCCAGGCCGTGCTGGGTGCCCAGTTCGGTACGCTGTTCGATGCGCCGGCCGTTGGCGATCATCATCGGCAGCGCGCTACCGCAGTCTTCGGCGCGCCACCAGCGTGGGATCCAGTCACTGCCGCGCTGCTCCTCGGCGGCGCCGTCGGACAGGAAGGCCACCAGGGTCTCACCAGGCAGTGGCATATGCGCATACTGCAGTTCGGCAAAGCCCAGGTAGCCGCCCTCGATGATACCGCCAGCGGTCCAGGGGTTGACGTGACTGCCCAGTGGCGCTGCCGGGCGGCCGTTGGGCAACTGGGCGTACCCGTAGAAATCCTGCAGCAACTGATCCAGCCCGCCCTGGCCAGTATAACGCTGCGCCTGTTCCGGATGCAGGTTGCCGGTAAGTACATTGATGGCATCGATTGCTGCCACGCAATGGCCCTGGCCCATCAGCCAGCTGCGGGTGCTGCCGGTGAGGCTGTTCAGCGCCAGATAGGCGGCGTAGGCAGGGACCATGTTGAGCGCGCCGCCGGTATGGCCCTCGGGACGCGACTTGAAGTCCTCGGCACGCAAGGGGGTACCGTCGGGCTGACAGCGCTTGGCATAGGTCATGTGCACCACCAGCCAGAGCCCGGCACTGGTCAGCCGGTCCAGTGCGGTCAGCATCTCATAGGTGCTTTCCACACTGGGCTGTCGTTGGCTCTGCTGCAGTTGGTGGGCCAGGCGATAGACTGCGGCCTGGGTGGCTGGCGTATGCTGCAATACGCCATGTCCGGCGCGCCAACGGGCGAAGGCCGGGCATTGCTCGGCATGTTCGTCCAGGGTGATCTGGGGAGGAAATAATTGACTCACAATGAACCCCGCTGAAATTGTCCGGAAGTTTCTCCAGTGTAGTCCCGATGGTCGGATCGACAGCTGACGTGGGTCAATCGGCGTTGCGGTCACTGCACCGGGCCGGCGATTTCCGCTACAATGGCTCCTTTTTCCTGCCGGGATTTGTCACCATGGAAATCAATCCGATTCTGAATACCATCAAAGATCTGCGTGGTCGCTCCGAGACCATCAGGGGGTATCTTTGACTACGATCACAAACGTGATCGATTGACCGAAGTAGAGCGCGAGCTGGAAGACCCGAGCGTCTGGAACGAGCCCGAGCGGGCGCAGAACCTGGGCCGCGAACGTGCCTCCCTGGCGGAAATCGTCGGCACCCTGGACGATATGGACAACGGGCTGGCCGATGCCTCCGAGCTGCTGGAAATGGCCGTGGAGGAGGACGACGAGGGTGCTGTGGCCGATGTGGTCAGCGAGCTGCAACGGTTGCAGACGCGCCTCGAAGCACTGGAGTTCCGCCGCATGTTCAGCGGCGAGATGGACGAGAACAACGCCTACCTGGATATCCAGGCCGGTTCCGGCGGCACTGAAGCCCAGGACTGGGCCAACATGCTGCTGCGCATGTACCTGCGCTGGGCCGACCACAACGGTTTCGAAGCGACCATCATGGAGCTGACCGCGGGCGAGGTGGCGGGCATCAAGGGGGCCACCGTACACATCAAGGGCGAATATGCCTACGGCTGGCTGCGCACCGAGATCGGCGTGCACCGTCTGGTGCGCAAGAGCCCGTTCGACTCGGGTAACCGTCGCCATACCTCGTTCACCGCCGTGTTCGTATCACCGGAAATCGACGACAACATCGAGATCGAGATCAACCCGGCCGACCTGCGCATCGACACCTACCGCTCCTCCGGTGCTGGTGGTCAGCACGTGAACACCACTGACTCGGCGGTGCGGATCACCCACGTCCCGACCAATACCGTGGTCAGCTGCCAGAACGAGCGTTCCCAGCACGCCAACAAGGACACCGCGATGAAGATGTTGCGGGCCAAGTTGTACGAGCAGGAAATGCAGAAGCGCACAGCCGCCTCCCAGGCCCAGGAAGACAGCAAGTCGGACATCGGCTGGGGCCACCAGATCCGCTCCTACGTGCTCGACCAGTCACGGATCAAGGATCTGCGCACCGGCATCGAGGAAAGCGACTGCGATGGCGTGCTCGATGGCGATATCAACGAGTTTCTCGAGGCCAGCCTGAAACAGGGCCTGTGACCCACTGCCAACCCGGCGCAAGACTACCGAATCGATTTACCCAGGACACCGAAATGAGCGAACAACCGCTGAATGAGCATGCACTGCAAGAGGAAGAGAACAGCCTGATCGTGCTGCGCAAGGAAAAGCTTGCCGCGGAGCGGGCCAAGGGCCAGGCTTTCCCCAACGATTTCCGCCGCGACAGTCTGGCCGGCGATCTGCAGAAACAGTATGCCGACAGCAGCAAGGAAGAACTGGCCGAGGCCGGCATTGCAGTCAAGGTGGCGGGGCGCATCATGCTCAACCGCGGCGCGTTCATGGTGATCCAGGACATGAGTGGCCGGATCCAGGTCTACGTCGACCGCAAGGGCCTGCCGGCCGAGACGCTGGAAGCCATCAAGAGCTGGGACCTGGGTGACATCATCGCTGCCGAGGGTACCCTGGCGCGCTCCGGCAAGGGCGATCTGTACGTGCACATGACAGCGGTCCAGTTGCTGACCAAGTCGCTGCGCCCGCTGCCGGACAAGCACCATGGCCTGACCGACACCGAACAGCGTTATCGTCAGCGCTATGTCGACCTGATGGTCAACGAGGAGACCCGGCATACCTTCCTGGTGCGCTCGCAGATCATTTCGCATATCCGCCGGTTCCTGTCCGATCGCGGTTTCCTGGAAGTGGAAACCCCCATGCTGCAGACCATTCCCGGTGGCGCCGCGGCCAAGCCGTTCGAGACCCATCACAATGCGCTGGACCTGCCCATGTTCCTGCGCATCGCCCCGGAGTTGTATCTCAAGCGTCTGGTGGTGGGCGGTTTCGAGAAGGTATTCGAGATCAACCGCAACTTCCGCAACGAAGGCGTCTCGACCCGGCACAACCCCGAGTTCACCATGCTCGAGTTCTACCAGGCCTATGCCGACTACGAAGACAACATGGACCTGACCGAGGAACTGCTGCGCGAACTGGCCCAGGCGGTGCTGGGCAGCACCGATGTGCCCTATGGTGACAAGGTGTTCCACTTCGGCGAGCCCTTTGCCCGCCTGTCGGTGTTCGACTCGATCCTCAAGTTCAATCCCGACATCACTGCGGACGATCTGAACGATATCGGGCGCGCGAGGGAAATCGCGACCAAGGCCGGTGCCAAGGTGCTCGGCCATGAGGGCCTGGGCAAGCTGCAGGTGATGATCTTCGAGGAATTGGTCGAGCATCTGCTGGAGCAGCCGACCTTCATCACCCGTTACCCCTTCGAGGTCTCGCCGCTGGCCCGGCGCAACGATGACGATCCGAGCGTGACCGATCGCTTCGAGCTGTTCATCGGTGGTCGCGAGATTGCCAACGCCTACTCCGAGTTGAACGACGCGGAAGACCAGGCCGAGCGTTTCCATGCCCAGGTGGCGGAGAAGGATGCCGGTGACGACGAGGCCATGCATTTCGACGCGGACTTCGTGCGCGCGCTGGAATACGGCATGCCACCGACTGCCGGTGAAGGCATCGGCATCGACCGTCTGGTGATGCTGCTGACCAACTCGCCGTCGATCCGCGATGTGATCCTGTTTCCGCACATGCGGCCGCAGGTTTAAGTACTGGCGTCTTGCCTGCCACACCTCGTCATGCTCCGCGAAGGCGGAGCATCCAGGGGGTGGAGTACGGGTTGTTGGTTGCTGCTGGTGGGTGCAAGGAAAGCGGATCAGGTTGGGTTGCGGGGTGGCGTGGTTGGGTTCGGCCTATGTGGGACACGCACAAGTACGTCCATGTAGCTCGCGGTTGCCGTCCCTGGCAACCGACGGTCCCACATAGGCCGAACCCAACCACGCTTGTGTGATTTGTGCAATGATCCGCTTTCCGGATGGTGTGGTTTGGGTAGGTTGGAGTGAGTTGACGAGGCGTAGCGCAGGCGCGCTACACCCCAAAAAACACCCCCCGACAAACAGATTTGCCGGAAACATTGATCCACACTGAAGCTCAAGAGCCGGGTCAGGTACCGCCTGGGGCGGACACGCACAGGTACATCCATGTAGCTCGCGGTTGCCATCCCTGGCAACCGACGGTCCGCCCCAGGCGGTACCTGACCCGGCTCTTGAGCTTCAGTGTGGATCAATGTTTCCGGCAAATCTGTTTGTCGGG
>NZ_PCQD01000012.1 GCF_002979975.1 Pseudomonas sp. MYb185 | reverse complement strand
TTCATGGACATCTTGACGTTGGCGAGGTCGACACCGCTGTTGTCCGCCTTGACGCGAACCTTGACGTTGTAGTCAACCACGCGCTTTACGGCGACGAGGATTTTCATGGACGTTAGTCCTCCGCAAGTCTGTGAGACGCCCGAGTGGGCGCGTGACATTTAAAAGGGGCCTTAGCATACCGGGCACTTTTCGTGTTCGATAGTACCCGGACACCCGATTTACAATGAATTGGTCGGGAAAACAGGACAAAGACCTGTTTTCCCGACCGGATGCCGTGGCTTAAGCAACAACCAGCTGGTTGGAGTAGGCTTCCAGGTGATGATCGTCATCACCGAACTGGTGGCTGATCATGACCAGGCGCTTGGCGTAGTGGGCACCGTTGTACTCCCAGGTCATGGCGATACCGCCATGCAGCTGGATGCACTGTTCGGCTACATAGCGGGCCGCGCGGTTGACGATGAACTTGGCGGCGGAGAGCTTGGCAGTGCGCTCGTCGCTGTCCTGGTCATCGGCCACACAGGCTGCCAGGATGGCCATCGAGGTGCCGCGCTCCAGCTCGCTGATCATGTCGACCATGCGGTGTTGCAGAACCTGGAACTTGCCGATCGGCACGCCGAACTGCTTGCGGGTCTTCAGGTAGTCCAGGGTCAGGTCGCAGGCGGTGCGCATGGCACCGACCGCCTCGCCGCACAGGGCGGCGATGGCGCGGCCGCTCTGGTAGCGGATCGCGTCGTAGGCATCGCCGGCGCTGCCGAGCAGCTCACCCTTGACGTTGTCGAGGAACAGTTCGCAACCCTTGCGACCGTCCATGGTGGCGTACACGCGGCGGGTAACGCCTTCGGCAGTCGGGTCGATGATGAACAGGCTGATGCCCTGCTGGTCGCGTACATCACCGGCGGTGCGCGCCGATACCAGGATCTTGCCGGCGGTCTGGCCGCCGATCACCACGCCCTTGCGGCCGCTCAGTACCCAGCTGCCAGCTTCCTGCGCGGCAGTGGTCTGCACGTCATGCAGGTTGTAGTGGCTGCTTGGCTCTTCCAGAGCGACACTGGCCTGCAGCTCGCCGCTGGCGATGGCGCCCAGCAGTTCTTCCTTCTGCTGGTCATTGCCCAGCTGGCCGATCAGGCCGCCGGCCAGGACGACCGACTCCATGTAGGGTTCCAGGCAGATGCCGCGGCCCAGTTGCTCCATGATCAGCATGGTTTCCACGCCGCCGCCGCCGAAGCCGCCGAGTTCTTCGGCGAAGGGGATGGCGGTCAGGCCCAGTTCACCCAGCTGTTGCCAGAACTCGGTGCTGAAGCCGGCGTCGCTGGCGCTGAACTCAAGGTGCTTTTCAAAGGTGTAAACGTCGCGTACCAGGCGGGCCGCGGTGTCCTGGAGCATCTGCTGCTCTTCGGTCAATTTGAAGTCCATGGTCGGCGCTCCTTAGAGTTCGAGAATCATTTTCGAGACGATATTCTTCTGGATCTCGTTGGATCCGCCGAAGATCGACAGTTTGCGCATATTGAAATAGGTCGAGGCCGGAGCAGCGGCATAGTCGTCGACGAGGAACTCGCCGTCATAGTCCAGCTCCAGCTCTTCCGGCAGGAAGGGCAGGGCATACGGACCCAGTGCCTTGCGCGTCAGGTGGGTGATGGCCTGACGGATCTCGGTACCCTGTACCTTCAGGATCGAGCTTTCCGAACCGGGTACACCACCTTCGGAGGCGGCGGCGACGATGCGCAGGGTGCTCACCTCGGCAGCCATCAGCGACATTTCCACTTCAGCGATCTGCGCGCGGAACAGGGTGTCTTCCAGCAGCGACTTGCCATTCTTCTGCTGCTTGGCGGCGATTTTCTTCAGGTGGCTCAGTGCCGCCTTGGAGGAACCAATACCAGCCAGGCCGGTACGCTCGTGAGTCAGCAGGTACTTGGCGCAGGTCCAGCCCTTGTTCTCTTCACCAACCAGGTTTTCCACCGGTACGCGCACGTCGTCGAAGAACACTTCGTTGACTTCATGATCGCCGTCCAGGGTGATGATCGGACGCACGGTGATGCCGGGGGTGGCCATGTCGATCAGCAGGAAGGAGATGCCGCGCTGCTGCTGGGCTTCCGGATCGGTGCGCACCAGGCAGAAGATCCAGTTGGCGTGCTGGCCCAGGGTGGTCCAGGTCTTCTGGCCGTTGACGATGTAGTGGTCGCCATCGCGTACCGCACGGGTCTTCAGCGAGGCCAGGTCGGAACCGGCGCCCGGCTCGGAGTAGCCCTGGCACCACCAGTCCTCACCGGACAGGATGCGCGGCAGGTACTGCTGCTTCTGTGCTTCCGTGCCGAACTTGATGATCACCGGGGCGACCATGTTGACGCCGAAGGGAATGGTGCGCGGTGCGCCGGCAGCGGAGCTTTCCTCGTCGAAAATATGTTTTTCGATAGGGCCCCAGGTAGTGCCGCCGTGCTCGACCGGCCAGCCCGGCGCGTACCAGCCCTTGTTCGACAGGATCTGCTGCCAGCGCTCGTGATCAGCCTTGGTCAGGTGCTTGCCGAGTTTGACCTTGGTTGAGATATCGGCCGGCAATTCCTGCTTGAGGAATTCACGCACTTCGTCACGGAAGGCGAGTTGTTCAGCTGTGTAATGGATTTCCATGTTGGGTCCTCGTTGTTATTCAGCTGTCGGTGCCGAGGTAGGGACGGCACCGACAGAAAAGTCTCAGAGATCGGCGAACTTGCGACCTTCTTTGGCCAGTTTCTCCAGCAGCGGAGCCGGTTTCCACCAGGCGCCGAGCTGTTCGTGGAATTCGCAGATGCGGGCATAGACACGATCCAGACCGACTGCATCAGCATAGAACATGGGCCCGCCCTGATGTGCCGGGAAGCCGTAGCCGTTGATGTAGATCACGTCGATATCGCTGGCGCGCTGGGCAATGCCTTCTTCGAGGATCTTCGCCCCCTCGTTGATCAGCGCATAGATGGTGCGTTCGATGATGTATTCATCGGACAGCTGATGCCGCTCGACACCCTGCTCTTTTGAAGCGGCTTCGAGGATGGCCGGCAGTTCCGGGTTCGGCAGCGGGGTACGCGAGCCCTTTTCATAGACATAGAAGCCCTTGCCGGTCTTCTGACCGAGCATGCCAGCCTCGGCCATCTTGTCGAGAATGGTCGGCAGCTTGAACTCGGCGGGCAGGGTCTGACGCTGGCGGGTACGGATCGCCAGGCCGATATCCAGGCCGGACAGGTCGCGCATGGCGAACGGGCCCATGGCCAGGCCGAACTTGCGCAGCACGCCATCGACCTGCTCCGGGGTCGCGCCTTCTTCCAGCAGGAACTCGGATTCGCGACCGTACTGGAACACCATGCGGTTGCCGACGAAGCCGTCGCAGACGCCCACTGGCACGGCGACCTTCTTCAGTTTCTTGCCGATGGCCATGGCGGTGGCCAGCACGTCGTCGCTGGTCTTCTCGCCGCGCACCACTTCCAGCAGACGCATGACGTTGGCCGGGCTGAAGAAATGCAGGCCGACCACGTCCTGCGGACGCTGGGTGAAGGCAGCGATCTGGTTCAGGTCCAGTGATGAGGTGTTGCTGGCAAGGATGGCGCCGGGCTTGCAGTTGGCATCCAGCGCTTCGAAGACCTTCTGCTTGACGCCCATCTCCTCGAACACCGCTTCGACGACCACATCGGCATCGGCCAGATCGGCGTAGTCGGTCACCCCGCTGACCAGGGCCATGCGTTTTTCCAGGGCGGCTTCGGTCAGGCTGCCGCGCTTGACGCTCATGCCGTAGGTATCGCGGGCGCGTTGCAGCGCCTGGTCACGGGCGGCTTCGCTGATTTCCAGAATCTGCACCGGGATGCCGGCGTTGGCAAAGCACATGGCGATACCGACGCCCATGGTGCCACCACCGATTACCGCAGCGGATTTGATGTCGCGCACCGGGGTGTCCTTGGGCAGACCATCGACCTTGGAGGCCAGCCGTTCGGTGAAGAACGCATGCACCAGGGCGGCACGTTGCGGGGAGACCAGACACTCGCCGAACAGCTCGCGCTCGCGCTTCAGGCCTTCGGCCAGCGGCAGAGTAAAGGAGGCTTCGACGGCGGACACGCAGCGCTGCGGCGAGAACAGACCCGGGGTCTTCTTCTCGATCTCGGCGCGCTTGGCCGCGACCAGCGCGGCATTGTCCACGCCTTCCAGCTTGTCGGTGCGCTCACCGGTGCGACGCGGGCCCTTGCCCTCGGCGATCAGCTTCTCGGCAAAGGCCAGTCCGGCAGCCAGCAGCTCGCCGTCGAACAGCTCATCGACCACACCCAGTTGTTGCGCTTCGGCAGCAGCGATAGGGGCGCCGCTGACGATCATGTCCAGGGCTTTCTCGACACCGACCACGCGGGGCAGACGCTGGGTGCCACCGGCACCCGGCAGCAGGCCGAGCTTGACTTCCGGTAGGCCGACCTTGGCGTCCTTGCGGGCGATACGGTAGTGGCAGCTCAGGGCCACTTCCAGGCCACCACCCAGGGCGGTGCCGTGGATCACGGCGATGCTCGGCTTGCTGCCGGCCTCGATACCGTTGACCACGTCAGGCAGGCCCGGCGCTTGCGGCGGCTTGCCGAATTCCTTGATGTCGGCACCGGCAATGAAGGTGTTGCCTTCACAGACCAGAACGATGGCCTTGACCTCAGGGTCAGCCTCGGCTGCATTGAAGCTGTTCTGCAGCCCTTCACGCACGGCCACGCCCAAGGCGTTGACCGGCGGATTGTTGACTCTGACAACGGCAACGGCGCCTTGCCGTTCCAGGGTGACGACGTCCGACATGCTGAATCTCCTGTGAATCAGATCAGTTTCATTGTGCGAAATAATGGAATCACGTTTCGCATAGCAAAATACAAAACTTGGGAAGCATTGTCGATGCCCGTTGCAAAATGGTGCGTCATAACAGGCATTGATGATCAGACGCCGAGGCGTTCGATATCCCGGGCGAGGATCGCCAACTGGTGTGCCAGCTGGTTCTTCACCTTGTCTTCGGATACCAGATAGGTCGGCGCACCGCAGGTCAGGGCCATCAGGGTGCCGTCCTGCAGATGCAGGGCCACGCCGGCGGCATTGACGTTGCGGTCCCAGTCACCCAACGACAGGCAGAAGCCGTATTTTTCGTAGTCGCTGAAGGCCTGTTCCAGCTGCTTTTCCAGCTCCGGCCAGGTATCGGGATTGCGGGCGGCCAGCGAGCTCATCACATGCCGGCGCTCCTCTTCCTTCATCGCGGCCAGATAGGCGCGTCCGGCGGCGGTGGTGGCCAGTGGCAAGCGCACGCCGACATCCATGCGCAGGGAGGTGATTTCGGCGGGGCGGCAGTTTTCCACGTAGATCATCGACAGGCGGTCGCGGCAGGTCAGGCCCACGGAGGTATTGGTGTTGCGCGCGAACTCATCGAGATAGGGCTTGGCCAGCTGGCGCACCCGCAGGTTCGATACATAGGCGTAGCCGAGGGCCAGCACACCCGAGTCCAGTTGGTATTTCTCCAGTTGCGGGGAATAGGAGAGATAGCCGAGCTTGGTCAGGGTGTAGGTCATGCGCGAGACGGTGGGCTTGGGCAGACCGGTTATCCGGGCGATGTCCTGGTTGCCCATCACCACCGCGCCCTGGCTGAAGGCGCGCAGCACATCCAGTCCGCGGGACAGGGCCTCGACGAACTTGCGGTCCTTGGGTGGGGTCTGTTCTGCCTGATCGTGATTCATAGAGCGTGAGTACCTTGGTAAATGCATCCGTAGAGAGCGGTTGTCGTTCCGATTGTTCGATGTCGGTCGGCTATTGTTGTCCGTGACGCTGAACGCTACCAGAGACAGGCGCTCCGCATGGCAATATTGTTTTGATTTGTTCGGATGATTGCACAGCCGCGACGGATAGAATAGCATCTTTTTGGTATCCTATTCCGCACTGCAAAATAATAGTCCAAAAAAGAGGTTCCGATGTCCACTCCCGAATCCTGCATTGTTGCCGGCCAATTGGCTGAACTCGGCCATACCAGCCTGTATGATCTGCTTGAACAGGCCTGTCGTGAGTATGCCGACAAACCGGCATTTTCCTGTGGCGCGGACTCGGTCAGCTTCACGGCGTTACGCAGTCACGCGGACTGCTTTGCCCGCTATCTGCGGCATGAAGCGGGGTTGCAGCCCGGTGATCGGCTGGCCATCCAGTTGCCCAACCTGCTGCAATATGTAGTCGCCATCTTCGGCGCGCTCAAGGCCGGTCTGGTCATCGTCAACACCAACCCGCAATACACTGCGCCGGAAACCCGCCACCAGTTCGCCGACTCCGGTGCCAGGGCGGTGGTGGTGCTCGACAAGCTGGTACCCCTGGTACGCAGCATCCAGCCGCAGACGCAGATCGAGCGCCTGATCGTCACCAGCCTGGACGACTGGCGACAGCCGCAGGAGCAGGGCGATGCCGCCGACGAGACCCGTTTCATGGCAGCGCTGGCCATCGGCAGGACACTGCCGGAGATCGAAACCGGGCGTGGGCTGGATGACCTGGCCGTGCTGCAATACACTGGCGGCACCACCGGGGTGTCCAAGGGTGCCATGCTGACGCACCGCAACCTGCTGAGCAATGTGCTGCAGGCGGTGAGCATCATCAAGCCCGGCGAGGTGGAGTACGGCAACGAGGTGCGGGTATCGCCGCTGCCGCTGTACCATATCTTCGCCTTCACCGCGAACTGCCTGGCCTCGGTATTCACCGGCTTCAACAGCGTGCTGATCACCAACCCGCGGGACCTGGACGGCATGATCGCCGACATGCAGCGGCACTCCATCACCCTGTTCACCGGCATCAACTCGCTGTTCGTCTCGCTGATGGCCCACCCGCAGTTCGACAGCATCGACTTCAGTCGCCTGAAGTGGGTCAACTCCGGCGGTGCGCCATTGAATCTCTCGGTGGCCCAGCGCTGGTTCGAGCGTACCGGCAGCGTCGTGCGGGAGGGCTTCGGCATGACCGAGACCTCACCCGTGGTGGTCGCGTCCACCGGCAACACTCCTTATAAGGAAGGTTTTATCGGCCAGGCGGTGATCGACACCGAAATGAAGATCGTCGATGACCAGGGCCAGGAGCTGCCTGCCGGCGAGCCGGGTGAGCTGCTGATCCGTGGCCCGCAGGTCATGCAGGGCTACTGGCAGCGTCCCGAAGCCACCGCGGAAACCTTCACCGAGGATGGCTGGCTGAAGACCGGTGACATCGGCGTGATCGACGAGGATGGATTCCTCAAGCTGGTCGATCGCAAGAAGGACATGATCCTGGTGTCCGGCTTCAACGTCTATCCCAATGATGTGGAAGATGCGGTGATGCGTCACCGGGGCATTCGCGAGTGTGTGGCCGTGGGCGTGCCGGACGAGCGCAAGGGCGAGGCGATCAAGCTGTTCGTCAGCCTGCATGATCAGAACCTGACCGAAGCCGACATCATCGCCCATTGCCGGGAACAGTTGACCGGCTACAAGGTGCCGAGCTACATCGAGATCCGCGACGACCTGCCCAAGTCCACCGTCGGCAAGCTGCTGCGTCGGGTGCTGCGTGACGAAGCCAGGGCGCAGGTACAGCCATGAGCGGGGATGCAGCCATGAGCGCTCTGTCGCTGAGGATTGCCGATGGCATTGCCGAAATCGCCCTGGATGATGGCAAGGTCAATGCGCTGTCCGAGCAGATGCTGAATGATCTGCTGGCGGCGATCGCCGAGGCGGCGAGGGCGGATGCCGCCTTGTTGATCTATGGCCGGGCAGGCTGCTTCAGTGGTGGCTATGATCGCAAGCTGATCGCCGCCGGTGGTCCGGCCTGCGACGCCATGCGCGCCGCCGGCGACCGGTTGACCCTGGCATTGCTGGACTATCCGGCACCGGTGGTGATGGCCAGCACCGGACATGCGATGGCCAAGGCGGCTTTCATGTTGCTGCTGGCCGACTACCGCATCGGTGCGGCGGGTGCGTTCAACATCGGCCTGAACGAAGTGGCCATCGGCATGACCATGCCCGATGCCGCCATGCCCCAGGCGCGGGCGGGACTGGCGCCGCAATGGCTCAATCGCTGCGCCCTGCAGGCGCAGATCCTCGATCCGCAGCAGGCGCTGGAGGCTGGCTTCTATGATGAGCTGGTGACCGGTGGCGAACTGCTGGAGCGTGCCCGGGACAAGGCCCGGCAACTGGCGGCACTGGACCGCAAGGCCTACCGGGAAACCCGGCAACTGCTGAATGCGCCGTTGCGCACGGAAGTGGTCGCGGCATTGGCGAACCAGAGCAACTGAGTATGCATGGGGGCGCATATCGGGATTATGCTGCTCCCCTGAATGGGGGATTAACAATTCCGCGAATAATGTGGTAGCCGAGCTTGTGCATGGTGGCGAATCGACAATACTGATTCTGGGCTATATCGCCCGAACAGCCCCACCCGGGTTGCAGTGGCCCGGATGAGGCGGGAAACAACAATAAAAAAGGATGATTCCCATGCAAACCAGGCTGATCAGCGCGCTGGCTGTCGGTTCGTTTCTCCTGACCGGATGTCTCAGTGGTGGCGGAGGCTCTTCGAGCCGGCCATCGACCCCCTCACCCGATGTCACCATTACCTATACCTCCCACGGCGTACCGCATATCCAGGCGTCGGATTACCGTGGGCTCGGCTATGGCGTGGCCCATGCCCATGCCGAAGACAACCTCTGCACCCTGGCCGAACAGATCCTGAAAATGCAGGGTAACAAGTCCCGCTATTTCGGCCCCGGTGAGAATATGGCCAACCTGCTGTCGGATGTGGCCTACAAGGCACTCGACTTCGAGGCGCGGGCCGACGCGCTGTACGACAGAATGTCGGACAATTCGCAGCAACTGATCGAAGGCTACGTCGAGGGCTACAACGCGGCGCTGGGCGCCTATAACAGTCCCCAGGACTATCCTTCCCCGTGCCGGGGCGCCGACTGGGTACAACCGATCACGCCCACCATCCTGGCAGCCTATCACCTGGATCTGGCGACGCTCGCCAGTACCCGCAACTTCCTGGCCGCCATGGCCATTGCCCAGCCGCCGAGCACTGTCGTCATGCAGGGCGAGCAGGCCGATACGCTGCTGGCCCAGCAGCAGCGCCCGCGCCCCTTGCGCAGCGCCTATCCGCTGACCGTCCAGCTGGATGCGGAGAAGGTCCTCACCAACGAAGGCATCGGCAGCAACGGCTGGGCACTGGGCTCGCAGCGGGTCAATGACGCCAACAGCCTGCTGCTGGGCAACCCGCACTTTCCCTGGGATGGCGAGCTGCGTTTCTTCGAGGCGCACCTGAAGATCCCCGGTGAGCTGGAGGTGCATGGCGCCAACATGCTCGGCCTGCCGGTGATCACCATGGGCTTCAACAAGGATATCGGCTGGACCCATACCGTATCCCAGGCCAAGCGCTTCACCCTGTATCAGTTGGCGCTCGATCCGTCCGATCCGCTGCGTTACTACTATGATGGCGAGCTGCTTGATATCGAGTCGAAGACTGTGCTGATCGACGTGCAACTGCCTGACGGCTCGCTCGTTCCCCACTCCCACGAACTGTACTTCAGTCATTACGGGCCGATGGTCGATCTGTCCAGCCTGAGCCCCGCCCTGGGCTGGACCGGCGCGACAGCCATCACCTACCGCGACGTCAATATCGACAACAACCGGGGAATGGACCAGTGGCTGGCGATGGGGCTGGCGACCAGTACCCAGGAGGTGATGGACAGTTTCGCCGCCCACCAGGGGCTGCCCTGGGTCAACACCATGATGATCGACAAGGAAGGCAACGCCTCCTATATCGACGCCTCGGTGACGCCGCTGTTGTCACCGCAGGCCGAGGGTTACTGGCGCTATGCAATGAGTTTGCCGGAGCTGGCCGGCCTGTGGCAGGACGGAGCCGGCCAGATCCTGCTGCCGGGCCATGAGTCGCAGTATGCATGGGTCAGCGACCCTGATGCCGTGGTACCGGGCATAGTGCCGTTCAGCCAGGCGCCCCGCCAGACTCGCACCGACTATGTCTACAACGCCAACAGCAGTCATTGGCTGTCCAACCTGGACGCGCCGCTGGAGAACCACAGCATCATCTACGGGCCGGAAGGAACCGTTCGCAGCCCGCGCACCCGCTACAACGCGCAGATGATCAGCGACCCCTACGCCTTTGGCCTGACCCAGGCCGATCAGCGCTTCGACATGGATTCGCTCAAGGCGGTACTGGACATGAATGGTTCGTTGTTCAGTGGCAGTTTCCGCAACGAGCTGGTCCAGCGTTGCACCCAGCATCCGCAGATCATCGTCGAGGGCCAGGCCCTGGATGTCAGCGAGGCCTGTGGGGTACTCGAGCGCTGGGACGGACTGTACAACCTGGACAGCCGGGGCGCGCACCTGATGCGTGAATACCTGCAGGGCTTCCGGGTGCCCCTGCACCGCGACCTGAGCGACGACCTGTTCGCCGTGCCCTTCGATGCGACTGCGGCGGCCTTCACCCCGGGCGGGTTGACCCAGACCATGGCGCCGGAAGACCTGCTCAAACCGCTGTACGATGCCGCCGAGCGACTCAGGGCCGAAGGGATTGCGCTGGATGCGCCGCTGGGCAGCATCCAATACGTGCTCAAGTCGCCAGAGCACAAGATACCAGTGCATGGCGGGCAATCCTTCGAGGGGCTGTTCAACATGATCAGCCAGGGCTCACGCTCGACCTCCGACCTGGCCACCATCCTGGTCGGTGAGCCGGTGCCCGACAGCGCCAGCCTGTCCCGTCTTGACGAAGGCAACGGCGAGCAAAGTGCCTATCGCATCACCTATGGCTCCAGCTTCGTGCTGGCATTGGCCTATACCGATGAAGGGCCGCAGGCGCAGATGTACCTGAGCTACAGTCAGGCGCATGACCCCGAGTCGGCGTTCTTCGCCGACCAGACCGTGATGTTCAGCCACAAGGAGTGGCGCGACATGGCGCTGACCGAGGCCGATATCGCCGCGGACACGGTGCGTGTCGTCGAGTTGAGTCTGCCGTAGAGCATTTCCGGCCGGCCCTGTTCTGGGCCGGCCGGCATCCTGCCCAGCGCTGCTTGCCAGCGCTCATTCCTTGAAATAGACGATCTGCGTGGTGCTCAGCAGCAGTTGCCCGTCCCTCGACCACAGATGGGCACTCTGATCGAAGTAATTATTGCGGGTCTGGTTGGCAACGGCCTCGGCCAGCAGATAATCATCACCGATCTGCGCCAGTTGCGTACTGTCGGTATGGAAATACATGGTCAGCGACACCGTGCCGGCGGGGACGAACTGTTGGCGACGGGTGAACAGGCGAGGAAAGAAGCTGTCGCCGATGGCGGCCAGTCCAGGGAAGTCCAGTGCCCGGCGCGGATGGTCGCGAATCCACAGCAGGCTGCGTGAACTGCTGGATTCATAGGGCCGGGCCGGATCATAGCCACCGGTCACGAAGCGAAAATCGTAATTGCTGATCCAGCCGCGCCGGCCCTCGGTTGGCAGCCGTTCCAGAGTGTCCGGTGCGGGTGCAGAGGGGGCCGCAAGCTCCTGCTCGGACCAGGTTTCCCGGCGAACGGCACAGAATACCGTGGCGGTGGTAGCAACCGTGCCGTTCTGGCGCAGCAGCAGATTCCAGTGCTGAGTGGAGCGGTTGGTGCGTACTGGCACGGCTTCAATGATGAATTCGCCCGTCTCGATCGGCCCAGCGAAATTCACCGTCAATGATACCGGCTCACCGATACGTTCGGGGTGCTGCATGACGGCGTTGAGTAGTGTTGCCGCGGTGATGCCGCCGAACGGGCCGACCATGTTGGCGTAGGGTTCGGAGGTATGGCCACTGAACTGGTTGGGTTCGGTTGGAGCCAGCAGGACTGCCTGGTCGAAGGCATGGGACGATAGGTTTACTTCAGTCATGGATAGGCCTTGTCACGGATTCAGGTCAGCTGCTCCGGCAGCCGGAGCAGCTTTTGCAGCGGGTTACAGTTTCACATTCATGGTGATGCGGGCAGTGAATACCTGTTGTTCCTGTTCATCGAAGATTGCCACAGTGACCACCTTGTCGCCAGCGGTGCTCCAATCGACGTCGCCGCCATCAGCAATGGCACGCACCGAGGTTTTTGCCTTGGCCAGATACTCCACTGTCATGCCTTTGGGAATCCAGCGTGCACCGGCCGGGATCGAAGCATCGGTCATCAAGCCGGCGGTCAGCTCGGCGGCATTGCACAGGGCGATGGCATGCACAGTGCCCAGGTGATTGGTGATCTCGCGGCGAAACGGCACAGTTGCTTCGGCATAGCCAGGCCGCAAGGCGATGACCAGCGGATTGATGGTGCTGAAATAGGGCGCCATCTGGCAGGTCATGGCGCTGAATTTTTCCGAGCCGAAACTGTTGAAGGCGTTCAATGCATTGCTCATGGTTCCTCCTGGGCAATAGAAACAGAATTATTTTCTGCAAAAGAACATTATTCTGTTATTCTCGATCCGTCAACCATACCGGTCCTGCGTGCGGTGCTTTACCATCAACGGCCTATGGCGCAGCGATACGATTGCGCCGCATCGTCCATCCACCTTGGGAGCAAGCCAGCATCCATGAGCAACACCAGCATTCTGGAACGCAGATTTCCCGGCAGACGGGCACAACTCAAGCGCGACATCCTGTTGCAGGCGCTGCAGTGCTTCAATACGCACGGCCTGGAGGCGACCACCATCGACATGATCAAGGCGCGGTGCGATACCAGCGTGGGGGCTATCTATCACCATTTTGGCAACAAGGATGGCCTGGTGGCGGCCCTGTTTCTTGCTGCGTTGGAAGATCAGCAGCAATTGATGCAGCAGTACCTTGAACAAGCGGACAGCTTGCGCGAGGGCATTGCTGCGCTGGTATACAGCTATGTCGATTGGGTGGAGGCGCAGCCAGACTGGGCGCGTTTTCAGTATCAGGCCCACTCGTCAGTGAGCAAGGGACCGCATGGGGCGGAGTTGGCTCGCCGCAATGCCGAGCGTGGCAAACAGGTGGCGCAGTGGCTGGAACAGCGCGAGCAGGGTGCCGCGTTGCGGGACTGGCCGGCCGAACTCAGGGCGTCACTGATCATCGGTCAGTCGGAGAATTATTGCCGGTCATGGCTATCTGGCAGAGCAGGTACGCCGCCCAGCGCCTATCGGGAGCTGCTGGCAGAGGCGGCCTGGCGCTCGGTAAGCGGTTGAGCGGGCACCTGGCGGATGCCCGCTGCAGCGGGGTTCAGCCGCGCTGGTAGGTACCGATCAGACGGTTCATCGCTAGGGTATGCGGCTCCACCTTGGCCAACAGCTGCCACATATCCAGCCCTTGCTCCAGGTTCGCTTCGCAATCGAGCGCCAGAATCCAGAAGTAGTACTTGTGTTGACCGTGACCCTCGGGCGGCATGGGGCCGCCGTAGCCGGCCTTGCCGAAGTTGGTCGGGCCGTCGGTGTGCTGTTTGCAGCCTTCGGGCAGCGAGGTGACATCGGCGGGAATGTTGTAGTGTACCCAGTGCACGAAGCCGTAGGTGCCGTTGGCCGAGACTAGCGGTGCATCCGGATCGTGGCAGATCACCGCGAAACTTTTGGTGCCAGCAGGCGCATTGCTCCAGCTCAGCGCCGGGGAGACATCCTCACCCTCGCCGGTGTGCCGGGTGGGAATCGCGCCGTCGGCCGTGAAAGCGCTGCTGGTCAGTTGCAGATCGAGATTCAATGCAAAACCCATGGTGTTCTCCTTGTTGGCATGAAGAGGGAAGGTGCGTCAGCGGATCAGCGTGCTCAATAGCCACAGCCCGAGCAGCAGCCAGATGATGCCGCCGATGAAGCGTTTCCTGATAAAGGCGCTGACCCCAAGATAGATGAGAAACAGCCCGAGCACGACAAAGGCGATGCTGAGGATGCTGCTGTCGACACCCAGCGCCCGGGAAAAGCCATTGACGAAGGCGGTGCTGGCGCCACTGAGCATATCGAACACCCAGGCCAGGCCATCGACGATCAGCCTGACCAGGGTGCCGAAGGCCTGGCCCAGCCATTCAAAAGGATTGGTACTCACATGCATCGGAAAGCGTCCGGTTGGATGGGATCGATACCATAGCAGAGATGTGGGCAAGGCCAGAAGTTCCAGTGCCCGGGTTCGATCATGTGGGGGTGGGCTGAGTTTGTTCCCCCTCTCCCCGGCCCTCTCCCGCAAGGGGAGAGGGAGAAAAACAGCGTCTCCGGCTACAGAGTGCCAGCCAGTAGGTTCTGCATTTGTACAACCGGAACATGGGTACCCATGTCATGGGTCTGATCTGTTACCCATGTTGCCGGCTTGCACAGACCGAGCCCCTCTCCCCTCGCGGGAGAGGGGTTGGGGAGAGGGGGAAAACCCTCACACCCGCTCGATCACCGCCGCCACACCCTGGCCCAGACCGATACACAGACTGACCAGCGCATAGCGCTTGCCAGTACGCTCCAGCTGGCGCAGCGCGGTCAGCGTCAGACGGGCGCCGGAGGCGCCCAGCGGGTGGCCGACGGCGATGGCGCCGCCGTTGGGGTTCAGGCGCGGGTCATCGAAGGCGATGCCCAGCTCCCTGGCGCAACCCAGCACCTGGGAGGCGAAGGCCTCGTTGATCTCGATCACATCCATGTCATCCAGGCCCAGGCCTGCACGGGCCAGGGCTTTCTTGCAGGCCTCCACCGGACCCAGGCCCATGACCCGTGGCGCGACGCCGGACACGGCACCGGCAAGGATACGGGCGCGCGGCTTGATGCCGTACTTCTGGCCAATCGCTTCGTTGCCGATGATCAGCGCCGCGGCGCCATCATTGACCCCGGAGGCATTACCGGCGGTAACCACGCCGTCAGCGGACAGCGGGCGCAGGCCGGACAGTGCCGCCATGTCGCTGCTCGGGCGCGGATGCTCGTCCTGATCGACCACCTTGTTCGGCTTCTTGCGGCCCTGGGGTACTTCGATCGGCAGGATTTCTTCGGAGAAGAATCCCGCGGCGCGGGCTTGTTCGTACAGCGCCTGGCTGCGAGCGGCATAGGTGTCCGCTTCTTCGCGGGTAATACCCAGCTCCGCGGCGACGTTGTCGGCGGTCTGCGGCATGGTGTCAGCACCGAATTCGGCTTCCACCCTGGGGTTGGGGAAGCGTGCGCCGATGGTGCTGTCGAAGGCGCGGAACTCGCGGGCGTAGGGGCTTTCGCTCTTGGCGATGACGAAGGGTGCCCGGCTCATGCTTTCCACGCCGCCAGCGACGAACAGTTCGCCTTCACCGGCCTTGACCGCGCGGGCGGCATCCAGAATGGCCGCCAGTCCGGAACCGCACAGGCGGTTGACCGTGACGCCGGCGACTTCCTGCGGCAAACCGGACAGCAGACCTGCGTGGCGCGCGACGTTGCGTGCGTCCTCACCCGCCTGGTTGGTGTTGCCGATGACCACATCTTCATAGTCAGTGCCGGCGAAGGGGTTGCGCGCCACCACGGCACGGATCACATCGGCCAGCAGGTCATCGGGACGCACGCTGGCCAGCGCACCGGCATGGCGGCCGAAGGGGGAACGCAAACCGTCATAGATATAGGCAGTCATGGGATTACTCCTGGGAATCGGGGGTGGTCAGCGGCAGGTCCAGCTGTACGCGGCGCCGCAGCCAGGGGCTGGGACGATAGCGCGGCTCGCCGTAGCTGGCCTGCATGTTGTTCAGAACAGTGAAAATCGCCTGCTTGCCATAGTGCTCACCGAAGGCCAGCGGGCCCTTCGGATAACCCAGCGCGAGCTGGATGGCGCGGTCCAGGGTTTCCGGCGTGGCGATACCTTTCTGGGCGATGTCACAGCCCAGGTTGACCACACTGGCGATCAGTCGCTGGATGACGAAACCGGGGGAGTCGTTGATCACTTCCACCGGTACACCATCGGCAGCCAGTGCCTGACGGGCCTGGGCCACGACATGGCTGTCGGCGGCGGGCTGGCGCATCAGCGTGCGGCGTTTGTCCCAGTTGGCGAAGCTGTCCAGCGCCAGGGTGCGGCTTGCGGGCAGACCCAGGCGGGTCAGCGCGGCCGTGCAGTCTTCGCCCTGCGGAGTAATCAGGCAGATGGCCTCGGCGGAGGGGTGCTCGCTGGTTTCCAGCGTGGCGCCGGCGGCACTCAGCACATCGGCTACCTGACCGCGCAAGGCCTGATCATCGCTCTGCAGCCAGAAGGGCTGGTTGAGCAGGACGGTTTCCACTGCTGGCTCGGGCTGCTCGATCTTCTGACCTTCCTCATAGCGATAGAAGCCCTGGCCGGTCTTGCGGCCGAGCAGGCCGGCGGCGACCCGCTGGGCAGCGATGAACGACGGGGTATAGCGCGGGTCATGATAGAACTGCTCGTACACCGACTCCATCACCGCATGGGAGACGTCCAGCCCGGTCAGATCGAACAGCTCGAACGGCCCCATGCGAAAGCCCGGGCCGTCACGCAGGATGCGGTCGATCTGCTGCGCGCTGGCCACGCCCTCGCTGAGCATGCGCAGCGCTTCGGTGCCGAAGGCACGGCCGGCATGGTTGACCAGGAAGCCGGGGGTGTCGGGGGTGATGGCCGGGAAGTGGCCGGCCTTGTCCGCCAGCTTCACCAGGCCGTCGATGTAGCGCTCCTCGGTACGTGAACCGCGTACCACTTCGACGATCTTCATCAACGGCACGGGGTTGAAGAAGTGAAAGCCCGCGACCCGTTCCGGACGGCTGCAACCGGCGGCGATGCGGGTAACCGACAGCGAGGACGTATTGGTGGCCAGCAGGCAATCTTCGCTGACGATGGCTTCCAGGTCGGCGAACAGCTTCTGCTTGACCTCGAGAATCTCGACGATGGCCTCGATGACCAGGTCGCAGTCCTTGAGCTGCTGCAGTTCGGCCGCCGGCTGCATACGGGCATTGATGGCCTCGAACTCCGCCTCGCTCAATTTGCCCTTGGCCAGCTGGCGTTGCAGCAGGTTGCGGTTAAAAGCCAGAGCGTCCTCGATGGCTTCGGCACGGGTATCGAACAGCAAGACCTGCTGGCCGCTGCTGGCGAACAGTTGGGCGATACCCCGGCCCATTGCGCCGGCGCCGATGACTCCAATCCGATTGAACATATACAGACCCCTTTGCTACCATGTTCCGCCATGCGAAATGGTATTTCAATTTAAAGTGGGACGAGATTAAATCCTGCGGGCCATCAGTGCAAGCCAGCCCTGTTTATGGCGGCCCATCAGTCAATATTAACTCTGCTTACGCTCAGCCTGGCCCATGGCATACTGCCGGCCCGTCGACAAGAGCCCTAGAGAACAGCATCTATGAGTGAAGATCGTAATCTGGCCGTACAACGCACGGTAACCGGTTTTTTTCAGGATATCGGGGGTGAGCTGCTGGAGTTCGGGCCTGGCCGTGCCGTAATCGGCCTGACCCTGGGGCCTCGCCACCTGAACAATGCCAGCAACCTCCATGGTGGCGTGACCGCGACCCTGCTGGATGTAGCCATGGGGCTGTGCGGCACCTATGCGGAAAATCCCGACGAGCGACGGGTTGCCATTACCCTGTCACTGAACGTCAACTTCAGCAGTGTCGCCAGCGCCGGTGCCTGCCTGCGCGCCGTAGCCACTTGTCGCAAGGCCGGGCACAAGATCTTCATGGCCAGCTGTGACCTGCTCGACGAGAACGACAACCTCATCGCCTTTGGCGAAGGCGTGTTCAAACAGGGTGCGCTACGTCGAGACCTGCCGTGAGGTCGCTGCTGCCGCTGGGGGTCGGCCTTGAGCTGGTGGCCCTGGCCGGACAATGGCCACAGCTGAGCTGGCTGGCGGCGGCAGCACTGGGCGGCTACTTCCTGCTGCATTTCCCCCGTTTGTTGCCCTACCCACGCATGCTCGGCCTGCTGACGCTGGGCATGTTGCTGGCGCTGGTGGTGTTGGGCCAGGCTGACCCAGCGCTCTGGGGCCGGCTGGCCAGCTCCGCGGCATATTACGCCAGCTTTCTCGGCGCACTGGGGTTGATGCAACTGCTGGCCAGGCACCTCCCGCACCTGCGGGAAATGCACAAGGCACTGCTGGCGGGCCCGGCGGTGTGGCTGTATCCGCGTTATGTCCTGACCGCCGGCAGCATTGGCTCGATCCTCAATTTCGGCATGATGAGCCTGCTGTGCGGCACCCTCAGCCAGCACCTGCAGCAGTACTCCCTGGATGACGCGCAACGCCGTGCCGGCATGCGCGCAGTGATGGTGACCACGCTGCGTGGTTTTGCCCTGGTGCCGCTGATCGCGCCGACCAGCATCACCATCGCCATGATCAGCCGGGAAATGCCCGAGCTGTCCTGGGCGGTCATGTTTCCCTACGGGCTGGTGGCGACCGTGCTGCTGGTAGTGGTGGGCTGGCGGCGGGAGACCCGGGGGCTGCTGGCGCTGCGCGAGAGCATCGGTGACAGCAGTCGCGCCGCCGGCATGGGCCAGTTGCTGCTTGGCAGCCTGCTCGGCCTGGCCGCGATCGGCGTGCTGGCCTGGCTGACGGTGTTGACGCCCTCCCAGGCGGCGATGATCCTGGTGCCGCTGGGCATCGTCGGCTACCTGTTGTGGCGCGAGCGCTCGCCGCGTGAGGTACTGAGCCAGGTGACCGACAACCTGGTGACCATGCATAACGAGATGTTCATCTTCGGCTGCGCCGCGTTGATGGGTGGTGTGCTCGGTGCCATCGCGCCGCTGGAGGAGCTGGCCGCCTGGCTGGCGCAGGAGCCGAAATACAACATGCTGCTGGCGGTGGCCAGCCTGCTGGGTATCATCCTGCTGGCCATGGCCGGAGTGGCGCCCATCGTGTCGCTGTCACTGCTGGTCGGCCTGTTGGCCGAGCTGGCACGGCTGGGAGTGCCGATCATGACGCCGGCCCTGGGGCTGATGTGCGGTTTCTCGATCGCCATGATCTTCTCGCCGTTCGGCCCATCGACCCTGATCCTGGCGCGCTACAGCGGCGAAAGGCCGCTGCGGGTGGCGTTCGGCTGGAACGGCCGCTTCGTCGCCAGTGCACTGCCGCTGCTGTTGCTGCTATTGTTCGTTGTCCATTGGTTACACTCATAGCAAAACTGTCCATGCCCGAGCTGCCCGAAGTAGAAACCACCCGCCGCGGTATCGCCCCTCACCTGGAGGGGCGCCGCGTGACCCGCCTGATCGTCCGAGATCCCCGTCTGCGCTGGCCGATCCCCGAGGACCTGGCGATCCAGATCGAGAACCAGACCTTCACCGCCATCCGCCGACGGGCCAAGTACCTGCTGATGGATATCGGCGGTGGCACCCTGATCAGCCACCTGGGCATGTCCGGCAACCTGCGGCTGGTACCGGTCGATACACCGGTGCTCAAGCATGAGCATGTGGATATCGAACTGGATTCCGGGCTGACCCTGCGCTACACCGATCCCCGGCGTTTCGGTGCCATGCTCTGGCAGCGTGCCGGGGAACAGCACCCGCTGCTGGCCCGGCTCGGCCCCGAGCCGCTGTCGCCGGAATTCGACGGTGAGCGCCTGTACCAGATGTCACGCAAGCGCAGCATGGCGGTAAAGCCCTTCATCATGGATAACGCAGTGGTGGTCGGGGTGGGCAACATCTATGCGACCGAGGCGCTGTTCGCCGCCGGCATCGATCCACGTCGCGAGGCGGGACGGATCAGCCGTGCCCGCTATCAGGAGCTGGCCGAAGAGATCAAGAAGGTGCTGGCGCGGGCTATCGACAGTGGCGGTACCACCCTGCGCGACTTCATTGGCGGAGATGGCAAGCCGGGCTATTTCCAGCAGGAACTGTTCGTCTATGGCCGGGCCGGGCAGATGTGCAAGGTCTGTGGCACTACCCTGTCCGAATGCCGGCTGGGCCAGCGCAGCTCGGTGTATTGTCGCCGCTGTCAGAGCTAGGTTCCTGGGCCTGGGTTGGGGTGCGTGGAGGGAGCGCCAGCAGACCTCAGGCCGGATCTTGTTCGGCGGTGGTGTTCTCCTGGTCATTGTCGGGTTTGGCTGGCGGTGTGCCGAATTGCGCCTGCTCGGCCAGGGCGAAGGTCATGATCACATCGCAAATTACCTGGCGACGGGACGGTGATAACTCAAGAAACATCTCGATGACTTCCTGTTCCCGATGAGGAATCTCGGGATAGGGGAGCTGTCGTTCCCGGACCTGATGACTGACCTGCTCGCCGAAGCGCAATTCGCGCACGTCCACCTTCAGCCATCGCGCCAATACCAGCAGCTTGTCTTCGCTGGGCAGGGTCTCGCCCTTCAGCCAGCGCCGCACGCCATGCAGCGTCATCGGTTTGCCCAGATAGCGCAGGTTGAACTCGCGCTCGAGCACCGCAGGCTTGGGCGCATAGCCCGCGTGTTTCAGAGCTTGCTGCAGGCGTTCGGCGAATTGTTGGCGTGTATTTTCCATGCCGGAAACACTACAGGCTAACCGGGAGGGGTGGCGTAACCGGGAAAACAGCTTTGGTTACGCCTGTTGCGTAATTTGTGGTTAACAAATGATGGTGTCGTGCTACCATTCGCTGGGTTTCGCTGGATGGATTGCGGCGGATGCGACGGAACGGGAGCGCTCAGCCCGCCGGACACGCAGGTGATTTCGGCACTCGCCATGAGCATGTATTTCGCATCCTTTGAGGTTTGATGGAGAGAGAAGCAAATCGTTGCAGCCATGGCGAACTTTATTGGGTTGCGGTCATGCCAGGCCGTATTGATCCCGGCTGAGCGTTGCAGCACGAGGACGAGGAATCTGCGGTGGAGTACCCAGGAGACGAAGTAGACAGCGGGGCCGGTGCAGCCAGTCTATTGGGCCGGGCAGGCCTGGATGCTGCGTTCCTCACGGCCATGTTCGATGCGCTGCAGGACGGCGTACTGGTGACCGACGAGCAGGGCACGATCCGGATGGCCAACAACGCTGCTCTGGAACTGTTCCGTTATACCGCCGGCCAGTTGCTGGGCCAGCATATCTCTCTGGTGATATCCCTGCCTGCTGCATTGTCCGACCCTGATCCCCAGCCGCAGTCCTGGTATACCGGAGGAATCACGGGGCGGGAGTTGGCGGGATGGCGCCGGGGCAGTGAATGTCTGACCCTGCGGCTGAGTGTTGGCGAGTTCATGTGGCGGGGGCAGCGGCTGTTCGTCAACAGCTGCCATGACATTACCGAGCAACGCAGATACACCGAGCATATCGCGTTTCTCGCTTCCCACGACAGCCTCACCGGATGCCCCAACCGCGAACAGTTCCTGCAGGCCCTGACTCAAGCACTACAGGAGTGCCGCAGCCGGGGCCACTCCCTGGCAGTGCTGTACATAGACCTGGATGGTTTCAAGGCGGTCAACGATAAACACGGCCATCGGTTGGGAGATCTGCTGCTCAAGAGGGTGGCCGAGCGCCTGCGTCGCAGGCTGCGTGATCATGATCTGCTGGGCAGGCTCGGTGGGGACGAGTTCGTGGTGCTGGCGCACCTGGACAATGACCCGGAGCTGGCGCAGCGGGTTGCTGCCCGTCTGGTCGCCAGCCTGCAACAACCGTTCAGCGTGGAGGGCCTGGCTTTGCAGGTCACCGCGAGCATTGGTATCAGCCTGCTGAACGGGCAGCAGGAGGCCGATGACTTGCTGGATGAGGCCGATATCGCCATGTACCAGGCCAAGCTGGATGGCGGTGATCGCGTCAGGGTCTTCAGCATGGCCTTGCTCGAGCGCACCGAGAAGGCCCATCGGCAACTGACAGCACTGCGTCGGGCCGTCGCACAGCGGCAACTGGAACTGCACTACCAACCGCAGTTCGATATGCGCAGCCTGAGGCCGTCCGGCCTGGAGGCGATGTTGCGTTGGCGCTCCGAGCAGCGGCTAGTCATGCCCGAGGAGTTCATGCCCATGGCCCAGGCGCATGGCCTGGCGGCTGATATCGAGCGCTGGGCCTTGCAGCAGGCCTGTCGGGACAAGGCGCAGCTGTTGGCGGCGGGGTTGCTGGATGCGCGAGTGACAGTGCGCATTGGCACCGCTCTGTTACGTACGCCGGGTTTTGCCCAACTGGTGCAGCAGGTGCTGCAGGAAAATGGCCTGGCGCCGCGCCATCTGGAGCTGGAGGTCATCGAGGAGACTGCCGTGGACCCCAGCACGCCGGTGCGGCAGAACCTGCTGGCCCTGGCCGAAACCGGTGTCAGTCTGGGAGTGGGCGGTTTTGGCACGGGCCACGCCTCACTCGCGCGATTGAAGGGGTTGCCGGCCAGCACCTTGAAGATCGACCGTCTGTTTACCGCAGGTCTGCCGGATAATATCGGTGACCGGGCGCTCACTCGCGCAGTGGTGGAGATGGCAGCGGTGCTGGGTATGCGGACCTTGGCGGACGGGGTCGAGACCGTGGCGCAGATGGCATGTCTGCAGGGCCTGGGTTGCGTGCTGGGACAGGGCTGCTGGTACGCCACGCCGATGCCGTTACCGGAGTTGGGCCAGTGGCTGGAGGACCTCGGTTGAGACTCGGTTGAGGAAAATGTGCGACTGGTAGCGCTTTGCCCATGTCACGTTTCCTAATATTCCGAATGGGCCTACAATTGCCATTGAGTGCACTCCGGGAAGGAGTGCCCTGACAACAAAACGATGCTCCCATCGGGCTCACCATCAGGGATTACACATATGCGCCTGTTACGTCACTTCACTGCTCTGTTCGCCGGCCTGCTGCTTGCCGGCAGCGTCATGGCCACCGAGGCCAACTATGGTTACCAGGAACACGTCGAGAACCCCGGCATCTTCGCCATGGTCGGTGATCTGGTCATCGCCCGGCCGATCGGCGCCGCCATCACTGCGGTCGGCGCGGCAGCCTTCGTCGTCAGCCTGCCGTTCACCGCACTGGCGGGCAACACCGCCGAAGCGGGGCAGGAGCTGGTGGTCCGCCCCGGCAAGGAAACCTTCATGCGTTGCCTGGGTTGCACCAAGAGCGGTTACGGTCGCAAGCAGCGCGACGAGAATCGCTGATCGAGGCAATCCGGCTGCGGCGTTAGCCGGCAGTCCTGGCCTGTCTGATGGTAGTCGGGGCTTATGCGCAAGATAGTCGGGCAGGTCTGGCTGCCAGCCCTGTTGCTGGGATTGCTCGGTTTGATGATCTGGAGCACGGCAGTGGCCACGCTGGCTGCCGGCGTGGCGCTGTTCGTGCTCGGTATTGGCCGGCTGGAGGAGGGCTTTCGCGCCTTCTCCGGCGGCGCGCTGGAGCGCTGGCTGAAGTGGAGCACCAGCGGCCTGTGGAAAAGCCTGCTGGTGGGGGTAGTGAGTACCGCCATGGTGCAGTCCAGCACCCTGGTCACGCTGCTCGGCATTGCCTTTCTCAGTGCCGGGCTGATCAACACCCTGGGCGGAGTCGGCCTGGTATTGGGTGCCAACCTCGGGACCACCTCCGGCGCCTGGCTGATTGCCCTGGCCGGTCTCAAGCTGGACATGGCCCAGCTGTCGATGCCCATGCTCGCCTTCGGCGTGTTTCTGGCCCGACGCGAGGCCGGCAACTGGCGTGGCCTGGGGCTGGCGCTGCTGGGTATCGGTTTGCTGTTTCTCGGCATCGATCTGATGAAGACCGGCTTCAGCGGCTTCGAAGGCGCCTTCGATCTTGGGCGCTACGCTGTCGAAGGCTGGTCCGGGGTACTGTTGTTCGTGCTGATCGGTGCGCTGGCCACGGTGATCATGCAGTCCAGCCACGCTACCCTGGTGCTGACCCTGGCGGCGCTGGCAGCGGGGCAGGTGCAGTATGACAATGCGCTGGCGCTGGTGATCGGTGCCAATCTCGGTTCCACGGCCACCGCGTTGTTCGCCGCCATCGGCAGCAACAATGCCGGTCGCCGCATCGCCGCCACCCACCTGATCTTCAACCTGGTCACCGCCGGTGGCGCGCTGCTGTTGCTGCATCAACTGATGGCAGCGGTCGAATGGCTGGCCGATGTGGGTGGCCTGGCGCCGGATGCGCACATGCTCAAGCTGGCGATCTTCCATAGCCTGTACAACGTCTTCGGTCTGGCGCTGATGCTGCCCTGGAGTTTTCTGCTGGTCCGCGCGCTGGAGCGCTGGCTGCCCGATGGCGAGCCACTGCCGGAAGGCGGCGGCATGCTCAGTGAGCAGCCGCGCACCCGAGCGTTGTACATCAACGAGTCGGCCTTGCTGCACGCCGATACTGCGCTCAAGGTACTGGACCAGGAGGTGCAGCATCTGGCGCAATTGAGCCGGCAGGTGGTCGGTGCGGCGCTGTATCTGCCGTCGCGCCTGGCCGAGCTGACGCCAGCCGAACTGCATGAGCAGGTGCGCCAGCCGGTGCCGCTGGCGATGCGTGAAGACGCCGATGCCTTGTACGAACGCCACATCAAGGGGGTGTATGCCGATATCGTCGACTTCCTGTCCCATGTCGACGTCTCGCTGCTGCCCGAGCAGCAACAGGCGATGCTCAACGCGACTACGGCGGCGCGGGATCTGGTGAGCGCGGTCAAGGCGGCCAAGCACCTGCAGAGCAACCTGCGTCATCAGATCGACAGCACCCAGCCGGCGATCCGTGAGGCGTACATGCGGCTACGGGAACAGGGTGGCCTGTCCCTGCTGGAACTGCGCCACTGGCTGGAGGTGGCCGATGATGCCGAGGCTCGCGGCCAGCGGCTGGAGGATGGCGAAGCGCAGGACCGGCTGTTTGCCGAGGCCTTCCAGCGTGAGCTGCAACAGCAGTTGCGCAACCGGGAGCTGGATGGCTGGCAGGCCACCTCGTTGCTCAATGACCTGCATTACATGCTGCGCGTGCGCCGGCATTTGCGGCGCGGCCATGCCGGGCTGGCGCAGCGGGTATCCACGAATGAGGCCCAGCGTCTGGAACAGGCGGTCAGTCTGGCTTGATCGGGTGCTGCACGCTGGCCTCGCCTTCACCGCGCGGATCACTGGCGGCGCTGAGCTCGCCGCGGCGCTTGTCCCACAACAGCGCCTGCATATCGCCATAATCCCGGCCGACCGGCCTGATGCTGTGGCCCAGGGCCTGCAGCGCTGCCTGTTGGCGGCTATCGAAGGCGCTGTCCTCGACCTGGATATGATCGGGCAGATACTGATGATGAAAGCGTGGGCGGCTGACCCATTCGGTCACCGGTCGGGCGTCCATCGCCTGCAGCGTGCCAAGCAGAACCATGCTGATGATGCGGCTGCCGCCGGGCGTGCCGAGCACCGCCAACTGCCCATCGTTTTCCAGCATGGTCGGGGTCATGCTCGACAGCGGGCGCTTGCCGGGGGCGATGGCATTGGCCTCGCTGCCGGCCAGCGCGTAGCTGTTCTTGCCCGAGGGGTCGGCGGCGAAATCATCCATCTCGTTGTTCAGCAGCACGCCGGTGCCCGGTACGGTAAAAGCCGCCCCGAACGGCAGGTTGATGCTGAGGGTGGCGGCCACCGCGTTGCCCTGGCGGTCGATCAGGGAGAAATGCGTGGTATTGGTGCCTTCCTGGAAGGGCTGTGGCGGGCCCAGCTCGGTGCTCGGTGTGGCTTGCTCGGGATTGACGCCTGCAGCCAGCTGGCGAGCGTACTCCGCTGATACCAGCCGCGCGGTCGGCACCTCGATGAAATCGCTGTCGCCCAGCAGTACTGCCCGGTCGCGGTAGGTACGGCGCATCAATTCGACCAGCTGATGCGTCCACTGCACGGAGCCCGGGGTTGCTGCCGGCAACTGTTCCAGCCCCTGCAGGATACCGGCCAGGGCGATGCCACCGGCCGAGGGCGGCGGTGCGCTGATCACCTCGAAACCGCGGCTGTCGAAGCGGATCGGTTCGCGCTCGATGACCCGGTAGTTTTCCAGGTCGGTGGGCTGCCAGATGCCGCCAGCGGCTTGCACTCCGCTGACCAGGCGTTCGGCTACCGGTCCGCGATAGAAACCGTCATGGCCCTGGGTGGCCAGTGCGCGCAGGGTATCGGCCAGCTCCGGCTGGCGGATCAGGCTGCCGGAGGCCGGTGCTTGGTCGTTCTGCAGGAAGATACGCGCCGTCTCCGCATCCGCCTGCATGGCGGCCAGACGGAAGCCGACCAGTGTGCGATAGCTCTCGCCCACGGCGAAGCCGTCTTCGGCGGCGGCGATGGCCGGCGCCAGGCTTTGCGCCAGCGGCAGCACGCCATAGTTCTCCGCCAGATGCACCAGTGCCGCCGGTGTGCCCGGGATGCCGGCGGCCAGCGGCCCGTTGATCACCCGTTGCGGTTCGTTGGCCTGATCCAGGTACATGTCCCGATGGGCCGCCAGGGGGGCGGTTTCCCGGGCATCGATGAAACGATAGCGGGGTGTGTTGTCGCCAGGCTGGCGCAACAGGAAGAAACCGCCGCCACCGATACCCGACCCGTAGGGCTCGACCACGGCCAGGGTAGCCGCCACGGCAATGGCGGCATCGAAGGCGTTGCCGCCCTGATCGAGAATCAGGTGGCCGGCGGCGGTAGCGACAGGGTGAGCACTGGCAACGGCCTGCTGATCGGGCGCCGGGGCGGCGTGAACCGTCAGGCTCAGCAGCAGTGCCAGCAGGATCGGCAGGCGCACCAACATACTCATTTGGTGCTGGTGAGCAACTGATACTTATCCATCAGCTGCTCCCTGGTCTCGGCGTGCTCGGGGTCAAGGGGTATGCAGTCGACCGGACAGACCTGCTGGCACTGGGGCTCGTCGAAATGGCCGACGCACTCGGTGCACAGGTTGGGGTCGATGACATAGATTTCCTCGCCCTGGGAAATGGCCCCGTTGGGACATTCCGGCTCGCAGACGTCGCAGTTGATGCAGTCGTCGGTAATGATCAGGGCCATTGACTTGCTTTACTCCGGGTAGCTGCCGTTCAGCCGCTGAAGCGCTCGAGCAGGGCTTCATGCACTACCGGATGAACGAACTTGGTGACATCGCCGCCCAGGGAAGCGATTTCGCGGACCAGGGTGGACGAGATATAAGAATACTTCTCCGAGGGCGTCAGGAACAGACTTTCCACTTCCGGTGCCAATTGACGGTTCATGTTGGCCAGCTGGAATTCGTATTCGAAATCCGATACCGCCCGCAGGCCGCGCAGCAGCACGTTGGCGCCGACTTCACGGGTGAAGTGCGCGAGCAGGCTGGAAAAACCCACCACTTCAACGTTCGGGTACTCCTTGAGCACCTCGCGTGCCATTTCAACGCGCTGTTCGAGCGAAAACGCTGGGTTCTTCTTCGGGCTGGCGGCGACCGCCACCACCACCTTGTCGAACAGCTTGGCTGCGCGTCCTACCAGGTCCATGTGGCCCTTGGTAATGGGGTCGAACGTGCCGGGATAGAGAACAGTATTCATTGGCTTTATCCTGCCTGTGGGTACCGGAGCGCAGATGGTAGCGTAATGACCCTGCTGCGGCAAAATGGAAAACGGCATGGAGGCCAGCTTTGCAAGCTATTCCAGGTCTGAGCGGCAAGCGTCTTTCGGGTTGTCGCGCGCCTGCGCGACGACAGGGGTTCCGGGTGGCCTGCGTGGGTACCAGAGCGTAGCGCGGGCGCACTACACTCCAAGGGCTTGTGTCTCGTGTCGCTGCCACAGGCTGTACCAGACCTGGCCGGCCTTCTTCTGCCGGTGCAACTGCCAGTTCGGCGGGTGCGGCAGGCGGTCCGGCGCGGTTTCGCTTTCGGTATAGATCAGCGCATCGGTGCTCAGCCAGCCGTTGGCTTCCAGTGCGGTACAGGCTGGAATCAGCAGATCCTGGTGGAATGGCGGGTCGAGGAACACCACGTCGAAGGGTGTCTCCGGGGAGCTTGCCAGCAGGCTCAAGGCATCCTGCTGGCGCACCTCGCCGCGTTCGCACTGCAGGGTCTGCAGATGGCCGCGCAGGGTTTCCACCACCTCGCGGCTCAGGTCGCAGCTCAGCGCGGTGGCTGCGCCACGGGACAGGGCCTCCAGGGTCAGCGCGCCACTGCCGGCGAACAGATCGAGGCAACGGGCCCCTTCGATGTAGGCGCTCAGCCAGTTGAACAGGGTTTCCCGTACCCGGTCGGGCGTGGGCCGCAGGCCCGGCTGTTCGGTGAAGCTGAAACGGCGGCTGCGCCATTCGCCGGCGATGATGCGCAGCTGGCTCTGGCGGGTTTTGGACTGCTTCATGCCTGGGGCTCCGGGACCGGGGGGTTGCTGCCAGGCTCGACGGCCTGCGTAGACTCGTCTTCCTGACTATCGAGATCCTCTTCGCTCTGCTGGATGACCAGCGCCGGGCCCACGGTGATCACCAGGCGCTGGTCCGGGTGGAAATACCGGGCGAAGGCGTCGCGGATATCCTCGGTGGTCAACGCCTGTACCTGGTCGAGGAACAGTTGCAGGTGATTGAGCGGCAGGCCATAGAAACCGATCACCCCCAGTTGGGCGACGATCGACGCATTATTGGCTGTGCTCAGTGGGAATTCGCCATTGATCTGCCGCTTGGTGCGCAGCAGCTCTGCTTCGGTCGGCCCTTCGCTGATGAACTCATCGAGGCTCTGGTGAATGACCGACAGCGCCAGGTCTACCTGGTCGGCACGGGTCTGCATGCTGACCATGACCGGGCCGGTGGCCTGCATCGGCACCAGGCGACTGCTGACCGAGTAGGACAGGCCACGGCTCTCGCGGATCTCCTGCATCAGGCGTGAACCGAAGCCCGACCCACCGAGAATCTGGTTGCCGACGTACAGTGCGGCATAGTCGGGGTTGTGCCGGCTGATGCCATGCTGGCCCACCAGGATGTGCGTCTGCTGGCCGTTGAAGTCGATGTGCCGATGGCTGGTGGCGATCGGCAACGGCTCGCCGATGGGGGCGGCAGCTGGACCCTGGGGCAGGGCGTCGGCCAGCCGCTGGGCGATGCGTTCGGCGCGTTCGCGGTCGATATCACCGACCAGCGCGATCACTGCATTGCCGGCGCTGTAGTACTGCCGATGGAACTGGCGCAGGTCGTCCGGGCCCAACTGGCCGAGGCTGTCGGCAGTGCCTTCTGGCAGGCTGCCATAGGGATGGTGCGGGTACAGATCGGCCCAGAATGCCTCGCTGGCCAGTGCCGAGGGGCGCTGCAGGCGGAACTGGAGGCTGGCCAGCAACTGGTTGCGCAGGCGCTCGAAGGCATCCTCGGGGAAGCTGGGGCGGGCGATGACCTCGGCGAACAGAGCCAGTGCCGGGTCGAGTTTGTCGGCGGCGGTCAGGCTGCGCAGGCCAACCAGTGCCATGTCCCGGTGCGAGCTGTTGGAAAACTCGGCGCCAAGCCGCTCGAAGCCCATCGCGATGGAGCCTGCGTCCTTGCTGCCGCTGCCTTCGTTGAGCATGGCATTGGTCATGGTCGCCAGCCCCGGCAGCTCGCCGTCGCGGCTGGCGCCGGCGGCGAACAGCAGTTGCACGTCGAGCATCGGCAGCTCCTCGGCGGGCATGAAATAGACTTGTGCGCCCTGGCTGGTAGTCCAGTGCTGCAGGTCCAGGTTGCGCCGGGCGGGTGGTTTTTGCAGATCGATGTTCTGCAGCGAGTCCAGTTCCGGCAGCAGCTCCTCCACCGCATCCGGTTGCGCCTCGGGGTCCGACTCGGTGACTGGCTGGCTGGTCTCGGCGGGTATCTGCGCCGGGGCTTGCGGTGCCGGCTTGCGCAGCAGCACCAGAGCCGCCACCAGGGCGATCAACAGCAGCAGGGCCAATACCCAGCGCCGGTTGGTTGTTGCAGCGGCCATCAGCGCTCCTCCTCGGTGGCAACAGGCAGAATGTGTGCACGGGTCAGGCGCTCGGGCACCAGGTAGCGTCGCGCGACCTCGCTGATCTGCTCGGGGGTGATCGCCTCCAGCGCGGCAATATCCTCATCCAGCAGGGTCCAGGGCAGGCCGATGCTTTCCAGCATGCCGATCTGGTTGGCCTGGTGGCTGATGCTGTCCTGGGCATAGACCAGGGCAGCGGTCATCTGTGCCTGCACCCGGTTCAGCTCCTCCTGGCTGGGCGGGGTCTGCTTGAGCTCATCGATCTGCTCCCAGAGTGCCTGTTCCAGTTGTTCGAGACTGACCTGCCGGGACTGGCTGGGTACACCCGAGAGCAGGAACAGGGTATCGCCGCGGGCGAAGCCTTCATAACTGGCCGAGGCTGCGGTGGCGATGGACTGGGCGCGCTCCAGATGGCTGGCCAGGCGGGCACTGTAGCCACCGTCGAGCACCGCTTCGAGCAGACGCAGGGCATGCACTTCCCAGGCATGTTCGGCGGTGCTCAGGCTGGGCACATTGAAACCGAGCAGCAGGCTGGGCATCTGTACCGGCAGGTTCAGGCTCAGGCTGCGCTCACCCCCGACCGGCAGTTCCAGCGGCGCCCTGGCGGCCGGGCTGGGGGTATTGTCCAGCGGACCGAAATAGCGTTCGGCCAGGCTGCGCACCGCATCCACCTGTACATCGCCGACCACCACCAGGATGGCGTTGCTCGGCTGGTAGTAACGCCGATACCACTCACGCAGATCCTCCACGCTGAGGCGATCCAGGTCGTGCATCCAGCCGATCACCGGTTGGGCGTAGGGGCTGGCCATGTGCGCCAGGGTCAGGAAGCGCTCGTAGGCGAGGCTGTTGGGGTTGTCGTCCACACGCAGGCGGCGCTCCTCCTTGATGACTTCCATCTCGCGCAGGAACTCGTCCTCGGGCAGGGTCAGGCCATGCATGCGCTCGGCCTCCAGCTCCAGGGCAATGGCCAGCTGGTCGCGGCTGAGCACCTGGTAGTAGGCGGTGTAATCGCGGCTGGTAAAGGCATTCTCCTGGGCGCCGAGGCTGCTCAGCAGATGCGATGCCTGGCCCGGAGCCAGGCGTTCGCTACCTTTGAACATCATGTGTTCCAGGGCGTGGGACAGACCGGTACGCCCCGGAGGTTCGTAGCTGCTGCCAACCCGGTACCACAGCTGCGATACCACCACCGGGGCGCGGTGATCCTCGCGGACGATGACCTTGAGGCCATTGTCGAGGGTGAATTCGTGGGTCGGCTGCCGGGTGCCGTTGGCCTGGACGCTGCTGGTCAGGCCGACCATCAGCAGGAGAATGAAAAATAATGAGCGCCGCGCCATGTGCATCTGAAGTCCTGTGGCTAGAGGGTCATACCGTCGGTAGCGGAAGTGGGGTAGGATAACCCAACCTTCAACGCGCAGGCTAAATGCCTGCGCCAGACTCAGATAGTGATCGTCAATGTTTGGTTCCAAAGACAAGCCAGAGCACCCCGAACAGGACCCCGAGCGCAACGACGACGGCAAGGCCGGCAAGAAAGGTCTGTTCGGCTGGATGCGCCGCAAGGCCGATGAGCCGGTGGCCGAGCCGCCGCCAGTGACGCCTGCTGCGCCCGAGCCGCAGGATGTTGCCCAGCAGAACGCACCGTCAGCCCCCGCCAGCGAGCCGGCCGCCGCCTCCGCCAGCCACGATCAGGCTGCCCGCCAGGCTGCCGCGGAGCTGTTTTCCGGTCTGGGCGAGGCTGCTGCGCCGGCCCCTGAGCCGCAGCAGGCCGCCGAGCCCAAGGGCTTCTTCGCGCGGATGCGCGCCGGACTGTCGAAGACCAGCGCCAACCTTGGCGAGGGCATGGCCAACCTGTTCCTCGGTGAAAAGGAAATCGACGACGAACTGCTGGAGGAGATGGAAACCCGTCTGCTGATGGCCGACGTCGGTATCGAAGCCACCACCCTGATCATGGAGTCGCTGCAGCAGCGCGTTCGCCGCCGCGAACTGTCCAACCGCAATGCGCTGTACCGCGCGCTGCAGAACGAACTGGAAGGTCTGCTCAGTCATGTCGCCAAGCCGATGCAGATCGATGCCGGCAAGCAGCCGTATGTGATCCTGGTAGTGGGCGTCAACGGGGTAGGCAAGACCACCACCATCGGCAAGCTGGCCAAGCGTCTGCAGGGCGAGGGCAAGCAGGTGATGCTGGCAGCGGGTGATACCTTCCGTGCCGCGGCGGTCGAGCAACTGCAGGTGTGGGGCGAGCGCAACAGCATTCCGGTGATCGCCCAGCACACTGGCGCGGACTCCGCCTCGGTGGTGTTCGATGCGTTGCAGGCGGCCAAGTCCCGCGGGGTGGATGTGCTGATCGCCGACACCGCCGGACGTCTGCACAACAAGGACAACCTGATGGACGAGCTGAAGAAGGTCAAGCGCGTGCTGACCAAGCTCGATGCCGAGGCGCCGCATGAGGTACTGCTGGTGCTGGATGCCGGCACCGGCCAGAACGCCATCAGTCAGACCAAGCTGTTCGATCAGGCGGTCGGGCTGACCGGCCTGGTGCTGACCAAGCTCGACGGCACCGCCAAGGGCGGGGTGATCTTCGCCCTGGCCAAGCAGTTCGGCCTGCCGATCCGCTTCATCGGCGTGGGTGAGCAGATCGATGACCTGCGGCCGTTCACTGCGCCGGAGTTCGTCAAGGCCCTGTTCGGTCGCGAGTAGCCCATGATCCGTTTCGACCAGGTCAGCAAGCGTTACCCCAACGGCCACCAGGGCCTGGACAGTCTGAGCTTCCATATCCGTACCGGGGAGATGGTGTTCATCACCGGGCATTCCGGGGCGGGCAAGAGCACCCTGCTCAAGCTGATCATGTGCATGGAGCGGCCGAGCTCCGGGCACGTGCATGTCGGCGGGCAGAACCTGCGCGACCTGGGCAGTCACGACATTCCCTATCTGCGCCGCCAGGTCGGCGTGGTGTTCCAGAACCACCAGCTGCTGTTCGATCGCACGGTATTCGACAACGTGGCGCTGCCGCTGATCATCAACGGCACCCCGCGTGACGAGATCGGCCGCCGGGTGCGCGCGGCGCTGGACAAGGTCGGCCTGCTCAAGCGCGAGAACATGTACCCGATCTCCCTGTCCGGGGGTGAGCAGCAGCGGGTCGGTATTGCCCGGGCGGTGGTGCACAAGCCGGCACTGCTGCTGGCCGATGAGCCCACCGGCAACCTGGACCCGGCGCTATCGGCGGAAATCATGGGGCTGTTCGAGGATTTCAACCGGGTCGGGGTGACGGTGATCATCGCCAGTCACGACCTGCCGCTGATCGCCCAACTGGATCATCGCATGCTGACCCTCAGCGACGGTCGACTACTGGCGGATGGGGACTGACATGGCGGCCAATCAGAACCGACCCACGGACAAGCGTCCGCAGAAGGCTGCCAGCGGCGCGGCCCGTTCCAGCCGCAACTGGCGGCACCCGCTGCGCAGTTGGGCCAGCAGCCACCGCGACAGCGCCCGGCTGGCGGTGCGCCGCATCTGGGACTATCCCTTCAGCACCGTGATGATAGTGCTGGTCATGAGTATCGTACTGGCGCTGCCGATGGGGCTGACGGTGCTGATCGACCAGGTTGAGCGGCTGGGCATCGACTGGCAGCGCGCCGCGCAACTGTCGGTGTACCTGGACGGCGAGGTCGAGAGCGATGCGGCCCAGGCTCTGCAGGCCGAGATCGAGTCGCTGGAGGGCGTGGCCGGCACCCAGTTGCTGGACCGCGAACTGGCGCTGGCGGAATTCCAGCAGCATTCCGGGCTGGGCGATGCCCTGCAGCAACTGGCCTACAATCCGCTGCCGGATGTGATCCTGGTCATGCCACAGGACCTCGAGGGCGGCGCCTCGGCGCTGCAGCCATTGCGCGATCGTCTGGCGCAGATGCCCGGTGTGGATGAGGTGCAGATCGATCTGCTGTGGGTAGAACGCCTGACCTCGATCCTGGCCATGTTCGAGCGCTTTACCGGCGGACTGGCGGTGCTGCTGGTACTGGCATTGCTGCTGGTGATGACCAACACCATCCGCCTGGCGATCGAGAGCCGGCGCAACGAGATCTTGGTGATCAAGCTGGTGGGTGGGACCGATGCCTTCGTGCGCCGGCCATTCCTGTACCTGGGCGTACTCTATGGCCTGCTTGCCGGCCTGATAGCCTGGCTGTTGCTGGCCGCCGGGCTGGCCTGGCTGAATGTCACCGTGCGCCAGGTGGCTGCGCTGTATCAGAGCGACTTCGCGCTGTCCGGCATGCCGCTGTCCGATGGGCTGGTGCTGCTGGCGGGAGCCATGCTGCTGGGGCTGGCCGGGGCCTGGTTGGCGGTGGGGCGACATATCCGTGATATCGAACCGCAGTAACAGAGTGTGTCATTTTTATTAACGTATTGATTTATAAAGATAATTTATGTATCTGCGGAACTTGTCAAGACGTTCCATGTCCTAGCATGTGGTGATACACTGAAGCGTCATTCCGGGTGCCCTGTCACCCCTCAGCCCCTGGCGGGCCGTCGCTGACACGACGTTAAACTGTCTTTCACCTTTTTTTGGAGTCCAAGCATGAGCACTGCTTTGCAGCCCGTACATAACCTGATTCCGGGTGCGAACCTGGAGGCCTATGTTCAGACCGTAAGCAGCATCCCGATACTCAGTGTCGAGGAGGAGCGCGAGCTGGCTGATCGTTTGTTCTATCAGCAGGATCTGGAAGCGGCACGACAACTGGTCATGTCGCATCTGCGCTTTGTCGTGCATATCGCACGCAGTTATTCCGGCTACGGTCTGGCCCAGGCCGACCTGATCCAGGAAGGCAACGTTGGCCTGATGAAGGCGGTCAAGCGTTTCAACCCGGAAATGGGTGTGCGCCTGGTGTCCTTTGCCGTGCACTGGATCCGCGCCGAGATCCACGAGTTCATCCTGCGCAACTGGCGTATCGTCAAGGTCGCCACCACCAAGGCCCAGCGCAAGCTGTTCTTCAACCTGCGCAGCGCCAAGAAGAAGCTCGCCTGGCTGACCCATGATGAGGTCAATGCCGTGGCCGAGGACCTGGGTGTGGCTGCCCGCGAGGTGCGCGAGATGGAGAGCCGCCTGTACGGTCAGGACCTGGGCTTCGACGGTTCCGACGACGATGATGACGATGCCGCCTACGCGCCGGTGCATTATCTGGAGGACAAGCGCTACGACCCGGCCACCCAGCTGGAAAGCGCCGACTGGAGCGACAGTTCCAGCCAGCAGCTGCAGCAGGGGTTGGCGCAACTGGACGAGCGCAGCCGCGATATTCTCTACCAGCGCTGGCTGGCCGAGGAAAAGGCCACCCTGCATGAACTGGCGGCCAAGTACCAGGTGTCGGCGGAGCGTATCCGCCAACTGGAAAAGAACGCCATGAACAAGTTGAAGAAGCACATCAGCGTCGATGACGCTGCCTGAGATCAACGATCAGCACAAAGGGCATCCCCAGGGATGCCCTTTTGTTTTTGTACTCGCCGGTCCGGATGCCGGCTGCCAGAGAGGGACTGCATGAACGCACGCATGGGCTTACGTATCGGTACGCTGCTGGCAGTGGTATTGCTGTCGCTGTTCGCGCTCGACCGCTGGCGCGCCGCGCAGGAGGGCGGGCAGAGTGGGCAGCCGCTGGCCTGGAAGCAACAATACCAGCCCAGCCTGTGGACCCCGGTGCGTGAGCGCGTACTGACGCTGGCCGAGGTCGGCCGCATCCTCGGTGATGGCAGTCTGTGGATGATCAGTGCCGATGGCGAGCCCCGGCTGGTCAGCCGCCATCCGCTGGATTCCGATGGACAGCGCTGGCGGGTGCAGGCGGTCATCGGCCTGGATGAGCAGCAGACCGACAGCTTGGTCGAGGCACAGGCCTGGCAGCCGGACATGCCGGATCAGGCGGTATCGCCGGCGGTGGGCGCGGCACTGGCGCAGTATCCGGTGGAGCGCCTGAGCCTGATTCCCGAGAAGCCGCTCGGGCTGGGCGATATCGAGGCCACCTTCGGACCGGTCGAGCTGCGCGCGCCGATAGGCGACGGCGATGAAGCCTGGATCTATGCCCGGGAAGGTGTGGTGGTCTCGGTCAGCGGCGGTAAGGCCCATGCCATCATGTTTGGCCTGCGCCAGGAGTAGTTTTTACTTTCATTCGCTACCGTACCGGGGTGTAGCGCGCCTGCGGGGTTCCGAGTCACTGCGTCGTCGAGCAGGCGCTCGATAACCCGGGCGGATGCGGCGCATGGTTTTCGGGGTGTAGCGCGCCTGCGCTACGCCTCGGGGTTCCGAGTCACTGTGTCGTCGAGCAGGCGCTCGACAACCCGGGCGGATGTGGCGCATGGTTTTCGGGGTGTAGCGCGCCTGCGCTACGCCTGCGGGGTTCTGAGTCACTGCGTCGTCGAGCAGGCGCTCGACAACCCGGGACAACGAAGCGTGCGAGCTCATGATCAGTTCCTGGCTGGCCGCTCCTTGACCCGCCTCAATGCAAAGGTGGATTGCTTGCCTTACACTCTCCCCATGTGATTTGCCAGACAGACGTCGCCAAATGATGAGGGCGAGAGACCCATGACGCAGAAAATCAGCTTCAACCGTGCGCTGATCGAGAAATACGATCGGCCCGGCCCGCGCTACACGTCCTACCCGACCGCGCCGCAGTTCCACCAGGCGTTCGCCATGGACGACTATCGTGCCGCGGCCAGGGCCAGCAATACCGCCGAGACGCCCAAGTGCCTGTCGGTGTACATCCATATCCCATTCTGCAAGAGCCTGTGCTACTACTGCGCCTGTAACAAGATCATCACCCACAAGACCGAACGGGCGGTGGAGTATCTTGAATACCTCAAGCGCGAGATCGCCATGCAGGCCGCCTTGTTCGACAGGTCGCGTAAGCTGACCCAGCTGCACCTGGGTGGTGGCACGCCGACCTATCTGACCAGCGAGCAGTTGACGGACCTGATGGACACCCTGCGTGCGTCGTTCAACCTGGACGACAGCGATGCCCATGAGTTTTCCCTGGAAGTCGACCCGCGCACCGTAACCCCGGTACAGATCCATCAGTTGCGCGCGTTGGGCTTCAACCGCCTGAGCTTCGGCGTGCAGGACTTCGACGAGGCGGTGCAGGCCGCGGTCAATCGCCTGCAGAGTGAGGAACAGACCCGCGACCTGGTGCAGGCTGCCCGCGAGGCGCAGTTCAAGTCGGTCAGCGTCGATCTGATCTACGGCCTGCCACTGCAGACCGTCAAGAGCTTCAATACCACCCTGGACAAGATCATCGACATGCGCCCCGATCGCATCGCCGCCTACAGCTATGCGCACCTGCCGGACCTGGTACGCGCGCAGCGGCTGATCCGACCCCAGGACATGCCGCCGCCAGAGCGCAAGCTGGAGCTGCTGGAGCTGACCATCGAGCGGCTGACCGGCGCCGGCTACGTCTATATCGGCATGGACCACTTCGCGCTACCGGAGGATGAGCTGGCGCTGGCCCGCGAGAACGGCACCCTGCAGCGCAACTTCCAGGGCTACTCGACCCACGCCGACTGTGATCTCATCGGTATTGGCGTGTCGTCCATCGGCAAGGTCGACAACACCTACAGCCAGAGCGTCAAGGAGCTGTCGCAATACTATGCACGGATCGATGCGGGCATGCTGCCCATCCACCGCGGCTATACCCTGAGCGAGGATGACTGCCTGCGGCGCGAGGTGATTCTCGACCTGATGTGCCAGGGGCGTATCGATTTTGCCAAGTTCGAGGATCACTACGGTATCGACTTCCAGGCCTACTTCGCCGACGCCCTGGAGCAGTTGGCCGAGCCGGTCGCCGATGGACTGGTGGCGATCGGTGACCGGGAGTTGCTGCTGTTGCCCGAAGGGCAGTTGATGCTGCGCAATGTGGCAATGGCCTTCGACGCCTACCTGGGCGCCGAACAGAAGGGTAATTTCTCGCGCACGGTGTGATCTGCCTTTCTGGGAGCTTCACCCACTCTTGGTGGAGCCCTGTTGCGCAGCAAACCCTGTCATTGCGAACCGCAAGGCGGTGAAGCAATCCACGGGCATGGAATAACCGGTGCGCACCCGTGGATTGCCACGCCCTTCGGGCTCGCAATGACGGTTGGGCAGGCGTGGGAATGGTCTGGGTATGCTACCCCCTTCGTCATTGCGAATCGCGAAGCGGTGAAGCAATCCATGGGCACGGAATAACCGATATGCACCTTGGGTTGCCACGCCCTTCGGGCTCGCAATGACGGTTGGACAGGCGTGGGAATGGTCTGGGTATGCTACCCCCTTCGTCATTGCGAATCGCGAAGCGGTGAAGCAATCCATGGGCACGGAATAACCGATGTGCACCTTGGATTGCCACGTCCTTCGGGCTCGCAATGACGGTTGGGCAGGCGTGGAGATGGTCTGGGTATGCTACCCCCTTCGTCATTGCGAACCGCAAAGCGGTGAAGCAATCCATGGGCACGGAATAACCGATGTGCACCTTGGGTTGCCACACCCTTCGGGCTCGCAATGACGGTGTACGGACATGCTCAATGGGAGCTCAGCGCTACTGCAGCTCCCGCTCGAACTCCTCGATGGTCATCGGCCGGCCGAACAGGTATCCCTGGAAATTATGGCAGCCCCGCTCCTGCAGGGCGGCGCATTGGGCCTGTGTTTCCACACCCTCGGCCAGCACCGACAGCCCCATGCGATCGGCCAGCAGGATGATCATCTGGGCTATTTCACCGCTGTTGGGGTCGCGCAGGATGCTGTGGACAAAGCTCTGGTCGATCTTCAATTGGTCCAGCGGCAGCCGGCTCAGGTAGGTCAGCGAGGAGTAGCCGGTACCGAAGTCATCCAGCGAGAAGCAGACGCCAAGGCCCTTGAGTTCGCTCATCTTGCCGATGGTGCTTTCTATCTCATTGACCAGCGCGCTCTCGGTCAGCTCCAGCTTGAGGTGCCGCGTGGGTGCCCCGGTGCGCTGCAGGATCTCGCGTACCTGAGCGACGAAGTCGGGCTGGCTCAACTGGTTGGCACTGACGTTGACCGCCAGGCTCAGCTCCGCCATGCGCGGGTCATCAGCCCAGTGCGCCAGTTGCCGGCAGGCGGTTTCCAGTACCCAGTGGCCGAGTGGCAGGATCAGGCCGTTCTCCTCGGCTACCGGAATGAAGCGTGCCGGGGAGATCATGCCGTGTTCCGGGTGGGCCCAGCGTACCAGTGCCTCGGCGCCGGTGATGCGACCTTCAGCATCGACCTGCGGCTGGTAGTGCAGTACGAACTGCTGTTGCTCCAGGGCGATGCGCAGGCCGGCATCGATCTCGCTGCGCTCGCGCACCTGGGCCTGCATCTGCGGATCGAAGAAGCACAGGGTATTGCTGCCGGCGGCCTTGGCCTGGGACATGGCCAGGTCGGCATTTCTCAGCGGCTCCTCCGACAGCAGCGTATCGCCGGCGCCGAACAGCGCGATACCGATGCTGGCCGAGCCACGGTATTCGCTTTGTGCCAGCAGGTAGGGCTTGGCCAGCGCCGCGAGAATATCCCGGCCGATCAGCTCGGCCTGCCGTGCGGCCTCGATTGCATGGCTGGCCAGATCATCCAGCAGCACCACGAACTCGTCACCGCCCAGCCGGGCCACCGAATCCTTGTGCGGTACGCAGTCGATCAGGCGGGTGGCGACCAGCCCCAGCAACTGGTCACCGGCGGCATGCCCCTCGGTATCGTTGAGCGCCTTGAAGTTGTCCAGATCGACCACCAGCAGGGCGCCCCTGGTCTGGTGGCGCTGCGCTGTCCGCAGGGCATGCTCGAGCCGCTCGAGGAACAGGCGCCGGTTGGGCAGTTTGGTCAGCGAGTCGTAGAACGCCAGGGTGCGCATCTGCTCTTCGGTGGCCTTGCGTGCGGAGATGTCCGATAGCGAGGCCACATAATGGGTGGTCTGGCCCTGCTCGTTATTGACCGTGCCGATGGACAGCAGTTGTGGGTAGACCTCGCCATTCTTGCGCTTGTTCCAGATTTCACCCTGCCAGGCGCCATGCTGATCGAGCGCCCGCCACATGCCCGCGTAGAAGCTGCTGTCGTGACGGCCGGACTGCAGCAGGTTGGGCTGGCGACCGATGACTTCCTCGGCGCTGTAGCCGGTGATGCGGCTGAAGGCCTGGTTGCAACGCAGGATGTTCAGCTGGGCATCGGTAATCAGCATGCCGACTTCGGACTCGAAGGCGCGGGCGGCGATGCGCAGGTCCTCATCCAGTTGCTTGCGCTCGCTGATATCCCGGGCCGCATTGAACAGCAGCGGCTGGCCATCGATTTCCAGCAGCACGCTGGTCACCTCGACCGGGAAACTGTGACCATCGCGGTGGCGGAACAGGGTCTCGAAGGTGATCAGGCGGTTGTACTGCAACTGACTGGCGATCAGTTGGCTCAGCTCCTGCGGTGTATGCAGTGCATCCCAGTTGTAGGGCGAATGATCGGCGGGATCACCGACGGGATAGCCGAGCATCTTGTAGAAGGAGTCGCTGGCTTCCAGCAGTCGGCCTTTACTGTCGAGGATATGGATGCCGTCGCTGGCATGCTGCAGCAGCATGCGGCTGCGCCGGTTGGCCCGGTTGCTGGCCCTGATCTGGCGCCACAGCAGGCATGCGCCGATGCAGGTGACCAACAGAAACAGCAGACCCAACACCAGGGCCTTGGTCAGGTCGTGGCGCCAGGTGAGCAGATAGTCTTCCTCACCCAGCCCGGCGACCACGAACACCGGCATGGCCGACAATCGGCGGAAGGCATCGGTGCGCGGTATGCCATCGGCGGTGCCGTCGCTGTAGAAGATGCCGGTCTGCGCGCCGGACTCCAGCAGTTCGGTCAACTCCTGGGAGCCACCTACCGAGCCGGTATGTCCGGGCGCGGCATCCAGCGGTGGATGGCGGGCCACCAATCTCTTGTCCAGATCACGCACCAGGGCGATGCCGTTCGGCCCCAGATCGAGGCCCGAGATCAGCCTGACGAAATGGCTGGCTGGCACGGTGGCGGTGATGACGCCGGCAAAACGGCCGTCGGCATCATCATAGCGCCGGGAAAATACATGCACCCAATCCTGGCTGAAGCGACTGGGAATCAGCTTGCTGACCAGCAGCCCGGCATCGCTGCTGTCCCGATGGGCGATGAAGAATTCATTCCGGGTAAAGTCGGCAGGCGGTTGTGCACCTATGTTGGAACCGAAACGAACGCGGCCCCGGGCATCGGTTACGCGGATAATGGCGATGTCGCTGATCCAGCTCTCGCGGGATACGAGCAGGGCGTTGACGGTATCTTCCTGCAGCTCACCGTTGCGCAGTTCGGTTTCCAGGTAGGATTGGATTTCCTGTACCACCAGGCCGATCTCGGTGGCCGCACCGCTCACGCTTTGATCCATCAGTAGCGCCAGGTTGGTGACGTTGGTGCGCACCTCCTCGATCTCGCGCTTGTACGAGGCGTGCAGGGTATAGGCCAGCAGAGCGATCATGAACAGGTTCAGGGTCACTACCGTGACAAGCAGCATCGATGCTACGGATTTCAGATTCTGCTGCATGGTATTTCCTGACAGGTGCGGCGTGCCCAGAGATGGGGTGAAATTATATCGCTGCTGCGGAGGGCTGTCCGGTTTGGAGCAGCCGACCCCAGGCGTGAAATCATCGAATAGTGTAGGGGGATCGACGGAACGCGGCGAGTCAAAATGACAACGGAACTGCACGATCTTTGCTATTGATCGAGTAACCGCCAGTCCAGCTCGCCGCGCGTTGCGCTCAGCAGTTGCTCGCGCAATTCGCCGACTGCGGTCGCCGGCAGACGCAGGCGCAGTTGCACGGTGACCGCATGCCTGACTTCCAGCAACTCTCCTCCAGCCTGGCTCAGCAGATGGCGGGCAATGCCTTCATGGGCATAGGGCAACTCGCACCAGACAACCAGTGTGGGAATGTGGGCGATCTTGTCGGCCTGCAACAGCGCCTGGGCCACCGCGTCGGTATAGGCTCGCACCAGACCACCGGCGCCCAGCTTGATGCCGCCGTAGTAGCGCACCACACTGGCCAGCACGCCGTCGAGCTGCTGATGGCGCAGTACATCGAGCATCGGCCGCCCGGCGGTACCGGCTGGCTCGCCATCGTCCACCGCCGCGCTGTGCCCACCCGCCAGCAATGCCCAGCAGACGTGCGCGCAATCCGGATGCTCGGCACGTAGCGCCGCTACCCGCAGCTGGGCGCTGGCACGGTCGGCGATTGGCTCGACGCAACCGAGAAAGCGGCTCTTGCGGATTTCCAGGAGACTGGTGACGGGGTGGGCGAGGCTGTACATAGGCGTCAGCATACCGGGGAAGGATATGTCCCGACAGCCTTGGCACGCTCGCTGGTTGCAAGTGGCATGCAATTAGGGTGTAGAATGATTCGCATTCATTTGTCGGTCACGTGTCATGTCGCCCGCTGCCCAGCCAACTCGTATCCTCGCCGTCGAAGACGACCCTCTGCTCGCCAACCATCTGCAGCTTCATCTGCAGGGCAGTGGCTATAGCGTCACTCTCAGCCATGACGGCGACGAGGGGCTGCGCCTGGCCGAGAGCGAGGATTTCGATCTGATCCTGATGGACATCCTGCTGCCCGGCACCAATGGCCTGGATATCCTGCAACGTTTGCGCAGCCATCATAGTGTACCGGTCCTGCTGATGTCGGCCCTGGGGGATGAGCAGAACCGCATTGCCGGCTTCAGCCAGGGTGCCGATGACTATCTGCCCAAGCCTTTCAGCCTCGGTGAGTTGAGCGTACGCATCGAAGCCATCCTGCGTCGGGTGGCCTACGAGCGGCGTGAGCAATTGCCACGCGAGCCCAGCGGTGATCTGCACTTCGATGAAATGGACTGCGATGTGGTACTGGCTGGCACGCCGGCTGGTCTCACTCCCAGCGAGTATCGCGTGCTGGAACTGCTCTGGCGACACATGGACGAGGCGCTGAGCAAGCCCTTCCTCTATCAGCAGGCCCTGCGTCGCGGCTATGCCCAGCATGATCGCAGCCTGGATATGCATATCAGCCAGATTCGCCGCAAACTGCAAGGTATCGGCTACCACGGCGGGCGGGTGGAGACGGTGTGGGGCAAGGGCTACATGCTGGCTCGCCTGGTATGACACTGCCCAGCCGGTACTCGCTGTTGTGGCGGCTGACCGGAACGCTGGCACTGTTCTGCCTGCTGCTGGTGAGCTTGCACGTCGACCTGGGCCGTTTGCTGATGCGCGCCACTTCCTACCTGCCTGCACCGACCAAGACCATTCTGACCGGCTATGCGCAGGAGGCCGAAGCTGCGTGGCAGGCAGAGGGGCCCCAGGGGGTTGACGGCTTTCTCCTGCGTCTGCGTGCCCGCGAACAGATCTGGGCCGTAGTGGTGGATGGACAGCAGCGATCGTTGTCATCACGACCGCTGGAGGAGGCCGAGCGGCAGCGGCTGCGCTTTGTACGCCAGTTGGACGGGCAAATGGGCCGGCCTGATGGCACGCCGACCTTCGAGGTGCCGTTCAGTGATGGGGAGAGCCGGCTGGTGATGACACTGCCCGAGCGCCTGAGCCCGCGCAAATATCGCGAACTATGGGAAATGCTGTTGCAGCGGGTATTGCCAACGCTGCTGGCGGCGCTGCTCGGCGTTCTGCTGTATCGCCTGCTTATTGCGCCGCTGGCAATACTGCGGCACCAGGCCGTCGCCTTGAGCGCCGGTGACCTGGCGGCGCGCGTCGGGCCAGCGGTGGCCTTGCGCCGGGACGAGCTGGGCGATCTGGCCGGGGCTTTCAACCATATGGCCGGGCGACTGGAAGGCACACTGACCTTCCAGCGCCAACTGCTGCGTGACCTGTCCCACGAGTTGCGCACCCCGCTCAGCCGGCTGCGGGTAGCGGGTGAACAGGCGGAGGACGTGCAGGCTCTGGGTCAGCGCCTGGAGCGTGAGGTGGGGGTCATGGAGCGGCTGATCGCCGACAGTCTGGAGCTGGTCTGGTTGGACACCGAGCGCCCGAGTCTGCCGCTGGAACCGGTAGACGTGGGCCGGTTGTGGGATGTCCTGCGAGAGAATGCCTGCTTCGAAAGCGGCTGGCGCACCGAGCAGCTGCCCTGCGAATTGCCCGCTGACTGCAGCGTACTGGGCAACCTGAATGGCCTGGCCCAGGCCATGGAAAACATCCTGCGCAATGCCATTCGCCATTCCCCGGCGGATGGCGTCGTGCGTCTGGCCGGACACCGGGATGGCAACTGCTGGCACCTGTGGATCGAAGATCAGGGGCCGGGGGTCGAGGCGGGCGAACTGGAACGCATCTTCCAACCCTTCGCCCGGCTCAACGCGGCGCGCCCGGGTGGCGATGGCTTCGGATTGGGGCTGGCCATCGCGCGTAGCACGCTGCGTCTGCAGGGTGCAGAGCTATGGGCGGAGAATCGCGCTCCGGGTCTGCGCCTGAATCTGCGCATGCAAAGTGTATAGATTGTAAATTACATTTACTCGCAAATGGCAATGTATATCATTTGCGTCGACCTGCGAAAGCCGTGAGGCGCTGTCTCTGCTCTTCCGGCCCGGTTACAGCATAAAAAATATAGCCAACTGCTCAAATCATTTCTTACTTCTGGAGAAAGAAGCATGTCACGCAGTAAGCGTCCCTTTGCTAGGACTTCACAGCCACAGTTCAAGAAAACGCTGTTGGCGGTAACCATGGCCTCGGTGGCCTGTTCGGCTGTTGCGCAACAGTCACAGGAAGCGCTGGACCTGGGGCAGACGGTAGTGACCGCGTCCGGCTTTGAACAGAATCTTCGGGACGCGCCGGCAGCCATCACGGTCATCTCCCAGGAAGAGCTGAAGAAGAAATCCTATACCGATATCACCGACGCGCTGAAGAACGTCGCCGGTGTGCAGATTTCCGGTGGTGGCGTCGAGCAGTCGATCATGATGCGTGGCATGACCTCCGCCTATACCCTGTTCCTGATCGATGGTCGCCCTGCGCAGGGTAACGATGCTTTCAGTGAACGCGGCTCCCAAGCCGGTACCCCGATCAATTTCCTGCCGCCGCTGGAGGCCATCGAGCGCATCGAGGTCATCCGTGGCCCGGCATCGGCGCTGTACGGCTCCGACGCCATGGGCGGTGTGATCAATATCATCACCAAGAAAGTCGGCAAGGAGCTGACCGGCAGCATCACTGCCGAATATGCCATGGCTGGCAGCGGTAACGATGTGAACGAAGACGGCTTCCAGACCAGTGCTTTCCTGAACATGCCGCTGATCGAGGATGTGCTGGGCCTGCAACTGACCGGCGCCTTCCAGAACCAGGATGAAAGCAACCTGGTGGGTCTCAGCGACAGCGCTGCCACCGACCCCGAATACAAGAAGAGAAACGCCGGCGGCAAGCTGTCGTGGAACCTCAATGAGCAGAATCTGCTGACCTTCGGGCACAGCTATACCAAGCAGGAGCGCTGGAAGAATCCCGGCAGAAGTATTGCCGAGGAGGATAACCCTACCTACGCGGAGTCGATCAAGAAGAACTACTTCCTGGCCCACGAGGGTAAGTACGGTAACGTCTTTACCAACTCCTATATCAACTATGACCATTCGGAAAACGCGACTACTCTCAACGCCAATACTGGCAAGGGTATCGAGTTCGAGGTGATCACCGCCAACACCCAGGCGAGTTGGTTCCTGGGCGCACATACCCTGACCGGTGGTCTTACCCATAAATACGAAAACCTGGAACATGGCAGCAACGGTCTGCGCGAACCGGTGGTGCCCGATGCCGATGCGGTAGTCAAGATGAACCGCTATCAGAACTCCATTTTCCTGGAAGATAACTGGAGCCTGACCGACGATTTGATCCTGACCCTGAGCGGTCGTCTGGATGACAACCAGGCTTTTGGTAGTGAATTCAGTCCCAAGGTCTACGCAGTCTGGCACATGAACGATAACTTCACCCTCAAGGGTGGTGTCACCTCTGGCTACAAAGCCCCTGACCTGCGCTCTTCCGCCACCGATTTTGGTTCCACTTCGATGGGGGGAGTGATCATCGGCAACCCGGATCTGACTCCGGAAACCAGTCTGAACCGTGAGATCGCTCTCCATTACGAGAATTTCGACATTGGTCTGGCCGGCTCGGTAACTGCTTATGTGACCGAATACAAAGACAAGATCAACCGCACCGGGCGGGTCTGCGAAGCGAATGAGGAGTGTTACTACAACGGTACCTACTACCCGCCGCACCAATACGGCTATACCGCCTACGAGAACGTTGACAAGGCCGAGCTGCGTGGTATCGAGTTCACCCTGGACTATGACATCCTGGATAACCTGACTTACCGCCACAGCTACACCTACACTGAGACCGAGCAGAAATCCGGCGAGTACAAGGGCGAGCCGCTGAACGATGTGGCCAAACATATGTTCAACGCTTCGCTGGACTGGCAGGCCACACAACGGGTCAACCTGTGGGTCCAGGGTAACTACCGTGGCAAGACCTCTGGTCGGTGGCAGACCGGCACCAGTGGCTCGAATACCAACGGCATCAAGTATCCGTCCTATACCTTTGCCGATGCAGGTGTGATGTTCCGCCCTCAGGATGACTTGAGCCTGAAGGCGGGTATCTACAACCTCACCAACAAGAAGGTGACCACCGATGGCAACTATGCCTACAACCTGGATGGCCGCAGGCTGATCTTCGCCCTGACCAAGAGCTTCTGATCCCGGCCCCTGAAGCCCCCAGCCCCTCTGGTTAATAGCCAGAGGGGCTTTTCACTTTGAACAGTGCAGACGATTTGAAGGTGCAAGCACATGAAGAAGGAAGCTGGCTATGTTCTGGATGTGTCCTATCCGGCCCATTTCCATAAGGAAATCCAGCCTGTCTGGCTGAGCAGCCTGACGCACTTTCTCGGTACAGTGGCACCGGATATCAGCAAGCCCTACTCCTATTGCGAGCTGGGTTGTGGTGTTGGCATCAACCTGCTGGTGGCCGCAGCGACCAATCCACTGGGACAGTTCGTTGGCGTCGACTTCAACGAGCGGCACCTGGCCGTTGCCCGGGATGCGGCGCGCTCTATCGGGCTGGACAATATCCGCTTCATCCAGGCGGACTTCGCCCGGTTCGCCCAGGACAACAATCTGTTCTTCGACTTCATCGTGAGCCATGGCGTCTGGTCATGGATCGCGCCCAACCATCAGCAGAGCATGTTGCAACTGGTGCAGAAGTTCCTGAAACCCAAGGGGCTGTTCTACCTGCACTACATGTGTCATCCCGGCGCGACCCAGATGATACCGGTGCAGAAACTGCTCAATGAGCTGGCGCACCACCGGGCAGGGACCGCCGAGCAGAATATCCAGGCCGGGCTCGAGTTGCTCGGGCGGTTGGATGGTGCTGGGGCTTTTGTCGACCAGCCCCGTTTGAGCGCCAGCGTACAGGGCTTGCCAGGAAAGGGGACAGCCTATCTGGCCCATGACTTCCTCACCGACTACTGGCGTCCGCAACACTCGGTGGACGTGCACCGGCTGGCGGCACAGGCCGGTGTGACCTACCTGGGCAGCGCCGATACCTTCGACAATCTGGAGGGCTTGTCCATCCCCGGTAACCTGCAACCGGTGCTGGCGAGCATCACTTCCCCGGCGGTACGGGAAACGGTAAAGGACCTGGCGCGAAACCAGCACCAGCGCAGGGACCTGTTCCAGCGTGCCCCCGAGCGCCTGTCGGCGCAGCAGCATCTGCAGCAGGTGGATGCGATACGCTTCCGGCTGTTGCCGGAGGCTCCCCGCTCGGGCGCCGTGCACTTTGCCACGCCCATAGGTGCGATCCAGGGCCCGGAGGAGATATTCTCGCCCTTGCTGCAGGCGCTGGCGGCGCGCCCGGCCAGTTTCGCCGGGCTGCGGCAGTTGCCGGCTTTTGCCAACAGTGTCGGTTTGCTCTCGCAGTCGCTGCAGATGCTCATGTGGCGTGGCTATGCCCATCCGTTGCGTCAGGGGCAACTGACCAACCCGGAGCCGGTGGGCAGGCTGAAAGAATGGATTGTGCAGCAGCAGCTCAATCTGCAGGTTGTCGAGGACTGCGGAACGGCGACCTATCAACTGCCCGACAAGATGTGAGCAACGCACCCTGGGCCGCGCGCCCAGACGAGTCACCATCTGGATCATGGAGATCACCATGCCTTTTCGTCGTCTGATCACGCTGGGGCTGCTGCTGGGGCTCGGCCTGGTGTCGCTGGGGACCCTGGCCCGGCCCAGCTTCGAGCAGAAGCTCGGCCCGACCCTGGCCGATAGTGGATCGCAGTACTACCGCTTCGACCGCTTCGAGCTGGATTCCGCCGATGGCCAGCGCCGCTACCGCATCCACCTGGCCATTCCCCGGCGTGACGCACCGCCAGCCGGCTACCCGGTGCTCTACCTGCTGGATGGCAACGCGGCGCTGGGTGCATTGCGCGAGGAGTGGCTGGCGGAGCAGGATGAGCGCGGTCCCGCGCTGCTGGTGATGATCGGTTATGCCACTGACCTGCGGCTGGATGTCGATTCCCGGGTCTATGACTACACACCGGCTCTGCAACCGGGCCAGCCGCTGCTGGAGGATGATACCCGGCGGCGCCCGGCCGGCGGTGCGGCGGAGTTTCTCGAACTGATCGAGACGCGCATCAAGCCGCAGGTGGCGGAGCACTACCCGCTCGATACCCGGCGCCAGGCCCTGTGGGGGCATTCCTATGGGGGTGCCTTCGTACTCAATACATTGTTCACCCAACCGCAGGCATTCCAGCGTTACATCGCCGCCAGCCCGTCGCTGTGGTGGAAGTCCGGCCTGCTGCTGCGCACGGAACAGGACCTGCCGGCCTCGGCCCGGGCGCAGTTGCTGATCCTGCGCGGCAGCGATGAAGCGGGGCCACGTGCGGCGCACGCCCAGCCAGACGAGCGCCGCCGCGCCATGGCGGTAGTGCCCGCCGATGCAGCGCAGCAGATGGCGGCCCGGCTGGCCTCGCACCCGGGCCTGGAGGTCGAGTACCGGGAGCTTGCCGGGCTGGGCCACGGCCCCATGCTGGATGGCTCGATCCTCCCGGCCCTGCGCTGGGCCACCGAGCCGGCTCATTAACTGTAGGGTATAGCGCAGGGGCGCTCCCCCCGGGTTGTCGAGCGCCTGCTCGACGACAGATGTGCACGGACTTCACCCCCGCAGGCGTAGCGCAGGCGCGCTACACCCCGGGTTGTCGAGCGCCTGCTCGACGACGGATGTGCACGGACGTCACCTCCGCAGGCGTAGCGCAGGCGCGCTACACCCCGGGGTTGTCGAGCGCCTGCTCGACGACGGATGTGCACGGACGTCACCTCCGCAGGCGTAGCGCAGGCGCGCTACACCCCGGGGTTGTCGAGCGCCTGCTCGACGACGGATGCGCACGGACTTCACCTCCGCAGGCGTAGCGCAGGCGCGCTCCCCCGGGGTTGTCGAGCGCCTGCTCGACGACGGATGCGCACGGACTCTACCTTTGCAGGCGTAGCGCCCGAACGCGGACCTGGGCTACACCCCGGCTGCTCCTCTTCAACGTACGCTGTCCAGACTCTGCACCGCCAATTCCAGCGCCCGGTACATATCCAGCCTGGCCGAGCGGCCGACATCGGGATGATTGAGTTCGTTATTCCGTTCTGAGGGCAGGATCGGTGCGGTCAGGTCATCCGCTTCCATGGGCTCGAAATCGTTCTCCTCGCCAATGGTCATGGCGCTGCGGCGTAGCAACATGCGCAGTTGATCCGGTTCCAGCTCAGGGTTGATGGACAGCATCGCCGCCAACAGCCCGGCGACCAGCGGCGTGGCATAGGAAGTGCCGCAATGCACTGCGCCAGTTGCATCGGCTTCCGTCATCGAACCGTGGACGCAGGCCGCGGCGGTGATATCGACACGCATATCGACGTTGGATGTCTTGCGTCGGGTCGCGTACCGGGGATCGTCGATGTCGACCTTCTTGTCGCTGCGCTGATGGCCGCCAACCACGAACAACTGATCGGTGATGAACGAGGAGGGCAGACGGTATTCATCCCGGCCGGAGAATGACGCACCGTTGCCGGCCGAGTTCACCACCACCACGTCGGGATGCTCGCGGCGCAGCCACAGGAAGAACTCCTCCAGCAGCTCTTCATAGCCACTCATGGCGATCCCGGAGCGGACCAGCGAGTCTACCGGGGCGCCATCGACATCGATGGCGCCGGTGCGGTGGATACCCCAGCTCCAGTTCAGTACCCTGGCGCCGTCCTCGACCAGATTGACCGAGGCGGCGATGTTGGCAGTGATCCCGGCATCCGAGCCGCGATCGACAATCACATCGAAGCCCGGCCCGACCTTGTCCAGCGCTCGCAGAAAACCACTGTTGCCACCGTTGTCCCAGGCCGCAGCGAGGATACCGGCAACCGTGGTGCCATGCCCTCCGGCCTTGGCCGCATCCCGGGCGTACACGCAGACGCGGCTGGCATCACGGCGGCAGTCGCCTGCGTAGTCGGCGAAATCCGGATTGTCGAAGTCCACGTCCCGTTCGATCACGCCGATACGCACCGGCCGGGTGTCGATGTCCTGCTCCTTCTGCAGCCGGCGCTGGTAGAAATTCACCGCATCCAGAAAGCGATTGGCAGCCCATTCCTGGCTCTCCCGCGCTGGCGGGTCGCTGGCGTCCTGTTCGATGGACTCTTCGGCGCCGGACTCCTCGATCACCACCGCATCCACGCTCACCTCGGCACCCAGGCGCAGCACCGTCGCGTCACGCTGGTCCAGGTTGCGGGCGGGCAGGCGCAGCTGGTAGGTGTTGAGTGGCGGTATCGCACCGACCACCTTGGCATCGTATTTGTCAGCCAGGCGCTGGGCTTGCTCCGCGCCGTCATGGCTCTCTTCGATGATCACACTGACCAGATCGACATAGGTGCTCAGGCCTTCCCGGTTCTTCGTCACCGCCTTCTTGTCGGCGGCCAGGATATGGCTGCTGCCCAGGCTCATCCATACCGGATTGCTGAACTGACCCTGCTGTTGCAGCCATAGCGGGCCGCTCTGGGCTTCGGTGGCATCGATCTGCAGGCGCAGTTGACCCTGGCGTCTGCTGATCCGCTTCGCATCCAGCACCGCCCCATTGACGTACACCTGCCACTGGCCCTGCTGCAGGCCACTGGTCTGCAGGCAGAAGGTCGGTTGGCGACTATCCAGCAGGTCGCCGCAGCGCTGCAGTTGGGTGATCCGCAGCGGCTCGGCGGCCATGGCGGCGCCGGCGACTGCCAGCGATATCATCACTGCCAGCCGGCAAACAAGCGCATGCATCCTCTTCATCCTTACCTCTGACCGTCATTTGCGCTGGGCTGGCGAGCGGCCGCCCGGGCCCACTGAGTGTGACCCACAGATCAGTCATTGTTTCAGTGAAAAGGACCCGAGGTGGCCGCAGCAGACGGTCGCTGGGTCATGCGGCGAGCAAGGGCAGTACCACTAGCGGTGCCAGCAGGCTGACCGGTACCACCAGGCGCGGCTGATAGCTCAACAGCAGTGCCTGCCCGGCCGCGGCAATGGTCAGTGCCGAGGCCCAGAGTGCCAGCCCTACGGAGGGGCCGAGGGCCTGGACCGCGGGCAGGATTGCCAGCCCCAGCAGCAGCCAGCCGAGCCAGCGCAGGGCGCGTTGGGCCAGTGGCTGCGGCTTGCGCTTGAACACCTGCTCGAAATGCCGCGGCATGCCCAGGCACAGGCTGCCGAAGGCGCTGACGCACAGCGCCAGACTCAGACTGATCATGCCGACACCTCCGTATGCACTGGCGCCTTGCGTGGCTGGCGTTGTGGACTGCGGGCGGGTTGGTGGCGGCTCAGGGCAAAGGCGGCGTAGGCCAGCAGCGCGGCACTGGCCAATAGCGTCAGGTCCATGCTCGCCAGCAGCCAGTTGCCGGCGGCCAGAGTGCTGGGCAGACCACTGTAAGGCAGGCTGAGGCCAAACAGCGGCAGACCGGCGAACAGTACGGCGGCGGCCAGCAACTGCTCCTGCCAGGCGCGCTTGTGCGAGCGCAGCAATGGATGCAGCAGGCACAGCAGCCAGGCGATGAGGAAGCTGCGAATCTCCCAGTCGCTGCGTTGTGTCAATCCGGCCGGTAGCAGGCGGTTGGCCCAGAAGTACACGGCAATCGCCACTGGCAGGCCGGCGACGGTGCCGACATTCAGCACCTCGACCAGGCGATGACCGAAGGGCGTACGGCCCAGCTTTCTGCGTTCGGGCAGGCGCTTGACCACCCACAACACCAGCCCGGTGGCGATCATTGCCGTACCCAGCAGGCCGCTGAGAAAGAACAGCCAGCGCAGCGGCGGACCGGCGAAACGGATCAAATGCAGGCTGCTGAACACGTTGTACACGGCATTGGCGCCCGGTATCGCTGCGGCGGCCGGTGTTGCCAGCGCGGCGCCGGTCACCCCGTTGAAGCGCAGCTGTCTGCTGCCACCGCGTTCGATCAGGCTGTCACCGCCACGCTCGCGCAGTTCGATCTGCGCCCGCTCGGTATTCGGATTGCTGATCTGGATGCTGGCTGCACCGCGTGGCCATTGCTGCTGCGCCTGGGCCAGCAGCGGCGCGAGGGCTGTCAGCTCCGCCGCCAGCGACTCGCCAGTGGGCCGCTGGACCCCGCGCTCGGGGGCGCCCCGGCGATTGCCGGCTTCGCTGAAATAGGCCTGCATATCACCCTGGTAGGCGCTGCTCACGCCCCAGGGCATGAGCATGTACATGAACAGCAGCAGGCCGCTGTAGGTGATCATGAAATGGAAGGGCAGCGCCAACACGGCAGTGGCGTTGTGCGCATCCAGCCAGGAGCGCTGGCCCTTGCGCGGTCGGAAGGTGAAGAAGTCCTTGAAGATCTTCTTGTGGGTAACCACGCCGCTGACGATGGCGACCAGCATCACCATGGTGGCGATAGCGACGATCCAGCGTGCGGTTACCCGGGGCATGCCATAGAGTTCGAAGTGGAAGCGATAGAGGAAGCCGCCGCCGCGGGTTTCGCGCACGGTCAGCGGCTCGCCGGTGGCGGCATCCAGCGTCAGGCGCTGGCCGCTGCCCCTGCCAATGCGCTCGCCCTGGGCAGCCCACTGGATCTCCAGGGCCGGGTTGCGCTCGCTGGGCAGATTGATGTTCCACTGCGCCGCATTGGGCGCCACTTGCTGCAGGCGCTCGATCGCACGCACGGCGGAGCTGCCGTCCGGGACCGAGCCATGCAGCTCGGGCTTCATCCAGAAGCCGATTTCCTGCTGGAAGAAACTCAGGGTCCCGGTGAGAAACACCGCGTACAGCAACCAGCCGAGCAGCAGGCCGGTCCAGGTATGCAGCCAGGCATTGGTCTGGCGAAAGCCGAGCTGTTTCATGACAGGGCTCCGCTGAGCAGCAGATGGGCGGCCGGTACTGCGCAGAGTACCGCCGTGACCAGCCAGGCGCGACGGGCAGTGGAGGCGGCATAGGCCCAGATGATCAGGGCGCAGTACAGGGCAAAGGACAGCTGGGTTGCGGTCAGCACCGCCTGTGTCCGGGGCAGCGGCAGGGCAAGAGCCAGGCTGGCGGTGCTCAGGGCGGTGAACAGATAACCACCGACGATCGCGAGCAGGGTCCGTGACAGGATGACGAGCCGGTAGCGCGCGGTCGACGACAGGTCAGTAAGAAAGCGGTATGACATGAGCATGGAAGGGTTTTTCCTGGGCTTCACTCAATGGACGGGCTTGCAGCTGAATGCTCAGCGGTTGCGACAAAGCTGCCTAATATACAAATAAGAATACTAATCATATGCATTTTGTTACATTCTTTACATCTGACTATTCCAGTTCCAACTGACCGGAGCCTGACAGGGCCCCGGCCGCGTGAAATTCATGAAGTTGCTTGTTGTTGAAGACCATCCGTCGTTACGTGACCTGTTGTCGAAGCATCTGCAGCGGGGCGGCTTTGTGGTGGATGTGGCCGAACACGGCCAGCAGGCCATGGCCATGCTCCGGTTGAGTCGCTACGACGCCATGCTGCTCGATCTCGGCTTGCCCGACATGGACGGGCTGTCGGTGCTGGCCGCGCGTAACTCGACGCGTAACAGCGACCTGCCCTGCATCATCCTCACGGCCTACGATTCCCTGGACCATCGCGTCGCCGGCCTGGATGCCGGTGCCGATGACTACCTGCTCAAGCCCTTCGCCATGCCCGAGCTGGAGGCGCGCCTGCGGGCGGTACTGCGCCGCGCCGGTCCACGCAGCGAGAAATGCCTGCAGTTGGGCAACCTGTCGTTCTTCCGGGAAAGCCGCGACGTGCTGGTCGGCACGCGCCCGATGCTGTTGTCCAAGCGCGAGCTGGCGCTGCTGGAGGAACTGCTGCGCCACGCGCCCCGGGTGGTGGTCAAGGATCATCTGGAGGATCGCCTGTATTCATTGAGTGAGGCCGTGACGCCCAACGCCATCGAAGCGCTGGTCTCGCGGCTGCGGCGCAAACTGGCGGCAGCCGGTGCCGATAGCGGCATCGAGACCCTGCGAGGGCTGGGCTACCGGCTGGCGGGCCCGGCCCAGGCACTCAGAAATTGAACGCCACCCCGACATTCAGGCGCCTGCCATCCAGTGTCTTGCCGTAGTCCTCGGCGGTGACTTCCTTGTCGAACAGGTTGTACAGGCCGGCATAGACGTCGAAGCTGTCGCTGACCCGGTACAGTCCTCCGATGTCCACCAGGGTGTAGGACGGGATCCGGCTTTCGCTGTCTTCCACTGTCTTGCTCTTGTAGCGAGCCTTGGCCCAGAGCCCCAGCGCGTCGGTAGCCGCCCAGTCCAGGCCGACGTTGAACATGTGCCTGGGCAGGTTGTTGAATGGCTGGCCGACGCTTTCCGGCGAGTCCTGCGAGTCGGTGATTTCGCTGTCCGAGTAGGTGTAGTTGGTCTTCAGCTGCACCGGGCCGAGGGGCACGTTGAAGAACACCTCGACCCCACGCAGTTCGGCCGAGTCGTGGTTGATGTACTGGCTGATGTACTCGCGGGTAACGCCATTGACATCGCACACCGGGTCGGAGCCATCGCGGGTGTCGCAGATGACGCGCTTGCCGATCTGGTCCTCGAACTCGGTGTAATAGACGGTCACGCCGGAGTTGATGCCATTGGCCGCATCCCACATCAGCCCGGCTTCATAGTTGATGCTGCTCTCGGGCTTGAGATCGGCGTTGCCCATGTCGAAGGCGCGGCTGCGGGCAGCGTTCTCGACGATATTGGGATCGGACTGCTTCAGCGTCGGTGCCTTGTAGCCACCGCTCACGCCACCTTTGACTACCCACTCGTCGGTGATGCGATACACACCGTAGAGGCGGGGGATCAACTCCTCGCCATAATGTTCGTTCTCGTCGTAACGCAACCCACCGGTGATCGACAGGTTATCGGTGACGTAGTACTCGTTCTCGATGAACAGCGCGCGCTGCCAGCGCTCCAGTTCCAGATTGTTGGCGCGACCATAGAAGCGGCTGGCATCGTGGTCGGTGGTTTCCCATTTGTACTCGGCACCCAGGGTCAGGGTCTGGTTGCTCAGTGGCAGCACCGTCTTGGTGTTGACCAGGGTGCTGCTGTACTGCGACTCGACGCTGCCGTTCTCGATCTCGACCTTCTCATTGATGGCGAAACTGCGGGTCTCGACGTTGTCGCCCCAATCCAGCTTGTGGGTCAGGCCATAATGGGTGCGGATATTGTTCATCTCGCCGGGCGCGCCGGATTTTTCCGTGCGCTCGTTGTCATGCTCGGCGCGACCGGCTTCCAGCTCGATGCTGTTGGCCTGGTTGAGCACCAGGTTGAGCTTGGCGGTGCCGTCGATGCGTTCCTTGTCGGTGTAGCCGCCCTGGATCCTGTCCTCGTCGCGCTGGTACTGCGAACCGAACAAGGTCAGGCCCAGACGATCCTCGACCAACGGGCCGCTGAGATAGAAGTTGGCCTGGTGTGAGCCGCCGGCGTCGCTGTCCTCGTGGAACAGCCTGTCGTAGCTGAGGCGGCCGCTCCACTTGTCACCCACGTCCTTGGTGATGATATTGATCACCCCGGCCAGCGCGCTGGAGCCATACAGCGAGGACATTGGCCCGCGAATCACCTCGATGCGCTCGATCGCCGCCAGCGGCGGCAGCCAGCCGACCTGCGTGGCCGAACCAAACCCGTTGTAGTAGGCCTCGGTGGAGGCCCCCAGCGGCTTGCCGTTGATCAGGAACAGGGTATAGGACTCGCCCAGTCCGCGGATATTGATACTGGTGCTTTCCAGTTTTCCGCCAGCCCCACCTTCAATGGAAACGCCGGGAATATCCTGCAGCGCATCGGTGACGTCGCGGTAGTACTTGCCTTCCAGGTCTTCCTTGCCGATCACCGTGATCGAGGCCGGAGCGTCGATCAACTGCTGCTCGTAGCCGGCGGCGGTCACCACCATATTGCTGAGCTGGACGGTCTCGACCTCGCTCGGTTCGGCACCCTGCGCCGACGTTGCGGCAATTGCCAGGGCGAGGGCGGCAGGTGAAAAGATCTTGTGGCTGTAGTTGGTTTGTGCTGGCATGCGCAAGTCATTCCCTGTAAGAAGAAATACAAATGATAGGTATTCTCACTTTGATCGGCGGCGAATATGCCATCACTAGCTGACAGCAACCTGACGGGCAGGGTGATGTCCCTGCTTGGGCGCAGCCTGCGCGCGCGCACCTTGATTGCCCTGTCGTTGGTATTCGTGCTGGGCTTCGGGATTTCCGCCATGCACATATACGGCACGCGGGATGAGCTGCGCCGCGCCGTATTGCTGATCCAGGCGAGGGCGGTCAGTGAGGGCTTCACCAGCGATCAGGCTCTGGAAGGGCTGCCGCGCTATCACGCCGGCGGCGAGATGGAATACACCTTGTATGCGCCAGATGGCCAGCTACTTGGCTATTCCGATTACATGAGCCGTCCCCGGCGCCTGCGCACCGCGCTGTTGTCGCGCGAGTCATCCTGGTGGCGCTGGAGCCCTTACGGCGGTGCGAGCATCAATGCCCCGGTACGACTGCCGGATGGCGCGATCCTGATGGTCTCGCGCAATGACCAGGCCGAGCGCGCCATGCTCGATGAGCTGCTGCTCGACCGGCTGCGCCACAGTCTGGTGCTGATGCTGCCCCTGGGGTTGTTGTGCATTCTGCTGATCCTGCTGTTGCTCAACTGGACACTGCGCCCGGTACGCCGTGCCGCCCGGCTGGCGCAGGGTATCGGCCCGGCGGCACCGACACGGCGCATACCCTTGCAGGGCCTGCCCGGTGAGTTCCACCCGCTGGCCGCGGCCGCCAACTGTGCACTGGATCGCCTGGCGCATGCCTATGAGGCCGAACGGCGCTTTATCGCCGATGCCGCCCATGAACTGCGCACACCGCTGACCGTACTCGATTTGCGCTTGCAGGATGCCCGCCGCAGCGGTGAGCTGGACTGGCCGGTGCTGGAAGCGGAGATGCGTCAGCTGCGCCGGCTGGTCGGCCAGTTGCTGGAGCTGGCGCGCCAGGAGGGCGCTGCCGAGCGTGGCGGGCCGACACAACACACCAATCTGTCGCGGCTGACTCGCGAAGTCACGGTGTCGCTGTTGCCGTTGTTCGAGGCGCAGGGGCGGGACATCGGGGCCCGTATCGAGGATGGCATGCTGTGCCGGGGCAATGCCGATGAGTTGCGCGAGGTCCTGGTCAACCTGCTGGACAATGCCCTGGTGCACGGCAGTGGCAGGGTGCAGGTCAGTCTATGCCGGAGCGCCGATGGCATTCGACTGGAGGTGGCCGATCAGGGCCCGGGGGTGCCGGCGGCACAGCAGGAGGCCATGTTCCAGCGCTTTCGCAAGGGGCGTCAGGGCAGCACCGGGACTGGTCTGGGGTTGGCTATCGTACGGGGCATTGTGGAGAACGCGGGTGGGCAGGTCGGCTTCGTTGCGGGGCGAGCGAACGCGTTATTTGTGCTGTTTATGGAGGGCGAGCCTGCCTGCCCGGTTTGACGGCAATGGAAGGATACTCTAGCTTAGGGGAATCAAACGATCGTTTGAGATGCCGGCCCGCTGGCAGGCCGAGCGCTCCGACAACAACAGTAGAAAACGGAACCAGGTCATGAGTACCCCCTCAAGCGCTGCCCAGGCAGATATCCGCTCCGAAAAGATCAGCATCACTGCCCGCGATGGTTACCGTCTGGGCGCCACGCGCTTCCATGCCAATGGGCAGGCCAAAGGTAACCTGCTGGTCGCCGGCGGCACCGGCGTACCGCAGCGCTTCTACCGCCGCTTCGCCGAATACGCGGCGCAGCAGGGCTTCAATGTATTGACCATCGATTACCGGGGCACCGGCGAATCCAGGCCCGCTTCGCTGAAAGGCTTCGAGATGGACTACCTGGACTGGTCGGAGAAAGACCTGCCGGCAGCGGTGGACCTGCTCAGCCAGGACCCGTTGCCGCTGTACTGGATCGGCCACTCCTTCGGCGGTCACGCCATTGGCATGCTGCCCAACCATGACAAGATCACCGCCTGCTTCTGCTTTGGCACTGGCGCTGGCTGGGCCGGCTGGATGCCCAGGAGTGAAGCATTCAAGATCCGCCTGTTCTGGAACGTCATCATGCCGGCGATCGTTGCCTGGAAAGGCTACATGGCCTGGAGCCTGCTGGGCATGGGCGACGACCTGCCGCGGGGTGTCTACCGTGACTGGAAGCGCTGGTGCAAGTTTCCCCACTACTATTTCGACGACCCGAGCATGCCCCAGGTGCATGACCGCTACGCTGCCGTACGCACCCCCTGCGCCTTCATTACCTCCCGCGACGACCCCTGGGCCCCGCCCCAATCACGGGATGCCTTCGCCAGGGGCTACCGCAATGCGCCGCAGACCATCTACGATATCGAGCCGGCCAAGGGCAAGGCGCCGATAGGGCATATGGGGTATTTCCGCAGCGAGGCGCAGCCGTTCTGGGATGAGGCGCTGGAGTGGTTGGTGGGGCAGGCGGGGGCGGTGGAGCGGAAAGCCGTTGGGGTGTCCTGAGAGCGTCGGGTTCCTGAGACAGGCACTCTCGGAAAACACGGCGGGGCCCACTGAGGGGCCCCGCGTGTCTGGTTATGACTGCCGATGGAGCGCCATCAATCAGGCGCCCGGTCCAGCGTAGGCATTGGCATTGCGCTTATTGTGTTGAATGACCAATCCGATAAAGCACACTACGGCGATCATGATGCCTATCGGTTTGCTGTATTCCTCAGGCAGGTTGAGACCAATGCCGGCTGTGGCGATATAGGACACGGTAATGGCAGTACCGATCACCGCTGGGATGCTGGCAATCCAGTGGAAGGTACCTCTATCCAGCAGGTACTTGGTTGCCAGCCACAATACGCTGGTCGACAGCAGCATGTTGGAAAACGCGAAGTAGCGCCAGATCAACGAGAAGTCCAGGAAGGTCATCAGATAGGCCACGCCGAGTATCGGTGCTGCCAGCGCCAGCCTGCGCATGGCGGACTGGGGGATATTGAACGCATCGGTGATCGTCAGGCGCAGTGAGCGGAAGGCCGTGTCGCCCGAGGTGATCGGGAAGATGGCTACTGCCAGAATGGCCATGACCCCACCGAAAACACCCAGATAACTGGTCGCGATATGATTGACCACCAGGCCCGGCCCACCCATGTCCAGCATGCCTTTCAGTTCGGCATAGCCGCCAGGGAAAGCGGCAATACCGGCGGTAGCCCAGACGCAGGCCACGATGCCTTCGCACATCATCGCGCCATAGAATACCGGGCGGGCATATTTCTCATTGGTAAGGCAGCGGGCAATCATGGGCGACTGTGTGGAGTGAAAACCACTGATGGCGCCACAGGTAATGGTCAGGAACAGCAACGGCCATATGGGCAGTCCATCAGGGTTGGGAGCCAGGAAGTCATGGTCATGATGGCCGTCGAAAAAGGCAAACACATCACCGAATTGCGGCAGATGGGGTGCTTCGAGCAATATCGCCCCGGCAACCAGGGTGGTCATGACGATCATCAGTAAACCAAACGCCGGGTACAGCTTGGTAATGATCTTGTCGATGGGCAGCAGGGTTGCGAAGAAATAGTACGCCAGGATTACCAGTACCCAGAAGGTATTGCCTGACAGGAAGGTACCTTCGAAATAGGAAAGGTTACTCAGCAGCCCGGCCGGGCTCATGATGAAAACCACGCCGACAAAGAACAGCAGCATGCAGGTGAAGACCAGCATGAAACCCTTGAAGATCACGTTGTAATAGTTGCCAGCGATCTCAGGCAGGCTCTTGCCATCTTCCTTGAGACTCATGACGCCAGAGAAATAGTCATGCACCGCACCGCCAACCACGTTGCCGATGACGATCCAGACCAGGGCTATCGGGCCATACAGGGCGCCCAGAATGGGACCGAAAATGGGACCGATGCCGGCAATGTTCAGGAACTGAATCAAAAACGCCCGTACCGGGCTGATGGGTACGTAGTCGACGCCATCATGCAAGCGCTGCTGAGGGGTTGTGGCTTCAGGATCTATACATGCTTGTCTCTCAACAAAGGGGCTGTAGAACTTGTAGCCAAGAAGAAGAATGGCAAGGCTGGCAAAGAAAATGAGCATTTATTAACCTCGTTGTCATGGGTGAAGACCCGTCAAGCGCTCTATTTTATGGGGGGTTATGCTAAAAGATGTCACGTTAGCAAGGGACGAGCCCCCTGAATACTAGCCTATGGTCGCAGACCAGGCAGTGCACTGATTGGAAAAGGGGGTATTTCCGTAATGATGTGCTGGGCGGTTGGAGGGGCTGGAGGACGTTCGCGGCTGGCGACGGGTATATAATGCCGCGGACGCCCTGCGAGTGACGCACCGATGGCCAACCACCTGTCCATACGATCCTACAGCCGCCAGCGCCATGGCCATGCACATGACTTCCACCAACTGGTGCTGCCGCTGCGGGGTGTGATCGAGATCGAATTCGATGCCTATAGCGGCAATGTCGCCCCCGGCGAATGTGTACTGATCAGACGTGGGCAAATGCATCACTTCACGGCGGACACCGAGGCCAGGTTCGTTGTCGCTGACATGGATACCCTGCCGGACAACCTGGCGGGCAGTAGCCCGGCGGTGTTTTCGATCAGCCCACCGCTGATGCGCTATCTCGACTTCATCGAAGCGCAGCTGGAGCATCAGCTCAATCCGGGGCTGGAGCAGTCGATGTTCCAGGTCTTTGCACTGCTGCTGGCCGAGCAGCGACTGATGCCCCAGGTCGACCAGAGGATTCGTCGGCTGCTGGGTTATATCGATGAGCGGCTGGGAGAAAGGCTGGGCATTCACCAACTGGCAAGCATCGCCTGCCTCAGTGAAACACAATGCAAGAAACTGTTCCGCGAGCAGGTGGGGCTTACGGTGATGCAGTACCTGACCCAGGTACGCATGGACAAGGCCAAGGCGTTGCTGCAGCACACCGACTACCCGGTCCAAGTGATCGCCGAGCAGGTCGGCTACACCGATGTGTCCGCATTCAGCCGGCGTTTCTCTGCCCATTTTGGGCTGTCGCCAACCCGGTTCGCCCGCTGATCCGTCTGATCAGCAGCAAATAGCGTCCTTTCAGCACAAAGCCCGACTGTTCCGACCAATACAATGCGGGTATCGCGAACGACCGCTTTGCCAGGTACAACATGCGTCGACTAGAACCCTATTCCCGTGGCGTGATCGCCATCATCGCTGCCAGTGTCATATGGGGTACCACGGGTACCGCCGCCAGTTTTGCTCCCGAGGTCAGCGCCCTGGCCATAGGCGCGTTTGCCATGGGGGTGGGTGGCGTTCTGCTGGTCATCAACGCGCTTGGCGAACTGCTACGGGACAAGGCGCTGTTGCTTGGTCACCGTCGCAGCCTGCTGCTTGGCGGCTTGTCGGTCGCCATCTATCCGCTGGCCTTCTACAGCTCCATGCGGCTGTCCGGTGTCGCCATCGGCACGGTGATCTCCATTGCCAGCGCTCCGCTGTTCACGGTCATGCTGGAGTGTCTTATCAGCAGGAGGCGGATATCCATGCGCTGGGGCCTCAGTTTTGTGCTCGGGGCTGCGGGAATCGTGTTGCTGGCGCTGGGCCAACGCCCGGTAGCGACAACCGTGACCTCTTCCCTGCTGTCTTATCTGGGTGTGGGGCTGGGACTGGTGGCCGGGCTGAGCTATGCGGCCTACTCGTGGGTGGCCAGGCACATGATCGAGCAGGGTGTGGATTCGAAGTCGGCCATGGCCAGCCTGTTCGGGATTGCCGCCATGCTGCTGCTACCAACGCTGGCGGTCACCGGGCACAACCTGTTTGCTACGGCAACCCACACGAGCGTGGCGCTATACATGGCCTGCATTCCGATGTTCGTCGGTTACCTGTGCTTCAGCTACGGCTTGAGATATATCGCGGCCAGCACGGCTACCCTGATCACGCTCCTTGAGCCGGTGGTCGCCGTGCTGCTGGCGGTATTGATCGTCGGAGAATGGCTGTCGGCGGCAGGCTGGATGGGCATACCGCTGATCATGCTGAGCCTGCTGTTGCAGACCATGCGACTGCCTGCGGACAGGCGAGGGGCGGCTATAAAAGCCTCGTCAACAAGCGCTGAAGAGCTGTGACGGCACCCGCCTGGGTGCCGCCGTTTGCGAAGGTAGCTGGTGTGTCAGTGATGCGATTCCATGGTGCTGAACTCCTGCTGGACCTCTTCGTTGTGGCGGTGCCCCATCAGCAGGGAAACGACCACGGCGACCAGGGCGCAGGCCAGGAAACCGGGCACGATCTCGTACATCAGCGCCTGCAGGCTGGGAATATAGCCCCAGAAACCCACGACCACCGCACCTGCGATCATCCCGGCCAGAGCCCCCATCGCGGTGAGCTTGCGCCAGAACAGCGACAGCAGGATGATCGGGCCGAAGGCGGCGCCGAATCCCGCCCAGGCAAAGGCGACCAGCCCGAGGATATTGGAGCGCGGATCGATGGCCAGCAGGGCGGCTACCACCGCGACTACCAGTACACCCAGACGTCCCAGGCGGACCTGCTGCAGCGCCGACAGATCCTTGCCAAAGATCTTGTACAAATCTTCGACCAGCGCTGACGAGCAGACGATCAACTGGGAGGAAACCGTGGACATGATGGCGGCCAGCACGGCCGCCAATACCATGCCGGCGATAAGCGGATGGAACAGGATCTGCGATAGCAGCAGGAAGACGGTTTCCGGGTTGGCCAGGGTTTGCCCGCTGGCGTGGAAATAGCCAACACCGATCAGGCCGGTGAAGACCGCACCGCTGGCGACCAGGACCATCCAGCCAATGCCGATCCGGCGGCCGGCCTTGGCATCTGCCGATGAACGCAGGGCCATGAAGCGTACGATGATATGCGGCTGGCCGAAGTAACCAAGCCCCCAGGACGCGGCCGAGATGATGGCCAGCAGGCTGCCGCCGAACAGCAATGAGGTGCGACGCAGCTCATCATCCGGGTTGGCCAGGTTGTGGGCGGCGTCAGCGGCATGGATGGCGTCAATCGTCTCACCCAGACCCCCCATGCTGACAATGGTGATCAAGGGAACAAGGATCAGCGCAGCCAGCATCAGCAGGCCCTGCACCACATCGGTCAGGGAGGCCCCCAGAAAACCGCCGAACAGGGTATAGGTCAGGGTGATACCGGCCACCAGCAGCATGCCGAACAGGTAGTGGGTATTGAACGAGGCTTCGAAGAATACCCCGCCAGCGACCATGCCGGAGGATACATAGAAGGTGAAGAACACCAGGATGATGATGCCGGAGGCGATCCGCAGCAGGCGGGTGTTGTCCTTGAAACGGTTTTCGAAGAAGCTCGGCAGGGTGATCGAATTGTTGGACACCTCGGTGTAGGAGCGCAGCCGGGGTGCCACGAAACGCCAGTTGAGATACGCGCCGATGGTCAGGCCGATGGCGATCCAGGCTTCCACCAGGCCCGATGCGTAAATGGCTCCCGGCAGACCCATCAGCAGCCAGCCGGACATGTCCGACGCACCGGCAGACAGCGCGGCGACGCCCGGCGAGAGTTTGCGCCCGGCGAGCATGTAGTCGTCCAGGTCGGTGGTCTTGAAATAGGCGTAGTAACCGATGCCCAGCATCGTCAGGAAGTACAGGCCGATGGCGATCAACTGATAGGTCTGGTCTGTCATGGGAATGCCCTCTGCTCTGGGGAAGCCCCGCAGGCGGGGCAGTGGCTATTGTTGTTATTCAGCATTGAAACAACTCCTTGTAGGAAGGGGAGGTAATCAGTCATCTCCCTGCGCCAGCAGGCTGGCATTACCGCCTATTGCCGCGGTATTGATGGTACGGGTTTTTTCAGTGACAAAGCGCAGCAGATAATGCGGCCCGCCAGCCTTGGGGCCTGTACCGGAGAGCCCCATACCGCCAAAGGGCTGAACGCCCACAACAGCGCCTATCATATTACGATTGATATACACATTACCTATGCGAACTCGTCGTTCGATGTCAGCGGCGAGTCCTTCATTACGGCTCTGGATGCCAAACGTCAGGCCATAGCCGCAGCGGTTGATGCTCTCGATAACCTGGTCTATTTCTGTCGCGCGGTAGCGAATGATGTGCAGGACCGGACCAAAGTGCTCGGCTTCCAGCTGATCAATGCGGTCCAGCCTGAGGGCCACCGGAGCCACGAATTCGCCATTCGCTCGCCATGCGTCGGGTACAGAGGTTTCGGCCAGTACCCGGTCCTGCTGGCGGCATTGCTCGATATGCGCCTGCAGTTTCTGTCTGGCCTGGGCATCGATCACCGGGCCGACATCGGTGGCCAGAGCGCGTGGATCACCCAATTGCAATTCCTGCATGGCACCGGCAAGCAGTTCTTCCACCTTGTCAGCGATATCCTCCTGCAGGAACAGCACCCGCAAGGCGGAACAGCGTTGTCCCGCGCTGGCAAAAGCGGACTCCACAACATCGGCAACGACCTGCTCGGGCAGGGCGGTGGAGTCGACAATCATGGCATTCTGACCGCCGGTTTCGGCAATCAGTGCCGCCAGAGGGGCGCCTTGACGCTGGGCGAGGTTGAGATTGATCTGCCAGGCGGTCGCGGTTGAACCGGTAAAGACCACGCCGACAACGCGAGGATCACTGGTGAGCAAGGGGCCAAGCTCCTTGCCGGAGCCGGGCAGGAGCTGCACGACATCCCGCTCGATGCCGGCTTCATACATCAGCTCGATGCAACGATGGGCCACCAGTGATGTCTGCTCGGCGGGTTTTGCCAGTACCGTATTGCCTGTAACCACAGCGGCAGCCACCTGGCCCAGGAAAATGGCGACCGGGAAGTTCCACGGGCTGATGGCAACGAACACGCCTCTACCGGTGAGATAGAGTTCATTGGATTCACCGGTGGGGCCTGGCAGTTGGATTGGTTGTCCCATCTTCTGCTCGGCCTGATGGGCGTAATAGCGGCAGAAATCCACGGCCTCGCGGATTTCGGCAACGCCATCGGAGAGCTGCTTGCCAGCTTCACGGGCACACAATGCCATCAACTCGGCAAAGTGCATTTCCAGCAGGTCAGCCAGGCGCCGTAGTTTGGCGGCGCGCTCCGTCACCGCAACGGCATTCCAGCGCGGGAAGGCGAGCGCGGCGGCGTCCAGCGCACGTTGCACCTGCTCGGCCGTGGTCCATTCGATCTGCCCAACCTGCTGGCGGCGATCAAAGGGGCTGATTACGCTCCGGCTTGGCCCCGCGTCGGTATCAGCCGCCTGAGCCAGCAGGGGCCGGCCTTGCCACTGATGTTGATCCCAGGACCGCATGGCCTGGAGCAGAGGATCAAGCTGGCTATTGATCAGCAGGTTCACCCCTTTGGAGTTCGGCCGTTCCGGTCCGTAGAGGTCATGGGGCAGCGGGATGCTGGTGTTGCGATAGGCCGCCTTGCCGCTGAGGACTTCCAGAGGGTGGCGACAGAGTTGCGCCACGGGAACGCGCTCATCGACCAGTTGATGTACAAATGAAGAGTTGGCTCCGTTTTCCAGCAGGCGGCGTACCAGGTAGGGCAACAAGTCCTTGTGCGCCCCTACCGGTGCATAGATGCGGCAGTAGCTGCCCGCCGGGGCAAGCTGCAAGGCCTGCTTGTACAAGGCTTCACCCATGCCATGCAGCCGCTGGAACTCGATGGGCCTGTCTCCTGCCATGTCCAGCAGGCAGACCAGCGTGTGGGCATTGTGGGTCGCAAACTGGGGAAACAGTCGGCCACGGGTGAGGTCCGAGAGCAGATAGCGAGCGCAGGCGAGATAGGCAATATCGGTGTTGGCTTTGCGTGTATAAACCGGGTAGTCGGCGAGCCCTTCTATCTGCGCCTGCTTGATCTCAGTATCCCAGTAGGCACCCTTGACCAGGCGAACGGGAATCTCGTCACCCTGTTCGGTTGCCAGGCGGGTCAGCCAATGCAATACCGGCAGTGCACGCTTGGAGTAGGCCTGTACCACCAGGCCCAGCTTGCCCCAGCCCTTGGCCTGCTGACGATAGACCTGCTCCAGCACCTCCAGCGAGAGTTCAAGCCGATCCGCCTCTTCGGCATCCAGGGTGATCGCTACATCCAGCTCTCGGGCACGGGTCACAAGCAGGCCCAGCGTGTTGCCGAGCTCCTTGAGTACCCTGTCACGCTGGCTGCGCTCGTAGCGTGGGTGCAAGGCCGACAGCTTGATCGAAATGGAGGGCGCAGGGGCCGCAGCCGTGACCTTGGTGCCGGCCTGGCCAACACGCTCGATGGCATCCAGGTAGGCGGAGAAATAACGTTGGGCATCCTGGTGGGTGCATGCCGCTTCGCCGAGCATATCGAAGGAATAGGTGTAGCCCTGCTTGAACAGGGGTTTGCCATTGGCGAGGGCTTCCGGCAGGGTGCGACCGAGCACGAACTGATGTCCCATCAGTTTCATCGCGTGGGACATCACCTGACGCACGACCGGCTCGCCCAGACGGCTGATCAAACGATTGAATACGGGGACAGGCTGATCATGGCGCGGGTCCATCTTCACCACCCGCTTGGTCAGTATCAGCCCCCAGGTAGAGGCGTTGACCAACAGCGAATCACTTTGTCCCAGGTGGCTTTTCCAGTCAGCGACGGACAACTTGTCGCGAATCAGGGCTTCCGCGGTGCGGGAATCAGGAACACGCAGCAGTGCTTCCGCCAGGCACATCAACAGCACGCCTTCCTGGGTGTCGAGACTGTACTGCTGCAACAGTTGATCCAGGCTGTCTATGGCATCGCCCTGGCTGCGTACCCGCTCAACAAGCTCTGCGGTGCGCTCATGCAGCCGTTGAATATGCTCTGGCTGGTGATCCAGCAACTGGATGAGCTCAGGCATCAAGGTGTTTTCATCCACCATGTAATGCTGGCTGATCTGCCGAGCCAGTTGCTGCAGGCTCTGGTGTTCCAGATCGGGATGCAGCAGGTCGTCAGCTGCGCCGTGTTGTTGCCTGTTCTGATCATGCAGCGGGTGAGGTAGAGGCATGGTGCACCTTGGCATTTTTGATTTTGATCAGCAGTGTGGCGGGAAGAGGCAAACGCTGTCTTGATCAGAGCTCAGTTGTTTTTGTTTCAGGCTCGGAAACCTCGGAGCGCCTCACTGGGGTTGATGGTGTCAAAATGTGTCATATCTCACTATAGTTGACCGTTACAGACTTTGGGGGAAAAGGAGCTGGGTATGCAGGCCAGAATCCGTCACTGCACGCTGCCGACCAGCGGCATGCACCATGACCACCCCTGGCATCAGATGGTGATTGCCCTGTCCGGTCAGGCCGAGTTCGAGATTGCCGGTCACGGTGGCCGGGTGGATGCCATGCATGGCTGTCTGGTGCCGGCGGGTGAAGTGCACTTCTATGAAGGCAAGGGGGACAATCGCCATGTGGTGCTTGACCATTACAATCCTTCCATGCCGGAGCTGGAGCGGTTGTTTGATCGACCGCGCTACTTTACTGCCGATGCCAGCCTGCGCCTGTTGCTGAGCTTTGTCGATCAGGAAGAAAACCTGTGGCAGGAGTCTGCATTGGCGGCAGAGGGCATGGCGCAGGTTATTGTTTCCAGCCTGTATCAACGCCTGTTTCATCAAGTGCAGCGCCTTCCCTCGCCCAGGCAGCGACTGGACCTGGTTCAGCTGGAGACCTATATCCAGCAGCATCTTGCTGCGCCATTGACGGTGGCGGAGTTGGCACAGGTGGCCTGTGTCAGTACCGGTCACTTTCATCAGATATTCCGCCAGGCGACGGGCAGGACACCTGCGAACTATGTGCTACAGGCCCGTCTGGAACGTGCCCGTGAACTGTTACTGCATACCCGCCTGGGTCTGGGCTGCATTGCGGAACAGGTCGGCTTCTCCAGCCAGAGCGCACTGACCCATGCCTTCCGCCGTCACTGGGGCAGCACACCGGGGCTGCTCAGACGTCACGGTAGTGCAGACGGTCGATGATCAGCCGCCGCCAACGAGGCCTATCTCGGGTGGCGGCTAGCCTGAGAAGTATTTTCAAACCACGGCTGGGCCGGTAGAAAAGCGGCTAAACACTCCATGAATACCTGTGCCCGTGCCGATGACGACAAGCGATGTGGGCGTATCAGGTAGATGTCGCGACGTTGTCCAGCCCATTGCGGTAGAACCCTGATCAGTTTCCCGGTGGTCAGGTCGTCCCAGATCTGACTTAACGGCAGTAATGCCAACCCGGCGCCAGCCCGTACCAAGGTGGCCACCAGCGCCAGATCATTGACCACATATTTATGCTGTATGCGTATCGTCGCCTGCTCATTCGCGTTGCTGGTTAGGTGCCAATCTGCGATGGCGCGACTGGTCACCGTGGTATGGCGCTGGATGTCCCCAGGTGTCTGCAAGGTAGCAAGGTCAGGCAAGGAGGGACTGGCAACCAGCACGGTGGGAATGGCCCCCAGATAGCGCTGAACCAGTGCTGAGTCCGGCTGCGGGCCGATGCGAATGGCCAGATCGGCCTGGGCGTGCAGCAGATCGTCAACATCGTTGTTCATCTCAACGGTGAGTTCGATGTCTGGGTAGCGTGCAATGAAGTCTGACCAGAAACTATCCAGTGGGCCGGTGGCGAAATTGGTGGGTGCCAATATCTTAAGCGGTCCGGCAAGGCTGTGTAGTGCGGCGCTGAGGTTGTCGAGCCTATGGTTGAGTGCGCGCACGTGCCCGCTGCACTCATCGAAATAGGCACGGCCTTCCCGAGTGAGTGTCAGGCCGCGGCTCGAACGATGCAGAAGACGGCAGCCCAGTTGTTGTTCCAGGGCGTTCAGACGGCGCGATGCCGTTGCAATCGTCAGCCCGGTGCGTTGGGCGGCAGCGGTCACACTACCTTCTTCCACGGCCGCAATGAACAGATGTAGAGCATCGAGCATGTTTGCATATACGAGAAATAAGATTCGAAAAATGACTCTACTTGCAAATTTATCTTATTGGTAGCCTGTCTGCTTCCAAAAGGAGATAACCATGAGCGTGTACTACTTGAGTGCCCGGATCCGGGCAACCGATACCCAGCGTCTGGATGAGACAAGGCGAAAACTGGCAGAGCTGGCAACCGTAACCCGCAAGGAGCCTGCTTGCCATCTGTTCAGCGCATTCGAGGATAGTCAGCGTAGCGGTGACTTCATCCTGTGGGAGTGCTGGGAAGGAAAGGCCGGGCTGGAAGCGCATCACGCCTACAGGCATACCCGGGAGTATCTCGCGCAGGAACTGACCGAGGTTGTCGAAATCACCGAGTTGACGGCCCTGCTGAGAAAGGAACTATGAACGCACGTTACCGCTGTGTGTTTGCGCTCATCATGTCGCTCTTGCTGTGTTTCCTGATGACCGCCTGGGTGACATGGACCAACCTGGGATGGCAGGATGACTATTTCCTGCAATGGATGCATGCCTTCATCACCGCCTGGCCAGTGGCAGCCCTGGTCGCCTTCGCCTTTGGGCCGGTGGCCCATCGTCTGACCCAGCGCCTATTGCGATAGTCGCACGAGCAGGCGTGGTGCAATGATAGGCCGCGGGCCATTGCGTTCCGCAGAGTGCCAACCTGGAGCTCTGAACAATGAAAAGGACAGTTCAAGGTGAAAGAGCGTGCCAGGCATATCTTCAGGCTGCTGGAGTCGGAGGTCGCGGCCAATAGGTTGATTCTGCCTTCCCTGCCGGAGGTGGCATTACGGGTGCGCACGCTCACCACCATGGACAGTACCACCTTTGCCGAGCTGGAGCGGGAGATCGCGCGGGATGCAGGTATTGCTGCACGCGTGATGAAGGTGGCAAATAGCTCATTGCTACGGCGAGGTGTACCCATCGCCTCCCTGAAGCAGGCGGTCGCCTGTCTGGGGATGAACCTGGTGCGCTCCCTGGTTACGCAATTGGCGGTACTGCAGACCATGCAGAGCGCGGGTGGTAATAGGGAGCGGCTGCGGGGATTTGTGGCTGGGGGTGTGCATATCAGCGCTCTGTGCCACTGCCTGGCAGAGCCCTTTCCTCATCTTGATGCTGAACTGGCTGCCCTGGGTGGACTGCTGCACGATATCGGCAAGCTGCCATTGCGCGAGCTCTTGCAACGCCAGCCGGAGTTGAGCTCGCTGGAACGGCTGCAATTCGAGTTGATGCTGCATCCCCATGTGGGTGCCATGCTGCTGCGTCACTGGCAGATGTCCGACGAGCTGGTGCAAATGGCTCGCTGGCATGAGTCCATCCTGCGCGAGACCGGTAATCCACAGCCCGACTACGTGGACCTGGTGATCGCCGCCAATCTGCTGCATTACGGTACGCAGAAGGGCCGCTACGCACGTTATGCCGGCATCGATATCCCGGCGGTGGGCAAAGTCGCCAATACTGGGCACCGCGTCAATGACCAGAATGGTGCACAGTTGCGAGTCGAGTTGATGCAGGTATTGGTCAGCGGCTGAGTGTTGGCGGTGCCCAAATCTTTCATGAGACAGGAGGTCATTCATGAGTAATCAGAACCTGGCAGACACCCTGTACACTTCCATTGCCGATGTTATCCAGCAGGCGCGACATCAGCTCCGTCAGGTGGTCAATCAGCAAATGGTACAAGCCTATATATTGGCCGTCTGATTGTTGAAGAAGAACAGCGGGGGCGGGAGCGGGCGGAGTATGGAAAGCGGCAACTGGAGACGCTGGCCAGGCGCTTGCAAGACGAGTTTGGCAAGGGCTTTGATGCTACCAACCTGAGGAAAATGCGTCAGTTTATCTGACCTTTCCAATTCGAGACACACTGTGTCTCGAATTGAGCTGGTCGCATTACCGCTGTTTGATGCGTATTGAAAACGCTCGTGCCAGGCAATGGTACGCAGAGGAAGCCGCACAGCAAAACTGGAGCGTGCGCGCCCTGGAGCGCCAGATCGGCGTACTCTATTACGAGCGCCTGCTGGCCAGCAAAGACAAGGTCGCCGTTGAGCAGGAAGCACAGCAGAAAACCGCCTCCCTGCTGGAAGACCCCAGGGAGTTTCTGCGCGATCCCTACATCCTCGACTTTCTCAACCTGCAGGACAGGACCTACCAGGAAACCGATCTGGAGCAGGCCGTCATCAGCAATCTGCAGCAGTTCCTGCTGGAACTGGGCAAATGGACATGTATGTACGCATGTACGAAGAACAGAGGCGCCGCGCCGACGACAACCCGACCATCGGCCTGATTCTGTGCAGCGAGCGCAGCAACACCGTCGCCAAATACTCGGTACTGAGTGAAGGCAAGCAGCTGTTCGCCTCAAGATACCTCACCGAGCTACCCAGCGAAGAAGAGCTGGAGCGGGAACTGGAGCGCGAGCGCGACAGAGTGCTACGCATTCAGGAAGCCGCAGCCCGATACCAATCAGACGCTCGGCAACAGGACACCGGAATGACTCATGCTGGCAGGCAAGATCCGTAACCACATGGACAAGTTCTGGGAAAAGTGCTGACTGGCCATCCACTTGGAAAGAGCTCAAAGGGGCATCGACTCCCCGCAATGCGCCGCTGCGATTTGCACATAATGGACATCGGCCAACGCAATACTAGCATCATAGTAAGCCGCAGTTGCTGGTGATAATCGAGCAGCAAGGGCTGACCCGTATCTTGCCACTGACCGCAACCGGAGGAGGCTGTATGCGTATTTTACTGACCGGCGGCACCGGATTGATTGGCCAGGCGCTGTGCCAGCTCTGGCTGAAGCAGGGCCATGAACTGATCGTCTACAGTCGCCGCCCGCAACAGGTCGCCCGGCTGTGCGGCAGCGGAGTACGTGGCGTGGCTACGCTGGAGGAGCTGGGCGGCATCCGGCTGGATGCGATCATCAATCTCGCCGGTGCGCCCATTGCCGACCGACGTTGGACCAGCAAACGCAAGGCAGAACTGCGAGCTAGTCGCATCCATCTGACCGACCGGCTGGTCCGCTGGATGGGTACGCTGTCACAACCGCCAGCCACATTGGTTTCCGGCTCTGCCACCGGTTGGTACGGCGATGGCGGTGAGCAACTGCTGCATGAAGACGGTCCGCCGGCCAGCAGGGATTTTGCCAGCCAGTTGTGTATGGACTGGGAGCAAAGTGCACTGCGCGCCGAGGCGCTGGGTGTGCGCGTCGTGCTGGTGCGCACGGCACCGGTGCTGGCGGACGGCAAGGGTTTCCTGGCCCGGCTGCTGCCACTGTTCCGCCTGGGGCTGGGTGGACGCATCGGTAGCGGTCAGCAATGGATGCCCTGGATTCACCTGCAGGACGAGGTGGCAGCGATTGACTTTCTGCTGCGTCATTCCGATGCCCGCGGCGCCTATAACGCCTGTGCACCCGGAGCGGTGCGCAACATCGAGTTTACCCGCTGCCTGGCCAGGGTTCTGCACCGGCCGGCATTGCTGCCGCTGCCGGCCTTTGCGTTACAGGCGATGCTGGGCGAGCTGTCCGGCATGTTGCTGGGTGGCCAGCATCTGCAGCCGGAACGCCTGCAGGCACTGGGCTTCGAGTTTCGCCATGCCATGCTGGAGGAAGCGCTAATGGATCTGCTTGGTTGATATCTACCGGTGATGGCGAGGGCGATGCATTCAAGTGGTCGATCGTCAAGGTAGGCAAATGTACGGATATGAATTTTGACACAAAGCTCCCTGTAAATTCGGCCTACTATCGACTCTGCCAACCCACGACGGCCCTGGCGACACTGGGACCGATCGATAGCATAATCAGCAGACGCAGGAACTGCGAAGCCAGTATCAGCGGCAGATACACATTGGTGTCCCGTGCAATGATGACGATGGTTTCGATACCGCCCGGACTCATTGCAAGGTAGGCGGTGAGAATATCTGTGTCCAGCACCATTCGCGCCAGCACCAAGGCTACCAGCCCGCAAACGAAGACCACCAGCACAATGGCCGCCAGCATGATTGGCAACAGGCCAAGGCAGTACCTTATGGTGCTACGAGTAAACATCAGGCCTACGTACCAGCCGGTCACGGCAAAGGCCGGGATAAAGATAAAGGACGGAATTTCAAACCTCACGAGGCCTGCACCCTGCAGCGCTGCCCCCCCGAATGCCGGAAGAAAGAGCGCGAGCGAATTGATGCCGCTCAGTCTGGCTGCGATATACCCGGATAGCGCCAGCGCCAGTCCCGCAAGCAAAGGGCTGTAGTCTGCCGGCGCGGACCAGACCAGCCCCAGCGGTCCCGAGTCGCCGACACCCTCCTGCCCCTGATCAAGCAGCGCCGCCATGGCAATGGACGCAACCGAGACCATGACAATTCGGGTGTACTGCATCATCGCCACAATGCGTGCGTCAGAGCCCTGGCTGTCCGCCAGCAGCACCATTGCCGAAGCCGCACCGGGGAAGAGTCCCCAGACTGCCGTGCTGTCGGGCAGCCATTTGCGCCGGGTGATCAAGGTCGCCACGGCAATGATGAGCAGCAGGGTGGCGATATTGGCTGCGCTGAGCGCCAGCCAGTGGTCGCGGTATACCGTCAGCAGGCTGGGCGTGATGAAGCCTGCTATCAGGCAGCCCATGATGCTTAAAGCCCCGATGGAGAACTGCCGATGCACCCGTAGTCCGGCGCCGCTGATGGCGAACACTACCGCCGCCAGCATCGGGCCAAGCATGAAAGCACCTGGCAGTTGCAGCCGATACATCAAGGTGGCGGCCGCCACAGACAGTAATGCCAGTACCAGCCATAAGCCCACTCTGCGTTTGCCGTTGTTCATTATCGGGGCCTTGTTGATGTGAAATCCATGCAGCATCTCGCTGCGCCCTACTGAAGATGGAGAAAATATACTGTTGATAGTTTTTCGTAAATCTGTATGAAAATTATCCATGCGTATAAATATGTAGTGTACAAATTAAGTACACATTTACATCGAATTTGTGCATGCGTATCCTCCATTCCCAATCTTACTGCTCGTCCTTTGACGAGCAGAGCGCGCGCAGATTTCGAGTTACCGGTGGAATTATCTGGAGCAGCCATGCAGCCGAAAACCCTCTACGACAAACACATTGATTCCCACACCATCTGCAAGCTCGACGATCAGGGACATGTGTTGCTCTACATCGACCGCCAGGTCGCCAATGAGTACACCAGCCCGCAGGCTTTCAGCGGGCTGCGTGAGGCAGGGCGCAGGGTGTGGCGGCCTTCTGCGACCCTAGGGGTGGTGGACCATGTAAACCCGACTTCCGCCGTGCGTACGGCGGAGGTTGCCGATGCCGGTGGTGCGCGTCAGGTCTCCTATTTCGGCGAGAACTGCGAGGAGTTCGGCATAGAACTGTTCGACATCCTGGACGAGCGGCAAGGCATCGAGCACGTGGTGGCCCCTGAGCAGGGCTACATTCTGCCGGGCATGGTGATAGCGGCCGGCGACAGCCATACCACCACTTATGGTGCGCTGGGCGCATTCGGCTTCGGTATAGGCACCTCGGAAATCGAGCACCTGCTTGCCACTCAGACCCTGGTGTACAAGAAGCTCAAGTCCATGCGTGTTCTGGTGCGGGGGGCGTTGGGTACGCAGGTGACGTCCAAGGATGTGATCATGGCGTTGATCGGTCAAATTGGTGCCTCGGGCGCCTCCGGGTACGCCATCGAGTTCCAGGGGCCCGTAATCGACGCCATGTCGGTGGAGGCGCGGATGACCATCTGCAATATGGCGGTTGAGGCGGGAGCAAGAGGTGCCTTCATGGCGCCGGACGACAAGGTCTTTGCGTACCTGGCTGGCAAACCCAGGGCACCCAGGGGTGCGCTTTGGGATGCAGCTCTGGCCCGCTGGGGCGAGTTATACAGTGATCCTGACGCCCATTTTGACCTGGAGGTTGAGCTGGACGCCGATACGCTAAAACCTATGGTGACCTGGGGCACCAGTCCAGATCAGGTGCAGAGCATCGATGGCCAGATACCGGACCCGGAGTCCGAGCCCGATCTGCTTAAGCGCATGGATATGCAACGAGCGCTGCGCTATATGGATCTGCAGCCCGGCACACCGTTCAGCGAGATACCCATTAGCCATGCCTTCATAGGTTCGTGCACCAACTCGCGCATCGAAGATCTGCGTATGGCCGCGACGATATTGCGCGGGCGTCGGGTGGCCAGCGGGGTGCGCGCGATCATTGTGCCGGGTTCGACCATGGTCAAGCACCAGGCGGAGGCCGAAGGCCTGGCGCAGCAGTTCATTGACGCAGGCTTCGAGTGGCGGCAATCGGGCTGTTCGATGTGCCTGGCAATGAATGATGACGTGCTGGAGCCTGGCGATCGTTGTGCATCAAGCACCAATCGCAACTTTGAAGGCAGGCAGGGGGCTGGTTCGCGAACGCACCTTATGAGCCCCGTGATGGTGGTGGCTGCCGCTATAGCCGGAAAGCTGGCGGATGTCAGAGACCTTTTCGCCGAGCAGGAGGACTAATGGAAACCTTTACCAAGGTGCAGGGTGTGGCCGCCCCCATGCTGGCGGCCAATATTGATACAGATGTGATAATGCCGAAGCAGTTCCTGAAGGGGATAGACCGTTCAGGCCTCGACCGGGGCCTGTTTCACGATTTGCGGTTTCTCGCCGACGGCTTGCTCAATCCTGATTTCATTCTGAATCAGCCGCCCTGGAGTAAGGCGCAATTCCTGGTGGTAGGCCCCAACTTCGGCTGCGGCTCAAGTCGCGAACATGCCGTATGGGGGCTGCGCCAACTTGGTATCCGAGCATTGATCGGCAGCAGCTTTGCCGGAATTTTCTTCGACAACTGCAAGCGCAATGGTGTTTTGCTGATCGAGCTCGACAAGGAGCAGGTCAGTGCCATCGGTCGTACTGTCTCGCAGGCAAGCGGCGCCGAACTGGAAGTAGACCTGCCCGCCCAGCAGATCAGGCTGGCGGATGGCACCAGTGTGCAATTCGCGATAGATGGCCTGCGCAAAGAGGCGCTGATCTCCGGCCTTGATGCGATAGGCAGTACCCTGACGCTGAGCGAGGCGATAGAGCAGTTTGAGGCGGGGCACTTTGCCGCCAATCCCTGGCTGGAATGAAAACCAGGGGCCAGCCGGACCCGATTGGAACCGGCTGGACGGACGCTACAGCGGAAGCTTGCCGACGTAGTTGGCGCGCTGGCGAGATATGGGCAGTTGACACTGTTCGCTGGCGTGAGCAATCCAGCCAATGGTCCGGGCGATACCAGCCAGGGCCAGCTCCTGGCCGACAAGGTTGCATTTGCGTCCGACGAAACTGGCCAGTAGGACAAATTCCGGTGGCTTGCGCACCAGCTCATTGGCCACTTCCACCGCTTTCATCAGGTTCTGGAACTCCTGATCGGACTCGAACAGCTGTGTGAGAGCGGTCAGCAGGTTCGCTACGCGTGGATCTTCGAGCTTGTGCGTGGAGTGGTTGAACCCCGGTATCTCGCCGCTCTGGCTGAAGTACTGCAGTATCGCTGGGGTCGGGTCCTTTGCCACGCATATTTCGGTAAGCAGCCGATTGGCTGCCTGGTGCCGACTGTAGGCCGTGCGTCTGCCCTGGTAGGTCGTCAGCCCGGCAATCGCGGCGTAGTAGGGTGTGACCCCGGTGCGCGCGGCGGCCCTGACGCTATAGGTGCAATGGTCAAACTCATGGTCAATGAACAGCACCATCAGGCGCCTGATCAGGTCCTTGTAGGCGGGGTCGACCTTCAGTTCGCTGGTCATGAACTCATGCAACGGCTGTGTGCTTGGCGCGCCGCGGCCGGCTATAAGTGAGGCAAGGATGCGCACCACATCCGCGCCCGTTCTGGCGTAGGCATCGGGTGACAGATCGAAAGCTCGTGGGTTTTCCCGCTCAACCAGCGGAAACAACGCAATGGCTTTCTCCGATACGCTCATGTCGCTGTAAAGGTCCAGCAGAGTCTTGGTGCATGCTGGCATGGTTGGCAATGCTTCGGAAAAGGCGCCAGAGGATTGCCAGATGAGCTCCGCCGCCTCCTCTACCGATGCGGCGTCGGCCAACTCGGTAGCGCTGACGCCGCGGTAATAAACGCCGTTATCGGTCAGCAGGGTAATGGCGCTGCTCTGATTGCCCAAGCCCAGCATCGGCTGCTCGGCCGTGCCGGGTCGCTTGTTACCCTTGGTCAGCCTCTCGATATCTGCGGCCCAATAGCGCCGCTTGCGGGAGCCCTCCACCTTGACCGAACGAATATTTTTTCGGCTTACGTAAGCATAGAGAGTCGGAAGATTGACGCCCAGAATGCCTGCAGCTTCCTCGGCCGATAGGTAAAGATGATCGTCGCTCACAAGCAATCGCCCTAGTGAATAAGTGAACGTGGTTGAGCGCTGTTGGCGCAGCACGCTGATTAGAGCATGTATGCATTATTAATGTAAATATGCATGTATAAAATCAAGATTTACACATCAAAAATCAATGTGTACTGTCCCATCCTAATCACCAACAGGGTGGTTCGCGTAGCTTAAAATAAGAAGGAAAAGACAAATGGCTTGGATTGGATTCGGTATGGTGATCACCTTCATGGTGCTCATCATGACCAAGCGGTTATCAGCGGTAGTAGCTTTGATTCTCGTGCCCGTTGTTTTTGGTCTGGCTGCCGGTTTGGGCGGTGAAATGGGCGGGATGATCATGGGTGGCATGCGGCAGGTCGCCCCGGTAGCGATCATGTTGATTTTCGCGATATTGCTATTCTCGATCATGTATGACGCCGGCTTATTCGAGCCGCTGGTCAAGACCATTACGCGCTTTGCCGGCCACGACCCTTTACGCATAGCCCTGGCCACGGCCTTTCTCGGCGCCGTGACCTCCCTGGACGGCGACGGCACCAGCACAGTGTTGATCGTGGTCACCGCCTTTCTGCCGGTCTATCTGCGCATAGGCATGAACCCGCTGATCATCGCGCTGCTCATCCTGCTGACTAATACCATGATCAATATCATCCCCTGGGGCGGCCCTACTGCGCGAGTAGCCAGTGCGCTGAACCTGGATGTGATGGAAGTGTTTGCCGGCCTGATCCCGGCGGCGCTCCTGGGCCTGGTGTACGCAACAGGCGTAGCCTGGTGGCTGGGCCTGCGGGAGCGCAAGCGTCTGGGCTGGGAGCCCGGCAAGGATATGTTGTTGTCAGAGGCGGGGGGAGTAAAGGTGCCCGAGATTGATCGTAGCCATCAGCGCCCGAAGCTGGTCTGGGTCAATCTGGTTCTGATGCTTGGCATGGCGGGTGCCATGGGGACTGGCGTGGCGCCGTTGCCGGTGGTGATGGTGGTGACCTTTGCTCTGGCACTGCTCATCAACTATCCGCGACTGGCTGAGCAAAAGAAGCGCATCGCAGCCCATGCGGAGAACGCCATCACTGTAGCGATGCTGATCTTCGCTGCGGGTGTGTTCACCGGGATACTGACCGGTTCGGGGATGGTGGATGCCATGTCCGAGTCCTTTGTAGCCGTGATCCCGGAGTCGGCAGGCAGTCATATGGCGTTGATTACCGCCTTCTCCTCACTGCCTTTCACCTTCTTCATGTCCAACGACGCTTACTTTTTCGGCATTGTGCCGATATTGGCTGCCGCCGGAGCGGAATATGGCGTCGATCCGATGCACATTGCCCGTGCTTCCATGCTGGGCCAGCCGGTACACGCACTCAGCCCCTTGATTGCGGCCATTTATGTCATCGCCGGACTTCTTAATAAAGAAGTGGGAGATCTTCAGAAGTTTGCTCTATTGCCGGCGATAGGTGCCTCGCTGGTGTTTATTGCGGGTGCGGTACTGACCGGCGCTATTTCCTAACACTAAAAAACACATCTCGAAGTTAGCCGCCAGCGCTAGTGCGGTGGCTAAGGGATTCTGTTGCCAAAATAAATATAAAGGACACTCAGATGACAACCAGAAACGTGACATGTGCAGTTCTTGCCACAGCTGTGCTTGGTGCTCAGCTACCTGCTTTGGCGTCGACCATTCACGATTACGACAGGACCAATAATTCCGGCAAGTTCAACGTGTATCTGCGGACCGTTCATATCGATACGCGCATTGAAAACGAACTGATAGAGGACAATTTTGGTGGTTTCCCCTTTGGCGATCGCCTCGGTGGCACTGCTCTGGGTCTGGTGGCGGACTACAACTCGGGATACTGGCGAGACAGCATCGGGTTTGATGCATCGTTTTATGGCGTAGCGAAAATCGACGCACGGCCGGAAGACCGGGATCTCTTCGACGACACCTCAGGTACGAACAAAGGCTTTGCAAAACTGGGTCAGGCCAACTTGAAGTTCCGCCGTGGTGGCGAAAACTGGACCGCCGTCCTTCAAACCGGACGCGGGCGATTCGACGCCGGTACCGTCAGCACTCTGGATACCCGGGCGGTGCCGGGGAGTCTGCAGGGCGCCCGTGCGCAGTTGGCGATAGATGGACTGGATATCGGGCCGCTGCCCGGCGTACTGAATATCGATGGCGCCTATTTCAATCGCGTGTCGCCGCGTGACCGTGAGGATTTCGAGAAGATTCTCAGCAACAGTGGAGAACAGATCGACGATATCAAGACCTTCGGTATCGGTTATGACGCCAAGCTCTTCGCCCTGAGATATGCACGCGGAGTCGCCGCCGATTTCAACAAGAACACCAGTTACGGCGTGACATTGCGAGCGCCCATCGGCAAACGCGGGGGGGCCATTTTCGAAAGCATCTACTACGACATGCGCAGCGATGGTGACGTGTGGCAGCGTGACTGGGCGGTAGGCGATGCCGGATTCGACGATAAGGCCACCTGGCTGAACCTCAACCTGGGGCTGCAGGTGGATAGCTGGAGCCTGGGGCTTTCCTACTCCAAAACCAAAGCGGAACTGACCAACGGCCAGCTGGGCTACGCCTACTTCGACCACGGCGACAATGTGGATGGTCGCATGGATGCATGGACCCGCTCGGGTAATGATTTCAACAACGATGGTGAAGAAACCTGGCAGGTGGCGGGCAAGTATGACTTCAAGAACGCATCGCTGGGAGGCTTATCTCTGGATGGCTTCAACGTCATGGCGCTGTTCAAGCGCGGCGAGTTCGATGCCACCAATCCTTTCACCAGAACAAGTACCAGCATTCAGGAAAGCCAGGCCGAGTATCGCCTGAACTATCGCTTTGAAGAAAAGGATTATCAGGGCCTCTCAGTCGGAGTTATCTACACACGTTATTGGATCAATGAGGACTTTGTCGCTCTGGTGTCGGCGCAACCCAACAACGTGGTTAACGGTAAAGAATTACGAGTGTACATGGATTACGCGTTCTAGCAGCCGGAGGGGTGTCAGTACGCAAAACAACGTCAAACGGTGGGCTGGATATGGTGAGCAAAAACAAATCGGTCGTTATTACCCCAAGGTTTATCGATGAGGCGACGATCGGCTTTCTGGAAGGGCATGGCTGTTCCGTAACGGTAGCGCGCTTCCCGGAGGGGAAGAACGATGCCAACGCGACGGAAGCCGAGCTGATTGCACTGCTGTCGGAGGCCGATGCCTGGATCGTCGGCCATGCCCGGATCACGCTGGGTCTGCTCCAGGCGCTGCCGAGGCTCAAGGTCATTGCCCGCCGCGGAGTGGGCTACGAAAAAATTGACCTGAGCGCGGCAATCGAAACCGAGAAGGTAGTGACCATTGCTGCGGGTGGTAACGAAGAAAGCGTAGCGGATCGCACTCTGGCTCTGATGCTCAGCGCTGCGCATCGCATTCGCGAATCGCAAGAGCAGCTCATAGATGGGCCAGGCGCCATCCTGCTGGGAAGTGATCTGTATGCCAAAACAGTGGGCGTGATTGGTCTGGGCCGCATCGCCAGGAATGTCGTAAAGCGGCTGAAAGGCTTCGATACCACCATCCTGGTAAATACCCCACGGCCTTCTTCCGATCATGGGCAGTCGATGGGTATCGAATACGTCGATCTTGAGACGCTTCTGCAGCGTAGTGACTTCGTGTCCATTCACGCACCTTTCATGCCTGAGACCCAGCATCTCATCAATGCAGATCGGCTGGCCCAGATGAAAAGCACAGCGTTTCTGATCAACACGGCGCGTGGTGGCCTGGTCGATGATCGGGCGCTTCTGGCTGCGCTGAAGGATGGGCGGCTTGGCGGAGCAGGGTTGGATGTATTTGAAAGCGAGCTGGACGCCCGGCTCGCCGACGTGACCAAGGAACTGGTACGCCTACCGAACGTGGTGGCCACTCCGCACTCGGGGGCTTCCACACATGAAGGGCTGCAGCGCGCCAATGCTGTCGCGGCGCGCTGTGTCAGCGCCGTGCTTGATGGCCACCAGCCACCGCCGGGTTGCCTGATTGTGGACGGAGCGGCAGTGCGGCCCTAGCCAGCAACTGACTCTAGGTTCAATAGGAACATCTTTGACATTTCAAGCTATAAGACGGGACGGATATGAAGACGAATTTTGATGGTGCTATCAAGGTCATTGTGCCCTGCGGCTCTTTGGGTGCCGGGGTTGTAGAGGAGGAGATTGCCTATGGGCTGCAGCTGGGCGCGCAGGCCATTGCCACGGACGCGGGTTCGACCGACAGCGGCGCAGCCTATTTGGCCCTGGGCAAGTCCAAGAACAACCGCGGGGCGGTCAAACGCGACCTGACCATTCTGATGAAGGCACAAGCAGCAAGTGGCGTACCCATCATCGTCGGCACCGCCGGGCAGGCCGGTGGCGACCTCAACCTGGCGTGGACGCGTGATATCGTACTTGAGGTCGCTGGTGAGCTGAATATGGCGCCGAAGGTCGCTCTGATCCATTGCGAGCAGGAGCGTGAGACGATCAAGAAGCTCAACGCCGAAGGGCGCATCAGCCCGCTGGCACCATCTTCGGAGCTGGATGACGCCACGGTAGATTCCTGCGTGCATATCGTCGCTGCTTTGGGGGTGGAGCCGTTTGTAGCCGCGCTGGAAGCGGGTGCAGACATCATTCTTGCCGGTAGAGCAACCGACACGGCGGTAATTGCTGCCTTCCCGATCTGGAAAGGGGCTCCGTGGGGGCCGTCCTGGCATGCCGGGAAGACGGCCGAATGCGGGTTGCAATGTGCAGAAAACCCTACCGCCGGATCAGGCGTTCTGTTGACCGTCGACCAGGACGGCTTTGAAGTGGAGCCGCTGACTACTCACAATCGCTGTACGCCCAATAGCGTGTCCGGGCATATGCTGTACGAAAACAGTGATCCTTTCCGGCTGACCGAGCCCGGTGGTGTGCTGGATGTCAGTAATGCCGAATACAAAATGGTGCGCGAGCGAGCAGTACGGGTGACCGGGTCTGCCTGGGAGCCCAAACCCTACACCATGAAGCTTGAGGGCGCTGCCGCCGGGCTGTATCAGACCATCATGCTGGTCGGCATTCAGGACCCTGATGTGTTGGCGGATATCGATGGCTTCCATGACCGCCTGCTGGAAGCTCTTTATGAGCGTACGCGCCAGTGTATCCCGGCCGAGGAGCTGGGCGAGTTTCACATCTCCCTGCGCATGTACGGCTGGAACGCGGTCACTGAGGTGAGGCCAGCGCCGGGCACGGCCACGCCTCCGGAAGTTGGCATGCTGTTCGTGTCGACGGCCGCAACCCAGGAGCTGGCCAATGCCATAGCGCACGCCTGTAACCCCTACTTCTTCCACTACCCGAGCATCATGGGCAAGGAGCTGCCCTCATACGGGTTCGCCTTCTCTCCTGCCGATATCCCCCGTGGTCAGGTTTATGAGTTCAAGTTGAACCACGTGGTGAAAATGGAAGACCCCTTTGAATTGATCAGTATCGAATGGCTGGATCTTGCCGAAACAGGCACTGGTAAGGAGAAGAGCAATGCCTAAGTTGAAAGACGTATGTCGCTATATCAGATCCAAGCAGGCGGGCCCCTTCTGGATCACCTTCGATATCTATTTCGACAGTCGCGAGAGTTTTGACCGTTATCACGATGACGAAGCCTTATCCGTAGAGTCCTTCGCAAAGCTTTACGGGGCGGATCCTGCTTTGGTCAAGCGTATACCTGTGCCCCAGCTCGAGATGATAAAGATTTCTTACCCAAGATCGACGCCGCAAGGCGGCATCATTGAACGGGATATGCATGCCGGTCAGCAATATGTGCGCCTGTCGAATGTATCCGTAGGTTGATAGTCAGCAAGCCCTTGTAAGCCCAAGGGCTTTTCCAGGAGCTTCAACGCCAGCTTTATCCTAATGGAGGACATGATGACACAAGCAACATTAGCAAGCAGGCTCGCCCGATATGTACATGCGTTTCCTACGGCAGACCATGCTGGGGACCTCGTTGCCTTGGTGCAAAGCCGGGTCCTGGACAGTCTGGCCTGCGTGTTGGGGGCTTATGGGGCCGGGCCGGTGGAGGCCAGTGTGGCTTATGCCTCCTCGATTCCGGGCAGTGCCAGTGTTTTTGGCACGCGTTACAAGACTTCGCCGGAAAGCGCCGCATTTGCCAATGGCATCATGGTTCGTTTTCTGGATTACAACGACGGCTACATGGGGATGGAGCCGGGACACCCGAGCGACAATATTCCCGGCTGCCTGGCGGTAGCGCAAGTGGAGAAGGCGAGCGGACTGGAACTGATCTCGGCAATTCTGCTCGCTTACGAAATCCAGATGCGGCTGCAGGATGCGGCAAGCTTGAACAAGCGTGGCTGGGATCACGTGAATTATCTCAATGTATCCATGGCCGCTGCGGCAGCCAAGTTGATGAAACTGAGTGAAGAGCAGACGGAGCAGGCGATCAACATTGCTCTGAGCGGTCATCTGGCCATGCGACAGGTTCGCTCCGGCACCCTGTCAGACTGGAAGGGCTGCTCCGCTGCCAATGCCGTGCGCAACGCCATCTTTTCCGCCCAACTGGCGCGCCACGGAATGACCGGCCCGGCACCCATATTCGAGGGTGAAATGGGCTTCTACAATCAGGTAACGGGGCCCTTCGATCTGGATGTGGCTGGCTTTGGAACCGCAGGGGATGGCAATTACGCGATCAAGCGCTCGCTGACAAAGACCTTTCCCACTAACGGTGAACTTCACACCGCCGTATGGGCAGCTATCGAGCTGAAAAACAAGGTCGGGAATATTCTTGATATTCAATCCATCTGTATCGAAACCTCCGAGTTTAACAAGCGCGTGTTGGCAGATGGGTCCAAGTGGTGCCCAGAGACCAGAGAAACGGCGGATCATAGCCTGCCCTATAACGTGGCCCGGGCTCTAATTGATGGCGATATTTCGGTCGATTCCTACTCGTTGAAAAAGATTACCGATCCGCTGGTTGTTGCACTCATGGAAAGAACGTCGGTCGTCGAAGATTCAGCGCTGACAAAGCTGTTTCCGAAGCATCTGGCAAACCGGGTCACCGTCCTGCTGGCGTCCGGGGAGAAACTCGTCAGTGAAGCCATTACCGGACCCGGCTCTGTAGAGACGCCGATGACCACAGTGGAATTCGAACGCAAATTCCGCAAGATGGCGACACCGCACTTGTCTGCACACGCCCAGGATCAAGTGCTGGATTTTGTAGCGACGCTTGAACAGCGGTCTGACTACGAGTCGCTTTTTACCGCCATGGAGCGCAGCGAAGGAGAGCCCTCATGAGAAGCCCGACACCGACAGGCTTGGCGAACTGCGCAGCATGATCCCTTTGCCGCAAGTGCATCCCGATGTGACCCGGGTCGCCTCGCGCCTCCACGGCACCGGGCTAACCCCGCCGGTCGCCGGGAGTCTTCAGAGCGTGCGGGAGTATCTTGAACGCTTGACGGAATTCGTTTCTGCGTCCAGCACACCACTGCTGGAGGAGCGCCTGCTCCATTTTCCCGCGGGCGGCCGCAGTGTGCCTTGCAAACTCTACTGGCCGGATAGCGGGTCTGCGCCAGGGCTACTGTTCTATTGCCATGGTGGCGGCTTCCGCCACGGCAGTTTGTCGGGCTGGGATGCACCGCTCAGGCAACTGGTGCGTGACAGCGGTGTAGCAGTGCTCTCCATAGAATACGCCCTGGCACCCGAAGCGCCGTTCCCCATCGCTTTTGACGAGGTGTGTTCGATCACCCAGCAGGTGATTGCCGAGGGCGCACTGGGTGACTTTGCGGTTACTCGCTTTGCTCTTGGTGGCGATTCCGCCGGTGCCAATTTGGCGTTGGGCGCGGCTGTCGCGTTACGGCAGCGCGGCGTACGGAGTCTGCAGCACCTGCTGCTGTTTTACGGGGTGTTTTCCACCGACACGGAATCCGATTCATGGCAGCGTTTGAGCGGCTACGCCGGCCATGCACTGTCTGCCGATTCGATGCGCCAGTACTGGGCCAGCTATCTGCAACAGAACGAGGCCGACTGGCGGGCTCAGCCCCTACAGGCGGAGCTGGCGGGGCTGCCCCCTACCAGGCTGGTGGTAGGCGATCTGGATCCGCTGCTGGACGAGAACCTGAAGTTGCACCAGAAACTGCTGGATTCCGGCGTGGAGTCGCAGCTAACGGTCTCGCCAGGCCTTATCCATGGTGTGTTGCGCTTTTGCGAACTGGCGGAGGTGGTACGTGATCTGATTGCTGTCGAAGCTCAGGCATTGCGCAGGTCATTTACGTCCTGATTGGCCAGCGCTAGCTTTGCTGCCTTCGCCGTCTGCTTCGAAGTAACGCAAGCAATTGACTCTAAGGAAAGTGGCGCCTTCGGAGGTCAATCTGGTACAGCGACTGAAGCTGGTTCTGAATGGTATTAAGCGGCTCTAAGCTGCGGTGCCGCTGAGGGATGCCACGAGTGATCAGAATGAAAGGGGATGTCGCCTCGGGTCTTCGTCGAAAACAATGCCGGTGAGGGTACGCATACGCTCCGGGACAGCTACCGCATTGGGCGGGATGGACTTTCCCATACAGCGGGTACCCTACCGTTCAGGCAACATGCCCTTGAGTACATCATCCCGGTCGACAAAGTGGTGTTTCAACGCCACCAGAATATGCCCACCAACCAGCGCCCCACAGAACCATGACATATAAGTGTGGGTAGCCTTTGCCAGGTCATACAGGTTTTCGTCTGGCCCGACCATTGGCGGCAGCGCAAACAGACCGGCGACCATGATGGGCTTGTCGGCTACCGAGCTCCAGAACCAGCCGGTCAGTGGTAACCCGATCAGGGCTACGGCGTATAGCAGAACATGGCCGAGTACAGCGCCTCGCTGCATAAGTGGACTCATGGTGTCGGGCATCGCAGGGGTGGGGTGGGTCAGGCGCCAGGCCACACGGATGATAATCAGAAAGAGCAGGGTGCTGGCAATTGCTTTGTGCAGGATCGTCAGGCCATGTCCCGGGTTCAGCTCGTCCCGCCAGTGGGTCGCCAGGATGCCGATAAACCAGGCGGCAATCCAGATCAAGGCCATGCCCCAATGCAGCCATTTTGCGGTAGCGGTGTAACTTCCTGACCTGGCCATCATGCGCCTCCTGTTTGGAAAGTGACGGATTATCTCCTTTAAGGCATATCGAATGAACAGTTAAATACTGCTGGTTACTATCGAATTTGCAGATGGTTTCATTACGGTTTTCAACGGGCGCGAGGCTGCTGGCGCAACGTGAGGGGCCGGGAGGCCCCGATTGTCCAGAGATCAGGCCGGAGGATGACCGTGCAGGGCGCGGGTCAACATGGACTCGATGGCCTCCTGCTCGAATGGTCGGGGGTTGTAGTAGGGGCTTGCGCAGGCAATGCGCGCTGTCTCCGCTGGACCGTCGTCAGGCAGGCCGATGGCAGACAGAGCCTGCTCGATACCCAGCTGATGGTTGAGTTCGAACAGCAGTGAACCCACTTCTTCGGCATGCTGCCCACCCAAGGCACGAGCGGCACGGGCCAGGGGCTCGGCAGCGGCCTTGTGGTTGTAATGAGCTGCATGTGGCAGCACTGCGGCGTGAGCTTGGGCGTGGGGCAGGTTGAAGGTGCCACCGAGGGTATGGCAAAGCTTGTGATGGATAGCCATGCCTACCGAGCCCAGACAGATACCGGCCAACCAGGCACCATACAGGGAACGCCCCCGTGCCTGCACATCCTGTGGAGTTCTGACCACCTCAGGGAGTGATCCCGCCAGCGCTCGGATCGACTCCTCGGCCATCAGGCTGATGACGGGATTGGCGTCCTTTGCGTAGAGCGCCTCCACTGCGTGAGCCATGGCGTTCATGCCGGATGCAGCGGAAATGCCCGCTGGCAGGCTGACAATGAGCTCCGGATCATAGATTACCGTCTTGGGCAGGACCCTGGGATCGTGTCCGGTCTTCTTCAGTCGGTTTTCCGTGAGACCGTAGATGGTGGTCATTTCTGAGCCGGCATAGGTAGTGGGAATGGCCAGGATCGGTAAACCCGAATCCATGGCAATTGCCTTGCCCAGGCCAATGGTAGAGCCGCCACCAATAGCCACACAGCAGTCGGCATTCAGCCGGGCAGCCTCGGCCCTCGCGGCCTGGGCCACCTCGATTGGCACATGCATCACTGCTTTTGGATAGATGCCGGCAGAACGCTCTCCAAGCAGGTCGGCAATACGTTGTCCCAACGCCTGCTGTTGCGGCGTGGTCAGGATGAGCGCCCGGCGGGCGCCAAGACGTTCGATTTCATCAGCCAGGCTATAGAGCTTGCCGGCCCCGAAAACGACGCGGGACGGCATGCCCTGGTAAACGAAACTGTGCATTTGAATTATCTCAGCGCTTGAAATGGGGGGCGTTTGGCCCTGATTCTGAGGGGTATGTACATGAAGGAGCAAGGTGGGCGGGGTATCAATGCAACCGGTTTCAAATCTGACAGCAACGTGGCTACGATCAGGGGGACACGGCATTTTCAGTGTTTTTTAGTGCGGGAGGGCGGAGGTCATGGAGCGAGACGGTTGCAGCTATAGATAATGAGTACTGTTTTCTGTGCCCGCCGACTTAGGCACAAAGAGTGTGGCGTGGAAAATGGCGCACCCGACAGGATTCGAACCTGTGACCCCTGCCTTCGGAGGGCAGTACTCTATCCAGCTGAGCTACGGGTGCGTAAGCGCGGCATGATACCCATAGATGAGGCATTCGTCCATGCTTTCGCTACAATACGGCGGCCTGTCGCCTGGCTGCCCGGGGGTGCGACGCCTTGTCGCTGAGGAAGGTTGCTGTTTTGCCGTATATGGGTTTACCGGTATACTCGCGCAATTGTCCGGGCACTGTACTTGGGCTCATACCTATAGCCATGATGAGGATGTATAAGTGACGATTGTGAAAAAATTGCTGGCTGCCTCTGCCGCCGCGCTTGCCCTTATTGCCGGTAGCTCCTTTGCAACTACGGACGAGGCTATTGCCGAGCGCATCAAGCCCTACGGTACTGTCTGCCTGGCCGGTGAAGAATGTGCCAATGCCGTTGCTGCGGCGCCGGCTGGCGATGCTGCCGCTGCTGGTGCGGGGCGCAGTGGTGAAGCGGTATATGGTCAGTACTGCACTGCCTGCCACAGCACCGGTCTGCTGAACGCGCCGAAGACTGGCGATACCGCTGCCTGGGAAGAACATCTTGCCGCGGTTGGCGATATGGATGCCCTGGTGCAGTCCGCGATTGCCGGCAAGGGCGCCATGCCGCCCAAGGGCACCTGCGGCGACTGCTCGGATGACGAGATCCTCGCAGCCATTCAGCATATGTCCGGACTCTGATACCGGTCCGATATACGAAAAAGCCACCCTGCGGGGTGGCTTTTTCGTTGAGGTAAGGGGTTAACGACCCAGCAGGTTGCGGATATCCGCCAATGCGGTATTGCCGCGGGCCTGCTTCTGCTCCACCGGCACGTCCTCGGTGCCTTCCCATTCCAGGTCGTCGCTGGGCAGTTCGTCGAGGAAGCGGCTGGGCAGGCAGTCGATGATTTCGCCGAACTGGCGACGGCGGGCGGCGAAGGTGAAGGTCAGGTTGCGCTTGGCGCGGGTGATGGCCACGTAGGCCAGGCGGCGTTCTTCATCGACGCTGTCGGCTTCGATGCTGGAACGGTGCGGGAGGATTTCTTCCTCCATGCCCAGTACGTACACGTGCGGGTATTCCAGACCCTTGGAGGCGTGCATGGTCATCAGCTGCACGCGATCGGCGTCTTCTTCCTCTTCCTGGCGCTCGAGCATGTCGCGCAGCACCAGCTTGGCGATGGCATCCTCGAAGGTGGTTTCGCCGGTTTCATCCCGGTCCATGGTGTTTTTCAGCGAGTCCAGCAGGAACCAGACGTTGCCCATGCGCTTGGCGGCGATCTCGTCGCTGGAGCAGTTCTGTCGTACCCAGTTCTCATAGTCCAAGTCCATGACCATGCTGCGCAGGGCGGCGATGGGTTCGTGCTGGGCGCATTGCTGCCGCACTTTACCCAGCCAGCTGGCGAAGCGCTGCAGGCGCTCGTGGTAGCGTGGCTCCATGTGTTCGGCCAGCCCGACCTCGCTGCAGGCGGCGAACAGGCTGACATCACGCTGATTGGCATAGGTACCGAGCTTCTCCAGGGTCGCCGGGCCGATTTCCCGGCGGGGTACGTTGATCACCCGCAGCAGGGCGTTATCGTCGTCCGGGTTCACCAGCAGGCGGAAGTAGGACATCAGGTCCTTGACCTCCTGCCGGCTGAAGAAGCTGGTGCCCCCCGACAGGTGATAGGGGATCTGGTGGTGCTGCAGCTTGAGTTCGATCAGCCGTGACTGGTGGTTGCCGCGATAGAGGATGGCGACATCCTTCCATGGAATCCGGTGCTTGAGGTGCAGGTTCTGGATGTCGGTAGCCACCCGCTCGGCTTCGGCATCCTCGTTGCGGCACCGGATCACCCGGATCGGGTCACCGTAGCCCAGCTCGCTCCACAGCTGCTTCTCGAACACATGCGGGTTGTTGGCGATCAGGGTGTTGGCGGCCTTGAGGATGCGACTGGTGGAGCGGTAGTTCTGCTCCAGCATCACCACCTTGAGCGCGGGGAAGTCTTCCTTCAGCAGGGCGAGGTTTTCCGGACGGGCGCCGCGCCAGGCGTAGATCGACTGGTCGTCATCACCGACCACGGTGAAGCGCGCCTGGTTGCCGACCAGCATCTTCACCAGCAGGTACTGGCTGGCGTTGGTGTCCTGGTACTCGTCGACCAGCATGTAGCGGATACGGAACTGCCACTTTTCCAGTACGTCCGGGTGGTCGCGAAACAGCAGCACCGGGATCAGGATCAGGTCGTCGAAGTCCACCGCGTTGTAGGCCTTGAGCGTGCGGTTGTAATGTATGTACACGCTGGCGGCGGTCTGTTGCTGGGGTGTCTTGGCCTGGGCGAGTGCCTCATCGGGGGTGATCAGGTCGTTCTTCCATGCCGAGATCTGCGCCTGGATGCCTTCGACGCCATCATCGGCGCCGTAGTCCTTGTGCATCAGGTCGGTGATCAGGGCCTGGGCATCATTCTGATCGAAGATCGAGAAGCCGGGTTTGTAGCCCAGGCGCTGATGTTCCTTGCGGATGATGTTCAGGCCGAGGTTATGGAAGGTCGACACGGTCAGGCCGCGGCCTTCGGCGCCGCGCAGCAGGGAGCTGACGCGCTCCTTCATTTCCCGCGCGGCCTTGTTGGTGAAGGTAACCGCGACGATATTCTGCGCGCGGATGCCGCACTCCTTGACCAGGTAGGCGATCTTGCGGGTGATGACGCTGGTCTTGCCGCTACCGGCACCTGCCAGCACAAGCAGGGGTCCACTGATGTAGTGGACTGCTTCCTGTTGACGGGGATTGAGTTGCGACACATTGACCTCACACAACGCTGGGCGCGCAATTCTAGCATAGGGTATGCTGGCCGCTGCGCCGGAAACGCTCGACAGCATTATGGCCAAAGACTACGCTGGACATATCGCGCTTTAATATCATGCCTGAGGCGAGGGTAAGCATTGTACGTTGACAGGCCATTACAACGGATTGTATTGCTGGATGAAGGCGCGGCGGCCGCGCAGCTCGCCACTCGCCTGTTAGCGGGCGGAGCCCCACCCGTGGATGTGGTGCCTGACTGGGAGCAGGCGAGCGCGCTGTTGAATACCCAGCCGGGTGCGGTGCTGCTGATCGGGGACGGCTTCCTGCCGGTACCGGCGACTTGCACCGTGCCGGTGGTATGCCTGACCCCGGATGCGGATGCCGCGACCTTGCCGCTGAGCGTGGTGGACAGCGTTTGTCGCCAGGCGAGCATGCCGGAACTGCTCCGCTGCCTGCGCTACGCCAGTGAACGTCAGCAATTGCACAATGCCCTGGCCCGTGCTGCCAGTGATGACCCGCTGACCGGCTGCTGCAACCGGCAGATGCTGCAGGATCGTCTCAAGCACAGCATGCAACGCGCCGTGCGTGGCAACCAGCCGCTGGCGGTACTGTCTCTGGATCTGGACAACTTCAGCCATGTAAACGACAGCCTAGGTCACAGCGCCGGGGATGCGATCATCCGCGAGGTCGCCGATCGTCTGCGCAGCGTGCTGCGCACCACCGATACGGTCGGGCGGATGGGCAGTGACGAGTTCACCATGATCATCGAGGACTACGCCAACGCCGGCAACCTGATGCACGTGGTGAAGAAGGTCGTCGGCGAGCTGACCGAGCCGTTCAATACCGGCAGCGACAGCCTGCTGCTGAGTTCGAGCATCGGTATCGCGACGTTCCCGGAAGGCGGGCAGACGGTCGACAACCTGTTGCTGCATGCCAATCTGGCGATGCAGCAGGCCAAGGGGCAGCCCGGGTGCAGTTATCACTTCTACGATGAACGCATCAACCTGCAGGCCCACAGTCAGATCGAATTCGAAGTGCAGTTGCGCCGTGCGTTGCGGAACAACGAGCTGGAGTTGCACTACCAGCCGCGGGTGGACCTGCGCAGCGGCAAGATCGTCGGGGTCGAGGGGCTGATTCGTTGGCGCCACCCCGAGCGCGGCCTGCTGGCGCCCAATGAGTTCATTCCCCTGGCGGAGGAAACCGGGCTGATCGTGCCGATGGGCTACTGGGTGATCGCCCGCGCCTGCCATGACCTGCGTACCCTGCAGCGCCGCGGTCTGCATCTGAACGTGGCGGTGAACATGTCGTTCCGGCAGTTTCTCGATAGCCGGCTGCTGGACACCATCGAGCGGCTGGTGGAGAAAACCGGCATCGACCCGAGGATGCTCGAATTCGAATTGACCGAGACCGCTGTCATGCAGCGTCCCGAGCAGGTGCAGATGGCCATGGCCGGCATGACCGGACTGGGCGTGCGCTTTTCACTGGATGACTTCGGTACCGGCTTTTCCTCCTTCGTGCATCTGCACAGTCTGCCGATCAATCTGCTCAAACTCGACCGCAGCTTCGTTCGCGGTATCGTCGATTGTCCGACGGACCGGCGCCTGGTGGGCGCGATGATCGAAATGGGTCACAGCCTGGGACTGGAAGTGGTGGCCGAAGGCGTCGAGCTGCGCGCGCAGATGGAAGTCCTGCGCGGGCTCGGCTGTGATCAGATCCAGGGCTTCTTCATCAGCCCGGCGTTGCCGTTCGCCGAGCTGTGCTACTTCGCCGATGCCTACAGCATGGGGCGCGAGGATGTACTCAGCGCCAACTCCAAGGTGGTCAGCATCAGCTGAGCGGCTGCCTGTCCAGTTGCCGATACTGCAGCGCTTCGGCCAGGTGCGCGCGGCCGATCAGGGCGCTGTCTTCCAGGTCGGCCAGGGTCCGCGCCACCTTCAGCGCCCGGTGAGCGGCCCGCCGCGACAGTCCCAGCCGCGCCACCGCCTGTTCCAGCCAGGCTGCATCCTCCTGTTGCAGTGCACAATGTTGACGCACCGCGGCCAGATCCAGATGCGCATTCAGGCAGCCCTGGCGGCTGAGTTGATGATTCCGTGCGCGGGCCACCTGGGCGGCGGCTTCGCGGCTGTCGGGTTTGCCCTGGCTCTGGCCGGTGAGACTGAAGGTCTCGTTATGCATGGCCAGATGCAGGTCGATGCGGTCCAGCAGAGGGCCGGAGAGTTTGCCGCGGTAGCGCTGGATCTGTTCCGGAGTACAGCGGCAGCGGCCCGAGGGGTCACCCTGATAACCGCAGGGGCAGGGATTCATCGCGGCGATCAGCAGGAAGCGAGCGGGGAACGTCAGTTGCTCGCGGGCGCGGGCGATATGGATCATCCCGGACTCCAGCGGCTCGCGGAGCATCTCCAGCACCTTGCGGTCGAACTCGGGCAATTCATCGAGAAACAGCACGCCATGATGGGCCTGGCTGATTTCCCCGGGTCGGGGCTGGCTGCCGCCGCCGACCAGCGCTGCGGCCGAGGCACCATGGTGGGGCGCGCGGAATGGTCGCTGCGGCCAGCGATCCAGCAGCTCACGCCCGCAGACCGATTGGATCGCCGCCACTTCCAGCGCTTCGTCTTCTGCCAGCGCCGGCAGGATACCCGGCAGGCGGCTGGCCAGCAGCGTCTTGCCGGTGCCCGGTGGGCCGAACAGCAACAGGTTGTGCGAGCCGGCCGCGGCCACGATCAGCGCGCGTTTTGCCTGGGCCTGACCCTGTACCTCGGCCAGGTCGGCCACATGCTGGTCGGTCGGCGGACAAACGCCGGATTCCACTGCCGGCAACAATTGCTCGCCGCGCAGATGCTCACATAGCTGCAGCAGGTGCTCGGCAGCGATGATATTCACTCCAGGCACCAGCGCCGCCTCGGCGGCATTGGCCAGGGGCAGTAGCAGGGTGCGCTGGTTGTCACGGCAGGCCAGTGCGGCTGGCAGCACGCCCTGCACCGGGCGCAGTTCGCCGGACAATGCCAGTTCACCCAGCACCTCACAATGCTGCAGGCAGTCAGCGGGAATCTGGTTGCTGGCCGCCAGCAGTCCGAGGGCAATGGCCAGATCGAAGCGGCCACCTTCCTTGGGCAGGTCGGCGGGAGCCAGGTTGATGGTGATGCGCTTGAGGCTGGGAAACTCCAGGCGGGCGTTCTGCAGGGCACTGCGTACCCGGTCCTTGCTTTCCCGTACGGCGGTCTCCGGCAACCCGACCAGGGTCAGGTTGGGCATGCCGTTGGCCAGATGCACTTCAACGGTGACAGGCGGCGCCTGGATACCCAGCTTGGCGCGACTGTGGACAATCGCCAGGGACATCGATCACTCCTTGATCGCCTGTCTGGTGCAGGCGGGGTTAGGGTTTGCTTTCCAGCTCCGCCACCCGCTTTTCCAGTGCCTCCAGACGTTCCCGAGTCCGCAGCAGGACCGCCTGCTGGGTCTCGAACTCCTCCCGGCTGACCACATCGAGCTTGGCCAAGGCACTGTTGAGCAGGGCCTTGAGCTGTTTCTCAATGTCCGGGGCGGGCAGGCCACGGTCATTGTTCAACAGGCGCGCGGCCTGGTTGCCTACGGTATCAATCAAGACTTTGTGCAGCATGCCTGTACTTCCGTTCCCGATGGCTGATGAACCGGCAGGGGCCGGTTTGCTGTGGCGAGTCTAGCATCCGCAGAGCCATGTCCCCAACCGCAGAACGGGTCACGGCGCCCTGTAGTAGCCCACGACTGTCGTGCGGCCGCACCGAAATGGTGCGTTGGGCTGGTGGCGAATGCGCTCCGGAGGTGCATGATTTTTATTAACCTATTGAAATAAAAAGAAAAATATAAATGTGGCAAGCTTTCTGCAAAGCCTGGATAGCGCTGATCCGCTGGCTGGGATCGCCGCCGCGCTGTATTGAAACTGTGATCTGGTGCCACTCGGCAGCGGCAATGGTGCAGCGGATGATCGCTGAGAGGAGCCACCAGACGGAGATATAGCCGGTTTATCAGAGCGATAGGAGCAAAGTCCGATTTTAAAAGGCTTTAACTCGGCATAGACTTGTCCTGTCCCCCAGGGCAGTCCATCTAACGGGAGTATCGAAGATGAAATTAGTAACGGCTGTAATCAAGCCATTCAAGCTGGATGACGTTCGGGAATCGCTTTCCGAAATAGGCGTTCAAGGCATTACCGTCACCGAGGTCAAGGGGTTTGGTCGGCAGAAGGGCCATACCGAACTGTATCGCGGCGCCGAATACGTGGTGGACTTCCTGCCCAAGGTGAAAATCGAAGTGGCCATCGGCGACGACATGCTCGATCGCGTCATCGAAGCCATCACCAAGGCGGCCAATACCGGCAAGATCGGTGACGGCAAGATCTTCGTCGTGGCGCTGGAACAGGCCATCCGTATCAGAACAGGTGAGACCGGCACAGACGCTATCTGACGCCGTGTTGCACCGCATGCAGTAATCCAAGCCTATCTGGGGGGCTTAGTAATGGAAGATATCGTACAGATCAAGTACGCACTTGATACGTTCTACTTTCTGGTGTGTGCCGTACTGGTGATGTGGATGGCCTGTGGTTTTGCCATGCTGGAAGCCGGTTTGGTGCGCACCAAGAGTACCACTGAAATTCTCGCCAAGAATATTGCACTGTTTGCCATTGCCTCGGTGATGTACCTGCTGGTTGGCTACTACATCATGTACTCGTCCGACGGCGCGGTGTTCCCGAGCCTGGGCTTTCTGATCGGTGGTGAAAACAGTGTCGCCGACGCCATGACAGGCGCAGATGATGCACCCTATTACTCCAATCGTGCCGACTTCTTCTTCCAGATCGTGTTCGCTGGAGCCTGTATGTCAATCGTGTCGGGGGCGGTTGCCGAGCGTATGCGCCTGTGGGCCTTCCTCGCCTTCGCGGTGGTCATGACCGGCTTCATCTACCCGATCCAGGGCGCCTGGAGCTGGGGTGGCGGCTGGCTGGACGGCATCGGCTACTCCGATTACGCCGGCTCCGGGATTGTGCACATGGCGGGTGCCGCGGCTGCGTTGGCCGGGGTGATTCTGCTGGGGGCACGTCAGGGCAAATATGGTCCGAACGGACAGATCAATGCCATTCCCGGCAGCAACCTGGCGCTGTCGACACTGGGTATCTTCATCCTGTGGATGGGGTGGTTCGGCTTCAACGGTGGTTCCGAGCTGAAGATCTCCGACATTGACTCGGCCAACAACGTGGCTCAGGTAATGGTCAACACCAACCTGGCGGCGGCCGGCGGCCTGATTGCAGCGCTGATCACCTCGCGGATCCTGTTCGGCAAGACCGACCTGACCATGGTACTCAACGGTGCGCTGGCCGGCCTGGTATCGATCACCGCCGACCCGCTGTCGCCCTCCGCGCTGTCTGCCATGCTGATCGGTGCTGTTGGTGGGGTGATCGTGGTGTTCAGTGTGCTGGCGCTGGATCGCCTGAAGCTCGATGACCCGGCTGGTGCCATCTCTGCCCACGGCTCGGCCGGTATCTGGGGTGTGCTGGCGGTGCCGCTGACCAACGCTGATGCCAGCTTCGGCAGCCAGCTGCTGGGTGTGATCGCCATCTTCGGCTGGGTGTTCCTCGCCAGCCTGGTGGTCTGGGGCATTCTCAAGGCGGTGATGGGTATTCGCATCACTGCTGAAGAGGAGTATGTAGGGGTAGACCTGGTCGAATGCGGGATGGAAGCCTATCCCGAGTTCACTGCCGGCAAGAAGTAACCCTTCGTTCGGGTTGCAACAGGGCGCTTCGGCGCCCTGTTTGCATTTCCGGGTCGCTGTCTGGCGAGAAACTGCAAACTTGCGGTGCTGCCTGTAGTCCAAAGCAGGACCCGAGCCAATCACCAGGGAGATTCTCATGCAGGCTGAGACCTACGATTACCTGTTGCAGTGGACCAGCGAGGCGCATGCCGTCATTGCCGATCGCCTGGAGCAGGCGATCACTGCCGATACCGACCAGCGCAGCCGCTGGCTGATGGAGTATATTGCCGGCCATGAGCGGGATATGGCCAGGACCGTGGAGCAATTCCGTGCCCACGCCGGTGAGGCCGAAAGCAGGACCTGGTTGTACGAGCACATTGGCGAAAACGTGCCGCCAAGGGCGCGCTGGGAGCTGACCTTCGCCGGCAAATCGTTCGATGAGATCAGCGAGCAGGTCTTCGAGCTGCATGGCCAGTTGATCGAAGTCTACACTTCCATGACCGGACGCGCCGCTATCCCGGCGGCTGCCGAACTGATGCGCAATGTGCTGGCCATGGAGCAGGCCGAAACGCGCCGTCTGGCTGAACAATGCGGCCGCCTGTACGACCTCTGAGCCCTGTCATACCTGCGATTCGTCCAGCCGCACTGGGAAGGAACGTCCTCTGCCGGTGTGGAGACAGGGCGACACTCGGTAAAATTTTCTCTTTCCCCCTTTTCAAATCGCTCTGTTGCGCTATATATAGCCAAGTTTTCAAGCGGAGGAACGCCATGAGCGCAGACGATATCGAAGATGATGACTTGCAGGAAGAAGAGGTAGATAACAGTGTCGTTGACGAAGCCGATGAAATGGAAGTCGATGATGAGCCGGCGGTAAAGCCACGCAAGAAAGCGGCGGCGGCCCAGGATGATGCCCTTGACGGCGTATCCCTGGAAGCCAAGGCGCGTGAGCGGGAAATGCTGGCGCGGCAGATGGAGGAATTCCTGGCCCGTGGCGGCAAGGTCCAGGAGGTCGATAACAACGCCCTGAGTGACCCGCCGAAGAAGCCGGAAGGGAAATACGGCAGTCGACCTATCTGAGGTATCGCTGTAGACATGGGCCTGCCCGACGGGGCAGGCCCATTGCGTTTGGCTGGATCAACCCTGGTAGTTCTTCAACCAGTCGGGAATCTCGCTCAGGCAGCGCACTTCGCCATGCGGACGCTCGGCGCCCGACCAGGCCAGCCCCAGCCGGTTGAACCACAGGGTGTGCAGGCCGACACCGCGTGCGCCCTGGATGTCATCCACCGGATGGTCGCCGATATGCAGCGCCTGCTGTGGCTCCACGCCGGCCCGTTCCAGGGCAGCGAGGAAAGGCGCCGGGTCTGGCTTGCTCAGGCCGATCTCATCGGCGGAGACGATGATCTTGAAGTACTTTTCCAGCCCCAGCCGACGCACGTCGGCATTGCCATTGGAGATGGTCGCCAACTGGTAGTGTCTGGCCAACTCCTCCAGCAGCGGCTCGCAGTGGGGAAAGAAGGTCAGTGCATGGCGGGCCTCGAGAAATACCTCGAATCCCGCCTGGGCCAGCTCGGTAGCCTGTTCGGGGGTGTAGCCGGCCTTGCGCAGGCCATGCTCCAGCACCGCGATGCGCAGCGCGGTGACGCGGTGGCGCAGGGTCGGATCAGCCGCCAGCACTTCCTGGCGCAGTGCACGGCGGGTGTCGCCATCCAGTTGCTGGGTGAAGCGCGGAGCATGCTGGTCGAGCCATTGCAGCAAGGTCTGCTCGGCGGCCATCACCACCGTCTCGGTTTCCCACAGGGTGTTGTCCAGATCGAAGGTCAGTAATTGAATCATCTCGGCAGGCTCGCGGATCAGTCTTCGGACTTGCGTCTGGCACGTGGGTGGGCGCGATCATATACCTCGGCCAGATGCTGGAAGTTCAGATGAGTGTACACCTGGGTAGTGCTGATATCGGCATGCCCGAGCAATTCCTGCACCGCGCGCAGGTCACCCGAGGACTCCAGCAGGTGACTGGCGAAGGAGTGGCGGAGCATGTGCGGATGCAGATGCTGGCCGATGTGTTCGATGCCGTAGCGCCGTACCCGCAACTGGATCGCCCGGGGCGTCAGGCGCCGTCCCTGCATGCCGACGAATACCGGCTGGGCGGTATCTGTGGTTGCCGGACGTACCTTGAGCCAGCGGCGCAGCGCCTCGCGGGCCATGCGTCCGACCGGCAGCAGGCGGGTCTTGTTGCCCTTGCCGACCACCCGTACCTCGCCTTCGTTGAGGTCGAGCTGGTCGATGTTCAGTCCGGCCAGTTCCGACAGGCGCAGGCCGGAGGAGTAGAACAGCTCGAGCATGGCATGGTCGCGTAGTGCCAGCCAATCGTCGTCGCCATCGTCGTTGAGCAGTTGCGTGGTCAGGTCGGCGTCCAGCAGCCTGGGCAGTTTGCGGGGCGCTTTCGGCGCGCGCAGGTCCAGGGCCGGGTTATGCCGGCAGCGGCGCTCGCGGATCAGATAGTGGTACAGGCTGCGCACCGCGCTGAGTTCGCGCTGCAGGCTGCGCCCGGACAATCCCGCCTGGTGTCGGCTGGCCACGTAGCGGCGCAGCAGGGCGGTATCCAGCCCATTCCAGTCATCGACCTGATGTTCGCCAAGGAACCGGCAACAACTGTGCAGATCGCGGCCGTAGGCCTCCAGGGTGCGCGCGGACAGTTGCCGCTCGCTGCGCAGGTGACCGATGAAATCATCCAGTGCCGGTAGCAGCGGGGCGCTGGGCACTACTGGCTCCGTGGCTCGACGGCCAGCGGACGCTGGCGTAGCAGCACCCTTGCCAGGGCATCGGCTATGTAGCTGAGGAACAGGGTGCCGGTGGCACTGCGGTACTGCTGCGGGTCACGGCTGCCCAGGGCCAGTACGCCATGCAGGCCCTGATGCTGGATCGGCGCCAGGGCAGTGGATGCCACCTCGTTGCCCTGTTCGCCGAACAGGAAGCTCAGTTCATGGCTGCGCAACACGCCGCTCAGGGTCTTGCCGCTGTCCAGCAGGTGGCCGATGGCTTCCCGCGCCTCGCCGTGGCTGACGCAGCGGGTGTTGCAGAAGCGCTGGGTTTCGCTGAACAGGATCAGGCTGACGAAGGGCACCTGGAAGTCATCGCGCAGACTGTCCTCGATGCTGGCGATCACCTGTTCCACATCCTGGGACTCCAGCAGGTTGAGAATCAGCCGGCGGCTTTTCTCGAACAGCCGGTCATTCTCCCGGGCTACCTCCATCAGTTGGCTGAGGCGGTGGCGCACATCGATGTTGCGCTCGCGCAGCAGCTTGACCTGGCGCTCCACCAGGGATACCGCCTGGCCGGCCTGATGCGGAATGAGCAGCTCGGGCAGCAACTCATCATATTCGACAAAGAATGCCGGGTGCCGACGCAGGTAATCCGCTACCTGGGCGGCGTCCAGCTCCTGGGTGGGCTGACTGGTTTCGCTCATACGCGTATCTGTCCTTCGTAGACCCGGCTGGCTGGTCCGGTCATCATCACCGGCTGGCCAGGGCCGGCCCATTCGATTTTCAGGTTGCCGCCGGGCAGGCGGATGGTTACCGGGGATTGCAGCAGACCACGGCGGATACCGGCGACGGCGGCAGCGCAGGCGCCGGTGCCGCAGGCCAGGGTTTCGCCGGCACCGCGCTCGTGCACGCGCAACTGGGCGTGGTGCTGGTCGAGCACCTGCATGAAACCGGCATTGACCCGTTGCGGGAAGCGCGGGTGCCGTTCGATCAGTGGACCGAGCTCGGCTACCGGGTAGCTGTCCAGGTCCTCGACCAGGGTCACGCAGTGCGGATTGCCCATGGACAGTGCCGATACCTCCAGCGTCAGGTCATTGACCTGCAGGGGATAACTTATCGCTTCGCTGTCCGCCTGGAACGGCACCTGCTGCGGCGCCAGGCGCGGCGCGCCCATGTTCACCGTAACCTGGCCGTCACGGCGGACCTGCAGGGTGATGCGGCCGCCGGCGGTCTCTACCTGAATCTCCGACTTGGCGGTCAACCGCTTGTCCTGCACGAAGCGGGCAAAGCAGCGGGCGCCGTTGCCGCACTGTTCCACCTCGCTGCCATCGGCATTGAAGATGCGGTAGCGAAAGTCCACGTCCGGGCTGCCTGGTGGCTCGACCACCAGCAACTGGTCGAAGCCGATGCCGAAGTGGCGATCGCTCCACTGGCGGATCAGCTTCGGCGACAGCTGGGCATGCTGGGTCACCAGGTCGATGACCATGAAATCATTGCCCAGGCCATGCATCTTGGTGAAGCGCAGCAGCATGTCAGGCCTCGGGCAGCAGCGACTCGCCGGCGAACAGCTCGCTGACGGTTTCGCGGCGGCGCACCAGGTGGCTGGCTGCGCCATCCACCATCACCTCGGCAGCACGGGGGCGAGAGTTGTAGTTCGAACTCATGACGAAACCATAGGCACCAGCCGAGCGTACCGCCAGCAGGTCGCCTTCGGCCAATGCCAGCTCCCGGTCCTTGCCGAGGAAGTCGCCGGTCTCGCAGACCGGACCGACCATGTCCCAGGCCTTGGCGTCGATGTCGCTGCGCGGCCGCACCGCATCGATCCCCATCCAGGCGCTGTACAGTGCCGGGCGGATCAGGTCGTTCATGGCCGCATCGATGATGGCGAAGTTCTTGTGTTCGGTGGGCTTGAGCAGGTTGACCTGGGTCAGCAGCACGCCGGCATTGGCGGCGATCGAGCGGCCCGGCTCGAACAACAGGGTCAGGTTGCGCCCGGCGACCTTGTCCCTGACCTTGCCCAGGTACTCGCCCGGGGTCGGCGGAACCTCGTCCCGGTAGGTCACGCCCAGGCCGCCGCCCAGATCCAGATGGCGGATGTGAATGCCTTCCTCGGCCAGTTGGTCGACCAGCATCAGCATGCGGTCCAGCGCATCGAGCAGCGGGGTATCGTCGGTCAGTTGCGAGCCGATGTGGCAATCCGCGCCCTGTACTTCCAGGTTCGGCAGCTCGGCCGCACGGCGATAGATGGCCAGCGCCTGGGCGATGTCGATGCCGAACTTGTTTTCCTTGAGCCCGGTGGAGATGTACGGGTGGGTCATGGCGTCCACATCGGGGTTGACCCGCAGCGACACTGGAGCCTTGACGCCCAGCGCGGCAGCGACCTGCTGCAGGCGCTCCAGCTCGGCGGCCGACTCGATGTTGAAGCACTTGATGCCAACCTCGAGCGCGCGGCGCATCTCCTGTTCGGTCTTGCCCAGGCCGGAGAACACCACCCGCGCCGGATCGCCACCGGCGGCCAGTACCCGCTCCAGCTCACCGCCGGAAACGATATCGAAGCCGGAGCCCAGGCGGGCCAGCACATTCAGTACCGCCAGGTTGGAGTTGGCCTTGACGGCAAAGCAGACCAGATGGGGTATGCCATTCAGCGCCGTATCCCAGGCGTTGAACGCCTGCTCGATAGCGCGGCGCGAATAGACGTAACAGGGTGTACCATACTGCGCGGCGACGGCGGACAGGGCGACGTTTTCGGCATGCAGTTCGCCATTGCGGTATTGAAATTCACTCATGAAATGTTTCAGTTTTCCGTAGGTTGCTGGATCAGTTCTTCCCGGGCCGGATCAACCGGCTGGGCGGCAGTCTCTTCGGGCATGTACAGGGGGCCTTTCTGGCCGCAGCCCGCAAGTGACAGGAGTACAAAGAACGCCGCGATGGATCGTTTCATGATGGAACCCTGGTTGATAAACGGACAATATGCGGCAGTATACCGAGCCTGGGAGTCCGACGCACCCGCCGCAGAAACAGGATAAGGAAAGGCAAATGAGTGATTTGACTGAAAGCGAGTTCCATCATCAGGTTGACCTGATTCAGGACCGGATCGAGCAGGCATTGGATGCTGCCGAGCTGGATCTGGACATGGAGCAGACCGAGGGTTCACTGATATTGATGCTGGCGAGCGGCCCGCGGCTGGTCATTGGCCGGCAGCCGGCCTCACGGGAACTGTGGCTGGCCACCCCCGATGGTACCCTGCATTTCGGCTATCAGCCGGAGCAGGGCTGGACACATGACAGCGATGGTGAAGCGCTCGGCAGCGTGCTGGCCCAGGTCATCGGTGAACTGACCGGGGATGAGCTGGAACTGGAGCTGGACGAGTAGGGGCATGAAGCGGGCTGCGAGAGCAGCGCCATTCATGCCCTCAGAGGTGGACCGGTCAGGCCCGCAGAATGGTCAGCAGGCGCTGCGCCTGCTCTGCGGCTTCCAGCCCCAGGCTGGTCAGATAGCCGCCGTCATCCATGGTGATCAGGCCGCGCTGGTGCAGTCGCTCAGCGGCGGCGATGATGTTGGGTGAGGCCTCGCGTTGATGTACCTTCAGCCCCTCCAGGGTATTGCCTAGGTTGAATTGGGCCAGCAGATTGATGTCGTCAACTTCTTCGGTTGTCAGAGACATGGGCAGCACCTTTTCCAATGGGTAATCTACTCCCGCAGTCTAGCCGCAAAACGCACGCCGGTGGTGAACTGGATGCTGGTGTCGTATTCAGCGGCGTGATGGACTGGAAATTCGCCACGGGCGCGAGTACAACTGACCCTCATTCCTACAACAAGACACAGGAAGGACCCCATGCTGCGACTTCATGGCTTTGCCGTCAGCAACTATTTCAACATGGCCAAACTGGCCCTGCTGGAAAAAGGTGTGGATTTCGAGATCAATACCATCCACGCCAGCCAGACTCCCGAGTTCCTGGCGATGAGCCCACGCGGCAAAGTGCCGTGCCTGGAAACCGAGCAGGGTTTCATCAGTGAAACCAACGTGATCCTGGAATATATCGAAGAGACCCAGAGTGGCAAGGCGTTGCTGCCGAGCGACCCCTTCGGCCGTGCCCGGGTCAGGGCGTTGACCAAGGAAATCGAGCTGTATATCGAGCTGCCGGCGCGCAGTTGCTATCCGGAAGTGTTCTTTGGCGGCAAGGTGGAACAGGCGGTCAAGGACAAGGCCAAGGCTGACCTGCTGGCTGGTGTCGCCGCCTTGCGTCGGCATGGCAGCTTTGCGCCTTACGTGGCCGGCAGCGAGATGACCATCGCCGACATCATGTTCCTGTTCAGCATCGATCTGGCCCAGGCGGTTGGCCGGAAGCTGTTCGGTATCGACCTGCTGGGCGATTGGCCGCAGGCGCGGGATCTGCTCGAACAGCTCCGGCAGAACCCCAATGTGCAGCGTATCGAAGCGGACAAGAACGCCGAGATGGCCGCTTTCATTGCCGCGATGGCCGGCCAGCGCAAGTAACGGATACGGGTAACGCAGGGGAGGTGCCGGCTAGTCCGGGATCTGTGGATTGCTTCACCGCGTAGCGGTTCGCAATGACGGGAGGGCGGGGGCCTGCTTTTGCATCCGTCGTTGCGAGCCCGAAGGGCGCGGCAATCCATTGTTCGAGCCCGTGGGCTGCAACGTCCTGCTCGTAATGGGGTGTTACCAACATCTGATGAAAGCCTCGCTCCAACGAGGCCTGTCATCTGAGCGACTCAGTCGAGCATGTCGGAAAAGCGTCCGTCCTTCTTGAACACCAGCGGCTGACTGAAGCCGGGGATGCGCATCTGTTCGGCGCTGATCTGGATCTCGCGCTCATCGATCATGTCATTGCCGAAGTTGTAGATCACATCCAGCTGGCCCTTGAGCGCCCGCTGCTCGTACGCGGCGGCTGCCTTGCGGGTCTCGGCACGGCGGATTTCGTAGTCGGCGAAACGCTCTGCGCCGTAGCGCTTGCGCAGCATGCGCTCCACCGGGCGCGGGCCCAGTACCACAGCGCTGGAGTTGTTGCCGCCAAACCCCTTGGAGTTGATGAAGCACACTTCCAGCGGATTGTCGCTGCGCGCGACATCGCTGGTGCTGAAGCGCAGATGCTTCTGGTGCACATCGGGGGCGATATGGTCGATGGTCTTGATGCCGGGGAGGATCTGGTACTTGAAGGTACCCAGGGCTGAGGCCAGCTGATCGGCGCTGGCGCTGGCCAGGGAATGGCCGACGAATGCCTTGACCGCGGCCACCGGCAGCTCCTCGATACCGAAGGCGGCCGCCACCTCGTCGAGTAGTTGGGACTCGGTGACGCGGTTGGCTGGGGTGCTGGAGCCGTGGGCATGCACGAAGCTGCGCTGGCGTACCGCCTCCGGACCGAGGATCTGCATGGCGCTGTATACCGACTTGGCCATGGTCAGGTAGTTGCCCGGGCCGGGCGCGGAGATGGACTTCTTGAAGCCGTCGGCGCTGACGAACACATCCGGTACAGCTCCGTGGATATCGGCGCCCAGCTGCAGTGCCAACTCGTCATCCATCAGCATGAAGAATTGCCCGGATTCGGCCAGGGTGAAGCCGCAGTTGTGGCTGAACGGCCGGCTGGCGCGACGGAAATCGACATCGTCGCGGCCTTCGATATTGCGCAGGCCCTCTTCGGTGGCCAGCGCGCTCATGGCACCATAACCTTCGATGCACTCCTGGGTGATCGGTGCCTCGCTGCTGCCGACCAGCACCACGCGGGCGCGGCCGTTGCCGATCATCTCGATGCCTTTCTGCAGGTTGTACAGGAAGCTGGCGCAGGCGCCAGTGATGGCACCGGTGGTGCCGACGCTACCCAGCACATAGGCATTGATGAAGTCCGCCGGCATGCTGTTCAGGCCCAGTGCCAACTGCTTGGCGCTGACCCGATGCCCCTTCAGGCGCGACTGCATCATGCCGCCGAAGCTGAACTCGTCCAGCTGGCTCATGATGCTGCTGGCGAAGACCGCCACCTCGTCGGGCTCGACCTGTTCGAGAATATGCTGCCAGGACAGGCCGGTGGAATGCAGCGCATCGGCTGCCGCGACGATGGACATCTGCAGACCGCGGGGGTGGAAGCGCGAATTGTACTGCTCACCCGGCTCGAAGCCGGTAGGCAACTGGCCGGCGGACTTGACTGCCAGCGGGCGGTAGCTGTCGACCTTCAGCTCGCAGTCGGCGGCGATGCTGACGCGCACCTCGTTACCGGCCAGCGGCTCGACGCTCCAGCCCGCCGGCAACGGCTCCGGCAGCTGCTTGGCCAGGGTGATGAAGGACAGCGGCTGTGCCGCATCGACACCGACCGGCAGGCTCTTGTGCCAGTGCGCGGCATCCACATCCAGGTGGCGCTTCTCTATGCGCCGTACCAGGGTGCCCTCGAGAATCTGATCGGCGAAACGCTGCTCGATATCAGCGGGCGTCAGTACTTGCCCGGTGCTGTCCAGGTAAGCATCGTTCTCCACTCGCACCAGCTTCATCAGTACAGCCAGTCCGGCCAGGGTTTCCTGGCGCTCGGCAGGGGGCAGTGATTCGATCACGGTACGGCGAAACGCATGGTGGAACGAACTGCGGCCGGCGGCATTGTAGCCACCGAAGCCGACTATGACCGGCAAACGCGACATCTCGCAAGACTCCTCGCAGGGCCCGCATGGTGGTGATACATACCAACCATGTCAGTAGACGGGCGCACATCTCGCCCGCCGGGGCGTTATTCGAATAGATTAGCTGACGAGGAATGTAACCGCTTGGTCACGTCCAGACCATGGTGTATCGGATTTTTTTGTGCGCAGCGGCTGGCTGCCCCGCAGCAGCATCATCCGCCGTGGTAACCCAGTCCGCGTCCAACCTGCAGTCGGCGAGGTGGAAAGTGCGGCGAGCGGGTTGTTCATGGTGACACCCTCCTGCAACGGGACAGTGGGTATTGTTTGTTCCTAGTCTGTGTCAAATAAAACAAACGGGAAGGTGAGTGGTAACCATGGCCTGCGGCAGTGTTTCTCTGTGCTCAGCGGTGGAGATTCCCGGTTGGGGGTAATGGCTGTGTCCCGGTGACTGTCAAATATATTGAATGTAGCATGGCGTGGGCGTATGTTTTCAGCCCTGTTAACGTAGTCGGAGAAGGCAGTCGATGCGTTGGAGCACCTACTGGATAGTCACTGCAGCCGTGGTGGTGGTCGGTCTGGCCATGGGTATCACCCTGCCACTGGTGTCGCTGCGCCTGGATCAATGGGGCTATGACGCCTTTGCCATCGGCATCATGGCGGCGATGCCGGCGATCGGTATCCTGCTCGGCGCACGGCTGGCCGGGCATCTGGCCGGCTATCTGGGTTCGGAGCGCTGCATGCGGCTGGCGCTGGTCAGCAGTGCGGTCTCGGTGGGGTTGCTGACGGTATGGAGTCATTACGGGCTGTGGCTGGTGCTGCGCCTGCTGCTCGGTGGCAGTCTGACCATCACCTTCATCCTTGGTGAAAGCTGGATCAACCAACTGGTCGAGGATCGCCTGCGCGGTCGCCTGGTGGCGGTCTATGGCAGTGCCTTTGCGGTGAGTCAACTGTGCGGGCCGCTGTTGCTGGGGTTGCTCGGCACCACCACCGATGCCGGCTTCTGGCTCTCCATCATGCTGTTACTGCTGGGCGCCGTGGTGCTGTGGCAGGTCGATGGAGCGCCGCAGGTGAATGCCGGGAACGCGTCGGGTCGTGGCGTGGGGACCTTCGTCCGGCGGATGCCGGCGGTGGCCTGGGCGGTGATTCTGTTCGCCGGCTTCGAGGCCATGGTGCTGACCCTGCTGCCGGTGTATCTGATCCGCGAGGGGTTCGCCCAGGCGCTGGCGCTGCTGATGGTCAGCACCGTGGTGGTGGGCGATGCGGTACTGCAACTGCCGATCGGCTGGTTGGCCGACAAGGTCCGGCGCACCACCCTGTTTCGGCTCTGCGGACTGGTATTGCTGGCTAGCAGCCTGAGTATGCCATTGCTATTGCACAGCCCCTTCATCTGGCCGGTGCTGATGCTGTTCGGCGCCAGTGCCGGTGGTTTGTACACCCTGTCGCTGATCCTGGTCGGGCAACGATTCCGGGATGATGCCCTGGTGCGCGCCAATGCCCATATCGCCCTGTTGTGGGGTGCTGGCTGCCTGTTTGGCCCGCTGACCACGGGTGCGGCCAGCCGCTGGCTGAGCAGTCACGCACTGCCGCTGCTGATGGCCGGCATGGCGGCGGTGTTTCTGCTGCTGGCGCTGCGGCGTGGGGCATTCGATGCGGTGCGGGTGGATGGTCAGGGATAGTACGGCCCCGGCTTGACTGACCCATTGGAGGGGCGATCGCGACCCGGTCGAGTTCCATCTCGACCAGCGGCGCGGCGGGAGACACCGCAGGCCGGGATGGAACCCGGCCTTCCAGGTGGTAACTTCGAATCCCCGTTCAGACCATGGAGGGTCGAGTTCCATCTCGACCAGCGGCGCGGCGGGAGACACCGCGGGCCGGGATGGAACCCGGCCTTCCAGGTGGAACTTCGAATCCCGTTCAAGGCCATGGAAGGTCGAGTTCCATCTCGACCAGCGGCGCGGCGGGAGACACCGCTGGCCGGGATGGAACCCGGCCTTCCAGGTGGTGACTTCGAATCCCCGTTCAGACCATGGAGGGTCGAGTTCCATCTCGACCAGCGGCGCGGCCCGAGACACCGCAGGCCGGGATGGAACCCGGCCTTCCAGGTGGTGACTTCGAATCCCCGTTCAAGGCCATGGAGGGTCG
>NZ_PCQD01000011.1 GCF_002979975.1 Pseudomonas sp. MYb185 | reverse complement strand
CCGAACTCAGCAGTGAAACGATGCATCGCCGATGGTAGTGTGGGGCTTCCCCATGTGAGAGTAGGTCATCGTCAAGCGCCAAACGCAGAACCCCGATCAGGAAACTGGTCGGGGTTTTGTCTTTTTCGGGCCGGAAAAAGCGGTGGCATTGTTACATTTCCATTCATAAACCGGCGCGTCAGCGCTATCATGCGCAGTTCATTTTCCATGACCGACAGACCATGCTAGCTGCGTTATTCAACATGATGTCCGATGGGCAGTTCCACTCTGGTGAGGATCTGGGCAAGGCCCTGGGCGTCAGCCGGGCCGCTGTGTGGAAGGCGTTGAAGCGTCTGGAAGACGATGGCTTTCCCATCCAAAGGGTGCGGGGCAGAGGCTATCGGATTCCGCCGGGAGCCTGTCTGCTGGATCTGGCGGCGATCCGCGGTGCCATGCCGGCGGAACTGGCCGAGCAGATCGGCTGGCAATTGCTGGATACGGTGGACTCCACCAATGCCCAGCTAATGCGTCAGCTGGCTTCATCAGCGAATCAGTCACGGCCTCTGGTCTGTCTTGCCGAGCAGCAGTCAGCCGGTAAGGGGCGGCGGGGGCGGGAGTGGGTCAGCCCCTATGCGCAGAACATCTACCTATCCCTGGCATTGCCATTCTCTGGCGGTGCGCAACGGCTGGAAGGGTTGAGCCTGCTGGTGGGTCTGGTTCTGGTCGAGACGCTCGATGCCCGCGGTTTCCCAGGGTGTGCCTTGAAGTGGCCAAATGACGTGCTGTTCGATGGACGCAAGTTGGCGGGCATCCTGGTGGAGCTCGCCGGAGACCTGACTTCCGATTGCGTGGCGATCATCGGCGTGGGGATCAATGTTCTGATGAGTGACGCCGAGGCAGCCATCGAGCAGGCCTGGACCTCCTTGTTGCTATCCCGCCAGGGTGGAGAGCTGAACCGTAACCTGCTGGTCGCGGAGTTCGTGCAGCGCTTGCTGGCTGCGGTGCAGGTGTTTCGCGAGCAGGGCTTTGCCCCCTTTGCCGACGCCTGGCAGTGTCGTGATGCATGGCGCGGTCTGCCGGTTCGGGTTCAGGCTGGCGTCAACGCCTGGTCTGGCCTGGAGCTCGGCGTGGACAGCAGGGGAGCTCTGCGACTGGAAACGGTTGATGGCGAGGTGTTGCTCAATGGCGGTGAAGTGAGCCTGAGGCTGAATGATGATTCTTGAGCTGGATTGCGGCAACACGCTGATCAAATGGCGATTGCTGGATCGTGAAGGGCGTGTCCGGGATGGCGATATGGCGCCGGATCTGGTGGAACTGCAGCGTCTGCTCGGTGGCCAGGAGCGCGAGATCCATGGTTGCCGGCTGGTCAGCGTGCGCTCCGAGGAGGAGACCCAGGTCATCCTCGATCAGTTGACCAGTTGGCTCAAGCGTCACCCCATGCTGGCCCGTCCGGGCACACAGTTGGCGGGTGTCAGCAATGGCTATGCCGATACTGCCCGGTTGGGCATGGATCGCTGGCTGGCCCTGGTGGCCGGTTATCAGCTGTGTGGGCGAGCCTGTGTAGTGATCGACCTGGGTACGGCGGTGACCACCGATTTCGTCGATGCCGGCGGCCGCCACCTTGGTGGCTATATTGCGCCCGGCAGCAAGCTGTTGCGCAGTAGTCTGCTCAATCATACGCGCCTGATACGCTATGGCGACAGCGTGCATGGGAACCTGGCCGAGCCGAGCCCTGGTACCACTACCGCGGAGGCGGTGGAGTTCGGCTGCGGATTGATGCTGTCAGGCTTCGTTCGTGAACAGTTGCGCATAGCCCACCAGCTGCTGGGGGACGATCCGGCGATCATTCTCACCGGGGGGGATGCGGCAAGCATGGCGCAAATCCTGCCGGAAGGGGCGCTGGTGATATCGGATCTGGTTTTCCGTGGCCTGGCCCTGGCCTGTCCCATGGAACTCGGACCATGAAATATGTATTCCTGTCGTTGTTGTTGCTGAATATCCTGTATGCCCTCTGGCAGTTGCAGGGCCGGCCGGATGACGGTCAGGAGCCAGTAGCGATCTCCTCGCCTGCTGCAGAGGTGACGCCGGTTGAGTCGCCGGTGGTGCAGGGAGAGCCGCAGCCGCGTTCCGCTGCTGCGCTATGCGTCAGGCTGGGTCAGTTCGAGACGATGGGGGAGGCTGAGCAATTGCGTCAGCGTCTGCTTGCTCTGGATATCGCCTCGCAGGTTCAGCCAAGGGAGGTGGTCAGTGGCACCGACTATTGGCTGGTGATGCCGGTGGTGGGAGGCGAGCGGCACGCCGTGATCCAGCTCTCGGCATTGCAGGAGCAGGGCATCGACAGTTTCCTCATCACCCGGGGTGAGTTGGCTGGCCAGTTGTCGCTCGGGGTATTCTCCCGGGAGGAGTATGCTCAGCTTCGGCAGGAACAGCTGCGTGAGCTGGGTCATGAGGTGCATCTGCACGCCATGAGCAAGAAGGATCAGCAGTTTGTGGTGGAAGTGAGCAGCGCAGCCAGGCGTTTGGTAGACCAGGCCATGCTCTCGCGCCTGCGTGCCGACTTCCCGTCGCTGCAGCATCAGTATCAACCGTGTACAGGCGTTGCTAATAGCCCGCGTATCCCCTAGAATAGCGGCCGCTCCAGCGTGGCATCCGGGAAATCGGAATGATGCGACTGGGCAAAGCCCTGAAACTTTTCAAGTTGCGGTTTTTTCTAAGAAAAGTGTTGACAGGGCGGCGCCAAGTGATGAAAATGGCGCCTCTTTTACGGAGGGGTTCCCGAGCGGTCAAAGGGATCAGACTGTAAATCTGACGGCTTAGCCTTCGAAGGTTCAAATCCTTCCCCCTCCACCAGATTTAGTATTGCCGGGCACAGGCTCTTGGCGGGTATAGTTCAACGGTAGAACCTCAGCCTTCCAAGCTGATGGTGCGGGTTCGATTCCCGCTACCCGCTCCAGTCCGGTAATGCGACGGTGTAAGCTCATGTAGCTCAGCTGGTAGAGCACACCCTTGGTAAGGGTGAGGTCAGCGGTTCAATTCCGCTCATGAGCTCCAGTAATAAGGCAGATATGCAAATATCTGCCTTTTATTTAATGGTCGCGTGACTCGCGCATTGCATTCAGCATAGGGGATCTCTCGAGATGGCTAAAGAGAAGTTCGAACGCAGCAAACCGCACCTGAACGTGGGCACCATCGGTCACGTTGACCATGGCAAGACCACTCTGACCGCTGCCCTGACCCGCGTTTGCGCCGAAGTGTTCGGCAGCGCCGGCACCTCCAAGGGTTACGATCAGATCGATAACGCCCCTGAAGAAAAGGCGCGCGGTATCACCATCAACACCTCGCACGTAGAGTACGATTCCCCGACTCGTCACTACGCGCACGTTGATTGCCCCGGTCACGCCGACTACGTCAAGAACATGATCACCGGTGCTGCCCAGATGGACGGCGCGATCCTGGTCTGCTCCGCTGCTGACGGCCCCATGCCGCAGACTCGCGAGCACATCCTGCTGTCCCGTCAGGTAGGCGTACCTTACATTGTCGTGTTCCTGAACAAGGCCGACATGGTTGATGACGAAGAGCTGCTGGAACTGGTTGAGATGGAAGTGCGCGATCTGCTGAGCACTTACGACTTCCCCGGTGACGACACTCCGATCATCGTTGGTTCGGCCCTGATGGCGCTGAACGGTCAGGACGACAACGGCATGGGCACCACTGCGGTCAAGACTCTGGTCGAGACCCTGGACAGCTACATCCCCGAGCCTGAGCGTGCCATCGACAAGCCGTTCCTGATGCCGATCGAAGACGTATTCTCCATTTCCGGTCGCGGTACTGTTGTGACTGGTCGTGTTGAGCGCGGTATCGTTCGCGTCCAGGAAGAAGTGGAAATCGTTGGTATCAAGGACACCGTCAAGACTACCTGTACTGGTGTCGAGATGTTCCGCAAACTGCTCGACGAAGGTCGTGCCGGTGAGAACGTCGGTGTTCTGCTGCGTGGTACCAAGCGTGAAGACGTAGAGCGTGGTCAGGTTCTGGCCAAGCCGGGCACCATCAAGCCGCACACCCAGTTCGAAGCTGAAGTGTACGTGCTGGGCAAGGACGAAGGTGGTCGTCACACTCCGTTCTTCAAAGGCTACCGTCCGCAGTTCTACTTCCGTACTACTGACGTGACCGGTTCCTGCGAACTGCCGGAAGGCGTGGAAATGGTCATGCCGGGCGACAACGTCAAGCTGGTTGTCACCCTGATCGCTCCGATCGCCATGGAAGACGGTCTGCGTTTCGCGATTCGCGAAGGCGGCCGTACCGTTGGCGCCGGCGTGGTTGCCAAGATCATCGCTTAATTAGCGATTGATCTTGAGAGGTTGAGCCGGTATGATTGCCGGCTCAACTGCGATTACAGGCCAGTAGCTCAATTGGCAGAGCGGCGGTCTCCAAAACCGCAGGTTGGGGGTTCGATTCCCTCCTGGCCTGCCAGATTATCTGGCAAAGACAAAACAGGATTGTACGATTGATGAGCACCAAGGCAGAAACTCACGATAGCCGCTTAGATGTCCTCAAGTGGATTGTCGTGGCTATACTCGTTTTTGTCGGCGTATACGGTAATCATTATTTCGCGGCTGAATCTGTTTTGTATCGTGCCGTAGCACTGGTTGTGCTCGGTTTGGTCGCTGGCTTCGTGGCCCTGCAGACCGAAAAAGGCAAGGCATTCTGGTCGCTGCTTAAAGAAGCGCGTATTGAAATACGCAAAGTGGTCTGGCCAACGCGTACGGAAACTACTCAGACAACCCTCATCGTCGTTGCAGTTGTGCTGATCATGGCCCTGGTCCTGTGGGGGCTCGATACCCTCCTGGGTTGGATTATTTCTAAGTTCATTGGCTAAAGGTGTTTCCGTGTCTAAGCGTTGGTACGTCATACATGCCTACTCGGGTTTCGAGAAGCACGTAATGCGCTCCCTGCAGGAGCGCATCAAGCTGGCCGGCATGGAAGATCAGTTTGGTGAAATCCTGGTGCCCACCGAGGAAGTGGTGGAAATGCGTAACGGGCAGAAGCGCAAGAGCGAGCGCAAGTTCTTCCCCGGTTACGTCCTGGTTCAGATGGAAATGAATGAAGGTACCTGGCACCTGGTCAAGGATACCTCTCGTGTACTTGGTTTTATCGGTGGTACTGCCGATAAGCCGGCCCCCATTACTGATCGCGAGGCGGAAGCCATTCTGCGTCGCGTGGCTGACGGCAGCGACAAGCCGAAGCCGAAGACACTGTTCGAGCCGGGTGAGGTGGTCAGGGTTACTGACGGTCCGTTCGCCGACTTCAATGGTGTTGTTGAAGAAGTGAACTATGAGAAGAGCCGTGTTCAGGTGGCTGTTCTCATTTTTGGTCGCCCCACGCCAGTGGAGCTCGAATTCGGCCAGGTCGAAAAAGGCTGAGTTCCATCGCCCGCCTGAACCCTGCAGTGCCTGAAGGCAGTGCGGGGTTTTGTTGTCAGTGGGCAATACATTAAGACGGGGAGCCGCGAGGCGTTATTACCCATTGGAGAAAACAGATGGCAAAGAAGATTCAGGCTTATATCAAGCTGCAAGTCAAGGCCGGTCAGGCTAACCCGAGTCCGCCGGTAGGTCCGGCCCTGGGTCAGCACGGCGTCAACATCATGGAATTCTGCAAGGCGTTCAACGCCAAGACCCAGGGTATGGAGCCCGGTCTGCCGACTCCCGTGATCATCACTGTCTACAGCGATCGCAGCTTCACTTTTGAAACCAAGAGTACTCCTGCTGCCGTTCTGCTGCTGAAAGCCGCAGGCGTCAAGAGCGGTTCTGCGCGTCCGAACAGCCAGAAAGTGGGTACCGTTACCCGCGCTCAAATCGAAGAGATCGCCAAGACCAAACAGGCTGATCTGACCGCTGCCGACATGGAAGCAGCTGTGCGCACCATCGCGGGCTCGGCCCGTAGCATGGGTCTGACTGTGGAGGGTGTGTAATGGCTAAGCTGACCAAGCGTCAAAAGGCGATCAACGAGAAGATTGATAGCACCAAGGTATACAGCTTTGAAGAAGCTGCCGCCCTGCTGGCCGAGGTTTCCAGCGTCAAGTTCGTCGAGTCCGTTGACGTAGCCGTCAACCTCGGTGTCGACCCGCGCAAATCCGACCAGGTTGTACGTGGCGCCACTCTGCTGCCCCACGGCACTGGCAAGACCGTTCGTGTTGCCGTATTCACCCAGGGTGCCAACGCTGAAGCTGCTCTGGCAGCCGGCGCCGACAAGGTCGGTATGGACGATCTGGCCGCTGAAATGAAAGCTGGTGATCTGAACTATGACGTAGTCATCGCTTCTCCTGATGCGATGCGTGTCGTTGGCCAGCTGGGTCAGGTACTGGGTCCGCGCGGCCTGATGCCGAACCCGAAGGTCGGCACTGTATCCGCCGATGTGGCCACCGCGGTAAAAAATGCCAAGGCTGGTCAGGTGCGCTACCGTACCGACAAGAACGGTATCATTCATTGCTCCGTAGGCAAGGTCGGTTTCGAGCCGGTCAAGCTGAAGGAAAACGTCGAAGCCCTGCTGGCTGACCTGAAGAGGGCCAAGCCGTCCACCTCCAAGGGTATCTACCTGCAGCGCGTGTCCCTGAGCACCACCATGGGTCCGGGCGTTCAGGTTGATCATGCTTCGCTGAACATCTGATTCAACGACGCGCCGCTTGCGGCGCGTCAACTATTGGGGTCCCTGCCAGTTGGGGGCTGTCCAAGACCGTAGGTGGCGCAAGCCTTAAACCCGGAGCAATCCCAGGCCTACGCAGATGGTGCTCACGATTCAGTGCAGGCTGGATCAGACACCAAAACATATCGCCTTAGGGCGATCAATGGTAAATCCAGGAGTAGAACCCGTGGCAATTAAGCTCGAAGACAAAAAGGCCATCGTCGCTGAAGTCAACGAAGCTGCCAAAGGTGCGCTGTCTGCCGTTGTGGTTGATGCCCGCGGTGTGAGCGTTGCTGCCATGACTGGTCTGCGCAAAGATGCACGTGAAGCTGGTGTTTATGTACGTGTTGTACGTAACACCCTGCTGCGTCGTGCCGTTGAAGGTACTCAGTACGATTGCCTCAACGACGTCTTTGTTGGTCCGACTCTTATCGCTTTCTCCAACGAACATCCGGGCGCTGCCGCTCGCCTGTTCAAGGAGTTCGCCAAAGGTCAGGACAAGTTTCAGATCAAGGCTGCATCGTTCGAAGGCAACTACCTTTCAGCTGAACAGATCGACATTCTGGCTACACTGCCGACTTACGACGAGGCAATCAGCCAGCTGATGAGCGTGATTCAAGGCGCTACCAGCAAGTTTGTTCGTACTTTGGCCGCTGTCCGCGATCAGAAGGAAGCCGAAGCAGCCTAATCGGCGCGCTGAATGCTTTTTCGTTTGCTTTTAATGTTTTGACGACCCAAGGGTTGTCCCCCAATACAGGAATATAGAGTCATGGCTCTGACCAACGAAGATATCATCAACGCAGTATCTGAAATGTCCGTTATGCAGGTCGTTGAACTGATCAGCGCAATGGAAGAGAAGTTCGGTGTATCCGCCGCTGCAGCCGTTGCTGCTGGCCCGGCTGCTGGTGGCGCTGCTGCCGCTGAAGAGCAAACCGAATTCAACGTTATTCTGACCGGCGCTGGCGAGAAGAAAGTCAACGTGATCAAGGCTGTTCGCGAGCTGACCGGTCTGGGTCTGAAAGAAGCCAAAGCCATGGTTGACGGCGCTCCGTCCACCATCAAGGAAGGTGTATCCAAGGACGAAGCCGAAGCAGCCAAGAAGTCGCTGGAAGAGGCTGGTGCAGCGGTCGAGCTCAAGTAAGCTTGCGCGACCTTGCACCGACAGTCTGATCAACGGTCAGATTGATGGCTGGTGGCCTGTGTGCCACCGGCCTTTTTCCGTTGCAGCACGATGTCTGGCTGCACGGATCCACTCCAGGCGAGTGAGCAAGACGAGGTCTTGCAAGCATTTTCAGGCTTTCCCGTCAGGGGGAGCCAATCAAGCAGGTGACCAAGCTGGGGAACGCTGATGGCTTACTCATATACTGAGAAAAAACGTATCCGCAAGGACTTTGGCAAACTGCCGCATGTGATGGATGTGCCCTACCTGCTGGCTATTCAGCTGGATTCCTACCGGGAATTCCTGCAAGCCGGCGTGGATAAGGATAACGTTCGTGATATCGGTCTGCACGCGGCCTTCAAATCTGTCTTCCCCATTATCAGCTATTCCGGTAATGCGGCGCTCGAATATGTCGGTTACCGGTTGGGTGACCCGGCTTTCGATGTAAAGGAGTGTGTGCTGCGCGGCGTGACCTATGCGGTCCCGCTGCGGGTAAAAGTGCGCCTGATCATCTTTGATCGCGAATCAGCCAGCAAGGCGATCAAGGATATCAAGGAGCAGGAAGTCTACATGGGTGAAATACCCCTGATGACCGAGAACGGTACCTTCGTGATCAATGGTACCGAGCGTGTGATCGTCTCCCAGCTGCACCGCAGCCCGGGTGTGTTCTTCGACCATGACCGTGGCAAGACGCACAGCTCCGGCAAGCTGCTGTATTCCGCCCGCGTGATTCCCTACCGCGGCTCCTGGCTGGACTTCGAGTTCGATCCCAAGGATGCGGTCTTCGTCCGTATCGACCGTCGCCGCAAGCTGCCGGCATCGGTACTGCTGCGCGCGCTGGGTTATCAGACCGAGGAAATCCTCGACATCTTCTACGATACCAACAAGTTCGAGGTGCATGGCGAGAGCCTGCAGCTGGAGCTGGTACCGCAGCGCCTGCGCGGTGAGATCGCCACCTTCGACATTACCGATGGCAAGGGCAAGGTGATTGTCGAGAAGGGTCGCCGGATTACCGCGCGTCACATCAACCAGCTGGAAAAGGCCGGCATCAACAGCCTGGAAGTCCCCTACGACTACCTGCTTGGCCGCACCATCGCCAAGACTGTGGTACATCCGGCGACCGGCGAGATCATCGTTGATTGCAATACCGAGATCAGCGTTGACCTGATCGATAAGCTGGTCAAGGCGCAGATCTCCCAGATCGAAACGCTGTACACCAACGATATCGATTGCGGTCCGTTCATCTCCGATACCCTGCGCATCGATACCACCACCAGCCAGCTTGAAGCCCTGGTGGAGATCTACCGGATGATGCGCCCCGGCGAGCCGCCGACCAAGGACGCCGCCGAGACCCTGTTCGGCAACCTGTTCTTCAGCAGCGACCGCTACGACCTGTCCGCAGTGGGCCGCATGAAGTTCAACCGCCGGATCGGCCGCGAGGAAATCGAAGGCGCCGGTGTGCTGAGCAAGGAAGACATCATCGAGGTCCTCAAGACCCTGGTGGATATCCGTAACGGCAAGGGCGTGGTCGACGATATCGATCACCTGGGCAACCGTCGCATCCGCTCCGTTGGCGAAATGGCCGAGAACCAGTTCCGTGTCGGTCTGGTGCGTGTCGAGCGCGCGGTCAAGGAGCGTCTGTCCATGGCCGAAAGCGAAGGCCTGATGCCGCAGGACCTGATCAACGCCAAGCCGGTTGCGGCGGCGGTGAAAGAGTTCTTTGGCTCCAGCCAGCTGTCGCAGTTCATGGACCAGAACAACCCGCTGTCCGAGATCACCCACAAGCGCCGTGTGTCCGCGCTTGGGCCGGGCGGTCTGACCCGTGAGCGTGCCGGCTTCGAAGTGCGCGACGTGCACCCGACCCACTATGGTCGCGTATGTCCGATCGAGACCCCTGAAGGTCCGAACATCGGTCTGATCAACTCGTTGGCTACCTACGCGCGGACCAATGAATACGGCTTCCTCGAAAGCCCGTACCGTCGGGTCAAGGACGCCCTGGTTACCGACGAGATCGTGTTCCTGTCGGCCATCGAAGAGTCCGACCACGTCATCGCCCAGGCCAGTGCCGAAGTGCGTGATGGTCGCCTGGTCGAAGAGCTGGTTGCCGTTCGCCACATGAACGAATTCAGTGTCAAGGCGCCGGAAGAAGTCACCCTGATGGACGTATCGCCGCGTCAGGTTGTGTCGGTTGCCGCCTCGCTGATTCCGTTCCTCGAGCATGACGATGCCAACCGTGCACTCATGGGTTCGAACATGCAGCGCCAGGCCGTACCGACCCTGCGTGCCGAGAAGCCGCTGGTGGGTACCGGTATGGAGCGCAACGTGGCACTGGATTCCGGTGTCTGCGTTACCGCCCGCCGCGGTGGTGTGGTCGACTCGGTCGATGCCAGCCGTATCGTTATTCGCGTGAATGATGACGAGGTCGAGGCCGGTGAGGCCGGTGTGGATATCTACACCCTGACCAAGTACACCCGCTCCAACCAGAACACCTGCATCAACCAGCGTCCGCTGGTGAAGAAAGGCGATGTGGTGGCGATCAAGGACATCCTCGCCGACGGCTCTTCCGTCGACATGGGTGAGCTGGCCCTGGGTCAGAACATGCGCGTGGCGTTCATGCCGTGGAACGGCTACAACTTCGAGGACTCCATCCTCGTATCCGAGCGTGTGGTTCAGGAAGACCGCTTCACCACCATCCACATCCAGGAACTGACCTGCGTATCGCGTGACACCAAGCTGGGGCCAGAGGAAATCACCTCGGACATCCCCAACGTCGGTGAAGCGGCGCTGGGCAAGCTGGATGAAGCCGGCATCGTCTACGTGGGCGCCGAAGTGGGCCCGGGCGACATTCTGGTCGGCAAGGTCACGCCCAAGGGCGAGACTCAGCTGACGCCGGAAGAGAAGCTGCTGCGCGCGATCTTCGGTGAGAAGGCTTCCGATGTGAAGGACACCTCCCTGCGCGTGCCGACCGGCACCAAGGGCACCGTCATCGACGTGCAGGTATTCACCCGTGACGGCGTCGAGCGTGACAGCCGTGCGCTGGCCATCGAGAAGCAGCAGCTGGACGAGATCCGCAAGGATCTGCAGGAAGAGTTCCGTATCATCGAAACCGCGGCGTTCGAGCGCCTTGGTAGTGCGCTGATCGGGCAGGCCGCCGAAGGCGGTGCCGGCCTGAAGAAGGGCACCGAACTGACCGCCGAGATCCTCGAGAGTATCGAGCGGGGCCAGTGGTTCAAGCTGCGCATGAGCGATGACGTTCTCAACGAGCAGCTGGAACGTACTCAGGCCTACCTGATCGATCGCCGCAAGATGCTCGACGAGAAGTTCGAAGACAAGAAGCGCAAGCTGCAGCAGGGCGATGACCTGGCGCCGGGCGTACTGAAGATCGTCAAGGTCTACCTGGCAATCAAGCGTCGCATCCAGCCGGGTGACAAGATGGCTGGTCGTCACGGTAACAAGGGTGTCATTTCGGTGATCATGCCGATCGAAGACATGCCCCATGACGAGAACGGCACGCCGGTGGATATCGTGCTCAACCCGCTGGGTGTACCGTCGCGGATGAACGTCGGTCAGATCCTCGAAACCCACCTGGGCCTGGCGGCCAAGGGCCTGGGCGAGAAGATCAACCGCATGCTGGAAGAGCAGCGCAAGGTGGCCGAGCTCCGCGAGTTCCTGGACGAGGTGTACAACAAGGTTGGTGGTCGTCAGGAGAACCTGGATGCCCTCAGCGACCAGGAGATTATCGACCTGGCCGACAACCTGCGTGCCGGTGTGCCCATGGCCACAGCGGTATTTGACGGTGCTGAAGAGCATGAGATCAAGCATATGCTGCGCCTGGCAGACCTGCCGGACAGTGGTCAGATGCGTCTGTACGACGGCCGTACCGGCAATGCCTTCGACCGTCCGGTGACTGTCGGTTACATGTACATGCTCAAGCTGAACCACCTGGTTGACGACAAGATGCACGCCCGTTCGACCGGTTCCTACAGCCTGGTAACACAGCAGCCGCTGGGTGGTAAGGCTCAGTTCGGCGGTCAGCGTTTCGGTGAGATGGAGGTCTGGGCCCTGGAAGCCTACGGCGCGGCCTACACCCTGCAGGAAATGCTGACTGTGAAATCGGATGACGTGAACGGCCGTACCAAGATGTACAAGAACATCGTGGATGGCGACCATCGCATGGAGGCCGGCATGCCCGAGTCCTTCAACGTGCTGGTCAAGGAGATCCGTTCGCTGGCCATCGATATCGACCTGGAATCCGAATAACCACCGACTGCCCACGTCTCGGGCGGAGTTGCTCCGCCCTTGAGACACTGCGAGGAGTATAGGCCTTGAAAGACTTATTGAACCTGCTCAAGTCCCAAGGACAGATTGAAGAGTTCGATTCCATTCGAATCGGCTTGGCATCGCCGGAGATGATCCGGTCCTGGTCCTACGGCGAAGTGAAGAAGCCGGAGACCATCAACTACCGTACGTTCAAGCCCGAGCGTGACGGCCTGTTCTGCGCCAAGATCTTTGGCCCGGTCAAGGACTACGAGTGCCTGTGCGGCAAGTACAAGCGCCTCAAGCACCGTGGCGTGATCTGTGAAAAGTGCGGTGTGGAAGTGGCCCTGGCCAAGGTGCGTCGCGAGCGCATGGGTCACATCGAACTGGCTTCCCCGGTCGCCCATATCTGGTTCCTGAAATCCCTGCCGTCCCGTATCGGTCTGCTGCTGGACATGACCTTGCGTGATATCGAGCGGGTGCTGTACTTTGAAAGCTATGTGGTGATCGAGCCCGGTCTGACCACGCTGGAGAAGGGCCAGCTGCTGAATGACGAGCAGTATTTCGAAGCGCTGGAAGAGTTCGGTGACGAATTCGACGCGCGCATGGGTGCCGAGGCGGTATTCCAACTGCTGACCGCCATGGATCTGGACCACGAGATCAGCCGGCTGCGCGAGGAAATTCCGCAGACCACCTCGGAAACCAAGATCAAGAAGCTGTCCAAGCGTCTGAAGCTGATGGAAGCCTTCCATGGTTCCGGCAACAAGCCGGAGTGGATGGTCATGACCGTACTGCCAGTGCTGCCGCCGGACCTGCGTCCGCTGGTGCCGCTGGATGGTGGTCGTTTTGCCACTTCCGACCTGAACGACCTGTACCGTCGGGTGATCAACCGTAACAACCGTCTGAAGCGGCTGTTGGATCTGTCCGCGCCGGACATCATCGTGCGCAACGAAAAGCGCATGCTGCAGGAGTCGGTTGATGCGCTGCTGGACAACGGTCGCCGTGGCCGGGCCATCACCGGTACCAACAAGCGTCCGCTGAAATCCCTTGCCGACATGATCAAGGGTAAGCAGGGTCGTTTCCGTCAGAACCTGCTCGGTAAGCGTGTCGACTACTCCGGTCGTTCGGTGATCGTGGTGGGTCCGACCCTGCGTCTGCACCAGTGCGGTCTGCCGAAGAAAATGGCCCTGGAGCTGTTCAAGCCGTTCATCTTCGGCAAGCTGGAACATCGTGGCCTGGCGACCACCATCAAGGCCGCCAAGAAGATGGTCGAGCGTGAATTGCCAGAAGTGTGGGATATCCTCGCTGAGGTGATTCGCGAGCACCCGGTACTGCTCAACCGTGCGCCGACCCTGCACCGTCTGGGTATCCAGGCGTTCGAGCCGGTACTGATCGAAGGCAAGGCGATTCAGCTGCACCCGCTGGTCTGTGCCGCCTACAACGCCGACTTCGACGGTGACCAGATGGCCGTACACGTGCCGCTGACCCTGGAAGCCCAGCTGGAAGCGCGCGCGTTGATGATGTCGACCAACAACATCCTGTCCCCCGCCAGCGGTGAGCCGATCATCGTGCCGTCGCAGGACGTGGTACTGGGGCTGTACTACATGACCCGCTCGCGCATCAATGCCAGGGGCGAGGGCATGGCGTTCAGCAGCATCGCGGAAGTCGAAATGGCCTACCGCAGCGGCCAGATCGAGCTGCATGCCATGGTCAAGGTGCGCATCACCGAGACCGTCAAGCACAAGGATGACAGTCTCGTCACCGAAACCCGTATCGTCGACACCACTGTCGGCCGTGCGCTGCTGTTCCAGGTGCTGCCATCCGGTCTGCCCTTCGCGCTGGTCGATCAGCCGCTGAAGAAGAAGGCGATCTCCAAGCTGATCAACACCAGCTACCGGGTGGTCGGTCTGAAGGAGACCGTGATCTTCGCTGACCAGCTGATGTATACCGGGTTCGCCTATTCGACCGTTTCCGGTGCCTCGATCGGTGTCAACGACTTCGAGATCCCGCAGGAGAAGGCGGAAATCATCGATCGCGCCACTGCTGAAGTGAAGGAAATCGAGGATCAGTACGCTTCCGGTCTGGTTACCGCCGGTGAGAAGTACAACAAGGTCATCGACTTGTGGTCCCGTGCCAACGATGAGATCTCCAAGGCGATGATGGACAACCTGAAGGTTGACCGGGTCATCGACCGGGAAGGCAACGAAGTGGACCAGGAGTCCTTCAACTCCATGTACATGATGGCCGACTCCGGTGCCCGGGGTTCCGCGGCGCAGATTCGTCAGTTGGCCGGTATGCGTGGTCTGATGGCCAAGCCGGACGGCTCGATCATCGAGACGCCGATCATCGCCAACTTCCGTGAAGGTCTGAACGTACTGCAGTACTTCATCTCCACCCACGGTGCCCGTAAGGGTCTGGCCGATACGGCATTGAAGACTGCCAACTCCGGTTACCTGACCCGTCGTCTGGTCGACGTGGCCCAGGATCTGGTGATCACCGAGGTCGATTGTGGTACTGACCAGGGTCTGGTCATGAAGCCGCATATCGAAGGTGGCGACATCGTCGAGCCGCTGGGTGAGCGCGTATTGGGGCGTGTCATTGCCCGCGATGTGTTCAAACCGGGTACCGAGGAAGTGATCGTCTCCGGTGGCACGCTGATTGACGAGCAGTGGGTTGAATTCCTGGAGCTGAACAGTGTGGACGAGGTGATTGTCCGCTCGCCCATTACCTGTGAAACCCGCTACGGTGTATGTTCCACCTGCTACGGCCGTGACCTGGCCCGCGGGCACCAGATCAACATCGGTGAGGCGGTGGGTGTCATCGCGGCCCAGTCGATCGGTGAGCCGGGTACCCAGCTGACCATGCGTACGTTCCACATCGGTGGTGCCGCCAGCCGGACCGCCGCCCAGGACAGTATTCAGGTCAAGAGTGCCGGTACCATCCGTCTGCACAACCTGAAGCACGTAACCCGCGACGACGGCGCACTGGTGGCGGTGTCCCGCTCCGGTGAGCTGGCTCTGGCGGACGAGTTCGGTCGTGAGCGCGAGCGCTACAAGCTGCCCTACGGTGCGGTGATCTCCATCCATGAGGGTGATCAGGTCCAGGCCGGCCAGGTAGTTGCCAAGTGGGATCCGCACACTCACCCGATCGTGACCGAGATCGCCGGTACCGTGCAGTTCGTGGGGATGGAAGAGGGTATCACCATCCGTCGCCAGACCGACGAGCTGACCGGTCTGAGCAACATCGAAGTGATGGCGGTGCACGAGCGGCCCTCGGCTGGTAAGGATATCCGTCCGACCATCAAGCTGATCGGCACCGATGGCAAGGAATTGATGCTGCCGGGCACCGACGTGCCGGCACAGTACTTCCTGCCGGAGAAGACCCAGGTCAACCTGTCCGATGGCGTTGAAGTAACCATCGGTGACGTTATCGCGCGTATTCCGCGTGAAACTTCCAAGACCCGGGACATCACCGGTGGTCTGCCGCGCGTGGCCGACCTGTTCGAGGCGCGGCGTCCGAAGGAGCCGTCCATCCTGGCGGAAGTCAGCGGCACCATTTCCTTCGGCAAGGAAACCAAGGGCAAGCGTCGTCTGGTGATTACCCCCACCGACGGTAGCGATCCGTACGAGGAACTGATTCCGAAGTGGCGCCACCTGAACGTGTTCGAAGGTGAACAGGTCACCAAGGGTGAAGTCATCTCCGATGGTCCGAGCAACCCGCACGATATCCTGCGTCTGCTGGGTGTCAGCGAGCTGGCCAAGTACATCGTCAACGAGATCCAGGACGTTTACCGCCTGCAGGGCGTGAAGATCAACGACAAGCATATCGAAGTGACCATCCGCCAGATGCTGCGCAAGGTCGAGATCAGCGAGTCCGGTGATTCCAGCTTCATCAAGGGTGACCAGGTCGAACTGACCCAGGTGCTTGAAGAGAACGAAGCGCTGGCAGGGCAGGACAAGTTCCCGGCCAAGTACGAGCGCGTGCTGCTGGGTATCACCAAGGCATCGCTGTCGACCGAGTCGTTCATCTCCGCGGCCTCCTTCCAGGAGACCACGCGGGTACTGACCGAGGCTGCCGTCACCGGCAAGCGCGATCACCTGCGCGGTCTGAAGGAGAACGTGGTGGTTGGTCGTCTGATCCCGGCCGGTACCGGTCTGGCCTACCACGCCGAGCGCAAGCGTCAGCGCATGGCCGACAAGCCGACCAAAGTAAGTGCAAGTGAAGTCGAGCAGGCACTGTCCGACGCGCTGAATTTCAGCGGCAACTAGGCAGTGTCACTCGTCGCGGACCGCGGCGGGTGTGCTTGACGCTCAGGGGCGGTGTCTATAGAATTCCGTACCCCTAAAATAGGCGGGGCATTTTGCCCTGCCGTTTTATTTAATATGTCCCAGGGACATCTATGGAGTTTTGCTAGATGGCAACAATCAACCAGCTGGTTCAAAAGCCGCGTAAGCGTGTTGCTGAAAAAAGCGACGTGCCCGCGCTGCAGAACTGCCCGCAGCGTCGTGGTGTATGTACTCGCGTATATACCACCACGCCGAAGAAGCCGAACTCGGCTCTGCGTAAGGTCTGCCGCGTACGCTTGACCAACGGCTTTGAAGTTTCTTCCTATATCGGTGGTGAAGGCCACAACCTGCAAGAGCACAGCGTCGTTCTGATTCGCGGCGGCCGTGTAAAAGACTTGCCGGGTGTGCGTTACCACACTGTTCGCGGTTCGCTGGACACCTCCGGTGTCAAAGACCGTAAGCAGGGTCGTTCCAAGTACGGCGCCAAGCGTCCGAAGTAATTTTGAATTCATCTAACCTGAGTCGATAAGAGTAAGGTCAGGCGTAACGAAAATGTTGCAGTCCTGAGCTAACCTGAAGACCGTTTGAGGGCTTATCATGCCAAGACGTCGTGTAGCGGCAAAACGTGAGATCCTGCCAGAACCAAAGTATGGCAGCCAGATTCTCGCCAAATTCATGAACCATGTAATGGAAAGCGGCAAGAAATCCACCGCTGAGCGCATCGTGTACGGTGCTCTGGAAAAGGTTAAAGAGCGCACCAAGACTGATGATCCGGTCGAGCTGTTCGAAAAGGCGCTCGATGCCATCGCTCCGCTGGTCGAGGTCAAATCTCGCCGTGTAGGTGGTGCCACCTACCAGGTTCCGGTTGAAGTGCGTCCCTCCCGCCGCAATGCCCTGGCAATGCGTTGGTTGGTAGATGCTGCCCGTAAGCGTGGCGAGAAGTCGATGGATCTGCGTCTTGCTGGTGAGCTGATGGATGCATCAGAAGGCAAGGGCTCTGCGGTCAAGAAGCGTGAAGACGTGCACCGTATGGCTGAAGCGAACAAAGCTTTCTCCCACTATCGCTTCTAAACAACGACTCAGGAGACTATCGTGGCTCGTACAACCCCGATCAATCTATACCGCAATATCGGTATTTGTGCGCACGTCGATGCGGGCAAAACCACAACCACGGAACGGATCCTGTTCTACACTGGCGTCAACCATAAAATGGGTGAGACCCATGATGGCGCCAGTACCACTGACTGGATGGCCCAGGAGCAGGAGCGTGGTATTACCATTACTTCTGCTGCGGTCACCGCGTTCTGGCAGGGTTCCGAGAAGCAGTACAAGCAGCACCGTGTAAACGTTATCGACACCCCCGGCCACGTTGACTTCACCATTGAAGTAGAGCGCTCCCTGCGCGTGCTCGACGGCGCTGTCGTGGTGTTCTGCGGCACCTCCGGTGTTGAGCCGCAGTCCGAGACCGTATGGCGTCAGGCCAACAAGTACGGCGTGCCGCGTATCGTTTACGTGAACAAGCTGGACCGCCAGGGTGCCAACTTCCTGCGCGTGGTCGAGCAGATCAAGAAGCGTCTGGGGCACACTCCGGTGCCGCTGCAGCTGCAGATCGGTTCTGAAGAGAACTTCGCTGGTCAGGTCGACTTGCTGCGCATGAAGGCCATCTACTGGAACGATGCCGACATGGGCATGACCTTCCGCGAGGAAGAGATCCCGGAAGATATGGTCGAGCTGGCCAATCAGTACCGCGAAAACCTGGTTGAAGCAGCTGCCGAAGCCAACGAAGAGCTGATGAACAAGTACCTGGAAGAGGGCGACCTGACTCTGGAAGAGATCAAGGCCGGTCTGCGTCAGCGTACCCTCGCCAGCGAAATCGTTCCTGCTGTCTGCGGCTCCTCGTTCAAGAACAAGGGTGTGCCGCTGGTGCTGGACGCCGTTATCGACTTCCTGCCGGCTCCTGACGAGGTCGCGGCCATCAAGGGCGTGCACCCGGATGACGACGAGAAGACCGATCAGCGTATTTCCAGTGACGACGAGCCTTTCGCTGCGCTGGCATTCAAGATCGCTACCGACCCCTTCGTTGGTACCCTGACCTTCGTTCGCGTGTACTCGGGCGTGCTGTCTTCCGGCGACTCGGTGATGAACTCGGTCAAGGGCAAGAAAGAGCGTGTCGGTCGTATGGTGCAGATGCAGGCCAACAACCGCGAAGAAATCAAGGAAGTACGCGCTGGTGACATCGCTGCCCTGATCGGCATGAAGGATGTGACCACGGGTGACACCCTGTGTGATCTGGACAAGCAGATCGTGCTGGAGCGCATGGAATTCCCCGAGCCGGTGATCCACGTTGCCGTCGAGCCGAAAACCAAGGCTGACCAGGAGAAGATGGGTGTGGCACTGGGCAAGCTGGCCCAGGAAGATCCGTCCTTCCGTGTGCGTACCGACGAAGAATCCGGTCAGACCATCATCGGCGGTATGGGTGAGCTGCACCTGGACATCATCGTTGACCGCATGAAGCGTGAGTTCAACGTTGAGGCCAATATCGGCAAGCCGCAGGTGGCCTATCGCGAAGCGATTCGCAATACCTGCGAGATCGAAGGCAAGTTCGTGCGTCAGTCCGGTGGCCGTGGTCAGTTCGGTCACGTCTGGATTCGCTTCGAGCCGGCTGAAGAGAGTGCCGAAGGTCTGGTTTTCGCCAGCGAAGTCGTTGGTGGTGTGGTACCCAAGGAATACATTCCTGCGGTACAGAAGGGCATTGATGAGCAGATGAAGAACGGTGTTCTCGCCGGTTACCCGCTGCTCAGCCTCAAGGCAACCATCTTTGATGGTTCTTATCATGATGTGGACTCGAACGAAATGGCGTTCAAGATCGCCGCTTCCATGGCCACCAAGCAGTTGGCCCAGAAAGGCGGTGCTGTTCTGCTCGAGCCGATCATGAAAGTTGAAGTAGTGACCCCTGAGGACTACATGGGTGACGTGATGGGTGACCTCAACCGTCGTCGTGGTCTGGTCCAGGGTATGGAAGACTCTCCCTCCGGGAAGGTCATCCGTGCTGAGGTTCCGCTGGGTGAGATGTTTGGTTACGCCACGGATGTACGCTCCATGTCCCAGGGACGCGCGAGCTACTCCATGGAGTTCTCCAAATACGCCGAGGCTCCCTCGAACATCGTTGACGCTATTATCAAGAAGCAAGGTTGATTGCTTCCTGGCTAATTCAAGAGGTTACTAATCGTGGCAAAAGAAAAGTTTGAACGTAATAAACCGCACCTGAACGTGGGCACCATCGGTCACGTTGACCATGGCAAGACCACTCTGACCGCTGCCCTGACCCGCGTTTGCGCCGAAGTGTTCGGCAGCGCCGGCACCTCCAAGGGTTACGATCAGATCGATAACGCCCCTGAAGAAAAGGCGCGCGGTATCACCATCAACACCTCGCACGTAGAGTACGATTCCCCGACTCGTCACTACGCGCACGTTGATTGCCCCGGTCACGCCGACTACGTCAAGAACATGATCACCGGTGCTGCCCAGATGGACGGCGCGATCCTGGTCTGCTCCGCTGCTGACGGCCCCATGCCGCAGACTCGCGAGCACATCCTGCTGTCCCGTCAGGTAGGCGTACCTTACATTGTCGTGTTCCTGAACAAGGCCGACATGGTTGATGACGAAGAGCTGCTGGAACTGGTTGAGATGGAAGTGCGCGATCTGCTGAGCACTTACGACTTCCCCGGTGACGACACTCCGATCATCGTTGGTTCGGCCCTGATGGCGCTGAACGGTCAGGACGACAACGGCATGGGCACCACTGCGGTCAAGACTCTGGTCGAGACCCTGGACAGCTACATCCCCGAGCCTGAGCGTGCCATCGACAAGCCGTTCCTGATGCCGATCGAAGACGTATTCTCCATTTCCGGTCGCGGTACTGTTGTGACTGGTCGTGTTGAGCGCGGTATCGTTCGCGTCCAGGAAGAAGTGGAAATCGTTGGTATCAAGGACACCGTCAAGACTACCTGTACTGGTGTCGAGATGTTCCGCAAACTGCTCGACGAAGGTCGTGCCGGTGAGAACGTCGGTGTTCTGCTGCGTGGTACCAAGCGTGAAGACGTAGAGCGTGGTCAGGTTCTGGCCAAGCCGGGCACCATCAAGCCGCACACCCAGTTCGAAGCTGAAGTGTACGTGCTGGGCAAGGACGAAGGTGGTCGTCACACTCCGTTCTTCAAAGGCTACCGTCCGCAGTTCTACTTCCGTACTACTGACGTGACCGGTTCCTGCGAACTGCCGGAAGGCGTGGAAATGGTCATGCCGGGCGACAACGTCAAGCTGGTTGTCACCCTGATCGCTCCGATCGCCATGGAAGACGGTCTGCGTTTCGCGATTCGCGAAGGCGGTCGTACCGTTGGCGCCGGCGTGGTTGCCAAGATCATCGCTTGATGATCTGAGTCATAAGCAAAAGCCCCCGGTGATCGGGGGCTTTTGTATTATGGTTGACACTGGGCGGGTGCATCAGTAGAATTGCGCCTCCCTTGGATGGGCCTGCCCAGCTGGGTATGCTCTGAAGAATTGAAGCTTGGAGTTTCTGGTCAAATGCAGAACCAACAGATTCGTATTCGGTTGAAGGCTTTTGACCATCGCCTGATAGATCAATCAACCCAGGAAATCGTGGATACCGCGAAACGTACTGGGGCTCAGGTGCGTGGTCCGATACCTTTGCCGACACGCAAAGAGCGTTTTACCGTGCTGATTTCTCCGCACGTCAACAAAGATGCCCGGGATCAATATGAAATCCGTACCCATAAGCGGGTACTGGATATCGTTCAGCCCACCGACAAAACTGTCGATGCGCTGATGAAACTGGACCTTGCAGCTGGCGTTGAGGTTCAGATCAGCCTCGGCTGATAGCCCCACACGACGGGGGCTATCCAGCCGTGTAACGCCCTGAAATGGGCGGCCATAGCGGGTAATAGCCCCGTGCACTCATGAGGTTTACAACATGACTATTGGTGTAGTCGGCCGGAAATGCGGTATGACCCGCGTTTTCACTGAAGATGGTGTTTCCATTCCTGTTACGGTGGTTGAGGTCGAGCCAAACCGTATCACTCAAGTCAAGTCCCTTGAAAAGGACGGCTATCAGGCCGTTCAGATCACCGTGGGCGAGCGTCGCGCCAGTCGCGTCAGCAAGCCGATGGCCGGGCATTTTGCCAAAGCCAATACTGCTGCAGGTCGCAGCGTATGCGAGTTCCGCCTGGAAGAGGGTGCTGAATTCGACGCGGGTGCAGAAATCAACGTTGGCATTTTCGAAGCGGGCCAGAAAGTAGACGTTACCGGTCAGTCCAAAGGTAAGGGCTTCGCCGGTACCATCAAGCGCTGGAACTTCCGCGGACAGGATGCCACCCACGGTAACTCCCTGTCCCACCGTGTTCCCGGTTCCATTGGCCAGTGCCAGACCCCGGGTCGCGTATTCAAGGGCAAGAAGATGGCCGGTCACATGGGTGCCAGACAGGTGACGGTGCAGACCCTGGAAATCGTACGTGTTGACGCCGAACGCAACCTGTTGCTCATCAAGGGCTCGGTTCCCGGCGCGCCCGGCAGCGACGTCATTGTCCGCCCGGCAGTCAAGGCCAAGGGTTAAGGGGGAGTTAGCATGAATTTGAATGTAGCTGGTGCGAGCGCGATCGAAGTTTCCGATCTGGCCTTCGCCACCGAGTTTAACGAAACCCTGGTTCACCAAGCCGTTGTTGCCTACATGGCTGGTGGTCGTCAGGGCACCAAGCAGCAGAAGACCCGTTCCGAAGTCTCCGGTGGCGGCAAGAAGCCCTGGCGCCAGAAAGGCACCGGTCGCGCTCGTGCCGGTACCATCCGCAGCCCGATCTGGCGCGGGGGCGGTACCACTTTTGCAGCTCGTCCGCGTAACCATGAGCAGAAGCTGAACCGGAAGATGTACCGTGGCGCCATGCGCTCGATCCTGTCCGAGCTGGTGCGTCTGGAGCGGCTGGTCGTGGTTGAGAGCTTCGCTGTCGATGCGCCCAAGACCAAGGCCCTGGTTGGCAAGCTCAAAGAGCTTAACCTGGAAAACGTGCTGATCGTTACCGATAGCCTGGATACCAACCTGTATCTGGCTGCGCGCAACCTGCCGCATGTCGATGTACGTGATGTGCAGGGTTCAGATCCGGTCAGCCTGATCGCTTACGACAAGGTACTGATCACCGTGCCTGCTGTTAAGAAGTTCGAGGAGATGCTGGGATGAACCAGGAGCGCATTTTCAAAGTACTGCTTGGCCCGCATGTATCCGAGAAGGCTACCGTGCTGGCTGACAGCAAGAACCAGATTGTCTTCAAGGTGGATACCACTGCGACCAAGCTGGAAATCAAGAAAGCCGTTGAGCAGCTGTTCAACGTCAAGGTCGACAGCGTGTCGACTCTGAATGTCAAAGGCAAGACCAAGCGAACCGTTCGCGGCCTGGGCAAGCGTAATGACTGGAAGAAGGCCTATGTCAGCCTGCAGCCCGGTCAGGACATCGACTTTGCCAGCGCTGAATAAGAAAGGGGTACATCATGGCAATTGTTAAATGTAAACCTACTTCCGCTGGCCGCCGCTTCGTTGTAAAGGTCGTAAGCTCGGACCTGCACAAGGGTGCTCCTTATGCACCTCTGCTCGAGAAGCAAGGCAAGTCTGGTGGACGTAACAATAATGGTCGCATCACCACGCGTCATCGTGGGGGCGGTCATAAGCAGCACTATCGTCTGGTCGATTTTCGTCGCAACAAGGATGGCATTCCCGCCACCGTTGAGCGTATCGAATACGATCCGAACCGTACCGCTCATATTGCTCTGCTGAAGTATGCCGATGGCGAGCGCCGTTACATCATCGCCCCCAAGGGCGTGAGTGCTGGCGATCAACTGGTCTCGGGTGCCGATGCACCGATCAAGGCTGGTAACGCTCTGCCGCTGCGCAACATTCCGGTGGGTAGCACCATCCACGCGATCGAACTGAAGCCGGGTAAAGGCGCTCAGGTTGCTCGCAGTGCCGGTGCCGCCGTACAGCTGGTAGCCCGCGAAGGCGCCTATGTCACCGTTCGCCTGCGTTCCGGCGAAATGCGCAAGGTCCTTGGCGAGTGCCGTGCCACCCTGGGTGAAGTATCCAACGGTGAACACAGCCTGCGCTCCCTGGGCAAAGCCGGTGCCACTCGCTGGCGTGGTGTGCGTCCGACCGTTCGTGGTGTTGCCATGAACCCGGTTGACCACCCGCATGGTGGTGGTGAAGGGCGTACTTCTGGTGGTCGTCATCCGGTGTCGCCGTGGGGCTTCCCCACCAAGGGTGCCAAGACTCGGTCCAACAAGCGCACTGACAACATGATTGTCCGTCGTCGCAGCAAGTAATAGAGGGGAAACGACGTGCCGCGTTCTCTGAAGAAAGGTCCTTTTATCGATCTTCACCTGTTGAAGAAGGTCGAAACAGCAGCAGAAAAGAATGATCGCAAGCCGGTTAAAACCTGGTCGCGCCGTTCCATGGTTCTGCCGCAGATGGTCGGTCTGACCATCGCTGTACACAACGGTCGTCAACATGTACCGGTCATCGTTACCGAAGACATGGTCGGCCACAAATTGGGCGAATTCTCTGCCACGCGTACCTATCGCGGTCACGCGGCAGACAAGAAAGCCAAGCGCTAAGGGGTTAGAAAGATGGAAGTAGCCGCTACCGTTAAGGGCGCCCGACTCTCTGCCCAGAAAGCTCGCTTGGTCGCCGATCAGATCCGCGGGAAGAAGGTGGACGAGGCCCTGAATCTGCTGACTTTCAGCAACAAGAAGGCCGCTGACGTCATCAAGAAAGTACTCGAGTCGGCGATTGCCAACGCAGAGCACAATGATGGCGCGGACGTGGATGACCTGAAGGTCTCCACCGTGTTTGTCAACGAAGGTCGCTCCCTGAAGCGCATCATGCCGCGGGCCAAGGGCCGTGCTGATCGCATCATCAAGCGGTCTTGCCATATCACGGTCAAGGTTGCTGACAAGTAGGAGTCGATCACATGGGTCAGAAAGTACATCCGACAGGCATCCGCCTCGGTATCGTTAAACAGCACACTTCGGTGTGGTACGCAGATGGTCGCACTTATGCGGACTATCTGAACACTGATCTGAAAGTACGCGAGTACATTCAGGACAAATTGAAAAGCGCTTCCGTCAGCCGCGTTGATATTCAGCGCCCGGCGCAGACCGCTCGCATCACCATTCACACTGCCCGTCCGGGCATCGTGATCGGCAAGAAGGGCGAGGACGTCGAGAAGCTGCGTCAGGAACTGACCAGCCAGATGGGTGTTCCGGTGCACATCAACATCGAAGAGATCCGCAAGCCGGAGCTCGACGGTGCCCTGGTGGCCCAGAGCGTTGCCCAGCAGCTCGAGCGTCGGGTCATGTTCCGCCGCGCGATGAAGCGTGCTGTACAGAACGCCATGCGTATTGGTGCCAAGGGTATCAAGATCCAGGTCAGCGGCCGTCTCGGCGGCGCCGAGATCGCCCGTACCGAATGGTACCGTGAAGGCCGTGTGCCGCTGCACACTCTGCGTGCCGACATCGACTACGCAACGGCTGAAGCCCACACCACTTATGGTGTGATCGGTGTGAAGGTTTGGATTTTCAAAGGCGAGATCATTGGTGGTCAGCCCGAAGAAGTCAAAACCGTCGCGACCAAGAAAAAAGCTGCTAAGTAAGGGGTACGCACATGTTACAACCCAAGCGTACGAAGTTCCGCAAGCAGATGACCGGCCACAACCGTGGTCTGGCGCATCGCGGCAGTAAAGTGAGCTTTGGCGAATACGCACTCAAATCCGTCAGCCGCGGTCGTTTGACCGCCCGTCAGATTGAAGCGGCACGTCGTGCTCTGACTCGTCACGTCAAGCGTGGCGGTAAAATCTGGATCCGTGTCTTCCCTGACAAGCCGATCTCCAAGAAGCCTCTCGAGGTGCGGATGGGTAAAGGTAAGGGTAACGTCGAATACTGGGTAGCCCAGATTCAGCCGGGCAAGGTCCTGTATGAGATTGAAGGTGTTTCCGAAGAGCTGGCGCGCGAGGCTTTTGCCCTGGCCGCTGCCAAGCTGCCGCTGGCAACCACCTTTGTTAAGCGGACGGTGATGTGATGAAAGCGACAGAACTTCGTGAAAAATCTGCCGAGCAGCTGAACGAGCAGCTGCTCACCCTGCTGCGTGACCAGTTCAACCTGCGCATGCAGAAGGCAACCGGTCAACTCGGCCAGAGTCACCTGCTGAAGCAGACCAAGCGTGACATCGCTCGAGTCAAGACCGTGCTCAATCAGAAAGGTGGTAACTGATCATGGCCGAGAACACTACAGTTCGTACCGTTACTGGCCGTGTGGTCAGCGACAAGATGGAAAAAACCGTTACTGTGCTCATCGAGCGCCAGGTAAAGCACCCGCTGTACGGCAAGTACGTACGTCGGTCTACCAAGCTGCATGCGCATGACGAGAACAACGAATGCCGCATCGGCGATATGGTAACCATTCGGGAAACCCGTCCCTTGGCCAAAACCAAGAGCTGGACCCTGGTACAGATCGACGAGCGCGCGGCGCAAGTCTAAGCCCCGCGCTGTTATAGCGGATTATTTAAGGGTCGGAGAAAGTTATGATTCAGACTCAATCCATGCTGGATGTGGCTGACAACAGTGGTGCACGTCGCGTTATGTGTATCAAGGTTCTGGGCGGTTCTCACCGTCGCTACGCTGGCATTGGCGATATCATCAAAGTGACCGTGAAGGAAGCGATTCCCCGCGGCAAAGTAAAGAAAGGCCAGGTGCTGAATGCGGTCATCGTGCGTACCCGTCACGGCGTTCGCCGTACTGACGGTTCGCTGATCCGTTTCGATGGCAACGCTGCTGTTCTGCTCAACAACAAAAATGAGCCGATCGGTACCCGCATCTTTGGGCCAGTGACGCGTGAACTGCGTAACGAGCAGTTCATGAAGATCGTTTCCCTCGCGCCCGAAGTGCTGTAAGGAGCCCGGTCATGCAAAAGATCAAACGTGACGACGACGTAATCGTCATCGCCGGTAAAGACAAAGGCAAGCGCGGCAAGGTCCTCAAGGTCCTGGTCGACAACCGCCTGATGATTTCCGGCGTCAACATTATCAAGCGCCACACCAAGCCGAATCCAATGGCTGGTGTACAGGGCGGTATTGTTGAGAAGGAGGCGCCTATCCACGTCTCCAACGTGGCTATCTTCAACCCTGAGACCAGCAAGGCCGATCGCATCGGCTTCAAGGTCGAAGACGGTAAGAAGGTTCGTATTTTCAAGTCGACCCAAAAAGCCGTCGACGCTTGAGAATCTAGGTGCTTACCATGGCAAGATTGAAAGAACATTATCGGGACACCCTGGTTCCGCAGCTCAAGGAACAACTGGGCCTGCAGAACGTGATGGAAGTTCCGAAAATCACCAAGATCACCCTGAACATGGGCCTTGGTGAAGCAGTAGGTGACAAGAAAGTCATTGAAAACGCATTGGCTGACCTGGAAAAGATCACTGGCCGTAAGGGCATTGTGACCTATTCCCGCAAGTCGATTGCCGGCTTCAAGATTCGTGACGGCTGGCCGATCGGTGTCAAGGTGACCCTGCGTCGTGAGCAGATGTACGAATTCCTGGATCGCCTGCTGTCGATCTCGCTGCCGCGCGTACGTGACTTCCGTGGTCTGAATGCCAAGTCCTTCGACGGTCGTGGCAACTACAGCATGGGTGTCAAGGAGCAGATCATCTTCCCGGAAATCGATTACGACAAGATCGATGCCCTGCGTGGTCTGGACATTACCCTGACCACCACCGCCCGGACTGACGACGAAGGTCGCGCGCTGCTGCGTGCGTTCAACTTCCCGTTCCGCAACTAGGAGTCAGGCAATGGCCAAAATCAGCATGAAGAACCGCGAGGCCAAGCGCGCTCGTCTGGTTGCCAAGTACGCTGCCAAGCGTGCTGAACTCAAGGCGCTGGTCGGCAACGTCAACGCGTCCGTCGAGGACCGTTGGAATGCCCAGGTAGCCCTGCAGAAACTGCCGCGTGATGCGAGCCCTGTGCGTCAGCGTAACCGCTGCCGCATCACTGGCCGCCCACACGGCGTATACCGCAAATTCGGTCTTTCCCGCATCAAACTGCGCGAAGCTGCCATGCGCGGTGATGTACCCGGTCTGGTCAAGGCCAGCTGGTAAACAAGACCTTAATTACTCAGTTTCAGGAGCACAAAGCCCATGAGTATGCAGGACCCGTTAGCAGATATGCTGACCCGTATCCGTAATGCCCAGATGGCTGAAAAGTCCAGTGTCAGCATGCCTTCGGCAAAGCTGAAGGTGGCTGTCGCCAAAGTACTTAAAGAAGAAGGCTATGTTGCCGGTTATGAAGTTCAGGGCGATGCCAAGCCTGTTCTGTCGATCGAGCTCAAGTACTTCGAGGGCAAGCCGGTAATTGAAGAGCTGAAGCGTGCCAGTCGTCCCGGCCTGCGTCAGTACAAGTCCGTTGACCAGCTTCCCAAGGTCAAGGGTGGACTGGGTGTGTCGATCGTCTCCACCAACAAGGGTGTGATGACGGATCGTGCCGCTCGCGCTGCCGGTATCGGCGGTGAAGTGCTCTGCACCGTATTCTGATAGGGGGTTACGATGTCTCGCGTCGCTAAGAACCCTGTCAAATTGCCGCAGGGTGTAGAAATTAAAATTGATGGCCAGGATGTTTCCGTCAAGGGACCCAAGGGTGCCCTGAGTCTGAGCATGCATCCTGCCGTTGAAATGGTTCAGGAAGAGGGCGAACTGCGTTTCGCACCCCGTCCTGGCAGTGTCAATGCAGCCATGGCCGGTACCACGCGTGCTCTGGTCAACAACATGGTTGTCGGCGTCAGCCAAGGCTTCGAGCGCAAGCTGCAGCTGGTCGGGGTAGGTTACCGGGCGCAGGCCAAAGGGCAGGTTCTGTCCCTGGCTCTGGGCTTCTCCCACCCGATCGACTATCAGCTGCCCGAGGGTGTTTCGGTTGAAACCCCCAGCCAGACTGATATCGTCATCAAAGGTATCGACAAGCAACTGGTCGGCCAGGTAGCCGCGGAGATCCGTGATTTCCGTCGCCCCGAACCCTACAAGGGCAAGGGTGTTCGCTACGCCGATGAGATCGTGCGTCGTAAAGAAGCCAAGAAGAAGTAGGGCATAGCAAAATGAGCGATAAAAAAGTTATTCGTCTCCGTCGAGCTCGTCGTTCGCGTCTGAAACTGCGCGAGCTGGAAGCCGTACGTCTGTGCGTGTACCGTTCTTCGCAGCACATGTACGCGCAAGTGATCTCGGCCGATGGTTCCAAGGTGCTGGCCAGTGCCTCCACTCTTGACGCCAGTCTGCGCGGTGGCAGCACCGGCAACAAGGAAGCCGCCAAGCAGGTTGGGCTTCTGGTCGCTGAGCGTGCCAAGGCCGCCGGTGTAACTCAGGTCTCCTTCGACCGTTCCGGCTTCAAGTATCATGGCCGCGTGCAAGCGCTGGCCGACGCCGCTCGTGAAGGCGGGCTGGAATTCTAAGGGTAGAGCTATGGCTAATTTCGATCAAAAGCGTGACGAAGGTTACATCGAGAAACTGGTTCAGGTTAACCGCGTCGCCAAAGTAGTTAAGGGCGGTCGGATCTTTGCCTTCACAGCGCTGACAGTTGTCGGCGATGGCAATGGTCGCGTGGGCTTCGGTCGTGGCAAGGCGCGTGAAGTGCCTGCCGCCATCCAGAAGGCCATGGAAGCCGCACGTCGTAACATGATCCAGGTGGACCTGAATGGCACCACCATTCAGTATCCGCTGCGTGCCGCTCATGGCGCCTCCAAGGTGTTCATGATGCCGGCTTCCGAAGGTACCGGTGTTATCGCCGGCGGTGCGATGCGCGCCGTTCTGGAAGCTGCAGGCATTCATAACGTACTGGCCAAGTGTTACGGTTCCACTAATCCGGTCAACGTCGTTCAGGCTACCTACAAGGGCCTGAAGTCAATGCAGTCTCCCGAGTCTGTTGCGGCCAAGCGTGGCAAGACCGTTGAAGACATCGTGGGGTAAACTGTGATGGCTAATGCAAAAATTAAAGTGACCCAGTTCAAGAGCGTGATCGGGCGTCTGCCGAGCCACAAGGCCAGCATCAAGGGTCTGGGCCTGCGTCGCATCGGTCATACCGTCGAAGTCGAAGATACTCCGGCTATCCGTGGGATGATCAACAAGGTCTCCTACATGGTCCGGGTAGAGGGTTAAGACATGAAACTGAATGATCTGCGTTCCGCGCCCGGTGCACGCCCTGCGAAGCTGCGTGTCGGTCGTGGTATCGGTAGCGGCCTGGGCAAGACTGCCGGCCGTGGCCACAAGGGTTTGACTTCGCGCTCCGGCGGTAAGGTCGCTCCGGGTTTCGAGGGTGGTCAACAGCCGTTGCACCGTCGTCTGCCGAAGTTCGGCTTCACCTCCAGAATTGCTATGGTCACTGCCGAAATCCGCACCAGCGAGCTGAACAAGCTGGACGTTGATGTCATTGATCTGCAGGCATTGAAAGATGCCAACATCATTGGCAACAAGTTTGTACGGGCCAAAGTCGTTCTGTCCGGTGACGTAACCAAGGCGGTTACGATCAAGGGGCTGATGGCTACCAAGGGTGCCCGTGCAGCGATCGAGGCAGCTGGCGGCAAGATCGAGGAATAAGGACTACATGGCTAAGCAAGGCGCTCTCTCTGGAATGAATCAAGGCGGCCTGACCGAACTGTGGGGGCGCTTGCGCTTCCTGTTCCTGGCAATCATCGTTTACCGAATCGGCGCGCATATACCGGTGCCCGGTATCAATCCTGATCGCCTGGCTGATATGTTCAGACAGAATGAGGGAACCATTCTTAGCCTGTTCAACATGTTCTCGGGTGGCGCCCTGGAGCGGATGAGTATCTTCGCTCTGGGGATCATGCCGTACATTTCTGCATCCATCATCATGCAGCTGATGACGGCGGTCAGCCCCACCCTTGAGCAGTTGAAGAAGGAAGGTGAGTCCGGACGCCGCAAGATCAGCCAGTACACCCGCTATCTCACATTGGTTCTGGCGTTTATCCAGGCGGTGGGGATGTCGGTTGGCCTGGCCAGCCAGGGCGTGGCCTTCGCTAGCGGTTTTGGCTTCTATTTCATAGCGGTCACGACCTTTGTAGCCGGCGCCATGTTCATGATGTGGCTGGGTGAGCAGATCACCGAGCGGGGTGTCGGCAACGGTATCTCCATGCTGATCTTCGCCGGTATCGTCGCTGGCTTGCCGAGTGCCATCGGGCAGTCCTTCGAGGCTGCGCGGCAGGGGGATATCAACATCTTCGCCCTGATCGCCATCGCTCTGCTGGCGATAGCGATGGTTGCCTTCGTGATCTTTGTCGAGCGTGGCCAGCGGCGGATTACCGTCAACTATGCCAAGCGTCAGCAAGGTCGCAAGGTATTTGCCGCACAGACCAGTCACCTGCCGTTGAAGGTGAACATGGCCGGTGTGATTCCGGCAATTTTCGCCAGCAGCATCCTGCTGTTCCCGGCATCGCTGGGAACCTGGTTCGGCCAGGGTGAAGGTATGGGTTGGTTGCAGAGCCTGTCCCAGGCGATCGCACCGGGCCAGCCGTTGAATATCATTCTGTTCAGTGCAGGGATCATTTTCTTCTGCTTCTTCTATACAGCCTTGATGTTCAACCCCAAGGACGTGGCAGACAATCTGAAGAAGTCAGGCGCCTTCATTCCGGGTATTCGCCCGGGTGAGCAGTCCGCCCGTTATATCGACGGTGTACTGACCCGCCTGACCATGTTCGGTGCGCTGTACATGACTGCGGTCTGCTTGCTGCCGCAGTTCCTGGTGGTTTCGGCCAACGTGCCGTTCTACCTGGGTGGGACTTCGCTGCTGATCGTCGTAGTGGTTGTGATGGACTTCATGTCACAAGTACAATCGCACCTCGTTTCACAGCAGTACGAGTCTCTTTTGAAGAAATCGAACCTGAAAGGTTACGGCAGCGGCATGCTGCGCTGATATTTCAGGATTCTGGAGAACGATATGAAAGTTGCAGCATCAGTCAAGAAGCTTTGCCGTAACTGCAAAGTGATTCGTCGCAATGGTAGCGTACGGGTTATTTGCAGCGCTGAGCCCCGTCACAAGCAGCGCCAGGGTTGATCATCAACCTGCTCTGATTGAAGACTACGTCTCAGGATAACCGCCGCCCGGCCAGTTGATTGGCCGGGTGGTTGATTTTTTTATATGTTAGCGCTACCCTACTGCACCCTTTTTCACGCAACCTTGTTACGTTTGGGTTGAGTCAGGTAGCTGTCAGACGGAGTAAATTTGGATGGCCCGTATTGCAGGCGTCAACATCCCGGATAACAAGCATGCTGTTATCTCTCTGACCTATATTTTTGGTATCGGTCAAACCAAGGCACAGCAGATCTGTGCCGCCACTGGCATTGAGCCCAGTGTAAAAATCAAGGATCTGAGCGAGGAGCAGATTGATCTGCTGCGTAACGAGGTTGCCAAGAGTAACACCGAAGGTGACCTGCGCCGCGCGATCAACATGAACATCAAGCGTCTCATGGATCTGGGTTGCTATCGTGGTCTGCGTCATCGTCGTGGTCTTCCGGTTCGCGGCCAGCGCACCAAGACCAATGCTCGTACCCGCAAGGGTCCGCGCAAGCCGATCCGTAAGTAATCGCGAAGGAATATACAGATATGGCTAAGCCTGCTGCTCGTGTTCGTAAGAAAGTAAAAAAGACAGTGGTTGATGGGATCGCCCACATCCATGCGTCTTTCAACAACACCATCATTACCATCACCGACCGTCAGGGCAATGCTCTGAGCTGGGCGACTTCCGGTGGTTCCGGTTTCCGTGGTTCGCGTAAAAGCACTCCGTTTGCTGCCCAGGTGGCCGCAGAACGTGCTGGTCAGGCGGCCCTGGAATACGGCCTCAAAAACCTCGACGTTAATGTGAAGGGCCCTGGCCCGGGTCGTGAATCTGCAGTGCGTGCGCTGAACTCTTGTGGTTACAAGATCAGCGGCATCACAGATGTCACCCCCATCCCACATAACGGCTGTCGCCCGCCCAAGAAGCGCCGCGTGTAATCAGGAGACGGTAAAATGGCTAGATATATTGGTCCCAAGTGTAAGCTGTCTCGTCGCGAAGGCACTGACCTGTTCCTCAAGAGCGGCGTACGCGCTCTCGATTCCAAGTGCAAGCTGGAGAGTCCTCCTGGCGTGCATGGTCAGCGTCGCGGTCGTCTCTCCGAGTACGGCACCCAGTTGCGCGAGAAGCAAAAAGTTCGTCGTATCTATGGCGTACTCGAACGTCAGTTCAGCAACTACTACAAGGAAGCTGCCCGTCTGAAGGGGGCTACCGGTGAGAACCTGCTGCAACTGCTCGAGCGTCGTCTGGACAACGTGGTTTACCGCATGGGCTTCGGCTCCACTCGTGCCGAAGCGCGTCAGCTGGTTTCCCACAAGGCCATCAGCGTCAATGGCAAGACCGTGAACATTGCGTCCTACCTGGTATCCCCGGGTGATGTGGTTGCCGTTCGCGAGAAGGCCAAGAACCAACTGCGCATCGGTGGCTCCCTGGAGCTGGCGGCTCAGCGCGGTCAGGCCGAATGGCTGCAAGTGGATGCTGCCAAGAAGGAAGGTGTCTTCAAGAACCTGCCCGCACGGAGTGATCTGTATGCCGACATCAACGAGAACCTGATCGTCGAGCTCTACTCCAAGTAAGCGATAGTCAGCAAAAGGTGCCTTTCATGCAAAATTCGGTTGCCGAGTTTCTTACACCACGTCATATCGACGTTCAAGAAGCCTCGCCCACGCGTGCCAAGATCACTCTTGAACCGCTGGAACGTGGCTTTGGTCATACCCTGGGCAATGCGCTGCGGCGCATTCTGCTCTCCTCCATGCCCGGTTGTGCCGTGGTAGAGGCGGAAATCGATGGCGTTTTGCATGAGTACAGCGCCATCGAAGGCGTTCAGGAAGATGTCATCGAGATCCTGCTTAACCTGAAAGGGCTGGCAGTCAAGATGCATGGTCGTGATCACGTCACCCTGACCCTTTCCAAAAAGGGCGCGGGTGTGGTCACCGCTGGCGATATCCAGCTGGATCACGATGTGGAGATCGTCAATCCCGATCACCACATCGCCACGCTGTCCGACAACGGTGCGCTGAACATGAAGCTGACCGTGGCTCGTGGTCGCGGCTATGAGCCGGCGGATTCGCGTCAGTCGGATGAAGATGAAAGCCGTTCCATCGGCCGTCTGCAGCTCGATGCCACCTATACCCCGGTTCGCCGTGTGGCCTACGTGGTCGAGAGTGCGCGTGTCGAGCAACGTACCAACCTGGACAAACTGGTCATCGACCTGGAAACCAACGGTACGCTGGATCCGGAAGAGGCGATTCGTCGCGCTGCCACCATCCTGCAGCATCAACTGGCTGCCTTCGTTGATCTGAAGAGCGATCAGGAACCGGTAGTGGAACAGCAGGAAGACGAGATCGATCCGATCCTGCTGCGCCCGGTTGACGACCTGGAGCTGACTGTTCGTTCGGCCAACTGTCTGAAGGCTGAAAACATTTACTATATTGGCGATCTGATCCAGCGTACCGAAGTGGAGCTGCTGAAGACCCCGAACCTGGGCAAGAAATCCCTGACCGAGATCAAGGATGTTCTGGCTTCGCGTGGTCTGTCACTGGGTATGCGTCTGGACAACTGGCCGCCTGCAAGCTTGAAGAAGGACGACAAGGTTACCGCCTGATCGTCTGACACCGAGGAATTGAGAGATGCGTCATCGTAAAAGTGGTCGTCACCTGAGTCGGACCAGCTCGCACCGCAAGGCCATGTTCCAGAACATGGCGGTGTCGCTGTTCGAGAACGAACTGATCAAAACCACTCTGCCCAAGGCCAAGGAATTGCGCCGTGTTGCAGAGCCGCTGATCACTCTGGCGAAAGAAGATACTGTAGCCAACCGCCGTCTGGCGTTTGACCGCACCCGCAGCAAAGAAGCTGTTGGCAAGCTGTTCAACGACCTGGGCAAGCGCTACGCAGACCGTCCCGGCGGCTATGTCCGTATCCTGAAGTGCGGTTTCCGCGCTGGCGATGCGGCTCCCATGGCTTACGTGGAACTGGTTGATCGCCCTGAGCTGGCTGCTGCTTCCGAAGAGTAAGCTGTAGACAGTTCAAGAAAACCGGGCCTTGGCCCGGTTTTTTATTGCCTGCTGAAAACCCCTCATCCAGATCTGTATCTCACGTCCGAGCCGTTGATTCGAAAATTCTATCGGGTGGGTTGACCCAAATCATTAGGGCTATTCACCTTGTCCTTTTATCATTGCTCCAACGCCACCGGTTCGCTGCCGCTGGCCACCGCATTTGACCCAAGGAGAGAGCAATATGACTGACAAGCCAAGACTTACCACGGTAGCGGGTGCCCCGGTAGCCGAGAACCAGAACGTCATGACCGCTGGCCCGCGCGGCCCGATGCTGTTGCAGGATGTATGGTTCCTGGAAAAGCTCGCGCACTTCGACCGTGAGGTGATCCCCGAGCGGCGCATGCATGCCAAGGGTTCCGGTGCGTTCGGTGAGTTCGTTGTAACCCAGGATATCAGCCGGTACACCAAGGCACGGATCTTTTCCGACATCGGCAAGAAGACCCCCATGTTCGCCCGTTTCTCCACTGTTGCCGGTGAGCGTGGCGCGGCGGATGCCGAGCGGGATATTCGTGGTGCGGCACTGAAGTTCTATACCGAGCAGGGCAACTGGGATCTGGTGGGTAACAACACGCCGGTATTCTTCTTCCGTGATCCGCTGAAGTTCCCCGACCTGAACCACGCGGTCAAGCGTGATCCGCGCACCAATATGCGCAGTGCCAACAACAACTGGGACTTCTGGACCGGCTTGCCGGAGGCGCTGCACCAGGTGACCTATGTGATGGGCGACCGTGGCATTCCCGATGGCTACCGCCATATGCACCTGTTCGGCTCGCACACCTACAGCTTCATCAGCGCCGACAATCAGCGCTACTGGGTCAAGTTCCACTTCAAGACCCAGCAGGGCATCAAGAACCTGACCGATGAGCAGGCTGCGGCGGTAGTTGCCGGTGACCGCGAGAGCTCCCAGCGCGACCTGTACGACGCCATCGAGAACGGTGACTTCCCGCGCTGGACCATGTATGTGCAGATCATGCCGGAGACCGATGCGGCGAACTACCGCTTCCATCCGTTCGATCTGACCAAGGTCTGGTCGAAGCAGGACTACCCGCTGATCGAGGTGGGTTACATGGAGTTGAACCGCAACCCGGACAACTACTTCCAGGATGTGGAGCAGGCTGCCTTCACCCCGGCCAACGTGGTGCCCGGCATCAGCTTCTCACCGGACCGCATGCTGCAGGGCCGTCTGTTCTCCTACGGTGATGCACAGCGCTACCGCCTGGGCGTCAACCACCACCAGATTCCGGTCAACGCGCCGCGCTGCCCGGTACACAGCTACCACCGTGATGGTGCCATGCGGGTGGACGGCAACCAGGGCAGCCGGTTGCATTACGAGCCGAACACCTACGGTGAATGGCAGGAACAGCCGGACTTCAGCGAGCCGCCGATGGCCCTGGAAGGTGCCGCCGCACACTATGACTTCCGTGCCGATGACGCTGACTACTTCACCCAGCCGGGCGATCTGTTCCGTCTGATGTCGGCTGACGAGCAGCAGCGGCTGTTCGAGAACACCGCGCGGGCGATGAATGGTGTTGAGCGTCACATCATGATTCGCCACATCACCCACTGCTACAAGGCTGATCCGGCCTACGGCAAGGGGATTGCAGCAGCACTTGGAGTACCGATGGCCGACGTGCCGGTCTGACAGGACAGGTAGTTGGGAACAGCCCGCGACGTGGTATTAGTCGCGGGCTTTTTGTTGGACGGTTGGGATGAGTTGCTGCTTGCTGGTTGGGGAGCAGCCTCTGCGGCAGGGTGGCCCTGCCACAGGTTCCGCTAATCAGAACGCCGGAACCACAGCCCCCTTGTACTTCTCCTCGATAAACTGCTTCAGCTCCGCACTGTGCAGCGCTTCTACCAGCTTCTGTACCGCAGGCGCGTCCTGGTTATCGGCACGGGTTACCAGGATGTTGACATAGGGCGAGTCGTCACCTTCGATGGCCAGTGCGTCGCTGGTCGGGTTCAGGCCGGCTTCCAGGGCGTAGTTGGTATTGATCAGGGCCAGATCCACCTGATCCAGCACGCGGGGCAGGGTGGCGGCTTCCAGTTCGCGGATGCGCAGATTGTGCGGGTTCTCGGCGATGTCGCGGGGCGTGGCGAGGATGTTGCTGTTGTCCTTCAGGCTGATCAGGCCCGCCTTGTCCAGCAACAGCAGGGCGCGGCCGCCATTGGTGGCGTCGTTGGGGATGGCGACGGTGGCCCGGTTGGGGATATTGTCCAGCGAGGTCAGCTTGCTGGAATAGATGCCGAAAGGCTCGACGTGCACGCCAGCGACACTGGTCAGGTCGGTACCACGGCCCTTGTTGAACTCGTCGAGATAGGGCTTGTGCTGGAAGAAGTTGGCATCCAGACGGCCTTCGGCGACCTGCAGGTTGGGCTGTACATAATCGGTGAAGACCTTGATATCCAGATTGACACCCTGGCTGGCCAGGCCGGGTTTGACGAACTCGAGGATATCGGCGTGGGGAACGGCAGTGGCGGCGATGCTCAGCTTGTCTGCCGCATGGGCGCCGAAGGCGGTGGTCAGGGCCAGGATAGCGAAAATCTTTTTCATGATGGAGCTCCGAAGTGAACGGTATGCAGGTTGTCGCCCTGCTTATTTACGCGAATAGTGCACGACGAGGCGATCGCCGATGCTTTGCAGAATCTGCACCAATACCAGCAGCAACACAACGGTGACCACCATCACATCGGTCTGGAAGCGCTGATAGCCATAGCGGATGGCGAGGTCGCCGAGACCGCCGCCACCGACCACGCCGGCCATCGCCGTATAGGAGACCAGGGTGATGGCAATGACGGTCACGGCAGCGATGATGCCGGGGCGTGCTTCCGGTAGCAATGCCCGGGTGATGATCTGGCGGGTGGTGGCCCCCATCGACTGGGTGGCTTCAATGATGCCCTTATCCACCTCCCGCAATGCGGTCTCCACCAGCCTGGCAAAGAACGGCGTTGCCCCGACCACCAGTGGCGGTATGGCGCCGGCGACACCCAGCGACGTGCCGGTGATCAGCTTGGTGAACGGGATCATCACGATCAGCAGAATGATGAAGGGTAGCGAGCGCAGGGCATTGACGACCAATGACAGTACGGCATACAGGCCGTTGCGCTGGAACATCTGCCGCGGGCCGGTAAGGAACAGCAGGATCCCCAGTGGCAGGCCCAGCAGCACGGTGAAGAACAATGAGCCGCCGAGCATCAGCAGGGTATCCAGGGTGGCGACCCAGATGTCATACCAGTCGATATTGCTGAACAGTTCGCTCATCCGCGCAGTACCTCAACGTGAACCTCGGCTGCTGCCAGGTGGGTCATGGCGGCATCCACATCGCCACCGATCAGCGCCAGCGTGAGCTGGCCGCAGGGTTGATCGCGGATGCGGTCGATGCGCCCGGCCAGAATGCTGTAATCCACTCCGGTGGCCCGGGCCACCTGCCCGAGCAGCGGGGCGAAGGTGGCTTCGCCGAGGAAGGTCAGGCGCAGGATGCGACCCGGTACATGGGCGAAATCCTCGGCCTGCTCCTCGTCGCTTTCATCATCGAATACGAAGCTGCGGGTGGTTGGGTGCTGCGGGTGCAGGAACACATCGCTGACCTTGCCCTGTTCGACGATGCGGCCACCATCCATGACCGCCACCTGGTCGCAGACCCGGCGAATCACGTCCATCTCGTGGGTGATCAGCACGATGGTCAGCTTCAGTTCCTGGTTGATCTGCGCCAGCAGTTGCAGCACCTGGCGCGTGGTATGTGGATCCAGGGCGCTGGTGGCTTCGTCGCACAGCAGGATGCTCGGCTCGGTGGCCAGCGCGCGGGCAATGCCGACGCGCTGTTTCTGGCCGCCGGACAACTGCGCCGGATACTTGTTGGCGTGCTCGCTGAGGCCGACCCGGGCCAGCAGGGACTTGACCCGCTCATTGATCTGCCGGCGCTCGACCGTGCCGGCCAGGCGCAGCGGTAGGGCCACGTTGTCGGCGACGGTAGCCGAGGACAGCAGGTTGAAATGCTGGAAGATCATGCCTACCCGCTGGCGGAAGCGCCGCAGCCCCGGCGCATCCAGCGCGGTAATGTCTTCACCGGCTACGACGATGCGGCCGCTGCTGGGTTCTTCCAGGCGGTTGATCAGCCGCAGCAGGGTGCTCTTGCCGGCGCCCGAGTGGCCGATGATGCCGAATACCTGCCCGGGCTCTATGCTCAGATCGGTGCTGTGCAGGGCGGGGATGTCCCGCCCGGCGACCCGATATGCCTTGGTTACCTGCTGAAATTCGATCACGTGTCTGTTCGCAGCAAAAGTGTGAATGATACGGGGCGTCACCCCGGTTACGCCCTAGCGCTCGCGGTCGCGCTCCAGCAGTGGCCCGAGGAACCGGCCAGTGTGTGAGTGCGCAGCCTCGGCGACCTGTTCCGGCGTGCCGGTAGCGATGATCTGGCCACCCTTGGAGCCGCCCTCGGGGCCAATATCGACGATCCAGTCAGCGGTCTTGATCACATCCAGATTATGCTCGATCACCACCAGGGTGTTGCCGTGGTCGCGCAGCCGATGCAGCACGTCCAGCAACTGCTGGATATCGGCGAAATGCAGACCGGTGGTCGGCTCGTCGAGAATGTACAGGGTCTTGCCGGTATCGCGCTTGGACAGCTCGCGGGCCAGCTTGACGCGTTGCGCCTCGCCACCGGACAGGGTGGTGGCCGATTGGCCGAGGCGCACATAGGACAGGCCCACGTCGATCAGCGTCTGCAGCTTGCGCGCCAGTGCCGGCACCGCATCGAAGAAGGCGCGGGCCTCCTCGATGGTCATCTCCAGCACTTCGTGGATGCTCTTGCCCTTGTACTTGATCTCCAGTGTCTCGCGGTTGTAGCGCTTGCTCTTGCACACATCGCAGGGCACGTAGATATCCGGCAGGAAGTGCATTTCCACCTTGATCAGGCCATCACCCTGGCATGCCTCGCAGCGCCCACCCTTGACGTTGAAGGAGAAACGCCCGGCCTTGTAGCCGCGCGAGCGGGCCTCCTGGGTGCCGGCGAACAGTTCACGGATCGGGGTGAACAGGCCGGTATAGGTGGCCGGGTTGGAGCGTGGTGTGCGACCGATCGGGCTCTGGTCGATGTCGACCACCTTGTCCAGGTGCTGCAGGCCGTCGAAGCTGGCATAGGGCGCGGCATCCAGGGTGGTGGCGCCGTTCAGTGCGGTGGCGGTGATAGGATACAGCGTGTTGTTGATCAGCGTCGACTTGCCCGAGCCGGACACCCCGGTCACGCAGGTGAACAGGCCCACCGGAATCTCCAGGTTGACCTTCTGCAGGTTATTGCCGCTGGCACCCTTCAGGCGCAGCCACTGGTCCTTGCGCACCGGGGTACGCTTGGCCGGCACCGGGATCTTCACCGCGCCGGACAGGTACTGGCCGGTCAGTGAAGCAGGGTCATTCATCACCTGTTCCGGTGTGCCGTGGGAGACGATGCGCCCCCCGTGCACGCCGGCGCCCGGGCCGATATCCACCACATGGTCGGCCAGGCGGATGGCGTCCTCGTCGTGCTCGACGACGATCACCGTGTTGCCCAGGTCGCGCAGGTGGATCAGGGTGCTGAGCAGGCGTTCATTGTCACGCTGGTGCAGGCCGATCGAGGGTTCGTCGAGGATATACATGACCCCGACCAGGCCGGCGCCGATCTGGCTGGCCAGGCGGATACGCTGGGCCTCGCCCCCGGACAGGGTGTCAGCGCTGCGGTCCAGGGCCAGGTAGTCGAGTCCGACATTGACCAGGAACATCAGCCGTGCGCGGATTTCCTTGAGGATCTTCTCGGCGATCTCGCCGCGGCTACCAGCCAGGCTCAACTGGGTGAAGTACTCCGCCGCCGCGCCGACCGGCATGGTGGTGATGCCCGGCAGGTTGCGCCCATCGATGAACACGTGGCGCGCCTCGCGGCGCAGGCGGGTGCCGTGGCAGTCGGGGCAGGGCTGGGTGCTGAGATACTTGGCCAGCTCCTCGCGCACGCTCTGGGATTCGGTTTCCCGGTAGCGGCGCTCCAGGTTCGGCACGATGCCCTCGAACGGGTGCTCGCGCTTGACGATATCGCCGCGGTCATTGAGGTAGCGGAACGGTACCTTGTCGTTGCCGGTACCCTGCAGGATCAGCTTGCGATGCTTGTCGCTGAGATCGTCGAAGGGCTGGTCCAGGTCGATGCCGTAGTGCTCGGCCAGCGAGCTGAGCATCTGGAAATAGTAGACGTTGCGCCGGTCCCAGCCGCGAATCGCCCCTTCGGCCAGGGTCAGCTCGCCATTGACCAGCCGACGGTTGTCGAAGAACTGCTTGACCCCCAGGCCGTCACAGCCGGAGCAGGCGCCGGCCGGGTTGTTGAAGGAGAACAGCCGCGGTTCCAGCTCGCTGATCGAGTGGCCGCAGGCGGGGCAGGCAAAGCGTGCGCTGAAGGTGATCTCGGCGCCTTCCTCGCCCTCCATGGGCGCGACGATAGCGATGCCGTCGGCCAGGTTCAGGGCGGTCTCGAAGGACTCGGCCAGGCGCAGCTGCAGATCCTCGCGGACCTTGAAACGGTCGACCACCACCTCGATGGTGTGCTTGCGGTTCTTCTCCAGCGCTGGCGCTTCGTCGAGGTCGTGGATGCGACCGTTGATCCGTGCGCGGACAAAGCCCTGGGCGCGCAGCTCATCGAGCAACGCCAGGTGCTCGCCCTTGCGCTCGCGCATCACCGGTGCCAGCAGCATCAGCTTGCTGCCCTCGGGCAGTGCCAGCACCTGGTCGACCATCTGGCTGACGGTCTGCGCGGCCAGCGGCAGGTCATGGTCCGGGCAGCGCGGCTCGCCGACCCGGGCGAACAGCAGCCGCAGGTAGTCGTAGATTTCGGTAATGGTGCCGACGGTGGAACGCGGGTTATGCGAGGTGGACTTCTGCTCGATGGAGATCGCCGGCGACAGCCCTTCGATATGATCGACGTCGGGCTTTTCCATCATCGACAGGAACTGCCGGGCGTAGGCTGACAGCGACTCGACGTAGCGGCGCTGGCCTTCGGCATAGAGTGTATCGAACGCCAGGGACGACTTGCCCGAACCGGACAGCCCCGTGATCACGATCAGTTTGTCGCGGGGTAGATCCAGATCGATGTTTTTCAGGTTGTGGGTACGAGCCCCACGTATCAGGATTGTATCCAAAGCGCACCACCCGGCAGACGGCAAAGCTGATAAGTATACGTGTTTCGCGGCTATCCCGGCAAAATCACCGGCTAGGCAGCGGACGAACAGCAGGGCGTATCGTCACGGCGCCGCTGGCCAGCGCCGACTCGGCTGCGGCATGGACGCACGGCTTCTGTTCTGACCCCCCAAGCATGCTAAAATGCCGCCTTTTGTTCATTTGTTCATCAGCGGAGAATCCATGTACCAGGCAGACAGCATGTCGTCTGATGAGCGCCGTGCGGCCTCATCGCTGGCCACCGTGTTCGCTTTTCGCATGCTCGGGCTGTTCATGGTACTGCCGGTACTGGCGACCTACGGCCAGGAATTGCAGGGCGCCACACCGTTGCTGATCGGTATGGCCATCGGTGCCTATGGTTTCACCCAGGCGTTTCTGCAGATCCCCTTCGGCATGCTGTCCGATCGCATCGGACGCAAACCGGTGATCATCGGCGGTCTGCTGCTGTTCGCCCTCGGTGGCCTGGTGGCGGCGCAGGCCGATAGCATCTTCGGCGTGGTCGCCGGGCGCGTGCTGCAGGGTGCAGGGGCCATCGCCGCAGCGATCATGGCGCTGGTCGCCGACCTGACCCGTGATCAGCATCGGACCAAGGCCATGGCGATGATCGGCATGAGCATCGGCCTGTCCTTCGCCCTGGCCATGGTCGCCGGCCCGCTGATCGCTGGCGCTGCCGGACTGGCTGGCGTGTTCTACACCACCTCGGTGCTGGCGCTGGTCGGTATTGCCCTGGTCGCCCTGGTGGTGCCGTCGCCGACCCGGGCATTGCACCATCGCGATGCCGGGGTGGCCAGCGGTGCCTTCCTGCCGGCCCTGGCCAATACCAATTTGCTGCGGCTGAACTATGGCATCGCGGTGCTGCACGCACTGCTGATGGCCTGTTTCGTGGCCTTGCCGCTGGCACTGCAGGAGCAGGCCGGGCTGCCGCGGGAGAGCCACTGGTGGGTCTATCTCACCGCGCTGGGGATTTCCTTCGTCGCCATGGTGCCGCTGATCATCTACGCCGAACGTCGGCGCCAGATCAAGCGCGTGGTATTGAGCGCTGTCCTGCTGCTGGCACTGGTGCAACCGATGATATGGCTGAGCATGGGCTCGCTGCCCTGGCTGGTGACCGCCATCGTACTGTTCTTCATCGCTTTCAACTTGCTCGAGGCCACCCTGCCGTCCATGCTCAGCAAGATCGCCCCGGCGGGCAGCAAGGGCACCGCGATGGGCATCTATTCGACCAGCCAGTTCGCCGGGGCCGCCATTGGTGGTGTGCTGGGCGGCGCGGTCTATGGCAGTTTCGGGCTGGGCGGGGTGTTCGTCTGTTGTGCGCTACTCGCCATTTCCTGGTTCGTGATTGGTGTTACCATGGCGGAGCCTCCGTATGTCACCAGCTACCGCCTGGCCATAGCCCCGACGCTGGTCAGGGATGAGGCGTTGCTCCGGAGAGTGCTGGACGTACCGGGAGTGGCCGAGGCAATCATCGTGGCTGAGGAAGCAGCTGCTTATATCAAAGTCGATACACAGGTGCTGGATCGCGAGCAACTGGATCGGGTCCTGAACCCGGTTTGAATACACCAGACACCCGAGGAGAGTGAGAATGGCCAGAGGCGTAAACAAAGTAATCCTGATCGGTAACGTGGGCGGCGACCCGGAAGTGCGCTATCTGCCCAACGGCAACGCGGTGGCGAATGTCACCCTGGCTACCTCCGACAGCTGGAAAGACAAGCAGACCGGTCAGCAGCAGGAACGTACCGAGTGGCACCGGGTGGTGTTCTTCGGTCGCCTGGCGGAAATCGTCGGTGAATACGTGCGCAAGGGCTCCAAGCTGTACATCGAAGGCCGCCTGCAGACCCGCGAGTGGGAAAAGGACGGCGTCAAGCGTTACACCACCGAGATCGTGGTGGACATCGGCGGACAGATGCAACTGCTCGACAGTCGCGGCCAGGGTGGCGGCGAAGGCATGGCACCACGCCCGCAGCAGTCACGCCCGGCCCCCCAGCGCCCGGCGCAACAGCAACAACAGCAGCCGGCCCAACCGCAGGCGCAGCAGATGCCGGATTACGACAGCTTCGATGACGATATTCCGTTCTGAGCGGAGATTGAGCTGGATGTAGCCAAAAGCCCTGATTTTCAGGGCTTTTTTGGTTATTGAGCGCCTCCATTAACCTCTAGTTTCCAGTGAGCCTCAGAATGGCTTTTCCCCTCTCCCTCTTGTGGGAGAGGGTTGGGGGGAAGGGGTAGCTTGGCCGGCTACGCTTGGGACGGGTTCCTGCAAGGTAGCGGCAGGCCGGCAGGGCTGTGCCGACACGCTGCAAGTACATCCCTGTAAGCTCGCGGTCGCCATCCGTGGCGACATGACGGTCGGCCCAACCCTGCCGGCCTTCCACTACCGGGAGGGTTTGAGCTGGCGGTCAGCTCGCAGGCGTAGCGCAGGGGCGCTACACCCCGGGACTCGTCGTTCCGTGCCGGGCGTCCTCAGAGTCTGACACTGCTGGGAGCGTAGCGCGCCCGCGCTACGCTTGCCGCCTGAGACGCACCGATCGCTGACAATTCAAGCAGCCGAAGCCGGCGTCAGCCTGAATAGGCTGATCGCAAGCAGGTTGCATTGACTGACAACAGGTTAGCCAGAGCTGCTCCAGCGATCAGTGAACCAGCACCCTGCCCACCATACCGGCTTCGGAATGCCCCGGAATCAGACAGGCATAATCGACCGTGCCTGCCTGGTCGAATTGCCAGACAAGGCTGCCGCGCTGGCCGGGCTCGAGTGTGAGCATATTGGGCTCGGCATGCGGCGCCGCATGGGGCATCTGCCGCATTTCCTCGGCATGGGCCTGGAGCTCGGCCATCGAGCCAATCACCATTTCATGGGGGAGCTGCCCTGAGTTTTTCAGCAGGAAGCGCACCGTCTCTCCCTTGTCGACATGGATATCGGCTGGGGTAAACCGCATGCGGTCATCCATATCTACCTCTATGGTGCGAGTGACCTGACCGGCGTCCCCTGGCTGACCGATCTGTGCGGCGGAATGCGACATGTCATGCATATCATGGCCGCCGCTATGGTTGCCCGCCGCAATGGCCACAGTGGACAGTGCGCTCAAGGCCAACATGGGCAATATTTTTTTCATCCGGTGTATCCTCTCCAGTCAAATGTAAGGAAAGCTCTGCCGCCAGTATCGCAGTTCCTGTTTCCCGGTGTCTCCGTCATCCTTGGCGGAGAATGACGGTGTGGCGAGGTCAAGGCGGTAACTACCGGATTACGACAGCTTTGATGCCGGTATTCCGTTCTGAAATAGAGCTGTCTGATCAAACCGGTATGGCCGAGGATGACTATATCCAAGGTCAACCGGGTTTTTATTGCCCCAGCACAAGAGAAGCATGCATGTCGGAAATCTATTTTGTACGCCACGGCCAGGCTTCATTCGGCTCCAGCAACTACGATCAGCTGTCGGAGCTGGGGCACGAGCAGGCGCGTTTGCTGGGTGAGTATTTCCGCGAACGGGACATGCTCTTCGACCACATCATTACCGGCGACATGGTGCGTCACCGCGAGACCGCCGAGGGCATCTGCGTGGGCATGGGGCTGGATGCGCGGGACTTCGAGGTATATCCGGAGCTCAACGAGTTCGATTTCCACTCGGTGCTGAAGGCCTACACCACCCAGTTCCCCGAGCATGCGCTGCCGGAAAGGCCGGTAGCGGCGGACTTCTTCCGACGCCTGAAACAGGGCATCCTGTTGTGGTCCAGTGGCGAGCTGGAGGGCGAACTGCCGGAGACCTGGGCCAGTTTCGAGCAGCGTCTCGGCGCATTCCGCGAGAGCGTCATGCAGCGCCATGCCGGCCAGCGCGTGCTGGCGGTCAGCTCCGGTGGTGCCATCGCCATGCTGATACGGCAGTTGCTGCAGGCGCCGGAATCGGTGATGGTCGAGCTCAATCTGCAGACCCGCAATACCGCACTTACCCATTGCCGCTTCAACAGCCGGGCGATGCGCCTGAGCAGCTTCAACAATGTACCGCATCTGGATCGGCCGGACCGCCAGTCGATGATCACCTACACCTGAGCCGGATACGCTGCGCTGATGACGGGAACCGCTGAACGTTGCACAATGCAGCATCTCAACAGTATCGACAGGTTTATGTGAATGCGAATGCGGGTATTGCTGCTCGGCGGGGAGAATCCACTGGCACAGGCGCTGCTGGCCCAGGCGGCGGGTGAATTCATCCAGCTGGAAGCGGTCGAGCGTCCGGCCCAGGGCTGGCTGCCGGAGATGGCGGATCAATTGCTGGCCGGTGCCAAGCCGGATCTGATATTGAATCTGGCGTTCTACCGCGAACAGTTTCAGCTGGGGCTGGAAGATGCGCAGCTGTTGCAGGCCCAGCAGGAATTCACCGAGCGGCTGATCCAGGGCTGCGCCGCCAACGCTACCACCCTGGTGATGCTGTCCAGCGCCCGGGTATTCGATGGCAGCAAGGCTTCGGCCTATATCGAGAAGGATGAGGAAAAGCCGGTCGGTGCATTGGGGTGCCTGCAGGCGGAGCTGGAGCGCAGCCTGCGCACGCAGTGCCCGCGGCATGTCATCCTGCGTTTCAGCTGGTTGCTCGACTACTCGCCCGAAGGGCCGCTGGCGCAACTGGTCGGGGAGCTGAAACGCTCGCCCTCACTGGAACTGGCCGAGGAGTGGCGCGGCAATCCGACGCCGGTAACCGATGCCGCTCGGGTCATCCTGTCGGTGCTCAAGCAACTGGATTGCGCCGCGCCGCTGTACGGCACTTACCACTATGGCAGCAGCGAGTCGGCTACCTGGATCAGCTTCGTTCAGTACGTGATTCAGGAGCTGATCGGGCGTGGCGAGCTGGCGGGGGACGCGGCGATACAGCCGGTGCCCTTCGACAGCCTGTCGGCGCTGGCTGGCCAGCCGCAGAACGCGGTATTGCTCGGGCGCAAGTTGCTGCTGGTATTCGGGATCAAGCCGCGTAGCTGGCGCAGCATGGTGCCGGCGTTGCTGGATGAGTTGCAGAGCTGAGCGATGCGCAAATGAAAACGGCCGCGAATGCGGCCGTTTTCCGTTGGGACAGAGGTCAGAACTTGTAGCCCAGGCCGACCATGTAGACCCAGGGGTCGACGTCGACGTTGACCTTCACCGGAGCGCCACCAAGGCTGGTTTTGCCTGTGGTCTCGATGTCGATATAGCGCACCTGGGCGTTGACCATCCAGTTGTCGTTCAGCATATAGTCCGCGCCGATCTGGGCTGCCAGACCCCAGGAGTTCTCCAGACTGAGGCCATCGAAGCCGGCACCCTTGGCCGCGCCGCTGAGCGATTCGTCAAAGAACCAGGTGAAGTTGACGCCGGCACCGACATAGGGCTGGAAGGCCGAGGCATTGTCCAGTGGGTAGTAAACCAGGCTGACAGTCGGCGGCAGGTGCTTGATGCTGCCCAGCTTGTCGATGACTCCGGTAACGCCAACATCATGGCTGAACGGAGTGGCCGCCAGCAGCTCGACACCAACCTTGTCGGTCAGCATATAGGCAAAGTTCAGACCCAGCTGGGTGTCGCTGTCCAGAGTGGCACCGGTCCCGGGCAGGGCTGCGCCCGCTACTTTTACCGGACCGCTGTCCTCACGCGGGTCAACCGTTACCGCACCGGCGCGAACGATGATGTCGCCAGCCTGGTGAGCCTGGGCAATGGACGCGGCCAGCAGGGCGGGGGCCAGCAGCAGGCAGGCGGAGATTCTGGATACAGTGCGTGACATTGATAATGTCTCCTTGGTGTGTCGATAGGGTTACTGTAAGGACCCTGCCGTGCATGGATATTGATCTGGGGCAATTGTTTGATGGGTGTGATTGCGACGGGATGTCGCGGTTGAATTATTTTGGGATGAAGATGATAATGCTTCTCTTTTGTGGCGAGGTCCGGACCTCGTCGTTCCTCTGGAGATACTGGATGAGAGCGGTTTGGATAATCTTGATGGCAGGACTGTTGCCTGCCATGGCGCTGGCGCAGGGTGCGGCAGAGCAGGCGCTGACCGAGGGAGAGGCGCTGATGACCGATGCACAGCGCTCCCAGCAACGCATCGATCAACTGGATGACGCAACGCGCGAGTCGCTGAACCGCTACCGCCAGGCCATCCAGCAGAAGGAGCAGCTGACTGAATACAGCAAGCAGCTGAGCGATATGGTGCAGTCCCAGCGCCGCGAGCTGGAGGACCTGCAGGCCCAGCTGGCGACCATTGAAGAGACCCAGGCCGAAGTCATGCCGCTGTTGCAGCGCATGCTCAACTCGCTGGAGCAGTTCATCGAGCTGGATCTGCCGTTCCTGGAAGACGAACGGGCAGACCGGCTGGCACAACTCAAGGCGGTGATGGTCCGGCCGGAGGTGACCGTCGCCGAGAAATACCGGCGGGTGCTCGAGGCCTACCAGATCGAAAGTGATTACGGCCGCACCCTGGAAGCCTGGCGCGGCAGCCTGGAGGTCGATGGCAGTCAGCGGGTGGTCGAGTTCCTGCGGCTGGGTCGGCTGATGCTGTTCTACCAGACCCTGGACGGCCATACGCAGGGCTACTGGAATGCCACTGCGCAGCAATGGGAGGCATTGCCGGGCGGTTACAACCGCGCCCTCGCACAGGGGCTGGGTATCGCCCGTCAGCAGCAGACCGCTGCCATGCTGCGACTGCCTTTGCCGCCGGTCAGTGAACAGGGAGCTGCACAATGAAACGTCTGTTGATCGCTTTTATCATGGTACTGGCCAGCCCCATGGCGCTGGCCCAACCGGCTTCCCTGGATCAGTTGCTGCAGGACATCCGCGAGATCCGCAGCAGCGAGCAGGCCGCGATGCGTGAGCGCGAAACGCAATTTCTGCGTGAACGGGACAACCAGCAGCGCCTGATGGCCCAGGCTGAACGCGAGCTGGCCCCGATCAAGGCCGAAGCCGATCGGCTCAAGGCCGAGTTCGACAGCCTGGAGCAGGCTCTGGCCGATACCGAAGCGGAAATGAAACAGCGCAGCGGTTATCTTGGCGAGCTGTTCGGTGTGGTGCGTCATGTGGCTTCCGATACCCATAGCCAATGGCAGGATTCCCTGCTGAACATGCAGTTCCCCGAACGTTTGCAGCAACTCGACCAACTGAGTTCCGCCGCGCAGATTCCGACGGTGGAGACCCTGGAACAGTTCTGGTTCATGCTCCAGGAAGACATGACCGCCAGCGGCAAGGTCAGTCGCTTCAATGCCCCGGTGATCGACCGGGATGGCCAACAGCAGGAGATGCCGGTCGTGCTGGTTGGACCTTTCGTGGCGTTGGGCGGTGAGCGCTACCTCAGCTACCAGCCGGAGGCCGCTACCCTGCAGGTGGCGAGCAACCAGCCGGACGGGCGTGGCCTGATCGGTGATTTCCTGGCCCCGCGCACCGGGCTGGCCGACCTGATGGTCGATCCCACACGTGGCACCGTGCTGGCGCAGATGCAGCAGACCCCCTCGTTCATGGACCGGGTGCATCAGGGTGGGCTGGTCGGCTATGTGATCATGGTGTTGGGCGCCCTGGGTGTGGTACTGGCGCTGGGCAAGCTGGCCTGGCTGCTGGCGCTGTCGAAGAAGGTCGACCGCCAGGCCAATGAACTGGACAACCTGCGTGATGACAACCCGCTGGGCCGCATCCTCGGGGTGATCGGTACCCAGCCCAAGCTGGAAGAGCTGGAAACCCTGGAGCTCAAGCTGGACGAAGCCATTTTGCGCGAAACCCCGGCGATGGAGCGCGGCAACGGTCTGATCAAGTTGCTCGCCGCCGTGGCGCCGCTGCTCGGGTTGCTGGGTACCGTGACGGGCATGATCGCCACCTTCCAGGCCATCACACTGTTCGGTACCGGTGATCCGAAGCTGATGGCCGGGGGTATCTCCCAGGCATTGGTGACCACGGTACAGGGCCTGGTAGTGGCCATTCCGCTGCTGTTCCTGCATGCCACCCTGGCGGCCCGCAGCAAAGGCCTGATCCAGGTGCTGGAACAACAGAGTGCGGGCCTGATCGCGCTGCACCTGGAACCCGGAGCAAGGCGCGGTGAGTGAAGCCTTCTGGTTGCTCAAGGACTTTCTCGACAGCGGCGGCTGGGTGCTGTGGACCATCCTGGGTTTCACCATAGTGCTGTGGACGCTGATGGTCGAACGCTTGTGGTACCTGTGGCGAATCTTCCCCAAGCGCTCGGCCAGCCTGGAACGGCACTGGCAGCAACGCAGTGACCGCAGCAGTACCACCGCGCGCTATGTGCGCCAGGCCTGGCTGTCGGTAGCGCGGCAACGGCTGGAGCGCTTCATGCCGTTGATCCGGGTACTGATCGCCATGTGTCCGCTGCTCGGCCTGCTGGGTACGGTGAGTGGCATGATCCAGGTGTTCGATGTGCTGTCGGTCAGTGGTACCGGCAACCCCAGGGCAATGGCTGCCGGGGTGTCCCGGGCCACGGTGCCGACCATGGCCGGCATGGTGATCGCCATCAGTGGATTGTTTTTTCTGGCGCGGCTCGATGCCCAATCGCGGCTGGCCATGCAACGGCTGACTGACCGTCTGCATCACGAATAGGAACTCTTGAACATGCGCATGCGCAGACATTCGGCAGGAAACGACGATGAGGCCGGCATTGACCTGACCCCCATGCTCGACGTGGTGTTCATCATGCTGATCTTCTTCATCGTCACCAGTACTTTCATCAAGACCACCGGCATCGAGATCAACACGCCGACCGCCGATAGTGCCGAGCAGCAGCCCAAGGGCAACATCCTGATCGGTATCGACCCCAACGGGGAAATCTGGATCGATCGCCAGCAGGTGGATATCCGCGGAGTGCGCGCTGCGGTGGAACGCATGCGCGTGGACCAGCCCGAGAGCAGCGTGGTGGTACAGGCCGATCAGGACGCCCGTAGTGGTGTGGTGATCCGGGTCATGGACCAGGTACGCATGGCCGGCGTGGCGGATGTGGCACTGGCTGCCACGGCGGGAGATAACTGATGCGCCTGCTGGTCAGCTTTGCCGGTGGCTTGCTGGTGACGCTGGCGTTGTTCGCCATCATGATCGTGCTGGTCATGCCGCCGCGGGACAACCGGGAGTTGGGTGAGGAGCTGGCGCGTGTCAGCTTCGTGCGCAGCGTCGCCGACTCGTCCAGCGACAGCCGCCAGCGCCAGCAGCGGCAGCCACCGGAACAGCCGCAGCCACCGGAGATGCCGACGCCTCAGCAGGCGCCAGCGCAGCCGCAGGTCAGCACCAACGTACAATTGAACATCGCCGTACCGAATTTGCCGACGCCCGGCATCAGTATCGCGGTGACGCCGACCCTGGCTGGCCTCACTGCCGCCGAGGCGCCGGCTGTCGCTGCTGCTGCACCGTCTGCCCCGGCAGCACCGGCGGCCTCGGGTCCATCGACCGCTGAAGAGGTCTCGCCGCTGGTGGATATTCCACCGAACTATCCGCAGCGCGCCCTGGCGGCGGGTATCGAGGGTGAGGTAACCCTGGCCTTCACCATCACGCCCGACGGGCGGGTGGAGAACCTGCGGGTTACCCACGCCCAGCCCAAGGGCGTGTTCGAGCGTGAGGCCCGCCGTGCGGCCAGCCGCTGGCGCTTCGCACCGCGCCGGGAGAATGGTCAACCGGTGGCTCGCGAGGCAACCAAAACCTTGTATTTCCGTCTGGAGGGAAGGTGATCATGGGCTCTGCCAATTTCTACCGTAGTGCTGCATTGTGCCTGGCGCTGCTGGCGCCGGGGCTGGTGGCTGCCCAGCAGGCCATCGACCCGATGGTGTTCATGGCATTGAACAGTGCGCAGAAGGCCCAGGAAAAAGGTGACCTCGGTGAGGCGCGCAAGCTGCTGAATCAGGCACTGGACAAAGCCAGGTCCGGCAGTCTGGAACTGGCGCTGATCGAGCAGCGGCTTGGCTACCTGGCGATCAACGCCGGGCAGAACCAGCAGGCGATCGAGTGGCTGAACAAGGCGTTGGCACACGACAAGCTGGAAGCCAAGGCGGCCCGCCAGGATCGCCTGAATCTGGCCCAGTTGCTGGCAGTGGAGGGGCGCTATCGGGAGGCGGCCGGGCTGCTGGAGCGCGAACAGCGCGATGCAGCGCTGAGCCTGGAGCAGAAGCAGTTGCTGGTACAGTGCTACAGCCAGACGCGCGACTATGCCAAGGCTGTTCCGCTGGCCGAACAGGTAGTGCGAGCCAACGCCGGGGCGGATGATATCTGGTATCAGTTGCTGGTCGGCATGACCTACCAGCAGGGGCAATACGAGCGTGCCGCCCAGTGGCAGAAAGTGCTGCTGCGGCGCCACCCGCAGAAAAGCGAGAACTGGCGGCAACTGGCCGGACTGCAGAGCCAGGCCGGCAAGCAACGCGCAGCAGCGGCCACCCTGCGCCTGGCCCACGAGGGCGGTGTCGGGCTGACCCAGACCGATCTGGATAATCTGGTGGCGCTGCAGGTCAATGCCGGTGCCCCGTGGCAGGCGGCGCGCCTGCTGGAAGCATTGATGGCCCAGCAACTGCTGCCGAGCGACGCGGCGCGCCAGGAGCGCCTGGCCCAGCTGTGGACGCTGGCCCGTGACCGCAGCCGTGCCCGGGACGCCTGGGCGGCACTGGCCAATGGCAGCAATCGTGCCGACCATTGGCTGCGGTTGGCGGGTATCCAGCTGGAGGAGGGTGACTGGTCGGAACTGCTGGCCACGCTCAAGCGCGCGCAAAGTGGTGCCAGCAACCAGCAGCGCCAGTTGATCCGGCAGTGGGAAGGCTATGCCCGTTCAGCGATCGAGAACAACAGCTGAATGCGCTGCTGATCAATACACATAGGGCTCAATGCTGGCTGCATCGATGCGGTAGCCAGCATTGGCCAGTTCATTTTCCATGTGCTCTACCTGCATGGTGCCGCTGATCCAGAACGGTTGGTACAGATCCCGCAGCTTGATCCCGGATGTGCTGCGCACATGCACGACCTGGTTGGACGGCGGTGGCGGGACATGGATGCAGGCGCCGAAATAGGGCACCAGTAGAAACTCCTCCACCTCCATCGCCTCGGTGATGCCGAGCGGCACCACATAACCGGGCAGCTTGACCTCCCTGCCATCCAGTTCCTGCACCACCGGAGCATTGGTTTCCATCTGCACCGCCGGGTCACCCAGCTCCGCGTCCATCTCGCCCAACAGCGACAGGTCATGCACCGGCAGGGGGATTTCCTGCAGTTCGCGCAGCTCTGCTGGCAGCAGCTCATCCCAGGCGATTTCCTCTGCCGCGTTGGCCGTTGCCATTGCGAGCAGCACCAAGCCGGTGAGCAATAATCGTGAACCCATGTGCATGTCCCGTTCCGGTCAGGTGCGGATCGACAGACCGTCGATCAGCGATTGGCGATAGGCGCGCCAGGCCGGCACGCAGCCCATGATGATGGCTGCCAGCAGTATGGCACCCAGCAGGCTCCAATCCCATAGGCCGGGTGCGGTGATCGGAATGAACAGGCCGTAGCGTGACAGGATTACCGGTTGGGCCAGCCACACCGTCAGGTACATCAGCCCCAGCCCCAGCAGTATCCCCGCCAATGCCAGGCCGGCGGCCTCCAGCAACAGCAGGCCGAACACATGCCGCGGGCGGGCGCCTACCGAACGCAGGATGGCCATCTCCCGGCGCCGTTCGTTGAGGCTGGCGAGGATCGCCGTGAGCATGCCGACCAGTCCGGTCAGCACGACGAATACCGAGACGATGAACAGCGCCTGTTCCGCCACCCCGAGCAGGCTCCACAACTCCTGTAGCGCGACCCCGGGCAGCACCGCCATCAGCGGTTCGCTGGGGAAGCGATTGATGTCCCGTTGCACGGCAAAGGTGGCGACCCGGCTATCCAGCCCGAGCAGCATGGCCGTGATGGTGGTGGGGGTCAGATCCAGGCTGCGGGCCTGTTCGGCATCGACGCGTGCTGCGCCGCGGGCCGGCATTCCCTGCTGCCAGTCCACATGCAGCGCCTCCATGCCCTGCAGGCTGATATGGATGGTCCGGTCCACCGGCGTACCGGTCTTGGCCAGTATGCCGCTGACCTGGAACGGCTTGTCGGCATGCTCGACGAAGCTCACTGCGCCGGTACCATGGGCCAGCACCAGTTCGCTGCCCAACTGATAACCCAGCTCCCGGGCGATATCCGCGCCGATCACCGCATCGTACAGGTCATCGAATGCGCGGCCCTCGGCGAACAGCAACTGGCGATCACGGCCGTGGCGAAAGTGGGTGAAATAGTCATCGGTAGTCCCCATCACCTTGAATCCGCGATGCGAATCACCCAGCGAGATGGGAATGGCCCAGTCTACCCGGGGATGCTCGGCGATCTTCTGGTAGCTATCCCAGCGCATATTGCTGGTGGCATTGCCGATACGGAACACCGAATACAGCAGCAGTTGCACCGAGCCGGTGCGCGGGCCGACGATCAGGTCGGTACCGGAAATGGTTCCGGCAAAACTGGCGCGGGCTTCATTGCGGATCTTCTCCACGCCGAGCAGCAGGGTTACGCTCAGGGCGATGGCCAGTACCGTCAGCAATGCGGAAAAGCGTCGATTGAGCAGACTGCGCAAGGCCAGTGGAAACAGGTACATCAGATCACCTCGGGGTTGACGACGGCACGGTTGAGTTCGCGCAGCGACAGGCTGCGATCGAACAGCGGCTCCAGCGCGGCGTCATGGCTGACGAACAGCAAGCTGCTGCCCAGCGCCTCGCATTCGCTGAATAGCAGTTGCAGAAACACCTCCCGGGTATCGGCATCGAGCGCCGAGGTGGGCTCGTCGGCGATGATCAGCTCGGGGCTGCCAATCAGCGCCCGGGCGGCGGCCACGCGCTGCTGCTGGCCGATCGATAGCTCGGTCACCGGCTGCTTGTGCAGTGCCGGCTGGTCCAGCCCCAGGTGGGCCAGCAGATGCAGTGCGGCAGCCTGCACACTGCCGTGACGCTGGCTGGCGCGCTGTTGACGCCGGCTGGAAAAGTGGCAGGGCAGGGTGATGTTCTCCACTACCGACAGATACGGCAGCAGGTTGAACATCTGGAAGATATAACCTGTGTGATCGGCACGAAAACGGTCGCGTGCCGAGCCGGACATGCCGGCCAGATCTTCACCGAGCAGCCGGATACGACCGCTGGCTGGCAGCTGAACGCCGCCCAGCAGCCCCAGCAGGGTGGTCTTGCCGCTGCCGGAAGGGCCCTTGAGAAACACCCGCTCGCCCGCCTGCAGGGTGAAACTGTCGATGTCCAGCAGGGTGGCCCGGCCGGGCCAGGCAAAGGTGATCTGCTCGAGTTGTATTACCGGTTCGGCCATCAGAGGTTCCGTTGGAGTATTCAGAAGCGCACGCGTCTGTCGGTGACTGTCAGCTCACCGCCCTGCTGGCCCTGCGGTGTGATCGCCTGCAGGATCAGTTTCTCGCTGCCGGGGAACAGATCGAACAGGGTGACGTCCAGATGCTCCAGGCGTGTCGGAGTGATGCAGGAGTAGCTGTATTGCGCGGTGATATCAGCATGCTCGTGTTGGTGCTCATCATCATGCCCATGGTGATGCTCATGTTGGGCATGGGCATCATCGCTTGAATGTTCATGCAGGGCAAACAGGGGACTATGCAGCTCCGCCGAATCCAGACTGCATTGCGCGGCAGCGGGCAGGGCAAACAACTTTTCCGGCTGGCGCAGCGTGTTCATCAGACTGTCGAGCTGATCACGTTGCGTCTGGTTATGCGGTGCATGCTCGAAGCCGAGCAGGTCAGCTGCCGGGGTGCTCAGTTCCAGCAGCAGTTGCTGGCCGTCAATGACGATATCCAGGGTGCCGACGCCATGCTGGTGGGCGGCGGCATTGTGGGACCCGTGGGCATGGTCGTGCGGCTCATGGGCATGCAGAGCGAGACTGACGACAGCGGTCAGAGCGAGAGCGAGGGGGGCGAGGCGCGGCATGCGAAGATCCTTGTTCAGATAATTTGATGTTATCCTATAACAATGTGGCGCCGGATCAAGCCTGCCATGCACCGCCTGGGTAGCGGCCCGCACAATAAGGTGTTACCGGGAGTTGCTGGCGCGAGCAAGATGCTGGTACCTCGCTTGGGTACCAGCATCTTCATTGGTCTAGAAGTGCGCCTTCAATAGCAGGCTGGCGGTATTCTGGTCAGTTGTTCCGACAAATTGCTCACTGACATAGCCGCCATCTTTAATTCCAAATTTGTTCTTCCAATAGTCATACTCGATACCAACATAGACTTTCTCTCTCCAGCCCAGCGCCTTGCCCATGTCATATTTGATCTGCGGATTGATATGGACGTTGGCGTGATATTCGCCGCGGCTGTTCTTATCGTTGTCCACAACCCAATCGATATAGCCATCAATCACCAGGTCGGAGCGGCCCATCGGGATGGTATAGCTCCAGGCCGGGGTTATCTGCCAGACATTGTCGCCGGGCCGGCCACCATCGGTTTTACGCAGATAGGTATTGAGTTGGAAGAAGTCAAATCCCGGTATTGCCAGATCAATGGCAGGACCGATCAGATAGGCTTCGGTGTCGCCTTTACCAAACTCATAGGTCATCGAGACCAGTATGTCGGTAACAGGACCGAGCGCAATGTTGGTGCCACTGATTTTGCCGAACGACAGGCGAGGGGAAAACTCGCCATAGTGGGTCCGATTATCACGGCCGTCATTGGCGCCCTTGCCATTGAAGTTGATCTGATCGATGAAGAGAAATAAATCGCCTACGCTCCAGGCGCTGGCGTGTTCGAAGGTGAAGGTTTGTTGGATCGGCGGGTCTACTTTGTAATTCTTACCGTAGAGATAGGTCAGGCTGTTGGTGTGCCATTGGATAAGCTCGCCAGCGCAAACAGAGCTGGTAGCCACTGCGCCGGCGATAAGCACAAGCGAAGAGCTGGTTATTTTTTTCATGTTCTACTCCAGGATATTATTTTTATTTTACTTGGCCCGACTTCAGATACTTGGGCGCGCTTATTAATACAGGCGGACGAGAATGCCTCCGGTAATCAGCAACGCAATGCCGGCAACTCGCCCGAGACTCAGTGCATGTGGGGTAAATCCCGCCAGACCGAAGTGATCAATCAGGGCTGCAGCAATCATTTGTCCGACCAGCACCATCCCCAGCATGGTCGCTGCGCCCAGTCGTGGGCTGAGCATGACCATTGCGCTGACAAAAAAGGCCCCCATGACCCCTCCGCCCCACTGCCAGAAAGGCACCGAGGCGAGATCGTCCCAGGAAGGACGGGGCAGGCGAACAGTCATGCATACGACTATCAGGAGCAGTAGCCCGATTGCAAAGGAGACGCAGGATGCCCACAGGGCATGCCCCGCGCTCAATGCCAGCTGGGCATTCAGGCCTGCCTGTAACGGCAGGACCGCTCCTGCCGCCAACGCCATGCATAGATATATCCACACTGTGTTTTCCTCGTCCGCGCAGGGGGCTGCTTCGCTGCATCGCTAGCCTTGGCGTATCACAGGCTGCGGTGTATTCAGCTCGTTCTCACGGGCGATAGCATCGAACACCGGGCCAAAGGCGGGCCGGGGAATGTACTGGCCGGCGCCTTCCACTGCGAGAAGCTGACCGTCACGCCAGACGATCTTCCCCCGGCTCAGGGTATGGCTTGGGATGCCGGTCACCGTGCGGCCTTCAAAGATATTGAAGTCGATGTTCTGATGGTGTGTCCGGGCGGAAATAGTGCGTGTGCCGGTGGGATCCCAGACCACCAGATCCGCATCGGCACCCACGGAGACAGAGCCTTTGCGCGGATACATATTGAACAGCTTGGCCGTATTGGTTGAGGTCACCGCGACAAACTCGTTCATGGTCAGGCGACCCTTGTTGACGCCCTCATCCCACATGATCGCCATGCGATCCTCGATGCCGGCGGTGCCGTTGGGAATAAGGGTGAAGTCTTCCTTGCCAGCGGCTTTCTGATCAGCGCAGAAACAGCAGTGATCCGTCGCTGTGGTGTGCAGGTTGCCGCCGCGCAGACCCTGCCAGAGCGCTTCCTGATGTTCTTTGGCACGAAATGGCGGACTCATGACGTGGGCTGCGGCAAATGCAAAGTCAGGATGCCGATAAACGCTTTCATCAATGACCAGATGACCGGCCAGCACCTCGCCGTAAACGCGGTTTCCGTTATTGCGGGCGCGGGTAATGGCCTCCAGAGACTCCTTGCAGGACACATGCACAATATAGATAGGCACGTTCATTGCCTGGGCGATATGGATAGCCCGATTGGCTGCTTCGGCTTCAACCACGGGCGGGCGTGAGAGCGGGTGTGCTTCGGGGCCAGTCATGCCCTTGGCGAGCAACTCCTGCTGCAGTTGAAAGACCAGCTCTCCATTCTCCGCATGAACCGTCGGCATCGCGCCGAGTTCGACAGAACGGCGGAAACTTTTCACCAGGGTTTCATCGTCCGCCATGATCGCGTTCTTATACGCCATGAAGTGCTTGAAGCTGTTGACGCCATGCTCGCGCACCAGCACGCCCATTTCCTCATGTACCGACTCATCCCACCAGGTGATGGCCACGTGAAAGGTATAATCCGCCGCCGCTTTGGCGGCCCAGTCACGCCATTGGTGGAACGCCTCGAGCAGGGACTGCTGGGGCGACGGGATGACGAAGTCGATGATGCTGGTGGTGCCGCCGGCCAATCCGGCGGCCGTCCCGGTATAGAAATCATCGCTGGCCACGGTGCCCATGAACGGTAGTTGCATATGGGTATGGGGATCAATACCACCCGGCATCACATACTGGCCGCCCGCATCTATCACTTCAGCAGTGGCGGGAGCATCCAGATTCTCCCCAATCGCAACAATTTTCCCCTCGTCACAATACACATCGGCTAGATACGTCTTGTCGGCAGTGACCACAGTGCCGTTCTTTATGAGTACGGACATTTCTGGTTCTCCTTACAGGTCTTGGCGAGCCGGCACTTGCAATTGCTTTCCGGCCCGATAGATAACCGAGTTCACTCTGGTGCTTGCATACTGTTGCGCATGAGCAGCAGGTAGACACCGGCAGCAATCGCCAGGCCGACAAACCAGGCATAGGTATAGATCTCCTGGAATACAGCGGGCACGCTATCGATGAAGCCGGCGACATGCAGGAAGCCCGGCAGGTTGGGTAGAACCCCTATCACCAGCGCGATCAGGGCTGCCGGGTTCCAGCCATTGCGGTAGCTGTACTCGCCGTCGTTGCGGAAGAGGGCATGGTGATTCAGCCGGGTTTTCCGAATCACGAAGTAGTCAGCAACCATGATGCCGGCGACCGGGCCGAGCAGTGCCGAGTAGCCAATCAGCCAGGTGAAGATATAGGCACTGGTCGACTCCAGCAGCTTCCATGGCATGATCGCAATACCGATACCTGCGGTCAGGTACCCGCCCATCTTGAATGAGATCTTGCTGGGGCTGAGGTTGGAAAAGCCGTTAGCGGGGGCAACGACATTGGCAGCCAGATTGGTGGTCAGCGTTGCCAGGATCAGGGCGATCAATGCGATGACCACCGCGATACCGCCCATCTGACTGGTCAGCTCAACGGGATCCCAGATGGCCCTGCCATAGATCACCACGGTTGCCGAGGTAACGGCTACGCCGATAAAGGCGAAGAGTGCCATGGGCAAGGGTAACCCCAGGGCCTGGCCGATAAACTGGTCCTTCTGGCTGCGGGCAAAGCGGGTGAAGTCGGGAATGTTGAGGGCCAGCGTGGCCCAGTAACCTACCATCGCCGTCAGTCCTGGCCAGAACACGGACCAGAATTGTCCTTCCCGGGCGCCGCCGGCAATAAATTGCGAGGGCGTCGAGAGCATTTCACCAAAACCGCCGGCCTTGAAATAAGCCCAGCCCAGCAGGGCAAGACCCATGGCGATCAGGAAAGGCGCGGCGTAGGTTTCCAGCCAGCGGATGGATTCAGTGCCGTAGGCGATGAAGACCACATGCATGGCCCAGAACAGCAGGAAACAGACCAGCTGCCCCATATCGATACCGAGAAAACCGATAACGCTGCCGGCGATGGCATTGTCGGTCATGATGTTGACGATAATATAAATCGCCGAGCCACCCACCCAGGTCTGGATACCAAACCAGCCGCAGGCAACCAGCCCCCGCAACATGGCCGGCAACTTGGCGCCCGCTGTGCCGAAAGAAGAGCGCAGCAGCACCGGGAAGGGAATGCCGTGCTTGGTGCCCGCGTGACCAATGGCAATCATGGGGACCAGTACAATAACGTTGCCGAGTAGAACCGTGAGGACCGCTTGCCACCAGGACATGCCTTCGGCTACCAGTCCAGCGGCCATCATGTAGGTTGGAACACAGACAACCATGCCAACCCAGAGCCCCGAGATGCTCTGCCAGGTCCAGGTCTTGTCTTCTGCTCTGGCCGGAGCCAGATCTTCATTCCACAAGTCTGCGCTGGGGCTACTGCTCGCAGCGATATCGTACTGAAGTGAATCAGCTTGAGTGTGCATTGCATTGTGCCTCGAATCTATTGTTTTTATTAAGCACGTCTGTATCCCGCGCCATGCAGGATATTGTGTTCTCGAAACTCCTGGCTCATGCCGAGCGACAAATAGCCGTAATAAGCACGCCGCACCAGCAGCGCACGCTATCTGTATGTCACTGGAATGTATTAAATGTTGCCCGGATAGCCATATCCGAGAGCTGTGGGCTCTCGCTTTATTTCAAGCCGGGTTATCTGGAAGCGGGATCAAGTGGGACCTGGGGATGTAGCTGCACATGGTTTCATCCTCTTATCAGTGTTCTCTCATCGAGATGTTCAAGTCGAATGCTAGTACAACGAATGGGCGCCTATTGTCAGAAAAATATAAGCACCATCTGGTTATGCTTTCACGCTTATTGCCATCTTCTTTTTAGAATTTATAACAACATCATCAATACGATTGAGGCTGTTGTTTGCAAACCTACAATCAAGATTTGGGAGGGTCAAGCATTATTTTTCCAAAAGGTAAAATAATTCTTCCACTAGTAGGCGGGATTTTTCTGGAGCGTATGAGCGCTCCCGGTAGTGGCGTGATTCGCCGGTTTCATGAGCGCGGCCAGTGCGATTGGCTGGTCTGGGTCGCTGCCATCTGAGGACTATTCCGACAATCGATCAAGCTCTTCCAGATAGCTCTCAAGTACCAGGTTAGGCGGGGCGGCTTTGCGAGTGATGGCACTGTAATGGGTGACGTACCGGTTGGCTAACGGGTCGATTGCCTGCATGGCTTCGTCGCGCACCCAGCGTTCGGCGTAATGGGTGGGCAGATAGCCGATATAGCGGCCGGTCAGGATAAGAAAAGCGATTCCTTCGCGGTCCGTTGCCGATGCCGCGGCCTTGAGTGGCTCGTGCAGTGCCTTGATTTCTGGTGTCTGCGCATAGGCCGGCAGGACCGCATCCCAGCCGCTGAGCGTTACCGGCTCCGACGGCGGATGCCGGTACAGCGGATGGCTGGAGCTGCAATACAACTGCGAGGCCTCTTCGTACAGCGGGCGGTATTGCAACCCCGGCAGGGACTTCAAGGCGGGGATGATGCCCACATGCAAACGGCCATCCAGTACAGCCAACTCGATATCATTGGGCGGAATCATCCGGATATTGATCTGTACCTCGGGGCCGCGGTCCTTCAGCGCGCCCAGCGCCTGGGTGATCAGCATCTGCGGCATGGTAACCAGGCTGTCGGTGATGCCGATGTTGAGCTCGCCCTTCAGGTGGTCATGCAAGCTGTTCACGTGGGTGCGAAAGCCTTCGATGGCGGCCAGCATCTGCAGGGTGGCCTGGTAGACCTCGCTGCCTTCCTGGGTCAGGGAAAAGCCGCTACGACCCCGTTGGCAAAGACGCAGTGCAAGACGGCCTTCCAGCTCATTCATGGCGATGCTGATCGCCGCTCGGCTGATATTCAGCTCGACCTCGGCTGCGGAGAAACCCCCGCATTCAACCACCTTGCGAAAAATACGCAGCAAGCGCAGATCGGTATCACTGATTTGTCCAGGCAATGCCAGCTTACGGGCTTTCATCTTGTTGTTTTCCTCGATAACCGCTGTTTGGCAGGATAGCGGAGGGCGGCATGTAAGTTAAGTAATCGATTGCATGAAGATAAGTAAGTTTGGGTTTTACTTTAAATTGCTACTGGCGAGACTGGCTGCACGAACAACGTACATGAAGGGTGATGTTATGTCTGATCTCAATACCCAGCGTCATGCCGGACTGACCCCCGGGCAGCTTGATGCATACTGGCTTCCCTATTCCGCAAACCGCCAGTTCAAAGCGGACCCGCGCATTATCGTCGGTGCCGAAGGCAGTTATTACATCGATGCTGATGGCCGCAGGATATTCGACGGTCTCTCCGGTCTCTGGTGTTGTGGTGCCGGACATAACCGCCCGGAAATTGCCGAAGCGGTTGCCAGGCAGTTGCGTGAACTGGACTATGCCCCCGCTTTTCAGTTTGGTCATCCCAAGGCTTTCGAGCTGGCCGAGCGGATTACCCAGCTGACGCCGAAAGGCCTCGATCATGTGTTTTATACCAACTCCGGGTCGGATGCGGCGGATACCTCGCTGAAGATCGCCCGGGCCTATTGGCGCAAAAAGGGCAAGCCGGCAAAAACCAAGCTGATTGGCCGGGCCAAAGGCTACCATGGGGTCAACTTCGGCGGCATCAGCCTCGGCGGCATCGGTGCCAACCGGACCCTGTTCGGACAGGGTATCGATGCGGACCACCTGCCGCACACCCTGCTCAAGGAAAACCTGTTCAGCCGCGGTATGCCTGAGCGCGGTGTCGAGCGGGCCGAGGATCTGCTGGAGCTGATCGCCCTGCATGATGCCTCGAATATCGCTGCGGTCATTGTCGAGCCGCTGGCCGGTTCGGCGGGCGTATTGCCGCCGCCGGTGGGTTATCTGCAACGCCTGCGGGAGATCTGTGACCAGCATGAGATTCTGCTGATCTTCGATGAGGTGATCACTGGCTTTGGGCGAGTGGGTTCCAATACCGGCGCTGAAGAGTTTGGTGTCATCCCGGACATGATGAACGTGGCCAAGCAGCTCACCAACGGGGCAGTGCCCATGGGCGCGGTGATTGTGCAGCGCGAGATCTATCAGACCTTCATGGAGCAGGGCGGGCCGGAATATGCGATCGAATTACCGCATGGCTACACCTATTCTGGCCACCCGGTGGCCTGTGCCGCAGCGCTGGCCTCTCTGGATATCCTGCAGAACGAGCGCCTGGTTGATCGGGTTCGGGAAATGAGCCCGGTATTCGAAAATGCCCTGCATGGCCTCAAAGGCAGCCGTTACATCACGGATATCCGCAACTACGGGATGGCGGGCGCTCTGCAGATAGAGAGCCATCCAGGGGAGCCCGCGCGGCGCCCCTACGAGATTGCCATGAAGTGCTGGGAAAAAGGTTTCTACGTACGCTATGGCGGCGACACCATTCAATTGGGCATGCCCTTCATCGTCGAACGTGAAGAGATCGACAATGTCGTCAATGCCATTGGCGACGCCATCAACGAACTTGACTGATACCGCTAACAATACAGGCAGAGAGAACAGACGATGAAGACAATCGGACATTTGATCAATGGCACTATTGATACACAAGCCAGCCGTACCCAGGACGTTTTCAACCCGTCGACGGGTGAGGTATCGAAGCAGTTGGCGCTGGCGAGTAAAACCACCGTCGAAGCCGCTATCGCGGCGGCCCAGGCCGCGTATCCCGCCTGGCGCAACACCCCACCACTCAAGCGCGCCAAGATCATGTTCCGCTTCAAGGAATTGCTGGAACGCAATGCAGACGAGATCTGCCGCCTGATCGGCGAAGAGCACGGCAAGATCGCCCATGACGCCATGGGTGAGCTGCAACGGGGTATCGAGAATGTCGAATACGCCTGTGGCGCGCCAGAACTGTTGAAGGGCGAGTACAGCAAGAATGCCGGTCCGGCGATCGACTCCTGGAGCGAGTTCCAGCCCCTGGGCGTGGTGGCGGGTATTACCCCGTTCAACTTCCCGGCCATGGTGCCGCTGTGGATGTACCCGATGGCGATCGTGTGTGGTAACACCTTTGTGCTCAAACCGTCCGAGCGTAATCCATCATCGGTGCTGTTTATCGCTGAGCTGTTGCATGAGGCCGGCCTGCCGCCGGGCGTGCTCAACGTGGTCAATGGCGATAAGGAGGCAGTGGATGTTCTGCTGTCCGATGCGCGCATCCAGGCGGTCAGCTTCGTTGGCTCGACGCCCATCGCTGAATATATCTACACCACGGCGAGCGCCAATGGTAAGCGCTGCCAGGCTCTGGGCGGTGCCAAGAACCACGCCATCATAATGCCGGATGCCGATATGGATAACGCCGTGTCAGCCCTGGTTGGCGCCGCCTTTGGTTCATCGGGAGAGCGTTGCATGGCGCTGTCGGTGGCTGTGGCGGTAGGTGATGAGGCAGCAGATGCGTTGATCAGCAAGATGACCGAACAGATGAAGAACCTCAAGGTCGGTGCCTTCTCGGACAAGAGCAATGACTTCGGCCCGGTCATCACCCGGGCGCACCAGGAAAAGGTCATCGGTTATATCAACAGTGCTGAACAGCAGGGCGCAACGATAGTGGTGGATGGCCGCGAACCGACCGTGGCTGGCTATGACAAGGGGTTCTATGTCGGTGGAACGCTGATCGACAACGTGACCGCCGAAATGACCTGCTACAAGGAAGAGATCTTTGGTCCGGTGCTGTTGGTCATGCGCGTCAACAGCATGCAGGAAGCCATGCAACTGATCGATGATCATGAGTACGGCAATGGCACCTGCATCTTCACCCGTGACGGTGAGGCGGCACGCTATTTCAGTGACAACATCCTGGTGGGGATGGTCGGCATCAACGTACCGCTGCCGGTGCCGGTGGCCTATCACAGCTTTGGCGGCTGGAAGCGCTCGCTGTTTGGTGACCTGCATGCCTACGGCCCGGATGCGGTGCGCTTCTACACCAAGCGCAAGACCGTGACCCAGCGCTGGCCATCGGCCGGGGTGCGGGAAGGAGCGCAGTTCTCTTTCCCCTCCTGAGCAGGAGGTGCATCAGCACAGCCAAGGCCGGATCAGGTGATCCGGCCTTGGCTGTTTCAGTTGCGGCATCGTTCAATCACGATAGCGCCGCGGTACGCGGTTCAGGTTGCAGAACAATTGATAGGCGATGGTATCGGCCCAGGTGGCAACCTCGCTGGCCGGCAAGTCTTTACCCCATAGACGCACAGGACTGCCCAGACCGCTGGTGGGCAGATCGGTGAGATCGACTGTGAGCATATCCATTGAAACCCGACCGATCAGCGTAGTGCGTTGGTTATCGACCAGCACAGGTGTACCACTCCTGGCGTGCCGGGGGTAACCATCGGCATAACCCATGGCGACCACGCCAATCCGGGTAGGGCGCCGGGTAATGAAGCTCGCTCCATAGCCGACCGGCTCAGCGCCTGCCACCTCATGTACGGCAATGATGCTTGAATTCAATTGCATCACCGGCTGCAGCTGCTTGGCATTGTGCTGTGGAAAGTCAAAGGGTGTGGCGCCGTACAGCATGATGCCCGGCCGCAGCCAGTCACCATGAGCCTGCGGCCAGGCGAGTACACCGGGCGAGTTGCACAGGCTCGATGGGCCTGGCAGGTGGCCGGTTACTTCATTGAAGCACAGCAGCTGCTGCTCGGTAGCGCCGCAGTCCGGTTCGTCCGCACGGGCGAAGTGAGTCATTTTCACCAGGCTGGCAATGTTGCGGCTGGCCTGGAGCGCGCCCCATATGCCGGCATATTCCTCGGGCTTGAAGCCCACCCGGTGCATGCCGCTGTCCAGCTTCAGCCAGACGTTCAAGGGCTGCTTTATATCAGCCTGTGCCAAGTCGCGCAGTTGGCCATGGTGGTGGATAACCACCCAGAGGTCGTGTTGCTGGATCAAGGCCAGCTCTGCCGCATCAAACCAGCCTTCGAGTAATAGAATCGGTTGCCGAATACCTGCCTCACGGAGCAGGAGAGCCTCCTCTATACAGGCGACGGCAAAGCCATCGCTCAGGGCCGACAGCGCCTGAGCGCAAGGTATGGCGCCATGGCCATAGGCATTGGCCTTTATGACCGCCAATGCTCTGTTTCCAGAAAGCTGCCTGGCCAACTGGTAGTTATGGCGCAGGGCGCCGAGGTCGATCAGTGCGTGAGCTGGACGCATAGGTTTCATTCCGGAATGTGGTGTTTCTGGGGGCGATGGCCTCAAGAGCGGTAGCGCCCTGAGGCCAGGGTTATCGCGGTGCAGGAAGCTGGCTGGTTAAAGAGTGGCGATGATGGCAACTTCCACCAGGATATCCGGCTTGAGCGCATCGGCCTCCAGTGTGGCGCGAGCGGGTGTTACCCCTTCTGGCAGCCATTGCTTCCATATCAGGTCCATGGCTTCAATATCCGCCTCGATGTTCTTCAGGTAGATGGTGGCGGATAGAAGCCGGGTTTTGTCCGTGCCGGCCTCAATCAACAATCGTTCAATCGCCATCAGGATATTGTCTGCCTGCTCACGGAGATCGTTTTCCAGCGGGGCGCTGTCAGCAAACCTGCCAGCCAGATAAACCATATCCTGATGCACCAGGGTCTGGCTCATTCGCACATTGCTATATAGAGCTTGGGTGTTCATCTCATGCCGCTCCTTATTGTTATCCGGTTATCTCGCGTATCGGTCTACCTCAAAGCCTTCCATGCTGATAGCCATCTTGCTGCCGCCGATTCTGTCGACCAGCAACTGGCTTGAACCACAGGCCATGGTCCAACCCAGGGTGCCGTGGCCGGTATTGAAAAACAGATTGTGGAACTTGCTGGCGCCAATGATCGGTGTGCCATCCGGCGTCATGGGTCGATAACCGGTCCAGAAGTCCAGCTCCTGGGTCTGGCCGCCCTCCGGGAACAGGTCATTGACCACCATTCTTAGCGTGGCGCGGCGCTTTTCCCTCAGCTCGGTATCAAATCCGGCCAGCTCCGCCATTCCCCCCACCCGAATACGGTTGGCAAACCGGGTAATGGCAACCTTATAGGTTTCATCCATTACGGTTGAAACCGGGGCCATCAAGGGGTCGGCAACGGGGAGGGTCAGCGAATAGCCTTTGACCGGATAGATTGGCAGGCTGATACCCAAAGGTTTTACCAGTTGCGGAGAATAGCTGCCCAGCGCGAGCACATAACAATCCGCAGTCAGGATGTCATCATTGGCAAGTTTGACGGCTTGAATCCGATTATCATTTGCCAGCAGGCTGGTGATCGTACGGTCAAACAGGAAGGTGACGCCCATCTCTACGCATTTGGCTGCCAGCTGGGTAGTGAACAGATGGCAGTCGCCGGTTTCATCATTGGGCAGACGCAGGCCGCCGACGAACTTGTCCTTGCTGGGTGCCAGGCCGGGCTCATAGTGTATGCAGCCCGCCTGATCGAGCAACTGGTATGGCACGCCGCAGCGTTGCAGTACGGCGATGTCGCTGGCTGCGGCATCCAGTTGTTTCTGGGTACGCAGCAGTTGCAAGGTGCCGAGCTCGCGGTGTTCATAGTTCACGCCGCTATCCGAGCGCAGCTGGATCAGGCAGTCGCGGCTGTATTCTGCCAGGCGCATCATGCGCTCTTTGTTGACGGCGTAGCGGCCCTCGGTGCAGTTGCAGAGCATCTGCATCATCCAGCGATATTGCTGTGGATCGGAGGTTGGCCGAATGGCCAGGGGAGCATGCTCGGACATCAACCACTTGATCGCCTTGAGCGGAACGCCGGGAGCCGCCCAGGGTGCGGAGTAACCGGGAGAAATCATGCCGGCATTGCCGAAGCTGGTCTCCAGGCCCGGGCCAGGCTGACGATCCACCACGGTTACTTCATGGCCTGCTTTAGCCAAGTACCAGGCGCTGGTTACGCCAAGTACTCCACTGCCAAGGATCAACACTTTCATTGTTTCCTCACGAGCGCAACACAGTGCGCGGTTGTTCGTTTTTTTATTGTTTCAAGGGAAACGCTGGGCTGGTTATCGCAGCCGCCACCTTCTGGTGGATGTTTTTCTGCTAGTGGTGCCGCCCTCTTGTCTGGACCCCCTGGCGGTCTGGCTCGCTAGTTGCCGGGGTGACCAGGGTGTATAATCGTGCGCCTTACGAGCCCGGCTGCACTGGCTGCATGTATGATTGCGAGGCCCGAGCACCAAGGCTGGTGCGCTTGCCGCATTTTATGACTGCAACCAAGAGGTAATCCCTTGGACCAACCCCCCTACCATTTGGCTGAGAACACCCATTCAAATGGCGACGCGGCCAAACCCCGCAAACGCTCAAGCGCCAGGAAAGCCCAGGAATCCCGCATCCTGGAGGCGGCTGAAACGCTATTCGCGCAATATGGCTATAACGGCGCTTCTATCGAGGCGATTGCCGAGCAGGCCGGCCTGTCCAAACAGAACATGCTTTATTACTTCCCCTCCAAGGAAAACCTCTATCACCATGTGCTGAAAAACGTCCTCGATCTCTGGGTCGAGAAAATGACGCTGTTCGAGCAGACAGGTGATGATCCTGCCAGCAAGTTGCGTAGCTATATTCTCGGCAAACTGGAGCTGTCACATCTACGCCCCAATGGTTCCAAGATATTCGCCAACGAGATCATCAATGGCGCGCCCTACATCAAGGACTATCTGCTGCAAAAGCTTTTGCCCAAGCTCGATACCGATATTGCCCTGGTCAGAAAATGGATCGCTGATGGCGTGATGGATCCTGTCGACCCTTACCACCTGTTCTTCTCCATCTGGGCCGCGACCCAGACCTATGCTGACTTTTCTACCCAGATCGCCCTGGTACTGCATAAGGACAGTCTGGATACGCGCGATTTCGAGGATGCCGGGGATTTTCTCACCCACATCATTCTCAAGGGCACCGGGCTTACCAGATAACCTCCCGCTTTGGCTGCCCTGAAAGAGCTGCCTGCTCTATCAGGGCAGCAGCATCAGTGAGCTCAACTATTGGCGCGTTCAACCACAGCCTGAAAAAGTACATTGCAGCCGGCAGCGAGATCTTCCGGTGTCGCATTCTCGGCCTCGTTATGGCTGATGCCATTTTCACAGGGCACAAAGACCATGGCTGTGGGCGCTACACGGGAGATATAGCAGGCGTCATGTCCGGCACCGCTGACGATGTCCCGGTGGCTGTAGCCAAAGTCCTCTGCAGCCTGGCGTACCAGGGCAACACAGTCGGCATCAAAGGGCACTGGCGGGGAATACCAGATCTGTTCAAAAGCCATTTCCAGTCCCAGTTCGGTGGAGACCGAGTCGGCTGTTTCACGCAGGGCCTGATCCATTTTTGCCAGCACATCGGCATCGGGGTGGCGAAAATCAACGGTAAAGAACACCTGGCCGGGAATCACGTTACGTGAGTTGGGGAAGACCTGTAGCAGGCCGACGGTGGCGCAGGCGTTAGGTTGATGGGCGAGGCCGATCCTGTTGACCTGGTCGATCAGGCGGGCGGCACCGACCAAGGCATCACGACGACGGCTCATCGGGGTGGGGCCGGCATGGGATTCCTGTCCGGTCAGGGTGATTTCATACCAGCGCTGGCCTTGCGCATCAGTGACGACACCAATCTGTTTCTTTTCATCCTCGAGGATGGGGCCCTGCTCGATATGCGCTTCAAAAAACGCCTTGAATGGACGGCCTCCGACATCATCCGGGCCGTTATAGCCGATGCGTGCCAGCTCCTCACCCATGGTCTTGCCATCCAGGTCAGCGCGGCTCAGGCCGTAATCCAGCTCAAACACGCCGGCAAACACGCCGGATGCCACCATGGCGGGAGGGAAGCGCGAGCCTTCCTCATTGGTCCACACCGAGGCTTCAATGGGTGCGCGGGTGTCCATGCCCTTGTCATTCAGGGTACGAATCACTTCCAGGCCGGCCAGCACGCCGTAGATACCGTCGAACTTGCCGCCGGTAGGCTGGGTATCCAGATGGCTGCCCATCACCACGGGTGGCAGGGAGTCATCCAGCCCGGCGCGGTGAGCGAAAATATTGCCCATCTTGTCGATGCGAATGGTGCAGCCTGCGTCTTTGCACCATTGAACAAATAGATCACGTGCCTGCTTGTCCAGATCGGTCAAGGCCAGTCGACACACGCCGCCTTTTTCCGTTCCGCCAATCTCGCCCATGTCCATCAGGCTTTGCCACAGCCGTTGCTGGTTGATCATGGTTTTCTGCATTGTCTTTGCCTCATTCGGTCATTGTTGTTCTTGCAGACCGGTGGCGTAGACGCCACCGGTGCCAGCTCAGGCCTGGAATCGGGGAATGATGTGCTCGCCATACTGGGCAATGATGTTTTCCTCATCGCCATTATCGAGGTAGATATTGAACTGGGTGGCGCCAGCCGCCTTGAGCTCGTTGAGCTTGCTGACATGCTGCTCGGCTTCCCCCAGCACGCAGAAGCTTTCAACGATGTCCGGGGTAATGAAGTCCAGGTAGGGGTTATCGCTCTGACCATGCTTGGAATAATCGTAGCCCTTACGCTTCTCGATATAGTCGGTCAGGCTGGAAGGCACGGTGCCGCTGTCACTGCCGTATTTCTCAACGATATCGGCGACGTGGTTGCCGACCATGGCCGGGAACCACTTGGTGGCTTCGATGCACTGATCCCGGCTGCCAAAATAGGCGGGAGCGGCGACGATCACCTTGTAATTGTCCATATTGCGGCCTGCTTCCTTGCCGGCAGTGATGCTCTGCTCGGCCAGCCATTTGACGATGCTCGGCTCGCCGATCTGCAGAATGACGCCATCGCCCACTTCCCCTGCGGTTTTCAGCGCCATGGGGCCATAAGCACCGATATGAACCGGTAACTCGTAGCCATCGGACCAGGGGAATTTGACGGGCTCGGCGCATTCACCGTAGGTCACTTCTTCGCCACGGATCATGGCTTTTACCTTGGTGGTGAATTCGGCTACCCGCGCCAGCGAAGCGGGTTTCTTGCCCATCACTCGCACCGAGCTGTCACCACGGCCAAGGCCGATATCGAAGCGACCGCCGCTTTGCTTGGCGAGACTGCCAAACAGGCTGGCGGCCAGAGACCAGTCGCGGGCATTGGGGTTGGTGACACAGGGCGCAAAGCGCATCTTGGTGGTGTGTTCCATGCACATGGCAATCGCGGGATAACACTCGCGCCATAGAATATGCGAGTCATAGAACCAGCAATAAGCGAAGCCGGCTGCTTCGGCCTGTTTGACCAAGCTGCGGGCCCGTTCGGGGCTGACAAAACCTTTAAAGCAGATACCGAATTCCATTGTTATTCTCCTGTGTCGGTAGGTACTTCTCAATTGCCTCAGGCGCTGGGCGCCCAGATGCGGATTCCTGCGTGGGTGAAAGGGACTTTCTTGGAAATATTCAGGCGTATCAGAATCGGCGTAATGGCCTCGATACAGCGGGCACTGCTGGCCGGGCCGCAATCGTAGGCGGCGATGTCCATTTTGTTGATCAGCTCAATGGCCTTGTCCTTGGCGGCCAGGGTGTCGCCGCAGACCAGTACATCGCAGTTGATGGCGTGGTCCAGATTGTTCAGGGTGGCCGCGGATACGTTATGCAGCGCGCCAACAACGGGAATCGCCTCACCCAGCAGCTGCTGGGCAGCCTCGGTAGCCGAGCCGGCAGCTGGCATGGCCACGGCACGGGGATTACCCTCCGCCAGCGGGACCACGATATCGACCAGAATCTTGTTCTGCAGCAGTTCGCCAATCGATTCGAGGGTGGCGTCATGGGCCGCATAGGGTACGGCCAGTACCACTATCTCATCGGCTGCGCCGACGGCGTCGCGGATATCCATGCCCCGAATAGAGGCAGCCGAGGCTGGCAGCAAGGCCTGGAGTTCCCGGGCTGTGGTGTTGGCCCGCTCGGCATCGCGGGAGCCGATCGCCACCGGTACACCGGCACGTGCCCAGCGTAAAGCCAGTCCCCGGCCCTGCGGGCCGGTACCACCTAGAATTGCAATAGTCATCGGAAAAGGTCCTCTTTTTGTGGTCTTATCAGGTCAGTTGCCGAGCTGTGGGCGGGCTCCCAGTCCACGCCCTGGAAAAGAATCGCGGGTGTTTTGCCGTTCTTGCTCATCAGCAAGCCGGAAGCGGCAGCTATTTCATCGGCCAGGGCTGGGATGGTGACGGCCAGTTCCCGGCCAAAGGCATCCTGGTCACCGACCAGGCTGACCTGGGCGGGCACATTGGCCAGGCCTATGGCGACATTGACCAGTCCCATCCGCCAGGGGCGGCCGAAGGTATCGGTGATCACCACGCCAAGACGTACGGCAAAGGTTTCTTCGAGGGCAGCGCAGAGTCTTCTGGCACTGTTGTCGGGGTCCCTGGGCAGCAGGATGACGGTGTTTTCCTCGCCCACGTTGGACTCATCCACCGCCGCGTTGGCGCAGATAAAGCCCAGCCGGTGTTCAGCGATCAACACGCCCTCGGCCTGTTGTGGATGTTTGAAAGACCGCACCACCCGGCGGGATTCACGCAGAATGACTTCGACCTTGCGTGGGTCCTTGTTCAACTGGGTCGCTAGTTGCCGGGCCTCTTCACCTGGTTTTATGGTTTCCAGCGAAACCACCTGGCCCTCTGCCTTGGAAACGACCTTGTGGGCAATGACCAGGATGTCGCCATCCTTCAACTGAACATCATTACCTTGAATCGCCTTGACCAGGATATCGGCCAGATCGTCGCCAGGCCGGATATCCCCGATACCTGCCAGGGCAAGCATGCTCAGCCCCTGCGGTCGACTCGGCGCAGGGGCGCTCGCTGCGCCTGGCTGCGGCGCTGGTGATGGCAGGTCACCGCATGCAGCTTCGGATTGATGAGCCGGCTCGTTGGATTGACTGGCCAGATGGGCAAGATCATCCGGGGTGTCGATATCAAAACGCAGCTTGGGCAGATGTACCAGGCTGCAGGTGATTCCTCTTTGCTGCGCGGCATTGCGGTGCTGGTCACTGGAATAAGGACCGAAATGAAACGGCAGGACGTTCGGTGGCGTAGTCAGTAGAGCATTGGTGCCACGATCATGTGCCGGGCTGATCAATACCGAGGGGACTGGCCGCGGGTGATTGATCAGGGTGCGTAGCTCGACCTCATCCAGCTGGGCTATATCGGCGGGGATCAACAATTGTGAATCATAGCCGTGCGCACAACTCCACTCGGCGGCCAGTTGCGCAGCGGCTGACATGCCGCTGGCATAGGGTTCACGCAATACCGCAGCGCCATAGCTGCTGGCCAGCTGGGCAATGGTTTCGCACGCCGTGACGACCAGTACATCCTGCTCGGGCATCCGGTCACGGAAGAACATCAGGGTTCGCTCACATAACCAGCGGGCCAGCCCTTCACGCCGGCTGGGTTCGAGCAAGGGCTCCAGCCGGGACTTGGCGTCAGCGAAGTCCCGCACCGGAATCACCACCAGGGTTTTCATCAGCATGCCAGCTTCTCCACGGTAACCAGCTCTTGCGCGAACTGCAGCAGCTCCCGGGCCAGGCGTGCCTTGTCGGCGGTATGCTGCATCAAGGTATGGGTGACCATGACGTTGAGACCGCGTTGTTCAAGGTCGCTGGTCTCGGACTGGTCCTGATGATCGATGATCAGTCCATCAATCAGGTCGGTATAGCAATCAGCGATCCCGACGTTGTCGCAGCTGTAACCACAGGCGCTCAGCATGCGATCGGCCGGGCCTTTCACGGTGGCGCCACCAATCAACGGGGAGACGGCGATCTTGACGGCGTTGGACAGGGCAAAGGCCTGCCCCAGGCCGGGCACCGCCAGGATCGGTCCGATACTGACAATCGGATTGCTTGGCGCGATGACCAACAGGTCCGCCTCGCGGATGGCAGCAAGGGCTTCCGGCGTTACCGTGGCGTGTTCAAGGCCATCCAGCTGGATCTCCAGAATCTCGGGCTGACATTGCTCGCGGACAAAATATTCCTGGAATGACAGCCAGCCCTGAGGGGTCCTGACCCGGGTTTGCAAGCGGTCATCGGTGGGCAGAACGATATTGCTCTGTACGCGGAAGGACTCGGCAATCCGCTGGGCGATAACGCTGGGTCGAACACCCTGCTGGCGCAAATGGCTACGCATGATGTGGGTAGCCAGGTCCTGGTCGCCCAGGTACATCCAGCTGTCGCAGCCCAGGCGTTTCAGGCCGTCGAGTACGCGGTTGCTTTCATTCGCCAGCCCCCAGCCTTTGTCACTGTCGATCCGGCCAGCCAGGGTATAAGTCAGGGTATCGATATCCGGGGATACCCATAGGCCATGGAACTCCTGATCATCCGCGACATTGCCGATAATGCTGAGCTGGCCGGGCTCGCAGATGGCTGCCAGGCCAGCCGCGAGCTTGGCCCCGCCAACCCCGCCGGCGAGCAGGGTGATGCGTGGTTGGTGTCTGTTCATCGCAGCCCCCCGGCAACCTGGGGTAGTTGCACGACAGGCACGATGTCGGGACTGTCATAAACGGTAACGTGACGGTACAGCGTATTGCGCCGGACCGGCTGACGGCCCATGTTGCGCATGATCTGAATGAAACTGTCCGGGTGCATTTCCTGACCGTGCTCAGCCCCTGCCGCCCGGGAGATACTCTCGTTCATCAGCGTGCCACCCAGATCATTCACTCCGGCGGAAAGCATTTGCTGAGCCAGCTCTGGTCCCAGTTTCACCCAGGACGCCTGAATGTTGTCGATCCAGCCGTTGAGCATGAGGCGGGCGACAGCATGCATGCGAATATGCTCCAGCCGGGTGGGGCCCGGCCTGACGCCGTCCTGCTCCAGATACAACGGGGTTTTATGATGGATGAACCCCAGGGGGACGAACTCGGTGAAGCCGCCGGTCTCTTTCTGAATGTCACGCAGCAACGCCAGATGAGCAGCCCAATGTTCTGGCCCGTCAATATGGCCGTACATGATGGTGGAGGTGGTTGGCAGGCCCAGCCTGTGAGCCGTCTTGACGATCTCCACCCATTCTTCGGTGGTCAGTTTGTCGCGGGTCAGCTGTTTGCGGATGGTCGTGTCGAGAATTTCCGCCGCTGTACCGGGCATGGAGCCCAAGCCGTGGTCAATCAGGTCCTGGATAAATTCGGCATAGGACATTTTGCTCTTGCGTGCGCCAAACCAGATTTCGAAAGGTGAAAATGCATGGATATGCATATCCGGCAGCTTGGCTTTGATCGCCTTGAGTATGTCTCGATAGAAGTGCCCGGGAATGCCTGGGTGCAAGCCGCCCTGGATACAGACTTCGGTTGCACCGCGTGCCCATGCCTCTTCGGCCCGGGAAACGATCTCTTCCAGGTCGAAGAACTCGGCGTCAGGGTCATCTTTACGCTTGGCAAAACTGCAGAAGCGGCAACCCATGTAGCAGACATTGGTGTAATTTATATTGCGGTTGATTACGAAGGTCACCGCGTCGCCGACACTGGCGTACCTCAAATGATCAGCGCAGGCAGTTAATGCATCCAGCTCGGCACCCTCGGTGCTGAATAAAAGGATGGCGTCCGCTTCATTAAGTTCCTGGCCCGCTAGTACGCTTTCCAGAATGCGCCGTACTGTTGTACTTACTCCGGGCTGGTAGAGTTCTTTTACCGAGGTAGGCAAGGCGATACTTCCTGGCACTTGTGCATTCATTACGGAACTCCTCATGACAGGCACTGCTGTAACGCCAAGCCGTCAGCGCGAGCGAGAGTGGATAGCCGGGGAGCAATCTCACCAGCAAAGAAATGATCGGGGCGTTCAAGGTAGCTGGGATATACCGCGAGGCGCTCTTCAAGTCCGTAGCCGCAGGCAGCGGTAGCCTGGCGAAGCGCCTCTATTTGTGGCCAGGCACGTTCGGGATTGATGTGATCGATAGTCAGCGGCGAAACACCGCCCCAGTCGTTGATTCCGGCAGCGATGTAAGAGGCAAACCGGGTTTCCAGGTTCGGCGGCGCTTGCAAACTGATGGATGGATCCAGCAGTAGCCGGGCCAGCACCAGCGTGCGAACCATGTCGTTCAGGCTTGGCTCCGGATGGTTAGCCATGGCAGTCCCGGGTTTGGCCCGGAAGTTCTGCACTATGACTTCTTGGATGTGCCCATGCTCAAGATGCAGGTTGTTGATGGTTAGAAGGCTATCCACGCGTTCGGCCCAGGTCTCGCCGATCCCGATCAGGATGCCGGTGGTGAAGGGAACACCGAGGCGACCAGCCCGATCCAGGGTACGGATACGCTGCACGGGGACTTTGTCGGGACAGGCGTAATGGGCTCCGCCCTTGGCAATCAAACGGCGACTGACATTTTCCAGCATCATTCCCATGCTCACGCAGTGGGGCTTGAGCAGCCTGATATCGGCTTCCGAAAGAGTGCCAGCATTCACATGGGGCAGCATGCTGCTTTCATTCAGCACCATGGCGCAAACTTCTGCCAGGTAGCTGATCATGCTGCTATGTCCCTGGCCGGCCAGCGCCGCGCGTGCCTCCGGATAGCGTAACTCGGGCTTTTCTCCAAGACTGAAAAGTACTTCCTTACAGCCCATGCGCTCGCCGTCGCGAACAACCTGCATGACGTCTGCAGGTGTCATCAGTCGTGCATTGGGGGAGCCCGGTTTTTGAACGAAGGTGCAATAACCGCAGTCATCACGGCACATGTTGGTAAGGGGAACGAAAACAGCTCGTGAGTAGCTCAGAGCCTTACCCCAGTGCGTATCTCGAATGCCAGCAGCTTGGCGAGCCAGCTCTATGATTTCGCTGTCAGACGCCTTTTCAAGCGCGAGTGCCTGTGGACGGGTCAACATAATGACCATTGCCTCCGTTATTTTTTTTGTGGAGTCTTAATCATGCCCGTTTTACCAAACGGTAAAAACAGAATAGACCTAATTTTCCCAAATGGTCAAATCTTTAATTGCAATATTGCCAGTCATATTTTCCGGCAGGCGCACGAGTGCCTCTAGAGCGCATGTTTGCTCTATTTCATGGGTGTCTTGCAGGAGTGCAAAAGGCGAGTCGGAGGGCGGCGGAAGATGGAAAATGCGAGATGCCTGGAGCCAGCCATTCGCATGCTCTGCAAGAGCCCGGGCATGCGCCGTTCAAGCGACGTCTTGCATTGATTTCATCGAGTAGGCGGATTTGAGCAGAAGTATTCCCCGGCTTTGCCGGGGAAATTCAGGGCTGTAGCAACGACTTGCCTTTGAAGCCCTGGTTGTTGAGCTGCTCTCAGGCTTTCCTCGTCGCAGTGGAACCTTTGAAGCGAAAGCCTGGGTTATCGCTCATTGCCGTCCCGCGCCCGCCGGCGTGTTGTCTGATATGGAATGACGCCTGTTCAGGCCCATCCATCATTGCGTTTGCGCCCTGAACGCAGCATCGGCGGCAGGACCAGGCCCAGCAGCAGGCCGACACCGGCTATGCCGCCGCCGTAGACCATATAGCGCATCAGTACCTGCTGCTGTTCTGCACCCAGTTGTGCCTGAGCCTCCCGCAGTTGCGAGTGGGCGGCGGTCAGTTCGGCATCCAGCGCTGTGCGCGTGGCCTGCAGCTCGTCGATCAGTGTCTTGCGGGTGTCCAGGGTCTCCTGCATGCCTTGCACGCGAGCTTTCCAGGCGTTGTCGATGTCGGCCAGTTCGGCAGACAGCTGCGCCACCTGCTGCTCCAGTTGCGGCAGGCGCTCGGCATGGCCGGGCACGTTCTGCAGGTCGCTGCTGGGAATCCACACGGTATTGCCATTGGCGCTGCGCACCTGGCTGTAGTCGCCCTGGGTGGCCAGCAGTTGTACTTTCTGCCCGGAGTTCAGTGTGCCGACTATGCGGTAACCATCGGTCGGGCCGCTGCGCACATAGCTGCTCAGGTTGTCGCTGACCCAGCGGGCAGTGTCTGCAGTCTCCTCGGCCTGTGCCGGCAGGATCATGCCCAGCAGGCAGGTGCCGAACAGAGCGGCCCGCAACTGGGAAATACAGGGGATACGGCGGTATGGGGGCATGGGGAAGTCTTCATGTCATGAGGAATGAAACCTGACCTGCAGCCACGGCAGGTGCCAAATTAATCGATAGGAGACAGTAACCAGGCCGCAAAGTTCAAGCGCTGGGTGCTCTGATCAACGAAGCCTTGCCCATGCAGGCAGAAGAGACGCGCTTGGCGTCTGCTTCTTCTGGTCTGTTTCAATACAGCAGCTGGTATAGCTTGCGCCGGTAGCTGATGCTCAGCGGGTGACCATTGCCCAGCAGCTCGAAGGTCTGCAACAGGGTACGTTGCGCGGCGTTGTCGGCATAGCTGCGGTCGCGCTGCATCAGTTGCAGCAGGCCTTCCAGCGCTGCCTGGTGCTGTTGTCCGGCGAGCTGGTGGATGGCCAGCTGGTAGGCCGCTTCGCTGTCGTTCGGGTCGCTGGCCAGGCGTTGCTCCAGCTGGCCGGGGGCGGGCAGGTCGGCGGTCTGGCGAGCAAAGTCCAGCCCGGCGCGCAGCCCGGCAATGGTCTGTTTATGGCTTTCCTTGTCCTCGATCGCGCCGAGTACGGTATCGACATCGTCAAACTGCCGGCTATCCACCAGCGCCCGGGCCAGTAGCAGCAACAGGGGATCGCGACTGTCCTCGGCCATGGTCTGTTGCAGCAGGGCGATGGCCTGCTCCGGCTCACCGGCATCCAGCAGCGCTGCTACCCGGGCTTCCACATCCTCGCCGCTGTCATCGGCTGGCTGGGGCTCTGCCACATGGGGTTCGAGCATGGTACGGATGGCGCTTTCCGGCTGGATACCGGCAAACCCATCCACCGGTTGGCCATCCTTGAACAGCACCACGGTCGGCAGGCTGCGGATGCCGAAGCGTTCGGTCAGTAACGCTTCGGCATCACAGTTGACCTTGGCCAGCAGCAGCTCGCCACCCAGGCTCTCGGTAATGCTGGCGAGCATGGGCATCAGCGCCTTGCACGGGGCGCACCATTCAGCCCAGAAATCCACCAGCACCGGCTTGTGGTGGGAGTTTTCGATCACCAGTTGATCGAAGTTGTCGCTGGTGACGTCAAAGATATAGGGTGACTGGCTCATGCGGAATCCTGAGTAAGAGAAGCTGGCTGTCTTATATGTAGGGGCAATTGATCAATTATCAAGCTGTGGCCTGGTACAAGGCGACCTGGCGAAACGCCAGCGGCTCGCCGAGCTCCGGCCAGGTCTGGCCGTGCAGTATGGCCAATTTGCGGTAGTGCGCATGTTGCAGATCACGTACCCGTGAGTCAGCGACCAATACCGCGCTGGCGCGTTGACGGAACTGGTCGAGAAAACCATGGTTGTCCCGGTCATAGAGCACATCGGCGGCAAGGATCAGATCCAGCTCACCTGCTACGGTGAAGTAATCGGAGGCCAGCTCCAAGGTCAGTCCATTCAATTCGGCATTCAGTGCGCAGGCCAGTTGCGCCGCGGGGTCCAGGTCACAGGCAATACTGCGTTCGGCCCCCGCCGCCCTGCAGGCCAGCGCCACCACACCCGAGCCGCTGCCGAAATCCAGCACCCGTTTGCCACGCACCTGTTCAGGGTTATCCAGAACCCAGCGCGCCAGGGCCACCCCACTGCCCCAGCAGAAGCCCCAGTAGGGCGGTTGCTCAAGCAGGCGTCGGGTTTCATCACTGGCGAAGGCGCGATCCAGGTTCGCCGGGTCCAGCAGCCATAGCTGCAGCTCCGGCAGGCCCGGCAGGCTGGTCGGTTGCAGGCGGGCGTCAGGCAGTATGCGGTGCAGGGTGTGGTGTAGTTGATCGAGCGGCATCCTGGTTATCCGGTCGGTTCAGGGGTAGGCATTATTGTCGGTAACCGTGGCGCTGACTATAGTCATTCGTTTCCGGCTTCGGCGACAGCACAGCGAGAGAACAACAATGACTGCAGAACTGTTTTTTTCCGGCTCCCGACTGAGCCCCGATCAGGTTGAACAGCGCGGCTGGCAACTGTCTGGCGGGCTGGCGCGGTTGGGTGTCGAGGAGGGTGAGGTGATTGCCCTGATGCTGCGCAACAGCGTGCCCTTTGTCGATGCCATCCAGGCCGGTCAGATCGCCGGTTGCTATTACTGTCCGATCAACTGGCATTTCAAGGCGGATGAGGTGGGTTACATCCTGCGCGACTCCGGCGCCAAGGTGTTGCTGATCGAGGCGGATCTGCTGGATCAGGTGCGTGAGGTCATCCCCGCACAGGTATGGGTGCTGGCGGTGGGTGCTGAACCGGGCGCGCTGCAGGGGCGGGAGCGGGATTATCAGGCCTGGCTGGCGGAACAGGCGGCCTATGATGGCCCGCCGCGTACCCCGCGCATGCAGATGGCCTATACCTCCGGCACTACGGGCCGGCCCAAGGGTGTCAAGCGTCTGCCACCGGCGCCGGAGGAGGCGGAGCAACTGCGCCAGCGCATGGGCAGGATGGTTGAAAAAGCCTGGGGAATTCGACCGGGCGTGCGTGCCCTGGTCTCTGCGCCGCTGTACCACAGTGCCCCCGGCTCCTTTACCCAGCAGGCTCTGCAACAGGCTGGAACCCTGGTACTGATGCCGCGCTTCGATGCCGAGCAGACCCTGGAGCTGATCCAGCGGCATCGCATCGATACGGTGTTCCTGGTACCGATCATGTACGTGCGCCTGTTGCGATTGCCCGAGGCGGTGCGGGCGCGCTATGACCTGTCATCGGTACGCTTCGTCGCCTGCACAGGGGCACCCTGCGCACCGGATGTGAAACAGGCGATGCTCGATTGGTGGGGGCCGGTGATCCACGAGACCTACGCCTCCAGCGAGACCGGCATGATCACCATCCAGGATCCGGCCTCGGCCCGGCTCAAGCCCGCCAGCGTCGGTCGACCGATCGGCGATGCGCGTATCCACATCATCGATGCGGACGGCAACGAGTGCGCCACTGGCGAGCCGGGGGTGATCTATGTGCGTCAGCCGGCGGTGACGGATTTCACCTATGCCAACAATCCGCAGGCGCGCGCCCGGGCCGGAAGGGGTGACCTGGTCAGTGTGGGCGATATCGGCTACCTGGATGAGGACGGCTATCTCTACGTCTGCGACCGGTCCTCGGACATGGTCATTTCCGGTGGCGTGAATATCTATCCGGCGGAGATCGAGCATGTACTGATCGGCCTGCCCGGCGTTGCCGATTGTGCGGTGTTCGGCGTGCCCGATACGGAATACGGCGAGGCATTGGTAGCCGTGGTGGCCAGCACCGATCCGCAGCTGGATGCCGAGGCGGTGCGCGCTCATGTGCGTCAGCGCCTGGCGGGCTACAAGACGCCGAAGGAAGTGCGGTTCATCGAGCAACTGCCACGGGATGACAACGGCAAGGTGGCCAAGCGCAAATTGAAGGACAGTTATCTCGCTGCGTCTGGAGCGGGTATGCCGGCAGACGGGCAGGGCATTTAACCGTGGCGGACATCGGGGTAAGATGCCCGCTGCTTGCCTAACAGGAATTCTGCCATGTACTGTCCATTTTGCGGCGCCAACGACACCAAGGTGATCGACTCCAGACTGGTAGCCGATGGCGCCCAGGTGCGTCGTCGGCGGGAATGTCTGGCTTGCCAGGAACGCTTCACCACCTTTGAAACCGCCGAGCTGGTCTTGCCGCGGATCATCAAGCAGGACGGCCGGCGCCAGCCATTCGATGAAGATAAATTGCGCGCCGGTCTGCTGCGCGCGCTGGAGAAGCGTCCGGTCAGTGTCGAGCAGATCGAAGCCGCGCTGGGACGTATCAAGCATCGACTGCGGGCCACCGGCGAGCGCGAGATCAAGGCGATGGTGGTCGGCGAGATGGTCATGGCCGAGCTCAAGCAGCTGGATGAAGTGGCCTATATCCGCTTTGCCTCGGTGTACCGGCGCTTCCAGGACCTCAATCAGTTCCGCGAGGAAATCGACCGCCTGTCCCGTGGCGAGCCGGGCGATGTCTGAACAGCAGAGCGATCATGACTGGATGGCCCGGGCCATCCAGCTGGGCGCGCGGGGGCTGTATACCACCGAGCCGAATCCGCGGGTGGGCTGTGTGCTGGTCCAGGCTGGCGAGCTGGTGGGGGAGGGCTGGCACGTCCGTGCCGGTGAAGGCCATGCCGAGGTCAATGCCCTGCGCCAGGCTGGCGCGCGGGCCCGGGGCGCGACCGCCTACGTCACCCTGGAACCCTGCAGTCATTTCGGCAAGACCCCGCCCTGTGCCGATGCCTTGATTGCCGCCGGCGTCAGCCGGGTGGTGGCGGCCATGCAGGACCCCAACCCACAGGTCGCCGGCCGTGGCCTGCAGCGCCTGCGCGACGCCGGCATCGAGGTGCAGTGCGGCCTGCTGGAAGCCGAGGCCCGCCAGCTCAATCCGGGCTTCATCAAGCGCATGCAGCAGGGCCTGCCCTGGGTGCGCCTCAAGCTGGCGATGAGTCTGGATGGCCGCACCGCCATGGCCAGTGGCGAAAGCCAGTGGATCACCGGGCCCCAGGCCAGGGCCGATGTGCAACGGCTGCGGGCGCGCAGCGGCGCGGTGATCAGCGGTGCCGACAGCGTGCTGCTGGATGATTCGGCATTGACCGTGCGGGCCGCCGAGCTGGGGCTGGAGCCGGCAGAGGCACAGGCCGCGGCGGCGCGGCAGCCGTTGCGGGTGTTGATCGACGGCCGCCTGCGTGTGCCGCTGTCGCAACGTCTGTTCCGCGAGACGGGTCCAGTGCTGGTGGTCTGCACCGACGCTGGCCGGCGCGAGGCCGAATACCAGGCCCACCAGGCCGAGCTGCTTACCTTGCCTGACCATGCCGGCCGGGTCGATCTGGCCCAACTGTTGGCCGAACTGGCCGGGCGCGGCTGCAACGAGGTGCTGGTCGAATCCGGTGCGGCACTGGCCGGGGCCTTCTGGCAAGCCGGGCTGGTCGATGAACTGATCGTATATATGGCACCGAGGTTGCTGGGCAGTCGCGCCCGGCCGCTGCTGGAGCTGCCCTTCGACAGCATGGCCGAGGCCATGGATGTACAGATCACCGACCTGCGTGCGATCGGTAATGATTGGCGAGTCACCGCCCGCCCAGTGGGCTGAGCGGACTGGCGCAACCAGTGCCGCCGGGGTGCGGTGGTCGACTTATGCTGTCGATATGCTGCATCCCTGCTTATAATTGGCGCCGCCACCGGGATCGTGGCCAGGTCGCCGGACTGCCATTCATGTCCTGCTGCCCTTGTTCAGGCTGGCCCGCCATCATCGAGCGGCGGCCTGGCGGAGTGTGATGCGGGAGTGCCGAGCACGCCCTGATAATGCATAGGTAACCGAGGCGAACATGTTTACCGGGATAATCGAAGCAGTTGGACAGATCAGCAGCCTGCAGCCGCGTGGCGGCGACGTACGGGTCCAGGTCAAGACCGGCAAGCTGGATCTTGCCGACGTCAGGCTGGGCGACAGCATTGCGGTCAATGGCGTGTGCCTGACGGTGGTGGAGTTGCCCGGCGATGGTTTCTGGGCCGATGTCAGCCAGGAAACCATGCGCCGCAGCGCCTTCGTCAATCTTGAGGTGGGCAGCCGGGTCAATCTGGAAAAAGCCCTGACCGCGACTACCCGCCTGGGCGGTCACCTGGTCAGCGGTCACGTGGATGGTGTCGGCAAGGTACTGTCGCGTGACGAAGAGGCGCGCTCGGTACGTTTCCGCATCGAGGCGCCGGCGGCGCTGGCACGCTATATAGCGGAAAAGGGCTCGATCACCGTGGATGGCACCAGCCTGACGGTCAACGGGGTGGACGGTGCGGTATTCGATCTGAACATAGTGCCGCACACCCTGCAGGAAACCGTGATGGGCGATTACCAGCCCGGGCGCGCAGTGAACCTTGAGGTCGACGTGATTGCCCGTTACCTTGAACGCCTGCTGCTGGGCGACAAGGCCGCCGAGTCCGGTGCGGCCAGCGGCATCAGCATGGCATTCCTTGCCGATAACGGCTTTTTGAAGTCCTGACGCGCCCGGGAGGGCCGTATGAAACTGAATACTGTTGAAGAACTGCTTGAAGATATCCGCGCCGGCAAGATGGTCATCCTCATGGATGACGAGGACCGCGAGAACGAAGGTGACCTGATCATGGCCGCCGAGGCCTGCCGGGCCGAGGACATCAACTTCATGGCCCGCTATGGCCGTGGCCTGATCTGCATGCCGATGAGCCTGGAGCGCTGCGAGCGGCTCAAGCTGCCGCTGATGGTACAGCGCAACGGTTCCGGCTTCGGCACCAAGTTCACCGTTTCCATCGAGGCGGCCGAAGGCGTGTCCACCGGCATTTCCGCCGCTGATCGGGCGCGCACCGTGCAGGCGGCTGCCGCCACCGATGCGGTAGCCGAGGATATCGTCAGCCCCGGCCACATCTTCCCGCTGATGGCCCAGCCCGGTGGGGTACTGGCCCGCGCCGGGCATACCGAAGCCGCCTGTGATCTGGCGCGCATGGCCGGCTTCGGCGAGTCCGGGGTGATCTGCGAGGTCATGAACGAGGATGGCAGCATGGCCCGTCGCCCTGAGCTGGAGGCCTTTGCCGAGCAGCACGGGTTGAAGATCGGCACCATCGCCGACCTGATTCACTACCGTCTGCTCAATGAGCGCACGGTCAAGCGCGTCTCCGAGCAGCCGCTGGATACCGAACTGGGCACCTTCAACCTGGTGACCTACCGCGACAGCCTGGAGAACGCCGTACACCTGGCGCTGACCCTGGGCGAGATCGAGCCGGAGCAGCCGACCCTGGTGCGGGTGCACAACATGGACCCGCTGCGCGACCTGTTCATGGTCAAGCAGCCGGGACGCTGGAGCCTGCGTGCGGCCATGGCCAAGCTGGCCGAGCAGGGCAATGGCGTGGTGTTGTTGCTGGGCAATCAGATGGAAGGCGACGAACTGCTGCACCACGTGCAGCAACTGACTGGCGATGAGCCGGCGGTGCGCCGTCCCACGACCTACAATACCGTAGGTGCCGGCTCGCAGATCCTGCGCGATCTGGGTGTGCGCAAGATGCGCCTGTTGTCGATGCCGATGCGCTTCAACGCCATATCCGGTTTCGACCTGGAAGTAGTAGAATACCTGCCCTGCGAATAAACGCATTGGATTCACGGCGGCGCCCGGGCGCGCCGCCGGTTCTTTAAGAGAGATTGATATGACTGCTATCCGTACCATCGAAGGCGACTTCGTCGCTGCACAGGGTCGCTATGCCCTGGTTGTTGGCCGCTTCAACAGCTTCGTGGTTGAAAGCCTGGTCGACGGCGCTGTCGACACCCTCAAGCGTCACGGAGTCAAGGAAGCCGACATCACCATCGTGCGGGTTCCCGGTGCCTTTGAAATCCCGCTGATGGTGCGCAAGGTTGCCGAGCTCAAGCAGTTCGACGCCATCATCACCCTGGGTGCAGTCATCCGTGGCGGTACGCCGCACTTCGAATATGTCGCTGGCGAGTGCGTCAAGGGCGTCGGTGCCGTGTCCCTCGACACCGGTATTCCGGTTGCCTTCGGCGTGCTGACCGTGGACAGCATCGAGCAGGCCATCGAGCGTTCCGGCACCAAGGCCGGCAACAAGGGTGCCGAGGCGGCGCTGTCGGCAATCGAAATGGTCAGCGTGCTCAAGCAGCTGGAGGCCTAAGTGGCCGACCACGACGCAAAACCCAAGCGCTCCGGCGGACAGTCGCGCAGCGCCATGCGGCGCAAGGCGCGCAGTCTGGCTCTGCAGGCGCTGTACTCCTGGCAGATGGCCGGCCAGGCGCTGTCGGATATCGAAGCGCAGCTGCGCAGCGATGCCGAGTACGACTTCGACAGTGCCGATGGTGCCTATTTCCGCGAGCTGCTGTTGGGCGTGCCGCAGAACCTGCACGAGATCGACGGGCACCTGGCCCAGGTGCTCGACCGCGCGGTGGATGAGGTCGATCCGATCGAGCTGGCGATTCTGCGCATCGGTGTATTCGAGATGACCCACCGTGTCGATGTGCCCTACAAGGTGGTGATCAACGAAGGTATCGAGATGGCCAAGGTGTTTGGCGCCACCGATGGCCACAAATACATCAATGGCATCCTCGACAAGCTGGCCCCGCGCCTGCGCAGTGTCGAAGTGAATGCGTCCCGCCGGGGGCGTTGAGCCACCGCGGAGGCCGCTGCCATGCCGTTGGGCGAATTCGCACTGATCGGCCGTTACTTCCAGCGTTCTGTGCTGGAGCAGGCCGGTGGTCATGCGGCAGTCGCCCTGGGCATCGGTGACGATGCCGCCTTGCTGCAACCGGCGCCGGGCTGTCAGTGGGTGATATCCACCGACAGTCTGGTGCAGGGTGTGCACTTTCCTGAGCAATACGCCCCTGACGATCTGGGCTATCGCGCACTCGCCGTGGCGGTCAGTGATCTGGCGGCGATGGCTGCCAGACCACTGGGGTTCACCCTGGCGCTGACCCTGCCCGAGATTGATGAGCCCTGGTTGCAGTCCTTCTCCGACGGGCTGGCGCAATGTGCTGTCGATCATCGCATCAGCCTGATCGGCGGCGACACTACCCGGGGTCCGCTGAATATCGGCATCAGTGTCTTCGGTGAGGTAGCCGTGGGGCAGGCGCTGCGCCGCAGCGGAGCGCAGCCGGGCGATCTGCTGTGCGTCGGTGGGCCGCTGGGGGATGGTGCCGGCGGCCTCGCCGTGGTGACGGAACAGGTGTTGCCGCAGGCGCTGCGCCCGGCCGAGCGGGACTATCTGCGCGCACGCTTCTGGCGCCCGCGCGCCCAGTGTGAGCTGGGCCTGGCGCTGGCCGGCGTGGCCTCGGCGGGCCTGGATGTTTCCGATGGTCTGCTGCAGGATGCCGGGCATCTGGCTGCCGCCAGCGGGCTGGCGCTGCACCTGTGCAGTGAGGACGTTCCCTGTTCCACGGCATTGCTGGCCTGGCCAGCGGCACAGCGGCAGGCATGGATGCTGCGCGGTGGTGATGATTATGTACTGCTGTTCACCCTGCCTGCGCAGCAGGCAGGTCAGCTCGACCACTGGCGTCAGCAGGGCTGGCCGGTCAGCGTGATCGGCCGGGCCCAGGCCGGGGCCGGCGTCTGGCTGGATGGTCAACCTGTCGCCGGCGCTGGCGGCTACCAACATTTCAAGGAGTCCGCCGATGGCTGAATCCCACTCGCCCACGCCGCCGTCGGTCTGGCGTAACCCGATTCACTTCCTGGCCTTCGGCTTCGGCAGCGGCGCATTGCCCAAGGCACCGGGCACCTGGGGCACCCTGGTGGCGCTCCCCTTCGTGTTGCTGTGGCAGCAACTGCCACCGGGCGGTTATGCACTGGTGCTGGTGATCAGCACCTTGCTGGGGATCTGGCTGTGCCACCGCACCGCAGCGGATCTGGGGGTGCATGACCATGGCGGTATCGTCTGGGACGAGTTCGTCGGCGTGTGGATTGCCCTGTGGCTGGCGCCGACCGGCTGGCTATGGCTGTTGGCCGGGTTCGTGCTGTTCCGCCTGTTCGACATCTGGAAGCCCTGGCCGATCGGTTGGGCCGACCGGCGCGTCAGCGGTGGTCTGGGCATCATGCTCGATGACATCCTGGCCGGCGGCATGGCGCTGGTGGTACTGCTGATAGCAGAGTGGCTGCTGGCGCTGCTGTAACCAATGATCTGGTACAGGCACTGTGGCTTCGGAAATGCACTGGCATATCGGCGCTGACTGGCAGGCCCATGTCCTGCTAAGATAGCGACCCTCTTACAGCGTGGTGTACAGGAGACAGCGTGTCAGTCACCTTTGTTGCGTCATCCCAACTGCCTACCAAGTGGGGCACTTTTACCATGCACGGCTTCCTCGAGCCCGGTACGGGCAAGGAGCACGTGGTATTGACCATGGGCGATGTGAGCGATGGCCAGCCGGTGCTTGGGCGTCTGCATTCGGAATGCCTTACCGGCGATGCGTTGTTCAGCCTGCGCTGCGACTGCGGCTTCCAGCTGGAAGCGGCATTGAAGGCGATCGCCGAGGAAGGCCGTGGTGCCCTGTTGTACCTGCGCCAGGAAGGCCGGGGTATCGGCCTGATGAACAAGATCCGCGCTTATCATCTGCAGGATGGCGGCGCCGACACCGTCGAAGCCAACGAACTGCTCGGCTTTGGCGCCGACCAGCGTGACTACGCCATCTGCAAGCCGATGCTGGCGCACCTGGGTATCACCAGCCTCAAGTTGCTGACCAACAACCCGCGCAAGGTCAAGGCGCTGGAAGACTTCGGCATTACCGTGGCCGAGCGCATCCCGTTGAAGACCGGTCTCAACCCGTTCAATCGCAATTACCTGGCGACCAAGGCCGGTAAGCTCGGCCATCTGCTGGGTACCATTCACCAGGCCGAGGCAGAATGATGCTTGATGCACGCCCCCACTGGCAGGCCATGCGCCGCAACTGGCGCATGCAGTGCCTGGCTTCGTTGATCCTGCCAATCGCCGTGGTATGGTTGTTCCATGATCGTGATGGCGGTGCCTATGCCAGCGTCGGCGTTCCGCTGTTCATAGCCGGTCTGCTGACCCTGCTGCTTACCGTCTGGCGCTTCCGCCATTACAAGCAGGCGCTGCTGCAGGTCGACGCCCTGGGTGACGACAGCCAGGCCGAGTCGGCATGGAATCGACTGCACCATAACCAACTGCTGGGCCTGACCAACGCCAAGCTGCCCGGCTGGATCGGCATGCTGCACTATGTCTGCACCATGGAAGCAGTACCCCTGGTGCTGCTGGTACTGGCCAGCCAGGGGGCCATGCTGCTGTATCGGCCGCCATCACAGCGCTTCAGATAACCGCCGCTGGCACCGCGTAATCATGGCGCCAGCCCCTGCAAGGGAGTGGGACATGATCGGAAACGGAAAGGCTGACAGCCTCGCGGTACTCATCGATGCAGACAATGCCAACCCGGCGATCGTCGAAGGTCTGCTGGCAGAAGTCGCCAAGCTCGGTGTGGCCAGCGTCAAACGCATCTACGGTGACTGGACCACACCGGGGCTGGGCAAGTGGAAGGCCAATCTGCTGGAGCATTCGATCCAGCCCATCCAGCAGTTCGCCTATACCTCCGGCAAGAATGCCACCGACAGCGCTATGATCATCGATGCCATGGACCTGCTGTATACCGGTACCTTCGATGGCTTCTGCCTGGTCTCCAGCGACAGCGACTTCACCCGCCTGGCCGCGCGCCTGCGCGAATCCGGCAAGGCGGTCTACGGTTTCGGCGAACAGAAGACGCCCAAGCCGCTGGTGGCCGCCTGTGACCGTTTCATCTACACCGAAATCTTTCTGCAGCCCGATGTGGCAGAGCACCCCGAGTCAGCAGGCAACCAGGGCAGTATTCGCCGCCGCAGCAGCCAGGAACTGCGCCAGGATGCCAAGCTGTGCAATCTGTTCCGCCAGGCCATCGATGCGACTGCCGACGATGACGGCTGGGCCAGTCTCGGGCCCGTGGGCAGCCAGATCACCAAGCAGATGCCGGAGTTCGACCCACGCAACTATGGTTACAGCAAGCTCAGCGAGCTGGTGGAAGGCATAGGGCTGTTTACCCTCCGGCGCGAACACAACCTGCTGAGCATCAAGGACCAGCGGCCCGGCAAGCGGGGCAGTTAAGCCGTAGTCCAATGATGCATAGTCAAGGCGTTGATCGCCGCCTCATGGCTGATATTTCTATCCGCGTCATTGCGAGCTGCGTAGCAGCGTGGCAATCCACGGGGCTGGCCATCCAGTGTTGGCGAGGGCGCGGTGCTCATGGATTGCTTCGCCCTACGGACTCGCAATGACGCCGTAGCCCTCTGGCCCCTATGCCCGGTTACACCACCTCCATGAAGTCCAGCAATCCCTGCTGACGGATGACCCGGCGGTGCTGGGCCCACAGCTCGGCCACTCGTTCGCGGTTGAGCTGCTGGCGGTCGAGCAGCACCCGGGTGTTGAGCTCGCCCACCGGTTGGCTTGCGGGCACCTTGCTGAACACGAACTGGTTGCTGATCAGGTCGAGGAAGGGACCGGCCTTGCTGGTCGGCATGATGAAGATCAGCTGCAGGCCGAGGGTCTCGGTCAGGTAGCCGATCACTTCCCGTGAGCGGGTCTCGTCCATGTGCATGAACGCCTCGTCGACGATCACCATGCGCAGATGGCTGTCACCTTCGTTGAAGCGGAAGGCGCTGGTCACCGCCGCGGCGCGGATGATGTAGGCCGGGGTCTCCAGCTGACCGCCGGAGCCGGTGCCGTATTCACTGAGACGGATCGCTGGCTTGCCCTGCGGGTGCTTGAGAATGTCGTAGCGGCGATAGCGCCGGTAATCGCTGATGCGTTCCAGTTCACGCAGCGCCTGTTGCTCGTCGCCATCGAGCAGCAGTGACAGCAGGCGGTCGCGGACCTCGGCGGCCTGCGCCGACAGGCTGTCGCCAAACAGGCTGGTGCCGTCACCGAGGTTCGGCAGGGTCATCACCTCCTGGAAGAACTCCCAGTATTCCCGGTATTCCGGCAGCCAGTCCCAGTCGAACTGGAAGCGCTCGCGGTCGGCGCCGAACTGGTGGTGCTCCAGTTCGCGGTTCAGCTGTTCCAGTGCCCGCCGGCCATCGTTGATCGCCTGGTGGATTTCATGGCACAGATCGCTGACGAAGGTGGTGTTGAAGCTGTCGCGCAGGCTGGCCAGCTGGCTCTGCTTTTCCAGCAGCACGTTGTTGCGCAGGCGGTTGTACAGGTTGTCGAGCTGCAGGCGCAGGCCGCCGATGTGTTCATAGAAGCCCAGGCTGTGCAGCGGCTCGGCGCTGTCATGCAGCAGGCTGTCCGCGGGCTGGGCCTGCTGGTTGTACTGTTCCAGCGCACGCTCCAGGGCGATCGCCTGCTGATGCAGGCGGGCGGTGAGGGCGGCACTGTCGGCGGCGAAATCGAACTTGCCGTGGCTCTGGTCGAGCATGTCGTCGAGCTGTTCCAGGCGCGCCTGTGGATCCTGGCCCGCCAGCTTGCCGGCGGCCTCCAGCAGGTGCTGTTCGGCCTGATCCTTGCGCTCCAGCAGGGTGTCGCTCTGATCGGCCAGTTGCTTGATGCGCTGGCTGACCTGATGGTGCTTTTCATCCAGCCGGCCCTGCTGCTCCACCAGTTCCCGCTGGCGTTGCTGGAGCTGGCGGTGGCGTTCGCTGACCCGTTGCTGTTCATCCTCCAGGTCATGGTGCTCGCCCAGATCCAGGCTGCTCAGCTGCTGTTCCACCTCGCGCAGCTGGCGCTGCTGCTCGAGCAGGTTGCCAGCGCAGGCGGCGTAGTCGAGCGGGCGGATCTGGGCCAGCAACTGTGCCAGTTGCTGCAGCCCCTGCTGTTGCTGACGCAGGCTGTGGCGCTGGACCTGCAGCTGCTCCAGCTGCTTCTGCTGCGCCTGCAGGTTGCGCTCGCGGGCGCCGGCGCCGAAGACCAGCTGGGCGTCGTCGATATCGCAGCGGAACAGGGCGTAGTTGCCTGAGCCGAGCCCTTCCCGGGTGATGCCGCGCCGGGTGCGGCGCAGGGCTTCGGCGTCCTCGACGCGCAGCACGCTGGCATAGGAGGCGCGAAGATAGTATTCGGCGATCTTGTGGCCGAAGCCCATGACCTTGAGGATGGAGTCTTCCGGCAGGCTGATCCGTTCGGCATCCTGGCGCGCCTTGTCACCCTGGATGACCCGGGCGCGGTTGCGTTCGCGGCTGCTCAGCTGGCGGACGATGCGGATGGCTTCGGCCTCGAATGGCGGTTCGACCAGGATGGCGAAACGGCTGCCGCCGATATAGCCCTCGATCGCCATCTGCCAGTCGGGATCGAGTACGTCGACATAGTCGCAGAGTACCCGTGGGTCGGCCTGCGGGCATTGCTGGCGGATGGCGCGCAGGGCGTCTTCCACGTAACCGGGATAGCTTACCCGACTGGCTTGCAGGCCCTTGATCTGCTGCTCGATATGACTGATCTGGCGCTCGGCCTGAGTCAGGCTGGCACTGCGCTCCTGGCCCAGGCGGTCGACTTTCTGCAACAGGCTGATGCCCTCGGGCAGCGCTTCCTGCAGGCGGGTGGCCAACTGGTTGTGGCAGTGCTGCTGGGCATGAATGGCATCCAGCCCGGCATCCAGCGGGGTCAGGTCGATCCAGTCGCGGGCCAGTAACTGGTTGAGGTCGGCCACGGGTTGCTGCTCGGCGGCGAGTACCGCCTGGCTCAGGTCGCGCCAGCTGCGACCGGTGAGCTGCGGTAGCTCCATGCCGAGGCTGTGCTGGGTCAGCAACTGCTGCAGTTGCTGCAGCGCCTCGACGTTGCGGTCGCGCTGTCGGGCCTGCTCCAGCAGCGGGGTCACCCCGGCCTGCAGCTGCCCGTGCAATTGCTGTTGCCGGCTCTGCAACTGGTCCCGGGAATGCAGCGCCGGGATACCCTGGCGCCGGGCTTCCAGTTGCACCAGCTCATGGTGGGCCTGCTCCAGGCGCTCGCTGGTCAGGTGTTGCTCATCGGTGCTGGCGGCCAGCTGCGCCGCCAGCTGTTGCTGTTCTTCCTTGGCGCCGAGGTACTGCTGCTGGTTGTGCCGCCAGCTCTGGGCGGCGGCGGCGTATTCCAGCCCGGTACGCTCCAGCCAGATATCCAGGTACTGGTCGGCCTGACCGCGGGCCTGCTGCAGTTGCTCGACTGCGTTGCGTACGCGGCTGGCTTCCTGCTCCATGCCGTGCACGGTGCGCAGCAGGTCGCGGATGCGGCGGATGGTGTCGCCGAAGTCGCGGGCTTCCAGCACTTCCTCGGCGACGAACTGGTCGATCGAGCGAACTGGCTTGTAGGCCATGAAGTTGGCGAAGGTACGTGCGGCATTCTTGGCCTCGCGTACCGGAACGGCATCGCTGCGCCCGCGCAGGGCGCCATACAACCGGGCGAGATAGGCGCTCTTGCGCTCATAGACCTCGACCCCGGTCTTGCCGAACTGGCGGCGCAGCAGGGTCGGCAGTTCGGTCACCGGGACCACATGGCGACCGTCTTCGCCGTCGCGCACGAAGTGCGACAGCGATAGCATCTCGTCGGGCACTATCATCAGCAGCAATTCGTGCTGCCGCGCCTGACGGCTGCTACCGGCGTTGTCCAGATGGGCGCGCACACCGATCACCGCGGTGAAGGGTTCGCCGGTTTCACCCCGGGTCGGGTGGAACACGCCGGCGATATAACCATCGGTATCCCAGGGCCGGGCATAGGCGCCATCGTCGCAGCCCAGTACATAGGAGGCGAGGGTACGCACCTGCTTGCCGCCGCGCCCGCGCTGGGTGGTTTCGTCCTGCCCCGGGTTGTAGTTGAACAGGTTGTCATGGGCGGCGGTCATCAGCGTCTGCAGGGCATCGGCGGCGGTGGTCTTGCCGGAGCCGTTGCCTCCGGAGAACAGGTTGACCGGGCCGTATTCCAGCTCTTCGACCGGCAGGTTGCCCCAGTTGACGGTAATCGAACGTTTCAGGTACATCAGGGCGTCTCTTGTGCGGAATCGTGATCGGCGTCCTGGCGGCTCAGTTGGCTCAGCACGCTATCGGTCACCAGGCTGATGATGCCGGGGCGGATGGTCAGCCAGGCTTCGCCATTGTCCAGCTCGGCATCGCTGGGGCTGCGGATCAGGCGCAGTTGGCGCAGGCGGCGCAGCAGGGTCTGACGTTCGGTGAGGCTTTCCGGCAGGCTGCGACCGAGCAGGTTGCGGCTGCTCAGGTTGAGTGCTTCCAGCGACAGCATCGCCTGGCCCTGCTCGTCGAGCAGGCCTTCGCGCAGGGCCTTGTCGTATTCGGCGCGCAGCACCAGGATCAGTGCTACTTCCTGCTGGTTCAGGCGCTGGCGCAGGCCGCTGCCCGGCTCGTCGTCGGCATCGGGCATACCAGGCACTTCGGCACCGGGCGGGAAGATGCGCAGCAGGTTGAAGCGGGGCTCATGCAGCAGGCGGATACGCAGCACTGCCAGGTAGTCCTCCACCAGCTCGCGGACCTGCAGGAAGCGGTCATACAGCTCGGCCTCGCGCTTGCTCTCGTCGCGGCACAGCACGCCGCGGTCCAGCAGGCGGATCATCAGCTCGGAAAAGTCGGCACTGTTGACACCGAGTTCGCCCAGTCGGGCTTCCAATGCGTCACGCATGGTCGTTGGGTTCCAGTTCGATAATGAAGCCGTCGCGGCGGCTGAAGTAGGGTTCGTCGCGCAGGATCTCGCCGCTGCGCTCGATGCGTACCCGCAGGCCGCGGGCGGCATGCTCGGCGCCGGCCAGTTCGATCAGGTGGCTGGCCGCCAGCAGGTCGCCGGCGCTGTTGATCGGCAGGTCGCGGCTGTCGATCCGGCGCTTCTCGCCCAGCGCCGCATGCAGATAGTCGCGCAGGCTGCCGGCATTGATGTTGAACGCCTGGTCCAGCAAGCGTTGCACGGCCAGGTCATGCAGGGTGTCGTCATCGGGGATGCCGGGGTCCTGCATCAGGCTATGCACCGGTGGGCGCTGCTGGCGCTCGCGCAGGCGCACCTGGCCCGGATCGACCAGGGTCAGGTTGACACTGGCCATGTCCTGGCCAGCGGCATCCAGGCGGGCATTCAACTGCTCCTGCGGCAGGCCGGCCAGCTCGCGGCACAGACCGACGATATCGGTGTGCTGCTGGCTATGCAGGTAGCTGAGCTGGCGGATGATGATGTCGGCGCGCTGGGTGAAGCTCTGCAGGGTCTTGCGCAGTGCCGGCAGCATGATGTCGGCGGCGTTGCGCAGGCGGCTGTCGATGCTGTCGAGCAGCCGCCAGAGCACCGAGCTGCGCTGGTCGATCACCATATCCGGGGCCAGGCGTCGCAGTTCGCGTTCGGCCTGGGCCTTCCAGGTGTCGGGCATGCGGCGGATGCGCTCGATCTGCTGCAGCAAGTGCTCGCGGTGGCGTTCGACGCTATCGGCGGACAGGCGGATGGCCAGGTCGGGCTGGAAGCGCTTTTCCATGAACTCGAAGAACTGATCGCTGGCTTCCTGTACCAGTTGCCGGTCCTCCACCTCGCGTACCAGCTGGCGCTTGCGCTCTTCCAGTTCGGCGATGATATCGGTGAAATCGGCAATGATGCGCTCGGAATACTCGTGGGCATCCAGCAGGTCATAGACTTCGCCACGCTCGGCGAATGCTGACAGCGCATTCAGGGTGTTGCGGGTATTGCGGTGGCGGGTACGCACACTGTGGTTGACCGCCTCGGTCAGCGACTGGGTGAACAATCGCCCCAGCCGACTGAACGGGTAGGTGGACTGGAAGGTGGCCTGGTCGACCTGGCGTTCCAGCCAGCCATGCTCGACCAGATTGTTGAGAATCCAGCCTGCCTGCTCGCGGCTGTTGCGAAAGCGCCCATGCTCCTCGTCGTCACCTTCGAGCAAGGGCGCGCGCTGCAGTGCTTCGCAGAACACATCCACCACCTGCTCGCGCTTGAGTGATTCGCCATAGTCGGCGCTGGCGCTGTACAGCCGCGTGTGCAGCAGGCGCAGGCATTCGACGATCTGCTCACGGTACTTGCTGGTCAGCGGCTTGAAGAATTGCAGGCGCTCGTTGCTGAAGAACATGGCTTATGCCCGGAAAATTCAAAGGGGTATTATGCCGGAGTGGGAACCCGTGCGGATACAGGCTCCGTGCCGGTGGATTGCTTCGTCCTTCGTCCTCGCAATGACGGATGAGGTGGCATGGAAACGCCATGGACAAGCCAGGCACTCGTCATTGCGAGCCACGTAGTGGCGTGGCAATCCAGTGCTGCAACGGGGCGCTGAGGTAGCCACCCACGTTGCGCCTGACCGCTATTAGTGGTCGGCGGACAGCCGCTGACGAATGGCGCGCTCGATGCCGGCGGCATCCAGGCCGCACTCGGCGAGCATGCGGGCCGGCTTGTCATGCTCGATGTACAGGTCGGGCAGGCCGAGGTTGAGTACCTGGAGCTGGATGCCCTGGGCCAGCAGCCATTCGTTCACCGCGCTGCCGGCACCGCCCATGATGGCGTTTTCTTCCAGGGTCACCAGCAGGCTGTGGCTGTCGGCCAGTTGTTGCAGCAGCTCGGTATCCAGCGGCTTGACGAAGCGCATGTTGGCCACCGTGGCGTTCAGCGACTCGGCAGCGGTCAGGGCGTCTGCATGCAGGGTGCCGAAGTTGAGAATCGCCACGTGCTCGCCCTGGCGGGTGATCACGCCCTTGCCGATCGGCAGGGGTTGCAAGGCCGGATCGACCGGCACACCCGGCCCGGTGCCGCGCGGGTAGCGCACGGCGGCGGGGCCGTTGTGCAGGAAGCCGGTAGTGAGCATCTGCCGGGTCTCGTTCTCGTCCGCCGGTGCCATGATCAGCATGTTGGGGATGCAGCGCAGGTAACTCAGGTCGAAGCTGCCGGCATGGGTCGGTCCGTCCTCGCCAACCAGCCCGGCACGGTCGATGGCGAACAGCACGTCCAGATCCTGTACCGCGACATCATGGATCAGCTGGTCATAGGCGCGCTGCAGGAAGGTCGAGTAGATGGCGACCACTGGCTTGGCGCCTTCGCAGGCCATGCCGGCGGCCAGGGTGACGGCGTGTTGTTCGGCGATGGCGACATCGAAATAGCGCTGCGGAAAGCGTTCACTGAAGGCGATCAGGTCGGAGCCTTCCTTCATTGCCGGAGTGATGCCGACCAGTCGTGCGTCGGCCTCGGCCATGTCGCACAGCCACTGGCCGAAGATGTTCGAGTAGCGCGGTTTGCTCTGGCCGTTGCTGCTCGGCTTGGGCTCGAGCTTGGTGATCGCGTGGTAGCCGATCGGGTCGGCCTCGGCCGGGGAAAAGCCCTTGCCCTTGCGGGTGACCACATGCAGGAACTGCGGGCCCTTGAGCTGGCGCATGTTGCGCAGGGTGGTGACCAGGGTCGGCAGGTCGTGGCCGTCGATCGGGCCGATGTAGTTCCAGCCCAGTTCCTCGAACAGCACGCCGGGGGCGAGCATGGCCTTGGCGGTCTCCTCGGTCTTGCGTGCCAGCTCCCAGGCTGGCGGAATCTTCGACAGCACTTTCTTGCTGCCTTCGCGCATGTGCGAGTAGGTGCGGCTGGAGAGAATCTTGGCCAGGTAATTGGACAGCCCGCCAACATTGTGCGAGATCGACATGTCGTTGTCGTTCAGCACCACCAGCATGTCGGCATCCACCTCACCGGCGTGGTTGAGCGCTTCGAAGGCCATGCCGGCGGTCATGGCGCCATCGCCGATGACCGCCACGGTACGCCGGTCCAGGCCCTGCAGGCGGGAGGCGATGGCCATGCCCAGGCCGGCGCTGATCGAGGTGCTGGAATGCCCAACGCCGAAGGTGTCGTAGGGGCTTTCACTGCGCCGGGGGAAGGCGGAAATACCATCTTTCTGGCGCAGGGTGGCCATCTGCTCGCGGCGCCCGGTGAGAATCTTGTGCGGATAGGCCTGGTGACCGACGTCCCACAGCAGCCGGTCTTCCGGCGTGTGATAGATGTAGTGCAGGGCGATGGTCAGTTCGATTACCCCGAGTCCGGCACCGAAGTGGCCGCCGGTCTGACCAACGCTCCAGAGCAGGAACAGGCGCAGCTCATCGGCCAGCTCCGGCAACTGCGCCGCATCGAGTTCACGCAGCTGTGCGGTGCTGTCGAGGCTGTCCAGCAGAGGTGTGCACGGACGTTCAAGGGGTATTTCGTGGAAGGTGCTAGGCATCGAACAAGGGCTCTGATTGCCGCTGGGGGCGGCAGGAAACAAGGGCGCAGTTTAACCGATGAGGGTGATTAGCCCAACACCGCCTGTACCGACAAGACGAACTGGTGCTCAGAATCGGCGTTCCACTATGTAGCGGGCCATCTGTCGCAGGCGCTGGGCATCGTCACCGAACGGCTCAAGGGCGGCGGTCGCCTGGTCGCATAACGAATGCGCCAACCGGTGGGCGCCATCCAGCCCGAGCATGGCGGGGTAGGTGGGCTTGTCGCGGGCCAGGTCGGCGCCCTGCTGCTTGCCCAGCACACTGGTGTCGCTTTCCACATCGAGAATGTCGTCCTGCACCTGGAAGGCCAGGCCGATGCAGTCTGCATATCTTTCCAGGGCCGCCAGTTGGTCGGTGTCGGCCCGCTCGCTGGCCAGCGCGCCGAGCTGTACGCTGGCGCGGATCAGTGCGCCGGTCTTGCGCTGGTGCATGTCCTGCAGGGTGCTCTGGTCCAGTTGCTCGCCCACCGCGCCGAGGTCTATGGCCTGGCCGCCGACCATGCCCTGCGGGCCGGCTGCCCGGGCCAGAAGGGTAGTCATGCGCAGCCGGGTATCTGCCTGCCAACTGCTGGTCTGGCTGATCCACTCGAAGGCCAGTGCCTGCAGTGCATCACCGGCGAGGATCGCCGTGGCCTCGTCGAAGGCGCGGTGACAGGTCGGACGACCGCGGCGCAGGTCATCATCGTCCATCGCCGGCAGGTCGTCATGAATCAGCGAGTAGGCATGGATCAGCTCCACTGCGCTGGCGGCCACATCCACCGGTGTGTCGCTGGCGCCGAACGCCTCGCAACTGGCGTAGGTGAGGATCGGGCGAATGCGCTTGCCGCCACCGGTGACGCTGTAGCGCATGGCGGCGTACAGCCGTTCCAGCCGTGGCAGGCCATTGCCCAGTTGCTGTTCGAGGTAGTGATCGATGCGTGCCTGGCAGGTCTTGAGATACTGCTCGAAGTCGGTCATTGGTCATCGCCCTCAAAGGGCGCTGTACTCAACTGGCCATCCTGCTCCAGCAGTTGCGATACCTTCTGTTCGGCCTGGGTCAGCGCCTGCTGGCACTCGCGGGTCAGGGCCACGCCCTGCTCGAAGGCGCTGAGTGATTCTTCCAGGCTCAGGTCGCCGCTTTCCAGCCGTTCAACCAGGGTTTGCAGAGCACCCAGCGATTGCTCGAAATCGACTGCAGTTTTTTTTCGGGCCATGGGAGCTACCTCGGTGGTGATAGTGGATGGAAAAACGGCTGAACATTACCCAAGCCGATGGACACGGTCAATCAACCGCAGCCGATGCAAAATACCGCAGGTTCAGAAATCACCCCACAATTGCTGGGCGATGCTCAGGGCCACCACGGGAGCGGTCTCGGTGCGCAATACCCGTGGGCCAAAGCGGGCGGCCTGGAAGCCTGCCGCTTCGGCCTGGCTGATCTCCGCTGCACTGAGGCCGCCTTCCGGGCCGATCAGCAGCCCCAGACTGGTGGGCCGCGCCAGGCTGCCCAGCTCCTGCTCGGTGCGGTGGTGCAGCACCAGCTTCAGTTCGGCCTGCAGGTTGCTCATCCAGTCAGTCAGCGCCATGGGCGCGTTCACCACCGGCACCCGGCTGCGGCCGCATTGCTCGCAGGCGCTGATGGCGACCTGTTGCCAGTGCTGCTGGCGCTTGTCCGCACGCTCGCCCTGCAGCCGCACCTCGCAGCGTTCGGTGACCAGCGGGGTGATCTGCGCCACGCCCAGTTCCACGGCCTTCTGGATCGCCCAGTCCATGCGCTCGCCCCGGGACATGGCCTGGCCCAGATGAACCTGCAGTGGTGATTCGGCCAGGCCCGCCACCGGGGCGGCGAGGGCGATGCGCACCTGGCGCTTGCCCGCCTCCAGCACCTCGCCCGGCCATTCCTGCCCGGAGCCGTTGAAGATCTGCACCGGCGCGCCGGGGCCCAGGCGCAATACCCGGCCGACATAATGGGCCAGATCGCCGTCCAGCAACTGTTCACCTTCGGCCAGCGGTGCATCCAGGTAGAAGCGGGAGACACGCATCGGTCAGTTCCTGGTGGCCCGTTCGATCCCTTCCCAGGCGACGCTGGCCAGGTGGTCGATCTGCTCGGGGGTGATCACGTAGGGGGGCATGAAGTACACCACGCTGCCCAGTGGCCGCAGCAGGGCTTCATGCCGCAGGCCATATTCATAGACGCGGATCCCACGGCGCTCCTGCCAGGGGTAGGGGGTGCGGTTGGCCTTGTCCTGTACCATCTCGATGGCCAGCACCATGCCGGTCTGGCGTACCTCGGCCACGTGCGGATGCTCGGTGAAATGCGCGGTGGCCTTGGCCATGTGCGCGGCCAGCGCCTTGTTGCTTTCAATGACGTCGTTCTGCTCGAACAGATCCAGCGTGGCCAGCGCCGCGGCACAGGCCAGCGGGTTGCCGGTGTAGCTATGCGAATGCAGGAAGGCGCGCAGGGTTTCGTAGTCGTCGTAGAAGGCTTCGTAGATGCGGTCGGTGGTCAGGCACACGGACATCGGCAGATAGCCGCCGGTCAGGGCCTTGGACAGGCACAGGAAATCCGGGCTGATATCGGCCTGCTCGCAGGCGAACATGCTGCCGGTGCGACCGAAGCCGACCGCGATTTCATCGTGGATCAGGTGCACGCCATAACGGTCGCAGGCCTCGCGCAGCAGCTTGAGGTAGACCGGATGGTACATGCGCATGCCGCCAGCGCACTGGATCAGCGGCTCGACGATCACCGCGGCGACCTGCTCATGGTGTTCTGCCAGTGCGCGCTCCATATGCTCGAACATCAGCCGGCTGTGCTCTTCCCAACTGCTGCCAGGCTCGCGTTCATAGCAGTCCGGTGACGGCACGGTGATCACGTCCATCAGCAGCGGCTCGTAGGTTTCCTTGTACAGCGCCACGTCACCTACTGCCAGGGCCGCCAGGGTTTCCCCATGGTAGCTGTTGGACAGGGTGATGAAGCGCTTCTTCTGGGGTTTGCCGGTATTGAGCCAATAGTGAAAGCTCATCTTCAGCGCCACCTCGATACAGGAGGAGCCGTTGTCGGCATAGAAGCAGCGGGTCAGGGGGGCAGGCGTCAGCGCCACCAGACGCTCCGAGAGTTCGATCACCGCCGGATGCGAGAAGCCGCCGAGAATGACGTGTTCGAGGGTATCGAGCTGCTGTTTGACGCGCTGATTGATGTAGGGGTTGGCGTGGCCGAAGACATTCACCCACCAGGAGCTGACCGCATCCAGATAACGGTTGCCATCGAAATCATGCAACCACACGCCTTCGCCCCGCTGGATCGGGATGATGGGCATGTGTTCATGATCCTTCATCTGGGTGCAGGGGTGCCAGAGCACCGAAATGTCCCGCTGCATCCACTCGTTGTTCAGCCCCATGACAGCCTCGCCGGATAAAAAGTATCCAGCGATTGTACCTCAGGCGATGGCTAATGAAACGGCAACAGGCCCTAGCGGGTGCCGTACACCACCATGGTCTTGCCCTTGACGCTGATCAGGCCCTGCTCCTCGAGGGTCTTGAGTACGCGCCCGACCATCTCCCGGGAGCAGCCGACGATGCGGCCGATTTCCTGGCGGGTGATCTTGATCTGCATGCCGTCGGGATGGGTCATGGCGTCGGGCTGTTTGCACAGTTCCAGCAGGGTGCCGGCGACGCGGCCAGTCACATCGAGAAACGCCAGGTCGCCGACCTTGCGGGTGGTGCGGCGCAGGCGGTCGGCCATCTGCCGGCCCACGGCATATAGCAGCTCGGGGTCGCGTTCGGTGATCTCGCGGAACTTGGCATAGGTCAGTTCGGCCACTTCGCATTCGCTCTTGGCCTTGACCCAGGCGCTGCGGTCCTGCTCGACCTGATCTTCCTCGAACAGGCCCATCTCGCCGAAGAAGTCGCCCTGGTTGAGATAGGCGATGATCATGTCGCGGCCCTGATCATCCTCGATCAGGATGGTGACCGACCCCTTGACGATATAGTAGAGACGATCGGAAACGTCTCCGGCGTGAATGATGGTGCTGCGCGGGGCGAAGCGACGGCGATAACACTGTCCCAGAAACGCATCGATATTCTTTATTTTGGGTGTCAGGGAAAGAGCAACCATTTTTGTCATCCTGTCAGATATGATCGGGCAGACCATGCAAACATGGGCATCCTTGCAGCCTCTTCATGAGACCAATCGCGATTATGTCCAGTTTCACGTGGAATGACCAGCATCGGCGGCTGTACCGGCGGTGTGCTATTCTCCGCCGCCAGCGAAAAACTCATTGCAGCGGGAGAGCGGAATGAAAGCGCATATCAAGTGGGTAGACGGCGTCATGTTTCTCGGCGAGTCGGGCAGCGGGCACACCATCGTCATGGACGGGCCGTCGGAGTCCGGTGGGCGCAACATGGGCGTGCGTCCCATGGAAACGGTGCTGATCGGTCTCGGCGGCTGTGCCAGCTATGATGTGGTCAGCATTCTGAAAAAAGGCCGTCAGGACATTCGGGATGTGCACACCGTGCTGGAGTCCGAGCGTGCCGAGAGCGAGCCCAAGGTATTCACCAAGATTCATATCCACTTCGTGGTGACCGGCAAACAGCTGAAGGAAGCGCAGGTCAAGCGTGCCGTCGAGCTGTCGGCCGAGAAATACTGCTCGGCGTCGATCATGTTCGGCCGCGCCGGGGTGGAAATCACCCACGACTACGAGATTGTCGAAATCGACTGACCGCAGCCCGCAAGCCGGGCTGCGCTGGATCAGATGCGATAGGTAGCGCTGGCCATTACCTTGGACATCAGCTTCATCGCGGCTTTCACCGGCCGGGGGAAGACCACGCCGCCGGCCTGCAGTGCCTGGCTGCCGTGCTCGATCTCATCCTCGCGCATCTGCTCGAGGATCGCCCGGGACTTGAGGTCATCCTCCGGTAGCTGGCGCAGGTGATCATCCAGATGGCGCTCCACCAACTGCTCGGTGGCAGCGACAAAGCCAAGACTGATACGGTCACTGATCTTGCCGGCGGCCGCGCCAAGGCCGAAAGACAGACCGTAGAATAGCGGGTTGAGCAGGCTGGTGCGGCTGTCCAGCTCGCTCAGGCGTTGCTCGCACCAGGCCAGATGATCGATCTCTTCGGTGGCGGCCTGTTCCATCTTGTCACGCACATCCGGCAGTTTGGCGGTCAGCGCCTGGCCCTGGTACAGCGCCTGCGCGCACACCTCGCCGGTATGATTGATGCGCATCAGCCCGGCTATATGCCGGCGCTGCTCTTCGGTTACCGCATCGGCGCGCAGATGCTGGGCCGGCGATGGCCGACCGGCCTGGGCTGCACCCGGGACCAGGGTGCGCATGGCCTGCTCGGACTGGCTCAGCAGGCGGTCGAACAGGCTGTATTGACGTGTGCTCATGCATTCTCTCCTGAAACTGTTCCCAGTATAGCGGTTGACTCAGCCGCAGGCGTTGTCGCGGATCAACCCGGAGGCCAACCCATTTGCCGCTGACCCAGCACGTGCAGGTGAATGTGATAGACCGTCTGGCTGCCCATCTCCTTGCAATTGAACACGGTACGGAAACCGCCCTCGCAGCCCAGCTCCAGGGCCAGGCGCTGGCCCACGTAGTTCATGTAGCCAACCAGTTCACAATCTTCCTCTGTCATGTCGTTCAGAGTGGCGATATGCTTTTTCGGGATCACCAGAAAATGCACGGGAGCCTGGGGGTTGATATCGTGGAAGGCCAGGACACGGTCATCCTCGAAGATCTTCTTTGACGGGATCTTGCCTTGGGCAATGCTGCAGAACAGACAATCCACTGTGTGCTCCTCGTTAACGGTGGTAGTGTCGTCAGTGTAACCAACCGACGATGGAATGGAACAGCGCTGGGAAGCACAATGAAGAATGATATCCATGATCTGGGGCTGATGCTGGATTCCCGGACCCGCCTGATCGTTATCGAATCCTGGGAAGAGCTGCGCGTGCTCGAGGCGATCGCCACCCTGGCGGTCAAGCGCAGCCAGAGCTGGTATACCTGGAATCAGGTCGAGGGTCTGCAGCGCCTGGGCTTCGGCACGGCAATCGATGCCGCCGAGGATCTGACCGACCCGGAACAGGCGCTCGAGTACATCCGCCGCCAGCGCGAGCCGGCGCTGTTCGTGTTCTGCGACCTGCATCCGTTCATGTCGTCGCCACGCCTGGTACGTCTGCTGAAGATGATCGCCATGGAGCCGGCCGACCCGGCGCCGACCCTGTTGCTGGTCAGCCACGAATTGCCATTGCCGCCGGAGCTGCGGCGGCTGGCGGCGCGGATCAGCTTGAGCATGCCCTCGGACGAGCAACTGGCGGCGATCATCCGTGAGGAGGCGGCGCGCTGGACCGAGCGCAACCAGGGCCGCCGCGTGCGCACCGACAGCCGCACGCTGGAACAGGTGGTGCGCAACCTGCGCGGGGTGACCCATGAGGAGGCCAGGCTGCTGGCACGCAAGCTGATCGTCGATGATGGCGCCATCACCCAGGAAGACCTGCCGGTGCTGAACCGCGCCAAGTTCAGCCTGCTCGACATGCAGGGTGTGTTGAGCTTCGAGCAGGATACCGCACGCTTCGCCGACGTCGGCGGGCTGGCGCAGTTCAAGCGTTGGCTGGCGGATCGCCAGGCGGCCTTCACTGGTTCCAGCGCGGCTGACATTCCCAAGGGGGTGCTGTTGGCCGGCGTGCAGGGGTCGGGCAAGAGTCTGGCGGCACGGGCCGTGGCGGGGCTGTGGGGGCTGCCGCTGCTACGCATGGATTTCGGCGCGTTGTATGACAAGTACATTGGTGAAACCGAGAAGAACCTGCGCGAGGCGCTAGCCATGGCCGATGCCATGGCGCCCTGTGTGCTGTGGATCGACGAGATCGAGAAGGGCGTGGCGCAGGAGAGTGCCGACCAGGGTGTTTCCCGGCGGGTGCTTGGCACCCTGCTGACCTGGATGGCTGAGCGCAAGAGCCGGGTATTCCTGGTCGCGACGGCCAATAATGTGATGCAATTGCCGCCGGAGCTGATCCGCAAGGGGCGGCTGGACGAGCTGTTCTTCGTCGACCTCCCCGATGCGCGGGTACGTGAGGATATCTTCCGTATTCACTTGGGCAGCCGTGAGTTGCCGATCGAGCGCTTCGACCTGGTGACGCTGGCCGCTGCCAGCGATGGTTTTGCCGGGGCCGAGATCGAACAGGCGGTGGTTTCGGCGGTCTACAGTGCCGCGGCCCGCCAGGAAGAGGTGGGCCTCGGTCATGTGCTGGGAGCGCTCAATGACACGTCGCCGTTGTCGGTGGTCATGGCCGAGCGCATCCAGGCGCTGCGCGACTGGGCCCGTCACCGCGCGGTGATGGCCGACTGATCAGAACGGCTTGAGTACTACCAGTAACACCGCGCCGACCAGAATCAGTACCGGCGCTTCGTTGAACCAGCGGTAGAACACGTGGGAGCGGGTATTGCTGTCATTGGCGAAGCGCCGCAGTTGGGCACCACACAGGAAATGGTAGACGATCAACAGCGCTACCAGCGTCAGCTTGGCATGCAGCCAGCCTTGCTGCAGCCACTGCGGCATCAATACCAGCAGGCCGATGCCAAGGCCGACGGCGATCAGCATGGAAGGGGTCATGATGCCGCGATACAGCTTGCGCTCCATGACCTTGAATCGCTCGCGGCTGACCTGGTCCTCGCTCATGGCGTGATAGACGAACAGCCGGGGCAGGTAGAACAGCCCGGCGAACCAGGTAACGACGGCCATGATGTGAAAGGCTTTGATCCACAGATACACGTTAGGCTCCTGAACGGCAGATAGGGGCTCGGATACTGGCAGCCGTGCTGGTAATTTCCAGCGGCGCTTTTATCATAGAGAGCTAGTCAGCCATGTTAATCGATATGAGGCGTAAAATGGTCAAGGTAGGCATTGTTGGGGGAACCGGCTATACCGGTGTCGAATTGCTGCGTTTGCTTGCGGCACACCCGCAGGCCCAGGTCGAGATCATCACCTCACGATCGGAGCAGGGCGTGCACGTGGCGGACATGTATCCGAACCTGCGTGGCCATTACGACGGGCTGGCTTTCAGCGTGCCGGACACTGCCGCCCTGGGTGCCTGCGATGTGGTGTTTTTCGCCACGCCCCACGGTGTCGCCCACGGCCTGGCTGCCGAACTGCTTGCCACCGGTACCCGCATCATCGACCTGTCGGCGGATTTCCGCCTGCGTGATGCCGAACTCTGGGCCAAATGGTATGGCCAGCCGCACGGAGCGCCGGCGCTGCTGGGCGAGGCGGTCTACGGCCTGCCAGAGGTCAACCGCGAGGCGATCCGCAATGCCCGGCTGATTGCCGTGCCCGGCTGCTACCCGACCTCGGTGCAACTGGGGCTGATCCCCTTGCTCGAGGCGGGCGTGGCACAGCCGCACAACCTGATCGCCGACTGCAAGTCCGGGGTCAGCGGTGCCGGGCGTGGGGCCAAGGTGGCTTCGCTGTTCTGCGAGACCACCGAAAGCATGAAGGCCTATGGTGTGCCGGGACACCGGCACCTGCCGGAGATCGTGCAGGGGCTGCAGCGTGCTGCCGGTGGCGAGGTTGGCCTGACCTTCGTGCCACACCTGACACCCATGATTCGCGGTATCCATTCCACCCTGTACGCCCACGTGCCGGACCACAGCATCGATCTGCAGGAGCTGTTCATGCAGCGCTATGCCGGTGAGCCGTTCGTCGATGTCATGCCGGCCGGCAGCCATCCGGAAACCCGCAGCGTGCGCGGCGCCAATATCTGCCGCCTGGCGGTACACCGGCCGCAGGGCGGTGACCTGGTGGTGGTGCTGTCGGTGATCGACAACCTGGTCAAGGGCGCATCCGGGCAGGCGATCCAGAATATGAATATCGCCCTGGGGCTGGATGAGCGCATGGGGCTGGAACAGCCGGCGCTCATGCCTTGATGGATAGCGAAAAGATCGACCAGCCCATAGCCGAGCAGAGCGTTGAGCGGCCGCCAGCCAGTCCGCAGCAGCGCCGCCCGCGATGGCTGTCGTGGCTGTTATTGGCCGGTTTGCCGGTGTGCGCATGGCTGGGCTGGGCCGCGGCGATGCATTCGGCGCAGATGCAGGATTACCAGCATCTGCGTGAGGAGCGGGCCGGCATCCAGGCCGAACTGGAAGACACCCGCCTGCGCTACCAGCAACTGGAGGTGGACCTGCTGGTCGCCCGCCAGTCCCTCAGCGATGGCCAGGAGGTAATCACCGATCTGGAGCAGCAGTTGTTCCGCCTGCAGCAGGACCTGGCGCAATACCAGGGCGCGTTGGCCCCCAATGCCATGGCGCCGGGGGTGCGAATTCAGGCTTTTGAGCTGCAGCGCACGGACGTGCCCGGGGTTTTCCGGTACAAAGTCATGGTCAGCCGTGTCGGTAATGAAAGCGACACGGTGCAGGCGACACTGGGTATCGAGGTGCAGGGCAAGCAGGAGGGCCAGGAAGTGCGGATTCCATTAGCGGAGCTCACCACTGATGGTGCCGAGAGCCTGGCGCTGAACTTCCGCTATTTCCAGGTGGTGCCGGCCAACGGCAATGAGGCCGAGCTGATGCTGCCGGTGGGTTTCGAGCCTGAGCGGGTGCACTTGAAAGTGGAGCATGACGGCCAGCTGCTGCTGGAGCAGACTGTGGAATGGACCGAGACGGGAGTCGGATCCTGATGTTGAAACTGGACAGAGGCAAGAAAACCACCATTGGCCAGCATGCTGGCAAGACTACCGTGATTGCCGGGGAAGCAGAATTGCGCGGCAACCTGCGTTTCAGCGGTGCGGTACAGGTGGATGGCCGGGTGATCGGCAATATCGATGCGGACGAAGGGTTGGTCAGCGTCACCCAGGAAGGTTACGTCGAAGGCATCATCAAGGCGCCGAGCGTTGTGATCAACGGCGTGATCGTCGGGGACGTGCATGCCTTCGAGCATCTGCAGCTGGATGCAGAGGCACGTGTCGATGGCGACCTGTACTATCGGTTCATGGAGATGGTGTCCGGCGCGCAGATCAATGGCCAGCTGCATTATCTGGGTGATGGGCGTGCCGAGGCGGCTGTCGGCGAGTTGGCGGGCGGTCGTGAATTCAAGAGTAGTTGACCAAAAGAGTCGGATAAACGGATAATAGCCGGCTTAGTTGTGCTGCGGCACTGCCGCCGGAGGATGTATGTCTAGTGCTGAAGTTTTTACCCCTGCTCCGATGCAGTTTTCCGATAGTGCGGTGGGCAAGGTCCGGGCGCTGATCGAGGAGGAGGGCAACGAGCGCCTGAGTTTGCGCGTATTCGTCACCGGCGGGGGCTGCTCCGGGTTCCAGTATGGCTTCACTTTCGACGACGAGCTGGCCGAAGATGACACCATCATCGAGCGCGGCGGTGTGCGTCTGGTGGTGGATCCGATGAGCTTCCAGTATCTGGCCGGCTCCGAGGTGGACTACCAGGAAGGCCTGGAAGGCTCGCGTTTCGTCATCAACAACCCGAACGCCGCCACTACCTGTGGTTGTGGTTCGTCGTTCTCCATCTGAGTTTTTTGGTCGATGCTTCAGGCCGGGTAGATCGCGCCTAGAATACGCTTTCCTTTGGCCCCGGTGACCGCGGGGAGGTTGCCACTCTGGCGCAGTTGGCAACGCCAGGCCAGCCAGGCGAAGGCCATCGCTTCCATCCAGTCCGGGTCCACTCCCAGCGCGGCGGTGCTCTGCACCGGCCGGGGAACCAGCAATTGCTGCAGGCGTTCCATCAGAAAACCGTTGCGGGCCCCGCCGCCACAGATATATACCGCTTCGGGCTGCGACTGGCAGCCGGCGAGCGCCTCGGCAATAGTGCGGGCGGTCAGCTCCAGCAAGGTTGCCTGCACATCGGCGGGGCGGTCATGGCGACCGTCGAGGTGTTGTTGCAGCCAGGCGGGATGAAAGTACTCGCGACCGGTGCTTTTCGGTGCCGTCCGGCTGAAATAGGGATCCTGCAATAGTCTGTCCAGCAGACCGGGGATCACCTGGCCGCTGCGTGCCCAGGTGCCATCGGCATCGAACAGCTGACCGGTATGCTGCTGCGTCCAGTAATCCAGTAGTACATTGCCGGGTCCGCTATCGAAGCCGCAAACCTGCTCATCACCGCTGAGCAGGGTCAGGTTGGCGAAGCCGCCGATATTGATCAGCACCCTGGACTGCTCCGGGTCGCTCAACAGCCAGGCATGAAAGGCAGGTACCAATGGTGCGCCTTCGCCACCGGCGGCCAGGTCGCGGCTGCGAAAGTCGCTGATGACGTCGATTCCGCACAGCTCCGCCAGCAATGCTGGCGCACCGATCTGCACGCTGAAGCCGGATTCGGGGTGGTGGCGGATGGTCTGGCCGTGGCTGCCGATGGCGGCCACCTGGCTGGCGCTGATGCCGTGTTGCTGCAACAACTGATTCACGCCTTGTGCGGCCAGACGCGCCCACTGCTGGCCGGCGATGCCTGCGCGACGAACTTCATCCGCTCCGGGTTGGCAGAGGGCGAGCAGGTCGCTGCGCAAGTCTGGAGGAAGTGGCAGACAGAGAGCGCCAATGAGCGTAGCGCGTGGTGAGGCCGGGGAAAAACTGGTCAGGGCGATGTCGACACCATCCAGGCTGGTGCCTGACATGATGCCGACATGGAACGCTGTCACTTATTCGTCCAGCTGAGCCAGTTGGGTCGCGCCTTGCTGATCCAGGCTGGCCATCAGTTGATTGCTCAGCGCCATGAAGGCGGTGCGCTCGCCCTGCGGAATGGGATCGGATGCCGGCAGCTTGACGCTCAGGGGGTCCACATGGGTGCCATTGACCTGGAACTCATAATGCAGGTGCGGGCCGGTCGCCAGACCGGTCGCGCCGACGTAGCCGATCACCTGGCCCTGGGACACATTGCTGCCGGCACGGAGGCCGGAGGCGTAACGACTCATGTGCGCATACAGGGTCTGGTAGGTCTGGCCATGCTTGATCACCACGGTGTTGCCGTAGCCACCCTTGCGACCCACGTGTACCACGCGACCATCACCGGTGGCCTTGATCGGCGTGCCGGTAGCGGCTGCATAGTCCACACCCTTGTGAGCGCGGATCTTGTTCAGCACCGGGTGGCGACGGCCGGGATTGAAGCGCGAGCTGATGCGCGCGAACTCCACCGGCGTGCGGATGAAGGCCTTGCGCATGCTGGTGCCGTCTGCCCGATAGTAGCTGCTCTGGCCGTTACGGTCGGTATAGCGCACCGCGGTATAGGTCTTGCCCCGGTTGGTGAATCGGGCAGCCAGGATATTGCCGGTGCCGACGCGCTGATCATCAATGTGCTTTTCTTCGAACAGCACTTCGAAGCTATCGCCCTGGCGGATCTCACGGGCGAAGTCCACGTCATAGCCGAAGATGTTCGCCATCTGCATGGTCAGGTTGTGCGACAGGCCGGCATTCTGCGCAGCGACGAACAGGGAACTGTCGATGCTGCCGTTGGCAAAACGGGTGCTGACATCAGGCTCGATGACATCCTTGCTGAATGCATAGCTGTCACCGTCCCGGTCGACGCGAATGGTTTCCAGGCTGTTGAGCTTGGAGCGCATGCCGAGTAGCTGGCCTTCGTCATCCAGCTTGAGTTCCAGCTCCTGGCCGACGCGCAGGCGAGTAAATGCCTTGGCATCCTTGCTGCTGTTCACTACCGCGTGCAGGGTGTTGGCGGACAGTCCGGCATTCTGGAACACGATGGACAAGGTGTCGCCGGGGGCCACGGTCACGCTGCTCCACTCGGGGGCGGGTGCTTCCGCAGGCTCGGCGGCCACGGGCTGCAAGCTGATGCCGGCCTGAACGACTTCCGGCGAGGCGGCGGTACTCATGGATTCGGAAGTGCTGGTCAGCTGCAATGGCGAGGTGATTGTGACTGTTTCGCTGATCAGTGCATCCAACTCTTCAGAGAGTGCCGGTTCCGAACCTTCCAGGCGCAGCTCCTGCAGGTCGAGTTGGACGAGGGTTTTCTTGGCTTCGACTTCGGTTGTGGGGATGACGAGCAGAAAAATGCTCAGCGCGGCGGCGATACCACTGGCAGCCATCAGATGGCTTTTCGGGTAGCGCGGTGACTTTGACTTGTGATGACCCATAAGCGCTCTTCTGGTTGATTCTGTGAAAAGTGAAGTAACTTGCTAAATTATAACCGAAAGTGCCTCAAGGCAAGTTTTTGCGTACCCGTCCGTCAGGTTTTCGGCGTCATTTTTTGACCTGTGCTAGGGCGGTGCCGCGTGTATCGCTGGGCCAAGTTTAATCTTGGTCGTCAATGTTGTATCGTTTCTCCCCTTTCTTCTTTGACTTTTATCAAACTTCACTGAACAGGAATCAAGCATGAAGCCGGTTGACGAGCAGTTGGCGCTGATCAAGCGTGGGGCGGACGAAATTCTGGTGGAAGCCGAGCTGCGAGCCAAGCTGGGGCGCGGCACGCCACTGCGTGTCAAGGCCGGTTTCGATCCGACGGCCCCTGATCTGCATCTGGGGCATACCGTACTGATCAACAAGCTGCGTCAGTTCCAGGAACTCGGGCACGATGTACTTTTCCTTATTGGCGACTTCACCGGCATGATCGGTGACCCCAGCGGCAAGAATGCCACGCGTCCGCCGCTGACCCGCGAGCAGGTTCTGGCCAACGCCGAGACCTATAAGGAGCAGGTGTTCAAGATTCTTGATCCGCAGCGTACCCAGGTGGTGTTCAACTCGCAGTGGATGGACGACTTCTCCGCTGCCGACATGATCCAGCTGGCCGGCAAATACACCGTGGCGCGGATGCTGGAGCGGGATGATTTCGACAAGCGTTACAAGGGCGGACAATCGATCGCTATCCATGAATTTCTCTATCCGCTGATCCAGGGTTACGACTCGGTGGCGATGCGTGCGGATATCGAGCTGGGCGGCACCGACCAGAAATTCAACCTGCTGATGGGGCGTGAGCTCCAGCGTCAGTATGGGCAGGAGCCACAGATCACCCTGACCATGCCGCTGCTGGTCGGCCTGGATGGTGAGATGAAGATGTCCAAGTCCCTTGGCAACTATGTGGGGATCAATGACCAGCCGGGGGTAATGTACAACAAGATCGTATCCATGCCTGATACCTTGATGTGGCGCTACTTCGAACTGCTCAGCTTCCGTAGCATGGAAGAGATTGATGGCCTGCGGGCCGATGTCGAGGCGGGAGCCAATCCGCGGGACATCAAGATCAAGCTGGCAGAGGAGCTGGTGGCGCGCTTCCATGGCGAGGAAGCGGCGGCCAGCGCCCATCGTTCGGCGGGTAACAGGTTGAAGGATGGCGAACTGCCGGAAGATCTGCCGGAAGTGATCATCGAATCGGAAGCGAGTCTGCCGATCTCGGCAGTGCTGAACCAGGCCGGGATGGTGAAGAATGCCGCGGCGGCGCGGGATCTGCTCAGCGCTGGCTCGGTGAAGGTGGATGGCGAGGTGGTGGACCGGGATTTCGTATTCCAGCTCGGCTCGGTGCATGTCTGCCAGGCGGGCAAGAAGAAGTTTGCCAGGATTGCTGTGAAAACCGCTTGACGGCAGATCTGAGCGGCCTATAATGCGCGCCTTGCTTGTCGCGGTGGGGTTGCAAAACTCCAGTACAATCAAAGGGTTATCCTTGTTGTAGCAGTAAAGGACAGGATGATTTAGCGGTTGACAGACAAGCGAAACGGCGTAGAATGCGCCGCTCACCGCCAGGGCGGTTCGGACGCAAGTCCGGGCAGAACAGGCCGGTGAAAACGGATTGAAAGGAAGGCGTTGACAAGGGGCTAGGCTCCTGTAGAATGCGCCTCCCTGGCCCGGAACGGCGGTAAGGTTTCAGGTCGGAGA
>NZ_PCQD01000010.1 GCF_002979975.1 Pseudomonas sp. MYb185 | reverse complement strand
CCGAACTCAGCAGTGAAACGATGCATCGCCGATGGTAGTGTGGGGCTTCCCCATGTGAGAGTAGGTCATCGTCAAGCGCCAAACGCAGAACCCCGATCAGAATACTGATCGGGGTTTTGTCTTTTCTGCGCTCCCAATGTGTCCTGCCAGCACCGCCGTCGTCGAGCAGGTCACAGGCGCTCGACAACCCGGGAGCGGCAAGCGGGGGTGTAGCGCGCCTGCGCTACGCCTGGCGCGGCAGTACATCCCTGTGTTGATCCCGAGTGCGGGCTTGGCGCACTACACTCCACGATAATCCGCCTCCTTATTCCTTATCGTTTTGAGTGATAAGCAAAACGGTCTAATTAGAATATTGTTATATAAGGTGGGCTTCGTTATTCTCTTTGGTCTGATTAATCGCAGCAGTAACTGCCTGGAGGATGTATGACCACTCACCGTTCCCTGTTCAAGCGAGCCAGCCGTTGGGGTGGAGCGCTGATGCTGAGCGCCGGCTTATCCATGGGTCATGCGCAGGCAGCTGATCAGGAGCTGCTCAACTCCTCCTATGACATCGCCCGCGAACTGTTTTCCGCCTATAACGAGCTGTTCGCCGAGCAGTGGCAGGAAAAGACCGGCAAGACGGTAGAAATCAAGCAGTCCCATGCCGGTTCCTCGCGTCAGGCCCAAGCCATCATCCAGGGGCTGCGTGCCGATGTGGTGACCTACAATCAGGTGACCGACGTGGATATCCTGCATGAGCGTGGCAATCTGATCCCCGAGAACTGGCGCGAGCGTCTGCCCAATGCCAGCTCGCCGTACTACTCGACCATGGCTTTCCTGGTCCGCAAGGGCAACCCGAAGAATATCCAGAACTGGGATGACCTGGCTCGTAAGGACGTAAGTTCTGTACTGCCGAACCCGAAAACGTCGGGTAACGGTCGCTACACCTATCTTGCTGCACTGGGTTATGCCCAGAAAACCTATGGCGAAGACCAGGCAGCCATCGACAACTTCCTGCGTACTTTCCTCGGTAACGTGGCTGTGTTCGATACCGGTGGACGCGGTGCTACCACGACCTTCGTGGAGCGCGGTATCGGCGATGTGTTGCTGACCTTCGAGTCGGAAGTGAACAACATTGCTGCTGAGAACCCTGACTATGAAGTGGTTGTCCCCAAGATCAGTTTCCTGGCTGAGTTCCCGGTGACATGGGTAGACCGCAGTGTCAGGCAGAATGGCACTGAAGAACTGGCCAAGGCCTATCTTGAAGGTCTTTACACTGAAGATGCCCAGCGCCTGATTGCCGGCTTCTACAACCGGGTGCATAACGAGACGGTCAAGGCTGAGTTTGCTGACCAGTTTCCCGATCTGGAGCTGGTTTCCGTCGAGCAGATTGGTGGCAGTTGGGAGAACGTGATGAAGGAACATTTTGCCAGCGGTGGTAAACTTGACCAACTTCAACGTCGGTAACTAGCCTTCATCCAATGAATCGATCTTTTTCCGGCCTGTTGCCAGGCCGTTCCAGCCAACCCGGCAAGCGTGTCTTGCCGGGTTTTGCTTTGAGCCTCGGTATTTCGCTGTTCTTCATCAGCGTTGTCCTGATACTGCCGGTTACCGGCCTGATTGCCCATACGGCGGGGATGGGCTGGGAGCAATACTGGGCCGTTATCACCGATGAGCGGGTCGTCGCCTCCTACAAGGTTACCCTTTGGACAGCAGCGCTGGCGTCAGTGATCAACGCAGTGGTGGGGCTGCTGCTGGCCTGGGTTCTGGTGCGTTACGAGTTTCCCGGCAAGCGCATCATGGATGCGCTGGTCGACCTGCCGTTTGCGCTGCCTACGGCGGTGGCGGGTATCACTCTTGCAGCCCTGTTCGCCCGGGATGGCTGGTACGGTCAGTATTTTGCTGCGCTCGGTCTCCAGATCTCCTTTACCCCGCTGGGGATCATCGTCGCCATGTCCTTTACCAGTCTGCCCTTTGTGGTGCGTACGGTGCAGCCGGTACTGGAAGACCAGGCGCCAGAGGATGAAGAAGCAGCAGTCAGTCTGGGGGCGTCGGACTGGACGGTGTTTCGGCGTATCCTGTTTCCGGCTATCTGGCCGGCGTTGATGACCGGCATAGGCCTGTCCTTCACCCGCAGCCTGGGTGAGTTCGGCGCGGTGATCTTTATTGCCGGCAATATGCCCTACGTCAGCGAGATTACCAGCTTGATGATCTTCGTGCGGCTGCAGGAATTCGATCATGCTGCGGCCAGTGCTATCGCTTCAGTCGTATTGATGGCCTCGTTGGTTCTGTTGCTGAGTATCAACCTCTGGCAGGCGCGTTATCTGCGCCGGCTGCACGGGAGATAACGTACATGCAACAACGCAAGACGATGCGTGCGGGTGATCAGCCCTGGGTCAAGTGGTCGCTGATCGCACTGGCGATGATCACCACCATGCTGATGCTGGTGATTCCGCTGATCCTGATCTTCGATATGGCGCTGTCTGCCGGGGCGGGCACCTACTGGGATAACCTCACCAACCGCTATACCCAGCACGCCATTGGCCTGACGCTGCTGGTGGCGGCGTTGACGGTACCGATCAACCTGGTATTCGGGATCTTCCTGGCCTGGCTGGTGACGCGCTTCGAGTTTCCCGGGCGCAAGGCGCTGATCACCCTGATCGATATTCCCTTCGCGGTATCGCCCGTGGTGGCGGGTCTGCTCTATCTGCTGTTGTATGGCAGCAATGGCTGGCTGGGCAGTTGGCTGATGGACCGGGATGTGCAGCTGATGTTCTCCTGGCCCGGCATCGTCATGGTCACTGTGTTCGTCACCTGTCCCTTCGTCGCCCGCGAACTGATTCCATTGATGCAACAGCAGGGGCGTGAAGAGGAAGAGGCTGGGGTGGTGCTGGGCGCTACCGGGTGGCAACTGTTCCGCCGGGTTACCCTGCCGAATATCCAGTGGGCACTGTTGTACGGCGTGGTATTGACCAACGCCCGGGCGGTAGGGGAGTTCGGCGCCGTATCGGTGGTGTCGGGCAATATCCGTGGCGAGACCAATACCCTGTCGCTGCATGTCGAGTTGCTGTATCAGGATTACAACGTGGTCGGTGCCTTTGCCAGCGCGTCGCTGCTGGCCGGTATAGCGCTGCTGACCATCGTCGTGAAAAGTTTCGTGGAGTGGCGCCAGGCCCGTCAGCGTGCTCCTCTGGATGATCTATCGGATAGTCGCTGATGAGTATTTCCATCGAAGGTATTAGCAAGCATTTTGGCTCTTTCCAGGCCTTGCGAGACATCTCGCTGGATGTCCCGGATGGCCAGCTGGTCGGTCTGCTGGGCCCGTCGGGGTCGGGCAAGACCACGTTGCTGCGCATCATTGCCGGCCTGGAAACCGCCGATGAGGGGCGTATTCTGTTCCAGGGCGAGGACGTCACACGGTTGCATGTGCGCGAACGCCGGGTCGGTTTCGTGTTCCAGCATTACGCCCTGTTCCGGCATATGACGGTGGCACAGAACGTGGCCTTCGGCCTGGATGTGCTGCCCGCCCGGGAGCGCCCGCCAGCGGCGGAAATTCGCAAGCGTGTGCAGATGCTGCTGGAAATGGTGCAACTGGGCCATCTGGCGCAGCGTTATCCGGTGCAATTGTCCGGTGGCCAGAAGCAACGTATCGCTCTGGCCCGGGCGCTGTCGATGAAGCCGCAGATCCTGCTGCTGGATGAGCCCTTCGGCGCTCTGGATGCCAAGGTGCGCAAGGACCTGCGTCGCTGGTTGCGGGCGCTGCACGAAGAGTTCCACTTCACCAGCGTATTCGTCACCCATGACCAGGAGGAGGCGCTGGAACTGTCCGATCAGGTGGCGGTGATGAGCGCTGGGAATATCGAGCAGGTGGACAGCCCGCAGAAGCTCTATGCCCAGCCATCCAGCCGCTTCGTGTTCGACTTTCTGGGGCAGGTGAACGTCTTCGCCGGAGAGGTCGAAGAGCAGGTGCTGCGTCAGGGCGAGGCCTGGGTGCGCTTACCGCAGCCGCCGCAGGCTCAGGCTCAGGCGTTGCAACTGTACATGCGCTCCCATGAGGTGCACTTGCAGACAATGCCGGCGGCGCACGCCCATCTGCCCCTGCGCATTGACTCCATCAGCCTGGTGGGTGCCGAAGTGCGCCTGGAGCTTTCACCCATCGGCTGGGAATCGGAGGAGCCATGGGAAATCGGTATCACCCATGCCCAGTTCAACAGCTGGCAGCCGAGTCGGGGCGACCAGTGCTACGCCGCGCCCCAGGTGTCCCATGCCATTGCCCAGGGCGCTGACGCACCGGAGACGATACGCTGGCAGGCAGGGGAGATGGATGACCCGGCTGCCATGATATGACGCTGTGATGATGTTGGCGTGATATTGGGATGACATCTTTCGGTGCGGTGATTTACTATCCTTTTGCGTGCTCTGGCCACGCAAAAGGACAGGCTGTCATGGAGACAGCTTCAAAGGACTAGATGGAGCAAGTTCATGTTTCGTAAATCACTGTTGGCGGTAATGGTTTCCGGCCTGATGGTAGCCGGAGTTCAGGCTGCGGAAAGTCAGGTCAATGGTTATCTGTTTGGCAATGTGGGTCAGGCGGATTATGACTTTGGCAGCTATTTCAAGCCATTTGCTGGCTCGGTAGACGAGAAGGACACTGCGTTCAAGGTGGGTGCAGGGGTTCAGCTGAATAAGTATGTTGGTGTCGAGTTGCAGTATATTGACCTGGGCGAGGCGACTTACAAGCAGCCCGACTACAAGGAAACGATCGAGGTTTCCGGCTATGGTGCCAACCTCGTGGGTACCCTTCCCCTGAATCGCTTCAAGCTCTATGGCAAGGTGGGCTATCACCAGTTGGAAGCAGATTACAAGGCTAAGGATACGTTTTTTGATGAGCGTGCCAGCTCTTCCGAAAAGGACTGGATTACCTCCTATGCGGTTGGGGCAACTTTTGCAATCAATCCCCAGTTTGAAGTGGCCGTGGAGTATGAGCGGTACAATGATGTCGAGTACCGCGATATTGAGGCTGGACGCGATGTAGAGGTTGACATAGACCTGGCCACCATCGGCCTACGCTACAACTTCTGATCTGCCCCGCCCGGGCCTCTCGCGCCCGGGCTCCTCCAAGCAGGTAACAAGCGGTATGAATCCGCCTCGTTCGCCCCGCAAATTTTCTCGAAGCACCGCACCCTTTGCTCTATAATCGCCCGTTTGCGTAATGCCTGGCCTCGTGCCGGACAGATTGAGGGCAATCACACCGTGATCAAGACGCCGTATTACCTGATCGACAAGAGCAAACTGCTGCGCAACATGGAGAAGATCGCCTATCTGCGCGAACACTCCGGTGCCAAGGCGCTGCTGGCTCTCAAATGCTTTGCCACCTGGTCGGTTTTCGACCTGATGGGGCAATACATGGACGGTACCACTTCCTCTTCCCTGTACGAGGTCAAGCTCGGCAAGCTCAAGTTCGGTGGTGAGACCCATGCCTACAGCGTGGCCTACGCCGATGATGAGATCGAAGAGGTACTGGCCCATTCGGACAAGATCATCTTCAACTCCATCAGCCAGCTGCAGCGCTTTGCCGGTGCCTCGGCCAGCCACATCCGTGGGTTGCGCCTGAATCCGCAGGTCAGCAGTTCGGACTGGCTGATTGCCGATCCGGCACGGCCATTCAGCCGCCTGGGCGAATGGGATGCGCAGAAGGTCGAGCAGGCGATCGACCAGATCTCCGGCTTCATGATCCACAACAACTGCGAAAACAGCGACTTCGAGCTGTTCGACAGCATGCTCGGGCACATCGAGGAGCGTTTCGGCTCCCTGCTCGAGCGGGTCGAATGGGTCAGTCTCGGCGGTGGTATTCATTTCACCGGTGAGGGTTATCCGCTGGATCGACTGTGCGCCCGGTTGAAGGCATTTGCCGAGCGCTACGGGGTGCAGGTCTACCTCGAGCCGGGTGAGGCCGCCATCACCCAGAGCACCTCGCTTGAGGTCACGGTGCTGGACACCCTCTACAATGGTAAGCAGTTGGCCGTGGTCGACAGCTCGATCGAGGCGCACATGCTGGATCTGCTGATCTACCGCGAATCGGCGAAGATGGTGCCCTGCGATGGTCCCCACGAGTACATGGTCTGTGGCAAGTCCTGCCTGGCCGGGGACATCTTCGGTGAATTCCGCTTCGATCGCGAGCTGCAGATCGGTGATCGGCTATCGTTTATCGATGCTGCCGGTTACACGATGGTAAAGAAGAACTGGTTCAATGGCGTGAAGATGCCATCCATTGCCGTGCGGCAGCTCAACGGTGACGTCGAGCTGGTACGCGAATTCGGATTCGATGACTTTGTGAGTGGCCTCTCCTGAGGTCAAATTCCCAGCCCAAGGAGGCAATTAGAGGAAAGATAATGAAGAGAAACGTTCTGATTATTGGTGCCGGAGGAGTGGCCCAGGTCGTTGCGCACAAGTGCGCGCAGCATAACGACGTACTGGGTAACATCCATATCGCCTCGCGTACTGTCGAGAAGTGTCAGCAGATCGTCGACAGCGTGCGAGAAAAGGGCAGTCTGAAAACTGCCGGTGAATTGCAAGCCCATGCCCTGGATGCACTCGATATCGAGGCCACCAAGGCTCTGATTGGCAAGACACAGTCGCAACTGGTCATCAACGTCGGATCGCCTTTCATCAATATGTCGGTATTGCAGGCCTGCATCGAGACCGGTGCCGCCTACCTGGATACCGCCATTCACGAAGACCCGGAGAAGATCTGCGAGACGCCGCCGTGGTACGGCAACTACGAGTGGAAGCGCCGCGAGCTGTGTGAGCAGAACCAGGTCACCGCCATCCTCGGGGTTGGCTTCGATCCGGGCGTGGTCAACGCCTATGCCGCCATTGCCGTGAACGAATATTTCGACACGGTCAGTGACATCGATATCATCGATATCAACGCCGGCGATCATGGTCATTATTTCGCCACCAACTTCGATCCGGAGATCAACTTCCGTGAGTTCACCGGTCGGGTATGGAGCTGGCAGAACAGCCAGTGGGTGCAGAACAAGATGTTCGAGATCAAGCGCACCGACGATCTGCCGGTGGTCGGCGAGCGTACCAGCTACATGACCGGTCATGATGAGCTGCATTCGCTGTCGAAGAACCTCGATGTGCCGAATATCCGTTTCTGGATGGGCTTTGGTGATCACTACATCAACGTGTTCACCGTGCTGAACAGCCTGGGCCTGCTGTCCGAACAGCCGGTCACCACCGCCGAGGGGCAGGAAGTGGTGCCGCTCAAGGTGGTCAAGGCAGTCCTGCCCGATCCGGCATCGCTGGCACCGAAGTACACCGGCAAGACCTGCATCGGTGACAAGGTCAAGGGCAAGAAGGACGGCAGGGACAAGGAAGTGTTCATCTACAACGTCGCCGACCATGCCGAAGCCTACCAGGAAGTGGGCAGCCAGGGCATTTCCTACACCGCTGGCGTGCCGCCGGTGGCAGCGGCTATTCTGATCGCCCAAGGTGTGTGGGATGTGCAGAAGATGGTCAACGTCGAAGAGCTGGACTGCAAGCCCTTCATCAACCTGCTCAACGAGATCGGCCTGCCGACCCGTATCCAGGATGAGGATGGCGACCGCCTGCTGAGTTTCTGAGGCGTTTGTCCGTGATTGAAGGTCCCCGGCTCCGGCCGGGGATCTTCGTTATGGGGACCAGGTTACTGCAGTCCCCACTCCGCCTGTCGGATCTCGATCGTGCTGCCATCCAGGTCCCTGGCGTAGCCCACCAGCTGCCCCGTGAGGCCTTCGTCCTCCGACACCCCGGGAGCCTGCACCAGCTCGCCACCCGCCTGCTCGACGGCCTCGGTGAACGCGGTAGGGGCAATGCTGCGGATCTCCATTTTCACCGGATTGTCCTGATAGTGATGACTGCCACCATTGGTCCAGTTCATCAGTACCAACGCCGAGCCACCATAGCCCTGCAGGATGTACTCGTTGTACATGCCCGGGATCGGCAGGTACATCAGTTGCCGGAAGCCCAGTTGGTCGACATAGAAGGCCCGGGCCTGTTCCAGATCGCTGACCCCGATGCCGAAGGCGCCGAAGTAGGAATGCTCGGCTTCCGGCTCAGAGACCAGTTCGATCAGGTTGTTGTTCAGGTCGCGGCCAAAGCCGACCGTCACCCCCAGTACCGGGTCGGTGGCGGGGGGCAGGGTGATGCGTCCGCCGGCAGCGATGAAGGCGTCGATATAGCTGGCCAGATCCCTGATGTAGAACACCAGCTTGCCGGGGTTCTGCCGGTAGTTGCGTGGCAGGCCATCGGTGAACCCCATCAGTACCACCTGCGAGCCGGTGCCATCGGCCGATTCCAGTACCACCTCGTCCCGGTTATCGCGGCTGCGTCGCTCCACCACCTGCATGCCCAGACCAGTGGTATAGAAGGTCTCCGCCGCACCCAGGTCCTCTACGCCGATGGCGGCGGCTCCCAGGTAGGCGCGAATGGATTGGCGGATTTCCAGCAGGGTGCCATCGGGGTCGCTGGCATAACCGATGCTGGTCCGGGGCAGATCCGCTTCGCTGGACGGGGCCGGCTGGCGGAGGATCTCTGCACCGGCATTGGCCAGGTTGTCGGCCAGGGACTGCGGGTCGGCGCTGGCCAGCTGCAGTTTCAGCGGATTGTCCTGGTAGTTCGGCTCGCTGCCGTTGGTCCAGTGCATCAGCACCAGGGCAGATCCGCCAGGCACCGGTGAGATCAGGGTGTATTCATCGTACAGGTTGGGTACCTGCAGGAACTCCTGCTCCGTCAGCCCCAGGGCATCGCCATACAGACGGCGTGCTTGTTGCAGGTCGCTGACGCCGATGCCGACGGCGGCGAGGAACGAATCAGCCAGGGTGGGCACGCCGACCATCTCGATCAGGTTGTTGTCCGGATCGCGGCCGAAGCCCACCAGAGTACCGTCATATTCCGGCAGCGGACTGGGCGGTGCGGTGATGCGCCCGCCGGCGGCTTCGAAGCGCTCGGCAAAGGTGTTGGCATCCTTTGCATAGAACACCAGCTTGCCTGGATTCTGCTGGTAGTTCCGACCCACGCCGTCGGTAAACTCCATCAGCAGCAGCTGAGAGCCGCGCCGATCAGCCGATTCCATGACCACTTCGATACGATCCTCCCGGGTCAGCCGCTGCAGCTCGCGCATGCCCAGCCCGTTGCGGTAGAAGCTGACGGCAGCCTCGAGGTCGCTGACACCGATGCCGACCGCCTCCAGATAGGTCGGGCTGTTGGCCGGCCCAATGGGTGGCTGGGGGTCGCCGGGGGCGCTATCGCGGCTTGATCCGCTGCCGCCGAGGCAGCCGGCCAGCAACAGGGGGAGCAGCAGCGTACTCAGCCCCTGCCAGAGTGTAGGTTTGTTCATGCGGACTCCTTGTTATTGTTATGAGAATGAATGTTCGTTCATATTTCGCGGCTACAGTAACTCATCCGGGTAATAGGCACCAGTACCCGTTCGGCATCATGACTGTCGGGCGGCAGGATTATTCACTGCCGTCTCGATGCGGTAATATCGACACCTTTCCGGGCAGGCAGCTGTCGCAACAAGGTACTTTTCATGACTTCCCTCTCCGTAGCCCAATCGCTTTCCCAGCGTCTGGCCGGCATTGCCGAGGTCGAATGTGTGATCGCCGACATGAACGGCATACCTCGGGGCAAAGTGATCAACGCCCAGGCCTATGCGCAGGGGCGCCGGGTACAGATGGCCCATGGTGTGCTGGTGCAATGCCTGACCGGGGAATACCCTGACCCGCGCTACTACGGCTATGACGACAGTGACTTCATCCTGCGTACCGTGCCTGGCCAACTGCATGTCACGCCCTGGACGGCCTCGCCCCGGGCGCTGGCGCTATGTGAAGCGCTGGAGGTGGACGGTGCGCCTTCCAGACTGTCCTCCCGCAGCATGCTGCAGCGGGTAGTGGAGCGCTATCAGGCCCGGGGCTGGTCGCCGAAGGTGGCCACCGAGATCGAGTTCTATGTCTTCGAGCATAATCCCGACGTGCTGCAGCCGTTTCGCCCGCCGCTGGGGCTGGACGGCCGGCGTGAGGTCGGTAACCAGGCATTTGCCCTGGGTTCGGTGACCGGTCTGCAGCCATTCTTCGCCGAACTCAAGGCTGGCATGGCGGCGGTGGGGATTCCCTGCGAGGCGGTCATGCACGAGATGGGGTTGAGCCAGTACGAGGTCAACTTCATCCATGACGATCCGCTGCTGATCGCCGACCAGACCTTCCTGTTCAAGTACCTGTTGCACGAGATCGCGCTCAAGCATGGGCTGATCGCGGTGTGCATGGCCAAGCCGCTGTCGAGGATGCCCGGCTCTTCCATGCATATCCATCAGAGTGTGGTGGACCAGGCCGGGCAGAACATCTTCACCGACGCCACCAGCCAGGAGGCGACGCCGCTGTTCCGACACTATATCGGTGGTCTGCAGGCCGGGCTGGGCGATCTGATCCTGTTGATGGCACCGAACATCAACTCCTACCAGCGTTACTGTCACACCTATGCTTCGCCCAACAACCTGTGCTGGTCGCAGGACAATCGGCGTACCGGGTTGCGCGTGCCATTCAGTGAACCGGATGCACGGCGGGTGGAGAACCGGGTGCCCGGTGCTGACGCCAATCCCTACCTGGCGCTTGCCGCGACCCTCGGCGCCGGGCTGTACGGCATCGAACGCCAGCTGCAGCCGGACCTGCCGGCCCAGGGCGAGTTCGAGGTGCCGGATGATCTGCGCCTGAGCTGCACCCTGCACCGGGCGATTCGTCGGCTGCAGGTCAGTGAAGTGGCCCGCGCGATGTTCACCGAAGAGTTCATCGAAGGCTACCTGGCCTGCAAGCGCCTGGAGCTGGACAGCTTCATGGACGAAATCAGCCCCTGGGAAAGGCGTTACCTCGGCAGCCAGGTATAGCCGCTTATCGCCCTGGGATGAGGTACCCTGCGGATACGAGGTTTGCCATGAAGCATCAGCAGACCCCGCCTGTGCGCCACTGTTGACTGAATAACGGAGCCCTCATGCAGGAAGCCCAAGATCTCGCGCCCGGTTTGATGATCATCCACGGCAACCGCCTGGAGAGCCTGCGCGAGCTGGTGGTCGACTGGCTGCGGGCTCATCCGCTGGCGCCGCTGGAGAATGAGGTGATGCTGGTGCAGAGCAACGGCATCGCCCAATGGCTGCGCATGGCGCTGGCAGCGGACCCGGAGCAGGGCGGCTGTGGCATTGCCGCCGCGGTGGATGTGCAACTGCCGGCGCGCTTTCTGTGGGATGCCTATCGCGGCGTGCTGGGCCGCGAAGCGGTGCCGGAAACCTCGCCGCTGGACAAGCAGCCGCTGACCTGGCGCTTGATGCGCCTGCTGCCGGCGCTGCTCGAACAGCCTGAATTCGAGCCACTCAAACACTTTCTCGCCGATGACCGTGATTGCCGCAAGCGCTACCAGCTGGCCGAGCGCCTGGCCGATCTGTTCGATCAGTACCAGGTGTATCGTGCCGACTGGCTGAACGACTGGGCCGAAGGGCAGGATCGCATTGGTCTGGCCCGTCAGGGCCACCGGCAACTGGAGCCGCAGGAGCGCTGGCAGCCAGCGCTGTGGCGGGCGGTGCTGGCCGATGTCGGTGCCGAGCGGTTGAGCGACAGTCGGGCCGGCATTCATCCGCGGTTTGTCGGACATCTGTTGAGTGCCGGTCAACGTCCCGGCGGCCTGCCGCGCCGCGTGGTGGTGTTCGGCATATCCTCGCTGCCGGCGCAGACGCTGGAGGCGTTGGCGGTGATCGGCCGTTTCAGCCAGGTGCTGCTGGCGGTACTCAACCCCTGCCAGTACCACTGGGGCGATATCGTCGCCGATCAGGACCTGCTACGGCATCAGTATCGCCGCCAGCAGCGCCGGCCCGGGGTGCCGGTGCAACTGGATGACGCACTGCTGCACCAGCATGCCCACCCGTTGCTGGCGGCCTGGGGCAAGCAGGGCCGGGACTACATCAACCTGCTCGACCAGCACGACGAACGCGGCAGCTACGAGTCGCGCTTCGCTGCGATCAATGGTGGCCGGGTCGATCTGTTTACCGCGCCCGAGGGCCAGACCCTGCTGCAGCAACTGCAGCAGGACATTCTCGAACTGCGCCCGCTGGCGGAAAGTCGCGCCTGCTGGCCGCCAGTCAGGGCCACCGAGGATACCTCGTTGCGTTTCCAGCTGGCGCACAGCGCGCAGCGCGAGGTGGAGATCCTGCATGATCAACTGCTGGATGCCTTCGACCGTGACCCGAGCCTGAAACCGCGGGACATCATCGTCATGGTGCCGGACGTGAATACCTATGCTGCCCATGTGCAGGCGGTGTTCGGCCAGTATGCCGCGGATGACCCGCGACACATCCCCTTCACTCTGGCTGACCAGGGGCAACGTGGCCAGGAGCCGCTGCTGATTGCCCTGGAACACCTGCTGCGGTTGCCTGACAGCCGGCTGCCGGTCAGTGAAGTACTCGATCTGCTGGACGTACCGGCGTTGCGCGGGCGTTTCGGTCTGAGCGAGGCCGAGCTGCCAACCCTGCAGCGCTGGATCGAGGGGGCTGGTATCCGCTGGGGTCTGGACCAGCAACGGCGCCAGGCCCAGGGACTGCCGCCGGGGTTGGATAGCAACAGCTGGCGCTTCGGGCTGCGACGCATGTTGCTCGGTTATGCCAGTGGCACGGCACCGGCCTGGCAGGGAATCGAGCCGTATGACGAGATCGGTGGGCTGGATGCGGCACTGATCGGTCCCCTGAGCCAGTTGCTGGAGCGTCTGGATGAACATGAACGGCTGCTGGGTCAGCCGGCATCACCGGTGCAATGGGGCGAGCGCCTGCGCCAGTTGCTGGCAGACTTCTTCGCTGCCGAGGGTGAGCGTGACCAGCTGCTGCTGGCGCAGTTGCAGGAAGGGCTGGAGCATTGGCTGGAGCTGTGCGAGTCGGTGGGGCTGGTGGAGCCGCTGCCGCTGACCGTGGTCGCCGAAGCCTGGCTGGCCAGTGTCGGCCAGGATACCCTCAGCCAGCGGTTTCTCGCCGGCGCGGTGAATATCTGTACGCTGATGCCCATGCGCGCCATCCCGTTCCGGCATATCTGCCTGCTGGGCATGAACGACAGCGACTATCCCCGGGCCCAGCCACCGCTGGATTTCGATTTGATGGGCAACGACTACCGTCCCGGCGACCGCTCGCGTCGTGAGGATGACCGCTACCTGCTGCTGGAGGCGCTGCTGTCGGCCCGCGACGGTCTGAGCATCAGTTGGGTCGGGCGCAGCATCCGCGACAACAGCGAACGTCCACCCTCGGTGCTGGTCGGCCAACTGCGCGATCATCTGGCTGACGGCTGGCAGCTGCAGGGCGGTGGCGACCTGCTCGCCGCGCTGACCACTGAACATCCGCTGCAGCCCTTCAGCCGCCGCTATTTCGATGGTCGCAGCGCATTGTTCAGCTATGCCGGGGAGTGGCGCGCGCTGCACGAAGCTGGTGGCCGCCGGCAGGCCGACGCGCAGCTGAGTGAACTGGCCGCGGCCGCGCCGATCGAAGCGGACACCCTGCAGCACTTTCTGCGCAGTCCGGTGGAACACTTCTTCGCCACCCGGCTCAAGGTGCACCTGCGTGAGCAGGACAGCATCACTGAGGATGACGAACCCTTTGCCCTGGATGGGCTGGATCGGCATCAGCTCAGCCAGTGGCTACTGCAGCAGGCGGTGGCCGAGCCGGAGGGAAACTGGGACCAGCGCCTGCAACAGGCCGCCGGGCGTCTCAGCGCCCGTGGCGAGTTGCCGCTGGCCGGTTTCGGCGAGTTGGCCCGGGAGCAGTTGCTTGATCCCCTGCAGGATCAACTGGCGCGCTATCGAGAGCAATGGCTATTGTGGGATCAACCGCATGAACAGCCTCTGGCCCTGGCGGTGGCGATCCCCCAGCTGGAACTGCGCAGCTGGCTGGCTGCGCCCCGTGGCTCATCCAGCCAGGCGGGCTTGGCGCGGGTGGCGCTGATTACCGGCAGATTGCTGGACAACCAGGGTAAGGAGCTGCGCTGGCGCAAGCTGCTGGCGGACTGGTGCCTGCATGTGCTGGCGGCGGCCAGCGGCCATGCGTTGCATACCCGTCTGGTCGGCGAGGATGCCAGTGTGCTCATCCAGCCGCTGGACACCATCGAGGCCCAGGGGATTGCCCATGGCTGGCTGCAGGCCCGGCAACAGAGCCTGCAACGGCCGTTGCCGGTGGCACTGGAAACCGCCTTCGCCTTTCTGGCCGGAAAGGACGAGCAGCGTATGGCCAAGGCGCGCAGCTGCTATGAAGGTTCGGCCTACCTGACCGGCGAAGTGCAGAAGAGCCTGGCGCTGCAGCGCAGCTATCCGGACTTCGCCAGCCTGTGGCAGGACGGCGAGTTCGAATACTGGGCGCAGCAACTGTACCAACCGCTGCTGCAGGCACAGACCGACCGGGTGCTGCAGCTGTTACGGGCTGGGGAGGATGAGACATGAGCGACACTCGTATACCCCTGGCCCTTTGCTGTCCGTTGCACGGCAGCCGGCTGATCGAGGCCAGCGCCGGCACCGGCAAGACCTTCACCATCTCCGCTCTCTATCTACGCCTGGTGCTGGGCCACGGTGGCGAGGCCGGCTTTGGCCGTGAGCTGTTGCCGCCGGAGATCCTGGTGGTGACCTTTACCGATGCCGCCACCCAGGAGCTGCGTGACCGCATCCGCGCCAGGCTGGTGCAGGCTGCCCAGGCCTTCCGCGGCGAGCTGGAGGAGCCCGATCCGATTCTCCGGAGGCTGCTCGCCGATATCGATCCGGCCGAGCACGCCGGCAGTGCCCGCAAGCTCGATATTGCCGCCCAGTGGATGGACCAGGCGGCGGTCTCCACCATCCACAGCTGGTGCCAGCGCATGCTGCGTGAACACGCCTTCGACAGTGGCAGCCTGTTCGAACAGAGCCTGGAGACCGATCACAGCGACCTGCTCGCCGAGGTAGTGCGCGATTACTGGCGTCAGCACTGCTATCCCCTGCAGGGCCCAGCACTGGGCTGGGTCAATCGCCACTGGCAGTATCCCGATCAGCTGGGCACCCAGGTGCGCCGCTGGCTGGATGTGCACGCAGGGGAGGAGGAGGGCAGCCTGCAACTGCTGCTCGAGCAACAGCTGCAGCAGGCGGCCGAGATGCTGGAGGGCCTGCGCCGACCCTGGTTGCAATGGCTGGATGAGCTGCAGCTGTTTCTCGAACGGTGCTGCGAGGCGGGCAGTTTCAATGGCAACAAGCTCAAGCCGAGCATCTACCAGCCGCGCCTCGATCAGCTGCGAGCCTGGTGTGCGGACAGCGGCGAGCTGACCTTCAAGAATGACTATTTCAAGCGCTTCACCCACGAAGGGCTGCAGGATGCCTGCAAGAAGGGTGTCGAGCTGGAACTGCCCGCCGGCGTCTGCGCGGCGCTGGATGACATGGCCACCCTCGAACAGCGGCTGGCCGCGTTGCCCGATCCGACCCAGCCAGCCCTGCTGCATGCCGCCGGCTGGATCAGCCGGCGTTTCGAGGCGGAAAAGCTGCGCCGCGCCCAGATGGGCTTCGATGACATGCTCACCCGGCTGGATGCCGCATTGCAGGGCAGCAATGGCCAGCGACTGGCCGAGGTCATCCGCCGGCAGTTCCCGGTGGCCCTGATCGATGAGTTCCAGGATACCGATCCGCTGCAGTACCGCATCTTCGACAGCATCTACCGGGTCCAGCAGAATGACCCCGATACCGCGCTGCTGCTGATCGGTGATCCCAAGCAGGCGATCTACGCCTTCCGCGGTGCCGACATCCACACCTATCTCGGTGCCCGGACCGCCACTGCCGGGCGGCACGAGAACCTGGATACCAACTTCCGCTCCAGCCAGGCCATGGTCGCTGCGGTCAACCGCGTCTTCAGCCAGGCCGAACAGCAGTGGCCCGCTGGCGCCTTCCTGTTCCGGCACGGCGAGGATAATCCGCTGCCATTCCTGCCGGTCAAGGCCAGGGGGCGTGACGAGGTCTGGACACTGGACGGCCAGCCGGGGCCGGCCCTGACCGCCTGGCACCTGGGCGGAGAGCAACCGCTGAGCGGGGAAAGCTACCGCAGCCAGATGGCCGAACGCTGTGCCAGCGCCATGGTCGAGCTGCTGCGGGCCGGCCAGCGCGGCGCGACCGGCTTCGCTGATCCGCAGAAGGGATTGCAGCCGGTGCGCCCGGCGGACATGGCGGTTCTGGTGCGTACTGGCCGGGAGGCCCAGGCGATCCGCCAGGCGCTGGCGGCGCGCGGGGTGCGCAGCGTCTACCTGTCGGACAAGGACTCGGTACTGGCCACCCTGGAGGCCGCGGACATGCTGCGCTGGTTGCGCGCCTGTGCCGATCCGGGCAATGACCGCCTGCTGCGGGCCGCACTGGCCAGCCCGACCCTGGCCTTGAGCTGGGCCGAGCTGGAGCTGCTCAACCAGGATGAGCGCCTGTGGGAACGCTGGGTCGACCAGTTCCGTGACTATCGCCAGCGCTGGCTGCGCCAGGGTGTGCTGCCGATGTTGCACCGCCTGCTGCACGACTTCCGCCTGCCGGCGCGGCTGGTCGAGCAGGGGGACGGCGAGCGACGGCTGACCAACCTGTTGCACCTGGCTGAATTGCTGCAGCAGGCGGCGCGCGAGCTGGACGGCGAGCAGGCCTTGATCCGCCATCTGGCCGAGCTCATCCGCCGGGCCCAGGACGGCAGTGGTGGGGAGGAACAGATACTGCGCCTGGAAAGCGATGCCGATCTGGTCAAGGTGGTGACCATCCACAAGTCCAAGGGCCTGGAATACCCGCTGGTGTTTCTGCCTTTCATTGCTCACAGCCGCGCGGTGAAAGCGGGGGAGCCGGTACGCCTGCACGACGGTGGGCGGGCCCGCTGGATCCTGGAACCGACCGAAGAGCAGCTGCAACAGGCCGACCGCGAGCGCCTGGGCGAGGACCTGCGACTGCTGTATGTGGCCCTGACCCGCGCCCGCCACGCCTGCTGGCTGGGGTTGGCGGATCTCAAGTCCGGCCAGGGTCGCAGATCGGTACTGCATCACAGCGCCATAGCCTGGCTGCTGGCCGGCGGTGAGCCGCTGCCCGAGCCCGCCAGCCTGCCGGGCTGGTTGCAGCAGTGGCAGCCGCACGGGGCAGATGGGGTGGTGGCGGTAGTGCCTGCGCCCGAGGCTGGCGAGCAGCCGTACCAACCGGTGGCCGACGATAGCGGCGAGCTGCACGAGCGCAACCCGCATCACCCGCCCTTCGAGTCCTGGTGGATCGGCTCCTACAGTGCCCTGGCGGTGGGCGGCGAGGCACCGGACTCACCGTTGTCAGGACAACTCAACGACGATGAGCGCAACCACCGGTTCCTGCCGCTCAAGCCCGGGGAGGTGCCAAGCATCCACCGCTTCCCCCGCGGTCCGCAGCCGGGCACCTTCCTGCATGGACTGCTGGAACTGGCTGGCCGCGAAGGCTTTGCCCAGCTGACCGATTCGGCTGTGTGCCGGGAGCGTCTGTATCCGCGCTGCCAGCGCCGGGGCTGGGGCGAATGGAGCGACTGTCTCGGGCAGTGGCTGAGCGGCCTGCTGCAACGCCCGGGCCTGGTGCCCGGCAGCGAGCTGAGCCTGGCCGACCTGTCGGAGCGGCAGTACCAGGTGGAAATGGAATTCCTGTTCAGCGCCGCGCGGGTCGATGTGCAGCGCATCGACCAATTGGTCTGCGCCCATACCCTGGATGCAAAAGCCCGGGCGCCGTTGTTGCGCGATCGGCTCAACGGCCTGTTCAAGGGCTTTATCGACCTGGTATTCGAGCACCAGGGGCGCTACTACGTGGTGGATTACAAGTCCAACTGGCTGGGTGTCGATGCCGATGCCTACACCGCTGAGGCCATGGGCGCGGCGGTACTCGAGCACCGCTATGACCTGCAGTACGTGTTCTACCTGCTGGCGCTGCACCGCCAACTGCGCGCGCGGCTGGTGGATTACGACTACGACCGGCATGTGGGGGGCGCGCTGTACTGGTTCATCCGTGGCGGCGAGGCGTCGGGCGCCGGCATCTGGCATGACCGCCCGCCGCGTGAGCTGATCGAGAGTCTGGACCGGCTGTTTGCCGGGCAGGCGCAGGAGGAGAGTGTTCCATGAGCAGCGGCGACATCGAGCGGTACGACCAACTGGACCTGTTGGACAACCTGTCCACGCAACCGCCGGCCGTACTCGGCAGTGACGAGATACTGCATCAGCTCGCGCAATGGGTCGAGGTCGGCTGGCTGCGCGCCCTGGACCGGGCGCTGGCGGTATTCCTGCTGGACATGCAGCCGACCGCCGAGCCCCTGGCGCTGTTGGCCGCGGCACTGGCCAGCCACCAGTTGGGGCATGGTCACGTGTGTCTGGACCTGGGCGAGACCCTGAGCGCTCCCGACCTGAGCCTGTCATTGCCGCCGGAAGGGCAGCAGGCCGGCCAGGACATCCGTCTGCCCTCGCAGCTGCTGCGCCCGGTGACGGTCGAGCAGTGGCGCCAGGTGCTGGCCGCCAGCCCGCTGGTCGAGCAGCCAGGCGGCGAGGGCGACGCGGAGCCGGGCGAGCGACCGCTGGTGTTGCATGGCCAACGACTGTACCTGCGTCGCTACTGGAATTATGAGCGGCAGGTGGCCACCGCCCTGCAACGGCGACTGCAGACACCGCTGGCGCTGCCGGAGAATCTACCCGGCCAGTTGCAGCAGCTATTTGCCGACAGCCAGCAACAGCCGGACTGGCAGCAGCTGGCCTGCGCCCTGGCGGCGCGGGGTGCCTTCAGCATCATCACTGGCGGCCCCGGCACCGGCAAGACCACCACCGTGGTGCGCCTGCTGGCATTGCTGCAGGCTCCGGCGGTGGCGGCGGGGCAGCCTCTGCGCATCCATCTGGCTGCCCCGACTGGCAAGGCCGCGGCGCGGCTGACCGAGTCCATCGGGCGTCAGGTCGGCGGCCTGCAGGTGGCTGAAGTGGTACGCGAGCAGATCCCCCGGGAAGTCACCACCCTGCACCGCTTGCTCGGCAGCCGCCCGGACAGCCGACACTTTCGTCACCATGCCGGCAACCTGCTGGCGCTGGATGTACTGGTGGTCGACGAGGCGTCGATGATCGATCTGGAGATGATGGCCTGCCTGCTGGTGGCACTGCCGCCGCGGGCGCGATTGGTACTGCTCGGTGACAAGGATCAGTTGGCCTCGGTGGAAGCCGGTGCGGTGCTCGGTGATCTGTGCCGGGATGCCGAAGCCGGCCGCTACAGCGATGAGACGCGCCACTGGCTGGAGCAGGTCAGCGGTCAGTCGCTGGCTGCGGCGGGATTGCAGAGCGGCGATGCGCAACGCCACCCGCTGGCGCAGCAGACGGTGATGCTGCGCCACTCCCATCGCTTCGGTGCGGCCAGTGGCATCGGTGAACTGGCCCGGGCGGTGAACCGCGCCGATCCGCGGGCGGCCAGGCAGGTGCTGGCCGATGCCCGGTATCGGGATATCCACAGCCATGTGCTGCAGGGGCAGGGCGACCCGGCGCTGGCGCAACTGGTGCTGGGCGGCGATCAGTTGCCCGGCTATGCCGAGTACCTGCGGGTGCTGAGCGAACAGCGGCCACCGGCGCAACTGGCTGCCCGCGACCCGGCCTGGGAGCAATGGGCGCAGCAGGTGCTGAAGGCTTTCGATACCTTTCAGGTACTCTGTGCGGTGCGCCAGGGCCCCTGGGGGGTTGAGGGGCTCAACCAGTCGATCGCCGGGCTGCTGCACCGGCGTGGTCTGCTGCCCGAGCCGCGGGGCTGGTACGAGGGGCGGCCGGTGCTGGTGACCCGTAATGACTACGCGCTGGGGCTGATGAACGGTGACATCGGCATCGCCCTGATGGTCCGGGAGCCGGCATTGCAGCCCGGTGAAGCGGAACCCCACGTGCTGCGGGTGGCCTTCCCGCGCAACGACGGCGCAGGTGGCCTGCGTTTCGTGCTACCCAGCCGGTTGAGCGGGGTGGAAACCGTATTCGGCATGACCGTGCACAAGTCCCAGGGCTCGGAGTTTGCCCACGCCGCGCTGGTGCTGCCGGAGACCCGCAGCCCGCTGCTGACCAAGGAACTGGTGTACACCGCCATCACCCGGGCCAGTCGGGATTTCACCCTGGTGGAGACGCGTGCCGGGATCTTCGATGCTGCAGTGGCGCAGCCCGTGCGGCGCTTGAGTGGGCTGGAGCTGGGGCAGGGGTGAGTGCATTCACGCAACTGATGCTATCGAACAGCGTCAGACATGCTAGAATTCCTTCGCTCCGCTGGCCGTCCGGCCAGAACGTCATTCGACAAGCTGTCGACTACCCGACAGTGTCGTATCAAGACGGGCGACGACCACTGCATGATGGCTTTTCCGTTCGTCGCATGAAGCGGAGTCGAAGGGACAACTTCCGGCCAGAGCGGTCTGATAGCATGATCTGTGGTTATCCCGACTGTCACTGACGTACCCCGGCGCCCATGCCCGCAAACACGCTCGGACCTGTGTGAGTTCGGCTTCGCCGTATCCGGTTTTGCTTGATTGTCGCCCGGTACAAGACAGGTCTTCTTTAAGATTCGTGATAGGTTGCCTATGACCAAGAATGCTGCGTTTCGGGAAATCGAACGCAAACTTGCCGAGAGCCTGGAACAACTCGAGGCGAAGAAAAAGACTGAACGCCTGCGCGAGGCGCGGGAGTTTGGTGATGAACTCAAGGCGCTGATGAAAAGCTACCGACTCAGCGCACCTGATGTACTGGCCATTATCCACTCGGCTGAGGTCCGGCCCTGATCATCCTTCGCCTTCGCGAAGGATGACGGGGTTAGGTGAGCAGCATTGCGGCGCAGGCCGGGAGTCGCTGCTCGCAAGTATCAGGCGCTGAGCGCAGATTCGCCACGCAACTCGCGCGCTGCCGCAACCATGTTCACCAGCGCCGCTTCGGTTTCCGGCCAGGCCCGGGTCTTCAGGCCGCAGTCCGGGTTGACCCACAGCCGTTCGGCGGGAATACGCTGCGCTGCCTTGCGCAGCAGCGTGACGATGTCGCCGGTGCTGGGCACCCGTGGCGAGTGGATGTCATACACCCCCGGGCCGATCTCGTTCGGGTAGGCGAACTGCTCGAAGGCTTCCAGCAGTTCCATGTCCGAACGCGAGGTCTCGATGGTGATCACATCGGCATCCATCGCGGCGATCGATTCGATCACATCATTGAACTCGCTGTAGCACATGTGGGTATGGATCTGGGTTTCATCGCGTACACCGCTGGCGGTCAGGCGGAAGGCCTCGGTGGCCCAGTCCAGGTAGTGCTGCCAGCCCGACTTGCGCAGGGGCAGACCCTCGCGAAAGGCGGCCTCATCGATCTGGATCACCTTGATACCCGCGGCTTCCAGGTCCACCACCTCGTCACGGATTGCCAGCGCCAACTGGCGTGCCTGCTCCTCGCGGGGGATGTCGTCCCGCGGGAACGACCACATCAGCATGGTCACCGGGCCGGTCAGCATGCCCTTCATCACCTTGTCAGTCAGGCCCTGGGCGTAGGTGATCCAGTCCACGGTCATCGCCCTGGGGCGGCTCAGGTCGCCATAGATCACCGCTGGCTTGACGCAGCGTGAGCCGTAGCTCTGTACCCAGCCAAAGCGGGTGAAGGCGTAGCCATCGAGTTGCTCGGCGAAATACTCGACCATGTCGTTGCGCTCGGCCTCGCCATGCACCAGCACATCCAGCCCCAACTGCTCCTGCACCTTGACCGCATGGCGGATTTCGCTATGCATGGCCTCGGTGTATTCAGCCTGGCTGAGTTTGCCCTGCTTGAATGACTGGCGAGCCAGGCGAATGGCCGGGGTCTGCGGGAAGGAGCCGATGGTGGTGGTCGGGAATGCCGGCAGGTTCAGGCCGGCGCGCTGCTTGGCAATACGCTCGGCAAAGGGCGCATGGCGCTGGCTGTCCGCAGGGCGGATGGCCGCCAGGCGGGCCTGCACCTGCGGCTTGTGGATGCGTGCGGAGGCGTCGCGGCTGGCCTGTACGGCACCGCTTTCAGCCAGGGCGGCAGCCACTTCAGGCGAATCCGGCTGGTTGACTGCACGGGCCAGGGTCGCCACTTCGGCGCATTTCTGTACGGCAAACGCCAGCCAGCTCTTCAGTTCGGCGTCCAGTTGGTCTTCGCGGTCCAGATCCACCGGGCTGTGCAGCAGTGAGCAGGACGGAGCCAGCCACAGGCGTTCGCCCAGGCGCTCATGGGCATGGCGGACCACTTCAAGGGCCTTTTCCAGATCGCAGCGCCAGACGTTGCGGCCATTGACCAGGCCCAGCGACAGCACCTTGTAGGAGGGCAGGCGGTCGAGAATGGTCGGGTATTGTTCCGGTGCGCGCACCAGGTCGATATGCAGACCGTCGACCGGCAGACCGGCCGCCAGCCCGAGGTTGTCTTCGAGACCGCCAAAGTAGGTGGCGATCAGCTTCTTCAGCGGCTCTTTCTGCAGCAGGTTGTAGGCCCGTTCGAAGGCGTTCTTCCATGCCTGCGGCAGGTCCAGCACCAGGATCGGTTCGTCGATCTGTACCCACTCCACGCCTTGTGCAGCCAGACGCTGGAAAATCTCCCCGTACAGCGGCAGCAATCGATCCAGCAGGTCGAGCTTGTCGAACTCGTCACCCTTGACCTTGCCCAGCCACAGGTAGGTCAGCGGCCCAATGACTACCGGCTTGACCTTGTGCCCGAGGGCAATGGCTTCGTCCACCTCCTCGAACAGCTGCTCCCAGCTCAGTGCGAACTGCTGGTCTGCGGTGAACTCGGGGACCAGGTAGTGGTAGTTGGTATCGAACCACTTGGTCATTTCCTGGGCATGCGTGCCGCCACAGCAGCAGTCGTGGCCAACGGCACCGCGGGCCATGGCGAACAATGTCTGCAGGGTGGGCTTGGCGTTGTCCTTGCTGCGAAAGCGCTCGGGAATGACGCCGAAGGTCAGGGAGTGGGTCAGCACCTGGTCGTACCAGGCGAAGTCACCGACCGGCAGCAGGTCGATGCCGGCATCCTGCTGTGCCTGCCAGTGAGTGGCACGCAACTGTTTGCCGATGGCGCGCAGGCCAGCTTCATCCAGGTCGCCTTTCCAATAGGCTTCCTGGGCTTTTTTCAACTCGCGATCACGCCCGATGCGTGGGAAACCAAGGTTGTGGGCCAGGCTCATGACAGATCCTCCAGTAAATAATCCGGAGAGGATTGTCGGTACTCGGGCTGAATGAAACAAACTCAATTTATTTGTGTTGAAGTTTAAAAAAACTCATGATGCCATGACCCCAAATGTGGTGCTGCCCGCCGCTTCGCCGCCGAGGTGGAAGTGTTACCGATTTTTACCATCCGTCCCGTTGCGTTACCATGTGCCGCCTGTGCAGCAATTCCTCGACCAGGCGACTACAGTTGAGTCAGTTTCAGTCTGCTTCTGCTTATCTGTCGTGCTGGCGAGTAACGCCATACAAGGAGCGATTCCATGGGAACCCAGCCCACGAACGAGAACGAGCCGATAGCACCAGTCATCAATGATGATGGCATTCCCGCCCCATCGGGCGAAACCAATCTGATCGATACCGATTACGTGGTCGGGCAGGATAACTTCTCCGGTCAGTTGACCATCAACCTGGATATCCACAGCAAGGTTTTCCTGATTTCAGCGGGCACCATTCTGCTGTTCGTGCTGTTGACCCTGGCATTGCAGGATCAGGCTGAGGCGGTATTCGGCAGTCTGCGCGGCTGGGTGACCGGCAAGATGGACTGGTTTTTCCTGGCGGCTGCGAATATTTTCGTGGTGCTGTGCCTGGCCTTGATCGTCTCGCCGCTGGGCAGGGTGCGCATCGGCGGTAAGGAGGCGACACCGGATTACACCTATTTCGGCTGGTTTTCCATGCTGTTCGCAGCCGGCATGGGCATCGGCCTGATGTTCTATGGGGTCGCCGAGCCCATGTCGCACTTCACCGCCGCCTACGACGGCATCACCTTGGGTGCCAATGGTGAGCGCACCGACTGGGCGCCACTCGGCGGTGCTGCCGGCAATGCTGAAGAGTCCATGCGTCTGGGCATGGCGGCGACCATTTTCCACTGGGGTCTGCATCCCTGGGCGATCTACGCGATAGTCGCCTTGTCGCTGGCGATCTTCTCCTTCAACAAGGGGTTGCCGCTGAGTGTGCGCTCGATCTTCTATCCGCTGCTGGGGGAGCGGGTCTGGGGCTGGCCGGGACACATTGTCGACATCCTTGCGGTGTTCGCCATCATGTTCGGTCTGGTTACTTCCCTGGGGATCGGCGCTCAGCAGGCGGGTGCAGGTCTGGAGCACCTGTTCGGTATTCCAACCGGTAACCTGACCATGGTACTGCTGATCATCGCCATCACCGCAGTGGCGCTATGGTCGGTGGTGTCTGGGGTGGACAAGGGTGTGCAGCAGCTGTCCAAGATCAACCTGCTGCTGGCGGTGGCGCTATTGCTGTTCGTCATCGTCGTTGGGCCGACGCTGGAAATCTTCAAGGGGCTGTTCAGTAACTTGAGCGCCTATGTCACCTACCTGCCGGCGCTCGCCAATCCGGTCGGCCGGGAGGATGTCAATTTCGTCCAGGGCTGGACCGCCTTCTACTGGGCCTGGTGGATCAGTTGGTCGCCCTTTGTCGGCATGTTCATCGCCCGTGTCAGCCGTGGGCGCACGGTTCGGGAGTTCCTGATTGCGGTAATGCTGGTGCCATCACTGGTGTCGGTATTGTGGATGACCTCCTTCGGTGGAGGCGCCATTCATCAGGTGCTGGTGGACAACTTCACGGGTGTGCAGGAGGCGGCGCTGGAGCTGCAACTGTTCACCATGCTCAGTCAGCTGCCGCTATCGGGCATCGCTTCGTTCGTTGGTATCGTGCTGGTGGTGATGTTCTTCATTACCTCCTCGGACTCCGGCTCGCTGGTGATCGACACAGTGACGGCCGGCGGCAAGGTCAACGCACCGGTATCCCAGCGGGTGTTCTGGGCGGTGATAGAGGGTGTGCTGGCCATTGCCCTGTTGCTGGGTGGCGGGCTGGTGGCGCTGCAGGCCATGGCGGTGTCCACCGGACTGCCGTTCACCGTGGTGTTGCTGGTCGGTTGCATCGCCATCGTCAAGGGCTTGATGAGCGAGCCGCGCTAGCGGCTCAGTACCACAGCTCAGCCAGCCGCTGTGGTGCCGGGAAGTGTGTTGCCACCTGCGCCTGCAACAACTCCGCGGTACCCAGCGCATCGGTCAGGGCATGGTGCGCCTGGTACAGCGGCAGACCGTAGCGCGCACGGCTGTCGGCCAGGCGAATCGAGATCGGCGGCTGGCCCCGCAGTCGTCGCAGCCAGCCTGGCTGGCGCTGGGGATACAGGTCGGCCTCGATCTGCATGGTGTCGACCATCGGAAACAGCAGGCCTTCCCCCAGGGCGTGGCGCACCGCCTCATCAATGAAGGTACGTTCGATATTACGGTAGTGCACTACCGCCACCTTGCCGGCCAACCGTTGCAGCAGGCTTTCCAGAATCTCGCCAAAGCGTGGTGCCCGCCGGATATCCGAGTGGGTAATGTGATGGAAGGTCACCGATTCCGGGATCAGGTCACCATAGGGGCGCACCAGTTGGTGCCAGGCCTGGTCACTGCGAATGCGTGCCAGGGTGAAGGGGATCAGGCCGATACTGACGATTGCGTGGCGTCGCGCATCCAGGCCGGTGGTTTCGATATCCAGGGCAACGAATTCGACGTCATCCAGCGGCGTATCCGGCGTTGGCCAGTTGGCCTGGTAGAAGGCTGCCAGCAGCGGTTGGCGGGAGGTTTCAGCCAGGCTGCCCATATACTGGGCCCAGTCGATCCGCGGTTGCTTGGTTGATCGGTTCATGCTGGTCGGCCACCGTTGATGTCGGGGTAGCGGTAACGCAGGAATTTCTGGGCATTGCTGAGTATCTGGAACGCATCCTTCAGGCCATGGCGCTCCGCCGCCGAGACATTCTCCGGTTCGATATCGTTGTTCGGTTCGCGGCCTTCCTGAATATCCAGTGCCTGGTGCCGGATGCGTGCCAGCGACAGGAACTCCAGCGCATAGCGCAGTCGTTCCACCGCATCGGGTGGTACCAGCCGGGTCTTGGCGATATCGTCCAGGCGATCGAAGGAACTCTGGGCGGTGGAGCCGCAGGCCAGTGCATGAACGCGGATCAGGTCGGTCAGCGGTGCGGTACCGCGGCGCTTGATATTGATGATGTTCTTCTGTTTTCCGTCCTGCTCCATGACGAAGGTGCGGAAGAACCCCAGCGGCGGGGTACGGTTCAGCGAGTTGCGTGCCAGCAGGGCGAGAAAGCGTTGATTGCGGCTGGCCTTGTTGGCGATCAGCTCGCGCAGTTGCTCGACGAAGTCGGACTGGCCGCTGACCGCCTCCAGGTCGAAGAAGATATTGCTGTTGAGCAGGGTGCGCGGGTTGGGCCGTTCGATCCAGTCGCTGAAATAGCTTTTCCAGACTTTCAGTGGCTGGCGCCAGCGCGGGTTGGTGGCCATGATGTCACCCTTGCAATAGCTGTAGCCGCAGGCGGCCAGACCGTTGCTGACGAAGGTCGCCAGGCGCAGGAAATAGTCGTCATGCTCGGCCGGATCGAAGCGGTCGTCGAGGACCAGCGCATTATCCTGGTCGGTCACGATCAACTGCTCATCCCGGGCCATCGAGCCCATGACCATGAAGCAGTAGGGCACCGGCGGTGGCCCCAGCTGCTCCTCGGCGAGGTCCACCAGGCGCTGGATGAAGCTGCGGCCGATGCTGGACAGGGCGCTGCCGATCATGTGCGCACTGGCTTCGTCCTCGACCATGCGCAGGAAAGTGGCGCGCACATGCGGCAGCAGGTTCTGCAACTCGCTGACCGACTGCCGGTTGAAGATGTCATTGACCAGATACAGGCTGCTCTGGGATTGGTACCGGATTACATCGGCCAGGTTGATCAGGCCCACCGGGCGGCGCCGGTTGAGGATCGGCAGATGGTGGATATTGTGCCGCAGCATGCACAGGATGGCCTCGAATACCGAGTCGCTGGCCTGCAGGGTGATCGGGTCGGCGGACATGATGCTATGCAGCGGCGTTTCCGGTGGCAGTGCCTCGGACACCACCCGGGTGCGGAAGTCGCGGTCGGTGATGATGCCGATGACGCGTTGCTGCTGCGGGTCTTCCTGCCACGGCTCGGTGATCAGCAGTGCCGATACGCTCTGCTCGGTCATTACCGCTGCTGCCCGGTGGATGCTGGACTGGGCGTCGAGCATCACCGGTGGCCGGCTGATCAGCTTGTTGACGCGAATCTTCATCAGCTCATTGGCCCGGCCCTGGGACTCCATCGCCGAGCGCAGCCGTGCCGAGCCCTCGGTATCGACGAAATCGGCAAGGCTGTCGTGCTGGTCGCACAGCTGGCTGAACAGTCCCCCGGGAATGAAATAGATCAGGGTGTCTTCCAGGGCGCGGGCCGGGAAGCGCACTCGACCGTGCCGGCGCAGCCCGGCCTGACCGAAGATATCGCCCTCGCCCAGGCGGTTGAACAGCTCGCCATTGCGCCGATAGATTTCCACTGCGCCGCTGCGGATATAGTGCAGCTCGGTTATCTCGTCGTCCTGTTGCAGAATCGGCGTGCCAGCCTTGAAGTAGCGCACCTGCGTCTGCCGGGCGATATCGTCGAGGGTTTCCTCGGGCAATTCGTCAAAGGGAGCGAAGCGACTCAGGTGGTCGCGGATTTCAATCAGTTCGACTTGCATGGGCAAGGTTCCGCAAGGGTGTGCGGAACAGTGTAATACCTATGCGGCGGACATGCTCCATGGCCAGCCCGGTACGGCCGGGCCATGGAGCGCAGGCTTTGCTCAGAAGCTGCTGCTGATGCTGGTATAGAAGGTCCGACCCGGCTCGTTGTAGGTATAGGCACCAGCTATGTTGGCGTTACCTTCACGGTACAGGCGTTTGTCGAACAGGTTGCTGACACCGCCGCTGACGCTGAGATTGTCAGTGAAGGCATAGCGACTGCTCAGGCCGACCAGGCTGTAGGGCGAGATGGAGCGGCGCGCATCGCCGGTCAGCAGGTTGCCCTGGTAGCCGTACTTGCCGGGTTCCTGCTTGCCATACCAGGTGACGCTGGCCTGCGCCGACCAGGGTTGGTTGATCTGCCAGTCGAGGGTCGAGTTGACCGTGTACTCGGGGATGATCGACAGCGGCTCGCCGGTGTCACGGTTCTCCGAGCGCAGCATATAGGTGAAGTTGGTGTTCCAGTCCAGGCTGCTGGCCAGCGGCAGGTTCAGGGTACCTTCCAACCCCTCGACGATCGCCCGCGGCACGTTTTCCCACTGGAAGATGTCGGCATCGGCATAAGCCGGGTTGCTGCCGCCAATGGCGTTACCGATGCTGTCGCGGCCCGCCTCGATCTTGTTGCGATAGTCGTTGCGGAACCAGGTGATCCCGGCGACCAGCTGGTCGCGGCGGAACTCGATACCGATTTCCTTGTTGATGCTGGTCTCGGCGTCCAGGTTCTCGTTGCCGCGCAGGTAGCAGGCGCCGCCACCGCCCCAGCAGCCCTGGCCGCGGCTGTACAGCAGATAGTCCGGGTTGGTCTGGTACAGGTTCGGTGCCTTATAGGCGCGGGCGATCCCGGCCTTGAGGGTGAAGTCCTCACCCAGTGCCTGGGACAGGTTTAGCGCCGGGCTCCAGTTGCTGCCGGTACGGCTGTGCCGGTCGAAGCGCAGGCCGGGAGTCAGTATGGTGCCGGGGCGTAGCTGCATGTTGCTTTCAATGAACACCGAGGCGATACGCGCCGAGCTTTTGCCGTCACGGTCGCCATTGATCAGGCCGGGGATATCACCGGCTTCGGTGGTGGTCTGGGTATTGGAGAAGGGATCATCCATGCGCTGGCCGACCCATTCTGCGCCCAGTGTCAGCATCTGTTCGATCCGCGTCGCCAGCGGCAGGTGGACTTCGCTGTGGGCGGTCAGGGTATCCAGTTCGATGGTGCCGAAGTTGTTGTTGAGGATACTGCCCTCGGGGCCACCGGCCAGACCTTCCTGCAGACGGCGGTTGTCGGTGTGCTCGTACTGCAGGTAGTTGAGGGTATCGCCGAAGCTCCATTCGCCATGGTGGGTGATGGCGTAGTTCTGGCGGTACATGATGTTGGTTTCACGCCCCAGCCAGGGGTTGCGCAATGCGTCCAGGGCCGGTGACTCCACGTTGTTCATGCTGTCGCCGGCGTAGATATTGCCCTGCCGACCATAGCCGGCCTCCAGCTCCAGCTTCTGTTCGTCGTTCAGGTACCAGCTGAGCACGCCACTGACATCCCGGTTGCGGACACCCTCGCGTCCGGCGGTGCTCTGGCCGGGAAGGCTGTGGCCGGCGTTGATGTCGGCATCGTCCATGTCCGCCTTGCTGATGTTGCCGTAGACGCGATAGGCCAGATTCTCGCTCAGCGGGCCGTTCAAACCGAAGTTGAAGCGCCTGCTGGCGCCTTCCTCGTCATGCTGGGGCATGCTCATGTACAGCGTCATGTCGGCATGGTGTTCGAGCCCCGGGCCCTTGGTGATGATATTGACTACCCCGCCCGCGGCGCCATTGCCATAGCGCGCTGCCGCCGGCCCGCGCAGTACCTCGATGCGCTCGATCTGCTCGGCCGGCACCCAGTTGGTGTCACCGCGGGTATCGCGGTCGCCGCGCCAGCCATAACGCACCGCATTGCGCGAGGATACCGGCTTGCCATCGATCAGGATCAGGGTGTTTTCCGGGCCCATGCCGCGAATGTCGATCTGCCGGTTGTTGCCGCGCGCACCGGAGCCACTGTTGCCGGTCAGGTTGACCCCCGGCTGCTTGCGGATCAGCTCGGCGATGTCATTGGCCGGTGGGGTCTTGCGGATCTGCTCGGCAGTGATTACCGATACTCCCGGCGCCTGCAGCAGCTCCTGCTGCGCAGTACCCAATACCTCGGTGCTCTGCAGCTCGATGACGTCATCGGCCGCTAACGTATGCTGCGCACCCAGGGCAAGCAGGATGGCAAGAGAAAGTCGGCTGTAGCACAGCGCATGGCGCGTGGCGGAGAGTGGCATGTGTATCGTCCCTTGAACGGTGTGAGCGTATCGCTCGATAATGCGAATGATTTGCATCTATTGATGCCGGCGCGTAGTCTGGCACAGCGCCGGACAAAATCGTTTTGCGCCAGCATCAATTTCCTTTGCGCCGACAGCAAAATGCAGGGGGGTAGGCAAGATGGGCAGCGAGCAGGATATGGTCAGGGTGGGAGAGTTGGCCCGGCGACTGGGTACCCCGGTGCGGCTGGCCGAGCAGGGGCCTGATCGGAGCCCCGACCAGAGCCCCTTGTTCCAGGGCCGCCTGAGCTGGCAGCAGTTGCGCCCGGGGTTATCCCTGCACTGCTCCGACTGCCTCGAGCTGCACGACTTCTCGACCCAGGTCGAGGTCAGCCCGCGCCTGAGCCTGGTGCTGTTCATGAACGGAGATGGCCAGGCGCAGTACGACGACCGGCGGTTACAGGTCGCGCCGAGGCCGGGGCGGCCCGAGGGGATTGCCATCGCCTTGACCGAACCGGCAACCTTTACCCGCCAGGCACACTCTGGGCAGCACATACGCAAGCTATCGATCTGCCTGACTCCGGAGTGGTTCGCAAGCAGCGGCCTGGATGCACATATCAGTATCCGACGTCTGATCGAACCGAGACAGCATCTGGCCTTGCGTCGCTGGACGCCAACCGCGCCACTGCTGGCGCTGGCAGAGCAGGTCATGGGGCAGCCTGCCGATGGCGAGTTGCTGGCCCATCTGCAGCAGGAGGTGAGGGTGCTGGGGTTGGTGCATGGGGTGGTCGAGCAACTTGTCGGCGAGCCGACAGAACCGGTGCGCCAGCGCCCCCATCATCAGCGTCTGGTGCAGCGCGCTCAGGAGCTGCTGCACAGCGGCGAGGCCGATGGTTGGTCACTGGAGCAGATCGCCAGCGCCGTGGGGGCCAGCGCCAGTACCCTGCAGCGCCAGTTCCAGGCGGCCCAGGGCATGTCACTGTTCGCCTGGCAACGCCAGCGCAAGTTGCAGCAGGCTCACGTTGCCCTGCAGAGCGGTGTCAGCATCAGCGAGGCGGCATGGCAGGCCGGTTATTCCAGCACTGCCAATTTCACCACCGCGTTCCGTCGCCAGTTCGGCATGACGCCACAGCGCGTGCAGAAGTTCTACTGATCAGCTGTCGAACCCGGGGCTGTCGCGTTGTACCTTGCGCAGCAGTGCCGGCCAGGCCAGGTTGGCACCGGCGCCCTTGGTGACCTGACGCATGCTTTCGATGGCGCTGTCCAGAATGCTCTGCGGGATCGGAATCAGCTCGCTACCACCGGCCTGTGCATTGATCTGGATTTCGCAGCAGCGCTGCAGGGTATGCATGCCGAGGAAGGCTTCGGCCACGTCCCGACCACAGGTCATCAGCCCGTGGTTGCGCAGCACCATGCTCTTGGTCCGGCCCAGGTCCTGCTGCAGGCGCAGCTTCTCGTCTTCACGCAGGGCCACACCTTCGTAATCGTGGTAGGACAGGCTGGCGAGTACGAACAACGCCTGTTGCGAGATCGGCAGGAGACCGTCCTTCTGCGCGGACACCCCCACCCCTGCGGCAGTATGGGTATGCAGCACGCAGCCCACATCGTGGCGTATCTCATGCACCGCACTGTGAATGGTGAAGCCCGCCGGGTTGATCTCGTAGGGCGAGTCCACCAGCTTGTTGCCCTGCAGGTCGATCTTCACCAGGTTCGAGGCGGTGACCTCCTCGAACATCAGGCCGTAGGGGTTGATCAGGAAATGTTCGGTACCGGGAATCTTCGCCGAGATATGGGTGAACACGATATCGTCCCAGCCGTTCATGGCGACCAGACGGTAGCAGGCGGCCAGATCCACCCGGGTCTGCCACTCCTCGGCGCTGACCTGATCCCTGACGTCGAGAACCGGTAGTTTCTGCATTGCGTTCATCGGGCTTTCCTCTTGTGATTGTGGTGACTCACAGTGCGACACGGGCACTGGCAACGATGAGTTCCTGCAGTCTAGTCGATGGTGATGGCGGGGGACTGTCTTGCAGGTGACAGTGCTGGGGGAGCGAGGAAAGCAGGGTACCTGATTCTGCGCTGTGGTTATTTCACTGCAAGAAAAATGAGCAATGCGCTACAGAGGCACGCTGTCAGAATCACCCCCAGCGCGGTATACGCGGACAGCCCGAGACTGGCGCCGATGATGATGGCAACGGCAGCGCAGCCCATCTGCATGAAGCCGAGTAATGCCGAGGCGGCACCAGCCTGCTTGCCAAAGGGTTGCAATGCGATAGCGGTTGCCAGCGGGTTGACCAGGCCCATGCCGAGCAGGAACAGGGTCAGCGCCGCGCAGAAAAATGGAAAATCTTCCGGCCCGAGCAGCAGCGCCAGACTGCCGACCAGTGCAATGACGATGCCGGCGCGCGCCGCGATCGCCTGCCCCCAGCGTTGGGCCAGGCGCGGTGCCAGCAAACCCGCCGCAAACACCACGAACACCGTTGCCGCGAACAGCAGGCCCAGCTCCAGGGCTGAGTGGCCGAAACCGATCATCAGGATATCCGGTGCCATGGCGAAAAAGGCATACAGCGCACCTATCACCAGACTGACGGACAGGGCTGGGGCAATGAACCGTCCGTCTCGCAGCAGTTGCCAATAGCTGACCAGTACGTCAGCGACTGACAGCGCGGAGCGCTTGTCCGCTATATGGGTTTCGCCCAGTCTGGTGAGGTAGTGAGCGCCAAGTAGTAATGCCAGCGCGGCAACCAATCCGAAGGTCGCACGCCAACCGAGCAGGCTGTTGAATGCTCCGCCCAATAGTGGAGAGAAACCGGGTGCGGCTGCCATCGCCACCATGATCAACGACAACGCACGGGCCAATTGCGCACCGTCGAACAGATCCCGGGCGATGGCGCGAGACAGCACGGAGGTGGCACATACCCCGAGCGCCTGGATGACCCGGCCGCTGATCAATTGCGGCAAGCTGGTAGCCATGGCACACACAGCGCTGCCGACAATAAAGGTAGCCAGACCGCCGAGCACCAGCCACTTGCGACCAAACCGGTCGGAAATGGGCCCCACCAGCAGTTGCCCAAGGGCAAAGGCGATAAAGAAGCTGCTGAGTGTGGCACTGAGATCCTTGACCGAGACATCCAGACTGCGACCCATATCGGGAAACGTCGGCAGGATGATATTGGTTGCGAGTGCGCCGAGCGCCGCCAGGCCAGCCAGCAGCAGGAGCAACTCACCGGTGAGAGGCTTTTGCTGGACTGCTGGGGCTGCTTCCGTTTCTGCAGCAGGGCAGATGGACTCTGTTGCCTGTGTCATGCACTACACCTGTCTTGTTGTTTGCCTTGAAGTTGTGCCCAGTGGCAGTGTGGTGGGTGCCTGGAGCCGGTGATAAGCGCCTCAGCTATCGGGGGTGTCGAGCCCTTCGGCTACGAGGTCGATGCAGTCATCAAGCAATGCGTGCAGGGCGGCCACCTTCTCCGTGCCGAGCTGCTCATTGAGGGCCAATTGCGCCTTTTTCCACGCACGTTGAGCTTCTGCCTGTTTGGCTTTACCGGCATCGGTGGCTGTCACGACGCGGCTGCGGGCGTCCGCTCCAGCGCCGATCTTCAACCAGCCCTGGACAACCAGCGGCTGCATGTTGCGGGTCAAGGTTGAGGCTTCCATACGCATGTGCCTGGCCAGGTCGCTCGGACGAAGGGGCCCCAGCTTCACGACGTATGACAGCAGTGAGTACTGCGTGGTCTTGAGCCCGGCATGGGCCACGTAGTGATCGTAATGGCGCGAGACCACGCGAGTGAGCTGGCGCAGCTTCAGATTGGTACAACCCTGTGGTTGCTTGGTATCTTTTTTCATATTCTGTATTGTATATGCAACTATTGTGTATGCAAGTAAATATGAGAAAGGAGTTATCGATGGATATTGACCAGGTTGTAGCCTCGTGGCGTGAAGAGGAGCGGGCGGTTCGTGCGCGTTTGCGATCTGTCACTGATCTGCCGCAGGAGCAGGCCTCCAGCCGCTCCGGCATGGAGATATTCGAAGCGATCTTTGCTGGAGAGCTGCCGCCACCCCCCATGGGCGACACCCTGGATTTTGTGCCGATCCGGATGGAGCCCGGCCTTGCCATCTTTCAGGGCCGGCCGCAGCGCAAGCATTACAATCCGCTGGGCACGGTACATGGGGGCTGGTTTGCCACGCTGCTGGATTCAGCTGTCGGCTGCGCGGTGCATACCACCTTGCCTGCGGGCAAGGGTTACACCACCCTGGAACTGAAGGTCAATATGGTGCGCGCTCTGCATGAGGGTGTGCCGTTGGTGCGCGCCGAAGGCAGGCTGATTCACGCCGGTCGCCGGGTGGCCACCGCCGAAGGGCGCCTGGTAGGCCCCGACGGCAAGCTGTATGCACACGCCACCACAACCTGCCTGATTGTGGATCAGCCGGCGTAGATCAGTCGCTGTCCCTGCGATGTATCAAGGGATTATTGGGGCAGCAGCTGTTCGCTCGATAACATCTGCTGCTACTCTATTCCTGTATAAGAGAGTCGCTGTCTTACCGCAGAGGTATTCACTATCTTGAGTCGTGCCCGATGACATTGGCCCGCAAGGAGCGCGCATTGCTCGCCTGGGTGCTGCTGCTCAGCATCCTGTTCAGCGCGTTGCACTGCGCTGTCGGGCATGAGCAGGTGAGTGCAACCCCTGCTGTCGCTGCTGAGCACGACCACCATCACCATCATTCCGGGCATGACGAGGCTGCCGCTGCGCATGCCCATTCCTCCGCCGACTCCGGTTGTGACTTTGCCAGCCCGTTCGGCGCCATCATCCTTGCCGCCTTTTTCGGCCTGCTGGGCCGGCTGGCCGTCGAGCAATCACGGCCGCTGCCGGTGCTTCATCTGCCGCGCCTGGTACGGGCGCGCTGGCCTCCCGCCAACCCCCGAGCTTCCCCGATTCTGCTTCCTGCGCTTTGAAATCACCCTGTCCGCTCGGGCTGTACTGCCCGGGCGTGGCTGGGCTTGTCAAACAAGCCTGGAGGCTATGCATGTTTCTTCGCATGAGCAGCATCACCACCCTGGCGCTGTGTATCAGCGCCATCCCGTTGGCATGGGCGCAGCATGACGCTCTGACTCTGCCGGCCAGTACCGTATCGGCGCAGGCCAGAGAGCAGGGCAGCGCCCCATCCGGCCTCAGTCTGGATCAACCCGTCAGCACCGGTTCTCGTCTGGATCTGACCGTCCGCGAAACACCCGCCTCGGTCAGCGTCGCCGACCGTAGCGTGATCGAGGCGCGTGGCGCCGTGAATACCCAGGATGTGATCAACGGCATGACCGGGATCAACGCCTCGGCCAACCCCGGTTACGGCGGGTTCGTGTCCTACCGCGGTTTTACCCAGAACCAGATCACCCAGCTGTACAACGGTATCAACCTCGGCTACAGCAGTGCCACCCGGCCGGTGGATGCCTGGCAGATCGACCGTGTCGAACTGCTCGGCGGCCCGTCCTCCTTTCTGCATGGCGCTGGTGCTGTCGGCGGATCGATCAACTACATCAGCAAGCTGGCCAGCCGTGAGGAGCAGGTACTGGAAGGGCGGCTGCGCTACGGCAGGTTCGACGAGTCGGAGCTGTCCCTTGGTTTCAACCAGGCACTGGCGGATATCGGCAACAGCCAGCACTTCCTGCGACTGGACCTCAGTCGTGGCGACAGCAATGGCTATATCGACCGTAACCAGCGGGAAACGGGCAGTCTGGCCCTGTCGCTGCTCAGTGATCTGACGCCCAACCTGAGCCACACGCTGGCGCTGGAATACCTGGAGGACAGGGAAGACAGTCCCTACTGGGGCACACCGGTGCTCAATACCGGTGGCAGCAGCATGAAGATCGACAAGCGCCGGCGCTTCGAGAACTACAACGTCGGTGATGGGCGCTACGAGCAACGGGTGCGCTGGCTGCGCTCGATCACCGATTATCAGTGGAGCCCCGCCAGCAGCCTGCGCAACACGCTGTATTACTACGATGCCCAGCGCGATTATCGCAATCTGGAGAACTACCGCTATAACGCTGATAACAGTCTGGTGGAACGCTCCGGTGCCTATCTGCAGCGCCATGACCAGAATGTGCTGGGCAATCGCCTGGAACTGCAGCATCACCATCAACTGTTCGGGCTGGCCAGCCAGTGGGCGGCGGGGCTGGACTACTCACGTATGCGCCAGACGCTGCATCCCCAGGCGGGTGACGCATTCGATTCGGTCGATCCGGGGCAGTTCGATCCGGGCCGTTTCGATGACGTTCCCGGTATGGATGTGGGTCTGCAGAAGCAGCGGCGGCATGAGATCGATACCCGGGCGCTGTTTCTGGAGAACCACCTGCAGTTGACCGAGCGCCTGGCACTGCTCAGTGGCCTGCGTTACGACCATCTGCAGATGGAGGTGACCAACTACGGGGCGGTCACGCCTACCAGCCCAGCGTTCTTCGAGCGCCGCTGGGAGCCGCTGAGCGGCCGTATCGGTCTGCTCTACGAGCTGACCCCGACGGCCAATCTCTACGCGCAGTACAGCACCTCGGCGGATCTGCCGGCGGGCTCGCTGGCCTCGGCCACCTATTCCAACGTCGGCCTGTTCGACCTGTCCAAGGGCGAGCAATGGGAAGTCGGCAGCAAGTTCGATTTTCTCGACGGGCGCGCTGCGGCCACCCTGGCGCTGTACCAGATCGTGCGGCGCGATTTTGCCGCGCGCGACTCGAATGACCCCAACCTGACGGTGCAGGCAGGGCAGCAGACGTCACGGGGCATCGAGCTGGCGGGCAGGTTGCAGGTTACTCCGGCGCTGCTGGTGGAGGCCAACTATGCCTATGTGGATGCCGAGTATGACGAGTTCAACGAGGCGGTGGATGGTGTGTCGGTCGCGCGCAAGGGCAACCGTCCGATCAATGTGCCGGACAGCGTCGCCAACCTGTGGCTGAGCTACAGCCTCAGCCCGGTATGGGAGATTGGAACCGACGTGCGCCATGTCGACTCGGTCTATGCGGACAACGCCAACACCCTCAAGGCGCCGTCCTACACCCTGTACGGCGCCTTCACCCGCTACCGCGTCGACAAGCGCACGACGGTCACCGCCCGGCTGCGCAATCTCACCGACGAGATCTACGCCAAGCAGGCCTATGGCGAACAGTACTACATGGGCGCACCGCGCAGCGTCGATGTCAGCCTCGATCTGCGGTTCTGAGCCATGAAACGTTACCTGTATCTATGGCATCGCTGGCTGGGCATCGGCCTGTGCCTGATCATGGCGCTGTGGTTCTTCTCGGGGCTGGTCATGCTCTATGTCGGCTATCCCAAGCTGACGCCCCGGGAGCATCTGACGCAGTTGCCGGTGCTGTCGCCGCAGCACTGCTGCGTGCCGCTGGCGCAGGCGCTGTCCGCCAGTGGCGAAAGCCAGGCACCGCGCAGCATCCGCTTGACCACCGTGGCCGGGGAGCCGCGCTATGTACTGCACTATGGCTCGCGCAAGGTGGCGGTGGATGCGCGCAGTGGTGAGCTGCTCGATGGTATCGGGCAAGCCGAGGCGCTGGCCGCCGCACATCAGTTCGCCGGGCCGGGTCAGTTGCAGTATCGGGGGGTGGTGGATGAGGATGCCTGGACCCACACCCGGTCATTGGATGTGGATCGGCCACTGCACCGTGTCGCGCTGGACAACGGCACCCTGCTGTATATCTCCAGCCATTCTGGCGAGGTGGTGCGTGACGCCACCGCCACCGAGCGTGCCTGGAACTGGGTCGGTGCCTGGCTGCACTGGTTGTATCCGCTGCGCGGAGGAGTGCTGGATCGCTGGTGGACGGACGTGGTGATCTACCTGTCGCTCACTGCCGTTCTCATGACCCTGCTCGGCATGGTCGTCGGCATATTGCGCTGGCGCTTTACCAGGCCCTACCGCAGCGGCTCGCGCAGCCCCTATGGGGGCTTTGCCCGCTGGCATCATATCGGCGGGCTGCTGTTCGGCCTATTGGCAGTGGCATGGATTTTCAGCGGCCTGATGTCGATGAACCCCTGGCGGGTATTCGATAGCCGGGTGCCGCTGGACACGTCCGCCTATCAGGGTGGCGAGCTGGGTGCCGAGGCCTTCCCCATGGCTCCGGAGCAGGCGTTGCAGCAATTGCAGGCAGCCGGGCTGGCGGTACGCGAACTGCACTGGCGGCTGGTTGCTGGCCGCGGCTATCTGGTCGGGGTCGATGGTAGCGGCGCGAGCCTGCTGTTGCCGATGGACGGCGGCGCCCCCGTGGCCCGCCTGCCTGAACCGGAACTGCTGCGCGCCGCCCAGGCGATCCGCCCGCAGGACAGTCTCCAGGTGCAGGTGCTGACCGAGCATGATTTCTATTACTACGCGCGTAGCGAGCACAGCATGCTCGGCCATCTGGAGCGGCCCTTGCCGATCCTGCGTGTGCGCTTCGATGATCCGGCCCGGACCTGGCTGCATCTGGACCCGTACAGTGGCTCGCCGCCTGGCCAGCTCGACCAGCGCCAGCGAGCCTCGCGCTGGCTGTTCGCGCTGCTGCACAGCTGGGACTGGTTGCCGCTGCTGGAACGTCGACCGCTATGGGATGGCTGGATGTGGCTCGGTGGTGTCGGTGGGTTGGTTATCTGCCTCAGCGGCACGGTACTGGGCTGGCGCCGCCTGCGCGGTTCGCGAGGCAGGCCTGCTGCCCGACGGAGCAGCGTCCGGCGAACCTCTGCGGCAGCGAATGACGTCAGCCGTCCCCAACCTGCGTCGAGGATGGCAGAGTAAGTTTGTCGGCGCTTACTGCATGGCGTCGAGCATCTGCGCGGTGATGCTCTTCAGGTTGGTCAGGCCGCCGCCAACCAGATACCAACTGTTGGGGTCGGCGTAATGGACGCGACCTTCCTTGTAGGCAGTGGTCTGGCTGAGCTGCGGATGCTGCGCCAGGGTCTCGGCGGCGGTCTTCTCACCGCCATTGATGGCGCCGCGGTCCAATACGATAAGCCAGTCTGGCTCGGCCTGGGCAATGTTGCTGATGACCAGGGCGCGTTCCTTGGCTGCGGCCTCGGCTTGCGGCGAGCCTGGTTCCGGGCGAGCCTGGCGGCCTGCCGCCGGTGCTTTGGCCGGGAGTACCGACTGCAGACCGGTCAGCTCGTACGCGTAGCCGAAACGATCACCGGGGGCGTGGGCCATGACATTGCCGCCGACCACGAACAGAAAGGCACCGGTCTTGCCATCGTTGGCTTGGTGCAGAGCTGAAACATCACTATCGATACCGGCGAGTGCCGCCTGGGCTTGTTCGCTCTTGTCGAACGCCTTGGCCAGCGCCTGGTTGACGGTCTTGAAGTTGTTCAGGAAGTCGTTCGGGTTGCTGGTAAAAGAGATCGTCGGCGCGACCTCCTGCAGTTGCGGCATGGCGCCTTGCGAACGCCCGCCAGCGATGATCAGGTCCGGGCTGATTTGCTGCAGAGCCGGATAGTCGGGCTCGAACAGGGTACCTGCTACCGGTGTCTCGTTGAACTTCGCCAGGTGCCCCTCGTAGGTTGATTGCGGCACACCAGCGACGGGGATTTCGAGGGTATCGAGCGAGTCGAGCAGGGCCAGATCGAAGGTGACGATCTTTTCCGGCGTGGCGGGCAGGGTCAGGGTGCCGGCACTGTGGGTCAGCTCGAAGGCCGTGGCGGATGTTGACAGCAGAAGGGCGGCGGCAAGACCTGCCAGAGGGACTGATAGCTTCACGTGGGCTTCCGTTTGTTGATAATGAAATGTGTTCTCATTATAAGCGCAGCCGCGCTGCGGTGACCATCGCTGGGCAGTGCGGTGGCGCAACTGGGCCGGGTGTGCCAGCATGCCTCTCTGGTTTCTGTTTGTGAGGCTGTCATGACAAAGGTTTTCATCATCGGTGGCGCCGGCAAGGTTGGCCGCCATCTCGCCCAGCAGCTGGCGCAGCGGGGCCATGAACCGCTGGCTCTCCATCGTGATGCGCAGCAGGCCAATGAGCTGCGAGCGCTGGGAGCAGTGTCGGTTCTCGGCAATCTGCTGGAGCTGGATGTCGATGGGCTCGCCACCTTGATGAGTGGCAGCGATGCGGTGGTGTTTTCCGCTGGTGCCGGGGGCAAGGGCGGGCCGCAGATGACCAATGCCATTGATGGTCAAGGGTTGGAGCTGGCCGTGGCCGCGGCGCAACAGGCAGGGGTGAAGCGCTTCCTGCTGGTATCAGCCTTCCCCGAGGCGGGGCGCAGCAAGACTATCTCCGATACCTTCGAAAACTACATGACGGTGAAAAAGCGCGCTGATGTGCATCTGGCGGAATCCGGTCTGGATTGGATCATAGTACGCCCCGGCACGCTGTTGGACTCGCCCGGCACCGGTAGAGTGCGCGCGGGACTGGCCATCCCCTATGGCGATGTGCCGCGTGCGGATGTGGCGACAACCCTGCTCGAACTGCTCGAGCAGCCGACAGTAAGTCGGGTCATCGTCGAACTGACTGGGGGCGATACCCCGGTGGCTGACGCCATTCAGCAGTTCGCCCGGCGCTGAGCGAGAGTCGGCCACGGAGCCGGCAACATGCCGGCTCCGGTCATTATCATTACCCCTGCGGAGTCAGTTTCAGCAGTGCACCATTACCTCCGCGGGTGCCGTCTTCCAGCACCCAGATCGCACCATCCGGGCCTTGCTCCACCTCGCGTATACGCTTCTGCAGGTCAAGCCGCTCCGCTTCGCGGGCCTCCTCACCATCGAATTCCACGCGTACCAGGGACATGGAGGACATGCCGCCAATGAAGCCGCTGCCCTGCCAATCCGGGAACAGCTCGCCGTCATAGATGATGAAGCCTGCCGGTGAGATCACCGGGGTCCAGGTAATCGCTGGAGCCTTGAATTCCGGTCGGGTGTCATGGTCGGGAATTGGCGTGTCGTCATAATGATTGCCATTGGAAACCAGCGGGTAACCGTAGTTTTCCCCCTTGACGATCAGGTTGAGTTCATCACCATCCTTGGGTCCCATTTCATGTGCCCAAAGCTTGCCATCAGCATCGAATGCCAGCCCCAGAATATTACGGTGACCCAGAGACCAGACCTGCGCAGCGACCTCGCCTTGATCGGCGAAGGGGTTGTCTTCAGGAACGCTGCCATCGTCATTGAGCCGTATCATCTTGCCCAGGTTGGAGTTCATGTCCTGGGCCGGATCGAATTTCTGGCGTTCGCTGGATGTGATCCACAACATGCCATCGCTGTCGAAGGCAAGGCGATGACCGAAATGGCCATCACCACTGACCTTCGGCGTCTGCCGCCAGATCACCTGCAGATCCTCCAGCGTACCCCCTCCATCCTCATCCAGTGCCAGACGGGCGCGCGCTACCGCTGCGCCGGAGCCGCCATCGCCGGCCTCGGCATAGCTGATATAGATCTGCTGGTTATTCTCGAACTGCGGATGTAACAGCACATCGCCCAGACCGCCCTGACCGGCATGGGCCACCTCCGGTACGCCGCTGATGGTTCCGGTGTTACCGCTCGCAAGGTCGTGCAGACGCAGCGTGCCGGCCATCTCGGTGACCAGCAGCCTGCCGTCCGGCAGGAAGGTCATGGCCCAGGGCGCGTCGAACTGCGTCACCTCGGTCACGCTGAAGGCCACGCTATTGTCCGCCTGTTCCGAGTCGGCCGGTTCGCTGTTCTCCTCCGGCGCAGTGTCAGCGGCCGCTTCGGGTTCAGCGGGTTCGGTCGGGGTGGTGGCAGCCGGCGAGGGCGCCTGGGTCTGATTGCCCGAATCCGCAGAGTTGTCGCAGGCGGCCAGCAGGCCGAGGACGGCGAGAAAGATCAAGGAATGCCTGAAAGGGACCATGACTGCTCCTGTGTCAGTTGAGAGTGAGTTAGTTCCTTTGTTCCGTAGCGAGCCAGAAAACGGCTCCATCCCTTCAATACTAGGAGGGCAGCCGATTTTCGCAACTTGCCTAATAGTTGCTGAAAGTTGCAGACCAAAGATAAGGCGCTGCGCCGGCCGTTGTTCTGGTCGGGGCGCTACACTATGCTCCACGGAGGTTCAGCGCTGGAGACGGATATGGATTGGCGAGGCAGGCGACAAAGCAGCAATATCGAAGACCGGCGCGGGCAGCCGTTGCAGGGCAGCGGAGGCGGGTTGCTGCTTCTTCTCCGCATATTGCCCTGGCTGCTGCGCACCCGCGGTGGGCGCGTCGTACTGATCGTGGGCGTGGTGGCGTTCTTCGGCGCGCGGATGCTGGGTATCGATCTTATGCAACTGACCGGTGCCGGTGCCCCGCACCAGGCCGCTACCTTCTCCGCGGAGGAGCAGCAATTGGCGGAGTTCGTCTCGGTGGTGCTGGCCGATACCGAACAGACCTGGCAGACGATCTTTGCCGAGTCCGGCAAGCAGTACCAGGAGCCGGTGCTGGTGCTGTTCAGCCAACGCGTTGCCTCGGCCTGTGGCTCGGCCAGTGCGGCAGTTGGCCCTTTCTACTGCCCGGCGGATCGCAAGGTATATCTTGACCTGAGCTTCTTCCGTGACCTGGATCGGCAGCTCGGTGCTCCGGGGGATTTTGCCCAGGCCTATGTCGTGGCCCATGAGGTAGGCCACCATATACAGACCATTCTCGGCATCAGTCAGCAAGTGCGTAATGCTGGCCAGGGCAAGTCAGCGGCAGTGGTCAATGCCCTGTCGGTACGTCAGGAACTGCAGGCTGACTGCTTCGCCGGCGTCTGGGGCCACGCTGCCCATCGCTACAGCAACATGCTGGAACCCGGCGACCTTGAAGAAGCGCTACAGGCCGCTGCCGCCATTGGCGACGATCGGCTGCAACGCCGGGCGGGCGGCGAGGTGGTGCCGGACAGCTTTACCCACGGCACCTCGGCACAGCGGGTGGAATGGTTCCGGCGCGGGTTTGATAGTGGTGATATGGAGCAGTGCGACACGTTCTCTGCGCAGATATGAGGCAGATAAGTGCTGCCGTCGCGGCTTTTGGCCTGTCACTCTACCTGTGGCGTAGCGTCTATGCGTTGAGCGATTGGGCCGTGCTGGCGCTGGTGCCGCTGGCCGTCATGCTGTTTCTCGGTCATCTGCGACCAAGTCTGGAGCTGCATCAGGCGCGAATGCGCGCCGCAATACGACCGGAGTCTCCGTTGCTCGGCATCCTGACCGGCAGGTTCAGGGCGATACTGGGCGCCATGCTATTCGTGCTGCTCGCGGTTCCCTTGCTGGCATGGAAGGCCCTGACGGTCAGCCCCCTGCAGGCAGCCATGTTCATCATGCTGGGTCTGGTTGCCGGTGCAGTATTTGTCGGTGTGCAGTCCCGACTGCTGAGACATTTTCAGCGCCCCTTCCTCTGTGCCAGCGCCATTAGCATAAGCACCTGGCTGGCCGCACTGTCGTTTCTTCCTGTCATTGCCTGGGCGAACCTGAATCTGGTTGCGTATCCCGGCGCAATCCGCGCTGCCACCAGCCTGTCCGAAGCCGCCATGCAGGGCATGCAGATGCTGCCGGTGCGCCGGGGTTGGATTGCCGAGCTACTCGCACCACTGTATGCCTATGAGGCAGCTAAACTCTGGTTGGTGGTGCAAATGAACAACTCCCGTTGGCTGCCAGTGCTGTTCAGCGTGGATGCCGCCCTGTTCAGCTTTATGATGGCGCGGGCCAGTGTGATTCTGGTTGCATTTGTGCAAAGGCTGACTGACCGGAATAACCCATGACCTACACACCGATGGATAACCTCACGCAGCAACAGGTTACCTTGCCGCCGGCCAGCGGTCTGGCGCTACGGGTGTTCTGGCTGACCCTGCTGGTGTTGGTGGTGGCGACGCTGGTGATTGCCCTGATCGGTGTATGGCGTTTACCCGAGCCGGCCCCCGTGCCCCATGAAGTGCCTGCTACCACCCTGGAAAGGGTACTCAGCAACGTCGCCACCAAGGCCGAAGCGGTCGTCAGGCCGGATATAGGCATCCTGCTGGACAAGGCTTATGAGCCAGCCTATGCCGCCATCGAGGGCTATGCGGACTTCCATTATTCCGTAGCAGGCGAGTACATGGAGCTGGGGGCCGCCGCCATGGGAAACATGGGCGATGCGCTGCATGCACGGGTGTTTGGCGGTCTGGAGCAGCGCCTGGCTAGCGTTGCCGGGCTGATCGACCAAGGCTATGCCGATGCTTATAGCAACATTCTGAATGCCGAGATAGCCAGCGTCCTGCCGCAGCACCAGATTGAGTTACCGCTGGGAAGGATGACCCTGGCGGTGTTGCAGGATGCCCAGAACCGCGCCGTCATAACGGTGCCCCTGGCCTCTGCTGCCAGTGCCGCCGTCGTGGCCAGTTCCTTGAAGGCAGCCTCAGCCGCCGCCGGCAAGACACTGGCGGCGAAGGTAGCCGCCAAGGCTGCGGCGAAAGGCGCAGCGAAAGGAGGCAGTGCGCTGGCCGGGGCAGGGGCTTCGGCCCTGGCCTGTGCCTGGGCCGGACCGGTTGCGGTGGCCTGCGGTGTGGTCGGTGGCGTGGTGACCTGGGTACTGGTTGACGGAGCGGTGATCACCATCGACGAGTACTTCAACCGTGAAGAGTTCGAGGCGGAGCTGCGTGCCATGCTGGATGAAGACAAGGCCGCTAGACAACGGTTCCTTGAGCAGGCGCTGGCACAGAAAGCCGCCGCGATGGATGCAGCGGTGGAGGAAATGATCAGGGATTTTACCCTGCGGGAGCTGTCGCCGGGCGTTCCTGCCAGCTCTACTCGACCGTAGTCCTGCCAGAAACGAAAGCCCCCCCGGCGCTCAATCACCCCAGCCCCTGCGCCCACCGCCGGTACCCATCAAGGACCAAGCCGTCGCGCGTCAGCCACATTGTACCGGTACCTCTGGCATGGCCACAGCAACTGGAGATGGCCCTGACCGCGAATTGGCAGACGGCAGAGGCGGAGGGAGATACTGGGGAACTGACCCGGCATAGCCAGGTGTAGGGTATCGATGAATTCCCGCGAATGCCGTGGGATAGCCTGGTTCAGGGCGAGCTGGTGGTGCGTCTGCGCAGCAGCCAGCGTTTGCCCCTGGCGCTCAATCGGTAACGCTGGGTCGGACTGCGTGGAGCATCGGGTTGGGTGCGCTCGATCCAGCCCCCTTGCAGCGCTGGGTTCAGGTAGTTGCTGCGGAAAGTGGCACGGTGCGAAAGCCCCAGCGCCTGCATCAGATGGTTGGCGGTGAGCTCGGCCTGTTCCAGAGTCGAGATCAGCACTGCCACTTGGTCGCTTACTTGGTCGCTTACTTGGTCGCTTGCTGCTGCTTCACCAAGCGCATCATGTAGTGCCTGCAGCATGAATTCGATGAACGGGGTGGCGTCTGCGAGGCGGTCGGACTTGGCCAGTGCGCAATAATAGTCTCCTTGGCGCTGACGGATGACCGTTTCTACTGGCAGATAGGCGAGCAGCGGCTTCCACTGGCGCAAAATCAGCGTTTGCCACAACCGGCCCATTCTGCCGTTGCCATCGGCAAAGGGGTGAATGAACTCGAACTCATAGTGGAAGACGCAACTGGCTACCAGCGGATGTTCATCCGTAGCTGAGAGCCATTGCAGCAAGTCAGCCATCAGTCGCGGGATCTGGGTGGCGGGTGGGGCCATGTGTAGCAATGCTTCCCCCCTGAAAATACCTACCCCGCCGGAGCGGTAGCGTCCCGCATCATCGACCAGTCCGTGCATCAGTGATTGGTGTGCTGCCAGCAGATCGCATTCGGCAGCGGCGTCCCATGCCTCCATGGCGTCGTAGGTGGTGAAAGCATTGCGTACTTCCTGAATCTCGCGGGGGTGGCCCAATACCCGCTTGCCTTCAACTACGGCAGTTACCTGCTCCACAGACAGTGTGTTGTTCTCGATGGCCAGGGAGGCCTGAATGGTTCGAATGCGATTTTCGCGACGCAGATAAGGTGTCAGGTTACCTTCAGTCTGGGCACTGTAACGACCAATGAGTTCACTGATTTCAGAGACCAGATTCATTATCGCCGGCGTGATGCTATAGGGCGGCTGGTATCTCATTCTGTCGTCCTGACGTTTCAAATCATGGAAGTAATGAGTCTTCAGAAATGTAGTCGAGTGGTAGGGTTTCGGACACAAAAAAAGACGCCCGAAGGCGTCTTTAGATGCTTGTTTGGTGGAGCCGGGGGGATTTGAACCCCCGTCCGCCAGTCCGCCACTATCGGTTCTACATGCGTAGCCATCTCTATTTAGTTAACTCCTCGCGGCCCGAGTGGCAGGGCGCTTGGAGCGAGCTGTATAAGTTTTAGCCGTTACGTCTACAGCGAACTTGGCGGCGATCCTGTTCTATATGACAGCCAGATCTTCGGGTTTACAGGCATCCCCTAGAGGCTGCTAGCGGCGCTTAGGCTGCTAGGGCGTAGTTGTCGTCGTTGGCAACTATTAGTTTGCAACAGTGGATTTACGAGTTCTGTTACCAACTCGGCATGCCCCTCAAGCTTTGTAACCGTCGTCGAATCCTAATCGGCCCCAAAACCATTGGTACTCGGTGAATCAGACGCCATTCTACGCCAAAGGTTCCCCGGCGTACAGCGGCCCTTCAGCGGTTGCTCTCGCGGACCAGGCGCTGCTTCTCCCGATCCCAGTCGCGGTTCTTCTCGGTTTCGCGCTTGTCATAGTCCTTCTTGCCCTTGACCAGCGCGATTTCGCATTTGACCAGGTGCTTTTTCCAGTACAGGGCGATGGGTACGCAGCTGTAGCCCTTCTGCTCGACGCCGGTGATCAGCTTGTCCAGCTCACGGGCGTTCAGCAGCAGTTTGCGGGTGCGGGTGGGGTCGGCAATCACGTGAGTGCTGGCGGTTGTCAGCGGGGTGATGTGGGCGCCGAGCAGAAACGCCTCACCGTTTTTCAGCAGGATATAACTGTCGACCAGTTGGGCTTTACCGGCGCGCAGGCTCTTCACTTCCCATCCGGCCAGGGCGATGCCAGCCTCGAAGCGATCTTCGATAAAGTATTCGTGCTTGGCCCGTTTGTTCAGCGCGATGGTACCGCTGTTGGCCTGTGGTTTCTTTTGCTTGCTCATAGGCGGCGTATTATAGGGGGTGGCACTGGGTTCGGCTATCTCTGATCGCGGGCTGGCAGCGACTATCATGGTTGTTAGCGCCGTGCTGGTGGCTCTGACGGCTGAGGTGGAAGCGAAAAATTGCGCCTGTTCCCGATGGTCTGTTCGCTGGTAGGCTATGTCGCGTCCAGGGGACTGGGACGATTTTCATAACTGAACTGTTCAAGTGAATAATCTATGACGCATATCAAGCGTTCGGCTCTGCTGCCTTTTCCGGCGGAGCGTCTATTCGATCTGGTCAACCGGGTCGAGCATTACCCCGAGTTTCTGCCCTGGTGCACCAAGGCGGAAATCATCAGTGAGACTGACGAATTGATGCGTGCACGCCTGACCGTTGGCAAGGCCGGTCTGCATCAGAGCTTCACCACACGCAATGAGCTGGTGCCCGGCAAGCGCATCGACATGCGTCTGGAGGATGGGCCTTTCACCGAACTGCATGGGGTCTGGGAGTTTCAGGCCTTGAGCGAGCAGGCGTGCAAGATCACCCTGGATCTCAAGTTCAACTACTCCGGGGCCCTGGTGCGCGCCACCTTGGGGCCGCTGTTCAACCATGCCGCCAACACCATGGTGGAGGCCTTCTCCAAGCGTGCCCAGGAACTGTACGGTGGTTGACGAGGGTATCAGCGTGGAGGTGGCCTATGCCTTGCCGGACAGGCAGCGCATCATCCGCCTCACCGTGCCGGCCGGTACCACCGCGCTTGAGGCGGCGCACCTGTCGCACATTGCCGATCATTTTCCCGGGTTGGATATCGACGGCAGCGCCATGGGCGTATTCGGTAAGTTGGTGGCCAAGCCGGGAGAGCGGGTATTGCTGCAGGGCGAGCGGGTGGAGATCTACCGGCCACTGATTGCCGACCCGAAGGAAGCCCGCAAGCAGCGGGCCGCCAAGGCCAAGGGCGAGTGAGACTGGCAGTTGGCGGAGCGGACTCCGCCTTGAGGCTTATTCTTCGCCGGTGCCGAGAGGGGCGCCCAGGTCCACCGGATAGCTGCTGGCGGCCGGATCCGGCTCGCTTGCGCCACCCATGATCGCCTCGTCGCGGCTGGTGCCGGGGGTGAAGTCGCCGGCCAGACCGACCAGACGATCGTCTTCGAACACCAGGCTGATCCGCTCCTGCTCGCGCGGGTTGTGCCCGGCCTTCATGCTGTACAGGTAATCCCAGCGGTTGGGTTCGAAGGTATCCTGGATCAGGGGGGTGCCCATGATGAAGCGCACCTGGCGGGTAGTCATGCCGGGACGCAGCTGGTCGATCATCTCCTGGGTGACGACGTTGCCCTGCTGGACATCGATCTTGTACACCCCGGGGAAGCCGCAACCGGAAATACTGGCGCCGGCGGCACATAATACTAGGATACAAAGGACACGGTTCAGACTATTTGGCATCGCGTGGTAACATCCACTATCGAGAGTTTGCTGAATGGCCCTGAATCATACCCGACTGATCCGGTGCTGCGAAGCGTTGAGAGAGAAACAGACCATGGTTGAAAATCAAGAACTGCGTAAAGCAGGGCTCAAGGTTACCCTGCCGCGCGTCAAGATCCTGCAGATGCTGGACAATACCGAAGACCGCCACATGAGCGCGGAGGACGTATACAAGTCGCTGATGGAGGCTGGCGAGGATGTTGGGTTGGCAACCGTTTATCGGGTTCTGACCCAATTCGAAACCGCCGGTCTGGTGGTGCGCCACAACTTCGACGGTGGGCATGCCGTATTCGAGCTGGCGGATGGTGAGCACCATGACCATATGGTGTGCGTCGATACCGGCGAGGTGATCGAATTCTTCGATGCGGAAATCGAGCGTCGTCAGCAGGAAGTGGTCAAGGAGCACGGCTACGAGATGGTCGACCACAACCTGGTGCTCTATGTGAAGAAAAAGGGCACCTGATGCCAGGTGCCGCGGGCGGGCGATGGATTGCCGCCCCGACCAACCCTATCTCGCCAGCTGTTTGCGGGCGTGGGCCAGGGATTCTTCGGTAAGATCCACGCCGCCCAGCATGCGGGCGACCTCGTGCACGCGACCTTCCTGGTCCAGCGTGTCGATACAGGTGCGGGTCGAGCCGCGCTTCTGATCCTTGCGCACGAACAGATGCTGATGCCCCTGCGCGGCGACCTGCGGCAGGTGGGTGACGGTCAGCACCTGGCCGCGTTCCCCCAATTGGCGCAGCAGCTTGCCGACGATCTCGGCAGTCGGTCCGCCAATCCCCACATCCACTTCGTCGAATACCAGCGTGGGCACCCGCGAAGTCTGGGCGGTGATCACCTGGATGCCCAGGCTGATACGTGACAGTTCGCCTCCGGAGGCCACCTTGGCCAGCGGCTTGGCTGGCTGGCCGGGGTTGGCGCTGACCAGCAGCTCGATATTTTCCAGGCCCTGCAGCGGATACTGCTCTGCCGGCAACGGATGCAGCTGCACCTGTACCTGCCCGCCGGGCATGCCCAACTGCTGGATTTCGCCGGTCACGGCCTTGGCCAGCCGTTGTCCTGCCTTGCGCCGTGTGTCGGACAGTCGGGTGGCCAGTGCCACATAGTGTTCACGGTAGGCCTGCAGCTCTTCTGTCAGGCGCTCCTTATCCGCGCCGAGTTGCTGGATGCCTTCCAGTTCGTCTATCAGTTGCTGCTGCAGGGCGGGAAGTTCTTCGGCATTGACCCGGTGCTTGCGTGCCAGATCATGGATCACGCCAAGACGCTCCTCGACCTGTTGCTGACGCTGGGGGTCGGCTTCGAAATGATCCAGATAGCGGGTCAGCTCGCCTACCGCTTCCTCGACCTGGATCTGCGCGCCGGCCAGCAGGTCATGGGCCTCGTCCAGGCTGCGGCTGTGTTCGCGCAGGCTGCCGAGGCGGCTGAGACTCGACGTCAGCGCCTGCAGCACGCTGCCGCCATCACTCTCACTGCACATGTTGATGATCTGCTGGCAGGACTGCATGATCAGTTCGGCGTTGGCCAACTGGCGTTGCTCGCCTTCCAGTTGCTCCAGCTCGCCTTCCTGCAGGCTCAGGTTGTCGAGCTCTTCCAGCTGGTAGCTGAGCAGCTGCACGCGGGCATTCTGTTCCTCGTTGGTATCGCTGGCCTGTTTCAGGGCTTGCTCGGTCTGCCGGCAGCGCTGGGCGGCCAGCTGCACCTGGCGGGCCAGATCGCTGGCGCCGGCGTATTCATCCACCAGGCGGCGATGGGTATCGGTTTTCAGCAGTGACTGGTGTTCGTGCTGGCTGTGAATGTCGATCAGCATTTCGCCCAGGGCCTTGAGGTCCTGTTGCGGGCAGGGGCTGCCGTTGATGTAGGCGCGCGAGCGCCCTTCGGCGGTGACCACCCGGCGCAGGATGACCTGCGGTTCGCCGCTGGCCAGGTCGCGCTGCTCCAGCCACTGCGCGGCTTCGGGGATGTCGCTGATATCGAAGGTGGCGAGGATGTCCGCCTTGTCGGCGCCGGGGCGCACCGCACCGCTGTCGGCACGGTCGCCGAGGGTCAGTGACAGCGCGTCGAGCATGATGGATTTGCCGGCACCGGTCTCGCCGGTGATGACGGTCATGCCCTGGTCCAGTTCCAGCTCGAGATGGTCGACGATCGCGTAATTGTTCACCGCCAGGTGCAGCAGCATGGAGTCGCTCTCCGAGATTTGTTGTTCTGGTTATTTATACAGTAGTGATGCTTTGTTGTTCAACCCCCTTGAACACGGAATCGAGGCCCCCATATAGGAGCCAGTGAAGATCAGTTCGGCCTGCGGGCCGCATCGCCTTTATTTTGTCAGACAGGAGACATACATGGTGGACGAACAGAGACAGGATCTGCAGGACGAGGAAGCCATTGCCGAGCAGGAGCAGGCTGCTGCCACGCAGGAAGAAGAGCTGCTGGCCCGTATCGCTGATCTGGAAGAGCAGTTGGCTGTTGCCCAGGATCAGGCTCTGCGTGCCGCTGCCGATGTGCAGAATGCACGTCGCCGTGCCGAGCAGGAAGTGACCAAGGCGCACAAGTTCGCTCTGGAGCGTTTCGCCAATGACCTGCTGGCGGTGGTGGACAGCCTGGAGCGTGGCCTCGAGCTGTCCAGCGACGAGGATCCAGCGATCAAGCCCATGCGCGATGGCATGGAGCTGACCCTGAAACTGTTCGCCGACACCCTGGAGCGTTACCAGGTCGTCGCGGTCGACCCGCACGGCGAACCCTTCAACCCGGACCTGCATCAGGCGATGACCATGGAAGAGCGCGACAATGTCGAGCCCAATACCGTGATCAAGGTGTTTCAGAAGGGCTACACCATCAACGAGCGCCTGCTGCGCCCGGCCATGGTCGTGGTCAGCAAGGCCGGTGCGGGGCAATCGGGCGGATCGATTAACGAACAGGCTTGAAATTGATTTTCTGCGGCCCCATCTAGGGCTCATACACAGATCGTACAGCGCCGCTGAGTAATGCGCGGCCAGCATATTTGGAGACATAGCACATGGGTAAGATTATCGGTATCGACCTGGGGACCACCAACTCCTGCGTCGCTGTCATGGAAAATGGCGTGGCCAAGGTGATAGAGAACGCCGAAGGTGGTCGTACCACGCCTTCCATCGTTGCCTATACCAATGATGGCGAGACCCTGGTCGGTCAGTCCGCCAAGCGTCAGTCGGTCACCAACCCGCAGAACACCTTGAACGCGGTCAAGCGTCTGATCGGCCGCCGGTTCGATGAGGACGTGGTGCAGAAGGACATCAAGCTGGTGCCCTACAAGATCATCAAGGCCGACAACGGTGACGCCTGGGTTGAAGCCAAGGGCGAGAAGATGGCGCCGCCGCAGATTTCGGCTGAAGTGCTGAAGAAGATGAAGAAGACCGCCGAGGACTACCTGGGCGAGCCGGTCACCGAGGCGGTGATCACCGTGCCGGCGTACTTCAACGACAGTCAGCGTCAGGCCACCAAGGATGCCGGCCGCATCGCCGGTCTGGACGTCAAGCGGATCATCAACGAGCCGACCGCTGCCGCACTGGCCTACGGTATGGACAAGGCCCGCGGCGACTCCACCGTGGTCGTATATGACCTGGGTGGCGGTACCTTCGACGTCTCGGTCATCGAGATCGCTGAGGTGGATGGCGAGCATCAGTTCGAGGTGCTGGCCACCAACGGTGACACCTTCCTCGGTGGTGAAGACTTCGACATGCGCCTGATCGACTATCTGGCCGACGAGTTCAAGAAGGAAAACGGTGTTGACCTGCACAACGACCCGCTGGCCCTGCAGCGCCTGAAAGAGGCAGCAGAGAAGGCCAAGATCGAGCTGTCGTCCAGTCAGCAGACCGACGTCAACCTGCCGTATATCACCGCTGACGCCACCGGGCCCAAGCACCTGCAGGTCAAGGTCACCCGTGCCAAGCTGGAGTCGCTGGTCGAAGAGCTGGTCAAGCGCAGCATCGAGCCGTGCCGCATCGCCATGAAGGATGCCGGCCTGGACATCTCCGAGATCAACGAGGTGATCCTGGTCGGTGGTCAGACCCGTATGCCGCTGGTGCAGAAGACCGTTGCCGAGTTCTTCGGCAAGGAGCCGCGCAAGGACGTCAACCCGGATGAAGCGGTTGCCGTGGGTGCTGCGATCCAGGGTGCGGTACTGGCCGGTGACGTGAAGGATGTGCTGCTGCTGGACGTGTCCCCGCTGTCGCTGGGTATCGAAACCATGGGCGGCGTGATGACCACGCTGATCGAGAAGAACACCACCATCCCGACCAAGAAGTCGCAGGTGTTCTCCACTGCCGATGACAACCAGACCGCCGTGACCATTCACGTGCTGCAGGGTGAGCGCAAGCAGGCGTCGCAGAACAAGTCGCTGGGTCGCTTCGATCTGGCCGACATTCCGCCGGCGCAGCGTGGCGTGCCGCAGATCGAGGTCAGCTTCGACATCGACGCCAACGGTATTCTCAACGTGTCCGCCAAGGACAAGGCTACCGGCAAGCAGCAGTCCATCGTGATCAAGGCCAACTCCGGTCTGTCCGATGAAGAGATCGAACAGATGGTGCGTGATGCCGAGGCCAACGCCGAGGAAGACCGCAAGTTCGAGGAGCTGGTCACTACGCGCAACCAGGGCGATCAGCTGGTACATGCTACCCGCAAGACCCTGACCGAAGCGGGCGACAAGGCTTCCGACGAAGAGAAGGCGGCTATCGAGAAGGCGCTGACCGAGCTGGAAGAAGCCATCAAGGGCGATGACAAGGCAGCGATCGAAGCGAAGATCAATGCATTGTCCGAAGTCTCCGCGCCGGTAGTGCAGAAGATGTATGCCGAGCAGGCAGCCCAGGGTGATGCCCAAGCCAATGCCGGTGACAGTGGCAATGCCGACGCCGATGATGTCGTCGACGCCGAGTTCGAAGAGGTCAAGGACAACAACAAGTAGTCCTTGCGTGACCGGGCCAGGCGTCTATCGCGGCCCGGTACACAACGCGGCAAGGCAACGCGGGAGCTATTCCCGCGTTGCCGTTTGTGCCGTAGGGCTTTCTAAAGGAAACAAGATATATGGCCAAGCGTGACTATTATGAAGTGCTGGGCGTTGAGCGCGGCGCTAGTGAAGCCGAGCTGAAAAAGGCCTATCGCCGGCTGGCAATGAAGTATCACCCGGACCGCAATCCGGATGACAAGGACGCGGAAGAGAAATTCAAGGAGGCCAACGAGGCCTACGAGGTTCTTACCGACGCCAGCAAGCGGGCAGCCTACGACCAGTATGGTCATGCCGGTGTCGATCCGAGCATGGGCGCCGGTGGTGCTGGTTTCGGTGGCGGCAATTTCTCCGATATCTTCGGCGATGTGTTCGGCGACATCTTCGGTGGTGGCGGTGGGCGCGGTCGTTCCAGCGTGCAGCGTGGCAGTGACCTGCGCTATACCCTCGAGCTGGACCTGGAAGAGGCGGTGCGCGGTACCTCGGTCACCATTCGGGTGCCGACCCTGGTCAGTTGCAAGACCTGTGACGGCAGTGGCGCCAAGAAGGGTACCAGCCCGGTGACCTGTACCACCTGTGGTGGTCACGGTCAGGTGCGCATGCAGCAGGGTTTCTTCTCGGTACAGCAGACCTGCCCCCGTTGCCACGGCACCGGGCAGATGATCACCGATCCCTGCAAGGACTGCCATGGTCAGGGCCGCGTCGAGGAACACAAGACGTTGTCGGTCAAGGTGCCGGCGGGCGTGGATACCGGCGATCGCATTCGTCTGGCTGGCGAGGGCGAGGCGGGCGTCAATGGCGGGCCGTCCGGTGACCTGTACGTGGTGGTGTCGGTGCGCGAGCACAAGATCTTCCAGCGCGACGGCAAGAACCTGTACTGCGAAGTGCCGATCAGCTTTGCCGATGCGGCGCTGGGTGGCGAGCTGGAAGTGCCGACCCTGGATGGCCGGGTCAAGCTGAAGATCCCCGACGGGACCCAGACCGGCAAGCTGTTCCGCCTGCGCGGCAAGGGTGTGGTGCCGGTACGCGGTGGCTCGGCTGGTGACCTGCTGTGCCGGGTAGTGGTCGAGACGCCGGTGAACCTGACCAAGCGTCAGCGCGAACTGCTGGGCGAGCTGCGTGATACGCTGCAGGCCGAGGGCAGCAATCAGTCGCCGCGGGCCAAGAGCTGGTTCGAAGGCGTAAAGAATTTTTTTGAAGACATGAAGTTCTGATCGGGGCCAACATGAGAAGAATAGCGGTAATCGGCGCAGCCGGGCGGATGGGCAAGACCCTGATCGAAGCCATCCAGCAAGCGGAAGGAGCGACCCTGACGGCGGCGATCGAGCGGCCGCAGAGCAGCTTGATCGGTGCCGATGCCGGCGAGCTGGCCGGCGTCGGCAAGCTCGGTGTGAGCATTGTCGGTGATCTGAATGCGGTGCTGGATGATTTCGATGTGTTGATCGACTTCACCCATCCCACCAGCACGCTGCTCAATCTCGAAGCCTGTCGTGCCGCGGGCAAGGCCATGGTGATCGGGACTACCGGCTTCTCCGAAGAGGAGAAGCAGTTGATCGCCAACGCTGCGCAGGATGTATCGGTGGTATTCGCGCCGAACTTCAGCGTCGGCGTCAATCTGACCCTCAAGCTGCTGGACATGGCCGCCAGGGTCATGGGTGACGAGGCGGATATCGAGATTATCGAGGCGCACCACCGGCACAAGGTGGATGCGCCGTCCGGCACCGCCCTGCGCATGGGTGAAGTGGTGGCCGATGCGCTGGGTCGCAATTTGCAGGAAGTGGCGGTTTATGGTCGCGAAGGTCAGACCGGTGCTCGGGATCGCAATACCATCGGTTTCGCTACCGTGCGCGCCGGTGATGTAGTGGGGGATCACACTGTGCTGTTTGCCACCGAAGGCGAGCGGGTCGAGATCACCCACAAGGCGTCCAGCCGCATGACCTTTGCCAAGGGCGCGGTGCGCTCGGCGATCTGGCTGGCGGACCGGTCGACCGGTTTGTATGACATGCAGGATGTGTTGTCGCTGCGCGATTGATGGCGGCGATCACGTTCTACAGCCCGGCCAGGGAAACCTGAGCCGGGCTTTTTTACGTCTCGCCGTTAGCTGGCCTTGCTCTGGCGCACCTGCTCGCGGGCCAGGTCGTTCAGCGTCTCGGTGTTGCGCAGCAGATAGAAGGCGGCGATGGTGGGAACCCAGTCCGAGCGATGGTTCAGCAGGCGCGGCTGGATGAAGCTGTACTGCTTGTCGAGGTCGTTGAGGGTGGCGGACATGTCCGGCAGCAGGGATTTCAGTGTGGCGGAGCGCTGGATGATGCTGGCATCCATGGCCTGGAACACGCTTTCACCGGTCTCGATGAAATACACGCCGATCGAGCTGAACATGCTGTTCTGGTACAGCAGCAGGATCTGGCTGGTTTCCAGGCTCTGCTGGTGCAGGGCGTGGAGGTTCTCGCCGATCTCGCCGGCCAGCGGTGAATATTGCGCGGCGGCGGCCTTGTCCAGTTCGGCATGGGCCATCATGATGCGATTGACCGTGGCCAGGTGGTAGTGCGCTTCCTCCTGGGTCTGGTTCTCGAGTTCACGAATCAGGCTGACGAATTCATTGTAGGTTGTGCGCAACGCGCTGGGATTGTCCAGCAGTCGCAGCAGTTTTTCCATGTTCGCCAGTGCCGCGTTGTAGGCTTCGCGGTTGCCTGGCTCGCGAACGCGTTCGAACAGATTGTTGTCGATCAGCAGGAAGGTAGCGGCGCGATAACCCTCGCTACGCAGCTCGTGCAGGTTCTGCGCCTGCTGCGCATCGGCGTGAGCCTGGGCGGCGAAGACGAGAAACAATAGCAGCAGGAGGTACTTCATGGAGGTTTTCATTGTTCGGAGTCCCTGTTTTTTTTGTAAATCCTGGTCCGACCGGGGCGGCGGTGCATCCATGGCCGGCAGAATGCTCCCGTGCTCTGCTGGCCGGGAAGCCTGATCCGCATGCAGTTTTAGCATGTTCGTGGCGATTATGAAACAGAATGCGAAAGCGTCCTGTACGCTGGCGGAACACTGGATAGTCGGTGTGGATATTTACTGATCAAACCGGTAAAATGCCGGGCTAATCTGTCTATCTCAGCGCGTATCTGACAATGCCTTTGCAGTGGGGTGAAGTGGAGAACACATCATTCCCGCTTTTGTGCAGCCCGCGTTTGGCAAAAACGTGTCAGTCTTTCGGAGGTTTTCTTGTCCAAGCCCGCCATTCTCGCCCTAGCCGACGGTAGCATTTTCCGCGGTGAGGCCATCGGCGCCGACGGTTACAGTGTCGGCGAGGTCGTCTTCAATACGGCCATGACCGGTTATCAGGAGATCCTCACCGATCCGTCCTACGCGCGCCAGATCGTTACGCTGACCTATCCGCACATCGGCAATACCGGAACCACACCGCTGGATGCCGAATCCTGGAAGGTCTGGGCTGCGGGCCTGGTGATTCGTGATCTGCCGCTGGTGGCCAGCAACTGGCGCAATCGCCAACCGCTGGCGGACTACCTGAAGGAGAACGGCACGGTGGCCATCGCCGGGGTTGATACCCGTCGCCTGACCCGCCTGCTGCGGGAGAAGGGTGCCCAGAATGGCTGCATCATGGCGGGTGAAGATGCCTCCGAAGAAAAGGCGCTGGAGCTGGCACGCGGCTTCCCTGGTCTGAAGGGTATGGACCTGGCCAAGGAAGTCAGTGTCAAGGAAGCCTATGAATGGCGCGAGAGCACCTGGGATCTGGCGACTGACAGCTATCCGACCATCGACACCGCGCAGCTGCCCCACCACGTGGTGGTCTACGACTTCGGCGTCAAGTACAACATCCTGCGCATGCTGGTCGCCCGTGGCTGCCGCCTGACCGTGGTACCGGCGCAGACCAGCGCTGCCGACGTGCTGGCGCTGAACCCGGATGGCGTATTGCTGGCCAATGGTCCCGGTGACCCAGAGCCGTGCGATTACGCGATCAAGGCGATCCAGGAACTGCTGGAAACCGATACGCCGATTCTCGGCATCTGCCTGGGCCACCAGTTGCTGGCACTGGCATCCGGTGCGCGCACCGTGAAGATGGCCAGCGGGCACCATGGTGCCAACCACCCGGTGCAGGACCTGGCTACCGGCGAGGTGATGATCACCAGCCAGAACCATGGTTTCGCGGTGGACGAAGCCAATCTGCCGGCCAATGTCCGGGCGACCTACAAATCACTGTTTGACGGCACCCTGCAAGGGATCGAGCGCACCGACAAGGTCGCCTTCAGCTTCCAGGGGCATCCCGAGGCCAGTCCCGGGCCGGGTGATGTGGCTCCGCTGTTCGAGCGTTTCATTGCAGCCATGACCAAAAGCGCCTGAGTCGCCGACACATCCAAGGATTAATTGCACACTATGCCAAAACGTACTGATATAAAAAGTATTCTGATCCTCGGCGCCGGTCCCATCGTGATCGGGCAGGCCTGTGAGTTCGACTACTCCGGCGCCCAGGCCTGCAAGGCGCTGCGCGAGGAAGGGTTCCGCGTCATCCTGGTCAACTCCAACCCGGCCACCATCATGACCGACCCGGCAATGGCCGACGCCACCTACATCGAGCCGATCAAGTGGCAGACCGTGGCGCGGATCATCGAGAAGGAGCGCCCGGACGCACTGTTGCCGACCATGGGTGGCCAGACCGCGCTGAACTGCGCGCTGGACCTGGAAAAGCACGGCGTGCTGGAAAAGTTCGGTGTGGAAATGATCGGCGCCAACGCCGACACCATCGACAAGGCCGAGGATCGCTCGCGGTTTGACAAGGCCATGCGTGACATCGGCCTGGAATGCCCGCGCTCGGGTATCGCCCACGATATGGATGAGGCCTACGGTGTGCTCGACAAGGTCGGCTTCCCGTGCATCATCCGTCCTTCGTTCACCATGGGCGGCACCGGTGGCGGCATTGCCTACAACCGCGAGGAATTCGAGGAAATCTGCAACCGTGGTCTGGACCTGTCGCCGACCAAGGAACTGCTGATCGACGAATCGCTGATCGGCTGGAAGGAATACGAGATGGAGGTGGTCCGCGACAAAAAGGACAACTGCATCATCGTCTGCTCGATCGAGAACTTCGATCCGATGGGTGTGCATACCGGTGACTCCATCACCGTGGCGCCGGCCCAGACGCTGACCGACAAGGAATACCAGATCATGCGCAACGCCTCGCTGGCGGTGCTGCGTGAGATCGGTGTGGAAACCGGCGGCTCCAACGTGCAGTTCGGCATCAACCCGGTCGATGGCCGCATGGTGGTGATCGAGATGAACCCGCGGGTGTCGCGCTCCTCGGCGCTGGCCTCCAAGGCCACCGGCTTCCCGATCGCCAAGATCGCCGCCAAGCTGGCAGTCGGCTATACCCTCGACGAGCTGCAGAACGATATCACCGGTGGCCGCACCCCGGCGTCCTTCGAGCCGTCGATCGACTACGTAGTGACCAAGATTCCGCGTTTCGCCTTCGAGAAGTTCCCCAATGCCGACGCCCGCCTGACCACCCAGATGAAGTCGGTGGGTGAGGTCATGGCCATCGGTCGTACCTTCCAGGAGTCGCTGCAGAAAGCACTGCGTGGTCTGGAAGTGGGCTCCTGCGGCTTCGATCCGCAACTGGACCTGAATGCTGCCGACGCCGCCACCACGCTGACCCGCGAGCTGACCGTGCCGGGTGCCGAGCGCATCTGGTATCTCGGCGACGCTTTCCGCTCCGGCATGAGTGTCGAGCGCATTTTCGAGCTGACCAAGATCGATCCCTGGTTCCTGGTGCAGATCGAGGATCTGATCAAGGATGAAAGCCGTATCAGTGAGATGGGCCTGGCCGAGATCGACCGTGATCTGATGTACCGCCTCAAGCGCAAGGGTTTCTCCGATATCCGCCTGGCACAGCTGCTGGGCGTGAGCGAGAAGAACCTGCGTTCGCAGCGCCACAAGCTGGGCGTGTTCCCGGTGTACAAGCGGGTGGATACCTGCGCCGCCGAGTTCGCCACCGACACCGCCTACATGTACTCGACCTACGAGGAAGAGTGCGAAGCCAGCCCGTCGACCCGCGACAAGATCATGGTGCTGGGTGGCGGCCCGAACCGCATCGGCCAGGGCATCGAGTTCGACTATTGCTGCGTGCACGCCGCGCTGGCGATGCGCGAAGACGGTTACGAGACCATCATGGTCAACTGCAACCCGGAAACCGTGTCCACCGACTACGATACCTCCGACCGCCTGTATTTCGAGCCGGTGACGCTGGAGGATGTGCTGGAAATCGTCCGTGTCGAGCAGCCCAAGGGCGTGATCGTGCAGTATGGCGGCCAGACCCCGCTGAAACTCGCCCGCGCCCTCGAAGAGGCCGGTGTGCCGATCATCGGTACCAGCCCCGAGGCCATCGACCGCGCCGAAGACCGCGAGCGCTTCCAGCAGATGGTCGAGCGCCTGAAACTGCGTCAGCCGCCGAACGCCACCGTGCGCAGCGAAGATGAGGCGATCAGCGCCGCCGCGAAGATCGGCTACCCGCTGGTGGTGCGTCCGTCCTATGTACTGGGTGGGCGGGCCATGGAGATCGTCTATCAGGAAGACGAGCTCAAGCGTTACCTGCGTGATGCGGTGAAAGTGTCCAACGACAGCCCGGTGCTGCTGGATCACTTCCTCAATTGCGCGATCGAGATCGACGTGGATGCGGTATCCGACGGTACCGACGTGGTGATCGGCGCCATCATGCAGCATATCGAGCAGGCCGGTGTGCACTCCGGTGACTCGGCATGCTCGCTGCCGCCGTACTCGCTGTCGGCCGAGATCCAGGACCAGATGCGCGATCAGGTCAAGCGCATGGCGCTGGAGCTGGGTGTGGTCGGTCTGATGAACGTGCAGCTGGCGCTGCAGGGTGACACCATCTATGTTATTGAAGTGAATCCGCGCGCCTCGCGTACCGTGCCCTTCGTCTCCAAGTGCATCGGTCAGTCGCTGGCGCAGATCGCCGCCCGCGTGATGGCTGGCAAGACGCTCAAGGAACTGGGCTTCACCGAAGAGGTGATTCCGAACTTCTACAGTGTCAAGGAAGCGGTATTCCCGTTCGCCAAGTTCCCTGGTGTCGACCCCATCCTCGGGCCGGAAATGAAATCCACCGGCGAGGTGATGGGTATCGGCGACAGCTTCGCCGAGGCGTTTGCCAAGTCGCAACTGGGCGCCAGCGAAGTGCTGCCAACCTCTGGCACCGTGTTCATCAGTGTGCGTGAAGACGACAAGCCTTTCGTCGCCGAGATGGCTGGCGAGCTGATCGAGCTGGGCTTCGAGGTAGTGGCGACCACAGGTACGGCCAAGGTCATCGAAGCGGCCGGCCTGCCGGTACGCCGGGTGAACAAGGTCACCGAAGGCCGCCCGCACATCGTCGACATGATCAAGAACGACGAGATTCGCCTGGTGATCAACACCACCGAAGGCCGGCAGTCGATCGCCGACTCCTATTCCATTCGTCGCAATGCCCTGCAGCACAAGGTCTACTCCACCACCACCCTGGCGGGTGGCCAGGCGGTATGCATGGCATTGAAATTCGGACCGGAGCGCGCTGTGCGCCGCCTCCAGGACCTGCACGAGAGATTATAAGATCATGAAATATCCCATGACCAAGCAGGGCGCCCAGGCCCTGGAAGACGAGCTCAAGCACCTGAAATCGGTGATGCGGCCACAGATCACCCAGGCCATCGCCGAAGCGCGGGAGCTGGGAGATCTGAAGGAAAATGCCGAGTACCATGCTGCCCGCGAACAGCAGGGCATGGTCGAGGCGCGCATCCGTGATATCGAGGGTCGCCTGTCGGCGGCCCAGGTGATCGATGTCACCGCCATTGCGCATACCGGCAAGGTAATCTTCGGCACCACGGTGAATATCGCCAACGTCGATACCGACGAAGAGGTGCAGTATCGGATCGTCGGTGAGGATGAGGCGGAGATCAAGGAAGGCAAGATCTCGGTGACCTCACCGATTGCCCGGGCGCTGATCGGCAAGGAAGAGGGCGATGTCGTGGCGGTGAGGACCCCGGGCGGCGTTGTCGAGTATGAAATCGTTGAAGTTCAGCACCTTTGAACTTCGCTGCCGCTCTGCCGGCCATGCGTAGCGGCAGGGTAGCCTGGCAGCTGGCCCAGACGTTATGGGTCGGTGGTATCTGGATGCTGCATTTCGTCATGCTGCCGGCGCTGGAGCGGTTCGGGCTGGCGCCACTGCTGATCGACGAGATCGCCGGTTTCATGCGTCCGCTGTTGGTCGGGTTTGCCGCGGTGTGTGCGCTACTGCAATATATGGTCGCTTGCTCGGTGCTGGGGGTGGCGATCTGGCGTGATCTGCGCGGCCAGTTGCTGCTGCTGGTGATGTTGGCAGCGGCTGCCTTCTTCCTCGTGGGCCAACTGCCTAACGGTGTCTACTGGCAGCTGTTCAGTTATCTGGTGCTGGCCTTTGCCGGGTTGGTGCTGATATTGCAGCCGCGGCCGGATGAGACAGTGTCCCGCTGAGTTTGGTGTGGTGGTTGCAACTATCTATCGCGCCGGGGTGACGCTCCTACAGCTGGATGTGCAGCTGTGTTCTGATTGTAGGAGCGCCGCCTCGGCGCGATCAGCGGTTTCGCTGTAAAGGCGGGCAGAAGGGTCAGAAATCCTTGAAACGCACCAGGTTGGACAGGTTGGGGTTGGGCTTCTTGTTGCGCCGCAGCAGGACAACCATCTTGCCGATTACCTGCACCAGTTCTGCGCCCGCGGCCTGGCAGAGTTGGCCAATCAGCGCCTGCTTGGTCTCGCGGTCGCCCACCGTGATGCGTATCTTGATCAGTTCATGATCGCTCAGGGCGCGATCGAGTTCGGCCAGAACGCCTTCGCTGGCACCCTGCTCGCTGACAATCACTACCGGCTTGAGGTGGTGGGCGATGCGTTTGTAGGCTTTTTTCTGTTCGGAGCTGAGCGCCATAATGATCCGTATGAGTTCCTGTTCGATGAGTGTCGATAGATGAGTATCGATAAAGGAGCCTAGTATAACCGGCGGCGCGATCCGCTGCATGAGGTATTCCGTGGCAAGATCAAAGACCAGCAAGGGCTGGCTGAAAGAACATTTTGACGATCACTATGTCAAACAGGCACAGAAGGACGGCTACCGCTCCCGGGCCAGCTACAAGCTGCTGGAAATCCAGGAAAAGGATCGTCTGCTGCGGCCGGGCATGACCGTGCTCGACCTGGGTTCGGCACCGGGTGGCTGGTCGCAGGTCGCCAGTCGGGTGATCGGCGAGAAGGGACGGATCATCGCATCCGACATCCTGCCCATGGACAGCATCGCGGATGTGGTCTTCATCCAGGGCGACTTTACCGAGGATGCGGTGTTCGAGGCGATCCTCGCGGCGATCGGCGGGCACCCGGTGGACCTTGTTATTTCCGATATGGCCCCCAATATGAGTGGTACGCCTGCCGTCGACCAGCCTCGCGCCATGTATCTGTGTGAGCTGGCGCTGGACATGGCCGGCAGGGTATTGCGCCCGGGTGGCGACTTCCTGATCAAGGTGTTCCACGGTGAAGGGTTCGACGAGTACTTCAGGGAAATGCGCGGCCGGTTCGACAAGATCGTCACGCGCAAACCGGGAGCATCCCGGGATCGCTCCCGGGAAACCTACCTGCTGGGCAGGGGCTTCAAGGGTGAATGACGGGCAGAGGTGACATAGCGCGTTACACAGCTGGAACTGCCGTGGTGGTGGAATCTGGTGTAAGGTAGACAGGCCGGATAAACGACGAATACAGCCAGGCTCCGATCATCCAGATGGCGGGGCAAGAGGATAGCAATTTGAACGATATGGCGAAAAACCTCATTCTGTGGTTGATCATCGCTGCAGTGCTGGTGACTGTGATGAATAATTTCAGCAGTCCCGCCGAGCCGCGTACGCTGAATTACACCGAATTTCTCGAGCTGGTGAACGATCGCCAGGTCGAACGTGTGACCGTGGACGGTTTCGTCATTACCGGCAAGCGCCGTGATGGCGAGACGTTCAAGACCGTACGCCCGGCCATTCAGGACAACGGGCTGATCGGCGATCTGCTGGACAACAATGTTGTGGTCGAAGGCAAGCAGCCGGAGCGTCAGAGCATCTGGACCCAGTTGCTGATCGCCAGCTTCCCGATCCTGATCATCATCGCCATCTTCATGTTCTTCATGCGCCAGATGCAGGGCGGCGGCGGTGGCCGCGGCGGGCCGATGAGCTTCGGCAAGAGCAAGGCGCGGATGCTGTCCGAGGACCAGGTCAAGACCACCTTCGCCGATGTCGCCGGTTGCGACGAGGCCAAGGAGGAAGTCAGCGAGCTGGTGGAGTTTCTGCGCGACCCGGGCAAGTTCCAGCGCCTCGGTGGGCACATTCCCCGCGGTGTACTGATGGTCGGGCAGCCGGGTACCGGTAAGACACTGTTGGCCAAGGCGGTTGCCGGCGAGGCCAAGGTGCCGTTCTTCACCATCTCCGGTTCGGATTTCGTGGAAATGTTCGTCGGTGTCGGCGCCAGTCGTGTGCGTGACATGTTCGAACAGGCCAAGAAGCACGCGCCCTGCATCATCTTCATTGATGAGATCGATGCCGTGGGTCGGCATCGTGGTGCCGGTCTGGGTGGCGGTCACGACGAGCGTGAGCAGACCCTGAACCAACTGCTGGTGGAGATGGACGGCTTCGAGGCCAACGATGGCATCATCGTGGTCGCAGCGACCAACCGTCCCGACGTACTGGACCCGGCACTGCTGCGCCCGGGCCGTTTCGACCGTCAGGTCGTGGTCGGACTGCCGGATATCCGTGGTCGTGAGCAGATTCTCAAGGTGCACATGCGCAAGGTGCCGCTGGGTGATGACGTGGTGCCGTCGGCGATCGCCCGCGGTACGCCCGGCTTCTCCGGTGCCGACCTGGCCAACCTGGTCAACGAGGCCTCGCTGTTCGCTGCCCGGGCCGGCAAGCGCCTGGTTGAAATGAACGAGTTCGAGATGGCCAAGGACAAGATCATGATGGGCGCCGAGCGCAAATCGATGGTCATGTCGGATAAGGAAAAACTCAATACCGCCTACCACGAGTCGGGCCACGCCATCGTTGGCCGCCTGGTGCCCGAACACGACCCGGTATACAAGGTCTCGATCATTCCGCGCGGACGTGCCCTGGGTGTGACCATGTTCCTGCCCGAGGAAGATCGCTACAGCCTGTCCAAGCGCGCGCTGATCAGCCAGATCTGCTCGCTGTTCGGCGGTCGTATCGCCGAGGAGATGACCCTGGGCTTCGATGGGGTGACCACCGGTGCCTCCAACGACATCATGCGTGCCACCCAGCTGGCGCGGAACATGGTGACCAAGTGGGGGTTGTCGGAGAAGCTTGGTCCGCTGATGTATGCCGAAGAAGAGGGTGAGGTATTCCTTGGTCGCAGTGCCGGCAGCCAGCATGCCAATGTATCGGGTGAGACCGCGCGGCTGATCGACGAGGAGGTGCGCAGCATCATCGACGAGTGCTATGCCACCGCCAAGCGCCTGCTGGAGGAGAACCGTGACAAGCTGGATCTCATGGCCGAGGCGCTGATGAAGTACGAAACCATCGATGTCGAGCAGATCAATGACATCATGAGCGGCAAGCCGGTCCGTGAGCCCAAGGGGTGGGCTGACGATGATCGCCGTGGTCCCGGCGCTGGGGCAACCTCGCAGGATGCCGCGCCGGACTCCAAGGATGAGCCCCGTGATGACGGTGTGATTGGCGGTCCTGCAGGCGAACACTGAGAGCAGCATGACACAAGCCCGCAATAACTCCCGGTTGCCTTGCGGTGACCGGGAGCTTGACCTTTCCCGTACCCATGTCATGGGTATTCTGAATATCACTCCTGATTCGTTTTCCGATGGTGGGCGCTACACGCGCCGCGATGCGGCATTGGCGCATGCCGAGCAGATGCTGGCCGCCGGTGCGACGCTGATCGATATCGGTGGCGAGTCGACCCGGCCCGGCGCTGCACTGGTCAGTGTCCAGGAGGAAATCGATCGGGTGGTGCCCATGGTGGAAGCCATCAAGGCCCGCTTCGATACCGTGGTATCGATCGACACCAGTACGCCAGAGGTGATCAGTGGCTCGGCGGCGGTGGGCGCCGGGCTGATCAATGATATCCGTGCCTTGTGTCGTCCGGGCGCGATGCAGGCGGCGGTCGATTCCGGGTTGGCGGTATGCCTGATGCACATGCAGGGCGATCCGCAGACCATGCAGCAGGCGCCGCATTATGATTCGGTGCTGGTGCAAGTGAACTCCTTCCTCGAGCAGCGGGTCCAAGCCTGTCTGCAGGCCGGGATCGAGCGCAACAAGCTGGTGCTGGACCCGGGCTTCGGTTTTGGCAAGAGCCTGCAGCACAACCTCGAACTGTTCGCTGCAATGCCGCAGCTGCAGCCGCTCGACCTGCCGATTCTGGTGGGCGTATCACGCAAGAGCATGATCGGCCAGGCCCTTGATCGGCCGGTGGACCAGCGGCTGCCGGGTGGTCTGGCACTGGCGGTGCTTGCGGTGACCAAGGGTGCGCGTATCATTCGCGTACACGATGTGGCGGAAACCGTCGATGCCGTGCGCATGGCGGAGGCGGTGATGGCGGCGGAGCAGGGTTAGCCAGCCAGCGCTGTCGGGGTTTTCACCGATTTTACTGAGTCAGGACTCTCTCATATGGAAAAGCGCTATTTCGGCACCGACGGCATTCGCGGCCTGGTCGGCACCCACCCGATTACCCCGGAATTCATGCTCAAGCTTGGCTGGGCTGTCGGTACCGCTTTCAGGCATGACGGTCAGTGCCGGGTGGTTATCGGCAAGGACACGCGGATTTCCGGCTACATGTTCGAGTCGGCGCTGGAGGCCGGGCTGTCCGCCGCTGGTGCCCAGGTCCAGTTGCTCGGGCCGATGCCGACACCGGCGATCGCCTACCTGACGCGGACCTTCAAGGCCGATGCGGGGATCGTCATCAGTGCTTCGCACAATCCCTACTACGACAATGGCATCAAGTTCTTTTCCGCCCAGGGCACCAAGCTGCCGGACACGCTGGAGCACGAGATCGAGCGGTTGGTCGATTCGCCCATGCAGGTGGTTGAGTCCAGTGCGCTGGGCAAGGTGGCGCGGGTCGAGGACGCCTCGGGCCGCTATATCGAATTCTGCAAGAGCAGCGTGCCGACCAGTACCAGTTTCAAGGGCCTGAAGCTCGTTCTGGATTGCGCCAACGGCGCCACCTACAAGGTCGCGCCGAGCGTATTCTCCGAACTCGGCGCCCAGGTCAGCGTGATCGGCGCCGCACCGGATGGATTGAACATCAATGCCGGGGTCGGCTCGACCGATCTGGCGGCGCTGGGGCAGGCGGTAGTCGAGCGTCAGGCCGACATGGGCATTGCCTTCGATGGTGACGGTGACCGGGTGATGATGGTCGACGCCGAGGGTAATCCGGTCGATGGTGACGAGCTGCTGTACATCATGACCCTGGATCTGTACGAGCGGGGGCTGCTGGAAGGCGGTGTGGCCGGCACGCTGATGAGCAACCTGGGTCTGGAATTGGCTCTGCGCGAGCGGGATATTCCCTTTATCCGTGCCAAGGTCGGTGATCGCTACGTGATGGCCGAGCTGCAACAACGTGGCTGGACGCTGGGTGGTGAGTCTTCCGGGCACCTGGTATGCCTGCGCCACACCACCACCGGTGACGGTATCATCGCCGCGCTGCAGGTGCTGCGAGCGCTACGCATGTCGGGCAAGACGCTGGCCCAGGCCTGCAAGGGCATGCAGAAGTGCCCGCAGAAGCTGATCAATGTGCGCTATCAGAACAATGGCGGCTCGCCGCTGGAATCGCCGGCGCTGAAGTCGGCGGTGGCCGATGCCGAGGGGCGTTTGGGTGATTCGGGTCGGGTACTGCTGCGCCTGTCGGGGACCGAGCCGGTGATCCGGGTGATGGTCGAAGGCCAGGATGCTGTCCAGGTCACCCGGGAGGCCGAGGCGTTGGCGGCGCAGGTACAGAAAATGTTCGCTGCCGGCTGAAAAGGCGGTTGTGTCGTGGTGGCAACTTGGTTAACATTGGCGCCCGCTTGAGCAGAGAGGTTAGGCATGCGTCGTCCGCTGGTCGCCGGAAACTGGAAAATGTACGGTACTCGGCACTCCGTTGATGAGTTGCTCTCCGGGTTGAATGCGCAGCAGTGGCCGGAACAGGTCGATCTGCTGATCGCGCCGCCGGCGCTGTATGTCCAGCAGTGCCGTGAAGCACTGGCTGGTTCGCCGTTGCGGTTGGCCGGTCAGAGCTGCGCCTACCAGGCCGAGCCCGGTGCGTTGACCGGTGAGATTTCCCCGGCTCAGCTGCGTGATGCGGGATGTGAATACGTGCTGGTCGGTCATTCCGAGCGGCGCAGCCTGTTCGGCGAGACCGATGAGGTGATTTGTCGCAAGTTCGCCGCCGCGCTGGCTTGTGGTCTGCGTCCGATTCTCTGTGTCGGCGAGACGCGTGAGCAGCATGATGCGGGTGAAACCGCGGAGGTGGTCGGGCGCCAGTTGCAAGCCGTGCTGGATACCTTTGGCGTCGGTGGGTTGGCCCAGGGTGTGGTGGCCTACGAGCCGGTCTGGGCGATTGGCACCGGTTTGACCGCTACCCCGGAGCAGGCGCAGGAAGTGCACGCGATGATCCGGGCGCGTCTGGCGCTGCAGGATGACGAGCAGGCCCAGTGTGTGCAGATCGTCTATGGCGGCAGCGTCAAGGCGGAAAATGCCGAGGCATTGTTCGGCATGCCGGATATCGACGGAGGGCTTGTAGGTGGAGCCTCTCTCAACGCAGATGAATTTGGTGCGATCGCTCGTGCCGCGGGACAAGTTTAATGATTGAAACCGTTGTTGTGATTGTGCATCTTCTGATCGCTATTGCGCTGGTGGGGTTGATCCTCATCCAGCAGGGCAAGGGCGCGGAAACCGGTGCTTCCTTTGGTTCGGGCGCGTCCGGTACGGTTTTCGGCAGTCAGGGCTCGGCGACTTTCCTTAGCCGCTTGACAGCTGTGCTGGCCACTGTATTCTTTCTGACCTCGCTGGGTCTGGCTTACTATGCCAGTCACAAGGCCGGTGAGATTCGCGATGCGGGTTTGCCGATGCCGGCCCTGCAGAGCCAGCCGGTTGCCCCGGTCAGTGAAGATATACCTGTTCTTGAAGAACAGGCTCCTCAGGCTCCCGCGACGGATGATGTTCCCGTCGTCGACTGAGTCAACAGTTTTGCGGAAGTGGTGGAATTGGTAGACACGCTATCTTGAGGGGGTAGTGCCTTAGGGTGTATGGGTTCGAGTCCCATCTTCCGCACCAATCAGACAGGGCCTGCACTATGCAGGCCCTGTTGCTTTCCGGCTGAATGTGTCAGGTTGTCTTGTTTGGCCACCGGGCGTATAATTCATGCCTCGGATTCGCCGCGGGGTGGAGCAGTCTGGTAGCTCGTCGGGCTCATAACCCGAAGGTCGTAGGTTCAAATCCTGCCCCCGCAACCAGTCAAAGGCCCCTTTTCAGGGGCTTTTTGTTAACTCCGGACTTCACCGAGGTGAAGTGGCCGGAACCAGGATGGGCTTTCAGGCCCATTTTTTATTCGTGAAAGAAAGGCGGTGAAATTGTCCGGCAAAGTTACCGAATTGGAGAGCCTGTTGGTCCCGGTTGTCGAAGCTCTGGGCTATCGTTGTTGGGGAATCGAGTTTCTCTCGCAGGGACGTCACAGTCTGCTGCGGGTCTATATCGATCACCCCGACGGCGTCAGCGTGGAAGCCTGCGCCGCGGTGAGCAGGCAAGCCAGTGCGGTGCTGGATGTGGAAGACCCGATCAGCGGTGATTACACTCTGGAGGTGTCTTCTCCGGGAATGGACAGACCGTTGTTCACTCTCGAACAGTTTGCCGCCTATGTGGGCGAGCAGGCCAAGATCAGATTGCGCGTGCCCTATGATGGCCGGCGGAATTTTCAGGGTGTCATCCGCGGGGTGGAAGGCGATGAGGTGGTGTTGCAGGTCGAGGATCATGAATACCTGCTGCCGATCGATTCCATCGACAGAAGTCATATCATTCCGCGGTTTTGAGCATTTTTCGGGCTCCAGTGGCCCCAATGGATGGCGTTAGGCGAGGCATACGATGAGCAAAGAAGTGCTGCTGGTTGTGGAATCCGTTTCCAATGAGAAGGGCGTACCGCCCGGAGTCATTTTCGAGGCTCTGGAGCTGGCATTGGCCACGGCCACCAAAAAGCGCTACGAAGACGAAGTGGATGTGCGGGTGGCGATCAACCGCCAGACCGGCAACTACGACAGCTACCGCCGCTGGACCGTGGTGGTGGATGACGACTTCGAAGAGCCCGGCATGCAACTGGCTCTGGACCAGGCCCACGAGCGCGATCCGGCGCTGAACGTCGGCGATGTGGTCGAGGAGAAGATCGAGTCCGTCGAGTTCGGCCGGATCGCCGCGCAGATCGCCAAGCAGGTCATCGTGCAGAAGGTCCGCGAGGCCGAGCGCGCCCAGGTGGTTGATGCCTATCGTGACCGCCTGGGTGAGATCATCAGCGGCACGGTGAAGAAGGTTACCCGTGACAGTGTCATCGTCGACCTGGGCAACAATGCCGAGGCGGTGTTGCCGCGTGAGGAAATGATTCCGCGCGAGACCTTCCGTACCGGTACCCGCATCCGCGCACTGCTCAAGGATATCCGCGAGGAGAATCGTGGTCCGCAGCTGGTGCTGTCGCGAGCCTGTCCGGAAATGATCATCGAGTTGTTCCGCATCGAGGTGCCGGAGATTTCCGAGGAACTCATCGAAGTCATGGGCGCCGCCCGCGACCCGGGTTCCCGCGCCAAGATCGCGGTACGCTCCAAGGACAAGCGCATCGATCCGCAGGGCGCCTGCATCGGCATGCGCGGCTCACGCGTCCAGGCGGTGTCCGGTGAGCTGGGTGGCGAGCGTGTGGATATCGTCCTGTGGGATGACAACCTCGCCCAGTTCGTGATCAACGCCATGGCCCCGGCCGAGGTGGCCTCGATCATTCTGGACGAAGACACGCATACCATCGATATCGCCGTGGCCGAGGACAACCTGGCCCAGGCTATCGGTCGCAGCGGTCAGAACGTCCGCTTGGCCAGCCAACTGACCGGTTGGACGCTGAATGTCATGACCGAAGACGATATCCGCGCCAAGCAGGAAGCCGAGACCGGCGATGTGCTGCGCAATTTCATCGACGAACTGGACGTGGATGAGGAGCTGGCGCAGATCCTGGTCGACGAGGGCTTCACCTCCCTGGAGGAAATCGCCTACGTACCCATGGAAGAGATGCTGGAAATCGACGGTTTCGATGAGGATATCGTCAACGAGCTGCGTTCCCGGGCCAAGGATCGCCTGCTGACAAAGGCGATTGCCAACGAGGAAAAACTGGAAGAGGTCCAGCCTGCGGACGATCTGCTGAATATGGAGGGGATGGATCGCGCCCTGGCATTCCAGCTCGCGGCCCAAGGCATTCTCAGCATGGAAGACCTCGCGGAACAATCCGTGGATGACCTGCTGAACATAGATGGAATCGACGAAGCCCGCGCCGGCGCCCTGATCATGGCAGCCCGGGCACCCTGGTTTGAATAAACCGGTCGGCTGGTAGCAGCATCACCCGGCGGCAACGCCAGGTCCCCGACTGAGGAGAAAGTGAATGGCGGAAGTGACGGTCAAAGAATTGGCTCAGGTAACAGGCACGCCGGTAGAGCGCCTGTTGCAACAGATGCAGGAAGCCGGGTTGACGCAGACCCGCGCGGAGCAATCCGTGTCGGATGAAGAAAAGCAGCGCCTGCTGACGTTTCTGAAAAGTGCCCATGGCGACTCCGCGCAGGAGCCGCGCAAAATCACCCTGACGCGTAAAACCGTCAGCACCCTGAAAGTGGCGGGTAGCAAAACCGTCAACGTGGAAGTTCGCAAGAAGCGGACCTACGTCAAGCGTGACGAAGTAGACCTGGAAGCCGAGCGTCAGCGCGAGCTGGAAGAGTTGCGTGCCGCCGAGGAAGCCCGTCAGGCTGCAGCCGAAGCACGTCGCCTGGCCGAGGAAGAGGAAGCCCGCAAGGCCGCCGAGGAAGCAGCCCGTCAGGCTGCCGAAGCGCAGGCTGCCCAGGCCCAGGCACAGCAGCCCGAGCCGCCAGTGGCCGCTGCCGAACCTGTGGTCGAGGCGCAGCCGGTAGCGGCAGCCGTCGCGCCGCAGCCCGCAGCTGCGCCGTCACCGGCAGCGGCAGCGAAGAAGAAGGACGAGCAGCGCCGCAAGGACCGGGCCGAGGAAGACGAGCGCAGCCGCAAGCGCGCTGGTGGTCCGGGCAAGGGTCGTGGTGGTGCGCGGGCGAGCGATGATGACGATGCTGGTGCCCGTCGTCGTGGTGGTGCCGGCAAGCTCAAGGCGCAGAAGAAACGTAATCAGCACGGCTTCGAGAAGCCGACAGGACCTATAGTGCGAGAAGTGGTAATCGGTGAAACCATCACCGTGGCCGAACTGGCCCAGAAGATGTCGGTCAAGGCGGCCGAGGTCATCAAGTACATGTTCAAGAACGGCAACATGGTGACCATCAACCAGGTGCTGGACCAGGACACCGCGACCATCGTCGCCGAAGACATGGGCCATCAGGTCAAGCACGTCAGGGAAAGCGACCTGGAAGACCGCCTGGCTGAAGCCATGCAGTTCGAAGGCGAGGAAGTCAGCCGCGCCCCGGTGGTGACCGTCATGGGTCACGTCGACCACGGCAAGACCTCGTTGCTCGACTATATCCGCCGCACCAAGGTCGCTTCCGGCGAGGCGGGCGGGATCACCCAGCACATCGGTGCCTACCATGTGCAGACCGATCGCGGCATGGTCACCTTCCTGGATACACCCGGCCACGCCGCGTTCACCGCGATGCGTGCCCGTGGCGCCCAGTCCACCGATATCGTGATCCTGGTGGTGGCCGCCGATGACGGCGTGATGCCGCAGACCGAGGAAGCCGTACAGCATGCCAAGGCTGCCGGCGTACCGCTGGTGGTAGCGGTGAACAAGATCGACAAGGAGCAGGCCGATCCGGATCGCATCAAGAACGACCTGGCTGCCCGTGACGTGATCCCCGAGGAATGGGGTGGCGACACCATGTTCGTCCACGTTTCGGCCAAGGTCGGTACCGGCATCGACGAGCTGCTTGAAGCGGTTCTGTTGCAGGCCGAAGTACTCGAACTCAAGGCCCAGCCAGCGGCACCGGCGCGTGGCGTGGTGATCGAATCGCGCCTGGACAAGGGCCGTGGCCCGATCGCCACCGTACTGGTACAGAACGGTACCCTGCGCCAGGGCGACGTGGTGCTGGCCGGGGTCAACCATGGCCGGGTGCGCGCCATGCTCGACGAGAACGGCAACAACGTCAAGGAAGCGGGTCCGTCCATTCCGGTGGCGATCCTGGGTCTTGATGGTACCCCGGAAGCCGGCGACGAGATGACCGTGGTCGCTGACGAGAAGAAGGCCCGCGAAGTGGCGCTGTTCCGTCAGGGCAAGTTCCGCGAGATCAAGCTGGCCCGTCAACAGTCGGCCAAGCTGGAGAACATGTTCGAGAACATGGGCCAGGGCGAGAAGAAGACCCTCAACATCGTCATCAAGACCGATGTGCGCGGTACCCTCGAGGCACTGCAGGGTTCGCTCAACGAACTGGGCAACGACGAAGTCCAGGTCAAGATCGTCTCCGGTGGCGTGGGCGGTATCACCGAAACCGACGCCAACCTGGCGCTGGCCTCGAATGCGGTGATCTTCGGCTTCAACGTCCGTGCCGATGCCTCGGCGCGCAAGGTGATCGAGGCCGAGGGCCTGGATCTGCGCTACTACAGCGTGATCTACGAGATCATCGATGACGTCAAGAAGGCCCTGTCCGGCATGCTGGGCAGCGATGTGCGCGAGCAGATCCTCGGTGTCGCCGAGGTGCGTGACGTGTTCCGTTCGCCCAAGTTCGGCGCGGTGGCCGGCTGTATGGTCATCGAAGGTACCGTGTACCGCAACCGTCCGATCCGTGTACTGCGTGAAGACGTGGTCATCTACGAGGGCGAGCTGGAATCGCTGCGCCGCTTCAAGGATGACGTCGCCGAAGTACGCAATGGCATGGAATGCGGTATCGGCGTGAAAAACTACAACGATGTGCGTGTCGGTGACCGTATTGAGGTCTTCGAACGGGTTCAGGTGGCACGAACCCTGTAAACGCCAGTCAGAAGTTGACAGCCGGAAGCTGGAAGTCGCCTGCGGGTGGCTTCCGGCTTTGGTGTTTTCAGCTTCACTGAATTTCCGAGTGCAATGTTATGGCCAAAGAATACAGCCGTACCCAGCGGGTAGCCGATCAGATGCAGCGTGAGCTGGCCCTGCTGATCCAGCGCGAAGTGCGCGACCCGCGTGTAGGCATGATTACCGTCACCGCCGCCGAAGTCAGCCGCGACCTGGCGCATGCGAAGATTTTCATCACCCTGATGGGCGAGGCCAGCGACGAGGATATCGCGCTGAATCTGGCAGCCCTGAAGGATGCTGCCGGTTTCCTGCGGGTGCAGTTGGGGCGAGTGATGAAGCTGCGCAGCATACCGCAGCTGCATTTTCACTATGATGAGAGCGTGCGCCGTGGCGTGCATCTGTCCTCCCTTATCGAGCGGGCGGTGGCACAGGACCGCCAGCATGCCAGGGATGATGAGGAGTAGACGTGTCGGCACCCCGCAGCAAGCGCCGTGATATCGACGGCATACTGATTTTCGACAAGCCCCTGGGCATGACCTCCAATGCCGCCCTGCAGAAGGTGCGTTGGCTGTTCAATGCCAGCAAGGGCGGCCATACCGGCAGTCTCGATCCGTTGGCCAGTGGCGTACTGCCGCTGTGCCTGGGCGAGGCGACCAAGTTCTCCCAGTACCTGCTGGATGCGGACAAGGCCTATATCACCGAAGCACGGCTGGGCATGACCACCACCACCGGCGATGCCGAGGGTGAGGTGCTGGAAATGAAGCCGTGCCAGGCCACGCTGGCCGAGGTGGAAGCGCTGTTGCCGCGCTTTACCGGTGAGATCGAGCAGATCCCGCCGATGTATTCGGCGCTCAAGCACGATGGCCAGCCGCTGTACAAGCTGGCCCGCGCCGGAGAAACAGTGGAGCGCAAGCCGCGATCTGTTACCATACGCCGATTGACACTGCTTGGTCTGGAAGGCGACCGTCTGCGCCTGCAGGTGTACTGCAGCAAGGGTACCTATATCCGCACTCTGGTCGAGGATATCGGCGCCGCGCTGGGTTGTGGCGCGCATGTTGCCGAACTGCGCCGGATCCAGGCCGGTCCCTTCGACCTGACCCGGGCGGTGACCCTGGAAACGCTCGAGGCGCTGCATGCCGACGGTGGCGCCCAGGCGCTGGATCATCTGCTGCTGCCAATCGACAGTGGGCTGGAGGACTGGCCGATAGTCAATCTCACCGAGCAGACTGCCTACTATCTCAACCACGGTCAGGCGGTACGCGTACCGGGTAGTCCGGCGTTCGGCATGGTGCGCCTGTGCGATCACGAGGGGCGCTTCATCGGTATCGGTGAGATGACCGATGACGCTCGGGTGGCACCCAAGCGTCTGATGCGCTTCAATGGCTGAATGACTTTTTGCAGGCGCTGCAGTAGCGCCTGCTGGAAGTGGACCCATGAGGGTCACAACGAGGGTGGCTGTCAACAGGCACGGTCATTGCTCGATTTAAAACACGGGACCTAAATCCCGGCCTGTTACCTCAGAGGAATAGCTGTCATGGCACTGAGCGTTGAAGAAAAAGCTGCAATCGTATCCGAGTATGCACGTGGTGAAGGTGATACCGGTTCTCCTGAAGTCCAGGTAGCTCTGTTGACTGCAAACATCAACAAGCTGCAGGGTCACTTCAAGGACAACAAGAAGGACCACCACTCCCGTCGCGGCCTGATCCGCATGGTTAACCAGCGTCGCAAGCTGCTGGACTACCTGAAGAGCAAGGATCTGGCCCGCTACAGCAGCTTGATCGGCAGTCTGGGTCTGCGTCGCTAAGACCAGCCCCGTTTGGACATGGTCGGGTCCGAAACCCGGCCGTGCCCAGAGTTTCCCGAAGGGCAAATACAGTAAATACAGAGAGAGAAGACACCGTGAAACCGGTTATCAAACAATTCAAGTTAGGCAATAACACCATTACCCTGGAGACCGGTCGCATTGCGCGTCAGGCGTCGGGCGCGGTTCTGGTCAGCATTGATAATGCAGTCAGCGTTCTGGTAACCGTGGTGGGCGCAAAGAACGCCGACACCGGTCGTGACTTCTTTCCCTTGTCTGTCCATTACATCGAGAAAACCTATGCGGCAGGCCGCATCCCCGGTGGTTTCTTCAAGCGTGAAGGCCGTCCCACCGAGAAGGAAACCCTGACCTCCCGCCTGATCGACCGTCCGATCCGCCCGCTGTTCCCCGAAGGCTTCATGAATGAAGTCCAGGTGGTTTGTACTGTCATCTCCACTGACAAGACCACTGATCCGGATGTTGCCGCCATGCTCGGCACCTCGGCGGCCCTGGCCATTTCCGGAATCCCCTTCGAAGGTCCGATCGCCGGTGCCCGCGTTGGCTTCGATGACGTACAGGGTTACGTACTGAACCCGACCTACGAGCAGTTGAAGACCTCGCGCCTGGACATGGTCGTGGCCGGTACCGAAGAAGCCGTGCTGATGGTCGAATCCGAAGCACAGGAACTGACCGAAGACCAGATGCTGGGTGCCGTACTGTTCGCCCATATGGAATTCCAGCCAGCCATCGAAGCCATCAAGGAACTGGCGGCCGAAGCTGGCAAGCCCGCCTGGGACTGGCAGCCCGCACCGGAAGATACTGCACTGCTGGAGGCCATCAAGGGCCAGTTCGGCGGCGGTATCAGCGAAGCCTATGGCATCACTCACAAGCAGTCCCGCTACACCCGTCTGGGCGAGCTGCGCGATCAAGCCATTGCCGCTCTGGCCGGTGAGGAAGAGGGCAAGCCCTCCGCCGCAGCGATCAAGGAAGCCTTCGGCGAGATCGAATATCGCACCGTGCGTGAAAGCATCGTCAACGGCAATCCGCGTATCGATGGCCGTGACACCAAGACCGTGCGTCCGCTGAACATCGAAGTCGGTGTGCTCGATCGTACCCATGGCTCGTCGCTGTTCACCCGTGGTGAGACCCAGGCGCTGGTGGTGACTACGCTGGGTACCGCCCGCGATGCGCAACTGCTGGATACCCTGGAAGGCGAGAAGAAAGACCCCTTCATGTTCCACTACAACTTCCCTCCCTATTCGGTGGGCGAGTGTGGTCGCATGGGTGGCACCGGCCGTCGCGAGATCGGCCACGGTCGTCTGGCCCGTCGCGGTATCCAGGCGGTCATGCCCGATATGGACCAGTTCCCCTACAGCATCCGCGTGGTCTCGGAAATTACCGAATCCAACGGTTCCAGCTCCATGGCCTCGGTCTGTGGTGCTTCCCTGGCGCTGATGGACGCCGGTGTGCCGCTGAAGGCGCCGGTGGCCGGTATCGCCATGGGTCTGGTCAAGGAAGGCGAGAAGTTCGCCGTCCTCACCGACATCCTCGGTGACGAAGATCATCTGGGCGACATGGACTTCAAGGTGGCCGGTACCGAGAAGGGTGTCACTGCACTGCAGATGGACATCAAGATCAACGGTATTACCGAAGAGATCATGGAAATCGCCCTGCACCAGGCGCACGATGCGCGTCTGCACATCCTCAAGCAGATGAACGAAGTGCTGCCGGAGTCGCGCAAGGAGCTGTCCGCCAACGCGCCGACCATGATCAGCATGAAGATCGATTCCGACAAGATCCGTGACGTGATCGGCAAGGGTGGCGCGACCATTCGCGGCATCTGCGAGGAAACTGGCGCCTCGATCGACATCACCGACGACGGTACCGTGAAAATCTTCGCCGCCAGCAAGGATGCCGCCAACGCCGCCAAGGCGCGGGTTGACGGTATCACTGCCGAAGCGGAAATTGGCAAGGTCTACACCGGCAAGGTCGAGCGTATCGTCGATTTTGGTGCCTTCGTCAGCATCCTGCCGGGCAAGGACGGTCTGGTGCACATTTCGCAGATCGCCAACCAGCGTATCGAGAAGGTCACCGACGTACTGCAGGAAGGTCAGGAAGTGAAGGTACTGGTACTGGACGTGGACAACCGCGGCCGTATCAAGCTGTCGATGAAAGACGTGGAAGCGGCTGAGAACAGCGGCGTCTGAATCGAGTCTTGCACCGCTGCCTGCAGCGGTGCCTGAACAACCCCGGCCAGTTAACTGCTGCGCCGGGGTTTTTCATGCCTGGGTTGTGGCGCTCAGTCGGGTTGGTCGCGATCGGGTTCGCTGTCGGGTGGGGCGGTCAGTCGTTCCTCGTCGGCTGCGGTTTCCGGTAACAGCGGCTCGTTCGGATCACCATCCCAGGGTTTGCCATCCAGTGGTTTGACCCGCCCCAGCTCCGCTTCGTCCAGCCCACCGCCACCCCCGGCGCGTACCCTGCCTACTTCACTCAGCTCCGCATCGGCGGCACCGGCATCGGTGGCCGCTTCCTGCGGTGAGCGTGAGCCATCGTCCGGCATCAGGGTTTCGGGCGTGGCGTCGTCGGCTGTCGGGCCCTGTCCCGGCATGGCGGCCTCGGTCAGTCCGGCTTCACCGGCACGCTTGGCCGACTCGGATCTGCTGGGAATATTGCCGACCGGTCCCATCGGGCGGTCATCGGGTGCCTCCCGGTTATCGGCTTCGGCCTGGCGCCGGGCAGCTTCGGTGAGGGCCTGTTCATCGGGCTCATGGGGATGCTTGTTCATCATTCACCTCCGCGTCTATGTCTCCGGTTGACGCTGGCGTCAGGTAAAAGATTCCATCTTTCGTCAGCGCCGCCCGGGGGGTGAGGCTTGTCTATACTGCTGATGAGTTTGCACACACAAAGAGGACAACCCATGTTTGAGATAACCCGCAATGGTGATGATCGGCTGGATATGGTCTTTTCCGGCAAGCTGGACAAGGAGGGCATGCGCGCCTGCCTGGATGAGCTGTTCACCCAGGCGCGTGGCATCGAGCACGGGCGCATGCTGGTGCATGTCGGCGACTTTCAGATGCCTACTGCAGGCGCTCTGGGGGTGGAGCTGTCGCATCTGCCGCAGCTGTTCAGGCTGATTCGGCAGTTCGATCGCTGCGCGGTGATCTGCGCCAAGGAATGGATCAGAAAGCTCAGCGAAATCGAAGGCGCGGTGATCCCGGGGCTGCAAGTGAAGTCCTTCACTCCGCAGCAGGAGGTGGAAGCGCAGGCCTGGCTGGCGTCCTGATCAGATCCGCCTGACCACCGCATGCGGATCGAAATCATGCCACTGGCCGTTGCGCAGGTCGCCTTCGGTCTGCTCGATATCCGCCGCGCCGGAGCGTCTCAGGGCATCGATAGCCTCTTGCTGGGATTGCTCATCGACCCGTACCGCGACCAGCACGCCGGGGGCGCGCTCGGTGACCTTGGGTTGCTCGTAGGAAGGGCGGCCGGTCTGCTCGTCCACATCGGACTCCTTGTCGGTGCTGCTGACGGCGCCGATCAGCGAACCGGTGTAGGCACCTACGCCGGCACCAATCGCTATGCCGACAGGGCCGATGATCGGCGTGGTCACCGCGCCGGCGGCGGCACCGACCGCAGCGCCTATACCACCGCCCTTGGCCGCGCCGAGACCGGAATGGCGGGCACCTGCCGAGCTTTCATCATCACCGCCGATGGGGTAGATGTCATGCTGGCCGTTGGGGTTGAGGTAGAACGCCGCCAGGGCGTCGTTGGGAAAGCCGACCTGTCGCAGCGTCGCCAGTGCGGCGTCTGCCTGATCCTGCAGCTCGAATCGTCCCGCAATGATGGTATGCATGAGCGTCGCCTTCGGATTGCTGTTGTCTCATCAGCATAGCAATTGGCTTTCAGGCAAACCAAGCGGCGTACGGCAGGCGGGGTTTTCTCGGGCAACGACATCGCAGCGGCTGAAGCTTGCGGTAAACGGGCAGGACGTTACCGCCTCACCGAATCAACCTCCGGCGCACTCAATGGTCGATATTCGCCGGGCACCAGGCTGGTATCCAGGGTGATGTCTCCCATGCTTTCACGGTGCAGGGCCACTACCCGGTTGCCGACCGCATGGAACATGCGCTTGACCTGATGATGACGGCCTTCATGAATGGTCAGACGGGCCTGGCAGGGGGAGAGCAGTTGCAGCTGTGCCGGGGAGGTGTCAACGCCTTCACGAGCCAGGTGAATGCCTCGTTCGAAGTACGCGGCGGCGTGCTCGGCGATTGGTTCGGCGGTGCTCACCAGGTACACCTTGGGGATGCGTCTGCCGGGTTCGGTCAGGCGTCGCGACCAGAGACCGTCATTGGTCAGAACCAGCAGACCGGTGGTGCTACGGTCCAGACGCCCGGCAATATGCAAATGCTGGCGCAGTGGCTCCGTAAACAGCTCCGTCACGGTGGTGTGAACCGGGTCGCGGGTGGCACTGAGATAGCCGCCGGGCTTGTACAGCATGAAGTACAGGGCGGTCTGTTGTTGCAGCAGCCTGTCGTCCAGTTGCACGGTGGTGAAGCGGTCAATGTTCTGTTGTCCGTCACGGGCGGTTTGCTGGTTGATCTGTACCCGGCCTGCGGCGATCAGCAGCCGGGCGGTTTGCTGGCTGTATTCGGTGTGTTTGGCAATGAACTGGTCGAGGCGCATGGGGCGCTATTATAGACCTGTCAGACATTTCCAATGGGGTTGCCATGCTGCGATTATTTGTCGGTATCGAATTGCCGGATACGGTCAAACAGGCCCTGGCCAAGCTGTGTGAGGCGCATCCCGCGGCCCGCTGGCATGGGCCGGAACAATTGCACCTGACATTGAACTTCATTGGCCAGGTAAGCGAGGAGCAGGCTCGCCGGATGGCCGAGGTATTGGTGGATGTGCCCGGCCCGCAGTTCGAGTTGAAGGTACAGGGCGTGGGTTATTTTGGGGCTCCCGAGAGACCGCAGGTGCTCTGGGCCGGGGTTGCCGAGACGCCATTGCTGTATCAGTTGCAGCAACGGCTGGAGGCGCGCTTGCTGCCGCTCGGGCTGGAGCCGGACGGGCGTTCCTACACACCCCACATCACCCTGGCGCGAATCCGCCACGGCATGCCGCTGCAGGCGTTTCTGCAGCGGCATGCGCAGCTGTCACTGCCCGCCTTCCCGGTCGACCACATCGGCCTGTTCCTCAGCCGTAGCGGCGACCAGGGCGTGCGCTACGAGGTGCTCCAGCGCTTCAGGTTGCTCTGAGCGGGTGATTCAGTCCCGTGCCAGCGCCAGGGCCACGCCCTGACCGCCGCCGATGCACAGCGTCGCCAGGCCCTTGCGTGCATCGCGACGTTGCATTTCATGCAGCAGGGTCACCAGGATGCGACAACCCGAGCCGCCGATGGGGTGGCCCAGGGCGATGGCTCCACCATTCACGTTGACCTTGTCCAGATCCCAGCGCAGCTCGCTGGCTACCGCCAGGGCCTGGGCGGCGAAGGCCTCGTTGGCCTCGACCAGGTCCAGCTCCTCGACCTTCCAGCCGGCCTTGTTCAGGCAGCGCTGGGTGGCGCTGACCGGGCCGATCCCCATCACCGCCGGGTCCACTCCGGAACTGGCATAGCCGGAGATCCTGGCCAGTATTGGCAGGCCCAGTTCGCTGGCTTTCTCGGCACTCATCAGCATGACGGCGGCGGCGCCATCATTCAGGCTCGAGGCGTTGCCAGCGGTGACGGTACCGTCGTTCTTGAATGCCGGGCGCAGCTTGCCCAGCGATTCGAGGGTGGTGCTGGCACGGGGTTGTTCGTCCTGGTCGATACGCAGCGGTTCGCCCTTGCGCTGAGCGACCTCGACCGGCGTAATTTCAGCGGCGAAGCGGCCGGCATCCTGGGCGGCGACGGCTTTCTGCTGGGAGGCCAGCGCAAAGGCATCCTGTTGCTGGCGGCTGATCTCATAGCGCTCGGCCAGGTTCTCGGCGGTGATGCCCATGTGGTAATGGTTGAAGGCGTCCCACAGGCCATCATGAACCATGCTGTCGACCAGTTGACCGTTACCCATGCGCTGGCCGGTACGGGATGTCGGCAGCAGGTGTGGAGACAGGCTCATGGACTCCTGACCGCCGGCGATCATGATCTGGGCGTCGCCGCAGCGGATGGCCTGGGCAGCCAGGTGCACCGCCTTCAGGCCGGAGCCGCAGACCTTGTTGATGTTCAGCGCCGGAACGCTGTGGGGCAGGCCGCCGTGGATGGCGGCCTGACGTGCGGGATTCTGACCGCAGCCTGCGGTCAGTACCTGACCAAGGATGACCTCATCCACACTGGCTGGATCGATACCAGTCTGCTCCAGCAGGGCCCGAATGACGGTTGCACCCAGTTGGTGAGCTGGGACACCGGCGAACTGGCCACCGAAACTGCCAATGGCAGTTCGGGTGGCGGCAACAATCACGACCTCTTGCATGGAGCATTACCTCTAGCTATCTGACGAACCGGCAAGAATAGAGGTCCTGCTCCGGCAGAACAACTACCTTTGCTCAGGAGCCCCGATTCAGCCGATTTTCGATCAGGCTATCCACCACCGAGGGGTCGGCCAGGGTGGAGGTGTCACCGAGGGTATCCAGCTCATCACAGGCGATCTTGCGCAATATGCGGCGCATGATCTTGCCCGAGCGGGTCTTGGGTAGGCCGGTGGTCGGCTGGATGAAGTCGGGCCGGGCAAAGGCCCCTACCTGCTGGCTGACGGCGGCCTTGAGCTCGGTCATTATCTCCTCGGTCAGGGTCACTCCCTTCATCGGCATGACATAGGCATAGATCGCCTGGCCCTTGATGTCGTGGGGACAACCGACCACCGCGGCTTCGGCGACATAGTCGTTCAGCACCAGGGCGCTTTCCACCTCGGCGGTACCGATGCGGTGCCCGGAGATATTCAGTACATCGTCGACCCGACCGGTGATCCAGTAGTCGCCATCCTCGTCGCGGCGGGCACCGTCACCGGTGAAGTAGACACCCTTGTAGGTGCTGAAGTAGGTATCGACCAGCCGCTGGTGATCGCCATACACGGTACGGATCTGGCTTGGCCAGGACTGCTTGATCACCAGGTTGCCGTCGGCCACGCCCTGCAGTTCGTTGCCGTCGTTGTCCACCAGTGCCGGCACCACGCCGAACAGCGGCCGCATGGCGGCACCCGGTTTGAGGTCGCAGGCGCCGGGCAGTGGAGCAATCAGGATCGAGCCGGTCTCGGTCTGCCACCAGGTATCGACGATCGGGCAGCGGCAGTCGCCGACCACATGGTAGTACCACTCCCAGGCTTCCGGGTTGATCGGCTCGCCGACACTGCCGAGCAGACGCAGGCTGGCGCGCGAGCTGGACTTCACCGGCTCCTCGCCGAGGGCCATCAGCGCGCGGATCGCGGTCGGCGCGGTATAGAACACGTTGACCTTGTGCTTGTCGACGATCTGCCAGCAGCGCGAGGCGTCCGGGTAGGTCGGTACCCCTTCGAACATCAGTGTGGTGGCGCCATTGCACAGCGGACCATAGACGATATAGGAGTGACCGGTGACCCAGCCAACATCGGCGGTGCACCAGTAAACCTCGCCATCGTGATAGTCGAACACGTAGTGATGGGTCAGGGCGGTGCTGAGCAGATAGCCGCCAGTGGTGTGCAACACGCCCTTGGGCTTGCCGGTCGAGCCGGAGGTGTACAGGATGAACAGCGGGTCCTCGCTGTCCATGGGTTCCGCTTCGCACTGGTCGCTGACCGCGGCACAGGCCTCGTGGTACCAGATGTCGCGATGCTCGTGCCAGGCGATATCGGCACCGGTACGCTTGACGGTGACCACGGTGTGCACGTCCGGGCAGTTTGCCAGGGCCTTTTCCACATTCGCCTTCAGCGGGATGCTTCTGCCGCCACGCACGCCTTCGTCGGCGGTGATGACCGTCTGACAGTTGGCGTTCTGGATGCGATCACGCAGCGCATCAGGGGAGAAACCACCGAATACCACGGTATGTACTGCGCCGATGCGGGCGCAGGCGAGCATGGCGAAGGCCGCTTCGGGGATCATCGGCATGTACAGGCAGACGCTGTCGCCCTTCTTCACGCCGCGGGCCCTGAGTACGTTGGCCAGGCGGCAGACCTGCTCGTGCAGTTGACGGTAGGTGATGTGGCGATCTTCGCTCGGGTCATCGCCTTCCCAGATGATGGCGGTCTGGTCGCCACGCTTTTCCAGGTGGCGGTCGATGCAGTTGACACTGACGTTCAGCTTGCCATCGATGAACCAGGCGGCATGACCCTGCTGCATGTCGCTTTCATGGACCTTGGACCAGGGCTCCATCCAGTCGACGAAGCGGTTGGCCTGCTCGGCCCAGAACGCATCCGGCTGCTCGATGGACTGGCGGTACATGCGCTCATATCCGTCGGCGTCCAGATGGGTCTGGCGGCGGGTGTTCTCGGAGACCTTGTGGTTCTCGATCTTGTACATGGATCTTCCTCTGTTGTTATTGTCGGGCTCTTGGGGCCTGAGGTTATGGTGCCTGAGGTTATACAGCTGCCAGGCTGTCTACATCACAAGGTTTGACTAGAAGGCAGGGTAATTCAACCCTGCTTTGGTCGGATATGAAAGGTACCTTGGCCAATAGCGGGTATCGGCCAAGGGGGCTTAGGCGAGGCTGAAGCGGAGGTTGTCGATCAGGCGGGTGGCGCCAAGGAAGGCCGCGGCGAGGGCGACCATGTCCTGTGTTTCGCTGTTTGCCGGCTGCAAAGTGAGGGCATCACGCAGATCCAGGTAGTCGGGCCTGAAGCCGGCCTCGGTGAGCATGATCCTAGCTTCCTCGATCACTACCGGGAAGTCGCGGCGTCCACCGACGAGCTGTTGCTCGATATGCTGCAGCGTCTGGTACAGGCGTGGTGCACTGCGCCGCTGGGTCTCATCCAGGTAGCCGTTGCGCGAGGACAGGGCCAGGCCGTCGGCGGCGCGCACTATGGGCGCGCCCATGATCTGTGCCGGCAGGCACAGGTCGTGGGCCATCTTGCGGATCACCGCCAGTTGCTGGAAATCCTTCTCACCGAATACCGCCAGATCGGGCTGGACGATGTTCAGCAGCTTGCTGACCACTGTGGATACGCCATCGAAATGCCCCGGGCGGCTGGCACCGCACAGACCCTCGGAGACCACTGGTACGCTGACCAGGGTGTGGCCGTCCATGCCCTCGGGGTACATCTCATTGACGCTGGGAGCGAACACCATGTGCGCGCCGGCATCCAGCAGCTTGCGCTGATCCTCGGCCAGGGTCCGCGGGTAGCTGTCCAGATCTTCGTTGGGACCGAACTGCAGTGGATTGACGAAGATGCTCACCACCACGTAGTCGCTACGCTGCAACGCCTTTTCCACCAGGGCAATATGCCCGTCATGCAGGTTGCCCATGGTCGGCACCAGGCCGATGCGCTTGTTTTCCTGGCGCGCGCGCGCCAGCGCAGCACGCAGCTGCGCAATCGAATGCAATGTGTTCATGCTGTCAGAACTCATGCTCGGCGGCGGGGAATTCCACGGCCTTGACCGCGCTGACGTAAGCGGCAATGGCGGAGGCGATATCCGCCTGGCCGGCCATGAAGTTCTTCACGAAGCGCGGCAGGCGGCCACTGATCGACAAGCCGAGCATGTCATGCACCACCAGTACCTGACCGTCAGTGCCGCTGCCGGCGCCGATGCCGATGACCGGGATGCTCACGGCATTGGTAATCGCATTGGCCAGTTCGCTGGGAACGCACTCCAGCAGCAGCATGGCCGCGCCAGCAGCCTCCAGGGCGATGGCATCTTCGAGCATGGCTTCGGCCTGGTCCTGCTGGCGTCCTTGCACCTTGTAGCCGCCGAGTACGTTGACGGTCTGCGGGGTCAGGCCCATATGTACGCACACCGGAATGCCATTGCGGGTGAGGGTAGTGGTGATATCGGCCAGCCAGCCGCCGCCCTCCAGTTTGAGCACATGGGCGCCAGCCTGCATCAGCCGGGCGCTGTTGACCATGGCCTGGTCCAGGGTGGCATAGGACATGAATGGCAGGTCGGCCATGATCAGGGCCCCACGGTTACCGCGCTTGACCGATGCGGTGTGGTAAGCCATCTCCTCGACAGTCACCGGCAGGGTACTGTCGTGTCCCTGAAGAACCATTCCCAGGGAGTCGCCAATCAGCAGCACTTCCACTCCTGCAGTACTTTCCAGGTGGGCGAAGGTGGCGTCATACGCTGTCAGACAGGTGAATTTCTCGCCGTTCTGCTTGAGCTTGTTCAGCGTGGTCAGGGTAATGTCAGGCATGGCAGATTCCAGTAGTTCGGCCTCCGAGAGGCAACATGGCTGTGATCGGCAGGCAGGCGGACTGTCTGTCGCTCCGATTGCTCAGGTTGATAACAGCCTCAGCAGTATAGTCTTCCTGACTTGAACGATGATGCTCCAGAAAATACATGTCTCAACCTTGTGCCGCGGTGCCGGTCAGGCGCTGCAGACCTGTCGACGGACAGGCATCCAGCAGACGTTGCAGCGGCGTGCCGTCGGGCATGGTCAGATCCGCTGCCAATTCTGCCAGCGGATACAGCACAAAGGAACGGGCGTGCATATGATAATGCGGTACCTGCAGGCGCGGGGTATCGATAATCCGGTCGGCGTATAGCAGTAGATCAAGATCCAGAATGCGTGGTCCCCAGCGCTCGGCCTTGCGCACCCGGCCGCTGCGTTGCTCGATATCCTGCAGCGCATCCAGCAGCGCCTCGGGCTGTAGCGTGGTATCGAGCATGGCCACCGCATTGATGAAGGCCGGTTGGTCCTGCGGCCCCAGCGGCGCGCTGCGGTACAGCGATGAGCACGCCAGCAGCCGCGATTGCGGCAGTGCCCGCAGTTCGGCGAAGGCCTTGCTGACCTGGGCCACAGGATCGGCCTGGTTGCTGCCCAGGGCGATGAAACAGCGCTGCATCAATGCTCGGCTCCACCGCTGGGCTTGCGTTTGCGGCGCTGGCGCGAGCGCTTGGCCGCTGGCTCGCCACTGCTCAGTTGCTGGATCATGCGGCGGCGCTCATCCGCACCCACCTCCTGGTACCGGGTCCACCAGCGGCCCAGCCCGCCGGTATCCTCACCCGCGGCTTCACGCAGCAGCAGAAAGTCGTAGGCGGCACGGAAGCGCGGATGTTCCAGTAACTGATCGGCACGCCGGCCGTTGCGCCGCTCCAGGCGCGGCTGCATGTCCCAGATTTCCCGTAGCGGCAGGCTGAAGCGTTTGGGAATGGCGGTATGCCGGCATTGCTCGGCCAGCAGCTCGTGGGCTGCCTGCTGCTGTGCGGGGATTGTTGGAATGCCTTGCTCCTCCAGCTCGCGGGTGCGCTGCGGCAGAGCCGGCCAGAGCAGGGCGGCGAACAGGAAAGCCGGCGTCACCGGCCGCTCTTCACGGATGCGTTCATCGGTGTTGCGCAGCGCCTGGCGGATCAGTTTCAGCGTGTAGTCCGGCTGCTCGTCGATGGCCTCGTCGGTATCGGGAAACAGCGGGGCGAACAGATCATAGTGCAGCAGCAGCTCGAAGGTGCGTTCGCCCTGGCCGCTGAGCAGCAATTTCAATACTTCATCGAACAGTCGCGCCGCTGGAATGTCGTAGAGCAGCTCGGCCAGTTCCGCAATGGGGGCAGCACTGTGCGGCTCGATCTCGAAATCCAGCTTGGCGGCAAAGCGCACCGCACGCAGCATGCGCACAGGGTCTTCCTGATAACGCTGCACGGGATCGCCGATCAGGCGGACCCGGGCATTGCGGATATCCTGCACGCCGTTGGCATAGTCATGGATATTGCCGGTGCACACATCGTAATACAGCGCGTTGATGGTGAAGTCGCGGCGCTGGGCGTCCTGTTCGAGATTGCCGTAGACATTGTCGCGTAACAGGCGACCGGACTCGCTCTGCAGCGACTGCTCGCGACCCAGGTCAGCGTCGTTGTCGCTGTCGTCGGCATGGCCGGCACGGAAGGTGGCCACCTCGATGATCTCGCGACCGAAATACACGTGGGCGAGCTTGAAGCGCCGACCGATCAGCCGGCAGTTGCGGAAGGTGGCACGCACCTGTTCCGGCGTGGCGCTGGTCGCCACATCGTAATCCTTCGGGTCCATGTCCAGCAGCAGATCGCGCACGCAGCCACCGACCGCAAAGGCCTGGTAACCGGCCTGCTGCAGGCGTTCGACCACGGTCACCGCATTGCGGCTGATCTGGCTGCGCTTGAGGGCGTGCTGGCTGGCAGGGATTATTGCAGGCGTGGTACGCCTGTGGGCGGGACGCCCGAAAGGAGAGGGAATCTTTTTCAGTAGCTTGCGAATCATATGAGCGGGTAGTCCACCGGCGTATCCAACCCCAGGCCTGTAAACCTGGGAAAATGGCGGCCCAGGTGCAGCCGGGAATCCTGCCGGTCATGCGCATCTACTATAGTACATGCCGCTGGATCGCTGGATTCGCCTATGTCCCTGGCTGGGTACACTTTACCGAGGCTTCAGAAAGCCGAAGTTAACATGCATGAATGTCATGGGCAAAGCACTGGATAGACGCACGTTTGGGTTCGAATACCGTGTTGCCTGTATCAACAGGCGCCCATTCTAGCGTGAATGGCCGGGGAATTGTAAGGAAGGTGAAGCAGGAGGGGGGGAAAGCTCAAGGGGAGTATTCACTCCCCCTAATGGTTTTTGTTTTTATTTTCTGAGCTGTTTCTTGTTCTTTTGGGCTGGGTGACAGTGCCACCCCGTTAAACCCATCCCGGGTTGCCTAAAGCAAGCGGATTGCTTTGGACGCTTAGGAGACAGCAGTGGCCAAGGTTGGCATCGGGACCGGTAGGTTGCTTGAGCAACTTTTATTTTTCTCGGTACCCTTTCGGGTATCCCGTCGAACAGTTCGTTCGCTTGCTGTGTTCCCATTCTCCAAAAAAATCAGTTTGCTGCACTCGCACGTTTTGTTCTTGTTATGTGTGGAGCTGAATCTTGTTTTTGTTATGGGGTCTTGCCAGTTTTTATTCTTGTTGTGTCTGTAATAAAGCATTTGCCGTGCCATGTTTTAAAATGTCTTTAAAAACAATAAGTTAATGTTTTTCGTGGTGAGCTTGCCGAAGCGGGAAGGGGGAGGTGTTACCGTATGCCTCGTTAAAGTGTTACCTCATTTGGACTAGGGGTAACAGTTTGTTCCCGAGGGCTGGGTAACGGGTAACACTTCATGGGGTAACGGCCCTCCACCGAGGAGGACCGGGAAGGTCTTCAGGAATTGGCGGTTTTCTTGCGCGGAATGCCCAGGCGCTGACGCCGTTCCCACAGGCACTTGCGGCTGATACCGAGCTTGTTCGCCAGCTCGGTTTCGGTCATGTGTTCCTGGTGTTCGAGCACGAAGTGCTGGAAATAATCTTCCAGTGACAGGTTCTCGGCCGGCTCGCTGCTGACGGTGTCCGGGCTGCGCATGGATTCCAGGGCGGTAGTGGCATGTGAGGTGCGTTCCTGCTCGATGTCCGGCTCGATGCCCAGCAGGTCGGTGGATATCTCATCTTCGTCGCACAGGATGGCTGCCCGTTCGATGGCATTTTCCAGTTCGCGGACGTTACCCGGCCACTGGTAGTGGCTGATGGACTCGGCGGCTTCACGGCTGAAGTGCAGCGTTGGGGTATTCATGTTGTGACCGATGCGTGCCAGCAGTGCCTCGGCGATCAGCATGACGTCGTCGCCGCGCTCGCGCAACGGCGGCAGGCGCAGTTCGATCACGTTGAGGCGGTAGTACAGATCCTCGCGGAACAGCCCCTGGCGCGCCAGCGCCTTGAGGTCGCGGTGCGTCGCTGCAACCAGCCGTACATCGACCTTCTGCGACTGTACCGAGCCGACCCGGCGGATTTCGCTTTCCTGCAGCACGCGCAACAGGCGCGCCTGGGCTTCCAGTGGCAGCTCGCCGATCTCGTCGAGGAACAGGGTGCCGCCATTGGCTGCTTCGACCAGGCCGGTGCGTCCGGCCACCGCGCCGGTAAAAGCGCCCTTTTCATGGCCGAACAGTTCGGACTCGATCAGGGTTTCCGGGATCGCCGCGCAGTTGACCGAGATCATCGGGGCGTGGGCGCGGGGCGAGTTCTCATGCAGGGCCCGGGCGACCAGCTCCTTGCCGGTGCCGGACTCACCCTGGATCAGCACCGTGGACATGGTCGGGGCGACCTTGCGGATGCGCTTGAACAGCGTCAGCATCGCCGGGCTGGCGCCGATGATGCCCATGTCCTGATTGTCGGTCTGGCCGTCAGCGGTGGTGCCAGCCGCAGTCACCGGTTCGCCCGCGGGTTGCTTGCGCTGTTGGCTCGCCTCGATGATGCGCGCCACGGTCTGCAGCATTTCCTCATGATCGAAGGGCTTGGCTATATAGTCCACGGCGCCGAGCTTCATCGAATCCACTGCCGAGCGCAGGCTGGCGTAGCTGGTCATGATCAGCACCGGGGTATTCTCTGCGCGGCGAATCAGTTCGGTCCCGGGTTCGCCGGGCAGGCGCAGGTCACTGATGATCAGGTCGAACTGGTCCAGGTCATGCTTTTCCACTGCTTCATGAACGGCGCCGGCCTCACTGACCTGGTATTGGTGGCGTTCCAGCAGCCGTCGTAATGCGGAGCGGATGATGGGTTCGTCTTCAACAACCAGAATATGCGACATATCTACCTCTTGCGGTGACCGTCCGACATCCATCAAGCGGAGGTACCAGAACTAAAGACGCCATAGCGCGGCAGGGTGATGGTGAATCGGGTGCCCCGCTGCGTGGCCTCATCGATGGGACTGTCTACCGTGATCTGACCATAATGCTCCTCGATGATCGAGTACACCAGTGCCAGTCCCAGCCCGGTTCCCGTCCCTGGAGCCTTCGTCGTGAAGAACGGTTCGAACAGGCGGTCCATCAATGCCCGGTCGATGCCGCTGCCTTGATCCTCCACGCTCAGCAGAATCTGATGTTCATCCTGAACCGTCCGCACGGTAACGCTGTCACCGTCGCTGCTGGCGTCGCGGGCATTGCCCAGCAGGTTGATCAGCACCTGCACCAGACGCTGGCTATCGCCGGCGACGCGATGGGTGGCGTCACACAGGTTAACATAATTGATCTCCGGTCCCTTGCGGCTCAACGACAGAAGGTGGATGGCCTCGTTGGTACAGGCGGCCAGGTCCACTTCATCGTTGGCGTTGTTGTGCCGGCTGCCGACATGGGCGAAGTTGACCATCGATTGCACGATCCGCGATACCCGGCGGGTCTGCTCGAGGATCTGTTCGGCCGCCTCGTGTGCCTCCGGTTGCTCGGACTCCTCGCGCAGATTCTGCGCCAGGCAGGCGATGCCGGTGATCGGGTTGCCGATCTCGTGGGCCACGCCGGCAGCAAGCCGGCCGATCGAGGCCAGGCGCTCGGAGTGAATCAGTTCATCCTCGAGCAACTGGGTGTCGGTCTGGTCCTCGATCAACAGTACCAGACCACCGCGAGCATTGCCCGGCTCGTCGATCGCCGCCTTGTGCAGGCTGAGCCACTGGGTCTGGCCGTTATTCAGCAGCTTCTGCTTGTGCAGGTGCGCTGATTCGTCGGCGACGAAGCGCTGCAGCAGTTCGTTCCAGGGGGCTGGCAGGTTTTCCAGGCGCGAGCCGATCACGCTGTCGGCGGCGATCCCGGTCAATGTCTGCAGTGCCCGGTTCCACATCAGCACCTCGCTGTCCTCGGCCAGCGAGCAGACACCCATCGGCAGGTCCTGCAGGGTCTGGCGGTGGTAGCGGCGCAGCGCATCCAGCTCGGCGGCCAGGCCGGTCAGCCGCGAGTGATAGTCTTCCAGGCGGTTCTCGATGAAATGGATATCCTCGGTGACGTACCCGTTGCTTGCCAGCTTGAAGGGCAGGAAGGTCTCGATCATTTCCTGTGCCACCGCCGGGCCCATCAGACCGGACAGGTTGGCCTCCAGCCGGTCACGCAGGCGGCGCAGGGCATAGGGACGGCGCTCGTCGAACGGCAGCTTGAGGTCGCGCAGCGCCTGTTCTACTTCCTGCTGCGCGGCCCGGTTGCCCAGGGGCTTGGCCAGTTGCTGGGCGAACTCCTGCGGTGAGCTGGCGACCAGCTCCATGCGTTGAGGGCGCCTGACATTGTCCACCAGGCAGGCCTCGGCAGCGCTGATCTCGTCGGTGGAGCGCTGGGTGAACAGCGAGACCAGGGTGAACACGACGATATTGGTGGTCAGCGATACGATCGCAGCGATATGCCAGGACTCGGAATCCAGCGAGACCTGCAGTCCCATCATCTGCAAGGTATCGATACCGGTGATCATCGGCAGCAGCAGGGTCGCTGCCCAGACTGCCATGCCGGCGACCAGGCCGCAGATGAAGCCGCGATGATTGGCCTGCGGCCAGTACAGCACCGACAGCGCGCCGGGCAGGAACTGCACGGTGGCGACGAATGAGGTGATGCCCAGGTTGGACAGGTGCTGGTCGCTGCCGAGCAGGCGATAGAAGCCATAGCTGGCCATGATGATGGCGGCGATCAGGCTGCGGCGGGTCCACAGCAGCCAACGGTAGATGTTGTTGTCGGCACTGGGTTGATAGACCGGCAGCACCATATGGTTGAGCACCATCCCGGACAGCGCCAGGGTGACCACGATGATCAGCCCGCTGGCGGCGGAAATGCCGCCGATGAAGGCGACCAGGGTCAGCCAGTCGGCGCCGGCGGCGACACCGAGGCCAAGGGTGTAGTACTCGGCGTTGGTCGGCACGTCAAGGTACAGGCCGGCCCAGAGAATCGGTGGCACCGCCAGGCTCATGAGCAGCAGAAACAGTGGCAGCCCCCAACTGGCCGAACTCAATGCCCTGGGGTTGAGGTTCTCGGTGAAGGCCATGTGGTACATGTGCGGCATGACGATGGCGGCGGCGAAGAACACCAGCAGCAGTGTCCGCCACGGCCCCTCCTGCAACGGGCTGTGCAGGGTCTTCAGCGCTTCCTGGTTATGGCTGAGCCACAGCTCCAGCCCGGAGGGGCCTTCGAACACCACGAACAGGGCATACAGGCCGACCGCCGACAGGCACACCAGCTTGACCACCGATTCGAAGGCGATGGCGAACACCAGCCCTTCGTGCTTTTCCCGGGCGGAGATGTGGCGGGCACCGAACAGGATGGCGAACAGGATGATCAGCAGGCAGAAGCCCAGCGCTACCGGTCGCTGGCGCGGATCGTGGGTGAGGATCTGCACCGAGTCGGCGACCGCCTGAATCTGCAGTGCCAGCAGCGGCAGCATGCTCAGCAGCATGAACACGGTGGTCAGGGTGCCGGCCCAGGTGCTGCGGAAGCGGAAGGCGAACAGGTCGGCCAGGGACGACAGCTGGTAGGTGCGGGTGATGCGCAGGATCGGGTTGAGCAGCACCGGGGCCAGCAGGAAAGCGCCGCACACGCCGAGGTAGTAGGTAAGGAAGCCGTAGCCGTACTGGTAGGCCAGGCCGACGGTACCGTAGAACGCCCAGGCGCTGGCGTACACACCGATGGACAGGGTGTAGATCGCCGGGTGGCGCACCAGCGAACGGGGCAGCAGTCCGCGCTCGGTAGCCCAGGCGACGCTGAACAGGATGACCAGATAGGTGACGCTGAGCAGTATCAGCAGACTCAGTTCAAAGCTCATCGGTATCCCTTGGGCTCTGCAGCAGCATGCCGGCGATGATCAGGATCAGCCACAGCACATAGGGTCGATACCAGGCGCCCATGGGTTCGATCCACCAGTCCATGATGGCGGGTGAAAACAGGTAGATGCCGATGACCAGCAGCAATACCAGTCGGTAGATATACATGGGAGTTGTCCTCGGGCAGTGCAGCGATGGTAATCAGGCCCGGTTGGCTTGTCACCCCTGGGTGCTCTCCAGTATCTGGCGCACGGCCGGCAATCGCTGCGGTTGCCAGTGGGCGATGGCCCATTGCAGCTGCTCGGCGACCGGTGCCGCGCCCAGCTCGGCAGGGGGCTGCGGGGTCAGAATGCGCAGTGCCCGATGCAGTGTGGCCGAGGCCTGCTCCGGTTCCAGCGGGGTCGAGCCGAGGCGCTTGCTGAGCTTCTCGCCTTCATGGCGCATGATCAGTGGCACATGCAGATAGCGCGGCGCCGGCTGCTGCAGCAACCGGTACAGCCACAGTTGCCGCGGCGTGGAGTCCAGCAGGTCGGCACCGCGCACGATATCGGTGACGCCCTGGGCGATATCGTCGACCACCACCGCCAGTTGATAGGCGATGATGCCGTCACGCCGGCGAACGATGAAGTCACCCGAGCTGCTGGCCAGATTCTGGCTGAAGCGGCCCTGCAGTCGATCGTCGAAGCCCAGTTCCTGCGGGCTGACCTTGACGCGCACCGCATGGTCACTCGCCGCCGGCAGCTGGCGCTCGCGGCAGGTGCCGGGGTAGACGCCATCATGGGCGATGATCTCGCGGCGCGAGCAGTCGCAATGGTAGGCCTGGCCAGTGCTCAACCAGTGATCGATCACGTCCTGATACAGCACCAGGCGCTCGCTCTGCCGGACCACCTCGCCATCCCAGTGCAGCCCGTAGGCCTCGAGGGTACGCAGGATATGCTCGCTGGCACCGGGGATATTGCGCGGGGTATCCAGATCCTCGATGCGGACCAGCCAGTGTCCCTGATGGTGGCGGGCGTCCAGGTAGCTGGCGACGGCGGCGAGCAGGGAGCCGAAATGCAGATAACCACTGGGGGTGGGGGCGAAGCGCCCGGTGTAGGCAGAAGGGGGTATGGCCATGGTGTTTGGCGCAGAGGGGCGATCGGCGGCAGACGTTGGGCTGTCTATCGCCGATCGGACGCAGATCAACCGCCGATCTGCTTTTCCTTGATCTCGGCCAGCGTTTTGCAATCGATGCAAAGGGTGGCCGTAGGGCGGGCTTCCAGGCGGCGGATGCCGATTTCGACGCCGCAGGAGTCGCAGAACCCGTAGTCATCATCCTCGATGCGCTGCAGGGTCTGATCGATCTTCTTGATCAGCTTGCGCTCACGATCGCGGGTACGCAGTTCCAGGCTGAATTCCTCTTCCTGGCTGGCGCGGTCGGCGGGGTCGGGGAAGTTGGCCGCCTCGTCCTGCATATAGGACACAGTGCGATCGACTTCTTCCATCAGCTCGCGCTTCCAGCTGTTCAGGATGTCGGCGAAATGGGCGAGCTGACGCTCGTTCATGTACTCCTCGCCTTTCTCTTCCTGATAGGGAACAAAGCCGCGAATCAACAATGAGTTCTTTTCTTTCGTATTGCTGGGCATAGAACAGCCTCACTCTTAGCTCAATCATCCTGTGCCAGGTCGAAACCACTGCTGACCGGCGGGGGTGCGGCCTGTGGCCTGCAAGCGGGCAAAACTACCAGAACCCGATCAGCGAAGCTACTTTTTGCCGACTTAAAGATCATTTCATGATGTCAGCATAGCTCGAAATGGATTGGGGCAGCCGAGCTTTCGCACAGCGCATGTTGCGCCCGCGTTTTGGTCTGCGCCCAGCGCCAGTTCGGCGAGACCAGGCCAATCTTCGCCGGGGCAGGTATCATGGCGCTTTTTGCCGCTGTCGGTAACGGAGGTAGGCATGTTGAAACAGCGCTGGGCGCAGCGGATCGGGGATATCGAACCCTTCCATGTGATGGCGGTACTGGAACGGGCCAAGGCGCTGCAGGCGCAGGGCCATGATGTCATTCACATGGAAATCGGCGAGCCGGATTTCACCACCCCCGAGCCGATCATGCGTGCGGCCCAGGCTGCCCTGGCGGCCGGGCATACCAGCTATACACCGGCGCTTGGCCTGCCAGCGTTGCGCGAGGCGGTGGCCGCCTTCTACCAGCAGCGCCATGGCATCGATCTGGACCCGCGGCGGGTGGTGATCACGCCCGGCGGCTCCGGCGCGCTGCTGCTGGTCAGTGCACTGCTGGTGGATGCCGGCGCCAGGGTGCTGATGGCCGATCCGGCCTATCCATGCAACCGCCATTTCCTGCGTCTGGTCGAAGGGCGCGCGACGCTGATCCCTACCGGGCCGGACAGTGACTACCAACTGACGCCGCAGATGATCGAGCAGCACTGGAGCGCCGACAGCGTCGCGGTACTCAGTGCCTCGCCGGCCAACCCCTCGGGTAGCGTACTCAGTCGCGAACAGCTCAGGGCCATGGCTGACACCACTCGGCGCCTGGGTGGCCAGTTGATCGTCGATGAGATCTATCACGGGCTGACCTATGGCTGCGAGGCCGCCTCGGTGCTGGAAGTGGCCCCCGATGCCTGGGTGCTGAACAGTTTCTCCAAGTACTTCGGCATGACCGGCTGGCGGCTGGGCTGGCTGGTGGCACCGGAAGAGGCTGTGCCCGAACTGGAGAAGTTGGCCCAGAACCTGTACATCTGCGCGCCGCATCTGTCGCAGCAGGCTGCATTGGCTGCCTTCAGCGAGGAAACGCTGGCCATCTGCGAAGCGCGCCGCGAGGCGTTCCACCAGCGCCGCGACTTTCTGCTGCCGGTGTTGCGCGAGCTGGGCTTTCGCATTCCCAATACCCCGGCGGGGGCCTTCTATCTGTACGCGGATAGCAGCGCCTTTGGTGCTGACAGTCAGCAGCTGTGCCGGCACCTGATCGAAACCGAGCATGTGGCAATCACCCCGGGGCTGGATTTCGGGCAGCACCGGGCCGCCGAGCATGTGCGTTTCGCCTATGCCAACTCGCTGCCGCGCCTGGAACAGGCGGCGGAGCGTATCGCCCGGGCCCTGGGGAGCTGGCCGGGATGCTGATTCCGTTTTCACAGCCGCTGCTCGGCGGCACGCTGATCCGTCGTTACAAGCGGTTTCTGGCGGACATTCGACTGGATGATGGTCGGGAATTGACCGTGCACTGCCCCAACACCGGCTCAATGAAGAACTGTGGTGAGCCGGGCAGCCGGGTCTGGATCGATCTGCATCAGCGTCCCGGGCGCAAGCTGCCGGGGACCTGGGAACTGGTGGAAACCGCACCGGGTGAACTGGCCTGCGTGCACAGCGCGCGGGCCAATGCGGTGGTCGCCGCGGCGCTGGCCGAGAGCCTGATCACCCCGCTGGCGGGCTACCCGGACATTCGTCGCGAGGTGACCCTGGCGCCGGGAGGCAGCCGTTTCGACTTTTTGTTGAGCAACACGCGGGACAGCTGCGTGGTCGAGGTCAAGAGCGTGACCCTGGCGCTGGGTAACGGGGAAGGGGCGTTCCCCGATGCAGTCAGCCTGCGCGGGCAGAAGCATCTGCGCGAACTGACTGCGCTGGCGCAGGGCGGGCAGCGCAGCTGTCTGCTGTTCTGCGTGATGCACAGTGGCATCACCCGGGTGCGGCCGGCGGATGAGATCGATCCGCTTTATGGCAGTCTGCTGCGTCAGGCGCAGGCGGCGGGGGTACAGGTGCTGGCCTGGTCGGTGCGGCCCTCGCCACTGGGACTGGAAGTGGCCGGGCAGTTACCGGTCGAATGCTGAACCTGAACGGCCTCAGCTCAGCCAGACCTGCCCAGCCTCAATGTGGCTGGGAATCGCGGTGAGGCTGGTGCCGCTGCAAGGGCCGGCCACGCACTCCCCGGATTCGGGCAGAAACAGGGCGCCATGGCTGGCGCACTGGATCAGTTTTCCGGAGCTGTCGAGAAACTGATCGGCTACCCATTCCAGTGGGATGCCACGATGCGGGCAGCGATTCTCGTAGACGAACACCTGGGGCCCCTGGCGCACGGCGAATAGTTGCCGGCCTTGTACCACGAAGCCCTTGCTGCCGGGATCGCTGAGATCGTCCAGGTGGCATAGAGGCAGGGGGCGGATATCGGGTGGCGGATTCATGTGTGCATTATCCCTGCCAGGGTGGCGCAAGACCAGTCAGGGCGTACGGTCGCCTGTCCACTGTCTATACTGGCCAGGGTCTGGCTACCAGCCGGACGGCTTCAGTCCGGCTGCGGCAGCAGCAGCGCAGGGCTGTGACGCATTATATCGATAGCGCCCTGGGCCAGGCGGTCGGCACGCTCGGCCAGGGAAAAATCCTCGGGACGCAGCAGCCAGGTGTCCAGTGTGCCGATGACATAGGCATGCAGGCAGCGGGCAGCCATGGGGACGTCCAGTTGCTCCGGCAGTTGCCCCCTGGAGATGGCGTTGCACAATGTGCTTTCCAGCTTTTGCAGAGATTGCAGGCGCAATAGACGCATATGTTCACGCAGATCACACATCTGGTCGGTATATTCGCACTTATGAAATATGATTTCGTTGATGCGGCGGGCGGATGGGTCGCATTCAACCTGGCGAAATATCTCCGCCAACAAGGCATGCAGGCGTCCCAGAGGGTCGGGTTCGTCACTGCTGCGGCTGGCTTCTTCCAGGTGCTGGACCGGTGTCTTGGCCCGCAGCAGCAGGGCATCGAGCACCTCGCCCTTGTTCTCGAAATGCCAGTAGATGGCGCCGCGCGTTACCCCGGCGGTCTTCGCGATCTCCGCCAGCGAGGTCTGCGAAACGCCCTTTCTGAAAAAACAGATCTCCGCTGCGTCGATGATCTGCGCACGGGTTTCCAGGGCTGCCTGTTTAGTACGTCTGGCCATGTAACTCTCTGATTGAATGAAGGCCATCTCGACAATGGAGGCCGGCCGAAAGGAAGGTCGGTGAAGGTGGAAAATGAATGCCAAACAAATGTTAGCCAATGTGAAAACAACTTACAAACATTCGTGAATGTAAGTATTATTGCATGCCTTGAAAGAGCTGTTTCCTGTTTTTGTCACTTGTCTATTTGCTGATCCACTGTATCCCCAAGAGGTGCTTCGCCCATGTCAGTCAAGCCAGCCCGCGCTGCCCTGATCCCCCTGTTTGCCATGATGGCCCTGCTCAGCGCCTGCTCTGAGCCGGATTCTGCCGATGCCACCGCCTCGCAGGTACCGCAGGTTGGGGTGGTGACCATCGATGCCGAGCATTTTCTGCTGACCTCCGAACTGCCGGGGCGTACCAAGGCCTATCGCGTGGCAGAGGTACGCCCGCAGGTCAACGGTATCATCCAGAAGCGCCTGTTCGACGAGGGCAGCGAGGTCGAGGCCGGCCAGCAGTTGTATCAGATCGATGCTGCGGTCTATGAAGCGGCGGTGAAGAGTGCCGAGGCCACTCGCTTGTCCACCGGTACCCTAGCCGAGCGCTATGAGGTGCTGGTCAAGGATAGAGCGGTCAGCCAGCAGGCCTACGACGAGGCTCGGGCGGCCAGGTTGCAGGCCGATGCAGCACTGGAGCGGGCCAAGATCGATCTGCGCTATACCCGCGTGTCGGCACCGATCTCCGGGCGAATCGGTCGTTCCGAAGTGACTGAGGGTGCGCTGGTCAGCAATGGGCAGGCGCAGGCGATGGCCACCATCCAGCAACTGGACCCGATCTATGTCGATGTCACCCAGCCGGCGCGGGATCTGCTGGCGCTGCGCCGCGACCTGGACAGCGGCCGACTGCAGAAGGCGGGCGACAACGCGGCCAGGGCGCTGCTGCGGCTGGAGGACGGTTCCGAGTATGAGCATGAGGGGCGCCTGGAATTTTCCGAGGTATCGGTCGACTCGAGCACCGGATCGGTGACCCTGCGTGCGGTATTCCCCAACCCCGACCGCCTGCTGCTGCCGGGTATGTTCGTTCATGCGCAACTGGTTGCCGGTGCCCGCAGCGACGCGATTCTCGCTCCGCAACAAGGGGTGACGCGCAATCCGCGTGGCCAGGCGGTGGCGATGCTGGTGAACGAGGAAAACAAGGTCGAGCAGCGCATCATCAAGACCGAGCGCACGGTCGGCAATCGCTGGCTGGTCAGCGAGGGACTGAATGTGGGTGATCGGTTGATCACCGAAGGCCTGCACATGGTCCAGCCGGGCATGCAGGTCGAGCCGGTGCCGGCAGCCAATGTCGACAATACCGGTACCGTCAATACAGCTGAACAGGAAGGATAATCCCGCATGCCACGCTATTTTATCGACCGCCCGATCTTTGCCTGGGTGCTGGCGATCCTGGTCATGCTGATGGGTGGCCTGGCCATCGTCGGGCTGCCGGTCAACCAGTATCCGAGCATCGCGCCGCCGGCGGTCAACATTGCAGTCAGCTATCCAGGTGCCTCGGCGCAGACCGTGCAGGATACGGTAGCCCAGGTCATTGAACAGCAGATGAACGGTATCGATGGGCTGCGTTACATCAAGTCGGAAAGCGGTTCCGATGGCAGTATGCGCATCACCGTCACCTTCGACCAGGGCGTCGATCCGGACATTGCCCAGGTGCAGGTGCAGAACAAGCTGCAGCTGGCGACGCCGATGTTGCCGCAGGAGGTACAGCAGCAGGGTATCCGGGTGACCAAGGCCTCGGCCAACTTCCTGATGGTCGTTGGCCTGATCTCGACTGATGGCACGATGAACAATGAAGACCTGTCCGATTTCATCATCTCCACCGTGCAGGATCCGATTTCCCGCACCAATGGTGTTGGTGACTTTCAGGTGTTCGGTTCCGCCTATGCCATGCGCATCTGGCTCGACCCGGCCAAGCTGAACAAGTACCAGCTGACGCCGGTCGATGTGCGTACCGCGATCTCGGCGCAGAACGTCCAGGTTTCCGGCGGCCAGTTGGGCGGTGCCCCAGCGGTGCCGGGCCAGCAGCTCAACGCGACCATCATCGGCAAGACCCGCTTCGAGACACCGGAGCAGTTCAGCAAGATTCTGCTGAAGGTCAACAACGACGGCTCCCAGGTGCGCCTGGCGGATGTCGCCCGGGTCGAACTGGGTTCGCAGAACTCGGCGTTCCGCGCGCTGTATAACGGTCAGCCGGCCACCGGTATGGCGATCCAGCTGGCTACCGGTGCCAACGCACTGGAAACCACCAAGGCGGTCAAGCAGACCATTGCCGATCTGCAGCCCTTCTTCCCGCAGGGTGTGGAGGTGGTGTATCCGTTCGAGACGGCGCCGGTGGTGTCCGAGTCCATCTCCGGGGTAGTGCACACGCTGATGGAAGCGATCGTGCTGGTATTCCTGGTGATGTACCTGTTCCTGCAGAACTTCCGGGCCACGCTGATTCCGACGCTGGCGGTACCGGTGGTGCTGCTGGGTACCTTCGGCGTGCTGTCGATGTTCGGCTTCAGTATCAACATCCTGACCATGTTCGCCATGGTGCTGGCCATCGGTCTGCTGGTGGATGACGCCATCGTGGTGGTGGAGAACGTCGAGCGGGTGATGGCCGAGGAAGGACTGTCGCCGGTCGAGGCGACCCGCAAGTCGATGGATCAGATCCAGGGGGCACTGATCGGTATCGGTCTGGTGCTATCGGCCGTATTCGTGCCCATGGCCTTCTTCGGCGGGTCAACCGGGGTTATCTATCGGCAATTCGCCATTACCATTGCCTCGGCGATGACGCTGTCGGTGCTGGTGGCATTGATTTTCACGCCAGCCCTGTGCGCCACCATCCTCAAGCCGATCCCCAAGGGGCACAACCATGAGAAGCGCGGCTTCTTCGGCTGGTTCAACCGCACCTTCGAGCGTGGCGTGCACCATTACGAAAAAGGGGTTGCCGCCGTGCTCAGGCGCAAGGCGCCCTACCTGCTGCTGTACGTGGTGATTGTCGGCGCGATGGCCATGCTGTTCACCAAGCTGCCCAGCTCGTTCCTGCCGGATGAGGACCAGGGCGTGATGTTTGTCCAGGTACTGGGGCCGGCCGGTTCGACCATGGAGCGTACGCAGAAGACCGTGGATGCAATGCGTGAACATCTGCTCACCGAGGAAGGCGATATCGTGCGGTCGGTGTTTACCGTGACCGGCTTCAGTTTCGCTGGCCGCGGCCAGAATGCCGCCATCGCCTTCGTCGGCCTCAAGCCCTGGGGCGAGCGGGCCGATGCCGATATGAGCGTGTTCGCCCTGGCTGAGCGGGCGCAGGAGCACTTCGCCGGATTCCGCGATGCGGCGGTGATGGCCTTTGCGCCGCCGGCGGTGATGGCGCTGGGTAATGCCACCGGCTTCAACTTCTTCCTGCAGGACAATGCAGGACTGGGGCATGATGCGCTGATGCAGGCTCGCAACCAGCTGCTCGGGCTGGCCGCCCAGAGCGACATACTGACCGCAGTGCGCCCCAATGGCCTGAACGACGAGCCACAGTACAAGCTGCTCATCGATGACGAGAAGGCCCAGGTACTGGGTGTGTCGCTCAGCGACGTCAACAGCACCCAATCCATCGCCTGGGGTTCGAGCTACATCAATGATTTCATTGACCGTGGCCGGGTAAAGCAGGTGTATGTGCAGGCTGAGGCGGATGCGCGGATGAACCCCGAGGATATGGACAAGTGGTTCGTACGCAACAATGCGGGTGACATGGTGCCGTTCAGCGCCTTCGCCACTGGCGAGTGGATCTATGGCCCGCCGAAACTCGCCCGCTACAACGGCGTGCTGGCCATGGAGATCCAGGGCGAGGCCGCGCCGGGCTACAGTACCGGTGACGCCATGGCGGAAATCGAACGCCTGGCCCGGCAACTGCCGGCGGGTGTCGGCGTGGACTGGACCGGTCTGTCCTATGAGGAGCGCCTGTCGGGCGATCAGGCGCCAGCGCTCTACGCCTTGTCGCTGCTGGTGGTATTCCTCTGCCTGGCGGCCCTGTATGAAAGCTGGTCCATTCCGTTTGCGGTGATGCTGGTAGTGCCTCTCGGGGTGATCGGTGCACTGCTGGCGACCATGGGGCGTGGGCTGTCCAATGACGTGTTCTTCCAGGTGGGGCTGCTGACCACTATCGGTTTGACGGCGAAGAACGCCATTCTGATCGTGGAGTTCGCCAAGGATCTGCACGAGCAGGGCATGTCGTTGTTCGATGCTGCGGTGGAAGCCTGCCGTATGCGTCTGCGCCCGATTGTGATGACCTCGCTGGCCTTCACCCTGGGTGTGGTACCCCTGGCCCTCGCCAGCGGCGCGGGTGCAGGCAGCTCGCATGCCATCGGCACCGGGGTGATTGGCGGCATGCTCACGGCTACGGTGCTGGTGATTTTCTGGGTGCCGTTGTTCTATGTCACGGTGTCCAAGCTGTTTTCACGCAAGGTCACCTATACCGATGAGGAGAAAGCACAGTGAAGCGTTCATTGATTTGTCTGGCTGTGCTGGGGGTGTTGAGTGGCTGCTCGATGATCCCCGAGTATGAACGTCCCGCGTCGCCGGTGGTGGATGTCTGGCCGGCAGGCGAGGCCTACGGGCCGCAGAGCGCGCAAACCCAGGCGATGGATCTGGGCTGGCGTGAGTTCTTCAAGGATCAGGCGCTGCAGCGCCTGATCGAGGTGGCCCTGGAAAACAACCGCGACCTGCGCATCGCGGCGTTGAATGTCGACGCCTACCGCGCCTTGTATGGTATCCAGCAGTCGGCGCGGTTCCCGGAGCTGTCGGCCGATGGCAGTGGCACCCGCACCCGGACGCCAGAGACGCTGAGCCCGACTGGTGATGCGACTACCAGCAGCCAGTACAGCGCAACCCTGGGCGTATCCTGGGAGCTGGATCTGTTCGGCCGGCTGGGTAGCCTCAGCGAACAGGCGCTGCAGGAGTATCTGGCCAGTGAAGCGACGCAGCGCAGTGTGCAGATCAGTCTGATCGCCAGCGTTGCCACCAGCTACCTGACCTGGCAGGCCGACCGCGAATTGCTTGCGGTCACCGCGCAGACGCTGGAAGCCTACGAGAACAGCCTGGCGTTGGTGCAGCGCAGCTATGATGTGGGGGTGGCTTCCACCCTGGAGCTGACCCAGGCGCGTACGGCGGTGGAAACCGCGCGGGCGGCCCTGGCGCAGTACCGCAGGCTGGTGGCGCAGGACCGCAACGCGCTGACCCAATTGCTGGGGCAGAACATCCCGCTGGATGAGATCGACATCGGTGGTGTGGACATGGATCTGCTGGCAGGGCTGCCGGTCGGTCTGCCCTCCGAGTTGCTGTTCAAGCGGCCCGATATCATCGCCGCCGAGCACCAGCTGCAGGCAGCGAATGCCAGCATCGGTGCGGCACGTGCCGCGTTCTTCCCGAGCATCCGGCTGACCGGTGCCGCGGGGAGTGCCAGCAGTGATCTGTCCGACCTGTTCGACAGCGGATCCGGCTACTGGAGCTTCATGCCGAGTATCAGCGTGCCGATCTTCAATGCCGGCCGCCTGCGGGCCAACCTGGATTACACCGAAATCTCCCGGGATATTCGGGTGGCCGAATACGAGCAGTCGATACAGGACGCCTTCCGCGATGTGGCCGACGGCCTGGCGGCGCATGCCACCTACGCCGAGCAGGTGCAGGCGCAGCGCAATCTGCTGGAGGTCAGCGAAAGCTATTACGTGGTCGCCGAACAGCGCTACCGGACCGGTGTGGACAGCCATCTGACCCTGCTCGATGCGCAGCGCCAACTGCTCACGGCGCAACAGCAACTGGTCAACGACCGGCGCAACCAACTGGTCAGCGAGGTGAACCTGTTCAAGGCGCTGGGTGGTGGTTGGCAGGTAGGCAATACGGCGGCGGCTTCAGCGGTTCCGGAAGCCTGAGCAACTGGCCCGCGTCAGTCTGACTGGCGCGGGCCAGCCCCGGATGACAGGATTTCAGGCAAAAAAAGGGCCCGCTCAGAGAGCGGGCCTAAATCCGTGATTAGCCTGATGAGGAGATAACCGTCCGTCTCGCGACATTCCGTTATCAAAGCCACCTCGCGATGACTTGTGGGTAATAATAATCGTTATCATTTGCATGTCAAGCACAATTGGCAAATTAATTTATCGCCAGCTGTTTGTAGTGAGTTAATTCCTTGTTCATCAGATCGATCCGCCGTGCCATGCTTTCGATCAGGCTATGGGCGATGCGCGGATTACTCTGCATCAGAGCCAGAAACTGTTCCTTGGGAATCATCATCACCGTGGTCGGCATGCTGGCAATCACGGTGGCGGAGCGTTTTTCCCGGGTGAACAGTGCCATGGCACCGAAAATCTCGTCCTTCTGTACATCGCCGACCTTTATCCCGCCGACGAAGGCTTCGGCATGCCCTTCGGTGATGATGAACACGTGACCGGCATCATCGCCCTGGCGGATCAGTTCCGTGCCAGGGGCGAAATGCTGGAAGCCGGTCACCGGGCGTACCTCGACCGGCTTGCTGCGCGCCAGGGCATCGGACATCAGCGCGGCCTGGCCGAGGATATACTGGGTGAACTGTTCCTGGCGGTCATTGCTGGCATGGATATGGCGGAACAGCGCTTCGCGATCATAGGGCACCAACACCAGTGGCTCCTCGCTCATGTACACACAGGGCGCGGTATTCAGGCCTTGGCGCAGTCCGATGAGGTCGCCTTCCTGGACATAGAACAACGGCTTGCCGTCGATCAGCGCATGCAGCAGACCGGTTTTGAGCAGGTACAGGTTTCGGTTGCCGATCACGCTGTAGAGATCATCGACCGCCTCCAGGCTGATCGGTGCAGCGCAGGGCTCGAGACCAGCCAGCAGCTGTTCGGGTATGCGCTGCAGAGTGTTGATCAGCTTTTCCGCATAGAGGGGCTGGTCGCCGATGAGATACATGATGAATTCCTTTTTTTCAAATCCTGAGCTGTCGATACCATACTGCAATTGCTTTCACCCCCGCCAATGGAAAAGCGCGCAGGCGTTGGCAAAATTGGACACTCGTCAGCCTTGACGCGCTATTGCTGCTGGTGCTCCTTCAACTGTTGCAGCAGTTGTTCCTTGTAGGCCGGGTCGAGCTGGTTCCAGTGGATATCCTGCAGGGCACCGGCGATGGCGAACAGCAGCGTCTTGGAGGCGCGGAAACCGCGAGAGCGAACGGCGCAGTAGGCGGAGACCGGCCCGCGCCGGCGCAGTTCTTCGGCGCTGTGGATGCCGGTGGCTCGCAACCACTGTACGGAGGTCTTGCCGAGGTTGCGCAGGGTGATGAGTTCATTGTCGGACATGCTCACCCCGCTGCCTGAGTGAACGAACGGCGGCCATGGCGCGCAATGAACCCGCAAGGCGGGTGCCGACCGGGACGGTCGGTAGCGGATCGATTCTGGGCATGATATCGGGCTTCTTTTTATTGGTTCCCGATAGCCAGTGTAGTTGTCGCCGGCTGATCCGTACAGCCGGCGGACGGAGTCACAGGCGCTGGCGCAGCTGTTCCGTGAGTTGGTCGATATTGCCGCGCTGCTCGGTGGCGACGGTCAGGGTGATCTGTTGTTCCTGTTCGTCCAGCGGCTCGAGCTGCTCCAGTTGATGACGCACCACATGGATATCGGCATCGGATGGGTCGCCACCCTTGCGCTGACGCTCGTTCAGCCAGATCTCGATGGTATCCAATGGCGCTTGGCAATGCAGGATCAGGCAGGGTGCGCCCTGATCCTCGATGGCCTGGCGAACCAGTTGGCGCTGCGCCCGCAGCAGGTGGGTGGCATCGACTACCACCGGATAGCCGGCCGCCAGCACCTGCGCCGCCAGCATGGCCAGGCGCGCATAGGTCTGTTGGCCCTGCTCGGGAGCATACAGGTCCTGATCCAGCTGGCCGCTGCCGTTCTGCCCGAACAGGCGTTTGCGCTCGACATCCGAGCGCACGCGGATCATGCCCAGGCGTGATACCAGTTGCACACTCAGGGTGCTCTTGCCGGAGCCGGATACACCGTGTGTGAGCAGGCCGAAGCGCCGTGGAATTTGCGTATAGCTTTCGGCCAGAGCGGTATAGCCATGGTAACGGGCCAATACTTCATTGCGCTGCTGCTCGCTCAGGTCGCGTTGGCCGAGACCCAGCAGGGCGACCTTGGCGCGGACCATGGCGCGGTACGCCTTGTAATAATTCAATACGATGAGGCCGGCATAATCGCCGGTATGCTCCAGCCAGGCATTGACGAAGCGCTGGGACAGATCCGGCAGGCCGCGGTCCTCCAGATCCATGGCCATGAAGGCGACGTCGCTCATGACATCGGTCCAGCGGAAGGCGTCATTGAACTCTATGCAGTCAAACAGGGTCACTTGTCCGTCAATCAGTGTGACGTTGTCCAGATAGATGTCGCCATGGCATTCACGGATCAGCCCGTCGGCTTTACGTTGTGCCAGTTGGGGAATCAGCCGTTGGAAGGTAGTATGCGCCCATTGTTCCAGTTGCTCGAGCTGTTCCAGGTCGGCCGGGTCGCTCAGCAGTGGGCGGATTTGCTCGAAGTTCTGCGCTACCGGAGCATGGACCTGATCGGGCTCGCCCCAGATGGCATCCTGCGGTGCCTGGTCGATGCGCTGGTGAAATCCGGCGAGGGTCGCAGCCAGCGAGTCGATATGCTCGGCTGCGAGGGTGCCGGCACGCTGCATGTTGCCGAGCAGATCCTGTTGCCGGAACTGCCGGGTCTTGACCATGTATTCGATGATCGGCCCGTCGCCGGTCAGGCTGGGTGCGCTGTCGCTGCCGTGAATGGCGATCACGTCCAGGTACATGTCGGGCGCCAGGCGTCGGTTCAGACGCAGTTCCTCGGCACAGTAGTGTGCCCGCTGTTCGAGACTGGAGTAGTCGAGGAAGCCGAAGTTGACCGGCTTCTTGATTTTGTAAACGAAGTCGCCGGTGAGTATGACCCAGGAAATATGGGTTTCCATCAGCGTAAAACCGCTAACCGGATGGTCGTACAAGGCCGGGTTTTGCAGGGCATTCAGCAGTGTCTGGCTCACGTCGGATCCTGTGGTGGACTGGCAATCCGGGCATTATGAAGGCTGGTCGCAACGAGGCCAACCGTTGTCGCGCCTGCCAGGGGCAGGCGCTGCTTCCCGAAACGTGGGGTAATCAGGGAATATGGGTAGAAAACGCAGTAAACGGGCAGCCCGCAAGGTCGGGTTCTGGCGACGCTGGTCGGGCCTGCTGTGGAAGCTGGCGCTGGTCGGTCTGGTCGTGCTGGCGGCGCTGACCATCTATCTGGATGCAGTGGTGCAGGAGAAGTTTTCCGGCAAGCGCTGGGCGGTACCGGCCAAGGTGTTTGCCCGGCCGCTGGAGCTGTATGCCGGGCAGAAGCTCAGTCGTGATGATTTCATTACCGAGCTGTCTGCCCTGGGCTATCGCTCGGTGAACTCGATCAGCCAGCCCGGCCAGATGTCGGCGGCCAGTGGCCGGGTGGACGTGTACACCCGCGGCTTCCAGTCCTTCGAGGGCTCGGAACCGGCGCAACGCATCAGCGTACGCTTCAATGGCCAACAGGTATCCGGCCTGTCCGGCAGTGGTGACCTGGTCATGGCACGACTGGAGCCGTTGATGATCGGCGGCATCTATCCGGCGCACAACGAAGACCGCATCCTGGTGCGTCTGGATCAGGCGCCAGCCTATCTGGTGGAAGCGCTGGTGGCGGTCGAGGATCGCGAGTTCTTCCAGCATTTCGGCGTTTCACCCAAGGGCATCGCCCGGGCCGCCTATGTCAATGTCGCCGCCGGTGGCGTGGTGCAGGGCGGCAGCACCCTGACCCAGCAGTTGGTGAAGAACTTCTATCTCAGCAGTGACCGCAGCCTGATTCGCAAGGGCACCGAGGCGATCATGGCGGTGCTGCTGGAGCTGCACTATTCCAAGGAAGAGATTCTCGAAGCCTATCTGAACGAGGTGTTCCTCGGCCAGGACGGCCGCCGGGCGGTACACGGCTTCGGCCTGGCCAGTCAGTACTACTTCGCCCAGCCGCTGCATGAACTGGAGCTGCACCAGGTGGCACTGCTGGTGGGCATGGTCAAGGGGCCGTCGCTGTATAACCCGCGGCGTCAGCCCGAGCGCGTCAAGAAACGCCGGGATCTGGTGATCCAGATGCTCGAAGAGCAGGGCGTGATCACCGGTGAGCAGGCGCAGGCGGCGATCGAGCGTCCGCTGGATGTAACGGTGCGCGGCAGTATGGCCGATACCAGTTATCCGGCGTTCATGGATCTGATCAAGCGTCAGCTGCGTGAGGACTACAAGGATGAGGATCTGACCAGCGAAGGGCTGCGGATCTTCACCAGTTTCGACCCACTGCTGCAACTGAAGGCCGAAAAGGCGGTGGAAACCGCATTCAAGCGCCTGGGCGAGCGTGCCGGCAGTGAGATGGAGGCTGCCATGGTGGTCACCGGGGCGCAGACCGGTGAGGTGCTGGCCCTGGTCGGCGGTCGTAATCCGCGTTTCTCCGGCTTCAATCGCGCGCTGGATGCGGCGCGGCCGATTGGCTCGCTGGTCAAGCCCGCGGTATTTCTGACTGCGCTGGAACAGCCGCAGCGCTATTCGCTGATCACCCCGGTGGACGACTCGCCGATCACCCTGACCGCCGAGCGTGGCAGGACCTGGACGCCGCAGAACTACAGCCGCCAGAGCCATGGCCTGGTGCCGCTGCATGAAGCACTGTCGCGTTCCTACAACCAGGCGACCGTGCGGCTGGGTGTGGAGGTCGGGGTCGACAAGGTATTGAATACCGTTGAGCGCATGGGTGTGCGACATGGCTGGCCGGCTTACCCGGCGATGCTGCTGGGGGCCGGGGCAATGACGCCGCTGCAGGTGACGGACATGTACCAGACCCTGGCCAGTGGTGGCTTCAATACGCCGCTGCGAGCCATTCGCAACGTGCTGACGGCGGAAGGTGAGCAACTGCGCCGCTATCCGTTCGAGATCGAGCAGCGCTTCGATTCGGCGACCATCTATCTCATGCAGGAGGGGTTGAGTCGGGTCATGGCGGAAGGGACCGGGCGCTCGGCCTATAATCAGATACCATCGAGCATTCGCCTGGCCGGCAAGACCGGCACCACCAATGATCTGCGCGACAGCTGGTTTGCCGGCTTCTCCGACGATCTGCTGGCGGTGTCCTGGCTGGGGCGCGATGACAATGGCCAGACCCGGCTGACCGGGGCGACAGGTGCATTGCAGGTGTGGAGCGCCTTCATGGCGCAGGCGCATCCGCGCAGTCTGTCCGAGGTGCCGCCGGAAGGCATTGTGTATGCCTGGGTTGACCGGCTGACCGGAGAAGGCAGCGATCCCAGCTGTCCGGATACGGTGCAGGCACCCTTCCGCGAGGGCTACCAGCCGTTGCCCGGGCCGGGTTGTCGACCGCTGATTGACACCGAGCCAGTGAAGGAAGGGGCTGGTCGAGTGATGGATGTCATCCGCGGATGGCTGCAATGAACATGAGGAACAAGGCGATGGATACTAAGCGAATTGGCCTGCTGGTCGGTTGCATGATGGTATTGGCCGGCTGCGCCGGCTCGGGCGGCTCCATACCGGTAGTGGACTCTGGGCGCCCTGTGTCCAATGAGGATATGCAGAGCGGTGCCGGCATTCCGACGCAGACGCCTGCTCCGGCGCAGCAGCCTGAGGATAGTGGTGTGGTGGTATTGGTGCCGGATGGGGAGGGGGGATCGAGTGCGATCGAATCCTACCCGCTGGACAGCGCACCGGTCAGCAGTCAGCCCTCAGGGTCGGCGCCAACCAGCAGTGGTAGTGGCAGTGGCAATCTGCAGGACGATGAACAGCTTGATGGGCCGGTGCTGGCGCTGCTGACCTCGGCGCGCCAGCAGGAGAGCAGCGGCGATCTGAACAGTGCTTCGGCCAGTCTTGAGCGTGCGCTGCGCATTGCCCCGCGGGAACCCCAGGTGCTGTACCGGTTGGCCCAGGTGCGCCTCGACCAGGGTGATGCTGCCCAGGCTGAACAACTGGCCCGCCGCGGCCTGTCCTACGCGGCCGGTCGTCCGGCACTGCAGGCCGGGCTGTGGGGTCTGGTGGCCGATGCGCGTGAGCGCCAGGGTGATGCCGAAGGTGCCGCGCAGGCTCGCCAGCGGGCCAAGGTATCCCTGTAATGCAGCGCTGGCACGGCTTGGCCGATGCGCTGCTGGAGCTGGAGCGTGAACTGCGGGCGCTGGATATGTGGTCGATGCAGCCGCCTTCGATCGCCGCTCTGTCCAGCCGCGAACCCTTCTGTGTGGATACGCTGTCCTTCGAGCTGTGGTTGCAATGGGTGTTCATCCCACGCATGGTGCAGATCATCGAGAGCGATGGGGTAGTCCCGCCGGGCTGCCATATCCAGCCGATGGGCGAGGAGGCATTTGCTCCTCTCGGCCGGCGGGGGCACGGCCTGCTGGTAATAATCGGGCGTATCGACCAGCAGGCCGCGCGACTGGCGGGCTAGCCCTGGCAGTGTTCCTGCACACCTTCCCGCGTGGTGCGGATCAGCTCCTGACGTTCATCCTCCCCGATACGCTCGACTTCGCCGGCCTCGTTGGTGCGGCGCAGTCGAGGGTTGTCGAGCAGGGTCTGCAACTGTTCACGCAGTGTCTGGCAGGTGGCAGCGCGCTGCTCGGCCTCGGCACGTGCCGTGCGACGTTGCTCGGTTGCTGTCTGTTCCTCTGCGGTAGTGGCGCTGGCCGTGGGCGGCGTGGCGGGCGTGCGCAATTGGCCGCCGGGCGGCGGTGCAGCCTTGATGTCGAGTGAGCGGTACTGGCTGTCGGCGGGTGGCAGCTGACCGTATTGCACTGTGCCGCGCTCGTCAGTCCATTGGTATATCTGCTGTGCCATGCTGGCGCAACTCAGCAGACTCAGCGTCAATGCAGTGAATAACTTTCGCATAGTATCTTCATCCCTGTTTCGTGCATCTAATTACCGGCCTGGCTACTATAGCCGTTTGCCGGGTGGACGGTACACGGCTGTTGATAGGATGAAACGTTAGGCTTTCGTCTTAACTTGGCTTGACTTGTAGCCTTCGAGTGTAAACAATTCGAGGTTCTCATGAGCATGCTGTGATCGGCGCCTACTCGGCTGCCGGGGCAGTCTGCTTTGTTGCTCAATCCGGGAGGCGACAACCCGCCATCTCCCGGCCTGGCCCCGCACGCGCTACCTCGCGCTGGGTGAAGCTGTACCGGCTATCTGCCGGGGCATGCTTCCATTGCACGCAGTCAAGCTGTTGCATGACAACCACCGTTGCCAATGCACTGCCGAGCAGTAAACAGGTATCCTGCCGCTCGCCTGGGGTGAACGGTATGCTAGAGGTGATTCAAAAGTGGAACTTTTATCCGGCGCTGAGATGGTCGTCCGCTCCTTGCGTGACGAGGGTGTAAAATTTATCTACGGGTACCCCGGTGGTGCCCTGCTGCATGTATACGATGCGATCTTCCGCCAGGATGATGTGGTGCACGTGCTGGTACGCCACGAACAGGCTGCGGCGCATATGGCCGATGGCTATGCGCGTGCCACCGGCAAGCCCGGCGTGGTGCTGGTGACCTCCGGTCCCGGTGCCACCAACACCATCACCGGCATCGCCACCGCGTACATGGACTCCATTCCGATGGTGGTCATTTCCGGCCAGGTGGCCAGCCACATGGTCGGCACTGACGCCTTCCAGGAAACCGACATGGTCGGTATCTCCCGTCCGATCGTGAAGCACAGCTTCATCGTCAAGGACCCGCGCGAGATTCCGGAAATCGTCAAGAAGGCCTTCTATCTGGCGCAGACCGGTCGTCCCGGTCCGGTAGTCATCGATATTCCCAAGGACATGACCAACCCGGCTGAGAAGTTCGAGTACAGCTACCCGAAGAAGGTCAAGCTGCGCTCCTACAACCCGGCGGTGCGCGGCCATTCCGGCCAGATCCGCAAGGCGCTGGAGCTGCTGGTCGAGGCCCGTCGTCCGATCATCTACTCCGGTGGTGGGGTGATCATGGGTGGCGCTGCCAAGCAGTTGACCGAGCTGGGCAAGGAACTGGGTGTTCCGGTGACCAATACCCTGATGGGGCTGGGCGGCTTCCCCGGTACCGACCGTCAGTTCGTCGGCATGCTCGGCATGCACGGCAGCTATACCGCCAACGTGGCGATGCACCATGCCGATGTGGTCATGTGCGTCGGCGCCCGTTTCGATGACCGTGTCATCAACGGCGCGGCCAAGTTCTGCCCGAACGCCAAGGTCATTCATATCGACATCGACCCGGCGTCGATCTCGAAAACCATCAAGGCCGACATCCCGATCGTTGGCCCGGTCGACAGCGTGCTGACCGAGATGCTGGCCATTGCCCGTGAGCACAAGCTGCGTCCGAATGCCGACGTGCTGGCGGCCTGGTGGAAGCAGATCGATGAATGGCGGGGCGATGGCAAGATGTTCCCCTATGATCAGGGCGACGGTTCCATCATCAAGCCGCAGAGCGTCATCGAAACCCTGTGGGAGGTCACCAAGGGTGATGCCTACGTGACCTCTGATGTCGGTCAGCACCAGATGTTCGCTGCCCAGTATTATCCATTCGACAAGCCCAATCGCTGGGTCAACTCCGGTGGCCTGGGCACCATGGGCTTCGGCTTGCCGGCGGCCATGGGTATCCAGTTGCACCATCCGGATGCCACCGTCGCCTGCGTTACCGGTGAAGGCAGTATCCAGATGAACATTCAGGAGCTGTCGACCTGTCTGCAGTACGACCTGCCGGTGAAGATCATCACCCTGAACAACCAGGCCCTGGGCATGGTGCGTCAGTGGCAGGACATGCAGTACAACAGTCGCTACTCGCATTCCTACATGCAGTCGCTGCCGGACTTCATCAAGCTCACCGAGTCCTATGGTCACGTTGGCATGCGCGTGGAGAAGCCGGAAGACCTCAAGCCGGCGATGGAAGAGGCGTTTGCCCAGACCAAGCGACTGGTATTCATGGATATCCGCGTGGACAACACCGAACACGTCTACCCGATGCAGATTGCGGGTGGCTCGATGCGTGACATGTGGCTGAGCAAGACGGAGCGTACCTGACATGAGACACATCATTTCCGTACTGCTGGAAAACGAGCCCGGTGCACTGTCCCGCGTAGTGGGGCTGTTTTCCCAGCGCAACTACAACATCGAAACCCTGACCGTGGCGGCCACCGAGGATCCGACCCTGTCGCGTCTGACGCTGACCACCATCGGCCAGGAAGATGTCATCGAACAGATCACCAAGAACCTCAACAAGCTGATCGAGGTGGTGAAGCTGGTCAATCTGTCCGAAGGGGCGCATATCGAGCGTGAGCTGATGCTGGTCAAGATCAAGGCCACCGGTGCCCAGCGCGCCGAGGTCAAGCGGACCACCGATATCTTCCGCGGCCAGATTGTCGATGTGACCAGTAGTGTGTATACCGTCCAGCTCACAGGTACATCTGATAAGCTGGACAGCTTCATCGAAGCGGTTGGCCCGGCGACGGTACTGGAAGTCGTGCGCACCGGCGTGTCCGGCATTGCGCGCGGTGAAAAGGTTCTGAGCATTTAAACAATTGAGTAGTGGTCCGGCGGGACCCGCATAGAAAGGGGATTTACATGCACGTTTTTTATGACAAAGACTGTGATCTGAGCATCATCCAGGGCAAGAAGGTCGCTATCATCGGTTACGGCTCCCAGGGCCATGCCCACGCCTGCAACCTGAAGGATTCCGGCGTTGACGTTACCGTGGGCCTGCGCCCGGGTTCGTCCTCTATCGCCAAGGCTGAAGCCCATGGTCTGAAAGTCTCCGACGTACCGGCTGCCGTAGCGGCTGCCGACGTGGTCATGATCCTGACTCCGGACGAGTTCCAGTCCCAGCTGTACAAGGACGAAATCGAGCCGAACCTGAAGCAGGGCGCGACCCTGGCTTTCGCCCACGGTTTCGCCATCCACTACAACCAGATCGTACCGCGCAAGGATCTGGACGTGATCATGGTTGCCCCCAAGGCGCCGGGTCACACTGTACGCTCCGAGTTCGTCAAGGGCGGCGGTATTCCCGATCTGATCGCGATCTTCCAGGACGCTTCCGGCAATGCCAAGAACGTCGCTCTGTCCTACGCCAGCGGTGTGGGCGGTGGTCGTACCGGTATCATCGAAACCACCTTCAAGGACGAGACCGAAACCGACCTGTTCGGTGAGCAGGCGGTGCTGTGCGGTGGCGCGGTAGAGCTGGTCAAGGCTGGTTTCGAAGTGCTGACCGAAGCCGGTTACGCGCCGGAAATGGCTTACTTCGAGTGCCTGCACGAGCTGAAGCTGATCGTCGACCTGATGTACGAAGGCGGCATCGCCAACATGAACTACTCCATCTCCAACAACGCGGAGTATGGCGAGTACGTGACTGGCCCTGAAGTGATCAACGATGAGTCCCGCGCAGCGATGCGCAATGCGCTCAAGCGCATCCAGTCTGGCGAGTACGCCAAGATGTTCATCGCCGAGGGTGCGCACAACTACCCGTCGATGACTGCGGCCCGTCGCAACAACGCTGCCCACCCGATCGAGCAGGTTGGTGAGCAACTGCGTGCCATGATGCCCTGGATCGCGTCCAACAAGATCGTGGACAAGTCCAAGAACTGATCGTGGTTCGATGATCAGGAAACGCGGCTTCGGCCGCGTTTTTTTATTGCTGTGCGGCGACGGGACTGGTCATTTGCAAGGCAAGTTGCGACACTGCATCACTCGGCCCCAGTGGTAAGGTTTAGCATATGAAAGACGATCTGCAGCACGAATCCAATTTCGAAGGCGATGGTCCGCACACCCTGTTGCCCATCGATGAGCACATCGAGGAAGTACCCGGGCCTGACGGCAAGAAGGTCCGTCATCGTGGTATCTATCTGCTGCCCAACCTGTTCACGACGGCAGCGCTGTTCTCTGGTTTCTATGCCATTGTCAGCGCCATGAACGGCAACTTCTCGCACGCTGCCATCGCCATCTTCGTGGCAATGGTGCTGGATGGCCTGGATGGGCGTGTGGCGCGCCTGACCAATACCCAGAGCGCCTTCGGCGCCGAATACGACTCGCTGTCGGACATGGTCGCCTTCGGCGTGGCACCAGCGCTGGTGGCCTTCACCTGGGCGCTGGCTGATTTGGGCAAGGTCGGCTGGATCTTTGCCTTCATCTACGTGGCCGGTGCGGCCTTGCGCCTGGCGCGCTTCAATACCCATATCGGCTCCGCCGACAAGCGTTACTTCACCGGCCTGGCCAGTCCGTCAGCGGCCGGCCTGGTGGCGGGCATGGTCTGGGCATTGAGTGATTTCGGGGTGGACGGCGGCGATATTTCCTTGCTGGTCGGTATATTGACCGCCCTGGGCGGCTTGCTGATGGTCAGCAACGTGCGTTATTACAGCTTCAAGGACCTGGATATGCGTGGCAGGGTACCCTTTGTGGTGATCCTGCTGGTGGTGCTGGTGTTTGCGATCATCTCCACCGATCCGTCGCGCATTCTGTGGTTCATCTTCATCGCCTACAGTGTTTCCGGGCCGCTTCAAGCCCTGTGGCGCTGGCACCGCCGGGACAAGACGCCAAGCGAGTCGGAGAAAGTTGAATAAACCGCTTGACGGCAAATCTGAGCGGCCTATAATGCGCGCCTTGCTTGTCGCGGTGGGGTTGCAAAACTCCAGTGCAATCAAAGGGTTATCCTTGTTGTGGCAGTAAAAGACAGGATGATTTAGCGGTTGACAGACAAGCGAAACGGCGTAGAATGCGCCGCTCACCGCCAGGGCGGTTCGGACGACAGTCCGGGCAGAACAGGCCGGTGAAAACGGATTGAAAGGAAGGCGTTGACAAGGGGCTAGGCTCCTGTAGAATGCGCCTCCCTGGCCCGGAACGGCAGCACGGTTTCAGGTCGGAGA
>NZ_PCQD01000001.1 GCF_002979975.1 Pseudomonas sp. MYb185 | reverse complement strand
GTTGGCTCATGCTTCATACCGGTGAGAGGGAAAACAGCCTCCAGCCTACCGAGCAATGGAAATACTTTCACAGTCTCGCCCGCGCTACGCCTGCCTGCAGCCTCGTCAAACCTCTCCTCAAATCGCCCTTCAAAGACCCAGGTATCACCCTGGGAACCGTCGAGCACCGGCTTGATGGATAGCTGCGACCAGCTAACCTTGCCCCCACGCTACAAACGCACCCCAACATTGACCATCGCCGCAGCCGCACCCAAGAGCACCACATCCACCCCCACCCGCTGATAAGTGGCACCGACTGACGGAATCACTGCCGGCGCCACACCAAAACGGTTGAAGGGTATCTTGTCGCGATATTCCCCCCGGTAGCCATACAACAGCCCCGCCGTGAGCTTGGCATTGAAGGGCGTACCGGCAAATTCGAAACGCTTGCCGGTGTAGCCATACCATGAGCGCTCACCAAAAGAGTGCCGGAAGGTGGCGGCTCCCCATAGATAGCTGTCATCCCGGTGGCGCTCCAGACCGATCAGGTCCTGATTGTTGTTATGGTCCGGCTGAGGATCAAAGTGCGTGGTCCAAACGCTACCCTGGATATACCAGCCCTCCTCCGAGTCAACGGGCGCTGCCAGCTCCCTGGCCAGCTCAAGCGGCCGCTGCAGCAGCCCCGACCCACTGCCGGTGTCCCGCATGGTTGCCGGCACCTCCTCCACCTGCGCAGCCTGCAACCCCGCGCTGATCAGCACTGCAACAATGCCTGGGACAAGACGGATGCCATACCACGGTGTAGATGTCAGCCGTAAGACTCGGCGGAGAGAGGGAGAGAACGGGTGTAATGTCATAGCTGCCATGGTCGAGTGAGTTGATGATCCTGCACGGGTGATGAGTATGGTCATGACAGGTAACGCGGGACTAAGTTCGCCTCCGCCATACATTTCTTCGCAATCCGTATGATGTGCAGAATGGCAGATGGAAGCGTTGACGTAGAAGGCGGTCAAGACCGAGGGCTGAGATGCCTGCCACTTCTTACCGACGGCTCCAGATAGGGTTCAGCCCGGTATTCATGGCTCGGATCGGCGGCTTCCAGTTCGGCGGCCCTGGCCTCGCCCTGGGCCTGACTGTAGCAGGGTTCGACACCGAGCCAGATCTGCGCCTCGGACGAGCGGTCCCGCTTGTCGATAAAGCCCCAGGTTTCGCGGGACATTTCATTTTGTTCTGACATGCAATCCTCCTCGGCTGGTAATGCCTGAGCAGCGCTGGACGCCATGATGGCACTCTGCTAGATTCCCGCCTCCTTTTGGGAGGGAACCATGAAAAAAGCTCTAATTACAGTAATGCTGGGTGCCATGCTGGCATCCGGTTGTAGTGTACGGGTTGCAGATATGACTGTCGCCAGTACCAAGAACTACAACATAAACTCTGGCATGTTCATCAAAGGCCCACGCGTCACCGGTGAAGACAAGTATCCGGTCATTCTGTTTCCGCTGGGTATTCCGAATATGAAAACGGCTGTTGACCGTGCCATTGAAAAGGACAAGTGTGCGGTAGCGTTGAGCGACCTGGTGATCACTCAGCTCAATCACTCTTTCCTGATCGGCAGCATCGGCGTCAGAGCCGAGGGCAATCTGGTCATTGATGCAGGCCAACCTGGCTGCGATCGTCGCAGATAATTCCTGACGCTGTCGTCGCGCAGGCGCGCGACAATCCGAGAAGCCACGAGATCACGTTTCATCGTGATCTACGTGATTACAGGCGACTCCGCTGGCCGGGATGGAACCCGGCCATCCATGGACTCTCGACTCGATCACATTTTCCGCATGTTCGATTTGCGTCATGCCTTGCCTCGCTCAAAACTGTATGCACAACCAGTTAAATGAGACAAGCAATCCATGCCAGGCCTTACCAGTCATGACCAGAACTTCAAGAATCTGATTGTGGATTATTCCTACCAGGCGCTGGAATTCTTCGCTGCAGCGGAAGCAGAAGGCCTGGACCATCAGGTACGTATCACCCCAATCCGTCAGGAACAATTGAAAAATCGCCTCGGCGACCGTTTCCGCGAACTGGATGTGCCATTGATGGTGGAATGGCCCGATGGCCGGCGGGAGGCGCTGCTATTCGTGTTGGAGGAGCAGACTGACCCGAGGCGCTTTTCCATCCACCGTGTAGCGCATTACTGTTTGGACCTGGCCGAGTTGTATGACACTGATCGGGGGGTGCCAGTAGTGATCTTCCTGCACGAGGCGCGCGGCCTGCCGGAAACGCTGATGCTGGGCGGCGATCGCTTCACCTATCTGACGTTCCATTACCTGAAATGTGAGCTGGCCAGTCTGGATGCCAATGACTACCTGTACAGCCAGAACCTGGTGGCGCGGCTGAACCTGCCGAACATGCGCTGGGCCGAGGAACAGAAGGTGGATATCTACGCCCAGGCCATCCGGGGCTTGTTCACTCTGGAACCGGACCCTGAGAAGCAGCTCAAGTATCTGGACTTCATCGACATCTATACAGCCCTGGACGATAATCAAATGCACCAATATCAAGAGCGGTACCCGCAGGAGAAAAGCAAAATGGTCGGCTTGACAGAACGTCTGTTGAATGAAGGTAGGCAGGATGTCCTGCTGCGCCTACTGACCCGCCGCTTTGGCCCATTGGACCCGACAACCGAGCAGCGCTTGCAGCAGGCCAGTTCGGAGGAGCTGGAGCGCTGGACCGATAATATCCTGGATGCCCAGACGCTGGACGAGGTGTTTACCCGGCACTGAATGGGGTTCTTGTTCGGCTATCCAATAGTTTTGGAGTGCGAATGGCGTGTTATGTCGAGATGGAACTCGACGGGGTCGCCATCGACATTCCATTGGCGCCCGCTCCATTGGCACCCGTTGGGCGTTCTATTTCTGGAGATACTGCGCGCTGCCTTGTGGTCTTGTCGTCGCGCGGGCGCGCGACAACCCAGGCAAGCCCCGGTCGATCTGACCGGGGCTTTGCTTTAGGTCACTGCTATTGCGGGCACGCTCCCAGGTTGGCCTGGATGATCGCCAGATCCTGCGCATCGGTCAGGCCGTCGTGGTTGAAGTCATACATACTGGACTGCCCCCATTCCGAACTGAGCTGCATGTAGTTGTCGATATCCTCCTGATCGACAACGCCATCGCGATTGCCATCCCCGGGGCAGGCCTTGTGCGAGCTCAACAGAAGGTCGAGTTGGTATTCCAGCTCATCGAAATGTTCCTGCTCGACGGCGGTGAGCCCGCCCGGTTGCTGTAGCAGGTCATCCCCCTCACGATCCAGATCCGCTTCAGGTACGGCCTGATCGATACGGTAGAACTCCTCGGTCTTCACAAGCTGACTACCATCCATTGCAGGGTCGTAATCCAGCGCTTCGTTACGCACCAGTTTGTAGTCATCGTTGCGCATGGCCATATAGTCCGTGGCACCCATGGTGATCTTGTGCTGATCATAGGCAGCGGGGGCATCTTCATAGATGGCCTGATTGACCTGCCAGCAATGATCTACTTCCTTGAGCACGCCATTGGCACCTACGTCAGCCCCCTGCCCCCACCATACACCGCCATTGTCGGCACAAACCTGAGCCGACATGGGCGTGTGGGAACAGAAGTTGCCTCTGAATACACAGGGACCGTTCACGCCGTCGTTGGGCAGAATGTTCAGGGCACCATGGGTGAAGTTGACTTCACGCACGCTGTCCCGGCCCGGGTTCGTCAGGTAGGAGAGCATTTCTTCGGCATCGGTACCGCGGGGTACCACTTGCTCCAGATCCACACCGGCGACGTCCGCAAAGAACTGGAACAGGTCAACCGCATTGATCATATGCTCCACATTGCGGTTGGGCTGCTCGACCATTGGCCCTGAAATGACCAGCGGGACCCAGACGCCCGTCTGATAGGCGGAGCCCTTGGCCCGGGTCAGATCGAAGCCCCCTTTGACCGTAGGGGCGAAGGAGCCGTTATCACCCACCACGACTACCACGGTATTGCTGGAGTCGGGATCGTAATTCAGGCTGCCATCATCCCCGCGCGTAGCGATACCCGTTTCCACCAACAACCGTCCCAGCTCGGTGTCCAGGGACTCGATCATCGCATCCGTGATATTCCGCTGATTGATCGGCGCCTCAGAAGTACAGTCGGGAGTCAGGATGCTGGCAGCCCCGGAAGGAACCAGATCGGCTGGTGGGTGTTGCAACGGCGTATGGGCGGAACTGAAGCTGAGGGTGGCCATCCACGGCGTGTCGTCACTTCGTGTGTTGATCCAGTCAATGGCGCTGTCGACTTCTATCGTCGCCCGGTAGCCGCGTGAACGGGGATCGATCAGGCTTACGTCCTCCACGTCACCTTCCCAGTTAACCAACAACCTGGATACATAGTGAGCATTTTCCCGATCGAAGTTCACATAGGTGGGCGGATCGGTCTCACAGGCCTGGCCGGGCACCAGAACGCCACCCTCGGTCAGACACCGCAATCCAGCCGGGTCACCGTGCACCTCTCCGGCCATCTCGGTGCAACTGGTGCCACCGCCCGGCTGAGGGATATAACAGGCTCCGGCGTGAACACCGCCGGGCGCTCCTGGTCCCGGTACAAAACCGCAGGAGTATTGCCCCTCCTCACCGACCCCACCCGCAGTGGTATCAATGGAAGCTGGCAATCCACCCCAGCCGTAGAAGTACTCCCAGCCCAAGGCTGCCGGGGCAGCGAAGCCAGCGGGGCTGTTCTCCGGCCCACCAAGATGGTATTTACCAAACATGCCATTCTCATAACCGGCGGTGGCCAGGACCTTGGGAATGGTCATCGCATAGGGAGAAACATGGGAGTTCGCCAGGTCGTCTGGCCCGATCGCCTGCAGCACATCAGTACGCATCGGGTAGAGACCGGTCATGAAGGTCGCCCGGCTGGGCGAGCATTCGGGCATGGCCCAGGTGTTACGAAAACGAATCCCCCCATCGGCGATGGCGTCAATGGATGGCACCGCTGGCGGCTTGATACCGCCATAGCCGAATGATTCCATCTGATCGATACCGACGTCGTCCATGATGACGAACAGGATATTCGGCGGCTGGTCCGCTGTGGGTGGATCATTGGATGATGAGGAGCTGCTACTGCTCCCGAACTTACATGATGCCAGTGCCAGGGTGGCAATCAGTAGTGCACCTGTCTTGAAGAGTCTGGACTGCATGGCGTATCCCTCTTTCTTGCTTCTTTTTTTTGTCAGAGGCCCTTCTGCTGCAGCAGCGGGTCATCCGGGTTTTGTGCAGCCAGCTCCGCCAGTGGCGAGTCTGCCTCCACTTGATTACCTGCGCAACGCAGGTAGCTAATCAAGGCCTGTCGTATTCTGCGTTTGGCGGATCGCTGTTGCGCCTGGCTACGCATGCTGCACCCCGCTGCAGTGCAGGTGCGCACCGGTCAGTTGCAGGAAGTACTGTCGCAGGGGGTGGACACAGGAGGGGTAGCCAACCTGGTAGTCGGGAGCCTTGTCCTCAGCGTCGGGGGTATTTATGCAGAAGCCATTGTCATGGCGGAAGCAGCGAGCCTCATCCACCCTGAAAAGGATTGGCGTGTGTCCGGCAGACGGCGGCGGCTCGTCACCTGCCAGAGATTGCCACGTACTGGCGATTGCAATGATAAAAGGTACCAGCAGCCACAGACTTCTTCTTATCATGGCTCATCAGGGGCTCTTGTTATTCCAGCATCGCGACCAATGCTTGGGGAGCCTCTCTGGAAAGGATCGCTGCTCGTGGCAATCCAGTGGTCTGGTAGCGGCTCAGAAGCACTGTCTCATCTTCCTCGAACTGGAGTCTAGCCCATAACCTCCCTGCCACCAAGCAGAATTAGAGTTTTTACTCAGCCAAAAAATAACCACCTCATTCCTTTCTCCCCTATTCTCTCCAGCGCTTGCGCAGATACTGTTCGATACCCCGGTGGATCCTTCGCCTTCGCGAAGGAGGACGAGTGAGGCGAAGGCTGTTCAGCGCTTTTGCTGGTCACTTCCAATCCAGGCGGTGTAGTTGCCATTCCTTGTCCGTCAGCTGCCACTGGCTGGTGACCTGGTAGTGCTCCAACCGTTCGGGAATCAGCCCTTGCGCACCGGTCACGGCAACCTGCGCCGTGCAATGGCCGAGGTCGTAGTAACCCTTGTCCAGCTGGCACTGTCGATTGAGGACAATGATGTTGACGTTCTTGTAGCGCAAGAACAGGCCCAGCATCTGCTGCTGGGCAGCCTGGCGGTTGTAATACTGCTGCGCCATGAAGTCCGCATGCAGTTGCCTGGTAGCAGCACCGGCCTGCCTGTTTTCCAGATTATGCTGGAGCTGCTTGGCGGCTTCGTTCAGAGCGTCTTCAGGTGCTGGAGAGGTGCAGGCCATGAGCGTCAGCGCACAGACTATCCATGCCAGGCCCTTGGCGGGGTTGTACATAGGTTTCCTCCATGAAATGTCCGATTTGAAAAGAGTACCAGGCTCACGCTCCGGTGGTGGTTCCATATGCCGATTATGCACCTGAAGCAGCTCAGGTGCCGAGTTGTCCGGAAACCACGTTGCGAAAGGTACCACATTTCAGTACCATCCACGCATGAAGAAAAGGCACCACAAGACCCTTGAGCAGATTTTTTCCCGCCCCGTCAGCGGTAATATTCAATGGCGGGATATTGAGGCGCTGATGCTGGACCTGGGTGCTGAGATATCTGAGCGGGAGGGCTCCAGAATCGGTGTTCGTTTGTTCAATGAACGGAGAGTATTCCATCGTCCACACCCATCCCCAAATACCGATAAGGGAGCAGTGGCATCCATACGTGAATGGTTTAGAGTCAACGGAGTAAAACCATGAAGAACACCATGATGATCAATGGCTACCGGGCCCTTATTCAGTACGACCCTGACATTGAGATGTTCCGCGGCGAATTCATTGGACTGAATGGTGGTGCCGACTTTTACGCAGCAGATATCGAGGGCCTGAAAAAAGAGGGCGAAACATCTCTGCAAGTTTTTCTGGACATGTGTGCAGAGGATGGCGTTGAGCCACTTAAGTCATTTTCCGGCAAGTTCAATATACGAGTCCCGCCGGAGTTGCACGCCGAGATCGTTCAGGCCGCTGCTGCCGAGGGCAAAAGCTTGAATCAGTGGGTGATACAGGCGCTGGAAAGAGAAGCGCATGCGTGAGCACTCCATAACCCAAGGCGTAGCGCAGGCGCGCTACGCCCCAGGAGTCATTCGCCCCAGCGTTTGAGCAGGTCCTGTTCGATACCCAACTGGTTGAGAATCCGTGCCACCACGAAATCCACCAGGTCATCCACCGATTGTGGCTGGTGATAGAAGCCCGGGCTGGCCGGCAGGATCACCGCACCCATGCGGCTGAGCTTGAGCATGTTTTCCAGGTGGATGGTGGAGTAAGGACTTTCCCTGGGCACCAGAATCAGTTGCCGGCGCTCCTTCAAGGCCACATCCGCCGCCCGTTCGATCAGATTGTTGCTGGCGCCGCAGGCGATCGCCGACAGCGTGCCGGTGCTGCACGGGCAGACCACCATGGCCGAGGGCGCGCCGGAGCCGGAGGCCACCGGGGCCATCCAGTCCTGCTTGCCGTAGACGCGGATCTGACCCGGTTTGGCGCCATAGCGTTCGGTCAGGAACTGCTCGAGCGCCTGGGGCTTGGGCGGCAGTTGCAGATCGGTCTCGGTGGCGACCACCAGTTGCGCCGCCTGGGAGATCAGGAACAGCACCTGGACATCGGCACGCACCAGGCACTCCAGCAGGCGCAGCGCATATTGCGCGCCCGAGGCACCGGTCACCGCCAGGGTTACCCGCCGCTCATCCATGCTTTGCCTCCAGCGCCTGCTTCATCTTCTGGTGAATGCCGCCAAAGCCGCCGTTACTCATGATCACGATGCGCGTGCCCGACTGCGCCGAGTTCACCACCTGATCGATGATGGCATCGATATCGGTGGAAACCTGCGCCGGTACTGGACTGTCCGCCACCACCGCGTCCAGTGACCAGTCCAGGCCAGGCGGCTGATACCAGATCACCTCACTGGCCTGTTGCACACTGGCCGGCAATGCGCTCATGTGACTGCCCAGGCGCATGGTGTTGGAACGCGGCTCGATGATCGCGATCAAGCGCTGGTCACCAATGCTGGCGCGCAGCCCGGCCAGGGTGGTGGCGATTGCCGTGGGGTGATGGGCGAAGTCGTCGTACAGGGTAATGCCATTAACCTCGGCGAGCTTTTCCATACGCCGCTTGGGACTGCAGAAGCCGGCCAGCGCAGCGATGCCCTGCTGCGGGGCAACCCCGACATGCCGGGCCGCTGCCAGCGCGGTCAGCGCGTTGGCCACGCTATGCTCGCCGGTCTGCTGCCATTCGGCAACGCCCTGCAACGTACCATCGAGCCATACTTCAAAGCGCGAGCCATCGGCCGCCAGCAGCTTGGCCTGCCAGTTGCCGCCCTCGCCAGTGGTCTGACTGGGTGTCCAGCAGCCCATCTGCAGCACCCGTTGCAGTGCCTGGTCCTGCTGCGGAAGAATGATCAGCCCGCTGCCCGGCACAGTGCGTACCAGATGGTGGAACTGCCGCTCGATAGCCGCCAGATCCGGGAAGATGTCCGCATGATCGAACTCGAGATTGTTCAGGATAACGGTGCGGGGGCGATAGTGGACGAACTTGGAGCGCTTGTCGAAGAAGGCGCTGTCGTATTCATCCGCCTCGACCACGAAAAAGGGTGTATCCCCCAGCCGCGCGGAAATGCCGAAGTTCTGCGGCACACCGCCGATCAGAAAGCCCGGCGCCATGCCGGCATCTTCCAGAATCCAGGCCAGCAGGCTGGAAGTGGTGGTCTTGCCATGGGTGCCGGCCACCGCCAGCACCCAGCGATCCTGCAACACGTGCCGGGCCAGCCATTCGGGGCCGGACACATAGGGAATGCCCTTGTCCAGCACATGCTCGACCGCTGGATTGCCCCGCGACAGCGCGTTACCAATCACCACCAGATCCGGTGCCGGGTCCAGGTGCTCCGGGGAGTAGCCTTCCATCAACTGGATGCCCTGGGCTTCCAGCTGGGTACTCATCGGCGGATAGACGTTGGCATCCGAGCCACTGACCCGATGCCCCAGGTCACGCGCCAGCAATGCCAGCGAGCCCATGAAGGTACCGCAAATACCGAGAATGTGCAGATGCATCAGCAAACCCTGTAATCAACCTGTCAACGGCGGATACTAGCACGCACGCCCCCCTCTCCCCAGCCCTCTCCCACGAGGGGAGAGGGAGTGTGTTGGTGCCTGCAGTCTGGCGACGAATGCTGCTGATACTTTCTTTGTAATAAGCAAACACAATACTGCCCACTAAGTACAAGTCAGCCCCCTATCCCCTCGTGGGAGAGGGCTGGGGAGAGGGGGCAAGACAGATACACCATCCGGCAGGCAGTCATGCAAAGCATCGTGCATTCGGCTATCATGCGCGCCATTCGTTAGCCAGTCAGCATTGCGCGCTCTTTTCACAGAGTAGTGCAACCGTTCCGTTGATTCGGTTGTCGTATCCGACATCAGACACACACCATGGAGTCAGCATGACCGTCAAAAATGCCTTTTATGCCCAATCAGGCGGGGTAACCGCAGTGATCAACGCCTCGGCGGCCGGCGTCATTGAAACTGCCCGCCAGCACCCGGACAAGATTGGAAAAGTCTACGCTGGTCGTAATGGCATTATTGGCGCTCTTACCGAAGACCTGATCGACACCAGCCTGGAGTCGGCGGAGAACATCGCTGCCCTGCGCCATACCCCCTCCGGTGCCTTCGGCTCCTGCCGCTACAAGCTGAAAAGCCTGGATGCCAACCGCGCCGAGTACGAGCGTCTGATCGAAGTATTCAAGGCACACGATATCGGTTACTTCTTCTATAACGGCGGTGGCGATTCCGCCGATACCTGCCTGAAGGTATCCCAACTGGCCGAGACCATGGGCTATCCGATCCAGGCCATCCATGTACCGAAGACCGTGGACAACGACCTGCCGATCACCGATTGCTGTCCCGGTTTCGGCTCGGTGGCCAAGTACGTCGCCACATCCATTCGCGAAGCCGGCTATGACGTGGCTTCCATGTCCGCCACCTCGACCAAGGTGTTCATCCTTGAAGTCATGGGCCGCCACGCCGGCTGGATCACCGCCGCCTGCGGCCTGGCCAGCGAGGCAGAAGGGGAAGCACCGCACATCCTGCTGTTCCCCGAGATCGAGTTCGACGAGGCGGCCTTCCTTGCCCGCGTCGACGAGTGCGTGAAGACCCACGGCTATTGCGTAATCGGCGTCTCCGAGGGCATCAAGAACCAGGATGGCAAGTTCCTTTCCGAGTCCGGCCTGACCGACGCTTTCGGCCATGCCCAACTGGGCGGTGTAGCACCGACCATCGCCAACCTGGTACGCGAGAAGCTCGGCTACAAGTACCACTGGGCCGTGGCTGACTACCTGCAACGCGCCGCCCGCCACATCGCCTCCAAGGTCGATGTCGAGCAGGCCTATGCCCTCGGCCAGGCCGCAGTACGCATCGCCCTGGAAGGCAAGAACGCCATCATGCCGGCGATCCGCCGCCTCGAAGATACGCCCTACCGCTGGGACATCATCGAAGCGCCGCTGAGCGAAGTGGCCAACGTCGAGAAGTTCATGCCCCGCGACTTCATCACCGAGGACGGCTTCCACATCACCGACGCCTGCCGCCAGTACCTGTCTCCGCTGATCCAGGGCGAGGACATTCCGCCGTTCCGCAACGGCCTGCCGGACTATGTACGCCTGCAGAACCTGCCGGTCGAGCGCAAGCTGGCACCGTTCAAGGTCTGAATCATTACCACCACCCCGTCATTGCGAGTCGCGAAGCGACGTGGCAATCCAGCGCTGGCCGGCCAGCCCGGTGTCATGGATTGCTTCACCCTGCGGGTTCGCAATGACGGTGTACGCGAGCATTGGCTCGCCATGGCGGGTTTGCACTGGTATAATCCCCGCCCATATTTTCCCCGGTGTCGCCAGCAATGGCAGACTCCAATCCCATTTCACCATGCCCCGCATCAGGTAACCCATGAGCTACGACCAGATCCCCGCAGGTAAAGACATCCCCAACGATATCTACGTCGCCATCGAGATCCCGGCCAACCATGCGCCCATCAAGTACGAGATCGACAAGGATTCCAGCACCCTGTTCGTCGACCGCTTCATGGCAACCCCGATGTTCTACCCGGCCAACTACGGTTTCATTCCGAACACCCTGGCTGACGATGGCGACCCGCTGGACGTACTAGTAGTCACCCCGCACCCGGTTGCACCCGGCGCAGTCATCCGCTGCCGCCCGGTTGGCGTGCTGCACATGACCGACGATGGCGGTGGCGATGCCAAGCTGATTGCCGTACCCCATGACAAACTGAGCGTTCTGTACAAGGACGTGAAGGAACACACCGACCTGCCCGAACTGCTGATCCAGCAGATCCAGCACTTCTTCGAGAACTACAAGGATCTGGAAGCCGGCAAGTGGGTCAAGATCGACCGCTGGGGCAACGCTGACGAAGCCCGTGCGGAAATTGTAAAGGCAGTAGACGCTTACCAAAAATAAGCTTCTTGCCGAATGGAAGCCCGGCCACAAGCCGGGCTTTTTTATGCCTGCGTTTCAGTAACCATCAACTACGGCGGCGCAGATGCGCGAGGCACACGGACACTGCTTCCTTCTGGTCACCCGCTACGACCGCCTGCCTGCTTCCGCGCTTGCCCCGTTGCGTGGGCCTAGACCCTCAGCCAGCCACCCCATCGTCGGCAGCCTTCATATCCCGGTAGCGCTGCTCTGACCTTGACGACGTAGCCCAACAGGAGGAGGCTGTGCGCCTTTTGACATGATGACCGGCATGCTCTGGATACCCTTCACCCTCGCCGCCGCCTTTACCCAGGCGCTGCGCAACGCCCAACAGAAACAGCTCAGCCGCGAGGTCAATGCCATCGGTGTGACCCTGGCACGCTTTATCTGGGCGCTGCCTCTGGCTGCCATCTACCTTGCCCTGCTGTATGCCATTGCGCCGGCGGCTATTCCGCAATTCAGCGGTCGCTTCATCTTCGACGTCAGCGCCGCAGCGGTTACCCAGATTCTGGCTACCGCGCTGATGGTGCTGCTGTTCCAGCGCCGCAGCTATACCGCGGGGGTCGGTCTGGCCAAGAGCGAGGCGTTGCTGGCGGCGATGCTGGGCTCGATGTTCTTCGGTGCGCTGCTCGGCCCTGTCGGCTGGCTGGGCATCGCCGTCGGCTCCGTGGCGGTATGGCTGCTCAAGGGCCGCAGCAAGCCCGGCTCGCTGGACCTGACCACCCTGCTGGTGGGCTTGGGCAGCGGCCTGTGTTTCGCCCTGACCACCCTGTGGATACGGGATGCCTGCCACCAGTTGGATCTACCCTTCATGCACACCGCAGCCTGGGCGCTGGTGTGGACCATCAGCATCCAGGTGGCCTTGCTGACCGGCTGGCTGGTGCTGCGGGACCGCCCCACCCTGCTCAGGCTGTGGCAACGTCCATCACTGGTGTTCCGTATCAGCCTGTCCAGCTCCATCGCCTCGTTGTGCTGGTTCACTGCGGTCAACCTGGAGGAAGTGGCGCTGGTCAAGACGCTGGGACAGATAGAGGTATTCTTCACCCTGCTGCTGTCGCAGCACTGGCTGAAGGAACAGGTATCGGCGCGGGAAAAGCTTGGCCTGCTGCTGATCGTGGCCAGCGCCGTGCTGGTGGTGGCCCCTTCCCTGATCAGCCGCTGAACGCCTCGGTAGCGCATGGTGACGCCAGTGATAGGCAGCTCACCTGCGCTTTTATCTGAAAGTCGAAGGTTACAACGGCGGGATTTTCTGGCAGGGTGGTTTCATGTTTGGGTGCCGGCTTGCCGCATGGCGGAAACGGCGCGCATCAAGTGTGATATCGGGAGAGACTGCCGGCATTATCGCCGCAGCGCCGAAGGAGCAACCGCCCCGGAAACTCTCAGGCAAAAGGACCGTTATCACTGGTGAACTCTGAAGAGCCGCCCGCTATCGTCGCCGGGCGCACCGAAGGAGCAAGCGGGCCGCGCGTTGGCGGTCCGTGAAACTCTCAGGTCCAGGACAGAGGGGGCGCTCGCCGCGCATTGGTGCGCGCGGGCTCAAACCCTGACGTATCTGGAGCTACAACAATGAAAAGAATCGCTGTCCTTGGTGGTGGAATCACTGGCGTAACCACGGCCTATGCCCTGGCCAAGCGTGGCTTCGCGGTCACCCTGTTCGAGAAACACCGCTATGCCGCCATGGAAACCTCCTTCGCCAACGGTGGCCAGCTATCGGCCTCCAATGCCGAGGTCTGGAACCATTGGTCGACCATCGTCAAAGGCTTGAAGTGGATGCTCAAGAGCGATGCGCCGCTGCTGGTCAATCCCAAGCCCAGCTGGCACAAGCTCTCCTGGTTCGCCGAATTCATCGGCGCGATTCCCAGCTACCGTCAGAACACCATCGAAACCGCCCGTCTGGCGATCGCAGCACGCGAGCACCTGTTCGCCTGGGCTGAGGCGGAGGGCATCGACTTCGATCTGAAGAAGAAAGGCATCCTGCATATTTACCGCGACAAGGCCGGCTTCGAGCATGCTGGACAGGTTTCCCGGTTGCTGGCCGAAGGCGGCCTGCCACGCCGCAGCGTAACACCGGAAGAAATGCGCGGCATCGAACCGACCCTGGCCGGCAACTACTACGGCGGCTATTTCACCGAATGCGACTCCACTGGTGATATCCACAAATTCACCAACGGGCTCGCCGTGGCGATCGAGCGTCTGGGCGTGCGCTGCCTCTATGGCCAGGATGTGAAGGCGGTCGCCACCGATGGCAAGCGCGCCAGCGTGACCCTCGGCAAGGATGCCGGCGACGAGATACTGCAGTTCGATGGTCTGGTTGTGTGTGCCGGTACGGCCAGCCGCGACCTGGCCGCGCAACTGGGCGACCGGGTAAACATCTACCCGGTCAAGGGCTACTCGATCACGGTCAACCTGACTGACGAGATCAGCCGCGCCTCGGCACCAATCGTCAGCCTGCTGGATGACGAGACCAAACTGGTCAGCAGCCGCCTGGGCCATGATCGCTTCCGGGTCGCCGGTACCGCCGAATTCAATGGTCACAACCGCGATATCCGTGCCGACCGCATTCGCCCGCTGGTGGACTGGGTCAATGAATGCTTCCCCGGCGTCAATACCCGCAGCGTGGTGCCATGGGCCGGCCTGCGCCCGATGATGCCAAACATGATGCCCAAGGTCGGACGTGGCAAATCACCCTGCGTGTTCTACAACACCGGCCACGGTCACCTGGGCTGGACGCTGAGCGCGGTCACCGCAGACATGGTCAGCGGCGTGGTCGAGCAGGCACTGGGCAGCAACGCAGCAGTCGCGTCCGGACAACCGGCCTACGTATAAAAGCGGCAGGACGATCGCGAGGCCGATGGACGTCCTCGCGGTCTGCATACGGCGACCCCTCCGTCGGCTCGGCGAAGATAGCGTCCCGTCTCCACGTTCCGTAGAATAGCCCGCCGGCCGCGGCTCAGCGCGGCATCCCATCCATTTCTCGAATCGGCAGGCCATGTCCCACTCCATCGACCCTGTACCAGTTCCAGCCAACTCCCGCTCCCGTGTCATGTTTGCCAGTCTGGTCGGCACGACCATCGAGTTCTATGACTTCTATGTATACGCAACGGCAGCCGTTCTGGTGTTTCCGCACCTGTTCTTTCCGCCGGGCAACGAGACGGTGGCACTGCTGGCATCCTTTGCCATCTTCGGCGCAGCGATGATTGCACGCCCGCTCGGCGCGGTGTTCTTCGGCCATCTCGGCGACAAGGTCGGACGCAAGACCACCCTGATCTACGCCCTGCTGACCATGGGTATCGCCACCTTCCTGATCGGGTTGCTGCCGACCTACCATGCCATCGGCTGGTTGGCTCCGCTGATGCTGGTCATCCTGCGTCTCGCCCAGGGCTTTGCCATTGGCGGCGAGTGGTCGGGGGCAGCGCTGGTGGCCACCGAGAACGCACCGGTGGGCAAACGCGCCCTGTTCGGCACCTTCCCGCAGTTGGGCGCGCCGCTGGGCTTCATCATCGCCAACGGGTTGTTTCTCATCGTCGCGGCCGCGCTGCCGTCGGACAATCCCTCGCGGCCTTCGGAGGCCTTCCTCGACTGGGGCTGGCGCATTCCCTTCCTGTTTTCCGCGGTGATGGTGATCATCGGCCTGTGGATCCGCCTGAACCTGGTGGAAAGCACCGCGTTCTCCAAGGCGGTGTCCACCGGCAAGGTAGTCAAGCTGCCGCTGGGTGAGGTGGTGCGCAAGAACTGGCGCGAGCTGATTCTCGGCACCTTCTACATGCTGGCCACCTATGTGCTGTTCTATCTGATGACCACCTTCTCCTTGAGTTACGGTCGCGCACCGGTAGAGCCCGGCCCTGGGCAACTGGCAGGCCTGGGTTACAGCTACAACAACTTCGTGCTGATGCTGATTGTCGGCGTGGTTTTCTTCGGTATCTTCACTCTGCTGTCAGGGCTGTGGGCGGACCGGCTGGGACGGCGCAAGACGCTGATCCTGGTCACCCTGGGCATCATCCTGTTCAGTCTGCTGTGGGTGCCGCTGTTGTCGATGGGCTTTGTGGGGGTCATGGCCTGGTTGATCCTCGGCTTCAGCCTGATGGGCATGACCTTCGGCCCGATGGGCGCCCTGCTCCCGGAGCTGTTCCCCACCAATGTGCGCTACACCGGCTCGGGCATTTCCTATAACGTCTCCTCGATTCTCGGCGCCGCCGTGGCGCCGTTCATTGCCGTCTGGCTGTGGAGCGTCGGGGGTGGTAGCCCGTTCCTGGTCGGAGTGTATCTCGCGGCAATGGCCACCATCACCCTGATTGCCCTGCTGGTCGGCAAGGAAACTCGGAATGTCGATATAAACCGCTGATACGCGAGATCACCATGAAACGCTTCGTCCTGCTCGATACCGCTCCCATCCCCAATGATGGTGGCGCGCTGTGCCTGTTCGAATACGGCGAGGACTTCGTCATCAAGCTGGAGAGCGGCAAGGGTGGACAGCTGATGAACACCCGCATGCATGGCTCCGAAGACGCACTGGCTGCCATTCCCTGTGGCAAGATCGCCACGCGGCCCAACGCCCGGGTGCTGATCGGCGGTCTGGGTATGGGTTTTACCCTGGCGTCAGCGCTGCAGCATCTGGGCCCGGATGCCGAGGTCCAGGTGGCAGAACTGGTTCCCGGGGTCATCGAGTGGAACCGTGGACCACTTGGTGTCAAGGCCGGTTATCCCTTGCAGGATACCCGCGCCACGGTGCTGAACGAGGATGTGGCAAAGGTGCTGCAGGGGCAGCCCAAGGGATACGACGCCATCATGCTGGATGTGGACAATGGTCCCGAGGGCCTGACCCACAGCGCCAACAACTGGCTGTATTCGCTCGACGGCCTGGCCGCCTGCGCACGGGCGCTGAGGCCCAAGGGAATTCTCGCAGTCTGGTCTGCCAGTGCCGACCGGCAATTCTCCAACCGGCTTGCCAGGGCCGGCTTCAAGGCCGAGGACGTTCAGGTGTTCGCCCATGGCAATCGCGGCGCGCGGCATACCATCTGGATCTGCGAGCGAAAATAGGCAACTGGCAAAGCATAAACCTGCGCATGTTGCCGACATACAGGAGATCCTCACCCCTATGGCGATCTTGCTACACTGTTGAGCACACCGCGCTGCGAATGGCATCGCTCACCGAGCTGGAGAAAGCCATGTTCAAATACTGTAAATCCCTGTTGCTGGGCCTATCGCTGGCAGCTATGACCACATCGGCCAATGCCCTGGAGGTAGGTGAACCGGCACCGGACTTCGCTCTACCCGGCTCCGATGGTAAGACCCACAGCCTGGCTGACTACCGTGGCAAGCAGGCCGTGGTGCTGGCCTGGTTTCCCAAGGCCTATACCTCCGGCTGCACCATCGAATGCAAATCGCTGGCGGAAAACGGTCATCTGATCCGTGAGTACGACGTGGCCTACTTCATGGCCAGTGTCGATCCGCTGGACAAGAATATCGGTTTTGCTGAATCCGTCGGGGCTGACTTTCCTCTATTGAGTGACGAGGACAAGTCCGTCGCCCGTGCTTACGGGGTGCTACACCCGCTGGGTTTTGCCCGGCGCCATACGGTGTACATCGGCAAGGACGGACGGGTTCTGAAGATCGATACCGACATCAAACCGGCCACGTCGGCAGAAGACATGGCCGCGACGCTGGGTGAGCTGGGTGTGGCACGGCAAGCCGGGGCGGAAACGGAGTAACGGTTACAGCGCCGGCGCTGAATTGCCTGCTGCATGGATTGCCACGCCGCTTCGCGACTCGCAATGACGAGGCGGTGGCTGGGGTGCGGCGCACATCGTCATTGCGAGCCCGTAGGGTGAAGCAATCCATGACACCGGACTGCCCGGCGGACGCCTGGCTGGGTTATCAGCCCTTGCCAATCCGGCTGAAATCCGGTTTGCGTTTTTCGGCAAAGGCGCGGAACGCTTCCCTGGCCTCTTCGCTGCGCAACTGCGAGGAGAAGATCCGACTCTCGCGCTCCATATGCTGCAGCACCTGCTCGGTATTGCGCATCAGCCCCTTGGCCAGGGCCAGTGCGCCGGCCGGTTTCTGCGCGATCAGTCCGGCAATACGCTGAGCTTCGACGTGCAACTGTGCGCGGCTGACCACCTTGTTGGCGATGCCCCAGGCATGGGCGTCGCTGGCTGAGACCGGCTCACACAGGGCAAACATCTCGAAGGCGCGCGTATGGCCGATACGCAGCGGCATCAGCAGGCTGGAGCTGGCTTCCGGTACCAGCGCCAGGTCAATGAAGGGCGCGATCAGTTGGGCGTCCTCGGCCAGCACGACATAGTCGCAATGCAGCAGCATGGTGGTGCCTACGCCCACCGCCTTGCCCTGCACCGCCGCCATCACCGGCTTGCTGGCGGTGGCCAGGTTGCGCAGAAAGCGCTCGACATGCCGCACCGCAGGCCCCTCGCCCACCGATTGCGCGGCAAACTCCCCCAGGTCGTTGCCGGCAGAGAATATCTCGCCCTCGGCCTGCAGCAGGGCAACGCGGATATCGGCATCGGCCTCGGTGCGCTCCAGTGCATCGGCCAGCGCGCCATACATCGCATTGGTCAGCGCGTTCTTCTTGTCCGGACGCGAGATGCTGATGGTCAGCACGCCAGCGTTCAGCTCAGTGGTCACTTCACTCATCAGTTGCTCCTGATTCCTACTCTTGTGAATACCCGTAAAGGACCGAGAGTAGACGCCGGCCAATACCCGAGTCCACCCAATCACTGGCCCTGTGTCAGCTGTATCGGATTGATGAATGGCGACCGGATTCTGCAGGGAAGAACGCAGCACCGACCTCGCTCAATCGGCGTCGTCCAGCCCACCCTCGGCGCGCCACCAGGCGACGGCCTGGCGGCTGATCGCGGCAATCGGCAGGGTGGCATCGACGGTCAGTACCGCCGGCTCATCGGAGGGTCGCTCCAGCGTGGCGAACTGGCTATCGACCAACTCCAGCGACATGAAGTGCCCCTGGCGAGCGGACACCCGTCGCCGCACCTCATCCGGGTCAAGATCCAGAAACACGAAGCCCAGCCCCGGCACGGCAGCGCGCAGTTGGTCACGATACCGGCGCTTCAGCGCTGAACAGCTCAGTACCGGGCGTTGCCCAGCCCGCACCGCAGCGGCGAGTTCTTCACCCAGACGGGCAAGCCAGCCAGCCCGGTCCTCGTCGGTCAGCGGCTGACCGGAACGCATCTTCTCGATATTCGCGCTACCGTGAAACTGGTCGCCCTCGATATGCACAGCGCCGGCGCGCCGGGCAATGGCCTCGGCAATGGTGCTTTTTCCGCAGGCCGTCACGCCCATGACCACCAATGCAGTGATTCTCTGCTGCATGAAGGTTACTCCTACCGTCATGAATGATTGGCCCTGTCAGTCTAGCCAAAACAACTGATGACCAGTCATTCTGCCAGTGAATGATCAGTCACTTTACAGGCAGCAGAGGGAAAACAAGGCTGATTCAATTCCGCCAGGCCTAAACGGCATCAGGCGCTCTATATCAATAGAGACATATTTCATAAATGACTCACAAACAGCGAATTATCCAACTAAATTCCATTTTGCCACCATACCAACTATTGACTCCAGTCGTAACCAATTTGGGTTACGTCTCGATATTCACTGCCTATACTGCCCTGCGTTCCCGACCTGGAACGCTATGGCCTTTCGTTATGCCATGGAAGCGAACCGCAGCGGATACCTCGCTGCGGCGCAAAGGACCTGCCCGAAAGGCGTAAAACAACAATAACAGGAGTTCAATTCATGTATCGCATGACCAGACCAGGCAATCGTTCGATTGTATTGGCCGTTTCCTTGGTGCCCTTGCTGCTGGCCGGCTGTTTCGGCGGCTCTTCTTCCTCCTCGAAACCCAGGGTGCTTACCGGCACTTTTATCGACAGCGCCGTGTCGGGGCTCGATTACCAGGGTACCGATACCGCCGCCAGCACCACGGACGACCTGGGTCAGTTCCAGTATCGGCAGGGGGAAACCATCAGCTTCTCCATCGGCGAGCTGCCGTTGGGCTCGGCCAATGGTGCTGAGGTGCTCACACCGCTGAGTATTACCGAAGGGGCAGCCTCAGCGACGGATCAGCGGGTGACCAACAAGCTCATCCTGCTGCAGAGCCTGGACGCCGACGGGAACCTCAACAATGGTATCCAGCTGACCGACGCCATTCGCGATGAAGTGTCCCTGCAGGCGGCACAAATCGATTTCGACCAATCACCCAGTGCCTTCCGTACCAGCCTGGAACCCTTGCTGGAAGCACTGGAAGCGGCTGGTGCGTTTTCCGATACCGATCCGCGACCACGCACCGTCACGTCTGCCGATGCCGCCGTGGAGCATTTCACGCGGGCAACCAGTGTGCGTCATCTGGTACAGACCACCGGTGGCGAGCTGCGCGGTTTCGAAGCGGATGAGAACACCTGGCAGTTTCTCGGCATTCCCTATGCCCAGCCACCATTGGGTGATCTGAGATGGCGCGCGCCCCAGGAAGCTGAACCCTGGACTGGCGTGCGGGACGCCATTGCCTGGAGCGACCAGGCCGCACAGAACCCCGGCCTGGAGCGCTTCGGTGAAGGCGGCATGAGTGAGGACTCGCTCTATCTGAATGTCACCGCGCCCAAGGATGCCGATGGCCTGCCGGTGATGGTCTGGTTCCATGGCGGCGGCTTTACCTCGCTGACCAGCAATACCAAGCCCTTCAACAACCCGCGTGCGCTGGCCAGCAAGGGCATCGTCCAGGTCTCGGTCAACCACCGGCTCGGGCCTTTCGGTTACATAGCCCACCCGGAACTGAGCGCGGAAAGCGGCTACGAAGGCTCCGGCAATTACGGGCAGATGGATCTGGTCGCGGCGCTACAGTGGGTGCAGGACAATATCGAGGCGTTCGGCGGCGATCCGAGCAATGTGACCATCTTTGGCGAATCCGGCGGTGGCCGCAAGGTGCTGTCACTGATGTCCTCACCCCAGGCTGCCGGGCTGTTCCACCGGGCCATCAGCCAGAGCGGCACACTGCATCCCGATACCCGCACGCTGGAGGCTGCCGAAGCCATCGGCATGCAACTGCAGCAGCGGCTGCAGGCCGACTCCCTTGAGCAGATGCGCGAGCGCAGCTGGCTGGAAGTGATGCAGGCCGGGGCGGCGCTGGTGCCTTACACCAACATCGACAACCACTACCAGCCCTACAGCGAACGGGAAGCCTTTGAAAGCGCCAGGCAGAACGATGTGCCCTTCATGTTCCTGGTCACCACCAATGACACCGAGGAGCCCATCGCCACCGTGCTCAACGTGTTTCCCTGGATGGCCGAGCTGAATACCGCGCCGCAGTATGCCATGCACTTCAGCCAGCAACCCGCCGGCTGGAAAGCGCGCGGCGTCACCGCCTATCACGCGGCGGAACTGGCCTATCTGTTCAACATGCCGGAAAGCGTCATCACCCACTACCTGCTGGGCCTGGTCATCGACCCGGCCACCGGCCAATCGCTGGAGATTGGCGACCTGAATGGCAATGGCATCAGTGGTTCCCAGGGTGATCCGGAGGATATCTTCGCCTCGGCCGGTTTCGATGAAACCGACGATGCGGTGATCGAGCGGATGATGACCATGTGGAGCAGCTTTGCCAGGACGGGTGATCCGAGCATTGCCGATGAACTGGAATTCCCGCTGTACGACGCGCAAGCCCAACGCTATGTCGAAATGGGCGCCGAAGCGGAGGTCAAGACCTGGATCTCGGATGTATTTACCGATGAATGACGTACTTCAAACAACAATAATCAAAGGAGTTCGCATGAGTACTCAGCGCAGTAGCATCCGCCGTGGTGCTGCATTGCTAGGCGTTATCCCGGCCTCGATGGCTGTCCTGCTGGCAGGCTGCTTCGGTGGCTCGTCATCATCCTCATCCTCCGATCCCGGAACCCTGACCGGCACCTTCGTCGACAGCGCCGTGTCAGGGCTGGACTACCAGGGCAGCCGCACCGCCAGCGGCAGTACCGATGAGGATGGCCAATTCAACTATACCCAGGGGGAAACCATCAGCTTCTCCATCGGCGCGCTGGAACTGGGAGCCGCCGAGGGAGCGGAGATACTGACGCCGCTGAGCATCACCGACGGCGCCAGCTCGGCACAGGACCAGCGGGTGAACAACAAGCTGATCCTGCTGCAGACCCTCGACGCCGATGGCGATCTGAATAATGGCATCCAGCTCACCAGCGCCATCAGCGCCGAGGTGTCCTTGCATGCCCCCGACATCGACTTCGACCAGCCAACCGCTGATTTCCGCACCAGCCTCCAGCCATTGGTGACGGCACTGGAAGACGCCGGGGCGTTCTCCGATACCGATCCCCGGCCTCGTGCCATCACCTCCGCCGCGGATGCGCTCGCACACTTCCAGCGCGCGACCAGCCCGCGGGTAACGGTCAACACCACGGGTGGGGAACTGCGCGGCTTCGAAGCGACCGAGGATACCTGGCAGTTTCTCGGCATTCCCTATGCCGCTCCGCCGCTGGGCGAGCTGCGCTGGCGCGAACCGGAACCGCCCGAGCCCTGGTCAGGTGTCCGCGATGCCGTTGCCTGGGCAGACCAATCGGCACAGGACATGGCACTGGAAGGCATCAACGAAGGGGGCATGAGCGAGGATTCCCTCTACCTCAATGTCACCGCGCCCAAGGACGCCGATGGGCTGCCGGTGATGGTCTGGTTCCATGGTGGTTCCTTCGCCATTCTCTCGGCCAATTCCAGGCAGTACAACAACCCCGACAGCCTGACCAGCAACGGAGTGGTGCTGGTCACGGTCAACCACCGCCTGGGGCCCTTCGGCTATATCGCCCACCCGCTGCTGACTGCTGAAAGCGAGTATGGTGGCTCCGGCAACTACGGTCAGATGGATCTGGTCATGGCGTTGAAGTGGGTCAGGGACAACATCGCCGAATTCGGCGGCGATCCAGGCAACGTGACTATCTTCGGGCAGTCTGGGGGTGGCGGTAAAACCTTCTCGCTGATGAACTCTCCCCAGGCGGCGGGCCTGTTCCACAAGGCCATTGTGCAAAGTGGCGCGTCCCCCCTGGATACCACTGGCGAACCGGGCGATTCCCTGGCCGTGTCAGAAGCCATCGGCAGCGCCCTGTTCGACCGGGCTGGGGTAACCAGCCTGGAAGAAGCCCGCGCGCTGCCATGGACGGCCTTCGTCCAGGCGGATATGGCGCATAACATTCCGCGTCAGACTTACCGACCGAATGTGGATTATTACTACCAACCCAAGACCTACCATCAGAATGTCCTCGATGGCATGCCAAGCGATGTCCCGTTGATGGCGGGGGTGACATCAGGCGACTATCCCGACCTGCGTGCGGCTCTGCCCGTCTGGCTGGAACAGCGTTCGGACTTCTATCAATCAGACCAGTACATCTACCGGTTCAGCCGGGTACCCGATGGCTGGGCCGAGATGGGCCTGCAAAGCTGCCATGGCTGTGAACTTCCCTACCTGTTCAACCACCCCGAGGGCATGGTGCAGAACTTCCAGCTCGGTCTGGTAACCACCCCGGAGGGTAGCCGACCGCAGATTGGCGATCTGAATGGCAACGGTATCACCGGCAGCCAGGGGGATACGGCGGACGTCTATGCGTCCATGGAGTGGGGCTCGAAGGATGCCGCCGTTGTGCAGCAGATGATGCTGATGTGGACCAACTTCGCCAAAACCGGAAACCCCAGCACCAACGACCTGGAGTGGCCGGCCTACACCCTGTCCAACGATACCTTTGTCGAGATCGGCCCGGAGACCGAGACGACCATAGAAACCGGACTGGCCGACGCGGTCAGGTAAGGCAGAAAGAGGGCAACCCAAGGGTTGCCCTCTCTTCTTCCATCAGAAGAAAACCGTCAACACGATACTGAAGATCAGCGCGGCAACGATACCGATGGGTGCAGCACGGAACAGCAGCTGCGAGAACATCCCCGAACGTGCTTCCTCGCTGGGACAGGCACCGAGCATCAGGCTGCCACCGGAGGAGAACGGCGAAATGGAGGTGGCCTGGGCACCCGCGACGATACAGATGAAGATGATCATCGGATCGATACCCAGATTACCGGCAATGGAGGGCACGATCGGAAACAGGGCGGGCGTCACCACACCCAGCGTGCTGGAGAAAATCGACATCAGTGCTGCGACGATACCAAACGCCACAGGCACCAGGCCTGCCGGAATATTGGTACCTATCCACGCTGCCAGCATATCGATGGTTCCGGCCTTGATCGCAATGGAGATCAGCATCCCCACACCGCAGATCATGACCAGGGTGCTCCAGGGTACCGTGGCCATGGCCTTGCGCTCATCCCCCAGCTTCAGCAGCAGCGCAATCACCGAGAAGACGCTGGCGATCAGACCGATATCCATCTTGCTGTTGATGAAGGTGGCGGTAGTGCTGTCTGGAAAGATCAGGTGCGCGATGGGGGCCAGCAGTACCAGCAGCATCATCACCACGGTCAGCCACAGCGTGGTCCTCTGCTGCTGGTTGAACGGCGTCGGCAGACTGACCGCAAGACTCGCACCCTGCATGGCTTTCCGGTGACCGGTGAAAAATACCAGCACCGTGATGACCGCCAGCGGGATCAGCATGGTGCTGGCAAAGATGCCGAAACTGTTTATGAAAGCAACTTCTTCGGTGATGCCCGAATTGACCATCAAACTGCGGAAGATGATCCCGCTCTGGCTGGATACGAAGTTGGCTCCGCCAAGCGCGCCGTAGTTGACCGACATGGCCCCGATAATGAGGCTCATGCGGGTTTTCTCGCACAGCATCAGGGTAATCGGCGCCATGAAGGCCAGTACCGTGTAGTAGCCCGCTCCCATTGCCGCAATCAGCGCAGCCGTGAGGAAAATGGCGTAAGGCAGCAGATGCGGCGCGTTTCGACAACGGTAAAGCAGGTGCTCTGACAGCTTCTCCAGCGTGCCATTGACGATGGCAAAGCTGTAGAACAGACACACGGCGAAAATGATGAAGAACATTTTCAGCGGCCACATTTCGATGACTTCGGAAGGGCTCAGGCCCATCACGAAACAGCCGATGATGTAGGCAAATGCAATGGCGAACAGGCCAATATTGATCCTGGTCTTGTAGCCCAGGGCGATGGCAGCAACGATGGCCGCAACCACAATGAAACTCGTCATGCTGAAGTACCTTTTTGCACTTGTTTGATCACACGAACCCGAACAGCTTGCTGGGGTTGTTCACCAGCACCTGGGTCCGGTGCGCAGGCGTCGGCAGCAGCGCCTCGATAATGGAAAACTGCGAGACGTAGTTGATCTGGTCCTCGAACTGGGTATGCGGCCAATCGCTGCCCCAGAGGAACCGATCATGACCACCGCAGGCATCGACCAGAACCTGGAGACTGGCTGATGCCTGCTCAAGAGTGAGGTTGTTGCGATAGGTAGCGGAAAGCTTGATCCAGACCTGTTCATTGGCCAGCAGGCTGAGGAAGCGCCCATGCTTGTCGTTGCCTGGATCAATCTGCCCTTTGGGCAGGCCGAAATGATCGATCACCACCGTCGCCCCGGATTCGAGAATGGCGGGGACGATCAGCGCCATATCCTCCATGCCCCGCTGAATCTCAACCGACCAGCGGCGGCGGGCCAACTTCTGGAAGAACTGCTGCCAGCGTGGCAGGGAAAAATCCTCCAGCGCCAGGCCAACCAGGTTCAATCGTACCCCGACCGTGCCCGAGGCCTCCAGCCTATCCAGCTCCGCATCGCTGATCTGCGGGTCGACCACCACCACCGCACGCAGCTGGTCTGGATAACACCGTACCGCCTCGAGCATGAAACTGTTGTCGGTGCCAAGAAAGCTGGGCTGGATCAGCACGCCATGGGACAGGCCACTGCCCTTCAGGTGGGCCAGATAGTCTTCCACCAGCGCATCATAGGCAGGGCTGTAGCGACGGCCGGCCACCATGGGCAGATCATGACGAAAAATATGGGCATGGGTATCAATCCCGGTTACTGCAAGCGGGGTGGGCTTCATGGAAATACCTTTGTGTTGTTATGGCGCAGGGCTCGCCTAGAGATATACTCATATATATGACTAGAGGACAATATTAGTGACGCTGCGAGCTGTCAAATCTTTTCACCTGCGACCTTGGTGGTAAGATGGCACCTTCGCTCACCTGGATATGTGCATGCCCGCGAGAATGAGACCTGACGAACGCCTGCCGTTGTATCAACAGCTAAGCGACGAAATGCTGGCCAGGATTGCCGCCGGAGAATGGTTACCCGGCACGGCTATTCCAAGCGAGACGGAACTGACCAGGATCCATGGTGTAGCCATTGGCACGGTCAGAAAGGCCGTGGATACCCTGGTCAAACAGGGCGTACTGGAACGCAGCCATGGCCGCGGCACCTTCGTGCGCAGACCACAGTTCTCCGAGTCGTTTTTCCGCTTTTTCCGCCAGGTGAATCCTTCCGGCAGCCAGCCCGTGCCCCAGAGTCGCATTCTCTCCCGGTCGCTTGAGCTACCACCGGAAGGGGTCAGACAGGCGCTTGCCCTGGAACAGGGCGAAGCCGCGGTGTATCTGACGCGCGAACGGATAATTCAGCAAGACCGTCTGTTCCGTGAGCAGATCTGGCTACCCAGGGCCAGGTTCTTTGCCTTGCTGGATATTGAGCCGAACATGTTCGCCAACATGCTCTATCCCTTCTATGAGGAACAGTGTGGCCAGCTGATCGCCTCCGCCCGGGAAACCCTGACCATCGAGTCGGCCGATGTGGATACCGCGGATATCCTTGGTATTGCCCCAGGCCAGCCAGTGGTGGCGATTGAGCGTATCGCCCTGGGTTATGACAGTACGCCGCTCGAATACCGCCTGTCGCGGGGCGCTGCCGAAGGCTTTCGTTATCAGATCGATCTACGTTGAACGGGCGCTCGTGAACCTTCCATGATCCAGCGCTCCGACATTCCCCTGCTGCTGACCGGTAGCATGGCCGCCCTTGCCGGCGTGGGGCTCGCCCGCCTTGCCTATACCCCCATGATTCCCGTGTTGATCCAGCAGGGCTGGTTCGACGCCACCGCTGCAATCTACCTGGGTGCTGCCAATCTGCTCGGCTATCTGCTGGGTGCGTTATCAGCGCACTGGCTATCCGAACGTTTCCGGCCGCGGGCGGTACTCGCCGTATGCTTCATCGTCATTACCCTCAGCTTTCTCTGTAGCGCCGCACCCGCCAGTTTTGCCTGGTTCTTCGTCTGGCGCCTGCTATCCGGCATAACCGGGGCGATACTCATGGTGGTCGGTCCGTCCCTGGCACTGACCCGCGCGCCCATCGAGCGCCGGGCAGTGGTCGGGCCGCTGGTGTTCTGCGGGGTTGGCATGGGCGCCCTGCTGTCAGCCACGCTGCTGCCGCTGCTGGTGGAGTTCGACCTGATGTGGAGTTGGCTGGTGTTGGGCAGCCTGTCGCTACTGGCCGGCGTAGCCTGCAACTACGGACTGGTACGCCTGCCGCCCGCTGCCGCGCCGGTCCCCCCTACCACAACAGGTCATGCCCCGCCGGTGCTGGGCATGACGATAGTGCTGGTCATGCTGGCTTATGCCATGGACGCAACGGGCTTCATCCCGCATACGGTGTTCTGGGTCGACTATCTGGCGCGCGAGCAAGCCCAGGGTGCCAGTGCTGCCGCCTTGCAGTGGGCGATTTTCGGCGCAGGCGCCATTGTCGGCCCGTTGCTGGCCGGGGTGCTGGTCCACCGTCTCGGATGGCATCATAGTCTGACGATAGGCTATCTGCTCAAGTCCCTGGCCATCGCGCTGCCGTTCTTTGCCGTTGGCCTGGTCAGTAACTCCATATCGTCCTTTATGGTTGGCGCCATGGTGCCCGGCCTGGTTGCACTGACCTCCGGGCGCCTGGCCGAACTCGGCGGGCCGGCCCAGCACAAACGCCTGTGGGGGTACGCTACCGCGGTCTTTGCCGTCATGCAGGCCGCGTCGGGCTACGCCATGTCCGGCCTGTATGCGGTACTTGGCAGCTACCAGCCCCTGTTTGCCCTGGGCGGAGGCCTGCTGGGGCTGGGCATGGTGTGCGTGATGCTCAGCCGACGTTTTCAACCTGCTCGACAAACATCGAATTAATCGATCAAAACAAGGCAATAATCGCGCTTTTTCTATCGCTTTGTTTGGTTGAAAATGACGCATCAGCCATAGTACAGGCTCCCTATCAATGCCATCTTCTGGAGAGAAATTCATGAGCAGTGTCCATCTCGCAATCGTCGTCGGCAGCAATAATCGTGAATCCATCAACCGCAAACTGGCCCAGGCCCTGGCCAAGCTGCTGCCAGCGCACTTTTCCGTCAGCTATCCGCAGATCGACGACCTGCCGATGTATCACCAGGAGCTGGAAGCCGAGCGTCCCGCCAACGTCAACCGCTTCACCGATGAAATCCGCGCCGCCGATGCCGTGCTGATCGTCACCCCGGAGCACAACCGCTCCCTGCCAGCGGTACTGAAGAACGCCATCGACTGGGGCTCCAAGCCGATGGACAAGAACGTCTGGCGCGACAAGCCGGTCGCCATCACCGGCGCCTCGCCGGGCGCCATGGGTGCGGCCCTGGCCCAACAGCACGTACGCCAGATCCTGGGTGGCGTGCTCGGCTCGGTGGTCCTGGGTGGTGAGGCCTATATCCAGTTCAGCCCCGACCTGCTCACCAGCGAGGGGGAGATCGGCCCGCGCAGCCGCGACTTCCTGCAGAACTACATGGACCGCTTCGTCACCCTGGTGGAGAAGCTCAAGGGCTGATACACCGCCGTTTTCTCCTGTGTCATTGCGAACCTGATAAGCGCCACAATCCATGGCGTAGCCTGCCTACACCATGGATTGTGGCCTATCTGAGGCTGCAATGACGCATGGTGGACAGTCCCTTTCCGAGTTACACCTACTCCCTTCTGCGTCATTGCGAACCCTTCAGGGTGAAGCAATCCATGGTACCCCGAGCCCCCAAGCTCCTATTCTTGCTTCCGGTTATATACACGACATATGGATATCCGTATATTCGACTTTCCATATTCAATGTGAACGATTCCATGCAGTCTCCCACCACTGTTTTCAAATGCCTGGCTGACGACACCCGCCTACGCACCATGCTGCTGATCGCCGAGGAAGGCGAACTGTGCGTATGTGAACTGACCTGCGCGCTCGATGAAAGCCAGCCGAAAATCTCCCGCCACCTCTCGCAACTGCGTAATTGCGGCTTGCTGGAAGACCGGCGCCAGGGGCAGTGGGTCTATTACCGCCTGCACCCCGCCCTGCCGGAATGGGTCGTAGAGATCATTCAGACCACTCTGAATGCCAATCGCCACTGGCTGGATGCCGACCATAAACGCCTGGAACAGATGGGCGACCGCCCGGAACGCGCAGCTGTCTGCTGCTGACAATGACAAGGAACAGCCCATGAAAGTGCTTTTTCTCTGCACCGCCAACAGTTGCCGCAGCATTCTCTCGGAAGCCGTGTTCAACGCCATGGCACCTGCTGGCTTCAAGGCCTACAGCGCTGGCAGTTTTCCCAGCGGCAAGGTTCACCCACTGAGTCTGAAGACGCTGGAGCGGACCGGTATTGCCACCGAGGGCTTGTACAGCAAATCCAATGACGCCCACGAAACACTGACTCCCGACTTTGTCATTACCGTCTGCGACAAGGCCGCTGGTGAAGCCTGCCCAGTATTCTTCGGTCCGGCGACCAAGGCCCACTGGGGACTGGCCGACCCGTCCGAACTGAATGGCAGCAGCGAACAGATCGATGCCGCCTTCGATCACACCGTGGCGATTATTCGTGCACGGGTCAAAGCTTTCCTCGCCCTGCCCTTCACGCAGTTGAGTCCGGAGCAGCTCAAGGCTGAGCTGGCCGTTATCGGCGGCCTGGGAGATTGAGCATGAGCAACAGCCGTCTGTCCTTTCTGGATCGCTATCTGACTCTATGGATATTTCTGGCCATGGGTGTGGGTATTGCGCTGGGTAATCTGTTTACAGGCTTTCCCGGTTGGTTGAACAGCCTGTCGGTGGGCTCGACCAATATTCCCATCGCCATCGGCCTGATCGTGATGATGTACCCGCCGCTGGCCAGGGTGAAGTACGAAGAGCTACCGCAGGTATTCAAGGACAAACGCATCCTGATGTTGTCGCTGGTGCAGAACTGGGTAATTGGCCCGGTGCTGATGTTTGCGCTGGCGGTGATCTTTCTGCGCGATTATCCCGAGTACATGACCGGCCTGATCCTCATTGGTCTGGCCCGCTGTATTGCCATGGTGCTGGTGTGGAACCAGATTGCCGGCGGCAGCAATCAGTATGTTGCCGGGCTGGTGGCATTCAACAGCGTATTCCAGATTCTGTTCTTCAGCCTGTACGCATGGATTTTTCTCGGTCTGTTGCCACCACTGGTCGGCGTGCAGGGCAGCATTATCGACGTGAGCTTTATCGAAATCACCCAATCGGTACTGATCTATCTGGGCGTACCCTTTCTCGCCGGATATCTGACCCGTAAATGGCTGATCAGCCTCAAGGGCGAAACCTGGTTCGAGCAGCGCTTTATCCCGCGTATCAGCCCACTGACACTGGTCGCGCTGCTGCTGACCATCGTTGCCATGTTCAGCCTCAAGGGGGGTGTGGTACTGCAACTGCCATTGGACGTGGTACGTATTGCCATCCCATTGACCATCTATTTTGTGGTGATGTTCTTTTTCAGCTTCTGGATGGGCAAAGTGCTGGAGGCCGACTATCCGCGCACCACCGCACTGGCCTTTACCGCCGCCAGTAATAACTTCGAGCTGGCCATTGCAGTTGCCATCGCTACCTTCGGCCTCGCCTCACCCGTGGCCTTCGCCACGGTGATCGGCCCACTGGTGGAGGTACCGGTGCTGATTTCGCTGGTTGGCGTGGCCCTGTGGCTCAGGCGCCGCTGGTTCGAACAGACCACCACCGCCGTCGCCCAGGAGTGAGCATGCAGGATATGTCATTACCTAATCTGCAGCAGGATATTGCCGAGCCACCCACCATAGAGCGGCTCGGCATCAATTCCGGTACACAACACCCGCCGCGCATCCTGTTACTCTATGGTTCAACCCGAGAGCGCTCCTATAGCCGTCTGCTGAGCCAGGAAGCCGCCAGACTGCTGCAATACTTCGGTGCCGAAACCCGAATATTCAACCCCTCTGGCCTGCCATTACCGGATGATGCTGACGCCGACCACCCGAAAGTTCGAGAACTGCGCGACTTGATGCAGTGGTCGGAAGGTCAGGTATGGTGCTCGCCAGAGCGCCATGGCGCCATGACCGGGGTGTTCAAGTCGCAGATCGACTGGGTACCGCTGGCCATGGGCGCAGTCCGACCTTCCCAAGGCAAGACCCTGGCGCTGATGCAGGTGAGCGGTGGCTCGCAGTCCTTCAACGCGCTGAATCAGATGCGCGTACTGGGCCGTTGGATGCGCATGTTTACCATCCCCAACCAGTCTTCAGTGGCCAAGGCGTATCTGGAATTCGACGAAGACGGACGGATGAAGCCGTCACCCTATTACGACCGGATGGTGGATGTGATGGAGGAGCTGGTCAAGTTCACTCTGTTGCTGCGCGAGCAGGGCGATTACCTGGTTGATCGCTATTCCGAGCGCAAGGAGTCAGCAGCGGAACTGTCACAGCGGGTCAATCAGCGCTCGATCTGAGGCGTGGTCAGGCGTAGCGCAGGCGCGCTACACCCCGATGTGCACTGAAGATCAATCAGCCGGAGTCAACTGATCGGTACGCGCCGCCATGATGAAATCATTGCGGTGCAAGCCACCGATCTTGTGCGTCCACCAAGCCACCCCGACCTTGCCATACTCCAGCAGCAGGGCCGGATGATGGCCCTCGGACTCGGCCAGCTCGGCCACCCTATTGGTAAAGGCCAGCGCGGCGGCAAAATCCTTGAAGCGGAACTCCCGCCACAGCTGTTGCACGCCCTCCTCTTCCCGTACCTGCCAGTCGGGAATCTGCGGCTGCAGCTCCTTGCGCTCCTGCTCTGTTACCCTGGGCGCACCCGCCCGGCAGGCCTCACAATGCTGCTCGGTCAGCTTGGTCATCTTCTGTCTCCACAGTGTGCCTTGACTCCCTCAAGGGTAGTTCGCATGGGAGAAAACGCCCGGGACGCTGGCAAACAATCAGCCTCCAGCGGAAAAGCGCAGCGCATCCTGGCTACCGAAGAAGCCCGGCAAGCCGCCTGAATGGAGAAACACTATCTTGTCCCCCGGTTTTGCCGACCCTTCACGCACTGCGGCTATCAGTCCGGCGAAAGCACGGCCGGTATAGATCGGGTCCAGAACGATACCACTGTGCATGGCAACCAGTTTCAGCGCTTCCTTTACCGGTTCAGTGAAGTATCCATAGCCTGCCCCTACCTGATCCAGGCGGATATTCAAGGGTGCACAAAAAGCCGTCTGGGTCAGCTCGCTCAGCAGGTTGCGCACACGCACCTCCGGGTCCGTCACCGCACCGGCATCCACTCCCCGCACCCGGTCAGCGCCCAGGGAGTGAACCAATCCAGCCATGGTCCCGCCAGAACCAATGGCGGTAAATACCTGCGCCAGGTCGGGGATCTGTGCCTTTAACTCTTCGCCACAGTCCCAATAACCGTAGCAAGCCAGGGCATTGGAGCCGCCGAAGGGGATCAGTGCTGCGGGCGGCCCCTGACTTTCCAGACGCCTCACCTGCTCCTGCGCCAGTGCTTCCAGCGTGTGGTCGTCCACATCGCCAGCCCAGATGATCTTCGCGCCGATCAAACCGTCGAGGGCGATATTGCCGGTGTATTCGGCAGGCGGGTTACCGGCCAGCACCAGCAACACATCCAAACCCAGGCGCGCGCCGGCCGCTGCGGTCAGCCGTGCATGGTTACTCTGGGCAGCACCGACTGTTACCAAAGTCCGCGCCCCATGCGCTACTGCTTCGGCACAGGTGTATTCCAGCTTGCGGATCTTGTTGCCGCCACCAGCCAGTCCTGTCAGATCGTCCCTCTTGATCCAGAGGTCGTCGCTACCCAGGCCAAGGGCCTTTGCCAACCGAGGCGCAGGCTCAAGTGGAGTGGGCCAGGTTGCCAGTTCAATTTTCTGTGGTTTCGACATATGGGTCACCGATTGATCAGAGATGAGGACCACCCTCTCATGTATAGCTTGACTCTTCCCAATCCCCCCACGCCGTGGTGCTGCGGAAACCAGGGGCTTGAGGAAGGCCATCCAGGCTGAAAACTCTATCTCAAATAGGCGGAAGAGAATCTCCTTTTAAATTGGTTAAAAGACGAAAAGGGAAAATTAAAACCCATCCAGACTAGCAATCAGGATAAACCAACCACTTTACATTCCGTCTCGGCAAACCTGCCTTTGCATACTCGACGAGGATGGATGGCACCACACCGACAGCGACTGGCCAATACGTCGGCTTTTCACCACACCGACTGGAGCACCGCCCGATCATGACCAACAATATAAGGAGTGATCCGCCCCCCCTCAATATGGAGCAAAGCAAGATGACCGCCAACGCAGCCTCCGGCCAGTCCGGCATCGACACCCTCACTGGCGCCCGGGATCTGAGCCAGTTCGAGCGCCGCAGCTACAGTGGCGATCAGACCGAGCAGGTCGCCTTCGAGCGCATGGTCAATCTGGGTAAGCAGGTTGCCAGCCATTTACGCGCCGAGGAACCCGGCGTAGTGGCGGTGATTGCCGGCCATGTATGCTGGGTGTCGCCTCTGTTCAGCGCAGCGGAGCCGCTGGTGTCGGCCTTGGGCACAGATCTGGCCCACACCGAGTTCACCTACGCCTTCTTCCCTTCCCATTCCGATGACCTCACGGCAGAGGAGCTGAACGATATCGCCGATGCGATCCAGCTGTGGCTGGATAACCGGGAGTTTCGGAAGATCGATCAGACATTGCTGGACAAGGCCTTGCCGGTGATCATCGAGCGCTGGACGGATGATGACTGTCGTTACCTACCCTGAGCAGCAACCGTAGCAGGCCAAGCCACAGTCATGCCCCCAGCCACCTGCACGATGGGTTGCCGCGCCGCTATGCGGCTCGCAATGACAGTTGCGGGAGTTGGTCATTCATCATTATGCATTGCCCTATACCGTCTACTGCGAACCCTATACCGTCATTGCGACCTCTATTACCGTCATTGCGAACCTGAAAGGTGAAGCAATCCATGGCCCGCCGCTCCACCGGCCGGTGGTTTACCACGCCTGGTATCGCCCGCAACGACCGGAGTGAAAAAGGGCCGCTTCGGTAAATCGAAGCGGCCCTTTTTATCATTGCGCAGTGCGTTTAAAAGCAGTGCGTTTAAAAAACGACACCGAGCTTGACGCCAAACTCGTTGCTTTCCAGTTCGGTATTGGCGGCCAGGGTGTCGCGGTTCTTCAACTCATAGTTGGTCTGGGTATAGTAGAGCCCAGCAGTGACCGGCACACCGAAACCGCGATCCCAGAGGAAGTTCAACTCCGCGTAGGGGTTGTACTTGTTCTTCAGGTCGGCCGTCTCGCTACCGACGCCCTCGAGCTTGACCTTGCCTTCACCTTCGATGCTGTAGCGCGTGCCCACTTCCAGACGGGTGGTCAGGGTCTCGCCCTGGTGATGCCAGCCCACAGCGGCCTTGGCAAAGGGACTCTTGTTGCTCAGCTCGACATCACCGGCACTGCGATCCATCTCGAAGCGGCTCCAGTCATAGCCACCACCGATCAGCAGGTCAAAATTGCTGTTGTCGGTCAGCGGCATGCGCAGACCGAGATCGAGATCGGCTCGCGCGTCCTTGATCTTGTTATCGCTGCTCTCTTCACCGTAGCGGGCATCGGCACCGAGCTGGAAGATCATGCCCGGACCGCCGGTCATCTTGTTGCCGTAGTTATAGAAGATACCAGCCTTGCCGACATTCTCATCGCGGCCGTCGACATCATCATTATCCGAATTCAATTCGTAATTATTGTAGGCAGCGATGATACCCAGGTTAGACACGGGTCCTTCCGCAGCCATGGCGTACATCGGGCTCAGTATCAAACCCACCGTCGAAGCCTTGATCAGAGTCGTGCTAAGGCGCATAGGGAATTCCTCTTTGGTTTTTGCCTGAATAGTGTCGGACAGATTATGTGACTGATAGTTCGACTTTTCGCACACGGTCAAGCGGTTACGCTTTGAAGTTCAAGCCATCTGGTATACTGCCGGGCCGCTGGTCGCCTGGTTTTGCGCGATCCGGCTTCGATCAGTGCAGGGGTTTGAATTTTTCATGGCCGACCGTTATTTCGATCAGTTGGGCAGTCATTTCGCCCGCAAGATCTACTCCAGCCCCAAGGGCGTGATTCGACTGGCGGTGCTGACCCGTGATCTGCAGGAATGGGTCGCGGAACTCGCCGCCGACGGCCAGCCATTGCGGGTGCTGGATGCCGGCGCCGGCCTGGGCCATATCAGCGAATGGTTGCTGCAGCGTGGTCACAGCCTGACGGTCTGCGACCCCTCCGCGGAGATGCTCGAGGCCGCCAGCAGTCGGCTGGATACCTTGCCACTGGCGGCCGGCCAGACCCTGGAGTACCTGCAGCTACCGCTGCAGCAACTGCCCGAACGGGGCCAGCGCTATGATCTGATCATCTGCCATGCGGTGCTGGAGTGGCTGGCGGACCCGGCCAGTGCCCTGCACTGCCTGCATCAGTTGACCCACCCCAACGGTGCGGTGTCACTGGCGTTCTATAACCGCGATGCACTGATCTACAAGAATCTGATCAAGGGCCAGTTCCGCAAGCTGCAGCGCAACCAGTTGGCCGGCGAAGGTAAACGCAGCCTGACACCCCAGCAGCCGCTGGACCCGCGTGAGGTCCACCAGTGGATCAACGACGCCGGATTCGATTGCATCCATGAAACCGGGGTGCGGGTGTTCCATGACTACATGCCGGAGCCGTTCAAGTCCGAGGCTGACGCAACAGAGGTGGTGGAACAGGAACTGCTGTACAGTCGCCACCCCGCCTACCGGCACCTGGGGCGTTACCTGCACTGCTGGCTCAGGCCCGCATCCAGCGATCCCGCCGCCACAACCAGATAAACCAGCCGCCGAGCAATGCACCACGCGCCAGCATGAACAGATAGAAGCCCAGCCAGACTCCATGATTGCCGGTATCGCGCAGCAACCAGGCTGCCGGCAGATAAACCAGCACTACCGCCAGCAGCATGGCATTGCGCATCGCCCGGGCCCGGGTCGCGCCAATGAACAGGCCATCGAGCAGATAACTCCACACCGCTACCAGCGGCATCCAGGCCATCCACGGCAGATAGATAAAGGCGACCTGGCGAATCGACTCCTGGTCCGTCAGCAGGCTGACGATCTGGTTGCCGAACAGATTGAATGCCAGGACGAAACCGGTGCCGACCAGCAGCGACCAGGCGGTGCTGACCACCAGGACGCGCTTGAGCGCGAGTCGGTTGCGCTGACCCAGGGCATGGCCGCCCAGCGCCTCGATCGCGTGTGCCAGCCCATCCAGGCCGTGGGAAGTGAGCAGCAGGAAGTTCAGCAGCACTGCGTTGGCGGCCACCACCGAGTCACCGAGGCGAGCGCCTTGCAGCACCAGCAGATAGAACACCAGCTCCAGCGCCAGGGTGCGGATCAGGATATCCCGATTGACCTTGATCAGCGGCGCCGCGCCGCGCAGCAGCAGTGCATCGCGCCAGGGCATGACGCCGGGGTAGCGTGCCAGCACCGGACGCAGCAGCCACAGGCCCAGCAGCAGCCCGGCATAATCACCGATCACCGTGGCCCAGGCCGCCCCCGCCACGCCCCAATCCAGCACCACGACCAACAGCACGTCGAGGATGACATTGGTCAGGTTGACGGTTATCAGCAGGTACAGCGGCGCCCGGCCACGCTGTGCGCCGATGAACCAGCCGACCAGCACGAAATTGGCCAGCGCCGCCGGCAGGCTGACCAGGCGAATATTGAAGTAGATCCGTGCCTGTTCCAGCAACTCGGCACTGCTGTCGAGAAAATACAGCCCGGCGCCCAGCAGTGGTTCGTGCAACAGCCATACCAGCAGCGCCAGCAGCACCGCCAGCCACAACGGCTGCAGCAACACCAGGCGCAACTTGTTGCCGTCCTCGGCACCACAGGCCTGGGCCGCGAAGCCGGTGGTGCCCATACGCAGAAAACCCGCCGCCCACAGCAGGAAGGTCATCAACGTGGCACCTACCGCCACCCCGCCCAGGTAATGGGCCCCGTCCAGGTGGCCGACCACGGCGGTATCCACCAGGCCCACCAGCGGCACGCTGATATTGGACAGGATCATCGGCGTCGCCAGCGCCCAGACCTGGCGATGGGTCGGACGATGGCGCGCGGCGGAGAACAGACCGGAAAGGGTCACGGCGTCAAAAGCACCTTGGCAAGGTGCAACATTCCGGTCCGTGTGTGGGCGCCATGCGGGTATGCTCCTGCACACCGTCGTCGAGCCGGGGCTCGACAACCCCGGGCTCCCGCTGTTGTGGAAGTCACAATCACTGCATCAACCACCGGCCCGCTTGGTCTTGAAGCCCTCGGCGGCCAGCCACTGGCAGAGCATGTCGGCCCGGTCGCCCTGGATTTCGATCACCCCGTCGACCACCGAGCCGCCGCAGCCGCAGCGGGCCTTGATCTTCTTGGCCAGGGCCTTGAGTTCCTCGGCGGGCAGCGCCAGGCCACTGATGGTGGTCACGGTCTTGCCGCCCCGCCCCTTGGTTTCCCGGCGCACCCGCGCCACGCCATCGCCAGCCGGCACCTGCGGCTGGCCGCAGCGGCAGCCGGCGACCGGTTGCTGGCAGTCAGGGCACATGCGCCCACTGTCGGTGGAAAATACCAGCCCGCCAAGCGAGCCGAATCCTGTCTGACGTTTGCTCATCGCTTCCTGCCTACCTCAACCCTGTTGCAGCAGACGACGCAGGTCGATCAGCCCGGCATTGGCCCGTGACAGGTAGTTGGCCATCACCAGCGAGTGGTTGGCCAGGATACCGAAGCCGCCGCCATTGAGAATCACCGGGCTCCACATGGGCTGCTGGGTAGCTTCCAGCTCCCGGATGATCTGCCGCAGGCTGACCAGCGCGTTCTTGTTGTTCAGCACCTCGGCATAGTCCTTTTCCACTGCGCGCAGCAGGTGTACCAGTGCCCAGGCGCTACCGCGTGCCTCGTAGAACACGTTGTCGATCTGCAGCCAAGGAGTCTGGGCCCGCTCGCGGCCACCGTCATTCAGCGGCGTGCGTGCAACGCTGGCCGACAGCCGTTGGGACAGCGACCCCAGACGGGTGCTGACATCATCGATCCAGCCGGCCAGGTTGTCGGCGCGGGCATAGAAGCTGGCATTGCCGCTTTCCAACCGGGTGATATAGCCGTGCAGCGCCTTGATCCCGTCACGGTACTCGCTTTCGCTGGCCGGCATGGCCCAGCTGTTGTGGTCGAAGTGGAAGCGCGGCTCGGCCTTGGCCAGATCGGGGTCCTCGGTGGACTGTGATTGCGAGCGGGCCATGTCACGGCGCATCGAGCGGGTCATGTCGCGTACCTGCACCAGTACGCCAAACTCCCAGCTCGGCATGTTGTCCAGCCAGATGCCCGGCGGGGTGATGTCGTTGCTGATGAAACCGCCGGGCTTGTCCAGTAGCGTGGTGGCCACTGCCTGCAGGGTACGCGCGGTGTGCGAGCCCGTGGTCAGCCGCTCGGCATTGCCCACCGGCAACACGGTCAGGTCCTCCAGATCCGGCTCCCGGCTCCAGTACCAGCCGACCAGCACACAGATCAACAGATAGGCAATCAGCACGATGCCGATGACCTTGCCCAGCAGCCGGCCATTCTCACTACCGAACCGGTCTGCCATCCCACCAGCACCCTGCGTACGTCTGGAAAATTTCATCAACCTTCTCCCCTCTCTGTGCAGCCGCAAGCATATCATTTGCGCCGGCGGTTCACACCGGCGTTACCGCACCGAGCGAACCCCGGTGCCAGCCCGTATCGGCTAGAATAGACCCTCACGACCACCCAGGATGATTTTCATGGCCGCCATCGGACACTTCAACAATCTGCCGATTGTCAAACACACCGGCTTCGGCCTCTATCTCGACGGCGGACCGCACGGCGAGATCCTGCTGCCCAACCGCTATATCCCCACGGATCAACCCACCGAGGTGGGCGACTGGCTGCGGGTATTCATCTATCGCGACAGCGAGGACAAGCTGATCGCCACCACCCAGACACCCAAGGTCAAGGTCGGTGAGTTCGCCAGCCTCAAGGTGGTGGAGATCAACCGGGTCGGCCTGTTTCTCGACTGGGGGCTGCCGAAGGACCTGCTGCTGCCCCATTCGGAGGAAAAGCGTCCGCTGCAGGTCGGCGATTATTGCGTGGTCTACGTCTATCTCGACAAGCACAGCGAGCGTATCACCGCCACCGCCCGCCTCGACCGCCATCTGGACAGGACAGCGCCCAGCTACAAAGTCGGCGAAGCGGTCGATCTGCTGATCGTCGAACCCACCGACCTGGGTTACAAGGCGATCATCAACCACCGCCACTGGGGCCTGCTGCACAAGAACGAACTGTTCAAGTTCGTCCGCGGTGGCAAGCAGGAGCGCGGCTATATCCGCGAACTGCGCGACGACGGCAAGATCAGCCTGAGCCTGCAGCCGGTGGGCCGCGATGCTGCCGATCAGCTGCAGGAGCTGATCATGCAGACCCTGGGAGAACATGACGGCGTACTGCCCCTGAGCGACAAGAGCCCGGCGCAGGAAATCGCCCGCCTGTTCGGCGTCAGCAAGGGCAACTTCAAGAAGGCCATCGGCGGCTTGTACCGGCAGGGCCGCATCGTCATCCACCCCGACCGTATCGAGCGCAGTTGACAAAGCTGACAAATTTGGCGGCAGTTTGTCACTGGCATTCGCCGCGCCAGGCCGTATCATGGCCGACAAACTCCTCGCGGATATGCATATGCTGTTTCAACGCCTGTTGCTGGTTTTCTTCCTGCTTGTCAGTGGCTCTGCCCTGGCCGAGCCGAGCACATCGAACAACGCCACCCTGAGCAACCTGTTCGGTAATGTCGGCAGTAGCAGTGCCACCCAGTTCCTCCCAGTACATGAGGCCTTTCGCCCCGGCATCGTCGAGGCGCAGGCCGAGCGCATCCAGCTGCAGTTCGATATCGCCCCCGAGTACTACCTGTATCGCCACCGGCTGAAGTTCGAACTGCTGGGCGGCGATGGTCAGATCAGCCAGATCAATCTGCCGGACGGCATTCACAAGACCGATGAGTTCTTCGGTGACGTCGAGGTCTATTACAACAGTCTCGAGGTGGTGCTGGACATTGCCCCGGGCAGCGCCCCGGCCAGCCAGTTGCGCGTCGAGTATCAGGGCTGCGCCGATGCCGGATTGTGCTACCCACCGGAAACCGTTCTGCTCGACCTGCCGGGTGCCGAGGCCCGGACTGGCGGCAGCCTCGGCGCAGCCAGCAGCGGCGCTGACACCAGGGGTGACCAGGCGCTCTGGTGGTCGCTGTTACTGCTGTTCGCCGCCGGCCTGGCACTGACCTTCACCCCCTGCGTACTGCCGATGGTGCCGATCCTCACCGGCCTGGTACTGGGGCGTGCCAACATCGACCGCTCCCGGGCTTTCGTGCTGTCGCTCAGCTATGTGTTGGGCATGGCCCTGACCTTCGCCCTGGTCGGCGCGCTGATCGGCCTGTTCGGCGCTGCGCTGAATATCCAGGCGCGCCTGCAGTCGCCCTGGGTTCTCGGTACTTTCGCGGTGTTCTTCGTGCTGTTCGCGCTGGCCATGTTCGACGTCTTCAGCCTGCGCCTGCCGGCCTTCATCCGTGAGCCGGCGGAAAGGCTCGGCAGCCGTACCCAGGGCGGGTCGATTCCCGGCGCCGCGCTGATGGGCGTGCTGTCCTCATTGGTGGTCTCGCCGTGCATTTCCGCGCCGCTGGCGGGCGCGCTGATCTATATCAGCGCCACCGGCGATGCGCTGGGCGGCGCCCTGCAGCTGTTCGCCCTGGCCATTGGCATGGGTGTACCGCTGATCCTGGTAGCCATGTTCGGCAGCACCCTGCTGCCGCGCTCCGGTCCCTGGCTCAACAGTGTCAAGCAGGCCTTCGGCTTCGGCCTGCTGGCGGTGGCCATCTGGCTGCTGGAGCGGGTCATCCCCGGCCCGCTGAGCCTGGCGCTATGGGCCGCGCTGGCCGCCGGGCTCGCCGTGCAACTGGGTCTGTTCGATCGCGGGCAACGCAGCGGCATCGGTCGTGCAGCCCAGACAGCCGCCCTGCTGCTGGCCATCTATGCCACCGCCACGCTGTTCGGTGCCCTGGCCGGCGGTTCCGATCCATTGCGCCCGCTGCAGTCACTGCGTGCCGGCGGTCCGGTAGCCGAGGCTGTCGACGGCGGTTATTTCAACAAGGTGGCCAGCGCTGCCGCCGTCCGTCAGCAATTGGCCCAGGCCAGGGAACAGGGCCAGCCGGCGATCGTCGAGCTGTCCGCCGACTGGTGCATCAGTTGCAAGGTGATCGAACGGGAAATCATCAACCATCCCAGCGTGCGGTCAGGCCTGGATAGCTTCGTCCGCATCCAGCTCGATGTCACCGACAATACGCCCGAGCAACGGGCCTGGCTGACCGAACAACAACTGTTCGGCCCGCCGGCCTTTCTCTTCTATGACACAGCTGGTCAGGAGCAGGCCGATCTGCGCATCCAGGGCGAGGTGCCGCGTGAGACCTTCATCCGTCATATGAACGCTGCGGTGGAGGCGGGGTGAGGTTTGCTGTTCCCCCCTCTCCCCCACCCCCTCTCCCGCAAGGGGAGAGGGGAGCAGAACGGTGATCGCCGGTAACTTCTGTGGAAAAACTGACGCCATGCTTTCTCAAGTCCTGAAGTCATGATCATGTTGCCGGCTTGCACAATCAAACTCCCCTCTCCCCTTGCGGGACAAGCGAAGCGCAGAACAGCCGAAGGCTGGCCCGAAGGGCGAGCCCCTAGAGGCGAGCAATGGGGCTGGGGGAGAGGGGGAACCACCCAACTTCCCCAAAAAACCAGCCATCATGCCGTCATCTGATGGCATTCGACTGCTTCTGGACAGCCCTCCCTTAATCCGGCAAACTCTGCGCTCATCCATGACCACAGAGTCAATCGCCAATCGCCGCCATGGAAAATTATTGATGGCCAGTATCCTGGTCCTGCACGGACCCAACCTGAACCTGCTCGGCACCCGTGAACCCGATGTCTACGGTGCAGCCACCCTTGAACAGATCAACACGCGCCTGGCCGAACAGGCCCAGCAGGCCGGCCATCGCCTGCAAGCTCTGCAGAGCAATGCCGAACATGAACTGATCGGGCGCATCCATGCCGCGCGGGACGAAGCGATCGACTTCATCATCATCAATCCCGCCGCGTTTACCCATACCAGTGTGGCAATACGTGACGCATTGCTGGCGGTGAGCATCCCATTCATCGAAGTGCATCTTTCCAACGTGCACAAACGCGAGCCTTTTCGTCATCACTCCTATTTCTCGGACATTGCCGAGGGAGTGATCTGCGGGCTGGGAGCCGAGGGTTATGCCCTGGCGCTACAGGCCGCCATATGCCGCATCGAACAAAACTGAAACGACCAACATTGCCCTGGAGCGCAAGTATCAATGGATATCCGCAAAGTAAAGAAACTCATCGAACTGCTTGAAGAATCCGGCATCGACGAGCTGGAGATTCACGAAGGCGAGGAATCCGTTCGGATCAGCCGGCACAGCCAGCAGCCCGCCATGCCCCAACAGTACTTCCAGGCTCCGGTAGCCGCTGCGCCCGCTCCTGCCGCCGCCCCGGCCGCTGCTGCGCCGGTCGCCGAAGCCGCGCCGGCTGAGCCCTCCGGTCACCTGGTACGCTCGCCGATGGTCGGTACCTTCTATCGCTCGCCGTCCCCCGAGTCGCCCTCCTTCGTCGAGGTCGGCCAGACTGTCAAGGCCGGTGATGTACTGTGCATCGTCGAAGCCATGAAAATGATGAACCACATCGAAGCCGACAAGACCGGTGTCATCCAGGCCATCCTGGTGGACAATGGCCAGCCTGTGGAATTCGATCAACCCCTGTTCAGCATCGCCTGAGCCCGACCCGGAGGCTGCGATGCAGAAAGTACTCATAGCCAACCGCGGCGAAATTGCACTGCGCATCATCCGCGCTTGCAAGGAGCTGGGGTTGAAGACCGTGGCAGTGCATTCCACTGCCGACCGCGAACTCATGCACCTGGCCATGGCGGACGAAACCGTCTGCATCGGCCCAGCTGTTGCCACCGAGTCGTACCTGAACATTCCGCGCATCATCAGCGCCGCTGAAGTGACCGGTGCCGACTGCATTCACCCCGGCTACGGCTTCCTTGCGGAAAACGCCGACTTCGCCGAGCAGATCGAGCGCTCCGGCTTCACCTTCATCGGCCCCAGCGCCGAGGTGATTCGCCTGATGGGCGACAAGGTCTCGGCCATCGCCGCGATGAAGAAGACCGGCGTACCGACCGTACCCGGCTCCGACGGCCCGCTGCCGGAAGACGAGCAGGAATGCCTGAAGATCGGCCGTCGCGTCGGCTATCCGGTGATCATCAAGGCCTCCGGCGGCGGCGGTGGTCGCGGCATGCGGGTGGTGCACAAGGAAGAGGAGCTGATCAAGTCGATCCGCCTGACCCGCACCGAAGCCGGTGCCGCCTTCGGTAACCCGATGGTGTACCTGGAAAAGTTCCTGACCAACCCGCGTCATGTGGAAATCCAGGTACTGTCCGATGGCCAGGGTCATGCCATCCATCTGGGCGACCGCGACTGCTCGCTGCAGCGCCGCCACCAGAAGATCATCGAGGAAGCGCCTGCCCCCGGTATCAACGAAAAGGCCCGCGCCGAAGTTCAGGCCCGCTGCGTTCAGGCCTGTATCGACCTGGGTTACCGTGGTGCCGGTACCTTCGAGTTCCTGTATGAGAACGGCGAGTTCTTCTTCATCGAGATGAACACCCGCATCCAGGTGGAGCACCCGATCTCGGAAATGGTCACTGGCATCGACATCGTCAAGGAGCAGATCAAGGTCTGCGCCGGCCAGCCGCTGAGCCTGACCCAGGATGACGTGGTCATCCGCGGCCACGCCATCGAGTGCCGGATCAATGCCGAGGACCCGAACACCTTCATGCCCAGCCCGGGTACCGTGAGCTTCTTCCATGCGCCCGGCGGTAACGGCGTACGGGTGGACTCGCACCTGTACAGTGGCTACAAGGTACCGCCGAACTACGATTCGCTGATCGGCAAGCTGATCACCTACGGCGCCACCCGCGACGAGGCCATGGTACGCATGCGCAACGCCCTGGATGAGCTGGTGGTCGACGGCATCAAGACCAACACCCCGCTGCACCGGGAGTTGGTACGTGACGCCGAATTCTGCAAGGGTGGTGTGAATATTCACTACCTGGAGCATAAACTCGGCATCAGCTGATAATATGCTGTAGCGACAAGCGGTAATCAGGGAGCGGCCAAGGCCGCTCCCTTGTTTTTTCAGCCTCCTACTCTGAGGAATGATGATGTCCTGGTTGCAACTGCGTCTTGCCATTACTCCCGATCAGGCCGAGCCCATGGAAGATCTCCTGCTGGGGCTGGGTGCCGTCTCGGTGACCTTCATGGACGCCGAGGACCAGCCCATCTTCGAGCCGGACCTGGGCACCACCCCGCTGTGGTCACATACCCATCTGCTGGCCCTGTTCGAAGCCGATACCGAGCGCCAGGCATTGCTCGAGCAGTTACGGTCGATGTGGCCGCAGGCGCTGCCCGAGCATCAGTTCGAGGACATTGCCGACCAAGACTGGGAGCGCAGCTGGATGGACAACTTCCAGCCGATGCGTTTCGGCCAGCGCCTGTGGATCGTGCCCAGTTGGCATGCGGCGCCGGAGCCCGAGGCGGTCAACCTGCTGCTGGACCCGGGCCTGGCGTTCGGTACCGGCACCCACCCGACCACCGCACTCTGTCTGGAATGGCTGGACGGCCAGCATCTCGACGGCCTGCAGGTAATCGATTTCGGTTGCGGCTCGGGCATCCTGGCCATTGCCGCGCTGCTGCTTGGGGCCGAACGGGTAACCGGCACCGACATCGACCCCCAGGCGCTGGAAGCCTCCCGCGACAATGCCCAGCGCAACCAGTTGGCCGATGAGCGCCTGCCGCTGTACCTGCCTGCCGATATGCCGGCGGAGCCGGCGGACATTCTGGTTGCCAATATCCTGGCCGGGCCGCTGGTCAGCCTGGCACCGCAACTCACCGGCCTGGTCAAACCGGGTGGGCGTATCGCCCTGTCCGGCATTCTCGCCGAGCAGACCGAGGAGATTCTCGCCGCCTATCGCGACGCCTTCGAGCTGGACCCGGTGGCCGACAAGGACGGCTGGATCCGCGTCAGCGGCGTGCGCCGCAGCGTGGCGCTGTGAGCCGGTTGCGGGCACAATATGGCCCACATTCCTTCATTGCCTGACAAGGATTCCAGTCTCACCATGAGCGAGCCGCTGGTCACCCAATGTCCTTATTGCCAGACCCGCTTCCGGCTCACGGCGGAGCAACTGAGTGTGGCCGCCGGCAATGTGCGCTGCGGTGCCTGTCTGGAAGTGTTTCATGCAGGCGATGCAGCCGCTGCCATGCTACGGACAGACCCCGCTCCCCAGCCACAGTCCGAACAGCCGGCACCCTCGAGTCTGTTGCATGATGATCTGGACGAACCGGATCTGGCAGCCCTGGGCCTGGACGAGTCGATCATCGACGAGGTCAACCCCTCCGGCATGACCGGCCACCAGCAATCCGGACTGGAAGCGGCATTGCCCGCGACGCTGGATGCAGATGAGGAACAGCCGCCGGCCGAGCCGTTCACCGATCTGCACGAGGACTTTCTCGCCACGCCTCCGGCCCAGGATTTCGGCCCCGATTTCGATCACAACCGGCTCGGCATCCAGGCCCCGCCTACCGACGAGGGCCAGAACACCGATCATGGCATCTTCCGCCGCGGCCAGCCGGCTGACGCCAGCGAAACCGCTGCCGCGCCGGCGGCCGAAGTGCGGAGCGAGGCGCAACCGGCCGCCATGCCCGACGAGTATTCCGACAGCGTGGAGCCGGACCGGCGCGAACCCCGGGTCACCACCCTGCGGCTGGAGATGCTGGAAGAGGAACTGCTGAGCGAACCGACAAGGCGCCGACGGGAACGCGCCTGGTTGTGGGGCAGCCTGTGCCTGCTGGCCTTGCTGGCGCTGCCCGCACAGTTCTTCTACTACAACTTCGACGCCCTGGCGCGCGATCAACGCAGCCGCCCGCTGCTGGAAAGCCTGTGCCTGATTGCCCAATGCGAGCTGCCGGCCCGGGTGGACATCAGCCGCATCCGCAGTGCCAATCTGCTGGTACGTCCGCACCCCGAATTTCCCAATGCCCTGGCCATCGATGTGATCCTCTACAACCGCGCGGATTTCGAGCAGCCATTCCCGGTATTGCAGATGCATTTCACCGACGCCGGCGGGCGGGACGTCGCCAACCGGCGCTTCCGTCCGGAGGAGTACCTGTCCGGTGAACTGGCCGGGGTACGGCTGATGCCACCACAAACGCCGATCCATGTCGGCCTGAACATGCTCGACCCCGGCCCGCAGGCCAGCGGCTATCGCCTGGAATTTCTCAGCCCGTGAATCGCCGACCGGCGGATAACTGATCAAATATCAGCCAGACAGTCTTTATATGGTCATCGGTAGCAGGTATGATAGCCGCCCTCTTCACTTTTCTGACCCTGCCCGAACATGTCCTGCGGTTCCGGGGCATATACCATTGACCACCGAGTACAGGGATGGACCAGCAGTGATCAGTATCGGACCTCACCAACTCACCAGCCGCGTCATACTGGCCCCCATGGCCGGTGTCACCGACCGCCCGTTCCGTCGGATGTGCCGCGAGCTGGGCGCCGGTCTGGTGGTCTCGGAGATGGTCACCAGCGACACCCGCCTGTGGCACAGCCGCAAATCCCGTCAGCGCCTCGACCACAGCGGCGAACCCGGCCCGCGCTCGGTGCAGATCGCCGGCGGTGATCCGCAGATGATGGCCGATGCCGCGCGCATGAACCGCGACAACGGCGCGCAGATCATCGACATCAACATGGGCTGCCCGGCGAAGAAGGTCTGCAACAAGGCCGCCGGCTCCGCCCTGCTGCGCGATGAGCTGCTGGTAGCCGATATCCTCGAAGCGGTGGTCAAGGCGGTGGATATCCCGGTCACCCTGAAGATCCGCACTGGCTGGGACCCCGATAACCGCAACGGCGTGAATGTCGCGCGCATCGCCGAACAGAGCGGCATCCAGGCCCTGGCCGTGCATGGCCGCACCCGCAGCGAGCTGTATACCGGCGAGGCCGAATACGACACCATCGCGCAGATCCGCCAGGCGATCTGCATCCCGCTGTTCGCCAACGGCGATATCGACTCACCGCACAAGGCCCGCCAGGTGCTGGAACACACCGGTGCCGACGCGGTGATGATCGGCCGCGCCGCCCAGCGCCGGCCGTGGGTCTTCCGTGAAATCGAACATTACCTGCGCCATGGCGAGCAGTTGCCCGAACCCGGGCTGGCCTGGCAACAGGCGCTGCTGCTGGAGCACCTGGATGCCCTGCACCAGTTCTACGGCCCGGAACAGGGTGTGCGCATCGCCCGCAAGCATGTGGGCTGGCAACTGCAATCACTGCCCGGTGCCGAGGACTTTCGCCGGAGCTTCAACCGCATGGACTGCGCCACGCAGCAACGTCAGGCAATAGAGCACTTCTTCAACCGCTTGATGGACGGAGGCCTCGCGGCATGAACGACCTGAACACATCCCAGATTGACGGAAAGCTACCCGTGACCGAGACCACCGACCCCGATCTGTCCGTACGCCCCAGCGACGCACTGGCAGGCCCCCAGACACTGCGCGACAGTGTGGAACAGGCGCTGAGAAACTATTTCGAGCACCTGGACGGCCAGGATGTCACCGATGTGTACAACATGGTGCTGGCGGAAATCGAGGCCCCGCTGCTGGAAAGCGTCATGGACTATGTCCGTGGCAACCAGACCCGAGCCTCGGAAGTGCTGGGCCTGAACCGTGGCACCCTGCGCAAGAAGCTCAAGCAATACGGCCTGCTGTGAACCCCGTTCTTTCATCAACCCCAACTGGAAACGCAATGACCGACCAAACCACCCGTCTGCCGGTACGCCGCGCGCTGATCAGCGTGTCGGACAAGACCGGCGTTGTCGACTTCGCCCGTGAACTCACCGCTCTGGGCGTGGCAATCCTCTCCACCGGCGGCACCTACAAGCTGCTGCGCGACAGCGGCATCGACGCCGTGGAAGTAGCCGACTACACCGGCTTCCCGGAGATGATGGATGGTCGGGTGAAGACGCTGCATCCGAAGATCCATGGCGGCATCCTGGGTCGCCGCGACCTGGACGGCGCAGTCATGGCCGAGCATGGCATCCAGCCGATCGACATGGTGGTCGTCAACCTGTACCCCTTTGCCGCCACCGTGGCCAAGCCCGACTGCAGCCTGCCCGATGCCATCGAGAACATCGATATCGGCGGCCCGACCATGGTCCGCTCGGCGGCCAAGAACCACAAGGATGTCGCCATCGTGGTCAATGCCGGCGACTACCAGAGCGTGATCGGCAGCCTGAAGGACGGCGGCCTGACCTATGCCCAGCGCTTCGACCTGGCGCTCAAGGCCTTCGAACACACCGCTGCCTATGATGGCATGATCGCCAACTACCTGGGCACCATCGACCAGACTCGCGACACCCTGGGTACCGCAGACCGTGCCGCCTTCCCGCGTACCTTCAACAGCCAGTTCATCAAGGCGCAGGACATGCGCTACGGCGAGAACCCGCACCAGAGCGCCGCCTTCTACCGCGAAGCGCAGCCGGTCGAGGCCTGCATCGCCACTGCCGTGCAGCTGCAGGGCAAGGAACTGTCCTACAACAACGTGGCCGATACCGACGCCGCGCTGGAATGCGTGAAGAGCTTCAGCAAGCCGGCCTGTGTGATCGTCAAGCATGCCAACCCCTGCGGCGTGGCAGTGGTGCCGGAAGATGAAGGCGGCATCCGCCAGGCCTATGAGCTGGCCTTCGCCACGGATAGCGAGTCGGCCTTTGGTGGCATCATCGCCTTCAACCGCGAGCTGGATGGCGAGACCGCCAAGGCTATCGTCGAGCGCCAGTTCGTCGAAGTGATCATCGCCCCGAGCATTTCCGCCGCTGCCCGTGAGGTGGTCGCCGCCAAGGCCAACGTGCGTCTGCTCGAGTGCGGCCAGTGGTCGACAGAACGGCCCCTGGACCTGGACTACAAGCGCGTCAATGGCGGCCTGCTGGTACAGAGCCGGGACACCGGCATGATCACCGAAGCCGATCTCAAGATAGTGACCCGCCGGGCGCCGACCGAGAAGGAGATCCATGACCTGATCTTCGCCTGGAAGGTGGCCAAGTTCGTCAAGTCCAACGCCATCGTCTATGCCAGTAACCGCCAGACCATCGGCGTCGGCGCCGGCCAGATGAGCCGGGTCAATTCCGCACGCATCGCCGCGATCAAGGCCGAACATGCCGGTCTGCCGGTCGAAGGTGCAGTGATGGCCTCCGATGCCTTCTTCCCGTTCCGCGACGGCATCGACAATGCCGCTGCCGTAGGTATCCGCGCGGTGATTCAGCCCGGCGGCTCCATGCGCGACCAGGAAGTGATCGATGCGGCCGACGAGGCGGGGATCGCCATGGTATTCACCGGTATGCGCCACTTCCGTCACTGATGCGGCCGCGCTGAAGCCATGTACTACCCATGGCGCCATACACAAGACCGTCATTGCGAGCCCCAAAGGGGCGTGGCAATCCACCTGGCAGGCTGCACGGGCCATGGATTGCGTCACCCTTGCAGGGTTCGCAATGACGGAATAGCTGAGGAAGACTAGATGAACGTATTGATTATCGGCAGTGGCGGGCGTGAGCACGCACTGGCGTGGAAAGTGGCGCAGGATGAGCGCGTCGAGAAGGTGTTTGTAGCCCCCGGCAACGCCGGCACCGCGATCGAGGCCAAGTGCGAGAACCTTGCCATCGATGTGCTGGAACTGGACAAGCTGGCCGACTTCGCCGCCGCCAACGTCGCCCTGACCATCGTCGGTCCGGAAGCGCCGCTGGTCGCCGGTGTGGTCGACCTGTTCCGCGAGCGCGGCCTGAAGTGCTACGGCCCGACCGCTGGCGCGGCCCAGCTGGAAGGCTCCAAGGCCTTCACCAAGGACTTTCTGGCCCGCCACGCGATTCCCACTGCGGATTACGCCAACTTCACCGAAGTCGAGCCGGCCCTGGCCTACCTGCGCGAAAAAGGTGCTCCGATCGTGATCAAGGCCGATGGTCTGGCCGCCGGCAAGGGCGTGATCGTTGCCATGACCCTGGCCGAAGCTGAAGCTGCGGTGCGTGACATGCTCGCCGGCAATGCCTTCGGTGCGGCTGGCTCGCGGGTGGTGATCGAAGAGTTCCTGGATGGCGAGGAAGCCAGCTTCATCGTCATGGTCGACGGCGAACATGTGCTGCCAATGGCCACCAGCCAGGATCACAAGCGCGTCGGCGATGCCGACACCGGCCCCAATACCGGTGGCATGGGTGCCTACTCCCCGGCACCGGTGGTGACCGATGCGGTGCACCAGCGGGTCATGGACGAGGTCATCTGGCCGACCGTGCGCGGCATGGCGGCCGAAGGCAACGTCTATACCGGCTTCCTGTATGCTGGCCTGATGATCGACCAGAGCGGCGCCCCCAAGGTCATCGAGTTCAACTGCCGCTTCGGCGATCCGGAAACCCAGCCGATCATGCTGCGTCTGCAGAGCAGTCTGGTGGAGCTGGTGGAAGCCGCGCTGGACGGCACACTGGACCGCGCCGAGGCCAGCTGGGATCCGCGTCCCAGCCTGGGTGTGGTGCTGGCGGCTGGTGGTTATCCCGGCGACTACACCAAGGGCCATGCCATCAGTGGCCTGGACCAGGCGGTCAGTGCCGATGGCAAGGTATTCCATGCCGGCACCGCGCTGCAGGATGGCCAGGTGGTCACCCAGGGCGGGCGGGTGCTGTGCGCTACCGCGCTGGGCGAAAACGTCAAGGCAGCCCAGCAGGGTGCCTACGAGCTGGCCCGGAAAATCAGCTGGGATGGCTGCTTCTACCGCTCGGATATTGGCTACCGCGCGATCCAGCGAGAAGCCTGAGCGGCGAGCCCGCCGGCCAGGGACTCGGCCGGCGGTTCAGTCCGCCGGCGGCCAATGTCATCCGGCCAGCCCTTGCGCTTGGCAGGGCGGCTCCGCAGAATAGCCGCTCAGGGATTGCCCAGGGACAGGACATACACAGTGAAGCGAACACTCAGATCGTGGTTCGGCAGCCTGATCGGCCTTAGCCTGCTGGTCGTCAGCATGTGGGCTCATGGCAGCGCCACGGGCTACCAGACCTTCGTCGACACCGGCGGCCAACTGGGTCTCAATGACATTCTGTCCAACCGCTACGCCAACCTGTTCGTTCCCAATGCCGAAGGCCCGCTGAAAATTCCGGGGGGCGGCTCCGCATTGTGGGTACAGGTACCGCTGGAACACCGGAACACCTACCTGCTGGAACTGCACAACCCGACCATCGCCCGTATCAACGTGTACCTGCTAAGGGACGGTCTGCTGCGCACCAGCCATTCCGCTGGTACCACCGATACCCGCAGCAGCATGCCGCTGCCCCATGGCGGCTTCGCCTTTCCGATCAATGTGCATGACAACAGCCGACAAAAGCTGCTGGTGCGGCTGCAGAACGACTATCCGCTGAGCACCCATGTCAGTCTGGTACCACTGAGCGAGGCGAGCAAGATCCACACCCGCCACCAGGCCCTCCAGGGAATGCTGGTCGGCCTGCTGCTGGCCCTGGCATTGAACTGTCTGTTGCAGGGTCTGCTGCGGCGCGACCCATTGCACCTGCTGATGGCCATCAGCGCCCTGCTATTCAGCCTCAGCAGTCTCAGCAGCATCGGCTGGGCACTGCATAACTGGGACTTCCTGCATGGCCAGACCGGCATTCTGCTGAGCCTGTCGGCCTTCGTGGTGCTCGCCGCGACACTGCAGGGCCTGCATCCGGTACTGGGCACGACGGGCGATCACAGCGAGCGCATCGCCATCCTGGTCGCTGGGGCTCTGCTGTTGCTGCTCAGCATCGCCCAGCCAGCAATGGCTCAGGCCATCCTGTCGGTGGTGCGGATCGGCCTGCCGTTGACCATGCTGGGCCTGACCGTCATCACCCTGCTTCGGCGCGAGCCGATCGATCATCTGTTTTTCGCCGGCACCCTGATGCTGATCGCCAGCTGGCTGCTGGAGCAGATCTACGGTGTGCAGCCACATGTCCTGCACCAGCATCTCGCTGACCTGCTGCTCTGGGGAGCCCTGCTGTGCTATGCCTGGAGCCTGTACTGCCGACTGCGGCGCAATACCTTGAAGCAGATCAGCCAGCGTCATGCCGAAACCTCCTTTCTCGCCCAGCGCAGCGCCAGGGCGCGGTTCCTGGCGCGTATCAGCCATGAAATCCGCACTCCGATGAATGGCGTGCTGGGCATGTCGGAACTGCTGCTCGATACTGCGCTGTCCGCCAAACAGCGTGATTATGTGCAGACCATTCACAGCTCGGGCAATGATCTGCTCAACCTGATCAACGACATTCTCGACCTGTCACGCCTGGAATCCGGGCAACTGACTCTGGACAACCTGCGTTTCGATCTGCACTCGCTGATCGAGGACTGCCTGGAAAGCTGTCGTCACCGGCTCAGCAACCAGCCGATCGAGCTGATCAGCTTCGTGCATCCGGATGTGCCGCGCATGATGGAAGGTGACCCGGCACGCCTGCGGCAGGTCATCATGAGCCTGCTGAGCAATGCCATGCTCAATACCGATGAGGGCGAGATCCTGCTGGTGGCGGCGCTGGAAAGCCAGGCGCCAGAACATTCGCTGCTGCGTTTCGCGGTTCAGGACACCGGGCATGGCATGGCTGCCGACGCCCGCAGCAGCCTGCTCGAGGAGGCTGTTCCCAGCGAGCTGCTGGTGGACATGATCGAGCGGCAAGGGCAACTGTCGCTGTATATCTCGCAACGATTGATTCGCATGATGCAGGGCCAACTGGGGATCAAGGACAGCCCCGGCGAAGGCACCACTGTGTGGGTGATGCTGCCGGCGCCCTTCTTTGACAGCCCAGCCGGAGTCGACCAGCAGGGCCACTGCCTGATCGACCGCAGCATCCTGATCGTCGATGACAACGCCACCTGCCGCAAGGTCCTGCAGCAGCAGGCCAGCGCCTGGCAGATGATTCCCCGGACCGCCTCCAGCGGCCGCGAAGCGCTGGCCATCCTGCGGGCCCAGGCCAACCTGGACAGCCCCTTCGACATTCTGCTGGTGGATCAATCCATGCCTGGCATGAGCGGCCTGGAGCTGGCCAGCAAGATCAAGGATGACCCCATCATCAGCAACGATCTGCTGATCATCATGCTTACCGGCATCAACCAGTTGCCCAGCCGCATCGTGGCACGCAACGCCGGCATCCGCCGGGTATTGAACAAGCCAGTCTCCGGTTCTACCCTGCGGGCCACACTGATCGATGAGTGGCAGCAGCACAGCACCCGCTGCAGTTCCCCAGCCGTGGCTGAGGAGCCGCGCGCCGAGCAGCTCGAGGGCACCTTCCAGGTGCTGGTGGCCGAGGACAATGCGGTATCCAGCCGGGTGATCCTCGGCATGCTGGCCAAGCTGAAGATCGCCTGCGACTCGGTGGAGAATGGCAGCAAGGCCGTGGAAGCGGTCAAGCAGGGGCATTACGATCTGGTACTGATGGATTGCGAAATGCAGGAAATGGACGGCTTCACCGCCACCGAGCAGATTCGCCGGTGGGAACAGCAGCATGCGCTGGCGCCAGTGCCGATCATCGCCCTCACCGCGCATATCCTGCCCGAGCATCGTGAACGGGCGCGGCTGGCTGGCATGGATGGACATATGGCCAAGCCGGTCGAACTGGCTCAGCTCAGGGCTCTGCTGGACTACTGGATGGAACGCCGCACCCCGCACCCCCGAGAGGGCTGAAACTGCGCCTGCGCTATGCCAGCAGCTAGCAGCAATCCCGAACCCGTCGTCGCGCAGGCGCGCGACAACCCAAAACAGTGGGGTGTAGCGCGCCTGCGCTACGCCTGCAGCTTCGCAGTAACACCGAACCTGTCGTCGAGCGGGTGCTCGACAACCCAAAACATGGGGTGTAGCGCACCTGCGCTACGCCTGCAGCTTCGCAGTAACACCGAACCTGTCGTCGAGCGGGCGCTCGACAACCCAAAACAGTGGGGTGTAGCGCGCCTGCGCTACGCCTGCAGCTTCGCAGCAATCCCGAACCCGTCGTCGAGCGGGTGCTCGACAACCCAAAACAGTGGGGTGTAGCGCACCTGCGCTACGCCTGCAGCTTCGCAGTAACACCGAACCTGTCGTCGAGCGGGTGCTCGACAACCCAAAACAGTGGGGTGTAGCGCGCCTGCGCTACGCCTGCAGCTTCGCAGCAACCTCGAACCTGTCGTCGAGCGGGTGCTCGACAACCCAGAACGGGGTGTAGCGCGCCTGCGCTACGCCTGCAGCTTCGCAGCAACCTCGAACCTGTCGTCGAGCGGGTGCTCGACAACCCAGAACGGGGTGTAGCGCGCCTGCGCTACGCCTGCAGCTTCGCAGCAACCTCGAACCTGTCGTCGAGCGGGTGCTCGACAACCCGGTACTCAGCCGACGCTGACCTCTTCTGTGCCGGCGCCGCTGCTGGCGGCGGCATAGCTGACCAGCAGACTGTGGACTATGGTTCTGATCGACATGACAGTTCCTCCTGTTGAACTGTCCCTATGCTGCCTCAGCGCCATACCCGCGGCCATTGGAGTTTATCAATGGCCGCCATAGGCATTTCAACGCGCCGGGCGATTGCCACCGGGGCGACGCTTGGTCTTGCCCGCACCGGTGTCGCGGGGCGGCAGACCGGTGTGCTGGGTCAGCAGGCGCCCGCCCTTTCTGACGCCGGCCTGTGCATTACCCGGGCGGCGACCGCCCGGCATGCCTTCGACCGCCGGCTGGTAGGTGGGGATCAGATGATGCTTGCTGTTGCCGATCAGGTCACTGCGCCCCATCTCGGTCAGGGCCTCGCGCAACATCGGCCAGTTCTTCGCATCGTGATAGCGCAGGAATGCCTTGTGCAACCGGCGCTGACGCTCGCCCTTGACGATACCGACCGCCTCGCTCTTGTAGCCGATCTTGCGCAGCGGGTTCTTGCCCGAGTGATACATGGCGGTAGCGGTGGCCATCGGCGAGGGATAGAAGGCCTGCACCTGGTCAGCGCGGAAGCCATTGCGCTTGAGCCACAGCGCCAGGTTCATCATGTCCTCGTCGGTGGTACCGGGATGCGCAGCGATGAAATAGGGAATCAGGTACTGTTCCTTGCCCGCTTCCTTGGTGTACTTCTCGAACATCCGCTTGAAGGTATCGTAGGTGCCGATCCCCGGCTTCATCATCTTCGACAGCGGCCCTTCCTCGGTATGCTCGGGCGCGATCTTCAGGTAGCCGCCAACATGGTGGGTCACCAGTTCCTTGACGTACTCCGGCGAGCGTACCGCCAGATCGTAACGCAGCCCCGAGGCGATCAGGATGCGCTTGACCCCGGGCAGGTCGCGGGCCTTGCGATACAGCCCGACCAGGGACGAGTGATCGGTATTCAGGTTGTCACACACACCCGGCCAGACGCAGGATGGCTTACGGCAGGAAGCCTCGATCTCCGGGCTCTTGCAGGCCAGCCGGTACATGTTGGCGGTCGGCCCACCGAGGTCGGAAATGGTCCCGGTAAAGCCCGGCACCTTGTCGCGGATTTCCTCGATCTCATTGAGGATCGACTCGTGCGAGCGGCTCTGGATGATGCGCCCCTCATGCTCGGTGATCGAGCAGAAGGTACAACCACCGAAGCAGCCGCGCATGATGTTCACCGAGAAGCGGATCATGTCATAGGCGGGAATCTTCGCATCACCATAGGCCGGGTGCGGGACGCGCGCATAGGGCAGCCCGAACACGTAGTCCATTTCCTCGGTGCTCAGGGGAATGGGTGGCGGATTGAACCACACGTCCCGCTCGCCGTGACGCTGTACCAGCGCCCGGGCATTGCCGGGGTTGGTTTCCAGGTGCAGCACCCGATTGGCATGGGCATACAGCACCGGATCGTTGCGCACCTTCTCGTAGGATGGCAGGCGGATGACCGTGCGGTCCCGCTCCAGGCGCGGATGGTGCAGCAGCTCGACCACCTGCACCTCGCCATCGCCCTGCGGCGGTTCGTCCTTGCCCTGTTCGACGGCACAGGCGGCCGTGTCCTGGGTGTTGACGTAGGGGTTGATGATCTTGTCGATGCGCCCGGGACGGTCCACCCGGGTCGAGTCCAGCTCGAACCAGCCCTCGGGTGTGTCCTTGCGAATGAAGGCGGTACCGCGGATATCGGTCAGGTTACCGACCTCCTCCCCCCGGCTCAGGCGCTGGGCCACTTCCACCACGGCGCGCTCGGCGTTGCCGTAGATCAGGATGTCGGCCTTGGTATTGATCAGCAACGAAGGCCGGACCTTGTCCTGCCAGTAGTCATAATGAGCAATGCGCCGCAGCGATGCCTCGATCCCGCCAAGGATGATGGGCACATCCTTGTAGGCTTCGCGGCAGCGCTGACAATAGGACAGGCTGGCCCGATCCGGGCGCTTGCCGGCCTTGCCGCCAGCGGTGTATGCATCGTCGGAACGGATCTTGCGATCGGCGGTGTAGCGGTTGATCATCGAGTCCATGTTACCGGCCGCCACCCCGAAAAACAGGTTCGGCTTGCCCAGCTTCATGAAGTCGTCCTTGCTCTGCCAGTCCGGCTGGCTGATCATGCCGACGCGGAACCCCTGGGCCTCGAGCAGGCGGCCGATGATGGCCATGCCGAAGGACGGATGGTCGACGTAGGAATCACCGGTGACGATGATGATGTCGCAGCTGTCCCAGCCGAGCTGATCCATTTCCTCGCGGCTCATCGGCAGGAATGGTGCCGGGCCGAAGCACTCGGCCCAGTAGCGGGGATAATCGAACAGGGGCCGTGCCCTGGGCATGCTGAGCGCCATGAGTTACTCCTCCCCGTAGCCCTGGTAGGAACCGGGCGCAAGGTTCTCGAATCGGGTGAATTTGCCCATGAAGGCCATGCGGCAGGTGCCGATCGGGCCGTTACGGTGCTTGCCGATGATCAGTTCGGCGATGCCCTTGTCCTGGGTATCGGGGTGATAGACCTCATCCCGGTAGACGAACATGATCACGTCGGCGTCCTGCTCGATGGCGCCGGATTCACGCAGGTCCGAGTTGATCGGGCGCTTGTTCGGGCGCTGCTCCAGCGAGCGGTTGAGCTGCGACAGCGCCACCACCGGTACGTTGAATTCCTTGGCCAGCGCCTTGAGCGAGCGGGAAATCTCGGAAATCTCGTTGGTACGGTTTTCCGAGGAGGCACCGCCGATACGCATCAATTGCAGGTAATCGATCATGATCAGCGACAGGTCGCCGTGTTCGCGCACCACGCGCCGCGCACGGGCACGCATCTCCATGGGCGACAGGCCGGCGGTGTCATCGATGAACAGCTTGCGGTCGTTGAGCAGGTTCACCGCCGAGGTCAGGCGCGGCCAGTCATCGTCATCCAGGCGCCCGGAGCGGACCTTGGTCTGGTCGATACGCCCCAGCGACGACAGCATACGCATGATCAGCGACTCACCGGGCATCTCCAGCGAGAACACCAGGCAGGCCTTGTCACTGCCCAGCACCGCGTTTTCCACCAGGTTCATGGCGAAGGTGGTCTTGCCCATGGAGGGCCGTCCGGCGACGATGATCAGGTCCGCCGGTTGCAGGCCGGAGGTCATTCCATCCAGCTCGGTGAAACCGGTGGACAGGCCGGTGATCGAGCCTTCGCTGTTGAACAGCGTGTCGATACGATCGATGGCCTTGGTCAGCAGGGTATTGACCGATTCCGGACCGCCGGTCTTGGGGCGGCTCTCGGCGATGGCGAAGATCTTGCGCTCGGCCTCGTCCAGCACTTCGTTGGGTTGCATGCCCTTGGGGTTGAACGCGGTATCGGTGATCTCGGTGCTGACGCTGATCAACTGGCGCATGGTTGCGCGCTCACGGATGATCTGCGCATAGGCACTGATGTTGGCCGCCGACGGCGTGTTCTTCGCCAACTGGCCGAGATAGGCCAGCCCGCCCACCTGGTCGATCAGACCCTCGCGATCCAGATCCTCGGCCAGGGTGACCACGTCGAACGGCTGGTTGCGCCCGGCCAGGCGTACCAGTGCACGGAAGATCAGGCGGTGGTCATGGCGATAGAAATCGGTCTCGCTGACCAGTTCGGCGATCCGCTCCCAGGCGCTGTTTTCCAGCATGACACCACCGAGCACTGCCTGCTCGGCCTCGATCGAATGCGGTGGAATCTTCAATGCGGTGGTCTGCAGATCCAACTCGGGACGCTCGGCGTAAATCTGATCACTCATCGGTTACAGGCTCGAATCCTGGATTGGCGGGCTTCACAAACAACAACACGGCGCCTGTCGGGGACAAGCGCCGTGCTGGCAAGTCTAACCGCTAAACCTGCGCAAATCACCCGATCGCGACCACAGGTCGGGACCGGGTGACAGGTCTTGCAGTTGCGGGAGTGCCGCTTAGCCGGCGACAACCACCAGCTTGACGGTAGCTTCCACGTCGGTGTGCAGGTGCACAGCCACGTCGAACTCACCGACAGTGCGCAGCGGGCCTTCAGGCAGGCGCACTTCGCTTTTTTCCAGCTCAACGCCAGCGGCGGTCACGGCATCAGCGATGTCGCGAGTACCGATGGAACCGAACAGCTTGCCTTCCTCACCAGCGTTGGCGCTGATGGTGACGGTCAGATCGGCCAGCTTGGCTGCGCGGGCTTCAGCCTCGGCAGTCTTCTCGGCAGCGATCTTTTCCAGCTCAGCGCGACGCGCTTCGAAGGCTTCGATGTTGGCGGCGGTAGCCGGGGTTGCCTTACCGAACGGCAACAGGAAATTGCGAGCGTAGCCAGACTTGACGGCGACCTTGTCGCCCAGGCTACCCAGATTCGCGATCTTTTCGAGCAGGATAACTTCCATTGCGATGACCTCTTTGAATTCAACCTTGGCTGTTCGAGTCGTCATCATCACGCGGGCCTGAGGGCGGCCGCATGCGTGAGCGAAAGTCGAACAAGCTATCTACAAATGCCAAAAACACAATCAGGGGGTAGGCGAACCGAATGAACAGGACAAACAGCACATAACTCCCGATCATCCAGCCTGAACCCAGATTCTTGATGCCAGCCACACCATGCAGCAGGGCAAACCCGGCGACCAGCAGCGGCACACTCGCCACCGGCGACAGCAGGGCCAACTGCGGCCATTGCGGCGCCAGCATCACCACGATCAGCAAGCCGATGCTCGCCAGCGGTGATAGACGCAGCTGATGAAACTCCTGGCGAAAACCACCCGGATTGTACAACCGGGCCTGCCAGGAGCGTCCGATCATCAGGCTGAGCAGGACCATCAGCATATGCATGGCCCCCATCACCCCGCCGAGCACCGGAATCATCAGCTCATCGAGCCGTGACAGCAGCGCTGCCCTGGCTGCCTCGTCGAGCTGCACGCCCATTTGCCCGAGCAGCTCCGGCAACATCTCCCGGAAGCTGGAGGCCAGGGCCTGCAAGGGCTCGCCAAGAGCCATCAGCAGGGCCAGAGCGAATACCACGCCCATCGGCACAGCCAGCAGCAGCACGCGAACCCAGTCATTGTGCTGGCGCAATACCACCGCCAGACCGGCGCTGCCGAGCATGACCAGCAAGGGCGTCAGATCCCCGAGAAGGGACCAGACCAGTGCCGGCAACATGCCCCACACAAGAATCGGTAACGCTTCCGACAACCCACGGCGCAGGATAACCAGCGCCAGAGCTGCCGCACTGAACCAGAACAGCAGTGGTATGGCCGCGGCGATCGCTACTGCAAGAGTAGCCTCTCTGCGACCGCGCATGATGTATTCAGCCAGACCACGCATAGCGGTTCAGTATCCCCTGATTACGGGTTTGAGCTGCTACTCAGCGACCGTGACTGTCGGTGTAGGGCAGCAGGGCCAGGTAGCGGGCGCGCTTGATGGCGACAGCCAGCTGACGCTGGTACTTGGCCTTTGTACCGGTGATACGGCTGGGTACGATCTTGCCGGTTTCGGTGATATAGGCCTTCAGGGTGTTGAGATCCTTGTAATCGATCTCTTTAACGCCTTCAGCGGTGAAACGGCAGAACTTTCTGCGACGGAAAAAACGTGCCATGGCAGCGTCTCCTTTAACTGGAATGGGAACCGAAAAACTTACTCGTCGTCACCGGCGTCGGTGTCGTTGCTGTCATCAGCATCGTTACCAGCGTCGTTGTCGTCTTCAGAACGCTCGCGGCGCTCACGGCGCTCACCACGACCAGTGTCTTCAGGCTTGAGCATGTCGGACTGTTCGGTGACGGCTTCGTCACGACGGATGACCATGTTGCGAATGACCGCGTCGTTGTAACGGAAGTTTTCAGTCAGCTCTTCCAGTGCCTTGGCGCTGCACTCGACGTTGAGCATGATGTAGTGAGCCTTGTGGATCTTGTCGATCGGGTAAGCCAGTTGACGGCGGCCCCAATCTTCCAGACGGTGAATCTTGCCGCCGTCTTCTTCGATCAGCTTGGTGTAACGCTCAACCATCGCGTTAACCTGCTCACTTTGGTCCGGGTGAACCAGAAATACGATTTCGTAATGACGCATTAGGTGCTCCTTACGGGTTATAGCCAGCCACCCAAAATGGTCTGGCAAGGAGTAGAACTCAGGTTTGGGGCGGCCATTCTAGAGAAGCGGCCCGGAACTGGCAAGGAAAAGCGGGAGTGCAACCGGAAACAGGGTATTTCCGGCTTAGGAAACGTCTTTTGTCAGGGCCTGCAAGGAACAGGTTGGCCGGCAGGGCCGTGCCGACACGCCGTGAACCCATCCCTGGGGGCTCGCGGTTGCCATCCATGGCAACCGACGGTCGGCCCAACCCTGCCGGCCAACCTGTTCCACAAAGTTTTGCGCTGCGGATGGTTTCAAACCCTCAGCCACACCAATGCCTGTACCTTTGCGCCGGGAGCGGCCTGCCTGCGACCGTTTGATGCCAGGGATGGCATCAACGAGCCTACAGGGATGTATTTACGGCGTGTCGCAGGCAGGCCGCTCCCGGTGCAAAGAACGCTCGGAGCATGATTAAGCGAGAATCCCGGCAGTACGCTGACGCACCGCCTCGAACAGACAGACGCCCGCCGCTACCGAGACATTCAGACTGCTGACCCCGCCCGCCATCGGCAGCTTGGCCAGAAAATCACAATGTTCACGGGTCAGGCGGCGCATGCCGGCACCTTCGGCACCCATGACGATGACCGTGGGCACGGTCAGGTCGATCTGGTACAGCAACTGCTGCGCCTCGCCCGCGGTGCCGACAACCCACAATCCGCGCTGCTGCAACTGCTTGAGGGTGCGCGCAAGGTTGGTCACCGCCACCAGCGGCACGGTTTCGGCAGCGCCACAGGCCACCTTGCGTACGGTGGGCGACAGACTGGCGGAGCGATCCCGGGGAATGATCACCGCCTGCGCGCCCGCCGCATCGGCGCTGCGCAGACAGGCACCGAGGTTGTGCGGATCGGTGACGCCATCGAGCACCAGCAGCAATGGCACGCCTTCATGTCGATCCAGCAGATGGCCGAGCATCTCCTCGGACCATAGCTGACTGGGCGTCACCGCAGCGACCACTCCCTGATGCACCCCGCCACCAGCCAACCGCTCCAGCTCCTCCGGCAGCACCCGATCGCTGTCGATGGACTCGGCAGCCGCCAGCTCCAGCACCGCCTGCATGCGTGCATCCAACCGACCGCGCTGCACGATCAGCCGCTTTACCCGTTTCGGGGATTGCTCCAGCATGGCCTGCACCGCGTGCAGGCCATAGATGTATTCCAGCTCACTCATGAATGCTTCAACTGCCCGTCAATTGGTCTTGCGCTTGCGCGGAGCCGATGGTTTCTTGCCGGCTGGCTTCTGCTCGGTGGCACCGCGCTTGGCGCCAGTGCGGCCAGCGGCTGGAGCCGGCTTGCCGTCCCGCCCTCTTGCCGGCGGCTTGCCCGACTTCGGCTTACTGCCCGGACGCGCACCTGCCTGCGCCTTGCGCGCCTCGCTCAGCAGCTTCTCGCGCACCGCGCGGCTGTCATTGGCATTCGCCGTCACAGGCCGATCGGAGGCCATCTCGAAGTCGATCTTGCGCTCATCCAGATCCACCCGCACCACCTGCACCCGGATCGAGTCACCCAGGCGGAAGGTACGGCCGGCACGCTCACCGACCAGACTGTGATGCACCGCGTCGAAATTGTAGTAATCGGCCGGCAAGGCAGTGATGTGCACCAGGCCTTCGACGTAGATATCGGTCAATTCGACGAACAGGCCGAAGCCGGTCACCGCCGTTACCAGGCCATCGAAGTTCTCACCGACGCGATCCTGCATGAACTCGCACTTGAGCCAGCTGACCACGTCCCGGGTCGCCTCGTCGGCGCGGCGCTCGTTCTGCGAGCATTGCTCACCCAGGCGCTCCAGCGCGGCCAGGTCATACGGGTAGACCGCCGCCTTGGGCAAGGTGCCGGCGCCACAACGCCGTACCAGATCGGTCTTCTTGCGCGAACGGATGACCGAACGGATGGCGCGGTGCACCAGCAGGTCGGGGTAACGCCGGATCGGCGAGGTGAAATGGGTATAGGCTTCGTAGTTCAGACCGAAGTGCCCGGCGTTGTGCGGGGTATATACCGCCTGGCTCAGCGAGCGCAGCATCACCGTCTGGATCAGCTGGGCATCGGGCCGGTCCTGCACCTTTTCCAGTACCGCGGCATAGTCCTCGGGGGTCGGATCGCCCTTCTTGCGGGTCAGAGACATGCCCATGGAACCGAGGAACTGGCGCAGGCGCTCGACCTTCTCCGGCTTGGGTCCGTCATGCACCCGATACAGGCCCGGGATTTCCAGGTCCTGCAGGAAGCGCGCGGTGGCCACGTTGGCGCACAGCATGCACTCCTCGATGATCTTGTGCGCATCATTGCGGGTAGTCGGCAGGATCTCGGTGATCTTGCGGTCCTCACCGAACAGCATGCGCGTCTCGGTGGTCTCGAAATCGATCGCGCCGCGCCCGTGGCGCGCCTTGGCCAGGGCCTTGTACAGGTCATACAGATTCTTCAGGTGCGGCAGCACCTCGGCATACTCGCTGCTCAGCGCCTTGCCTTCACGGCTGCGCGGGTGCTCCAGCATGCTGGACACCTTGTTGTAGGTCAGTCGCGCATGCGAATGGATCACTGCTTCGTAGAATTCGAAGTCGGTCAGCTCACCGTTCTTGGAGATGGTCATTTCGCAGACCATGGCCAGGCGGTCGACCTCCGGCATCAGCGAGCACAGGCCGTTGGAAATCGCCTCCGGCAGCATCGGGATGACTTCACTGGGGAAATACACCGAGGTGCCACGCAGCTCGGCTTCGGCATCCAGTTCCGAGCCCAGCGGCACGTAGTGGGAGACGTCGGCAATCGCCACGTACAGCTTCCAGCCACCGGCGAACAGGCGCCAGCCGCTGGCCTTGCGCGGTTCGCAATACACAGCGTCATCGAAATCGCGGGCGTCCTCGCCGTCGATGGTGACCAGCGGCAGATGTCGCAGATCGACCCGCTTGGCCTTGTCCTTCTCGACCACGTAGTCGGGCAGCTTCGCCGCTTCGTCCACCACTTCCTGCGGCCAGACGCTGGGGATATCGTAACTGCGCAGCGCCACTTCGATCTCCACGCCCGGCGCCATGTAGTCGCCGACCACTTCGATCACTTCACCCTGGGCCTGACGGCTCATGGTCGGCCAGTGGGTGATGCGCACCTCGACATACTGGCCCGATTTGGCCCCGCCGGCGCAGCCTGGCGGCACCAGCACTTCATGATTGATCCGGGCGCTGTCCGCCGCCACGTAGCCGATGCCGCCTTCTTCATAATAGCGACCGACCAGCAACTCATGGGCTCGCTCGATCACCTCGACAATCGCGCCCTCGCTACGGCCCCGGCGATCCACGCCGGTAACCCGACCGAGCACCCGGTCGCCATCGAATACCACGCGCATCTGCGATGGCCCGAGGAACAGGTCCTCACCGCCGTCGTCGGGCACCAGGAAGCCGAAGCCGTCACGGTGCCCCTGCACCCGACCGCTGATCAGGTCCAGCTTGTCCACCGGAGCATAGGCGCCACGCCGGGTATAGATCAGTTGGCCATCGCGCTCCATGGCGCGCAGGCGCCGGCGCAGGGCTTCGATCCCATCTTCGTCATTCAGCCCGAACTCCTGCTGCAACTGCGCCCGCGTCGCCGGCGCACCGCGCTCGGCCAACAGCTTGAGGATCAGTTCACGACTGGGGATGGGGTTGTCGTATTTTTCTGCTTCACGTTGCGCTGCTGGATCCAATTCGACCCAGCTGGCCGCATCAGCAGCGTTGCTCGATGCGGGCATCGAGACTTGAGGTTTGGTCTTTTTCGTCATAGACGCCTATTGAACCGCGAAACGCGATTTCTTGCACCATATTTCCCATGGGATAATTTTTTTGCAAACAGGGGTTTACAAGGTTTTTCCTGCTGCGTATCATTCGCGCCGTCAACACGACATCGGTTGCAGCGCGAGCCAAACAGGTTCAGCATAGCAGAGACGTCGAGATGACATGCCCAGGTGGTGAAATTGGTAGACACGCTAGCTTCAGGTGCTAGTGGCTTCACGGCCGTGGAAGTTCGAGTCTTCTCCTGGGCACCAATTCCGAAAACCGGACAGCCGTCCGGTTTTTTTAGTTGGACAGCAATGCCATGTCGGCATGATCTGCAAGCCTCCGTGCAACCGCAGATCGAATGACACGCCCAGGTGGTGAAATTGGTAGACACGCTAGCTTCAGGTGCTAGTGGCCTCACGGCCGTGGAAGTTCGAGTCTTCTCCTGGGCACCAATTCCGACGAAAGCCCCCGCCTATTGCGGGGGCTTTTTCGTTTCAGCGCCCCATCGCCCTCCTCATAAAGCAGCCCGCCTTCGCGACCAAAGGCTTATTGCCATCACTGCTCCAGGCTACCGATACTCCAACAGCTGAACGGGCCGGCCTCATCAGCACGGCCATATAGCAACGACTCCATAACAACAATGTCCAGGAGGGGCTCCATGGTCCGCGCAACGGCTGCCCGGCTGTTCTCTATTCTCATCCAGCTTGCGGTGGGTCTCTGGCTGGTCCTGCAGTTCGGTATGATCATCCTGCTGCCCATCGTGCTGCTGGGCATACTCCCCTGGCTGTCACTGCTACGGCGCAGCCCCGAGACCAGCGCCGTGACGCCCTCCGATCCCGCACTGACCGAGCTGGCTCGCCACCTTTCCCAGTCCACCAGCCGCAATGCCGTGGCAGCCGCCGAGGTCAGCTTCTCGGTAGAGCAACTGGCCGTCAGCATGACGTCACAACTGGCTGCCATCACCCAGGTTGCCGAAAATGCCGAACATATCGCCCACCAGGTGGAGAACACCTCACGCCACGCCGACACCGCTGATAGCGCTGCCGATGCCGCCACCAGTAGCAGCGAGACCGGCAAGCAGGCACTGGATCAGGCGGTAGCCGTCATCCAGGGACTGTCGCGCCAGGCCGACAGCAGCCTGGCCATGTTGACCCGGTTGAATGAAAAGGCCGGCACCATCGTGCAGGTCACCCAGGTGATCGACGATATCGCCAGCCAGACCAACCTGCTGGCACTCAATGCCGCCATCGAGGCTGCCCGGGCCGGGGAAATGGGTCGCGGGTTCGCCGTGGTCGCCGATGAAGTGCGTAACCTGGCGGCGCGTACGGCGACCTCCACCTCCGAGGTCGCCAGCATCATCGATGAAATGCACAAGGAAACCCAGCGGGTCACCGAGGGCATCGGTGCACTGGTCGGTCAGATCCAGACCAGCGTCGGCCTGATCGAACAGGCCAGTGACCAACTACTGGAAATCAACCGCAACGGCCAGGCGGTCAAGCGGGAAACCGCCCAGATCGCCGCCAGCAGCGCGGCCAACCGCGACCAGTTGAGCAGCCTGTCCTGTGCCGTGGAGCAGGTACGTGCCGATCTGGCAGGCAGCGACCAGCAGACCCGACGCCTGAATACCGAAGCCGACAACCTGGTGGAACTGGCCGAGCAGGTCAGCGAGATGCTCGCCGAGGTGGCGCTGGCTCCCTACCACCAGCGAGTTTATGACGCGGCATGCGCGGCTGCCGAGCAGATCGGTCACCAGTTCGAGCAAGACCTGGAACGGGGTCGCATCGGCCTGGAGGCACTGTTTGATCGCCAACTCATACCGATACCCGATACCCGTCCCCAGCGCTACAGCAGCCGTTTCGACCAATATACCGACAGCACCCTGCCGGCCATCCAGGAAGCGCTGCTGGATGACAACCCCAGCCTGATCTACGCCATCGCCATCACCCCCGCCGGCTATGTCCCCACCCACAACCAGGCCGTGAGTCGCCAGCCCACCGGGGATATCGAACATGACACCCGCTACTGCCGCAGCAAGCGCCTGTTCAATGACCAGGTCGGCGCGCGCTGCGGCAGTCACCAGCAGGCGTTGCTGCTGCAGACCTACAAGCGGGACACCAGCGAGGTGGTGCATGACCTTTCCGTCCCCATCCTGGTCAAGGGACGGCACTGGGGCGGTCTGCGGCTGGGATACCCTCCGGAGCACTGAGCCGCGCACCATACTGTAACCCTCGTCATTCTCGGCGCAGCCTCCTGAAAAATCTGTGCTTTTTCGTTCGTATCACCTAGTCTGACTGCATTGCGGACGGGGAAAGTTAGGGCATGACGATAGAAATTGCGCTGGTGTTGGGCATCGCCCTGGTGGCCATAGTGCTGTTCGCAACCGAGAAATTGCGCATCGACGCAGTGGCGCTGCTGGTGCTCTCCGGCCTGGCCATTCTCGGGCTGGTCAATCCTGGGCAGGCGCTGAGCGGTTTCAGCAACCAGGCCACGATCACGGTGGCGGCGATGTTCATCCTGGCCGCGGGCCTGCAGAACAGTGGCGCACTGTCGGGCATCGGACGCCTGCTCGGCCAGGCCAAATCACCTTTCCTGTTTCTGCTCACGCTGTTTGGCGTGCTCGCCGTGGTGGCCCCCTTCGTCAACAATACCGCGGTGGTCGCGGTGTTCATGCCCATCGTGCTGGCGGCGACCGCCAGCATCGGCATGTCCGCCTCCAAGGCATTGATCCCACTGTCCTATGTGTCCCAGATGGCCGGCGTCTGTACCCTGGTCGGCACGTCGACCAACCTGCTGGTCAATGCCATGGCCCGGGATCTGGGGCACCCCGGTTTCAGCATGTTCGAGTTCACCCCGCTGGGGGTGATCTGCATGGCAGTCGGCTGCCTGTACCTGCTGACCTTTGGTCGCTGGCTGCTGCCGGAAACCCGCGCCACCGAACTGGTCGATCACTACGAGCTGGGCAAGTACATCACCGAACTGCGCGTGATGCCCGAGTCCTCGCTGATCGGCACCTCGGTCGGCGAAGCCAAGCTGGGCGAGGAATTCGGCGTCTTCATTCTCGAGCTGTTGCGCGGCGATGAGAAGGTCTGGTCGCCCCGGTCACAGACCCTGGAGGAAGGCGACATACTGCTGGCCCGTGGCGACTGGTCGCAACTGGATGAGTTGAAGAACAAGACCGGCCTGGAAATCGATTCGGAGTTCAAGCTCAAGGCCCGCAACCTCGAGGAAGGTACCCAGCAGGTGCTGACCGAGGTCATGGTTGCGCCACGCTCACGGGTGATCGGCAGCACCCTGGCCATGCTTGACCGGCGTTGGCAGCACAACGCCACTGTGCTGGCCATCCACCGGCGCGGGCAGGTCTTGCGCGACAAGCTCAAGGACGTGCGGTTGAACGTAGGTGACGTGCTGTTGATGCTGACCCCGGAAACCGAGATGCCGGCGCTGCGCCAGGACTCCAACGTGATCGTCCTCAGCCAGCGCGATGCCGAGCGTCCGGTTGGCTGGCGGGCGCCCTTCGCCCTGGTCACCATGGCTCTGGTGATCGGCATCTCGGCCATCGGCTGGGCGCCGATCGCGATCACGTCGTTGATCGGTGCGGTGGCGATGACCCTGGCGGGTTGTCTGGAAGCGGATGAGGTGTATGACGCCATCGACTGGCGCATCATCATTCTGCTGGCCGGCTTGCTGCCGCTGGGTATCGCCATGAGCCAGAGCGGTGCGGCGGAATTCATCGTCGCCAACAGCATCGGCCTGGTCAGTTCATCCGGTCCGCTGGTGGTACTGGCGGTGCTCTATCTGATGGCGCTGCTGCTGACCGAGTTCATGAGCAATGCCGCGGCTGCGGTGCTGCTCACCCCGATCGGCATGTCCACTGCCAATATGCTGGGGGTGGACCAGACGCCCTTCCTGATCGCCGTGACCTTCGCCGCTTCCACCAGCTTCGCCACGCCGGTGGGCTATCAGACCAATACCATGGTCTACAGCGCCGGCGGCTACAAGTTCACCGACTTCATCAAGGTGGGCCTGCCGCTGAACCTGATCTTCTGGGTGCTGGGGGTGATCTTCATTCCGGTGTTCTGGCCGTTCTGAGCAGGCTCTATCGCTGGGGCGGTATGGAGTAGGTTCCCACCACGTGGGCCACTGGCTCCTCCATCCCTTCCGAGAACAGAGATACCTCACCAACCACCAGCGTCCGGCCAACCTTGATCAGCTTGCACTCGCCGATGATCCTGGCGGCGGATGACGGTTTGCGCAGAAAGTTGATGGTGAGGCTGGTGGTGACCGCCAGCGGTACTATCCCGATCTCGCCCAGAATGGCCACATACAGCGCAACGTCGGCCACGCTCATGAGGACCGGGCCGGAGACCGTCCCTCCTGGACGCAGCTCGTCAGCCCCCACATCGTGCGATACGGTCGCGCCGCGATCTCCCACCGCTTCAACCTTGCACTTGCTCTGCGGAAACTCCGCAGCCATGAATGCAGCAACTTCAGCTTTGCTGGCTGACATGAAGCAACCTCCTTGAACCTGACAGGCAATCAGTCTGGCCAGATATCCGTTTCAGGATCAACCGCCACCGAAGGCCGGATACCTGATGCCGTGCGCGAAAAACGCGGCGCCGGGGCGCTGTGCAACACGCCGTCGATCTTCTGCCAGGTCTGCCGCGCTGCCAGGTGCGGGTGCTCATCAGCCTCCTCCAGTCCCAGCACCGGGGCGAAGCAGGCATCGCTGCCCTCCAGCAGCTCGCACCATTCATCCCGTGTACGCTGGGCGAACAGCCGCGCCCAGAGCTCGCGCTGTTCAAGCTGCTGCTCGGCGCTCCCGGCCTGCTCCCGCAACGCCTCACCGGCGCCGCTGCGCTGCACCAGCTCTCGGTAGAATGCCGGCTCCAATGCACCCACGGCAATCTGCCGGCCATCGGCGCACAGGTAACAGCGGTACCAGGGCGTCGCGCCGCCGAGCAGGTTATGCCCCTGGCGCATATCGATCCGTCCGCTGGGCAGCAGACCACTGAAAAAGGACATCAGCGAGGCGGTACCGTCCACTATCGCGGCATCCACCACCTGGCCCTTGCCGGAGCGCTCGCGCTCCAGCAGTGCCGCCAGAACACCCACGGTGAGGAACATCGAACCACCACCGAAATCCCCGACCAGGTTCAGCGGCGGCAGCGCCTCCCCTTCGGTTCGCCCCATCGCGGCCAACGCCCCGGTCAGGGCGATATAGTTGATGTCATGCCCGGCGGTCTGCGCCAGCGGACCGGTCTGTCCCCAGCCGGTCATGCGTCCGTAGACCAGCCGCGGATTGAGTGCGGCCAATGCGTCCGGACCCAGCCCAAGCCGCTCCATCACCCCGGGGCGAAAGCCCTCGATCAGCACGTCGGCGCGCCGGGCCAGCTCCAGGCAGCGCTGGCGGCCGGCATCGCTGCGGATATCCAGGGTAATGCAGGTGCGCCCGCGGTCGACCACCGGGTTGGGCCAGCCATTGCCGCCGGGACGCTCGATGCGCAGCACCTCGGCGCCCATGTCCGCCAGTTGCATGGCGCAGTGCGGCCCGGGGCCGATACCAGCGAACTCCAGTACCCGCAGCCCGGCCAGCGGCCCGCCGGCGGTTTCCATTGTGTTCATCAACAGCCTCTCATCGGATAACGGGTTGTCGAGCACCTGCTCAACGACAAATCTCTCAGCCTGCCGAGAGCTGGCGTAGCGCAGGCGCGCTACACCCCCAGGTTTGCCATCCCATCACGCCTGAGCCTGAAGTTGCTGCTGATCGGCCAGATGATTGTAGTAGCGATCGCGCAGTACCTTCTTGTCGATCTTGCCGGTCGCGGTCAGCGGAATCACATCGATGATCATGTCGTCAGGCATCCACCACTTGACGATCTTGTCTTCCAGATGTGCCTGCATGGCTTCCCGGGTCACCTCAGCATCCGCATGCGGTTCGATGATCAACAATGGCCGCTCTTCCCACTTCGGGTGATATACGCCAATCACCGCCGCCAGACGCACACCGGGGCAGGCCACGGCGGCATTCTCGATATCAATCGAGCTGACCCATTCGCCGCCGGATTTGATCACGTCCTTGGTGCGGTCGGTAATACGCATGAAGCCATTTTCATCCAGCGTGGCGATATCGCCGGTATCGAACCAGCCATCGGCATCCAGTGCGCTGGTGTCGCTGCGGAAATAGCGCTCGACCGTCCAGGGCCCGCGTACCATCAGGGTACCGGCGCTCTTGCCGTCGACCGGCAGGCGCTTGCCCTGCTCGTCCACCACCTTCAGTTCGATGCCATATTGCAGACGGCCCTGGCGACTCCAGATCACATCGTTGACCGCCTCCTCGCCCAGTTCGGCCAGTTTCGGCGTCGGCGTGGCCACCACGCCCAACGGACTGGTCTCGGTCATGCCCCACAACTGACGCACGGCAACCCCGTACTTGTTCTGGTACTTCTCGGCCATGGCCCGGGGCACGGCCGAGCCGCCGATGATCAGGTGGGTCAGCTTGCCGGCATCCTCACCGGTGTTCTCCAGGTGATCCAGGTACATGGTCCAGATGGTCGGCACCCCGCCGGAGAAGGTTACCCCTTCGTTCTGGATCAATTCCTGCAGGCTCTGGCCGTCCATCTTGTCGCAGGGCAGCACGAACTTGCAGCCGTTGATCGCCGCCGCGAAGGGCACACCCCAAGCAGTACCGTGGTACAGCGAGGAACAGGGCATGATGCAATCGAAGGCGGAGAAGTTGAAGGCACTGCCCAGTCCGGCGGCCAGCGCATGCAGGACGATCGAGCGGTGGCTGTAGAGCACGCCCTTGGGGTTGCCGGTGGTGCCGGAGGTATAGCAGAGAATGGCGCCAGCATTCTCGTCGAAGCTCGGCCAGTCCTGCAGCGACGCTTCCTGGGCCAGCAGTTGCTCATAGCCGTGCAGCTCGATGCCCGGCATGTCCGGCAGATCGCCGTCGGCGAGCATGATGAAGTGACGGATATTGCTCAGCTGCGGCAGCAGGCGCAGTACCAGATCGGCAAAGTTGCGCTCGAACAGCAGCACCGAACTGCCGGCATGGTTGATGGTGTAGGCGATCTGTTCATCCGACAACCGCGGGTTGCCGGTGTGCAACACCGCACCGGTCCCCGGCACGGCGAAGAACAGTTCGTAATGCCGGTGGGTGTTCCAGGCCAGCGTCGAAACGAAGTCCCCCGGCCCGATGCCCAGCCGCTTGATCATGTTCGCCGCGCGGCCGGCACGCTCGGCCAGGCCGACATAGTTGTAGCGCCACAGCGGCTCTTCCACCAGCCGGGAGACGATTTCACGGTCGCCATGGGCGGCGGCCGCATGTTGCAGAATGCTGCTGATCATCAGGGGGAATTGCTGCATGCTGCCAGATTGAAAAGTCTGCATTGTTCTGTTCCTTGTTTTTGTTATCAAACCGCGTGGCACTCGCGGATCGTTGCCGCCGGTGCCTTGATTGTCCTGCTGCGCGGGGCTTACTGCTCGCCGAGATTGCGGGCAATCACCAACCGCTGAATATCGCTGGTGCCTTCGTATATCTGACACACCCGCACGTCACGGTAGATGCGCTCCAGCGGGAAATCCTTCAGATAGCCATAACCACCCAGGGTCTGGATCGCCGCCGAGCAGACCTTTTCGGCCATTTCCGAGGCGAACAGCTTGGCCATCGAGGCCTCGACCAGTGCCGGCTGGCCGGCATCGCGCAGGGCCGCGGCGTGGTGCACCATCTGCCGGGCCACGGCAATCTGCGTGGCCATGTCGGCCAGGCGGAAGGCCACCGCCTGATGCTCGGTCAGCACCTTGCCGAAGGCTTCACGTTCGCGGGCATAATCACGCGCCGCCTCGAACGCCGCCCGTGCCATACCCACCGCCTGGGCAGCGATACCGATGCGCCCACCTTCCAGGTTGGCCAGGGCAATCCGATAGCCTTCACCCTCCTCGCCCAGGCGGTTGGCCAGTGGCACCCGCAGGCCATCGAAGGCGATCTGGCAGGTATCCGAGGCATGCTGGCCGAGCTTGTCCTCGACCCGTACCACTTCATAGCCGGGGCTGTCGGTGGGCACGATAAAGGCGCTGATGCCCTTCTTGCCAGCATCCGCATCGGTCACCGCGAACACGATCACGGTGCCCGCCTCACGGCCCGAGGTAATGAACTGCTTGGCGCCGTCCAGCACATAGCTGTCGCCATCGCGCCGCGCACGGGTGCGCAGGGAACCGGCGTCGGAGCCGGCATGCGGCTCGGTCAGGGCGAAGGCGCCGATCTGCTCACCCGTGGCCAGCGGCGGCAGGAAGCGGCGCTTCTGCTCGTCGCTGCCAAAGCGCAGGATAGGCGCACAACCCACCGAGTTATGCACACTCATGATGGTCGAGCAGGCGCCATCGCCGGCGGCGATCTCTTCCAGTGCCAGGGCATAGGTCAGGTAACCGGTATCGCAACCGCCCCACTGCTCCGGCACCAGCATGCCGAGAAAGCCCAGCTGGCCCATCTCCGCCAGCGCCTCGGCGGGAAACCGGTGATCCCGGTCCCAGTCGGCGGCAAACGGCAGCAGCCGCTCCTGGGCGAACTGGCGGGCTACCCCGGCGATCTCGCGTTGTTCGTCGGTCAGCAGCATATCTGTTTCCTCAATCGATCAGTTCGATGGCCATGGCCGTGGCTTCGCCACCGCCGATGCAGATGGCCGCCACACCCCGGCGCAGGCGTCGGGCCCGCAAGGCACCCAGCAGGGTGACCAGAATCCGCGCACCCGAGGCGCCGATGGGATGGCCCAGGGCGCAGGCGCCGCCATGCACGTTGACCCGCTGCGGGTCCAGTCCCAGCTCACGTACCGCAACCATACTGACCACGGCAAAGGCCTCGTTGATCTCGAACAGATCGACCTCGTCCAGCGACCAGCCGGTGCGTTCCTGCAACTGTCGAATGGCACCGATCGGTGCCACCGGGAACAGGCCCGGCTCATCGGCAAAGGCCGCATGGCCACGAATCGCCGCCAGTGGCCGCAGCCCGCGACGCAGCGCCTCGGACTGGCGCATCAGCAGCAGCGCCGCGGCCCCATCGGAAATCGAGCTGGAGTTGGCCGCGGTCACCGTGCCGCCGTCGCGGAAGGCCGGCTTCAGGCCGGGGATGCGGCTCGGATCGACCTTCAGTGGCGTCTCATCCACTTGCATCTGTACCGCCCGACGCCCGACCTGGGCGCTGACGGGGGTCAGTTCCTCGGCAAACAGCCCCTGCGCAATGGCATGCTGTGCCCGCTGCACCGATTGCAAAGCCCAGGCGTCCTGTTCTTCGCGGCTGAAACCATGGCTCTGGGCACAGTCTTCAGCGAAGGTGCCCATCAGGCGGCCCTTGTCATAGGCGTCCTCGAGGCCATCGAGGAACATGTGATCGAGCATGCGGCCATGCCCCATGCGCAGGCCCTGGCGAGCGCCATCCAGCAGGTAGGGGGCATTCGACATGCTCTCCATGCCACCCGCCACCACCACATCGATACTGCCGGCCAGCAACCGGTCATGGGCGATGATCGCCGCCTGCATGCCCGAGCCGCACATCTTGTTCAGCGTGGTGCACACCGTGGATTTGGCCAGCCCGGCAGCCAGCGCCGCCTGACGCGCCGGCGCCTGCCCCAGCCCGGCGGGCAACACGCAGCCCATCAGCACCTCCTGCACCGCCTCGGCGGGCAGGCCGCTGCGCTCGACCGCGGCGCGAATCGCCGCCGCGCCCAGCTGCGGCGAAGGTATCCCGGCCAACTCACCCTGCAGCGCGCCCATGGGGGTGCGTGCGCTACCAACAATGACTATCGGATCCTGTTGCATGTGAGCCTCCTCAGCGTGCCGCCATGCGCAGCGCGCCGTCGAGACGGATCACTTCGCCATTGAGCATGGGGTTTTCGATGATATGGCGCACCAGCGCCGCGTATTCCCCGGGCAGGCCCAGGCGTGGCGGAAAGGGTACATCCCGCGCCAGCGAGTCACGCACCTCCTGGGTCATGCCGGCCATCATCGGCGTTTCGAAGATGCCCGGGGCGATGGTCATCACCCGAATGCCGTGACGCGCCAGTTCCCGCGCCGCCGGCAGGGTCATGCTGACCACGCCGCCCTTGGAGGCAGCATAGGCGGCCTGGCCGATCTGACCATCATAGGCGGCCACCGAGGCGGTATTGATGATCACCCCGCGCTCGCCCTGCCCATTGGCTTCGCCCTCGGCCATCACTTCGCTGACCAGGCGCAGCATATTGAAACTGCCCAGCAGGTTGACCCGCAGCGCCCGCTCGAAACTCGGCAGGCCGTGGGGACCATTGCGGCCGAGAATCCTTTCCCCGGGGGCAATCCCGGCGCAATTGATCAGGCCGTGCAACTGGCCTAGATCCCGCCGGGCCGCCGCTACCGCTTCAGCGGCCTGCTGCTCATCGGCAATATCGGCGACATAGGCCCGAGCGTGATCGCCCAGTTCAGCGACGCGCTGCTGCAGGGCATCGCCATTGAGGTCGACCAATGCCACCCGGGCTCCGGCCTCGACCAGCATGGTGGCAGCCGCCGCGCCCAGGCCCGAGGCACCACCGGTGATCATGAAAGTATGGTTGTTCAGTTGCATGAAAGCTCCTGGCTCGGGCCAGCACACGACCCGTCAGATTGTTATGCAACCATTCTGGTGTCCTGCCGCCAGGCCGGGCAATGGTCGTTTGTTTCAAACTGCCTGACTGTTTTGGACACTGTTACCAGTATGGTCGGTCTGCAGGTCCGCTCCACACTGTTGACAGCTGGAGCGGCCGGAATGCGGATCAGAAGCTCACGAACATGAGCAGTTGGGCATACAGGTTATCGCCGCGCCCTCCCAGTTGCGTACCGCCTTCGACCGCCGACTTGTCCGGACTGAACAGCCCGACTAGCGGGATCAGGGTGACATGGTCGGACACGGCCCATTCCGCATAGATATCCAGTTCCTGACCAGACATGTCCCCATCGGCGGTATCGCGGGTGGAGAAGTCGAAGGCCGCCACACCGAGGCTCAGGTCCTCCCGGGGACTCAACAGCAGACCCAGGTGATGGACCTTGGCATTGCTGCTGAATGGCCCACCATAGTTGGCCGCCACCTCACCCTGATACCAGGTGCCGAAGCCCCGGGTAAAGCCATAGAACAATGGATCGTAGCCAGAGGAGAACTGGCTGTAACGGTAGGTCAGCGCCGGTTGCCAGGCCCGTTCGGTAAAGGTCCAGCCCCCTTCCAGATACCAGGCATTTTCAGTCCCGGAGGAGAAACGCTGGTGGGCGTATTCCGCCGACAGGAACAGCTGCTCCACGCCGGCGTTACCCTGCCCGCGCGCACTGTAGACCTTCATCCCGTCGCGCTCTTCCAGCCCCAGCGCCTCGGCATAACGCCGGCTCACATCCAGCCCCTTGATGGCACTCAAACCGAAGGTGGCCTTGTCGCCAACATGCTCCAGGTTGGCGATCGCCAGTTCCATATCGGCCTGGAAGTGGTTATCCGACTCCAGCCACATCAGATCGCCGCGCCAGCCTTCGACGCCGCCCAGACTGACCACCGCGGTACGATCAAAGGCAGTACGGCCGCCCAGGTAATAGCCGCCGCCACGATCGAATTCATCGCCGAGACCCCGCCCCATGCTGACCATGTCGGCGCCAAGAATGAAGCCATCGCCCAGGGTGACGCTCTGCCGGCCAGCGGACAGCACCACGCCATCCTCCCCCAGTGCCGAGAACAGTTGCGCGGAACTCCAGCGCAACCAGGCCTGCTCCAGCTCCGTCTCGCGCTCACTGCCGTTGGAAAAGCCAGCCGCGTCACCATCGCCCCAGGTGCCGGAGCTCAACGCGGTAAGCGCACCCTCCCAGCGCCCCATTCGGCTGCTGTAGCCGAAGCTGATGCCATACTCCAGGTAGGCCTCGCGCCAGGACACGTCGGAAGGATCGGTAGCGCCATCGATGTTGTAGCGCTTGTCGCTGTGGAAGATGCCGGCAGCCCCATTGATATCCAGGTTCAGATAACCATCGGCAGTGGAGATCAGCTCATGGGCACAGGCGTCAAACGCCAGGCCAAGACCCAGAATGGCAGGCAGCAGCGAGCGCCGCCCAGAAATATGATCGGTACGCATGATGAACCTCTCGTTGTTATTGGATTGGGATGCCGCTCCGGGTGACGGAGCGGCCAGGCATCACCGGATGAAAATCTGTGGTGTGGTGGTCGACATATCCCCGCCCGGCAGGGTGATGCTGCCGATCTTGTTCAGGGTCTCGGGATCATGGATGCCGATATCATTGAAGGTACCGGCCAGATACAGCTTGTCCCCGGCATGGTTGAATGCCAGTACATAGTAGGTGTGATCCAGCTCCTGGGAGGCCAGCAGCTTCTGGGTGGCTATGTCGTACTTGGTCAGACGGTTGAGAACCGCATACATGGCACTCGGGTCCTTCGGCGAGCGCGCGCCAGTGAAATACACCTCGGTGACTGGAGCGAAGTCCTGGGTTTCCATCTCGCCGGTCTCCAGGTTGATATTGTAGAAACCGAACATGAACTCCGCGGTATCCATATCCTCCGTCTCATCGGTGAACTTGGGCGCCGCGTAGAGGATGGTGAAATCCCGGCTGACCTGCTGCTTGGGCCAGAGATACAGCACGTCGGGCTGGCCGTAGCCCTTGCGCTCCCAGTCACGCACGCCGATGGCGACTTCACGCTCGCCGGTCTGCACGTCGATCCGGTAGATATTGTCCGCAGCCAGATACAGCGAACCGTCATCCGCGGCCTGCATCAGATAGGACTGGCGCGGTGCAGGGAACATGCGGATCGGCTTGGCATCGAGCCCGGCATCGGTACTGTACACCTGCAGCCGCGGGTCACCCACGACGTAGTGATCCAGGTTCTTCTGCGACGGGTTGGCCACGGTGTAGAGCTCCTTGCCATCAGCGCTGACGGCAAAGGAGTACATCGACCGCGCCAGCTCCCCCGGGGCCTGTGCCAGGACGGCGCGGAAGGACATATCGCAGCTGTCCAGCTCGATGCCATAGAGGGTGGTGTAACGGTTGCTCAGCACATAGGCGCGGGATTTGTCCGGGCTGACGATAGCCGTCCCAGGTCCGAACTGGTCCGGCAGGTCGCAGCTCTTGTACACCTCGTCGGTGGCCACATCGATCACATGCAGGTTGTTGGGGTAGTTGGTCACCACCATGTATTCCTGGCCGGATTGCAGCACTCGACCGGCATTATCGGCCAGGGCTGGCGCTGTCATAACCGCTGTCATCACCGCGCCAGCCACTAACATCTTGTTGTTTTTCTTGAACATATCGAAATCCTCTAGCCCCAGGCTCACTTGTCTGTGGGGAAAACCGTATCCAGTTTGCGCCAGTCCATGCTGGAGTCGGCAGCGCCCTTGTTCCAGTCGGGGTGGGTGCTCATCAGGTCGGGGACCTGGGCCGGCCACCAGCAGGGGTCCGCGCAGCCGTACAGGTCCGCTTCCATCGGCTGGCAGAGTCCGGTGACGCCACCGAACACGTCCGTTTCCCAACCCGGATCGACCGTACTGGTACAGCCAACGGTGGCGTTCATGGCCAGCACTTCCTCGACCCGATCCTGTGCGACGGCCTGCTCGAGCGTGCGCGCTTTATTGTTAATGGCTTTGAGATGTTTCATATCAGTGCACCTTCCGCGGAACGATATGGCGGGTAATGAAATCGGGATTGCTGCTCATGATCCTGGCGTAGACTTCGATACCGAAATCCACCCAGTCGCGCAGCAGCTCACAGTAGTGGTAGTTGGGATGTTGCGGATCACCGTACTTGGAGTAGCTTTCGTGATAGCAACCACCCGAACACAGGTTGCGAATGCGGCAGGTCTGGCAACCGGTATTGCTGCGATCCAGGCGATCCGACAGGAATTGCGTCAGCGAGGCATTGTCCACTTCGCCATGCACGTTGCCGAAGGTGGGCAACGAGGAGCCGGTAAAGCGGTGACACAGATTCAACTCGCCCTTGTAATCCACTGCCAGCATCTTCAGGCCGGCTCCGCAGGGCAGCGACTTCTTGTGCCCCTCGTGGATATCGGTCAGCAGCTGATGGAGGTTGGAGAAGCCGATGTTCTCGCCCTTGAGTGCTGCATCCAGATAGCGCCGGCCCAGTGCCTTGAAGTTGGCGAACAGGGTTATCAGCTCCTCTCCGGTAAGGTTGAAGCTGCTGATATCCCCCGAGGTCACCGGGGCGAAACCCACCTCGGCGAAACCCAGCTCATTGATCAGGTGATCCCAGATCGCCTCGACCTCGGTGGTGCCCCGGGTCAGGGTAACCCTGGCGCCCACCGGTCGGCTGTCGTAGCGCGACAGCAACATCTGCGCCTTGCGCCGAACCACGTCGTAGGTGCCCTGGCCGCTGACCGTGATGCGGTTCTTGTCGTGGATGGCCTTGGGCCCGTCCATGCTGATCGACAGGCCAAAGCGGTGCCGGTTGAGATAATCGACGATGTCTTCGGTGAGCATGGTGGCATTGGTGGTCATGATGAAGTCCACCTGCTTGCCCAGTTCAGCGAAACGCCGCTCGCAATAATCCACCATGTACTCGATCAATGGACGATTGCTCAATGGTTCGCCACCGAAGAACACCACCGAATAGCGCTCCTCCTCCGGCGATTGCTCCAGCAGCATCTCTACCGAGGCAATGGCGGTTTCCGCCGACATGCGTTTACCGGCAGAGGGCTTGTCCAGGTCCTCCTTGTAGCAGTAGGTACAGCTGAGATTGCAACCCGTGTTGACGTTGAGCACCACGGTATTCAGTGCGGTCTTGCTGACGCCGCCGGTAAACACATCCCCGGTAAGCGGCGAGCCATCGCTCACCACCTCCAGCGTCAGCAGGTCCTTGAGCGCCTCGTCAATGTCCTGGGCCGGAAAACGCCCCGCCAACGCCGTCTGGATGTGCTCGCGGGAATCCGCGCCACTGCGCAAGGCCCCAAGAATGCTGGTCGTCAGCTCATCCTGGGTAAACAGCGAACTCGTTGGAATGTGAAACAGCATCTGTTCGGCATCGATCTGCACCTGGTGCAGGTTGTGCTCGACAATATTCAGTTTGATACCCATGGGACCACCTCGCTGAGTCTGTTGATTCCGTTTACATCGGAGCCGCCTATCCTCACGGGATCGGCGGTATCACCCAGCGCTGGACGCCGACTATCATCTGACCTTCGCCGGTCACGGCCTGGCCATCCTCCTCAACCGTAGCCAGCACTTTCAGGTTGCCTACGTTGTTGGCCATCATCGGACGTTGGGGGTTGGGACCCGCATCACCCGGTATGAACACCCCAGTCTCCCTGTCCATGACACCGGCGAACTTGACGTCCTCGAGCTGCTCGGCCTCTTCGTCGAATGGCTCCACCGACCAGGTCGCCGGGACAAAGCCTATCCGGTAGGGCGTCTTGCCATCCTCGCTGAGGCCCCAGGCCTCGGCGTCAAACCGGCCTTCGACCTTCTCCGTCGGGCTGCCGTTGCCGCCAATCCGGGCTACTGCATAATCCGGCACCACACGCACTTCGCTGATCTGCCGGTAGACCGCCAGGGTCGTGCCATTGGCCTCGCCAACCGCCACTTCCCGCACACCCACCGGCGCATCGGCCGCGACCCGCACCTGTACCCGCATCCGGTCCGCCGAGCTGTCCAGCACCTTGAGGACCTCGATGCCCGCGCCCAGCTGCGGCGTGCCGTTCAGCCCGCTGCCGATCAATGTCAGCTCCTGTTCCTGGCCCACCTTCACGTAGCCTGGCTGCACCGCCAGCAGAGTGGGTGCGGTTTCGGCAACCGCGTGGAAGTCCAGACCACGTTCGTCACGGTCACGCTCGAACATGCGGCCGGTCATCTCGTTGTCCACCACACTGAACACCTGACGCAGGATGGTCCCGTCGATGTCGACGTTGGCACGCCATTCATGGCCGTTGTGCAGCAGTGCGGTACCGCTGCCGGTGAACGGCTCACCGTTGGCGTAGCGTCCATCCAGCTTGATCTCGAAACTGTCGTCGCCGACATAGTTGGCCGTCATGCTACCGGCCACCTCCCCCTTGCCGGTATAGTGCCCGCGGAACACCCAGCGGCTGGCCAGGCTTTCCGCGCTCGGACGCTGTTCCATCCATTGGAACCAGGCTTCACTTTCCAGCGGGAAACGCTTGGCCAGATGGGGAACGGTTTCGTTCAAGGCAATGTTCAGCCAGTCACGATCGCGACTGAGGGCCTGATATTCCAGCGCCGGCCAGTGACCAAGGTGGAAGTTCACCAGGTGGTGCCACTCCTGCTCGGTGCGCCCCTGCATGGCCACGCGCCCGCCCGAGTGGCAGCGCACGCACATTTCACCCAGCTGGGGGTCTTCCATCAGCGTCTCCTGCTGGTTGAGGCGACGCTCCAGCGCATAGCGATAGTCTGCGGTTTCGGAGGGGGCCATGCCCTGCCTGTCGGCCAGATACTTGACCAGGGTGCGCCGCTCTTCATCGGTAAGGGGGACGTCATGGGCGGTCTGCATGCGGGCAATGGTCATCAGCCAGCCCTCGGGTGTTTTGCGCTGATGACTGATCCGGCTGTACTTGTCGCCGCCCTCTGCCTGGTGGCAGGCCACGCAGCGTGTGGCCAGGAGCTCCTCAGCCGATGCCGGGTCCGCCGCCTGTGCCGTGCCATGCAGGAGCAACGATAGCCCCAGCAGCCCTCCCATTAGCCCTTGCCTCAAGAGTCTTGTTTTCATCGGGTCATGCCCTCCCACGGTGTCTTCTTATGATATTTATTCTTCAGCTTCGGCTCGCCCAACCCGGATGCGGGGAACCTGCCGTGCTTACTCCCTCCAAGCAAGGCTCATGCCATTCACATAAAACTCATTTAAATCAATAACATAGAAAAAACATTGGCGTAACCTGCTCCCCTGTCTACCTCATATTGTCTTATTGCGCGACAACATGATCTCACTCTGTGACACATACCCTGCGCGCCAGGCTTGTCAGCGCGGCATGTAGCACCGCGTCTCAGGATTGTTTCACTTTGCGACACTCCTGAAGCACGCCACTGCCCCCCTTCTACGCGCCGATGCATGGGCGCCTTAGCCACCAGGGGCCGTGTGCGCTCTTGGCACAGAGGTTGCACCTGTGGTTGGGACTCTAAACATCAGAGAGAGAGAACAAGATGACTGATGCATTTCCCCTCCACCCAAAAACCCGGGAGTTTCTCAACCGCCGCTGCAGCATGCTGATAGGAGGCGAGTGGACTGCCGGTGAGCAGGACCAGACCATGGCGTTGCTGAACCCGGCAACCGCCACTCATCTGGTCGATGTACCGAAGGGGACGCCCGGCGATATTGATCGCGCCGTACAACAGGCGCGTCTGGCCTTCGATAATTCAAGCTGGAGCAGCATGCGGCCACGGGAGCGGCAGAATCTGCTGCTCAAGCTGGCTGACCTGCTCGAACGCGATGCGGACATCCTGGCCGAACTGGAATGCCTGAATAACGGCAAGAGCGCGCAGATGGCCCGCGCAGTGGATGTGCAGCTGTGCATCGACTTCTTCCGCTATATGGCGGGCTGGGCGACCAAGATAACCGGCACCACGGTAAACCCGTCGGTACCGCTGATGCCTGACGCTCAATTTCATGGTTACATCGCCCGCGAGCCGGTGGGTGTGGTGGGTGCCATCGTGGCCTGGAACTTCCCCCTGCTCCTGGCCTGCTGGAAAATCGGCCCGGCCCTGGCCACCGGCTGCACCGTGGTCCTCAAGCCAGCCGATGAAACCCCGCTGACCGCCCTCAAGCTGGCCGAGCTGGTGCAGGAGGCAGGTTATCCCCCGGGCGTGCTCAATGTGGTGACCGGGATCGGCGCCGAAGTCGGTGCCGCGCTGGCAGCACACCCGGACATCGACAAGATCACCTTCACCGGCTCCACTCCGGTTGGCAAGCTGATCGGCAAGGCGGCGCTGGAGTCCATGACCCGTATCACCCTGGAACTGGGCGGCAAGTCGCCCACCATCGTGCTCGATGATATGGACCCGATGGAGGCTGCGGTGGGTGCAGCCAATGCCATCTTCTTCAATCAGGGCCAGGTCTGTTGTGCCGGTTCCCGCCTGTACGTCCAACGCCGTCAGTTCGACCGGGTCATGGCGGAGATATGCGATATCGCCAATGGCATGAAGCTGGGTAACGGGCTGGACAGCAGCGTGGACATGGGCCCGCTGATCTCCGCCAGGCAGCAGGCCCGGGTGGACGGCTATATCGAAATGGGCCGGGAGCTGGGTGCCACCATCGCCTGTGGCGGCAGCTCTGCGGGGCCGGGCTTCTTTGTCCGCCCGACGCTGATCACCGATGTGGATCAGAAGTGCCCGCTGGTCCAGGAGGAAATCTTCGGTCCGGTGCTGGTGGCCCAGCCCTTCGACGACATTGAGGATGCAATACGTCTGGCCAATGACAGCCCCTTTGGTCTGGGTGCCAGCATCTGGTCCAACAACCTGAGCCAGGTCCACCGCATGATCCCACGGATCAGGGCGGGCTCGGTGTGGGTCAACTGCCATACCGCACTGGACCCGGCTCTGCCGTTCGGCGGCTACAAGATGTCCGGGATCGGGCGGGAAATGGGCGAGGCAGCGATCGAGCACTACACCGAGTCGAAATCAGTGCTCATCAAGGTGTGACGCTGCGGCCGGATACGCCGGTATCCGGCCCATAACCCAAGGTCTGCAGCCACCCGGCAACCGCCCCCCGCTGGGCAGGCTGCAGCTGCGCCAGCACCTGCTCCCAGGATTGCTCACGCAGGGCTTCCACCACCGGCGCCAGCTCCACGCCGTTCAGATGCCAGATGCCCAACGGCTGATCCGGGGTAATCACCACCCGCGCCTGACTGATCCGATCCCCTGCGACCACCGGCGCCCAGTCGGTGGTTACCGCCTCCGGGGTCACCGGCATATGGGTCTGGCGATCGTCCGGCCAGCGCTGGCGCTCCCTCCAGAACGACTGTTCCGGGGCAGCCTCCACCTGTGCATAGAAATCCCGGCCCAGGCGGGCGAAGCGGTAAAACAGCTCGGTTACCCGGCGACGATGAAAGGCCTGCGCCAACGGCGCATCGGCCGGGTACTGCAGCACCGTATTGATCACCGCCGGTGCCTGCAGCGCAGAGGACAGCGACTGGAAAATGCCATTGCCCGAGAGCGGATCCACGGCCATTGCCGCATCCCCGACCCGTATGGTCCTGTCGCCACACAGGTCCGAAGCCAGGGTGCAGGTTGAACTGCGCGCGCGCAGCTCCACCGCTGCGCCGGGATCTTCAGCGAAGAACTCCGCCGCCAGTTGGGTTGCAGCCCGCCGCTCGGCGCACCAGGCGGTCAATTGCGCCCTGCCCGGCATCGCCATATGCCGCGCATCCAGCGTCCATTGCCAGTACTGCTCGCCATTGGGCAGCCGCGCCAACCAGCACCAGCCGGAATCCAGGCTTTCCGCCGCGCTGGCCGCCTCCCCTGCCTGCCCACGCCACCGGCACAACAGGCTGAGCGTTTCCGGCCCCCGGGCGGCCTCCGCGGACTGCGGAGCCTGGCGCCCGCGGGCATCGACCACGAAGTCCACATCGAGGTCGCCGGCACCATCAAGCGCCAGCGACAGCTGATCGGGGTGCACCTGATGCACCGCCAATACCCGCGCCTCGATCACCTCGATATCGGCCTGGTGAAGATCGTCGCGCAGCGCCCGGTCAAAGACCGGCCGCTCCAGCAACCATTCCCGATTACGCAGGCTGCGCTGTCCCGCCCAGAGGACCTGGCGGTTCGGCGCCGGAATGGCGGCCTCGCTGGCGCGCCGCAGGCCGATACCGCGCAGCGCCTGCAATACCCGCTCGGAGGTACCTTCGATGGCGTTGAAACGCCGCCAGTCGCTGATCACCGTTACCTGGTAGCCGAGCCGCACCAGTCCCAGCGCAGCAGCAGCACCGGCAGGGCCGGCTCCCAGAACGGCTATCCGTTTCTTTCGCATAGAGGCTCCCTGCGCTGTGGGCCGGTACGACTGGCCTGCTGCCTGAAATACCCGAGCACCTGCTCTGCCTTCCACTCCGGCCGGGTTGACCAGAGCGAAGCGAGCAGGCCGCTGAAACGGGCACAAGCCATGGACGCTCCGCCCTCGCTGCCCTTGCCGACCGTCGCGCCGAACTCGGCCATCTCACCCTGCAACCAGCTCCATTCCCCCGGCTGGCAGCGAGCATCCCCGGTGACCGCGACCACCCCAGGGTAACTGGCGGGATAGACCGGTTGGCCCATGGCCGGGCTGGATGCACACAGGATCACACCGCGGCTGACAGCCTGGTCGCAGGCATCACGCAGCGCAGGACGGTCGGCATGCAATCCAAGGCTGCAATTGATCAGTTCCACCCGCTGTTCGAGCAACCACAGCAGTGCGGCTGTCAGTTGCGCCGCGGTGGTCGCCGCGCGCTGGCCGAACACCTGCGCTACCACCAGCTCGGCGGTGGGCGCCTGCGCCAACAGGATACGAGTGACCACACTGCCGTGCCCCAGATGGTCATCTTCGAGCGCCTGGCCGAGCACACCCTGCTGCCCCATGACAAAGGCCCGGCCCGCCTGCAACCGAGGCCAGTGCTGCCGGTGCAATCCGCTATCGATGATGCCCACCCTCAACCTGGTACTCCTTCCAACGGGCTGGCTGCCGTGACGCTCAGACGCCCATCGAGCAGTTGGTAATGCAGGTCCGCGTCATCGGCGATGCCCGGCCGATGACTGATGACAATACGCGTGCGCCCAGCGAAGAGGGCATCAATCTCCTGGATGATGGCCTGCTCGGTGCGCACATCCACCGCCGAGGTCGCCTCATCCAGCACCAGCACATCGGGATCCTGCAACAGCGCCCGGGCAATCGCTATGCGCTGGCGCTGACCTCCCGACAACTGCTGGCCACGTTCACTCAACTGGGCATCGAGGCCTTCCGGCAGGCTGGCCACCAGTTCCTCCAGATGGGCCTGCCTCACCACCTGCTCGATCTGCTCCAGGGTGGCATCCGGCGCCCCGTAGCGCAGGTTATCGGCGAGCGAGGCGCGGAACAGGACGATATCCTGACTGACCACCGCCAGCCGCTTGCGATAGCCGCTCAGGTTCAGTTGACGGATATCCACGCCCCCGTAGCTGATATATCCCCGATCCGGGTCATAGAAGCGCTGCAGCAGATCGATCAGGGTCGACTTGCCGCTGCCGGACGGACCGGACAGGACGATCTTCCTGCCCACCGGGAAGCGCGCGGAGCCGCTTTCGATAATGACCTGCTGTCGCTCGGTATGCTGGAAGGAGACATCATGCAGCACCAGCTCGGCGGGCGCCGCCGGCAGCGGCAGGGGGCTGTCGGCAACAGCGATCTCGGGCTTCTCGTCACGCAGCTCGGTAACGCGGGTCAGGCTGACCGCCATGCGCTGCACCGCGACATACAGGCCCAGCAGGCTCTGCGCCGGGCCAACCACCATCCCCAGGTAGGTTGCGAAAGCGATCAGCGACCCCAGTTGCCACTGACCGCTGATGACCCAATAGCCGCCGATCAGGAAGGCCAGCGCCCGGGTGATCGAGGTCATGGTGCTGGGAATGGCGTTGGTGAAGAATTCCACAACCTGCAAGCGCAGCAACTGCTGCAGATACCCCTGCCCCAGCCCGTGCAGGCGATCCGCTTCATGGCGCTGGCGACCAACCGCCTGGACGAACTTGATTGCCGGCAGCGTTTCAACCAGGAATGAGGACATGTCGCTGGAGCGCTCCCGCAGCGTACGGGTCTCGTCGGCCACCTTGCGGCGCATCCAGCGCAGCCAGAGCATTTCCAGCGGGACCAGGATCGCCACCAGCAGCGCCAGCTTCCATGACAGCATCACCAGCATGACGGTCGCGCCTATCAGGCCGATGATGCTGGAGGTGGCGGAAAACAGCGCGTCGATGGCAAAGCGCTGGATCTCGGCGATATCGCCATCGAGACGGCTGAGCAGATCCCCCATGCGGCGCCGACCGAAGAAACGTGGCGACAGCTGCTGCAGATGTCCGTACACATCCTCACGCAGGGCGAACAGCACGCGCCCCGATAACCGTGTATGCAGATAGCGGTTGATGCCCGACAGCAGCGTTGCCACCGTGGTGGCGACGATCATGCCCAGCACTATCATCACCAATAACGGGAAATCGCCGGCCAGCAAGCCGTCATCGATCAGCAGCTTGGTCAGCCACGGCTGCATCAACACCAGCAACGAAGCCGATATCGACAGCACCATGAGACCGAGAATGGCCTTCAACTGCGGGCGTACGAAGCTGTACAGCCAGCGCAGGCCACTGCGCACCGCGTCCGACGGCTCGCTGCTGACCAGTCGCGATACCAGGCCGACCAGCATCAGCCAGCCTGCTTCAGTTTTCGATACAGGGTCGCGCGGCTGATGCCGAGCATGCGGGCCGCGGCGGACACATTGCCATCGTGCTCGGCCAGCGCCTGGCGGATGAGTTCCTGCTCCCTGACCCTGATATTGGTGTCCGGCACCGACGCCTCTTCGGCGATCAGTTCCTCCATCGTGGTGGCCGGCAGGTGCTCCAGCCCCAGTTCCCGGTCTTCCGGAAGCCGCATGGCCAGCAGGGTGCGCAGCACCATTTCCAGCTGGCGGATATTACCTGGCCAGTGGTAGCCCTCGAACAGCTGCAGCAGCTCCTCGGCAAGCGTCACCTCGCCGCCGCCCAGGCGGCGCAACACGGAACAGCACAGCTCGCGCAGGTCCTTGCGTTCGCGCAGCGGCGGCAGATGCACGGACATGCCATTGATCCTGTAGTAGAGATCCTCGCGGAAGTCGCCCTCGGTCACCAGGGATTTGACCTGACGGTGGGTGGCGCAGATCAGGTTGATATCCAGGTCCTGCTCGACGCCCGCACCCAGGGGAGCCACCTTGCGCTCCTGCAGTACCCGCAGCAAACGCGCCTGCAGCGCCAACGGCATATCGCCCACCTCATCGAGGAACAGGGTGCCGCCATGGGCCTGTTGCAGTCGCCCGGTCATGCCGCCGCGCCGTGCCCCGGTGAAGGCGCCATCCCGATAACCGAACAATTCGGACTCGATCAGCCCCTCCGGGATAGCCGCGCAGTTGACCGCGATGAAGGGCTTGTCCGCCCTGCGGCTGTTCTGGTGCAGCGCGCGGGCGACCCATTCCTTGCCCGAGCCGGTTTCACCCAGCAGCAGAATGGGCAGATCGTGGCGCAGGCCACGCACCGCCATGTTCAGTTCCCGCAGGTAACGCGGGTTGCTGCTGCCCGCCAGGGTTTCCAGACTGGGTGCGGTATTGCCCTTGCGTATCCCAGGTTGATGCACTGGCACTGACAGAGGCTCAGGCCGGTGCAGGGTCTTGTAGTAAAAATCACCACGCGGCGTCCGCAGACTGCCACCGACACCCCGCCGCAATTGCCCGAAGCGTTCCTGCCATCCCCGAACCAGGCTTTCGGCGGGTTGACCGACCAGTTGCTGGCGATCCATGCCGAAGAACTCGCAGGCACGCTCATTGACAGCCAGTATCCTGCCTTCCGGATCCAGTGCCAGCAGGCCCTGCCAGGCGGTATCCAGGTATTGCTGGCGCGGATGAAAAGCCACCACATACTGATGGCCGTATGAGCTGATGAACAGGCGGCTCTCGATCTGACTGGCGGTCATGTCCAGCAACAGCAGGCTGTCCTGGGCCTGCAGCGTCGGACCTTGACGAGTCAGGTCAAGCACACCTTCGATGGTGCCCTGGGGGTTGCGAATAGGCACAGCCGCACAGGAAAAGATGCTGAGCCGATCGAGGAAGTGTTCGCCATAGCCGATCATGGTCGGACGGTCCTCGACCAGGGCGGTGCCCAGGGCATTGGTACCCCGCTGCGCTTCGCTCCAGCAGACTCCGGGGTTGAGGTCACGCAACTCCCGCCACTTGCTGCTGCCCCCTTCGATGGCCAGTACCGTAGCCTGGGCATTCACCAGAATCAGCAGGCTGTCATTGCCGTGATGGCCGAGCCGGTCGGTCAGATGCTGCAAGGCGGGCTCGGCACAGTCCAGCAACATTCTATTGCTTTCATACAGGTCCTCGGCGCCGAGGGCGACCTGGTCAGCCCCGACCGGATCGGCATCCGGCTGCAGCCCGTAATCCATGCTGCGCTGCCAGGATGCGCGGATCGGTTCGCGCAGGATGAACTCGCCCGAACACCAACCCCGGTCGGCAAGCGACATTTCCCGAGCGCGGAAAATATCGATCAATCCAGGGTTGAGTCTTGTATTTACATGCATGGCTACCCCTCCGGAGTCTGGTTGCAGACCCTCTTATTATCGACGGATACGGACCTCGGCATGCCCGACCGCCTCGTGTTATGCAGCAATAATTGAGCCAGCTGTGGCGGGTCAGCCATCTACGCCATGAAGGCTGCTCTGCCCAACTGCCGCTGCGCTTTCAGCACCCACCGGGATCACATCCAACTGTTTCATATTAAGACAAAGTCTCATGAGACTGGACCGCTTTGCGACAGTTATCCACCTGGCAAGGCTTTTCCGGCCTATGCCTGACCTCAAGCCATTGATATAAAAATGATTTTCCAGTGTGGTACGGGCTTTGCTAGCTTGCTGGCAGATAAGAAGAACAATCCCGGAGGCTATTCATGCCCAACATATATGCCACTCTTCATAGGACCCGTTCCCAGAGTGTCAGGGAGGTCCTGCGATGAGGCTGCCCGTGAACCCGCCCTTTGCCGCCGCACTGGATTTCCTGCTCGCCAACCGCGAGGACTACGCCGCCGCATGCCAGGGCTTCAACTGGCCCAGGCCAACCCATTTCAACTGGGCGCTGGATCATTTCGATGCCATCGCCAGGGGTAATCAGCACCCGGCCCTGTGGCTGGTCAGTGCCGAGCAGGAACAGAAGCTGACCTTCGCGGAACTGGCACGTCGCTCGAACCAGACGGCCAACTTCCTGAGAGAGCAAGGCATTCGGCGGGGCGACCGGGTCCTGGTGATGCTGCCCAACCATATCGCCCTGTGGGAGATCATGCTGGGTTGCATGAAACTGGGGGCGGTCACCATTCCCTGCGCCACCCTGCTGGCGGATGATGATCTGGCCGACCGCATAGAGCGGGGTGGCGTGCGCCATATCGTGACCATGGCCGACAATGCCCAGCGCTTCGCCGCCTACCCGCAGATTCACACCCGCATCGCGGTGGATGGTCAATCCCGGGGCTGGACAAGCTTCGCGGACAGCCACCAGGCCAGCGAAGACTTTGTACCCGATGGCATGACCACCGCCGATGATCCCTTGCTGCTTTACTTCACCTCTGGCACCACATCCAAACCCAAGCTGGTAGTGCATAGCCACGCCAGTTATCCCATTGGCCATCTGTCCACCCTCTACTGGCTGGGGTTGAAGGCCGGGGATATCCACTACAACATCAGTTCGCCTGGCTGGGCCAAGCATGCATGGAGCTGTTTCTTCGCTCCCTTGACCGTTGGGGCCACCGTCTACAGCTACCAGTATGAGCGGTTCGATGCCAGGACCGTGCTGGATGAGATGGTGCGCTGCAGGGTCACCTCGCTGTGTGCCCCGCCCACCGTGTGGCGCATGCTGGTCCAGGAGGATCTGGCCAGCTACCCGGTCGCCCTGCGTGAACTGGTCGGTGCCGGCGAACCGCTCAATCCCGAGATAATAGAGCGCGTCCGCCACGCCTGGGGGCTGAACATCCGTGATGGTTATGGCCAGACGGAGACCACCGCGCAGATCGGCAACAGTCCGGGGCAGCCCCTGCGCAGCGGCTCCATGGGTCGCCCCTTACCGGGATACCGGATCGTGCTGCTCGACGCCAATGACCAGGAGGCCGACGAGGGGGAAATCGCTCTGGCTCTCGACCCGGCCCCCGCCAGCCTGACCAGCGGCTACGAAGGCGATCCCGAGCGTACCAGCGACGCACTGGGTGGCCGATACTACCGTACCGGTGATGTCGCAGTCCGCGACGAGGCCGGGTACTTCACCTATATCGGTCGCAGCGATGACGTCTTCAAATCCTCGGGCTATCGCATCAGCCCCTTCGAACTGGAAAGCGTGCTGATCGAACACCAGGCCGTTGCCGAGGCGGCCGTCATTCCGAGTCCCGACCCGGTGCGCTCATGTGTTCCCAAGGCCTTTATCATCCTGCGCCATGGCCATACCCCGAGCCCGGAACTGGCCGGCAACATCATCGCGTTCGCCCGTCAGCAACTGGCGCCCTACAAACGTGTCCGGCGTATCGAGTTCAGCGACCTGCCGAAAACCATCTCCGGCAAGATCCGCCGGGTGGAGCTGCGGGCCCAGGAGCAGGCCCGTACTCCCGGTTCCCGCGGCGACCTGGAATTCTGGGAGGAGGATTTCAGCGATGATTCTGCCTGACGGCAGCGGCCTGGCGAAGCGTCTGGCGATTCCCGTCCGCTCAATCGTCGCCGAGAATCAACTGGCGGTAGTGACCGGGATTGGTGCCGGTCCACTTGCGGAAGGCCTTGTAGAACGAGCTGACATCGGCAAACCCGAGCTGTTCGGCGATATCGGCATAGCTGATCGCCGAATCGGCCAGCCAGCGAGTCGCCTGCTCCTCCCGCAGGCTGTCCTTGATCGCCTGATACTGGACACCTTCGGCTGCCAGCCGGCGCCGCAGGGTCGACGGCGACATGCACAGCGATTGCGCCAGGGCATCGCTGGTTGGCCAGTCGATCGCCGGCAACGCACGCAGAGCGTTCTTGACCTGGCTGGCCAGGCTGTTGGCATCCCGGTAGCGAACCAGGATGTTGGCCGGTGCCTGGGCCAGGAAGCAGCGCAACTCGGCCTCACTGCGGCGGACCGGCAGGTCCAGCGCTTCGGCGGCGAAGATGACGCGGGTGGAGGACTGGCCAAAACGCAGGTTATCGGAAAACATCACCTGATAATCGGCTATATAGCCCGGCTCAGGGCAGCGCAACTCGACCGCCAGCAGGGGAATGCGCCGGCCCGCCAGCCAGCAGGCCAAGCCGTGCACGATCATCCAGTAGGTGAAATAGGCAAAGGGCCGCTGGGGCGGCTGCTCGCCCTCCAGCAGCACGATTTCCGCCAGGCTCCGGCTTCTGGCCAGACGCCCCTTGAAGTTCCCGAGCATCAGGCCGAGGAAGTTGAGGGTATGGATCAGCGCCTGCTCCACCGTCGGCTGGGTGATGCCGGTGCGGCAGAGAAAATTGAAACTGCCGAGCCGCAGCGGACGCGAGTCCATGGCGAAGAACTCATCGTCATAGGCGGCAGCCAGGCGCAGCCAGACAGTGCCGTACAGCTCGACCGGCACCCGATGGCCCGGCTCATCCAGCAGCACGCCGGGAAACCCGAGGCTTTCCAGCAGGGCTCCGGCATCCAGCCCGGGACGGGTGAACCCCAACAAGGCTTCCTTCAGCAGGCAAGCCGAAATCGTGTCTTTATGCATTATCGCCATAGCGGCCCCCTGCTCTGCTGCGCTGCAAAACCGCGGGATTCCGACTGGTCGGACCAATCAATTGAGCGCGGAGTGTAACGCAGGGTGCAGGGCACCGCTATTAGCCATCCGGCTACCCCGGTCGCATGCCCCTTCAATCAGAAATTGAAGGTATAGCGCACGATCAAGCGGTTCTCGTTGGCGCTATCGGCGTAGGTCGAACGGTTGGTGGAGTTGCGCCATTGCAGGGACAAGTCCTTGAGCGGACCGCTCTGGACCTGGTAGGCAATATCGGTGACCCGCTCCCATTCCTTGCCGTCACGGCCCTGGGCACGCAACTCGGCGGCCTGGGTGGTATTCAGCAGCGTCGGGTCAACCTGATCACCCTTCACATACTTGACCCCGAGAGTCAGACCGGGCAGCCCCGCCTGCGCGAAGTCGAAGTCGTAACGCAGGAACCAGACCCGCTCCTTCGGCGCCGTGAAGGTACTGACCAGCGACTCGCCGAACAGGTAGGTGTCGGCACCGTTGAGGAAGGCAAACGGCGTGCTGCCCCAGGCTTTCTGGTAGCCACCGCCGAAGGTATGGCCGGCCAGGTTGTAGCCGAGCCAACTGCTCAGCGTACGGTTGTCCACCTCGCCCAGCCCTTCATTGCCGGTGTCGCTGGCATCGAAGTAGCGGATGTCCGAGAGCAGCCTGCCGGCGGCGAGCGGGTGATCGAGCTTCAGGCCGAAGAAGTGCGAACGGTACAGGTCCTTCAGCTCAGCGAGGTGATAGCTGAGCGACAGGCTCGATAGCGCCTGGTAGTCGAGGGCCAGGTAATCGTAATGGTCGGCGCGGACCGGCGCATAGCCGAAGGCCGTCAGCGATTCGAAATCCGTGGAATTGCGCTGTTTGACCGCGTTCACCCGCAACAGGGTGATGCTCAGTGGCTCCAGGTCATTGGAGACCAGCATGCCGCCACGGAAGATCTGCGGCAGCAGGCGGCTGTTGTTGCTCCACAACATCGGCAAGGTGGGATGCAGACCACCGATCCGCAACTCGCTTTGCCCCGCACGCGCCTTGGCCGTCAGCGTCACCTTGCTGTATTCGTCCGCCACGTTGCGCTCGGAATCATGCGCCAGAATACCCGAGCCGGTGCGGTCAGGGCTGGAATCCAGCTTGACCCCGAGGGTACCGAGCGCGTCGACACCGAAGCCGATGCGACCTTCGGTGAATCCCGACTGCAGGTTGAGTATGAAGCCCTGGCCCCACTCGTCCCGCTTGGACTGGGCAGCGCCCTCATTGCGAAAATCCCGATTGTAGTAGAAGTTGCGCAGCTCGAGGCTGGCCTTGGCGTCCCCGAAAAAATCCGCCAGCGCCACCGGCGCCTGTGCTGCCATGGCGCAAACCAGCAGCGTCTTGAGTGTGTTCTTGAACATGTTACCGATACCATTTTTGTTGTTTGTATGAGCCAGGCGTGTATCGCCTGGGTTGTCGAGCGGCTCGGGCCGCGATCGGACCGGGTCGCAATCGACTCGACGACGGGCTTTGGCTCTGCCGGGATCAGGCGTAGCGCAGGCGCGCTACACCCCAGATCGGCCTCTCGACGACACCCCACCGGGGCGCAAACCTGTGAATTGTTGCGGTCAGTTACTCAGGGCTGTCGCTTCCCGTACCCGTGCGGAGTCGGAACGTGACTGGTTGACCATGGTCACGGCCATGGCACCCAGCACCCCGGCCACGGCGATGGCCATGAAGTTGTGTTCCAGCGGCAGGCTCAGCGATACCAGCCAGCCGATCAGGATGGGCGCCACTATGGCTCCGATGCGCCCTACCCCCGAGGCGAAACCGACGCCGGTGGAGCGGATCGACAGCGGATAGAAGTCGCCGGCGTAGGCATAGGCCAGCAGTTGGGTACCCAGCGTCGAGGCACCAACGATGAACACCATGACGAACAGCAGGCCGGTGGAGCGGGTATAGCCCAGTGCGGTGAGGGCCACGGCACCGACCAGATAGAAGACCACCAGTACATGCTTGATATTCAGCCGGTCGCTGAGCCAGCCACCGCCGACCGCGCCGACGATGGCACCGATGTTGAACACGATCACGAAGTTCAGCGCCGAACCGAGGCTGAAACCGGCCATGGCCATCAGCTTGGTCAGCCAGGAATTAAGGGCATAGACCATGAACAGGCCGGTCATGAAGGCGGTCCAGATCATGACCGTGCTGAAACCACGGCCTTCGCGGAACAGATTGCGCACCGGCGTATCCTGCTTGGCCGCCGTTGCATCCAGCCCGACGAAGACCGTTTGCGGGGTGACGGCCAGTTGCGGCTCGATCTTCTGCACAATCGTCCGCAGCTCTTGCTGACGGCCTTTCTTGAGCAGGAAGGTCATCGACTCGGGCATGCTCTTGAGAATGAAGGGAATCAGCAGCACCGGCAGGCCGGCCATATAGAATACCGACTGCCAACCATGGCTTTCGATCAGTTGCTTGCCAGTCAAGGCGACCAGGATGCCGCCCACGGAATAACCGGCAAACACCAGGGTTACCAGTCGTGCGCGCAACTTGGCGGGGGAAAATTCGCTCATCTGCGCGGTCATCACCGGCAGCACCCCACCGATGCCCAGGCCGGCGAGAAAACGCGTAATACTGAAGCTGACCGGGTCACTGGTCAGGCCCGAGGCTGCGGTGAACAGGCTGAACAGCGCCACGCAGATCGCGATCATCTTCGGCCGGCCTATGCGGTCGGCCAGCGTCCCGAGGAACATGGCACCCAACATGGTACCGAGGAGCGCCGAACCGGCCATGATCCCGGCGCTGGTGGCATCGACGCCCATATCGTCCATGATCGCAGGCAGCGCGGCCCCTACCACGGCCAGATCATAGCCGTCGATTATCAGGATGAGCACACACCAGAACAGAATGAGTCCGTGGAAACGGTTGAATTTCGACTTGCCTGTAAGCTCGTACACGTTCACCGATTGCATAAGTTGTACTTCCTTTATCTTGTTCTTGTTGTTGGGCCTGTAGGCCCTTTTTTTCAGGTGCACGCGCCTGCCGCCTCAACCGCTGGAGGCAGTGCGTCGAATAGCGATGATTGTGTCGCGCTGGATGACGCGCCCCTGTGCGGGGCGAGCGGCACCTGAATGTCATCCATAGTAGAGCGGCGGGCTCGGTGATCAATGTTCGGAAAGATCGATTTGCCTGACCGGTTTGGACAGTGGAGGCTCTACTTCAGGCTCAGAACCGCGCCAGACACCTGATCGCAGCGGCAGCCGCCGCCGTGCGGTTCTCCACGCCGAGCTTGCGAAATACCTGCTCCAGATGCTTGTTCACCGTGCGCGGGCTCATGTCGAGGATCTGGCCGATCTCGCGGTTGGTCTTGCCATTGGCGATCCACAGCATGACGTCGGCTTCACGACCGGTCAGGCCAAGGGCTTCACGCAGACGACCACTGGCATCCGAACTGCGCGGGTCATCTATCAGGCGCAGCAGATTTTCCTGGGCGGAAACGCGGGCCAGAAACTCGATCGATGGTCCGTCCGCACCGGCGCGTTGTGGCGCCAGATGATGGCCGGGTTGCGGCTGGTGGCTCAGCCAGATGCCCAGCTCGTCAGCCAGCACCGCCAGATCGTCGGCCTGGCCATAACCGGCCTGATGCAGCCGCTGATGCACCTGTGGCGTGGCCCACAGCATCTGCCCGCCCTGATCTACCGCAAACAGATACTGGCCGGTCTGGTCCAGCGCCTGGCGGGCGCTCTGGGCGATGCGGGCGTTGGCCAGGTGCACCTGCATGCGGGCGATCAGCTCATCCGGGTTGATCGGCTTGGTGACGTAGTCGACACCGCCAGCGTTCAGGCCCATGACCACATGCTCGGTGTCGCTCAGCCCGGTCATGAAGATGATCGGCACGTCCGCCAGCGCGGGATTGCGCTTGAGCTGGCGGCAGGTTTCGAAACCATCCATGTTCGGCATCAGCGCATCGAGCAGCACGATGTCGGGGGTGATATTGCGGCTGATATTGAGCGCCTGGGCGCCTTCCAGAGCCACCAGCACGGTCATGCCGGCGTTTTCCAGCACGTCGTTGAGCATGCGGATGCTATCGAGCGCATCATCGACGATCAGTACGGTATCGCTGATACGGTTACGGGTATTCATGGTCGTTTACCTGAAGGCGCTGGCGTATGGCGTCGAACTGGAAGGCGTCAGCCAGGCGGATCAACTCGCTGTAGAAGGCGGCATGTTCGGCATCCTGCTCACGCAACTGGTACAGCGCCTCGAGCAGTCCCTTGCGGTGGCCAATTTCGGCCAGCCCGCGCAACTGCTGCCGGGTGACCGGCGGCGCGGCAGTGGAGGCGATGAGCTCCGGTTGGGGCGCAGCGCTTGCATGATGCCAGTGCAATTCGAGCAACTGGCCGATCTGTTCCAGCAACGGATTGAGTGGCACCGGCTTGATGAAATAACCATCGTGCAACGCTGACTGCTGCAACTGGCCGCCATCGGCGGCATCGGCCGAGAGAATGATGACCGGCGCCTTGCAACCCTGCCCACGCAGCTGTTGCAGCAGACTCCAGCCGTCCATGCCGGGCATGTTCAGATCGAGCAGGATCAGGTCGACACGCTGACTGCGCACCAGCTCGACGGCCAGCAGCGGGTTGGCCAGGGTGGTGACCTGAAAGCCAAGCGGTGTGAGCAGGCTGTTCATCAACTGGCGGTGCGAGTCCTCGTCGTCAATCACCAGAATGCGCCTGGGCTCACCAGCATAGCCCCGTGGCGGCTGGCTGGCCGGCAGCTCACCGCGGCCTTCACCACGGGTACTGGACAGCAGCAGGGCGACCTTGAACTGGCTGCCCTGCCCCGGCGTGCTCTGGACGCTGATATCGCCGCCCATGATGTCGCACAGCAACTTGGTGATGGTCAGCCCCAGGCCGGTGCCGAAGGCGGTGGAGCCGGGGTTGCGCACCCGTTCGAAGGGCTGGAAGATGCGTTCGAAATCCTCGTCGCGGATGCCTTCGCCGGTATCCTTGACGGTGAACTCGGCGACCCCGCTGCGGTAGCCGACGGTCAGGCTGAGCCCGCCACGCTCGGTGTACTTGATGGCGTTGGACAGCAGGTTGATGAGGATCTGACGCAGGCGCTTTTCATCGGTACGCACCCAGCGCGGCAAGCGGTCCGGACAGTCGAAGTGGAAGGCCAGCCCCTTGTCCTCGGCCTGCAGACGGAACATGTTGACCAGTTGATCGAGCAGCAGGTCGATGCGTACCTCGCTCAGGTTCAATTCGAGCCGGCCGGCCTCGATCTTGGAGATGTCCAGCAGCCCCTCGATCAGGTCGGCCAGATACTCGCCGCTGCGACGGATCACCGTCAGCGCCGGCCGGCGCTGTTCGGGAATCTGCGGGTCCTGCTCCAGCAGCTGGGCGTAGCCGAGCACCGCATTGAGCGGCGAACGCAGTTCGTGGCTGATACCGGTCAGGTAGCGGCTCTTGGCCTGGTTGGCCGCCTCAGCATGCTCCTTGGCCTCCTGCAGGGCGCGGTCGGTTACCTTGTGGGCCCCGATTTCCTCCAGCAGCAGACGGTTCTGCCGGTTCGACTCCTCCTGCGCCACCCGCCGGCTTTCATGGGCCAGCACGAACAGCCAACTGATCACCCCGGTGATGATCAGCAGGATGAAGAACACCTTCCACAGGGTGGTGCCCAGCAGCGCCTGGGCCTGGGTGTCGGCATCGATGAACGGCGTCTGGTAGTAGATCAGTGACAGCATCAGCGCGGTCAGGCCGTTGATCAGCAGCAACAGCCCGAGAAAATGCCCGACCCGCGAGCCGACCCGCGGCATCAGCCGCTCCGGCAGCAGCAGGCGCAACAGGCGGCGCAGCTGGGCGGCATAGTCGGCGCCCGGTTTGCAGTAATCGCCGCAGCGCGCATCCAGCGAGCAGCACAGCGAGCAGATATGCCCGCCATAGGCCGGGCAGTGGGTGATGTCCTCGGTCTCGAAGCGGTTCTCGCAGATGCAGCAGGCCAGCCGGCCGTCGCTGTCCGGCTGGATGCGGATCACCTGGCGCGCCAGGTAATAGCGGCCCTTGGTCCACCAGGCGATCAGCGGCGCGGTCAGCAGCGCGGTGCCCAGCGCGATGAAATGCGCCAGGGCCCGCGGCACCTCGCCGAAGGTGCCGGTAAAACAGAGCATGCCGATCAGGGTCGCCAGCAGCATGGCGCCGACACCGACCGGATTGATGTCATGCAGGTGCGCGCGCTTGAATTCGATATGTGGTGGCGACAGCCCCAGCGGCTTGTTGATCACCAGGTCGGCCACCAGGGCGCCGGCCCAGGCGGTGGCGATGATGCCGTAGTAACCGAGGGTTTCCTCCAGCGCGCGGTAGACGCCCAGCTCCATCACCAGCAGGGCGATGCTGACGTTGAACACCAGCCACACCACCCGGCCGGGATGACTGTGGGTCAGCCGCGAGAAGAAGTTGGACCAGGCGATGGAGCCGGCATAGGCATTGGTGACGTTGATCTTGACCTGGCAGATGATGACGAAGATGCCGGCCAGCGCCAGCGCCACCTGCGGTGAGCTGGTCAGGTAGCCGAAGGCGACCATGTACATGCGCGTGGGGTCGGCGGCTTCCTCCAGGGGGATGGCGTGGTTGAGCGCCAGTACCGCGAGGAACGAGCCGGCCAGCAGCTTGAGCGCACCAAGCAGTACCCAGCCGGGGCCGCCCGCCATGACCGCCGCCCACCAGCGCAGGCGCCGGCCCTCTTTGGGCTCAGGGACAAAACGCAGAAAATCGACCTGCTCGCCGATCTGCGCCATCAGCGCGAACATCACCGCCGCCGCCGCGCCGAACATCAGCAGGCTGACGCCATTGTCCGGCCCGCTGCCGGGCTCGGTGCCGGCGAAGCTGGTCCAATCCTCCACCGCGCTGACGTTCAGGTAGATGATGAACACGAACGGTAGCAGTTGCAGTACCAGCCACAACGGCTGGGTCCATAGCTGAAAGCGGCTGATCAGGGTGATGCCGTGGGTAACCAGCGGGATGATCACCACCGCGCAGAGAATATAGCCGGCCGCCAGCGGTACCCCGAACAGCAGTTCCAGGGCCATGGCCATGATCACCGCTTCCAGGGCGAAGAAGATGAAGGTGAAGCTGGCATAGATCACCGAGGTGATGGTCGAACCGATATAGCCGAACCCCGCGCCGCGGGTCAGCAGATCGCTGTCGACGCCGTAGCGGGCGGCGTAGTAGCTGATCGGGATGGCGGTGAGAAAGATCACCGTGCACACCGCCAGTATCGCCGCCAGCGCATTGTTGAAACCGTAGTGCAGGGTAATGGCGCCGCCGATGGCCTCCAGCGCGAGGAATGAAATCGCCCCCAGCGCGGTACCCGCCACCTTCGCCCCCGACCAGCGCCGGGCGCTCTTGGCGGTGAAGCGCAGGGCGTAATCCTCCAGCGTCTCGTTGGCCACCCACTGGTTGTAACTGCGCCGCACACGGAAGATGTGTTGTCTGGCGGTCATGCTGCTCCCCTTGATGCCAGATCGGGTGACACTGGCCTACTGGCCTGCACCTTCGTGGTGCATGCTCGATCTGGACAAGCCTGGAATCCGCCCTCCCCGGCCGGAATCCAGCGCTCTTTCCCATACCTATGCCAGATATATGCCAGCGCGCTGCATCCTGCTCCTCCTACCCCTGTTTGCCGGTATCAGCCATGCGTCAAATGACGTAGGCGGCTGGGGTATTTGTCGCATGGGCAGTTTGGAGAAGGCTACGCAGAATGCGAGACGTGGGCGCTGTGGATGTCGCCGGCGCTGCCACCGGTGACAGCCATTCAGAAGGATTCAACCGTTAACGAGGAAGCATCTATGGATCACTCCAACGACTCCAGGCCATTCAAGCAGACACGCCGCAAGTTTCTCTCCACCACTGTCACGGCGATCACCGCCGCAGTAATGATGGCGAGCATGCCAATGGCAGTGCAAGCTGCGGCACCCGCCACCGCCGAGGTCAATACCACCGGCCTGGCGGTCACCGACAACACGGTGAAGGTCGGCATTCTGCACTCTATCACCGGCACCATGGCGATCAGTGAGGAAGGCTCGGTACAGGCGGAAATTCTCGCCATCGAACAGATCAACGCCATGGGTGGTGTGCTGGGGCGCAAGATCGAATATATCCAGGAAGACGGCGCCAGCGACTGGCCAACCTTCGCCGACCGTTCCAACAAGCTGCTGCGCCAGGACAAGGTAGCCGCAGTGTTCGGCTGCTGGACCTCAGCCTCACGCAAGGCGGTACTACCGATCTTCGAGCGCTACAACGGCATGCTCTACTATCCGACCTTCTATGAGGGCCTGGAGCAGTCGCCCAACGTCATCTACACCGGCCAGGAAGCCACCCAGCAGGTATTGGCCGGATTGGACTGGGTAGCCGAGGACAAGGGTGCCAAGACCTTCTACCTGATCGGCTCGGACTACATCTGGCCACGGACCTCGAACAAGATCGCCCGTACCCACATCGAACAGCATCTGGGTGGCCAGGTGGTCGGCGAGGACTACTTCCCGCTCGGTCACACCAGCTTCAACTCGGTGATCAACCGTATCCGCCTGCGCAAGCCGGATGTGATCTTCGCCTCGGTGGTCGGTGGCTCCAACGTGGCCTTCTACCGCCAGCTCAAGGCCGCTGGCCTGGACATGACCAAGGAAGACTTCTCCCTGCTGACCATCTCGGTGACAGAGGATGAAATCCTCGGTATCGGTGGCGAGAACATCGAAGGTGCCTATGCCTCGATGAAGTACTTCCAGAGCCTGCCGAACGAGAACAACGAAGCCTTCGTCAAGGCCTTCAAGGAGCGCTGGGGTGCCGATGCCGTTATCGGTGACGTGACCCAGGCTGCCTACCTCGGGCCCTGGCTGTGGAAAGCCGCGGTCGAAGCCGCCGGTTCCTTCGATGTCGACAAGGTGCGTGCCGCCTCACCGGATATCGAGCTGAACACCGCGCCTGAAGGCTACGTGCGTATCCATGAAAACCATCACCTGTGGTCCAAGGGCCGCATCGGCCACGCCCAGCGTAATGGTCAGTTCAAGGTTGTCCACGAGACCGAAGAGTTGATGGAGCCCGATCCGTTCCCCGCCGGTTACCAGTAACCGCGCCCCGGCCCGCACCCTTCGGGGTGCGGGTCTGGCACCACCGGTGCCGCCATCCCTGTTCATATCGCCGGAGGAAGGACCATGTTCTCTGATTTCTCTGCCGCCGAGCTGTCCGCGATCTTTGCCATGCAGGGGTTTGCCGGTCTGATTCTGTTTGCGGTCTTTGTTCTCATGGCCCTGGGCCTGGCCATCATCTTCGGCCAGATGGGGGTCATCAATATGGCGCACGGGGAGTTCATGATTCTCGGTGCCTACGTCACCTACATGACCTCCAACCTGTTCGCCAGCCACTTTCCCCAACTGTTCGGCTCGTATTTCCTGTTCGCCATCGTCTTCGCCTTCTTCGCCGCAGCGCTACTCGGAGCCCTGGTCGAATGGAGCATGATCCGCTTCCTCTATCACCGCCCGCTGGACACCCTGCTGGCGACCTGGGGCCTGAGCCTGATCATGCAGCAGACCTATCGCTCGATCTTCGGCGCCCGTGAGGTCGGCGTGGTGATCCCCGACTGGCTGATGGGCTCCTATCAACTCACCGACATGATCGAGGTGCCGATCAACGGCCTGTTCGTCATGGCCCTGGCGGTCCTCGCCACGCTGTTCGTCGCCGCCCTGATGTACCGCTCGCGCTGGGGCAAACAGGTGCGTGCCGTGGTGCAGAACCGCCCCATGGCCGGCGCGGTGGGCATCAATACCGCGCGGGTCGACCGCCTGACCTTCGCCCTCGGTTGCGGCATCGCCGGGGTCGCCGGCAGCGCCTTCACCATGATCGGTTCCACCGGCCCGAGTTCCGGCCAGCTGTACATCGTCGATACTTTCCTGGTGGTGGTATTCGGCGGCGCCGGCAGCCTGCTCGGCACCGTGGCCTCGGCCTTCAGCATTTCCCAGTCGCAATCGATCCTCGAGTTCTTCATGGGCGGCTCGATGGCCAAGGTTCTCACCCTGCTGGTGGTGGTGATCATCCTGATGTTCAGGCCGCAGGGTCTGTTCAGTCTGAAAGTACGGCGCTAGGAGGAGTACCCACATGCCATTCTCATCATTCAAGGACTACATGCCGCGCCAGGACCTGCTCGCCTTCGTGGTACTGGCGCTGCTGCTGCTGGTGATACTGCCGCTGACGCTCGATGTGATGCGTCTGAACCAGACCGGCAAGTTCCTCAGCTTCGCCTTCGTCGCCGTCGGCCTGGTGCTGTGCTGGGGTTACGGCGGGATTCTCAGTCTCGGCCAGGGGGTGTTCTACGGTCTGGGCGGCTACGCCCTGGCCATGTACCTCAAGCTGGAGGCCTCGACCCCGGAGAACACCCGCATCCAGACCACACCGGGTATTCCCGACTTCATGGACTGGAACCGCATCACCGAGCTGCCGTGGTTCTGGGAACCCTTCTACAGCCTGACTTTCAGTATTCTGGCGGTGGTCGTGGTGCCGATGATCGTCGCCTACCTGATCGGTCTGGCGATGTTCAAGCGCCGGGTCGGCGGGGTGTACTTTGCGATCATCACCCAGTCGATCGCCGCCATCCTGACCATCCTGATCATCGGCCAGCAGGGCCTGACCGGTGGGGTCAACGGCATCACCGACCTGCGCACCCTCAATGGCTGGAACATCCACACCGACTCGGCCAGCTACGTGCTGTACTTCGTCTGCGTGGCGCTGCTGTTCGCCTGCCTGCTGATCGCCCAGTACATTCGCCGCTGCAAGACCGGGCGCATTCTGGTGGCCATGCGCGGGCAGGAGGACCGGGTGCGGTTTTCCGGCTACGACATCGCCAACTTCAAGATCTTCGTGTTCTGCATCGGCGCCGCCTTCGCCGGCATCGGCGGGGCCATGTTCACCCTGCAGGAAGGCTTCATGTCGCCGAGCTTCGTCGGTGTGGTGCCGTCGATCGAAATGGTCATCTTCTGCGCCGTCGGCGGCCGGCTGTCGATCATCGGCGCGGTCTACGGCGTACTGCTGGTCAGCGTGGCGAAGACCGTGTTCGGTGAGAACTTCCCCGAGCTGTGGCTGTTCGCCATGGGCCTGATCTTCATCGGTGTGGTACTCGGCCTGCCCAACGGTATCGCCGGCCTGTATGCCATTTACGTAGGCCCGCACGTCGATCGGTTGCTGGACCGGATCTTCGGCAAGCAGACCCCGTCGGACCAGGCGCAGCCCATTCAGCCGCCCCTTGAACCCAACAGCCAGGGAGCCACCCCATGAGCGGATCCAATACCGATTTCATCCTCGCCGTGGAAGGCCTGACGGTGTCCTTCGATGGCTTCAAGGCGGTCAACGACCTGAGCTTCTACGTCGACCAGAACGAAATCCGCGTGATCATCGGCCCCAACGGCGCCGGCAAGACCACGGTGCTCGACCTGATCTGCGGCCGCACCAGGGCTACCGATGGCTCGATCCGCTTCCGCAACCGCGAGCTGACCCGGCTCAAGGAACACCAGATTGTCAAGGCCGGGGTCGGGCGCAAGTTCCAGAACCCCTCGATCTATACCGACCTGACGGTGTTCGAGAACCTGGAGATTTCCTATCCCAGCGGGCGCGGGGTGTTCGGCAGCCTGGCGTTCAAGCGCGACGCGGAAGTGATCGCGCGGATCGAGGAAGTCGCCGGGCGCATCTTCCTCTCCGAACACCTGAACACCCAGGCCGACCTGCTAAGCCATGGCCAGAAGCAATGGCTGGAGATCGGCATGCTGCTGATCCAGAAACCGGAGCTGCTGATGCTCGACGAGCCGGTGGCCGGCATGTCGGTCACCGAACGCCAGCAGACCGCCATCCTGCTCAGGGAAATCGCCAAGGAGCACACCATGATCGTGATCGAGCACGACATGCAGTTCGTCGCCGAGATCGCCGACAAGGTCACCGTGCTGCATCAGGGCAAGATCCTCGCCGAGGGCTCGCCGGAGAAGGTCAAGGCCGACCCCAAGGTCATCGAAGTCTACCTGGGACATTGAGAGGAGCAGCACATGTTGAACGTATCCGATTATTCAGTGGCCTATGGGCAGAGCGAGATCCTGCGCAAGATGAATTTCAGCGTCGGCAAGAACGAAATCGTCGCCATCATGGGCCGTAACGGTATGGGCAAGACCACGCTGATGAAATCGCTGATGGGGGTGATCCCCAGCCAGGGCGGCAGCGTCAACCTGGACGGCAAGGAAATCACCGGGCTCAAGAGCCACGAGCGGGTCAAGGCCGGGTTCGGCTTCGTGCCCCAGGGGCGGATGATCTTCTCGACCATGACCGTACGGGAAAACATCGAGACCGGCCTCACCGTGACCGGACGGCGCAGCGTGCCGAGCGACCTCTACGACCTGTTTCCGGTGCTGCTGGAAATGCGCTCGCGGCGCGGCGGCAACCTGTCCGGCGGGCAGCAGCAACAACTGGCCATTGCCAGGGCATTGGCCAGCGATCCCAAACTGCTGCTGCTCGACGAGCCGACCGAGGGCATCCAGCCGTCGATCATCAGTGACATGGCCCGCACCCTCAAGACCATCCGCGACCAGCGCGGCCTGTCGATCATCGTCTCCGAGCAGGTACTCAAGTTCGCCCTCGACATCGCCGACCGCATCCTGGTGATAGAGAAGGGCGAGATCGTCCACGAGGAGCTGCGCGCCACGGTCGACGAGGCCAAGGTCGCCTCCTACCTGGCCGTGTAGACAGCCATCCAACAATCTCAGCAAACAGGAGAACGCCATGCGTCATGGTGACATATCAAGCAGTAACGATACCGTCGGTGTTGCCGTCGTCAATTACAAGATGCCGCGCCTGCATACCCGCGAGCAGGTGCTGGAGAACGCGCACCAGATCGCCGACATGATCCGCGGCATGAAGCTCGGCCTGCCGGGCATGGACCTGGTGGTGTTCCCGGAATACAGCACCATGGGCATCATGTACGACAACGACGAAATGATGGCCACCGCCGCCAGCATCCCCGGCGACGAAACCGCGATCTTCGCCCAGGCCTGCCGCGACGCCAACACCTGGGGCGTGTTCTCGCTGACCGGCGAGCGCCACGAGGAACACCCGCACAAGGCGCCCTACAACACCCTGGTGCTGATCAACAGCGAGGGCGAGATCGTCCAGAAATACCGCAAATGCATTCCCTGGTGCCCGATCGAAGGCTGGTATCCCGGCGACACCACCTACGTCAGCGAAGGGCCCAAGGGCATGAAGATCAGCCTGATCATCTGCGACGACGGCAACTACCCGGAAATCTGGCGCGACTGCGCGATGAAGGGCGCCGAGCTGATCGTCCGTTGCCAGGGCTACATGTACCCGGCCAAGGACCAGCAGGTGATGATGGCCAAGAGCATGGCCTGGGCCAACAACTGCTATGTGGCGGTGGCCAACGCCAGCGGCTTCGACGGGGTCTACTCCTACTTTGGCCACTCGGCGATCATCGGCTTCGATGGCCGCACCCTGGGCGAGTGCGGCGAAGAGGACATGGGCATCCAGTACGCCCAGCTGTCGATCTCGCAGATCCGCGACGCGCGCGCCAACGACCAGTCGCAGAACCACCTGTTCAAGCTGCTGCACCGTGGCTACACCGGCATGTACAACTCCGGCGATGGCGACAGGGGCGTGGCCGACTGCCCGTTCGACTTCTACCGCACCTGGGTGATGGATGCCGAGAAAGCCCGCGAGCAGGTCGAAGCCATCACCCGCAGCACCGTGGGCGTGGCCGAGTGCCCGGTCGGCGAACTGCCGGTGGAAGGCAGGGAGAAAGGCGCGGGCGCCTGAGCTGCGCTGGATCGCCACGGCCTTCGGCCTCGCGATGACGGGGCATTACGCCGGTGCCAGACTCCCGTTCTCCGTCATTGCGAGGCCGAAGGCCGTGGCAATCCATTCGCTACCACAGACAAGGACAAGCCCATGCCCTTCGCCAATGAACGCATCGCCGCCAACCATGACCTGCTGGCCCAGCGCTCGCTAAAAACCGGCCTGCGCCAGACCCGCTTCCTGTTTGACCCCGACCAGATCATGGCGCGGCTGGCCGGGCGCATCATCGGCCAGGATGACGCCCTGGCCGCCCTTGGCGGCCTGCTGCGGGTGGTGCGCGCGGACATCTGCCCGCCACAGCGCCCGCTGGGGGTCTGCCTGCTGATGGGCCCCACCGGCACCGGCAAGACCGAAACCGTCAGGGCGCTGGCCGAGGCCATCCACGGCAGCATGGACGCCCTGTGCCGGATCGACATGAACACCCTCAGCCAGGAACACTACGCCTCGGCCCTGACCGGCGCGCCGCCGGGCTACGTCGGCAGCAAGGAAGGCCACACCCTGTTCGATGCCGACAAGATCCGCGGCAGCTACAGCAAGCCCGGCATCGTGCTGTTCGACGAACTGGAAAAGGCCAGCCCGGAGGTCATCCGCAGCCTGCTCAACGTACTGGACGCCGGCCTGCTGACCCTGCCGGCGGGCAACCGCCAGATCGACTTCCGCAACAGCCTGATCTTCCTCACCAGCAACCTCGGCGCCGCCGAGCTGGCCCGTTACCACGGGCGTTTCCGCCACGGCTGGCGGCGCCTGCTGCAACCGCACAGCGGCCGCGAGCAGCAGATACTGGAGCAGGCCCTGCACCAGCGTTTCGACCCGGAATTCATCAATCGCATCGACCATATCCTGCACTACCAGCGGCTGCCGGCGGACCAGGCCGATGTGCTGCTGGAACTGGAACTGGTGAAACTGCACAAGCGCCTGGAGCCGCACCAGGCCAGTCTCGAAGTCACCGCCGAAGCGCGCCGCTGGCTGTGCCGCGACTACGACCCGCGTTTCGGCGCCCGCGACCTGGCGCGCCGGGTACGCCACGAACTGGCCCCGGCCCTGGCCTGCGCCCTGCTGGACGAACCCGAAGCCCGGCGTTTCAGCGCCGAGCAGATGGCCGGCGGCATCCAGGTCCAGGCGCTTGATGATGCCTACGTCAAATGACGTAGGCGGGGGTGTCATTTCACGAATGGTCGCCTCCCTGCCCTTGCCCGATAGTGACAACGAGGTTTTCAACCCTGACCCCATCTGCCCCAAGGAGCTGTGACAATGGCTGACACCATTATCAAGATCGACCTGAGCAAGCCCCCCTACGAAAACGACATGGTCCACAACCGCTGGCACCCGGACATCCCGCTGGTGGCCACGGTCAAGCCCGGCGACGACTTCATTCTCGAATGCTATGACTGGACCGGCGGCCAGATCGCCAACAACGACAGCGCCGACGACGTGCGCGACGTCGACCTGACCCAGGTGCATTTCCTCTCCGGCCCGATCGGCGTCGAAGGCTGTGAGCCCGGCGACCTGCTGGAAGTGGACATCCTCGACATCGGCACCTTCGCCGAAAGCCAGTGGGGCTTCAATGGCTTCTTCGCCAAGACCAATGGCGGCGGCTTCCTGACCGAGCACTTCCCGGATGCGCAAAAATCCATCTGGGACTTCAACGGCATGTTCACCAAATCACGCCATGTGCCCAACGTCGAATTCCCCGGCCTGATCCACCCCGGCCTGATCGGCTGCCTGCCCTCCCGGGAAATGCTCGAAGAGTGGAACAAACGGGAAAAGGAACTATTCGAAACCGATCCCGAGCGTATACCCGGCCTGGCCAACCTGCCCTACGCCGAAACCGCGCACATGGGCCGCCTGACCGGCGAAGAAAAGGCCAAGGCCGCCGCCGAAGGCGCCCGCACCGTGCCACCGCGCGAGCATGGCGGCAACTGCGACATCAAGGACCTGTCGCGCGGTTCCAAGGTCTACTTCCCGGTTTACGTCAAAGGCGGCGGCCTGTCGGTCGGCGACCTGCACTTCAGCCAGGGCGACGGTGAAATCACCTTCTGCGGCGCCATCGAAATGGCCGGCTGGATTCACCTGCGGGTCAACCTGATCAAGGACGGCATGGCCAAGTACGGCATCAAGAACCCGATCTTCAAGCCCAGCCCGATCAAACCGCGCTACGACGACTACGTGATCTTCGAAGGCATCTCGGTCGACGAGCAAGGCAAGCAGCACTACCTGGACGTACACATCGCCTACCGCCAGGCCTGCCTCAACGCCATTGAATACCTGACCAAGTTCGGCTACACCCCGGCCCAGGGCTACGCCCTGCTCGGCTGCGCGCCGGTGGAAGGCCATATCAGCGGCGTGGTCGACGTGCCCAACGCCTGCGCCACCCTGTGGCTGCCAACCGGCATCTTCGACTTCGACATCAACCCCAACGCCAACGGACCCGAGAAGAAGGTGACCGGGGGAATGGACGTACCGCTGTCGAAAGACAAGGAGTAACCGCACATGCCCTTGTACGACTACAAATGCCAGGATCATGGCCTGTTCCACGCCCTGGCGACCATGGACGAGTTCGACAAACCGCAGCCCTGCCCGCAGTGCGGCGTGATGTCAGCCAAGGTGATCCTGCTGCCAAGCCACCTGTTCAAGGTAGACGACAGCGAACGCAAGGCCCGCGACCGCAACGAACAGGCCATGCACAGCCCGATCCTGTCCACGCCCGACTACCGCGCCGAAGAACAGGCCCGGCATGAGCACAAACACGGCAAGGGCTGCGGTTGCGCGCATCAGAAACTGGGTAAGTCCAAGTTGTTCTGGACGGCCAACGGGGAGAAGATGTTTCCTTCGGCTAGGCCGTGGATGATTAGTCATTGAGTTTGAGGTTTCGCTTGTGAACCAAGGCCCTGCGATGCAGGGCCTTGGTGTTTTTGGAGGGTATGCGCGAGGTTAGACGGCCGCAATCGGACTGATCCGCAGGCCCCAACTACCTGAATGACATCGCACGACATCGACGTCAGACGATAGTTTCTACCGAACCGGCGATCGATCAAGCCAGGGAAATGGGTTGAACGAAGAGAGGACCAGAAACGTTAAGGTCCATCGGACCCCAATCACTCCATGACGCTCCTTTAGGCGCAAAAGAGAGGGCGCAATGCGCCCTCTAGTCATTTATGGCGTGACCGTTTTTTGCACCTCTCTGTCCACCATATCCTTGCCCAATCGGGTCCAGGTCAGCAGGAAGCACAGAGCGCTGGCAGCGTACAGGCAGGCCATTATGACCATGGAGGATTGCAGGCTTTGCGCGTAGACCTGTCCACAGACGTCCTGCAGACTCTGGTTCAGTTGACCGATCACGGCGGGGTGGCACTGGTTTCGTGCCAGTTCACCAGCCGCTACGCCGAGATCGGCGATACCGGACTTGAAGAAGATGTCGGAGATTGCGCCAATGAACAGCGGGCCGAAGCCGTAGCCAATCAGGTTGACGAGAAGCAGCATCACCGCCGTGGCCATTGCGCGCACACGCATGCTTACCACGCCCTGGCCGATCGTGTACTGAGCGGCTAGGTAGCCGTACTTCACAAAGCCGCCGATGATCAGGCCGATTGCAGCGTAGAGCAGATTGTCGGTGGTGAAGGCGAAGATATAAAAGGGAATCGACAGTGTCAGGCCTACCGCCGGTACCCAGGCGATGGCGCCCGGGTGCTTCTTGTAAATCCTGGTCGCTAGCCAACCGGTGGCGAAGGTGCCAACGGCGGCGGACAGGGCGACCGGTGTGTTGATCCAGATCGCAGCCTGACCGGCGGTAATTTCGTAGGTGCGGACCAGAAAGAGCGACTGGAACGAGGAGATACCGTAACCGCAGAACGCGGCAATGGTGGCGCCGGCGGTCATCATCCAGAAAGCAGGCTTACCCATCAGCTCGTGGATAGCCTCGCCCAGGCTGGCTCGCTCCTTTTTCGCGGTTTCCGGCGGATCGGTGTAGCCTCGCGGCGGCTCTTTGACCGTGAGTTTGAAAACAAGGGCGACCAGCAAGCCCGGCAAACCGACGACGAAGAAGGCGGTGCGCCAGTCGAACACGTCGGTGACCCAGCCGCCGACGAGGTTGGCGAACATGGTGCCGAGCGTTACGCCCATGGCGTAGAAGCCCAGTGCCTGGGACCGTTCACGCGGGATGAAATAGTCCGCGATCAGGGAGTTGGCCGGCGGCGTACAGCCGGCTTCACCAATACCCACACCGACGCGACACATCAGCAGAATCCAGAACGCGCCTATGGTGACCGAGCCGATGGTGACTTCGGTCGCCAGGCCGCAAAGCGCTGTCATCAGCGACCACAAGGCCACGCAGACGGTCATGATCCACACGCGATTGGCGACATCGGCAAAGCGCGCTAGCGGGATGCCCACGGCGGTGTAGAGCAAGGCGAAACCGAAGCCGGTGAGAAGCCCGAACTGGGTGTCTGTAATCCCGAGGTCCGGTACCAGGTCGGGGCCGACGACCGCTAGCAGGGCGCGATCGACGAAATTCAAGATGTAAATAAATGTCAGCGCGAAGAGCACATAATTGCGGTACGCCTTGGAGCCGTAGCCGGCCAAGTGGCCTTGGGCTCCCCCCTCTCTGGCAGTGATGGGTCTCATGGACAATACGCCTTCTAGGTTTGTTGTTATAAGTCGATGCGGGCTGTAATCGCACGCTGCTATTACCCACTCCTGACGGTGTCTGCCTGGCCTTAAGAACAGTTGAAAGCCCCTATCCGACTAGACGAACCTTGCCACTATATCGGCATAGTGGGGGTACGGTGGCGCGCAGAATTGTTAAGTTTTGTCGCGAGTAATATGCAGCCGCGAGCGAATGCCAGGACTCAGGCTTATAAGAGTCACCGCGACGCTTGATATTACGGCGTAGCAGCGGAACGGCCAGGCATGGTCGAGCCAAACGGCCCTTTTGAATACCCGTCCATAAGCAAATGGCATAACTTGAGCAGCACGTAGCTGAAACTCAGTCGAGGAAGATACGCTGACAATTCAGACGACTGCTTTTGGCCGATTTCTGCCAGTCATGACCAGCCTCCTCGAACTGGAATTGACCCATCATTCACGTCCCTTCTGACAGGCTCTACCCAATGGACAGAGCCAGCTTCCCGCAACACACTATCTGCATTCAGTCACAAACCTGCGGGCCAGTGCCCTCCCCCAAAAGGTTCAAGCATCAAGGAAGTCCCATGACCCTGAAAACCAGCGCCGACATCGTTCTGGCCGAAACCCATGGCGCCACCCGTGTGCTGGTCCTCAACCGCCCGGACAAGCGCAATGCGTTGGAAACCGCAATGTATGTGCTGATGGAACGGTATTTGGACGAAGCGCTGGCCGATCCGGCGATCGCCAATATCGTGCTGACCGGCGCGGGCAATTTCTTCTGTTCTGGCGGTGACCTGGAGTCACTGGCGACCCGTGCGGCGTTGCCGGTCGAGGAGCGGGCGAACCTGATCGAGCGTCTGCACAGCCTGGTGCGCAAGCTGAAGTTCTGCCCCAAGCCAGTGATTGCCGCCATTGAGGGCGGTGCCGCTGGGGCGGGGGCTTCGTTGGCTTTTGCCGCTGATCTGATTGTGGCGGCGCAGGGTAGCTATGTGTCGATGGCCTATGTCAAAGCCGGGCTGGTGCCGGATGGTGGTGGTTCGGCGTTCCTGGCGCAGTCGTTGCCGCACCAGTTGGCAGCGGAAGTGGCGCTGTTCGGTGGGCGGTTGCCGGTGGAGCGCTTTGCCGCGGCCGGGGTGGTCAATCGGGTGGTGGCGCCGGGCACGGCGTTGCAGATGGCACTGGAGATGGGGCAGCAGTTGGCCGAGGGACCGAGGGAGTCGCAGGCAGCAATTCTGGAGTTGCTGGATGGGCCGGATCGTGAGGCGTTCGAGCGGCAGCTGGAACGTGAGAAGCAATTGATGGCGATTGCGCTGGGTGGCGCGGAAGCTGCTGAAGGAATCGCAGCCTTCAAGGAAAAGCGCGCGGCGCGGTTTTGATTGCTCGCGGATAGCACACTGCAGTCTTGAGCCGCCGGGACAGATTTCAATGCCTGTCCCGGTGGTTCAGATGAAGATCAGAAAATCTGACGTTTCGTTACGGTCCGGGCCAGTCGAGATCATGTCGATCAGTGTTCCGACCGGAAACATCCCCTCTGGCGGAATGCGAAGGTTTGCTGGGAAAATTTACTACCCTACCCTTTTATCACTTTGCAAAGCCGTCCAGCGTTCGCGTCGTGCTGGAGGACAGCTTGAGCATCGGAGGGAAGAAACTGGACGTACCAATGGAGACCCACCAGTTGGCGACCGCAGGCCGCATGGTAGCTAGCGGCCTGGGCGTGAGCGTGGTGCCCGCCCTATGCATTCAGCAGATGCCTAAACTAGGTGCCCGCTGCATTCCATTGACAAGCCCGGTGCTAGAACGACCTATCGGCATCCTGACCAAAGCTGATCATGAGTTATTCTTCGCCGCTCAGGCGCTTACCGATACTCTGGGACAACTCGATACTCAAACCTCCCAACAGGAAGCCACTACCCTTTTTGGAGACCGGTAAAGAAAATCTTGCAGAAGGCCTCTGCCACTTCTTCAGCGCTGTATTTACTGTTGGGTGTATACCAACGGTACGTCCAGTTGAGCATACCGAAGATAGTGTTGGCTGCTAGCGTCGCGGCGATATCGTTGCGAAAACTACCCTCCTCGATGCCTTCCTTGATCAGCGCCAATACTGCTCGTTCAAAGCCCTTGGTTTTGTCCAGCATCTCTTGTGCCCAAGGGGTTTTGGCATCCGCGATCTTGTGCATTTCTTCCTGTATATACAGGTACATATAAGGATAACTGTCGCTGTAGGACTTCATTAGCAGCTTGACCAACTGCTCCAGCTTATCCTGTGTGCTGATATCCTTGCGGGCCAGTACCTGTTCTACTTTCTCTGCGTTCTGCTCTACGCCGCCTTTTACCGCATCGCGGAAGAACTCTTCCTTGTTTCCTACATAATAGTAGACACTGGCACGATCCATCCCGGCATGGCTGGCAATATCATTGAGTGTTGTCGTCTGATAGCCTTTTTCCTTGAAAAGGTCCGCCGCGACACGAATCAATTCGTCCCTCTTTGCTTTGTATTTCGCCCCACCATCATTCAGGGCTGTTTTGCGCCGCTGGGAAATATTGCTATTTTTGGGTGACTTTGCCATTTACCACACTTTCCTATTAAAAGAGCAAAAACCATACCAGCATGTTCGCTTTAACGCGCCATGCTAGCTAGTACCGGCGCTCCCATCAAGAGAAGGAGCGAATGACCATATCTCAACGCGCCAGCTTACATCAGCTGAGATCCTCGCGGCCAGCAGCGATCCTAGTAATGATAGAAGCCTTGGCCATTTTTACGTCCCAGATATCCCGCCTCCACCATCTCCCTTAGCAGAGGAGCTGGACGGTATTTGGAGTCATTGAAACTGGCGTAGAATACTTCCATGACAGCCAGCAGAGTATCCAGGCCGATAAGATCTGCAAGCGCCAATGGCCCGATCACATGGTTACACCCCAGCCGCATGCCATCATCTATATCCTGCGCAGACGCAATACCTTCCTGGAGAACGAATACTGCTTCGTTGATCATCGGCACCAGAATCCGGTTGACAGCAAAACCGGCACTGTTTTTTACTGAAATAGCGGTTTTTTTGATTACTTCAACAAAGTGGCTCACCGCTTCATAGGTAGTATCGTCGGTCTGCAAACCCCGAATCACTTCAACCAGCAGCATGACCGGCACAGGATTGAAGAAGTGCATGCCGATGACACGATTTGGCGTCTTACTCGCAGCGGCGAGCTTGGTAATCGAGATTGACGAAGTGTTACTGGCAATGATGGCACCCTTGCCAACGACCTGATCCAGCCTGTGAATGATTGCCAGCTTCACACCCTCTGCCTCAGAGGCCGCCTCAATAACCAGATCCACCTCAGCCAAGTCAGCATAATCCATGGTAGTGCAGATACGTTCCAACGCCGACTCACGGTCAGCGGGGGTGAGCTTTCCTTTCAGCACCAGCCGATCCAGACTACTCGCCACGACAGTCATGCCTCGCTCCAGCGATACCTGATCAATATCCAGCATCACCACTGTCAACCCTGCTGCTGCACATACCTGGGCGATACCATTGCCCATAGTGCCTGCGCCAACCACACCCACTTTATTGATACTTCCTGACATCGTTATTCTCCAGTGGCAAAACTAGCGTTACGGTCGCTCATAGATAGCAGCAATACCCTGGCCACCACCGATGCACATGGTGACCAGAGCGTAGCGCCCGCCAGTGCGATGCAATTCATGAATGGCTTTGGTGGAGATGATGGCTCCCGTAGCGCCGACGGGATGGCCAAGAGAAATCCCTGATCCATTGGGATTGACGATCTCCGGATTCAGACCCAGCTCTCTAATGACAGCACATGCCTGCGCAGCGAATGCCTCGTTGGCCTCAATCACATTGATCTGTTCCAGCTTGATGCCGGTTTTCTGCAGCACTTGCCTTACCGCTGGGATCGGGCCAATACCCATATAGTCCGGGTCAACTCCTGCATGAGCATAACCAACCAGGCGCGCCAGCGGATCAATGCCCAGCTTCTCTGCCGTTTGACCTTCCATCAACAGCAACGCCGCCGCTCCGTCATTCAAGCTGGAGGCATTACCGGCGGTGACAGTGCCATTCTCACGAACGAAAATCGGCTTCATCACCGACAACTGCTCTACCGTGACATCCGGGCGCACGTTCTCATCACGATTGAACAGGCTGACACCCTTACGCCCCTTGATTTCCACAGGAACAATCTGCTCGTCAAAATAGCCTTTGGAAATGGCCCGTGCGGCGCGATGCTGACTTTCAACCGCCAGTTCATCCTGGGCAACACGCTCAATTCCATAACGGGCTGCCACATTTTCAGCAGTGACTCCCATGTGTTTGAGCTTCCATGGGTCGTGGAGAATTCCATTCATATAGTCCACCGCTTCAGTATTGCCCAGGCGCGCACCCCAGCGAAGATGGGGCAGGAGGAATGGTCCTCGGCTCATGCTTTCGGCCCCAGCGCCGATGGCAATATCGGTATCACCCAGCAGGATCGATTGCGTAGCAGAAATAATCGCCTGTAATCCAGAACCGCAGAGTCGATTGACGTTAAACGCCGGTACCTCTTGCGGAATACCGGAATCCATCGCTGCCACCCGACTCAGATAAGCATCCCTCGGCTCTGTGGGAATAACGTTGCCCATCACCACATGGCCAACTCGATCCGCCGGGACTCCAGCACGTTCAAGTACTCCAGAGACAGCGACCGTAGCCAACCTGGAAAGCGGCTGATCTTTCAAGGCACCGCCAAAACTACCAATAGCAGTTCGCACTGCACTGACTACAAATACCTGTCGCTGCGCCATGTTTCCCCCTTCTCATATTTCCAATGGCGTCGTAGGCGAAGCTATCGACACCCCCTATAAAAAAAGGCTGCAGGCAGTGTCTATCTGCAGCCTAAACGGAGCATACGTTTTGTCTCAGCCTGCCAAGCAGCCAAGATACAAAGCCTAACTGTTCCTGTTTGGCAGCCAGCCGATCTTCCCCTCATCGGGTCTATCTAGTTGCGCGTTGAAGCTCTCTACTGCCTTCGCAACGACACCGCCGATATCAAAACCTGTCATCGATGTCAGCCCACCATCCACGGCAAGCGCCTGACCTGTGATATGGGAGGACTCCTCCGAAGCAAAGAACAGCACCGCCTGAGCAATATCTTCCGGTTTCCCTGCGCGCCCCAAGGGGATCAAGTCACCATATGGCTCCCGCAAGCTTTCAGTGAATGCTTCATAGTGTTCTGGAGCGACATTACACGCAGTACCTATGATGGGAGTCAGAATCAAACCGGGGGCAACCACATTGGAGCGAATCTGTTCAGTTGCGAGCTCATAGGAAGCCGAACGAGCGAAGTGCAACACCCCGGCCTTTGCCGCATCATAGGATGCGGACGACCAACCGGCCTGGATACCAGCGATACTCGAAAGCGACACGATACTGCCGCCGCCCCCCTGCGCAATCATCTGCTGGGCAGCATATTTATGTCCCAAGGCTACAGATCCCAGCAAGAGAGCGATGGTTCTAGCAAAGCTGTGCGAATCCAGATCGACCACAGCAGCCTGATCCCCCAGCGCACCTGCATTGTTAACCATGATGTCCAATCGGCCAAAACGCTCTACCGCACAGGTGACCAGCGCCTCAATATCACTTTCAACAGTCACGTCGGCACGCTTGAATACTACCCGCTCGGCACCAAACCGTGACTCAAGTCCTGCGGCCTGTGGATCAATATCCCCTATCACAACACGCGCACCTTCCGCTACGAAAGCTTCGACTATGGCCTTGCCTATTCCCCGCCCCCCGCCAGTAATGACAGCAACCTTATTGAGCAACCTTGACATTGCGGAAAGCTCCCTTCTTATTCTTAAGTGCCGCTAACTTTTGCATAGGCAACACACAAAATCAACACAAAAGTTGACCAAACACAACAACCTGATCTAACAATGCATCTACTGAATTTCGTGACCGGGAAAATATAAAGAGGTGCAGAATGCAGCAACTGACAGGAAAAAGAATCATCGTTACCGGGGGAGCCCAAGGCATTGGAGCAGCCGTAGTCCGAGCATACGTCGCAGCGGGAGCGGCTGTTGCCTCCATGGACGTCAATGATGCATTGGGCCATCAGGTCGTCACTGAACTCCTGGAGGCATTCCCAGGCAGCGATGCACGCTACTACCATTGCAACATCAGTGATCGCAACGACGTAGAGAAATCCTTCAGAAGGGCGACAGATAATATGGGCGGGCTGGATGTTCTCGCCAATATCGCTGGCGTACAGCGCCACTCGCCTCCCGACGCTATCCCGGAAGATCTATTCAATCACCTGTTCAGTATCAACGTGCTGGGTACGATGAACACCAACGCCGAAGCTTATCGACTGATGAAACCCAAGGGAGCTGGCAACATCATCAACTTCGGCTCCGAGTCAGGGCTGGTCGGCGAGCTGAATAATGGGCTCTACGCAGCGAGCAAAGCTGCAGTTCATACATGGACACGCAACGTAGCGCGTCAATGGGGGCCGGATGGTGTGCGTGTCAACGCAGTATTACCCTATATGGTCACCCCCATGTACGCCGCCTTCCGTGAGGCGCTATCCCCCGCTGAGCTGGCAGCACATGATGCGGCAACTCAAGTGGATATTCCGTTGGGGGGCAAGTTTGGTGATGCCGATAGAGACCTGGCGCCGGTCATGGTATTTCTTGCCAGCGACGGCTCACGTTTCATTACCGGGCAGATGTTGCCTGTGGATGGTGGCCTGATATCGGTACGCTGACACGCTGACGCCCCCTTTCAAAGGGGGGCGTATCTAGTCAGGCAAACTGGTGACAAATTCCCGTAAGGCTTGAGTGAACACATCGTTGCTATCCCCCGCAACCATATGCCCAGCGCCTGGGATATCAATAAAGTCAGCGTGCGGAATCAATTCCCGGAACCGCTTAACCTGATCATCACCCACCAGCTCGCTCCGGCTACCTCGGATCAATAACGTAGGCACTCTGACATTCCTGCCGGCTTGCTCATGACGCGCCTCTGCTGCCTCTTTGGAGGCATCCAGTGAGGCAAACAGGCTGGGATCCCAATGCCAATGCCAACGCCCATTGCGCATCCTGAGATTCTTCTGCAGACCAGACAGGTTTTCAGGGCGCCGACGATGGGGAAGATAGCGCGAAATGCTCTCGGCAGCCTGTTCAAGACTTTCAAAGCCTTCCGGGTTCGCGGTCATGAAATCACGCACCTGTGCCGCGCCCTGCATGTTGATACGCGGCGTGATATCCACCAACACCAGAGCTCTGCCGCTGGAGGCATGTGCACCCAGGGTATTAAGCGCGATCAACCCGCCCAGCGAAGCACCCACCAATACCGGGGGCCGGGAAAACTGCGGAATGATCTTCAAGACATCTTGCATTTGCAACTCGATAGCGTATCCATCTGCAGCCCACGCGCTATCCCCATGACCTCGCAAATCAAGACTGATAATGCGGAAACCTTCATCAGCCAGATCTACAGCACAGCTGTTCCACGAGTATCGAGTCTGCCCGCCGCCATGCAGAAAGAGCACGCCAGGGCCATCCTTCGGCCCACCAACGCTGGCCACCAGTTTCTGTCCGCCATTGAAGAAAAATTGCGTTCGGAGTGCTCCCATACTGCTTCATCTCCCAATCGAGAATCCCACAAAATCAACGCCAAGGTTGACTTGGAGTATATCTTGAACCACTATAGGTTCAAAGTCACACGAAAATGCTTGAATCCGTTCACGGAGGCCACCATGAGAAGCCAAATGACAGCGGAGCAAGTTACACCAGTGGTCTGTCACGACATCGTAGCTGCCGTACTTTCCCACCAGGGGGAGCTTGCATTGTTGCGGCGCAGTCCATTGGTGACGGGCGATGTGGGGCGCTGGAACTGTGTGACCGGATTTCTCGATGCGTGCAACGATCCCTTGGCACAGGCACTGGAAGAAGTCCAGGAAGAAGCCGGCATCTCCAGATCTGATCTCCGGCTCCTCAGCAGCAAAGTACTGCATCTGGAAGGTCTGGATGGCCGCATATGGCGCGTACATACATTTCACTTTGCCAGTCAAACTCGGGCACTGACCCTTAACTGGGAGAATGATGATTGCGCTTGGCTTAATCCTGAAAAACTGGATGAGATTGCCATCGTCCCCTGGTTTGCAGACATTCTTGAGGCATGTGGCTTGCATCACTCCATGGCAACCTGTTTCCAATAGGCTAGCGGTGAGGCCATGACAGGGCCCGCTCGGCCTCTAGCCCATGCACGCGACAAGCAGCCCATGAGAATGCTTTCTAGCCTGCACAGAACCCAACGATGGCAGCTCAGACAAGGGTCGCGAAGCATCGCGCCCCTTGTCTGATCCAACCGATTTACGGCAGCGCGATCTTGGGAGCGACTTCCTTGGAGATCATCTCCAGCGACTGAAACCAGGGCGCAGGGTCGTCGTAATAATCATGAACCTCCACCTGCAGCGTTCCCCAGCCACCTGTAGCAGCAAACAAGGCGTTGATCTTTTCAGTAACCGTTTCAGGTGAGCCGACAACAAACACGTTATCAACGAGAAACTCCAGATCAGCATCTGCCGGATCGATACCTGCATCTTTTGCAAAACCATCCATCATGCCAAAACGATGCCAGATCGGAATGAGGTAGCGCTGGAAGCAGTAACCGATAGGACCTTCCATGACAAGTCGCTTGGCTTCCTTATCAGTCTCAGCGCAGAACACTGTTTGGGAAACGGCATGGCGTGCACGGTCTGGGGTATGGCCAGCAGCTATCGCTGCTTCTGAGTAGACTTCCCAGTGTTTCTTCAGCGCATCCAGACCAGAGAAAATTGAAACGGGCTTGAAATTTCTCTCTCCTGCCAAACGGATGGATGGCGAATTGTAGCTGAATCCCGTCACCGCAATTTCAGGAGCTTTCCCTCCCCACGGGCTGAAATCAGCCAGCTTGTGCTGCTCGTCACCATCGTCACCTTCAAGCTCTTCTGGATACCCAGCGTCCCAGTATTTACCCTCATAGAAGAAAGGCTCTCGCTTCCAGATTTTTTCCATGATGGAGAGCGACTCGCGGACCATATCATTCAGGCTCTTGGTCTCGTTGCCACCCGTTGCCGTATTTGACTGACCCGCGTTGCGGATACCGTGAATGTAAGACGCCTGGGGATAGGCCCCAGCACCGATACCGAGAAAGTAACGCCCTTCCAGTATCTGAGAAAGCCAGCCAATCATCGTGGCCAACTTGGCCGGATGCTGGTGAGGCAGGATATGCGCCATTGGGGCGAATTTAATATTTTTAGTCTGCAAGGCTGCCGCTGCGATGATCAACTCCGGGTTGGGAATATTTTCCCATACCTGCGAGGCATGCTCAGAGATCATCATTGAATCAATTCCCACACTGTCCGCTTGAACGGCACTCTGGATACCCCAGTCAAACGTCTGTTTGGCTGTACGCCCCGGGCGCATGTAGGGATGAAAAATCAAACCGGTTTCCATTGCCATGATTGTTATCTCCTCTAAATGGGTAGTAGGCAAGGAGGCACTGCCTGCTGATTGCAGACTAGGCCACAGAGCCAATATAACGACGTTATACTGTCAAATCAACCTAGATGTTGATTTATTTACCATGATTTTTAATGCAAACTTCGTTAAGCTGAACCCGCGCATGAAAGCCGTTTGATTCCATACATAGGTTGTTCATATGAAACCAGTGATTTCTCGCAGTATGAAAGGTCGCAGCGGCGAGGCAACCCAAGTAAAGAAGCGATTACTGGAAGTGGCTCGGCACCTGCTCAGCACTACCGGGCGCGAGGGCGCGAATTCAAGGGCCATATGCGCCATGGCCGGTGTCGGCGCACCAACGATTTATCATTACTTTGGTGACCTGGCGGGTTTGCACCGCGCCGCCATCGATGAAACCTATGAACAAGTCGCAGAGGCTTACCTCCAAGGTACAAAAGAGGGAGGTCCGCAACAAGGTCTGAGAAACGGCTGGGGCGCCTTCGATCACTTTGCCCGTCAGGAGCCACTCATGTGTCGGATAGTCATCCAGCAAATCCTTGCCGGCGCCCCACCCGTCAGCGTCGCGGAAACACTGCGTACAGTCGAGAAGGACCTGTCGCTGCTATATGACGCAGGCGCCCTGAATTATCCCGCCCATGAAGCGGTCCAGTTGCTATGGATAGGCACCTTGGGGACAGCCTGTTTCACATCGAGTGAAAAGACAGACCAAGAAGACTATCCAGCGCTTCAAAAAAAGATGGTGGACATAGTGTTCGACGCGTTGTTTTCAAACAGAAATTCAGCGGATGATCTTCAGACTCAGGGGGCGATCATCAGACCACCATCAAGGGCGACTACCGAGCCGGTAAGATAGGCACTAGCACGTGATATCAAATAGATCGCGGTACCGCCGACATCCGTCGTCCTGCCAAAACGATGGGCAGGAATACTATCCAGCACCGCCCGTTCGACTTCGGCATCAGCGACAACCCCTGCCGTCAGATCACTGGGGAAAAAACCCGGTGCGATCGCGTTGACATTGATATTGCGCGCACATAGATCCGACGCCAGCGTGCGAGTGAGTTGATGAATGGCAGCCTTGCTGCAGCCATAGGCATAGGCACCGCCGAAACTTTTCCCGAGAATACCCCCCACCGAGCCGATATTGATTATGCGTGCCGGATCGTCAGCTGTGCCGGCCTTCTCCAGCAGAGGACATAGTCCCTGGATAAGAAGAAATGGTGATTGCAGGTTGAGGTTCATTACCGCGGACCAATCCTGCTCGGTGACAGAGCCCAGCGGCGGCGCATGAAATATACCAGAGTTGTTGATCAGCGCATCCAGCTGGGAACAGCTGTTTTGCACGACGTGAAGCAAATCCGCCAGTTGATCATTACAGGAGAGGTCACAGGAGATGAATTCAAACCCGCCGTACTCCGCCAGTTCATGGTTCAGGCTGTTCGCTGCGACATGATCACGTCCGACAACCAACACCCTGCAGCCTGCAGCCACCAGACAGCGGGTAATCATCGCACCTATACCCTTGGCCCCACCAGTCACCAGTACGGTTTTGCCCGCAACGGAAAACAATCCGATGAGATCAATGCTAGACATATATGCCCCTTGTTTGTCAAAAAATATGATGGGAAACGACTTCTTGCGCACTACTTGCCTTGGCACGCACTCTGGTTTCTCACCCGAGGATGGAAGGCAGAAGCTCAGGCACGGGAGCCGATCATATCGGCCGCCTGCTGGGTCGCCTCACTGGTCCTGGTCGCTAGTTTGCGCACTTCATCAGCCACTACGGCAAAACCACGACCAGCATCTCCAGCGCGAGCAGCTTCAATGGCAGCATTGAGTGCCAGCAAGTTGGTCTGGCTGGCAATCCCCTGGATAGTGGTAACTATTTCCGTCAACTTGTGCAGATTCAGTTCAAGGTCTCTGCGCTGCGTGATCTGCTCTTCCCGCAGCTGTTCCTCCAAGCGCATGACATGGATATCAATCAACGCACCTACCATTCGTACTGGACTGCCATCCGAAGCGCGGCGAGTTTGACCACGGTTACGGAACCAACGGTACTCACCACTCTTGAGCTTGATCCGATAACAAGCATCAAAAGGTGTCCTGCCACTGCGATCGCCGAGGTGAATAGCGAATGTTCGGAACACTTCTTCCTTGTCCTCCGGATGAATACGCGATGTCCAACTTTCCAATACATTGGGAAACTCCTCGGCAGTCTCAAAGCCCAGCATGTGACGAAACTGCTCGGACCACCAGAAAGGGTTATGCGGATTCATCGGATCACCATCAACTACTTCCATATCCCACAAACCATCGCTCAGCATTTCCCGGGCCAGCTCGAAACGCGTTAACGTCTTGTCCAGCTCCCGGTCGCGCTGGCGCTGATCATGGATATCCCGCATAGAACCAGCAATTCGCAGACATGTCCCACGGCTATCGCACTGAGCCCGGCCACTGGTTACAAACCAGCGGTACTCGCCGGTTTTTATCGCCAGTCGGTGCTCCAGACGATAAGACACCTGTCCTTCTCCGCCGTGCATATGCTGGGACAGTGCTTCCAGGGTTGATTGCTTGTCTTCAGGGTGAAGTCGCGCTATCCAACTGTTCAACCTGCCAGGAAAGTCCTGCTCGTCCTGAAAACCGAGCAACGAGCGGAAGCGATCGGACCACCACAGCCCATTCGCTGGATTCATGAGGTCACCACCGACCACTTTCATGTCCCAAAAACCGTCGGTACTACTCTGGCTGATAAAGCCCAAACGGGCATTTATGTACTCTCGTTCCTCCTCACAACTCGCCAGCTTTGCGGTCAACCGGTGCAGTTGATCAGCCAGTTGAATGAGCTGGTTCTTCTCCTGCTGGCGTTCGGCATGATGGTTCTGCCAGGCCTCTCTAACTTGGTTGAGCAGAGGATTCGCAGTACCTCCGGGAGGTAGATCCAGATGTCCACCTTCAAGCGCATCGAGAAGGTGTCTCAGACATTCGGTTGCGGTTTTATCAGCTTTTGAGAAAAACACATGCCCCCCTTCTTTCGCAAATTCAAAAGTAACTGGGCCTACTCCGTCCTCTGCCTTTTACGCTGATCTGCGATAAAATTAATTCAGGTTCAGAGCAGGAAAGCGACTACTGGCCAGCAGCCGCTTCATTCATGCTTCAGCTCATCTTGATATTGGGAATGACTTCTTGCGCTAATCGCTGCAGAGACTCGAAATAGGGCTCCGGATTATCGATATTGTCATGCGAATTGACAATAACCTGGCCGCAACCACCCGACCTTTCCATCATGGCTTCTATCTTGCGAGTCACAGTTTCCGGTGATCCACAAAGCCATACATGATCAGCCAAAAAGTCCATATCAATCTGGCTCGGGTCAATGTCCGCACCCGCGTCCTTAATAATCCCAGGAAAAAGATTGAATTTTTTGTAGATGGGGAATAGATAATGCTGCCATGTCTGGGCCATACCACTTGCCTTGGCCCGCTTCCTTGCCTCAGCATCTGTGTCGGCAATAAAGATTTCACGGGTAACCCGAAAGCGTGATCTTTCAGGAGTCAAACCTTTCGACTCCATGGCTGCAGCCCAAGTGTCGTAGTGCGAGCGCATTACCTCGTGACCTCCAAAGAACGAGATCGGGCTATAATTGCGCTCTCCAGCCCACTTCAGGGATGACGAGTTCTTGGTCAGCCCCGTAACAGCGATCTCCAAGGCTTCACGACCACCCCAAGGACTATTGTCTGCAATTTCCACGTCGTATTCTGGCATGGTATCCGGCCCGGGAAAGCCCGCCTGAAAGAACTTTCCCTTTTCCATGAAGGGCTCTCTAGCCCATACCTTCTCCATCAGTTCAAGCGCTTCGAACATTTGTTCCTGCAACGGACCAATCCCTTCGAACCCATGCAGAATGGCATCTGTATGATGTCCACCAGGCGCCACACCAAGAAAGTACCGACCCTCGAGAATTTGCGACAACCAGCCAACCTGAATCGCCAGACTTGCCGGATTATGGTAAGGCAACAGATGCGCCATCGGCGCAAAGCGAATATTCTTGGTGAGAGGCGCCGCGGCACCAATAATGATTTCAGGACAGGGAATATTCTCCCAAGCCAGTGTGGAGTGCTCGCCAATCATGAAATCGGCGAAGCCAGCTTCATCACATACCTGTGCCAGCTTGAGAGACCAGTCGAACATTTCTCTCGCAGTACGGTGGGGAAGATTATATGGAGTATGAAAAAATCCGCATTGCATGGTCTTATCCTCTCATTCTTATCTTTTTAAGCTGCCTAATTGACTCTTTTAACCACAGGCTCACACCATGGTGCCTTCGGCATCCTTGGTGGAGAAGCGTGGCGCAACCAATGAGGCAAACTTCTCCAGCTCTTCATTGTTCTGTTCCGGATCCAGGTGGCCCTGGCCAAACATGAGAAACAGTTCATTAAAGCCCAGACGGTCATGGGCACGGCCAATCTGGTCGGCAATCTCATCGGCACTGCCGATCAGAACGTTCGGCATCTTCTGACCGAAGGGAATAAACCACTTGTCCCAGAACCATTGATGCTCGGCCATCAGCTTCTGCGCATGGTCCTTGTCGTCAGTCAGCATCAAAAAACCACCCCAGGCGGCAACGTCTTCACGGGCAACATCACGCTCATGGGCCCGCGCCGTTTCGGCATAGCGGTTCCACAAGGTGTCACAGAAGTCCAGGTCCGCCGCCAGTACGATCGGCTTGCCTCCTTCGCGGGCCCACATATCCACTGTCCGCATGCTGCCGGCAAAGCCACCATAGATCTTCGGATGGGGGGTCTGATAGCACTTGGGAGCAATGCCGATCTTACGTACGATCCCATCAGCATCCATGCCTTTACCCATGCTGGCATAGGCCGGATGACCCGATGAACCGCCATTGGGCGGAAACTCCCAGTGCTTGCCCTTGTGGCTGAACACATCACTGGCCCAGGCTTTCTTGATGATCTGCAAGGACTCTTCAAACACTTCACGGTTCAGCGCATCCTGCTCGTCACGCGCCTTGGCATTCACCGGTGTAGTGGCGCTCACACCCGGGCGAGCCGCCATGGAGTCAACCCAGCGTGCATGGTAACCACGGGTTAAGCCCACCATCAGTCGACCCTGGAGCATGTGATCCAGCGTGGCAATTTCCTCGGCGACCCGTACCGGGTTATGTGTGGGCAGGGTATAGCCCATAATGCCGGCCTTCATGCGCTTGGAGTGTAAGCCTACATACAAACTGAACATGCCCGGGTGGTTGTTGATCTCGAACCCTTCGATCTGCAAGTGGTGTTCGGGCTGACAGTAAGCCCCGTACCCCAGATCGTCAGCCAGGCGTACATAGCCGCGTACCTCTTCCAGGAAACGCTGGTACAGCTCGGGCCGCTGGCCGGCCATACCGGCTTCCAGTTCATGCCGGCGGCCAATCACTCCCGTTTGCATCAAATTGAATTTCATATTGTCTTCCCCATCCCGTTCTTTGGTTCTTACAAATTAATCAGGGCCCACCATTAAGCAAACATCATTGTTGATATTGCAGTGAAAAAATATACAGATAACCTATCCGTTATTCGGCTCAGCTCTCAAAAGTAGGGCTTATCAAACAAGCGCTCTTTCTGCGTGTATTTTCTCTAAAATATTCTTTTTCATTTCCACCTTGTTTTCCTTTATTTCCTTATTCATATTCTTCGGTTTCAAAAGAAAAGTGGCCAAGGCGGGAATGATAATCAAGGCGCCCAGCATATTCCCCAGGAACATGAAGGCCAGCATTAACCCCATATCCGCCTGGAACTTGATGGGTGACCATGCCCAGGTAGCAACCGCTGCGGTTAATGTAACGCCAACCAACATGACCACCTTCCCTGTAGACACCAAGGCATTGACATAGGCCTGTCTGACGGACATACCCTGTCTCAGGAAAACCATGTACGCGGTAAGCAGGTACAACGCATAGTCCACACCGATGCCAACACCAAGCGCCGTAACAGGGAGCGTCGCGACCTTGAGACCAATGCCCATGAACACCATCAATGCCTGCCCCAGGGTGGAGATAACCACCAGAGGCAAAATAGCAATCACTACAGCCCTCCAACTACGGAAAGTAACCAAACACAGTAGAATCACCGCAGCATAAACCAGTACTAGCATCTGATAATTAGCTTTTTCTACTGTCTGATTTGTTGCAGCCTCGACACCGGCATTACCCGCCGCCAGCAGGAACTGACGTTGGTCATTATTGTGTTCAGCAGCAAAATCTTCTACCACCTCGGCGACACGCTGCAGTGTCTCGGCTTTATGATCCGTCAGATAAGCGATGATCGGAGCTACGGTACGGGAGTCATTAATAAGACCTGGACGCGCGGTGAATATACTATCAACCGCATCATTAGTAATATAGGGGCTACGGCTGATTGTGTACCACTTGGGTGAGCCTTCGAACCCGGCCGGGGTAAACTTCTTCGCCATACTGGCTGCAGATTCTGTGACCTGTACTCCGGGTAAATCCCGCAGCAAGCGCTCAAGTCGATCAATCTCAAGCAGTGTTTCAAAATTTCCCAAGCCGCCTTCCGGCGTTGTCACAATAACGGCGAAAAGGTCGTTAGATAGTCCATAATTTTTCTGTACGTACTCCACATCCAGATTGTACTCGGAGTCCGCACGCAGTTCCGGAGCGCCCGCCTCGACATCACCGATCTGCATTTTCTGTCCATAGATGAATCCTGCTACGGTAATCACCGCAACCGACACCAAAACTCCAACAGCTACCTTCTTGCCGGTAATCAACCCAAGCCATTGACTGACGGAGTGGTTACTCTTCTGTACCCGCTCCGCATGCTTGGCAGCCCGCTTGGTGATGCCAGTGAAAGACAGTATTACGGGGATAAAAAACAAGTTGGTAACGATCAGCGCAACCACTCCCATCGTTGCGAGAAACGCCAGGTCCCGAATCGCAGGTATGGCGATAACAGCGATTACCGCAAAACCCAGTGCATCGGATACCAAGGCTACGGTACCCGCTAGGCAAAGCCGACGGAAGGTAAGCCGGGATGCCATATAACGGCCAAGCCCGCTACCGATATCCTGGATAATCCCGTTTATCATCTGCGAGCCATGGGAGACCCCAATGGCAAACACCAGAAATGGCACCAGCACGGAGAAGGGATCAAGGACAAAGCCCATCAACCGCATCATACCCAACTGCCAGACCACGCCCATCAGCGAGCAAATAATGACAACGCTGGTACTGATCAAGCAACGTGAATACCAATAGACGAGTACTGATACAACCACAGCCGCAATTATAAAATAACTGAGTACTTGCATCAGCCCCGCAATGAGGTCGCCCACCAACTTGGCGAAGCCAATGACATGCAACTCCACGCCGCGGCTCTCAAACTCATCATTGATAGCCCTCAGACTATCGGTGAAGGCTTTATAGTCGAGAGGCTCGCCGGTCTCCGAGTCACGCTCCATTAAGGGGATAAACAACGCACTGGAACGTTCATTCAATCCAACAAGAGAGCCCTTGAGCCCCGCCTTGGCGACGTTGTCCCGTAGCTTGTTCAGGCTTTCTGAGGATCCGTCATAGTCCGGCGGCATGACCGGGCCACCATCAAACCCTTCCTCTGTTACAGCCGTCCAGCGCACTGATGCCATCCACAAGGATTGCACAAATGCGCGATCAACCCCCTTGATCAGAAATACTCTGTCGTTGATTTCACTTAATGTTTTCTGATATTCCGCATCGTAAATGCTGCCGTTCTTGTTCTCGACCACCACAGTCACAGCATTACCCAAACTTCTCAAGTTACCAGCAAATTCTTTGTAGTTCTTAATATACTCATGCTCTGACGGCATCATCTTCTCAAAGCTGGCATTAACATCCAGTTTGGCCGACTGATGGGCCAAGAACAGAGTTACCAAAACTCCAATAGCAAAAAGGATCTTGCGATTGCAAAACAAAACTCGTTCAAAAATAGTGCCTGAAGACTCGTCAAATGCCCCGCCGACATCTTCGCCTTGAGCTATATTTTTTTCATTAGCGGACATAGCCTTACTCCTGGGTTCTTGGCTTTTCTGTTTTACGCTCCGAGAGTGAAATCCGCTCGACGCCCTCCAGGGTGGTCACTAGAAACTCATTATCAGCCGCCTCCACAACCGAGGTATAGATAGTGGTTTTTTCGGAATTCAGCACATCAAAACTGGAAAAATAATGATCAGTCAGAACCAGCTCTCCCGCCTGACTTACAAGTACAAATCCTTTCCCATCTGCTCGCAGGAATGCATTATTTATCGTGGAACGAGGTAGCCCTGCAACAACCTGCCAATTAGCCCCGCTATCAGTGCTGCGGTAAGCTGTGCCTTGCAGCCCATAGGCAATAACCTGACTATCATCTCCGGTGATACCGGTAAAGCTACCCGAATATCCAGTATCAATGATCTCGAAGATATTTGTTTCTTCATTCAATCTGAAGATCGTGCCACGTTCACTGCCGATGAAAATCCCCCCTCCAACCGCAGTCACACTATTAAGATGCAGCCCACTTTCGTTATCTATTCTGTGCGTCCATGGAGCCCAGGTATCTCCACCATCATCCGTACGAGCAATATTGCCGAATGCCCCAACAGCAAAGCCGACCGACTCATTCTTGAACCAGACATCGAGATAAGGTAGTGCGGGACCATCTCGATAGTTCAACTCTGTCGCCTCCAGAGCAAGCTCCGCCTCGGGCTCACCTTTCTTCAGCATGTTTTCATAATATTTTTTGAACTGCTCAGCAGCCATGACACCATCCAGTTGCTTTTGCCAACTAGCGCCACCATCGGCAGTGACAAGAATCACACCGTCATGCCCCACTGCCCACCCTTTACTCTCGCTCACCAAAGTAACGGCAACCAGATCACTTTGCACCGGCACCTGGGCTTGCTTCCAACTCTGCCCTGCATCAGAAGAGGCCAGAATCAGGCCTGCCGGCCCCACTATCACTGAAAGGCGTCCTTTTTGCGAGCTTCCTATAAAGGGTTTATTCAACGAATTCTTTTGCTCTACGGCAGGGATATCCAATGGGTCCTTGAACTCAGCCTTCGAGGGCAATGCAAGCACACTCAAAAACAGAAACGGAATAGCCATGAAGGTATTTAACGCTTTCCGCGATGTAGTAACACACATATTTGTTTTACCCGATCGAGTTTAAGATAACGTACTTCCAACTACCCAAATGAGAGGACACATTGTTTGTCTAGCAATTCCTCCATTCTGAAATGACTTGGCAGGCAGCCCTGTCCCACCAAGTCATTCCCAGCTATCAGCGCACTCCCTGTGCCTCTACTGCACGAGGGGTCAATGCAATCCTCATACCCTCAGTACTCGTATAAGATCGGTTCCAATGGCCAGGCTGAGAGGCGCCGGCATTTATTAGCATATAGCTCCCCGAAATCAGATCATCAAATGCCCAAGTATTGTTATTCACGCCTCCAACATCATAAGTTGGAAAGCTCTGAATAAAGCCGTTTTTCCACAATTTCCCGGCATCATCATAAGTTTCAAGGGCAACGACTTGCCAACTGTCCTCATCTATATAGAAGCGACGCTTACTATATACATGGCGTGCACCAGGCTTGCGCTCTGCTTCAACTACCCATACACGGTGCCGCTCGAAACGTAGCGCCTCGGGATCAAGATGTTCCTTACCCAACACCTCACGCGGGTTAGCCTCTTGCGTTAGAGTGTAAGCGTTATAAGGCACAATTTTTTCGGTCTTACCTACCAGTTTGAAGTCGAAACGATCCATACGACCTACGAATCCAAAGATTTCATCCCACATTAGAACGCCACCATAGGCGCTGATTGGCAGGTCGTAGGCGAAATCAGGTGCCCGACGAGCACGCCGCTGTCCTGGGGTATAGAACCAGACCAGTTGGCCACCATTATCTGCCGTGGGCAGATAGAAGTTCAGGAAGGTTACGCCGGCCTGCTGAGGAGGGCTCGTCTGTACTGCTGAGAACGAGAGAATCGCTCCATGCGAGTCCGCACGTAATTTGCCGCTGCGGTCATACCAGGGACGCATATGATGCTGGTTAGGTGTAGCAAGGACATTTACCCCCCCATTGGAGTCAACCACAAACGCCTGGTTATGCTGGTGCATGATCGCTGGAGCAAATGCCAGCTTATGGTTCCACATTACCTCATAACCATCTTTCGGTATCGGGAATAGAACCCCAGGCAACGGTAAACCTTCTGGGTCCGCCCCTTTGACCGCATCACCCATCACGCTGCCTGTCAGTTCTGCTGTGGTGGCATTGACCAAGGTATTCTCGAGCACCCAGTCCTCATAGCGGGCAGAACGATGAGTCGGATATACATTCAGCTTATAGGTAGGATACTTCCGCAGTAATGCCTGTGTACCAACGGTCAAGGCATCTTCATACTGAGCCATATTCTCTGCACTGATAGTGAACAGAGGTTTCTCATCCGCATAGGGATGTATATAAGTCTGCATTGAATCCCGGTCATATTCGGGCAGCGGTTGAAGGCCACCGGTGTACTCGGGAATACTACCGTCAGCATTACCAGCACGCTCAGCACCATGTGCGGTCAGATCCGCTCCCAGACGCTTTGCTTCCTCGGCTGATACGGCTGCCAAAACCGTCCCGGAAAAGCATAGAGTGATAGCAGATATCAACCCAGCGACGATTGTCTTTTTAAACATGACTGCTTTCCTTCTTGTAATTATAGGAAATATTTTCTATTTATACGTTATCTTAGCAATACTTAGCCTTTGCCTTCCCTCATCAGAAAGAGGTGTTATAAGACAGCGAGACCCACCCCTTGTCATTCAGCGCATAAGGGCCATTGCCGCCTGCATAGGTATCACCCGCGGGACCACCACCTACTACTCGGCCATCTGGATTCCAGTGGTAATCCTGGTATTGCAGAGCGAAATAGTGCTTCTGTGCATACGCGGCTTTTACGCCTATGGAGGCAATAATTGAATCCTCCGCATAAAACCCGCCAGCAGCGTAGGCAGGCGTGCCATTGATTCCGTACTGGAACGAAATCGGTAGACTGATATCCACGGAGGGGAAGACCTGCAGCCAAGACGGCTCAAACAGAAAGGCTATGGCGACAGCATCGTCGGTACCACAGCCTACTCTATTGGTGGCTGCGCAGGCATAGCCTTCACCATTGTAAAGATCTTTGTCGTGAACCTTTTCAAGGTGCGTATAGGTAACCTCACCCAGGAACATGGCAGCGTCCCACAAGGTATTCCCTGAGAAGTTGATCATTGTATTAGCAATGACGTTGATCAAATCGCCTTTGGCGACTCTGGTCGGAAAAGCCGAGGCCAAAGCCGTATCCTTCCGGTAGTTGACCTCAAAACCCAGACTGGCTCCACCGATAGCCGTTTCGTACGACATCGCGTACATCTTGGTTTTATCGGCGTACTTGAGCTCAACTTGCGGATAGTTCAATGTCGCAACGGGTTCTGGTTCATCAAACTGACGATAGTAGAAACCAAAGCGGTCCCCCCCGGCCCATTGCGGAGACCAATCCAGCCGAATACCGAAGTTATCATTGATATGATCTGGATCGTCGCTCTTTCCAAGCCTACCGCCAGGTACAACTAACCCACCATCTTGGGGACCCTCAAAAAGAATATCGCCCGGAGCCAGATAAGTTCCACCTTCTGGAAAGCGATTGGGGCGCCACTCCAGAAAATACTGCGCAGCAATAGCCCACTCATCGTTCAGCTCCAGGCTTCCATATACCTGGGTGCGCGGCAAAACCAGCTCTTTGATGGATGATCCCGGCTGAGAAAAGCCTTTGATGAAGTCCATGGGATGCTGGCCAAAGGAAATCGAGGAGTAACCGAAAAATATTCCGTTACCCCATTGCTGGCTGAAACGCCCAAGACGCACTGACGCGGCACGATCACCCACATCGAAGTTACTGAACACAAACGCATCGCCTAGCTCAGCCCCGCGGATATGATATTTCTTCGTATGGCTACTGTACTTTCCACCGCGATAATTGGATACGTAGCCGGGTCTGACCTCTACATCATCATCGTAAGCAAAATCATTCCAGGCGTTGACCGACGCTCGGAAGCCCATCCGATCCTGATACACGCCCGTAAGCTCAAACATACCCTGAACACGGTTAGTGACCAAGTCTCCACGATCGAATTTATAGTTGGCTGAGTGGTGCAGAGGGTCATTGGCGATACGCGAATCACGTGATTCTGCCCGTACCCCCACAAGCCACTGCAGAGATGTGTCGAAGTTGATATGCCAATCATTATCTGACCTCAGCGTCAGCGCCTGTGCAGCGCAGGAACTGAAAACTGTTGCCAGCGCAACTGATGCTGCCAGTGTCGTGCGACCAAACCGCGGGGTGCCAAGCCTATTCCATTGTTCTTTTCTTATTTTCATTAGGTTCTCCAGCCCATTAATGTTTGCTGTTAGACAGCAAGCCAAACGGTGTTTGAATGCGTATTCACATCCATGCACCTGTTTCATCTGAACACCTTTTTTCAACCTCAGCGTTGATATAAGCACTCGACATCGCCATCTGTCAACCACTGCGTTGATTTGAGCAAAAATTGGCGTACCCTTCTAAGCCAGCGCCTATCTAATAAAAATTCACACTGGCGTTGACAAACATGCACACCTAGTCAACTATTACGTTGACAAAGGAGAAAGCCATGACACAACAAAACCAACTGCAACAAATCCTTGATACCCAAGCCATTGAGCGCCTGCTGTTTACCTACGCGTTTCACCTGGACATGAACCAGACATCCGAGCTTGCCGCTTTGTTTACTGAAGACTGCGAAGTAATCTACGGGCCAGGCGGTTTTGGGGCACAGGGCCGAGAAGCCTATGCCAAGACTCTGGAAGGAGTAGGCAGCTTTTTCAAAGCCACCAGTCACCATGTATCGAATATTGTCGTCGACTTCACGGGGCCGAATGAGGCCAGCGTACGTTCAATTCTGTACGCCTGGCATCGCTATAACCGTGACATGCCCGATAGCCATGTGTGGGGCCAGTATCACGATGTGATCGTGCAGATAAATGGCCAATGGCAATTCAAACGTCGCGAGTTACGCGTTACCGGCGATCAGGATTTCCATGTCAAGAAAACCTTGCCGATAGGGCGGGTTTGAGATGAGCACCGCGTCCCCGCATACGTACGAACATATTCGCATTGAGCATCGTGGGCCGATTTCTTGGCTGGTTCTCAACCGGCCTGAAAGTGCTAATGCCCTATCCAATGAACTGCTTGATGAGTTTTCTGACGCCCTGCAATGCCTGATACATGAAGGCGGCCCGGTCATCGGCATACGTGGCGAAGGTCGCGGCTTCTCTGCTGGCTACGACATCGGCCAAGTGGGCAAAGCGGGCACCTACGGCAGCCTGGCTGCTGATCCAATTGCCGACCACGCTCGCCTGCGCCGTAATGTGGATCGCTACCTTGCAATGTGGGATCACCCAAAACCCATCATTGCTGCCGTTCATGGGTACTGTCTGGCTGGTGCCACGCAAATGTGCGTACATGCAGACATTACCGTGGTAACGGATGATGCCAGGATTGGCGAGCCCACTATTCCTATGGGAGGCGGATATATTGCGCCTCTTTGGGTACCGTTGGTGGGCCCGAAACGCGCCAAGGAAATGGCTTTCGTTGCTGGCAACAGCATCGATGGCAAGACTGCCGTCGAGTGGGGCTGGGCAAATCACAGCGTGACTCCAAATCAACTCATTGACTGCGTTGAAGGATTGGCTGAGCGCATCGCTCTGACTCCTCCCGATGTATTGCGCATCAAAAAGCTCTCGATCAACCGTGCAGCCGAAGCCATGGGCTTCCGTTCGGCTGGCGCTGCGGTTGCAGAAATGGATGCCTTGCTCCATCTGGCACCGTCGGTGCTGGATATGAAGCAGAAACTAGCCGATTTGGGGCTAAAAGAAACCATCAAACTGTATCGTTCAGCTCCCACTACTCCCTTGACACCCATGACAAAAACACCGGAATAACAGGAACACAAGCCATGTCGAACATAGACTTTTATGTTGAGGGCCATATTGCCCATGTACGTCTGAACCGACCCAAGTCTCTGAATGCCATTAATGGTGAGATGGACCAAGCGCTTTATGAGGCATGGCAGGAAATCAACCGCAACCCGGAAATCTGGGTAGCCGTCCTCTCAGCTGAAGGAGAACGCGCATTCTGCGTCGGTGGTGATATCAGCGGCGGTACTGAGCGCACATCACGCATGGGCGTTGGCGGTGGACTTACCGGTATTGGCGGCCCCTTGGTAAAACTGAAAAAGCCACTGGTAGCTGCAGTTCAAGGCTATGCGCTGGGTGGTGGGTTCGAGCTGGCCCTGTGTGCAGACATTATTGTTGCCGCAGACAATGCTCAGTTTGGCTTGCCCGAAACCAAAGCTGGAATTATTGGTGAGTGTGGTGTGGTTCATCGCGCCGTACGCCAGTTGCCACAACGTATTGCAATGGGGATGATTCTGACCGGTGATCGGATGAGCGCCCAGGACGCCTTCTCTTATGGACTGGTGAACGAGGTCGTCGAGTATCCCAAGCTTGCAGAAGCCGCACTCAGTTGGGCTGAAAAAATAGCAGCAGCCTCTCCCTTGGCAAACCAGGCAGCCAAGGATGCAGCCATGAGCCGGTTGGACTACCCTCTGGAGGTGGCTCTCGCCACTCGTTTCGAACCGATCGAGGAATACGCATCCAGCGAAGATGTATTGGAGGGCCGTAACGCCTTTGTTGAAAAGCGCAAGGCGGAATGGAAAGGTCGCTGATCAGGATTTGCAGTATCTGAGGCCGGGTGCAGAAGCGCCCGGCCTTTTTTATATCCAGACAGGGGCCAATACATGATTAACAAGCTTCTTATTGCCAATCGAGGCGAGATAGCCATCCGTATCGCACGCGCCGCCGCAGACCTTGGCATAGCCAGTCTGGCAGTCTTTCCGGCGGACGATGCACAATCGCTGCATATTCGAATCGCTGATCAGAGTGTCATGCTTGAGGGCACTGGCGTCGCGGCCTATCTTGATGCCACACAAATAGTAGAACTCGCACAGCAGCACGGCTGCGATGCCATCCACCCAGGTTACGGCTTTCTTAGTGAGCAAGCAGAGTTCGCCAGACTATGTGCAACAGCAGGCATAACCTTTGTAGGGCCCAACCCAGACATACTTCAACGTCTGGGTAACAAAGCCAGCGCCAGGGTGCTGGCCAAGCAGTGTGGCGTTCCGGTTATTCCAGGACTTGATGCCAGTACCGACTTGCGACAAGCCAGAGAGTTTCTTTCACATCTTCCCCATTCAAGCCCTGCTCTACTCAAAGCAGTTGCAGGTGGGGGCGGGCGCGGTATGCGTATCGTCCAGCACATCGACGACCTGGAAGATGCTTTTCAGCAATGCAGGACCGAGGCTCTTTCTGCCTTCGGTAATGGCGATCTGTATATAGAGGAAATGATTCCTCAAGCCCGGCACCTCGAGATACAGATTGTTGGCGACGGCTCAGAGGTAGTCCACTTATGGGAGAGAGAGTGCAGCCTACAACGCAAGCACCAGAAAGTGGTGGAAGTCGCACCCAGCCCGACTCTGCGCCCCTGTCTGCGGAACGCCATGATCGAAGCAGCGCTTACTCTGGCCAATGCTGTACAACTGAATAGCCTGAGCACATTTGAATTCCTGTTGGATTCGCGCACTGATCGCTTTTTCTTTATCGAGGCAAACCCTCGCCTCCAGGTGGAACATACCATTACCGAAGCAGTGACTGGTATTGATCTTGTTCAGACTCAGTTGCGCTTGGCCAGCGGCGAAACACTACGTAGCATGAATCTGCAGCAACCCAATATTCCACAACCCCTGGGCTACGCCATGCAACTACGAGTGAACATGGAGATGCTGCAAAAGGATGGCAATATCCGTCCAGCAGGCGGTACGCTCGATATATTCGAGCCACCTGGAGGCCCCGGCATCAGAATTGATAGCTTCGGTTATGCAGGCTACACAAGCAATCCACGATATGACTCGCTGCTGATGAAACTGATTCTGCATACGCCAGCGACCAGCTTCGATGGACTGGTCAGTCGAGCCTATCGGGCCCTGTGTCAAACCCGGGTCCAGGGTGTGCAGACCAACATCGAGTTTCTCAAGAATCTGCTTTGTCATCCTGATGTGGCCAGCCAACAGGTCTACACACGTTTCATTGACGAACACTTGGAGCAACTGGTCGCCACATCAGCGCATTGTCACCCAGTTCAATATGCCGATGCTATCGCAGCAGTTGGCATTGAGCCCAACCTCAGTGAGGAGGAAGGCCTGCTTCCCGTCAAGGCACCCATGGGCGGGCTGCTGGTGGAGCTCTGTGTAGCACAGGATCAGCCGGTCCGGCCCGGACAGCTGATGGCAGTAATTGAGTCAATGAAGATGCAGCATACAATCAATGCATCTGAAGCCGGTATCATACGCCGCCTTGCCGCGACGGCGGGCACCGCAATCAGCGAACATCAAACGCTTTTCCTTATCGAGCCGGCCGCCGTGGACACTCTTGCAGTGGACGCAAGCAGCGAAGCACCAGACCTTGAAGCGATCAGAGCGGATCTGGCCGAGGCTCTGGCCCGGCATGCACGGGTTGTGGACTCTGCTCGCTCTCAAGCCGTGGAACGTCGTCATGCCATGCAGAAACGCACGGCCCGAGAAAATCTCCATGATCTATGTGACCCCGACAGTTTTATGGAATACGGCGCTCTGACATTCGCGGCAAGACGTGGTCGGCAGTCAGTAGAAGAGTTGTCCCACTCGACCCCAGCGGATGGCTTGATCGCCGGAATTGGTCAAATCAATGGCAGCCAGTTCGGTCCTCAGCAAGCCAGGACTTTAGTACTTGCATACGACTATACGGTCCTGGCCGGTACACAAGGACTCATGAGCCACAAAAAGCTTTCCCGTATGCTGACAATTGCCGCTGAGCTGGAAATACCTGTTGTTCTCTATGCCGAAGGTGGTGGAGGCCGGCCAGGGGATGATGATGATGCTACACGTGCGACCGGACTGAATATGCCCAGCTTCTGGCAATTCGCCAAGCTGAGTGGACTGGCCCCCCGCATCAGTATCGTCAGTGGTCGATGCTTCGCCGGCAATGCTGTCCTGGCTGGCTCCAGTGATATCATAATTGCAACCCAAGACGCCAATATCGGTATGGCGGGTCCCGCAATGGTAGAAGGTGCAGGACTCGGCACATTCGCCGCTGAAGATATAGGCCCGGTCAATTTGCAAACCCACAACGGCGTGGTGGATTATCTTGCAGAAGACGAAACCCATGCCACCCTGATTGCCAAACAGATGCTTGGCTATTTCCAGGGGGCGCTTACCCACTGGAAGTGTGACGACCAGCGTCAACTGCGATATGCCATACCCGAGAACCGCTTGCGCTCCTACGATATGTGGTCAGCAATAGAGACACTCGCTGACTGCGGCAGCGCTATTCAGCTACGTGAGCAATTCGCCAGCAATATGATTACCGCGTTAGTACGTATGGAAGGTCATCCTCTGGGTATCATAGCGAATAATCCAAAGGTACTCGGTGGTGCAATAGACGCCGATGGCGCAGATAAAGCGGCACGCTTTCTTCAGCTTTGCGATGCTTTTGATCTGCCGGTGCTCAGTATTTGCGACACGCCCGGCTTCATGGTCGGCCCTGACAGCGAGAAAGCTGCGCACGTTCGTCATTCCAGTCGCATGTTTGCGGTCGCTGCCAATTTGAATGTGCCGTTTTTCAGTTTGATCGTCCGCAAAGGTTACGGTCTCGGTGCCATGGCCATGACCGGCGGGTCCTTCCACGCTCCCCTATCAACCGTAGCATGGCCGACTGGCGAGTTTGGAGGAATGGGATTTGAAGGAGCAGTGACACTCGCCTACAGGGCTGAGCTGGATGCCATCGCTGACCCTGACGAACAAAAGCTTTTATTCGATCGTCTCGTCGACAAGTTCTATCAGCAGGGGAAAGCCATCAACGTAGCAGCATCGCTGGAGTTCGATGCTGTCATTGACCCGGCAGACTCGCGTCAATGGCTGATGCAATGCATACAGGCAGCAAGAACCCCGAACCAGAAACGAGGGAAAAAGCGGCCATTCATTGATACTTGGTAGACTGAATAAAACCTGCAGTGATCCCACTGCTGATGCCGTGGGATCACTGCCTGGATGATCAGGCTAACTCACGCCACCCGACCAGTCTCTGTTGGCGTGAAAAACATATGAATTATTTTCTCTGCTACGCTCATTGAACGTTCTTCACCTGCCTCTTCCCGTAAACTCACGTTTCTGGAGTACTTTCTCAACAGCATATTGCCAAAATAAAGACCTTCAGCTTGATCGTCTGCACTCAGTGGAATATGTCCAATCATCTATATAACCCCTTCGTGGGCAGGAGCCGCAGCGGCAATGGCCAGTGTCTGTAAAATCGCCTTGCGGCCAACCCCAAGCTGAAGTGTATTCGCTAAATGCAAACGCAAGCCAGGTAAAAAGCGATGAGTTGGTGAGGCGTCCACCGCCAGTGAAATCAATTCCTTGATATAGGCTCGCAACGCTGCCGTTTTCCATGGAACAGCGCAGTATTGGAAGAATGCCTCAAATGCGTCCGGTGACTGTCTCAGCAAAGACTCAAGAAAACCGGGAACCTCTCGTTCCATACTGTTCCAGAACGGATCGTTGCCTATGTAGGTAGACCACAGCTTCTGCCGCTGGGAATCGAACGGTTCAAGCATCAAGGGGTCATTCCGCTCAAGCAATACGGAAGCTACAATCGGTGAACCTGCCATGAGTGTATGTACACCAAGCCCTGAAACCAGGACCAACGTTTCATGCACCTGTGCAGAGGTAGCTCCGGCATCAAGCGCAAGGCGCACATACTTATCAACACCCACAACATCCAGAGCTGAAGGTGACGCGCGCACAGCCAGACCTACAAGAACAGCATCGAGCTCTGACAGAGGCTCTCCCTCCTTCACATCTTTCACTACTTCCTGTACCACTCTATGGATAGAGTCAAGTGTCAACGCCATGAATAGACCTCTGTCTTAGCTTTCATAAAACCTCATAGACACTACCTGGCTTATTCGCACAACATATTTCTCAGCGCACGTTTGTCGACCTTCGTCGCTGACATTGGCCAACTTCCCGGGTTCATGAAATAGATGGCGCGGGGCACTTTGAAACTGGCGATGTTACCCTTACAAAACTCAATCAGCTCTTCAGCCTGAGCAGCTTTACCCGGTTTCAGCTCGACAAACGCAACTGGCACCTCATCCAAACGCGGATCAGGCTTACCGACCACTTCCGCGATAGCAACACAAGGATGCTCACAGAGATAGGCTTCTATTTCAATTGCAGCGACATTCTCACCTCCAACCTTGAGCATGTCTTTAAGGCGACCATTGAAAATCAGGCTACCTTCTTCTGTACGCAGGTAGAGATCGCCAGTATGTAGCCAACCGTCCTTATCCAGGCTTGATGCGGTTTTCTCCGGGTCACGGTAGTAACCATCCATCACACAGTATCCACGCACCAAAATCTCCCCCACCTCATTGGGCGCGGCATCCCCCTCGCCACTTAGGCTGGCGATACGCACTTCCATACCTACAGCAGCACGACCCTGGGTGTGAATTCGCTGCTCCTGAGTATCCTCAGGGTCGCTCAGTGCAAAGATTCCGGCGGTCTCAGTCATACCGCATGCCTGGAGCAGCTCCGTCCCAGGAAAAGTATCCAGAACCCTCTTCGCCAACGCCGGCGGGCCAATCAGCATAATTTTTCGTAGCGAAGCAAGCTTGCTCGGATCAAATGTGGGATGGTCCAGCACACCCTGCACAATCGCCGGGAACCATGGCCAGGCCATTTCGACATTTTCTTGCTCCATCAGAGCAATTGCCCGACCCGGTTCAAAAAAGGTATCCGTCAAATAGGTGCCGTAGACTCCCATTACGCCGATAAATGGAGCGAGAGCCGCTATATGGAAAAGAGGGCCTGGATTCCAGGCAATATGGTGTTCACTCGTAGCGTAGCGAGTACGTGTGCGGTGCACCGATCCACGTACAATGGTTTCATGGCTAAGCATGCAGCCCTTGGGGTTCGCCGTGGTACCTGACGTATAAACCAGTAAGGCCAAATCACTTACGCTTATACGCAGCCTGGCCGCATGAACTTCGCCATCATTGATGGTCTCCGCCAACCGTAGAAATTCCGGTTGTCCGACAAAACCTCGGCGTCCCTCCCCACGCAGTAAAACGGTGCTGCGTAATCGTGGTACTTGTGTAAGGGCCAGAGCGGCGGGTGACTCCGCATCGGCCAGAGAGGGAAGCGCATCACAGAATAACTGGGTGAAATTGGTATATTCGTTCTCGCCTGCAGTTGTAAGCAGTGCCACCAGATTGGCATTTTCAATGATATAGCCGATCTCGCTGGCCTTATGCCGCGCGTTGATAGGCACTACCACACATCCAAGCATGGATGCTCCCAACAGTCCTTCTATAAATTCTGGACAGTTGGCAGACATCAGCCCGACGTGCTCTCCTGAACGAACACCCAGTGCAAACAGCCCACGGGCCACCTGCAAAGCATTGTCATAAAGTTGTTGATAGGTTCGCCGTTCATCTGGAAATATAACCGCTTCCCGGTCCGGAAACTGACTGGCCGCACGCACCAATAAGTCTCCAATAGTTGAAACCTCAAACCATTCCTTTCTTTTTGTCATTGAAGGCTCTCCCACTAATATGGTTATTATTCTGAGCAATCAGCATGGCTTCTAGATGGACCTGCCACCTTAATCTGTATTTATTTGTAGTATTACCGAAAAATTCAGAACAGTTACTATCTAAATCTCCATCCCCAGACCATCATAGGCAATCATCATGAATGGTCATTTTTCAAGATTATATCGAACACGTTGAGAGTGGCGAAAAACCACCATACTCGCCGTGGGAAAATAGTAACGATCCATTCCCAGATTCAATCTGAAGATCACGGACAGCGCCAAGAACGATATAATGATCTCCCGCCTCATCAACCCGTTCCAGGTCACAGTCTATCCACGCAACAACATCTTTTATGATGGGCGACCCATTTTTGGAAAGATAATAATCCAAACCTTCAAATTTATTTTCGGCCTTGGAGGCAAGCCGCCTACAGACATCCAGTTGTTTAGCGCTCAGTACATTGACGCAGAATTTCCCGGCACGCTCTATTTTTGGCCAACTGGTCGAACTGCGATCAGGTAGAAACGCAACCAATGGTGGGTTCAACGAAACAGATGTAAAAGAGCCCACCGCCATACCGGCTATGTTCCCTTCTGGATCCACTGCGGTAATAGCGCATACCCCGGTGGGGTAATGCCCCAGAACCTTTCTGAATCGGCTTGGGTCGATCATTTCGCTTCTCTCTTCGCCAAGAATATCAGTCATGGCGCACCTCCAGATAAATTGATTCGGTTGCCACTCGAGCCTAATAGGGCCTGAATGGCAGCCGGGACTGGTCAAATCCATCGACCAATATTCAAGTGATTGCCAAGCTCACACCATGGTGCCTTCGGCATCCTTGGTGGAGAAGCGTGGCGCAACCAATGAGGCAAACTTCTCCAGCTCTTCATTGTTCTGTTCCGGATCCAGGTGGCCCTGGCCAAACATGAGAAACAGTTCATTAAAGCCCAGACGGTCATGGGCACGGCCAATCTGGTCGGCAATCTCATCGGCACTGCCGATCAGAACGTTCGGCATCTTCTGACCGAAGGGAATAAACCACTTGTCCCAGAACCATTGATGCTCGGCCATCAGCTTCTGCGCATGGTCCTTGTCGTCAGTCAGCATCAAAAAACCACCCCAGGCGGCAACGTCTTCACGGGCAACATCACGCTCATGGGCCCGCGCCGTTTCGGCATAGCGGTTCCACAAGGTGTCACAGAAGTCCAGGTCCGCCGCCAGTACGATCGGCTTGCCTCCTTCGCGGGCCCACATATCCACTGTCCGCATGCTGCCGGCAAAGCCACCATAGATCTTCGGATGGGGGGTCTGATAGCACTTGGGAGCAATGCCGATCTTACGTACGATCCCATCAGCATCCATGCCTTTACCCATGCTGGCATAGGCCGGATGACCCGATGAACCGCCATTGGGCGGAAACTCCCAGTGCTTGCCCTTGTGGCTGAACACATCACTGGCCCAGGCTTTCTTGATGATCTGCAAGGACTCTTCAAACACTTCACGGTTCAGCGCATCCTGCTCGTCACGCGCCTTGGCATTCACCGGTGTAGTGGCGCTCACACCCGGGCGAGCCGCCATGGAGTCAACCCAGCGTGCATGGTAACCACGGGTAAAGCCCACCATCAGTCGACCCTGGAGCATGTGATCCAGCGTGGCAATTTCCTCGGCGACCCGTACCGGATTATGTGTGGGCAGGGTATAGCCCATAATGCCGGCCTTCATGCGCTTGGAGTGTAAGCCTACATACAAACTGAACATGCCCGGGTGGTTGTTGATCTCGAACCCTTCGATCTGCAAGTGGTGTTCGGGCTGACAGTAAGCCCCGTACCCCAGATCGTCAGCCAGGCGTACATAGCCGCGTACCTCTTCCAGGAAACGCTGGTACAGCTCGGGCCGCTGGCCGGCCATACCGGCTTCCAGTTCATGCCGGCGGCCAATCACTCCCGTTTGCATCAAATTGAATTTCATATTGTCTTCCCCATCCCGTTCTTTGGTTCTTACAAATTAATCAGGGCCCACCATTAAGTCAACACAAATGTTGATTTAATGGAAAAAAAAAAGCAGCACCCATGTAAACTGCATATAACTTACTGAAAAATAATAATATTTTTAAAAATAGATGCTACTGCAATTACCAGTACCTCTTTTGACCGCATAAACTGGATGCGTAGTCAGTTGCAGTCAACGTACTCAAAAACCTGCAGGTTGAACCCGGAAATACCGTGATATTTTGCCGGCCCGGCCATCAGCCGCATATCCCCCAAACCAAGATCCCTGAGTATCTGAGAGCCTACCCCTATCATGAGCGGATCCCCATCTGCAGGAGCTCTGGACAACTTAGACTTGCCTGTCAGCACATCAACTCTGAGTTTCACGTCGTTGGATGTTTCATGACCTGCAAGGAGCACCAGTGCCCCCTTCCCTTCCGCTGCGATGCGGGCGAGACAACGTTGAATATTCCAACCACTACTGCCGGGGATCTGGATACCCAGCAGATCACGCAGAGCAACTGCTTGCTGCACACGAACCAGGGTTGGCGAACGATCCAGCGTACCTTGCGTGAGCGCCAGATGAAGATCTCCATTGATCCGATCTCGATAGGTGTGCAGGAGAAACTCCCCATGCCCTGTCATGACCTGACTCTGACTTACCCGCTCAACCGTAGTCTCATATACGGCACGGTAGTGGATCAAATCAGCAATCGTCCCAATACGAAGTCCGTGCTCACGGGCAAATTCAAGCAATTCAGGTAGACGAGCCATACTCCCATCGTCATTCATGACTTCACAAATGACACCGGCCTCATTCAGCCCAGCCAACCGGGCAAGATCACATGATGCTTCAGTATGACCAGCACGTACCAATACCCCGCCAGGCTCAGCGATCAATGGAAAGATGTGCCCCGGTTGAACAATATCCTCCGCGCGGGCATCTGGCTTCGCCGCTACTTGCACAGTACGCGCTCGGTCCGCGGCGGAGATACCAGTAGTCACCCCGGTGGATGCTTCAATGGAGGTAGTAAACTTGGTACCGAATCCCGAGTCATTACGTTCCACCATCAAGCGCAAGCCGAGGCGTTCCGCCTGATGCTTGCTCATCGGCATGCAAATCAGCCCTCGAGCAAAGCGGGCCATGAAGTTTACATGCTCAGCCTTGACATGCTGGGCAGCCATGACCAGGTCGCCCTCATTTTCGCGATCCTCGTCATCAATCAATATGACCATTTTCCCGAGGCGGATGTCCTCGATGATGTCTTCTATCGTGTCTAACTGCATAACTGCAACCCTGAATGGTCGATTGAACGGGTCAGCCCTGGCGAGCCGGCAGGTCGGCCGGTTGCGGATCGCTACCGGGCCAGCGCACACGCAACTCGGTGGTCAGCGATGTCACTACCTGCTCCCATGGACCCATATGTATTGTCAGCATTTCCCTTTGTGCGAAATACCATTTTCCATCCAGGCGTACGTATTCATCCTGATAACGCACAGCTCCAAACAGACTCTCACCACCCATGGCAATTTCAAGGTGGGCGCCAACCACGCCAGTCGCACTACTCTCACCGGTAAATGTGATCAGGCTGTAATGAGGGGTGTGGATAGTGACGCCCATATTGGCCCTAGCGTTGCGAAGAAACGCCATGATCGCTGCACGATCAGTTCCCCCTGTGAATCCGCCCGCACGGAAGACGGCATCAGGTGCAAATAGCATTTCCATCGTCGCGTAGTCGTCATCGTCTGTCGCGACAAAATAGCGGACGGCTAGGTCCTGTAACTCAGCCCGGTCTTCAAGTAACTTGAGTCTGCGTTCCACATCTGACATGGCGCATATCCTTTCTTTTTTGCTTGGAGCAATCCTGCAATCTTTATCAACCCTAGTCAACACAAAGGTTGATTCTCATTGCTATTCGCTTGATGAATGATTGCATTTTGCTGAGTGCGTACCTTTGAATCAATAAATCAACATACAAGTTGACTTGAGCTAGCTCCAACGCCAGTATCCCAGCTGCTCATGCTCTATTTCTCATCGAATAACACTAGCGAGAGGGCTACCATGCGAGCCATCATTTGCGAAGAATACGGCCCGGCCGAGACACTGATATCAGGCTATGTGGACAGTCCGCCCTTAGGGCCTGACGATATCCGAGTCAGAGTCCATGCTGCCGCGGTCAACTTTCCTGACAACCTACTCATCCAGGGTCAGTATCAAGTCAAACCACCACTACCTTTCACTCCAGGGTTTGAAGTCGCTGGTGAAGTCATTGAAGCCGGCACCAATGTCACCCGCCACCGTGTAGGCGACCGGATTATGGCACTGACAAGGGATGGCCATGGCGGCTTTGCCGAAGAAGCCGTGGCCCGTGCCGAACTGGCGGTTCCGGTGCCCGAGGGCATGGACTATGTCACCGCATCCGGGTTCTATTCGTCGTACGGCACCAGCTACTACGCGCTGGTCCGGCGCGGCCGAATACAACAGGGTGAAACGCTGGTGGTGCTGGGCGCCGCAGGCGGAGTGGGCTTGGCCAGCATCGAAATTGCTAGGGCTCTCGGCGCCAGGATAATCGCCGTCGCCAGTTCCGCCGATAAGCTGGTGGCTGCCAAGGCACATGGCGCGCATCACTTGATCGATTACAGCCGTGAAGATATGAAGCAACGGGTGCTGGAACTGACCGATGGCCGGGGCGCCGATCTGTGCATGGACACCGTTGGCGGCGAAGCCTTCAACAGCATGTCGCGCTGCATGAACCATGACGGCCGGTTGCTGATCGTCGGCTTTGCCAGCGGCCAGATTCCGCAGATTCCGGCCAACCTGCTGTTGTTGAAGAATTTCCAGGTGGTTGGCATCTTCTGGTGGCCCGCCGTGCAACGCGACCCGGCTCAGCATCAGGCCAGCTTCACCCAACTGTCGGACATGTACAGGGCGGGCAAGCTGGAACCGCTGATCTCGAAGACCTATCCGCTGGAGCAGACGCCGGAAGCGCTCAAGGCCATACTATCGCGCAGCCTGATCGGCAAACTGGTGATCACGCCAACCGGCGACCTCCACTGACGGAACATCATCAGCCTCGCTCAGCGAGGCTTCCCTGTCGCCATGAATCGATGCACCGGATCAGCCGGAAAGCGGGCGCCCCGCGTGAAGCCATCCAGGGGGATCGGCGCGTCCGCTTCGGCCCAGGTTTCAACCTTGTGCCAATCCAGCACCACCGTGCGCTCATCGATTTTCCACTCGCCATTGCGCCGGGAAAAGCGGTCCAGATAACGTGCACCCATCACGTCCGCCAGCCGTGGGCTACCCTTGCGCAACAGTGTCGCCACGACCTGCGACTCGGACAGGGCGCGATCCCCGTCAACCTCGATCAGGACGTTGCTGATCGAGTGCGTGGTCGTCAGATTGGCGGCGGTCAGGCGGGCAGACACGAAGCGGGCAAAGTCGCTTCCGCTTCCCCGCCAGTAACCGTGATCATCATAGGCGTCATCATGGTAGACGGAACGAATCAACTCCTCATCGCAGCGATCCGCACCACGGCAGTAACGAACCAGTACTTCATGGATCGCCTGCTTATCCAGCAATACCTGCAGTGCCTTGTTCATTTTTATTTCTCTCCTGTTCTTGTGTAACGTCCACAACAACCTATATCAACACAAATGTTGACCACGATAAAGCAGGAATGCTATTGATAGTCGACCACACAACAAAAATCAGGATCAGCCTGCTCTGTTCAGGCAATCCCAGGCGCAGGAGTAGTGCAGTGAACACAACCAACGATTTGCTTGAACGCAACAAAGAGGTGGTGCGCCACTTTCTGTGTGTTTTCTCGACCGGCAATGTGGCCGGTATTCTCGAATGCCTGGACGATGACTGTATCTGGTGGGTATCCGGTAATGTGCCCGGTATCTCGGGCAGCTATGACAAGCAACAGATGGGCGAACTGCTAAGCGGCGTCGTCAATGCGTACAAGCAGGGCGCTCTGCCGATCACCCCCGGCGGGATGACCGCCGAAGGCAAGCGGGTCGCGGTGGAAGCCGAGTCGTGCTCGGAATTGAACAATGGAAGAGTGTTCAGAAACACCTACCACTTCCTGTTCGAAGTGGACGGCAAGCGCATCACCGGCATCAAGGAATACAGTGACACATTGCATCTGTACGAAACCTTTATCGCCGAGTAGTTCACAACGACCAATACAACAAGAGGATGACATCATGGGTAGACTGACAGGCAAAGTGGCGCTGATTACCGGGGCCGCCAGGGGCATGGGCGAATCCCATGCCAGGTGTTTCATTGCCGAAGGCGCCAAGGTGGTATTGACCGATGTATCGGAACAGGCCGGGCAGGCGCTGGCCGATGAACTGGGCGGCAACGCGCTGTTCCTGAAGCACGACGTTACCTGCGCCAGATCCTGGGCCGAGGTGGTCGCCAAGGCCGAGTCCGTGCATGGGCACATCAATGTGCTGGTCAACAATGCCGGCATACTCGGTCCGGTCGCCAACACCCTGGCGCTCAGCGAGGCGGATTACCTGAAGGTTTGCAACGTCAACCAGCATTCCGTTTTTCTCGGTATGCAGGCTGTTCTGCCATCCATGCTCAAAGCCGGCATCGGTTCCATCGTGAACATCTCCTCGATTGCCGGCATGGCCGCCAACTATGGTTTCCCGAACCTGGCCTATGTGGCCAGCAAATTTGCCGTGCGCGGCATGACCAAGGCCACGGCGGTCGAATACGGCAACAGGAATATCCGCGTCAACTCGATTCACCCAGGCTTTATTCAGACTCCGATGATGGTTGAAGCAACCAATGAAAGTGGAGGTGATGCCCTCAGCTTGATTCCCTTGGGCCGTATTGCTGACCCAAAAGAGGTTTCCAATCTGGTGTTGTTCCTGGCATCTGACGAGGCATCGTACATCACCGGCAGCGAGTATCTGGTAGACGCCGGCATGCTGGCCCAATAGCGAACCAGGCTCAACCCGGCGTGCATTGGAGTGCTCTATATCATCAATGTACTGATTTTTCACGTCCTGCCATCCATTGTCAGGCACGGAGAATAACCATCATGTCTTCAAGATTTTTTTTCCGTAGATCCTTGCTGGCAGCAGGCTTAGCGGCAGTTGTTGCAGCATCGACATCTCTGGCCGAGCCCATAGCAAAGCAACCACATCAGGTACCCGGCTATTATCGAATGAACATCGGCGAACTGGAAGTTACCGCCCTGTATGATGGCTACGTTCATTTTGACCCGGCGTGGCTGAAGGGAATCAGTAAAGACAATTTGCAAAACCTGCTGAATGAAATGTTCATCAATACTGAAGAGGGAATACAAACAGCGGTAAATGGCTATCTCATCAACACCGGCAGCCATTTGATATTGGTAGATGCAGGCGCTGCAGAATGCTTCGGACCTACTATGGGCTCCCTGGCAAACAACCTCCGAGCGTCAGGTTACAAGCCGGAGCAGATCGATACTGTCCTGCTGACTCACCTGCATCCCGACCATTCCTGCGGTGTGGCCAATGCTGATGGCACCCCAGCCTTTCCCAATGCGATCATTTACGTTCCCCAGGCAGAGGCAGAATTCTGGCTGGATACAGCCATGGGGGATATCGCAGAAACCGACCAGGCTTTCTTCGATATGACCCGCACAGCCATGGCGCCCTATACCGAAGAAAAGCTTCAACGTTATCAACCGGATGATACGCTGCTCCCCGGGGTGAAAAGTGTTCCTGCCTACGGGCATACGCCCGGTCATACCGCCTACCTGTTCAGCTCAGGCACCGAGCGCCTGATGGTATGGGGGATATAGTGCATAACCATGCAGTGCAGTTTGCTCACCCTGACGTTGTAATAGAAGCTGACGTCGATACCGATCAAGCCAGAGCTTCGAGACTGCAATTGCTTTCCAAGAGCTCTGCGCAGAAATTCTGGATTGCCGGTGCGCACCTCCCATTCCCCGGCCTGGGCCATGTTCGGGTCAAGAGTGACGCCTATGCGTGGGTTCCGGCCGAGTTTTCTCCAATAGTGGACAGTCTGGAGTCAGCCGAGTAGCAACCACAGGCGGGCCCACCCGTGCCCGCCTTTTCGTCAAGACTCAAACAACGCACCCAGGGTTATTTCAAGCAACGCCTTTTGCAACACAGGCTCCTCAGAGCCCTCCAATACCAGGCCATCTTTGCTGACTGCGTAGGTCAATGCACCTAAAGCCGACATCCATAACAGTTGTGCGGTGTCCTCGGGGTTGAACTTCAACAGGCCCCGGCGGTGAAATTCATTCAGATCCTCCGCTAGCCCCCGCAATGTCTCACTTACCATACTCGGCGGATTCCCTGCCATTATCTGCTGGATAACAATGCGACACATGTTCGGTTCAGAGTGGGCAAATTCAAGAAATGTCGCCCATCCATCACGAATGCCCTTCAACGGACCTTTTTCCTCCGCACCACCATGATAAGCCTTCGCAACCTCCAGATAGGTTTCATCAATTGCCGACTTATGCAAACCTTCCAAATCGCCATAGTAATGATACAAAGTAGGTGGCGTCACACCCGCGGCCGCACAAATTGCCCGCATGGTTGCACCTTCTCGCCCTTCGCTGCTGAGTAACTGCCTTGCCGCACGCAACAGATCGCGCTTGACATCTACCTGACTGATTTCCATCCGCATCTTTTTCTTTGGTGAGTTCACTGCGGCCAATGGGAGCCCTCCCCTGCTGTTTGCCAATGTTCATAGCCAACACTGTATTTTTCATCACGCGTGTTGACTAAATTCCGAGCCATGGATATGCTCACTATATCACCGATATAGGACCCAACCCAGCATCCTGGGCAACGCAGGTCAGGCTCCCTGACGGAACCAGTAAACATAATAAAAAAGAGGTGCAAGCATGCAATACGCTAGAGCGGCAGTAATGGTGGAACAAAATCGGGTTGAAACCTGGGAAGTGCCTATTTTCGACCCACAACCCGGCGGCGCATTGGTCCGTGTCGTGCTTGGCGGTGTCTGCGGTAGCGATGTGCACATTGTTTCCGGTGAAGCAGGCGCAATGCCCTTTCCCATCATCCTTGGTCATGAGGGTGTTGGTCGGATCGAAAAGCTGGGCGAGGGTGTCAACACCGACTATGCCGGCGTTCCGGTAAAACCGGGCGACTTGGTGTATTGGGCGCCCATCGCGCTATGTCACCGCTGCCACAGTTGCACCGTGTTGGACGAGACACCCTGCGACAATTCAACTTTTTTTGAACATGCCGAGAAGCCCAACTGGGGTAGTTACGCCGATTTTGCCTGCCTGCCAAACGGCATGGCGTTCTATCGTCTGCCAGATCATGCCCAACCTGAGGCGCTGGCCGCCCTGGGTTGTGCCCTCCCTACTGTATTACGTGGCTACGACCGTTGCGGTCCTGTTGGGCTGGGCGACACTGTCGTGGTGCAAGGCGCTGGTCCAGTAGGTTTGGCAGCTGTGCTGGTCGCTGCTGCCTCGGGAGCAAAGGACGTTATTGCCATTGATTACTCCCAGACCCGCCTGGAAATGGCCCGCAGTCTGGGGGCAACCGAGACCATCTCGCTCCAGGACACTACTACAGAGGAGCGCCAGCGAATCGTCAGCGACCGCTTCGGCAAACGTGGAGCCAGTGTTGTTGTCGAAGCAGCCGGCGCGCTACCCGCCTTCCCCGAAGGAGTAGACCTGACCGGCAACCATGGTCGCTACATAGTACTCGGACTATGGGGAGCTATTGGAACTCAACCGATTTCGCCACGTGATCTCACCGTCAAGAATATTCATGTATCCGGCGCGACCTTTGCCAAACCAAAGCATTTTTTCCAGGCAATGCACTTTGCCGCCCAGATGCAGGAGCAATACCCCCTTGCAGGCCTGATCACTCAACGCTTTGCCATCAAGGATGCGAACGCAGCGCTTGAGCAGGTCAAGACTGGCAACCTGATCAAACCCGTGATCGACCCCACTTTATGAATATTGAGTTAGGAGAATAATAATGAGCACTCAAACCATGCACAACGAGAATGGCCTAGCCCCCCTACCGGCTCACGTTCCTCAGCACCTCGTGTTTGACTTTGACATGTACAACCCACCGAATCTGTCACAAGGAGCACAGAGGGCATGGGCTACCCTGCAAGGGCCAAATATTCCGGATATTGTCTGGACTCAGCGCAACGGCGGCCATTGGATAGCCACACGCGCGAAACTCATCCGCGAGGCTTATGAGAACCCACAATTTTTCTCCAGTGAGTGCCCTTTTATTCCGCGCGAAGCTGGCGAGGCCTATGATTTTATCCCAACGTCGATGGACCCACCGGAACAGCGCAAGTACCGCGCCATTCATAACAAAGTGGTGGGCTTGCCAGTAGTCGACAGCATGGAAGAACAGATTCGGGAGCTAGCCTGCTCCCTCATTGATGATCTGCAATTGAAAGGCGAATGCAACTTTACCGATGCTTATGCTGAGCCCTTCCCGATTCGCATTTTCATGCTGTTGGCAGGACTACCCGATGAAGATGTTCCGCACCTGAAATATATATGTGACCAGATGACTCGTCCTGATGGCAGCATGACGTTCGCCGAGGCACGAGACGCGCTGTATGAGTACTTGATACCGATCATCGCAGCCCGCACAGGCAAGCCAGGTACGGACGCCATCAGCATCGTCGCCAACGGCGAGGTCGATGGTCGTCCCATTACCAGTGATGAAGCCAAGAAAATTTGTGGCCTGCTGCTGCTTGCCGGGCTGGATACCGTGGTCAATTTTCTCAGTTTCATCATGGAGTTTCTGGCGAGAAGCCCTGAACATCGCCTTGATCTGACAGAAAACCCTGATCGCATTCCGTTCGCCATAGAAGAACTCCTTCGTCGATTTTCTGTCGTCGCCGATGGCCGAATTCTGACTTCGGACCATGAGTTCCATGGCGTCCAGATGAAGAAGGGCGATCTAATTCTCCTGCCACAACTGTTGTCCGGTCTGGATGAGCGAGAAAACGCCTGCCCGATGCACGTGGACTTCAACCGTGAGAAGGTTTCCCACACCACCTTTGGCCATGGCAGCCACCTGTGCGTGGGCCAACATCTGGCGCGGCGTGAGATTATCATCACCCTGCAGGAATGGCTTGCACGCATCCCCGACTTTTCTATCAAGCCCGGCGCCGAAGTTCAGCATCAGGGTGGCATAGTCAGCGGCGTAAAATCCCTGCCTCTGGTTTGGGACACTGCCTCGACCAAAGCGCTTTAGCCGCGGGAGGCCGCATTGTGAAAGCACACGAAAAGGTAGTCATCATAGGAACCGGGCAAGCAGGAGTCGAAGTTGCCTTCGGCCTACGGGCCAATGGCTGGCAAGGCGAGATCACTCTGATAGGTGAAAGCGCTGATATTCCACACCACCTGCCCCCCCTATCCAAAGCTTATCTGGCTGGTGCAGCAACTGCCGAAAGCCTGTACCTAAGAACACCAGAAGCTTACCAGGCACAGAATATCCACTTGCTGAGCGGCATCAGAGTCGATGCCATTAACCGCGAAGCTGCTCAGGTACAGCTCGCCGACGGACAAACACTGAACTATGACCGATTGGTGCTGGCAACCGGCGGCCGTCCACGCACGATGCCGGCTGACTGCGCCCCCTTGGCGGAGGCGGACAATTTTTGCTATCTGCGCACGCTATCGGACGCGGAACGTATTCGTCTCCAGTTGGTGCCTGGCAACCGGATGGTGGTGATAGGAAGCGGCTACATCGGCCTGGAAGTTGCCGCCTCCGCAATTAAAAAAGGTATGCAGGTCACTCTTCTGACGATCGCAGACAGGGTACTGGATCGCGTAACCGCGCCACTGGTGTCGTCTTTCTATGAACGCCTGCACCGCGCAGCAGGAGTGGATATCCAGGTCAACACCCAGATTGCCGGCTTTGAGATGTCTGCGGATAAGCAGCACGTGCGAGCCGTAGTCTGCACCGACGGTAGACGATTCGATACCGATCTGGTGGTCGCCGGCATCGGGTTGGTTCCAAATTGCGAGCTGGCCAGCGCAGCCGGGCTGCAGGTCGATGATGGAATCATCGTCAACGAACTGATGCAAACATCAGATCCAGCGATCATGGCACTCGGCGACTGCGCCCGCTTTCGCAGCAGCATCTATAACCGCTGGGTTCGTATCGAGTCCGTGCCCAATGCCTTGGAGCAGGCAAGAAAAATTGCCGCGATCCTGTGTGGAAAAGCCTGTCGCAGCGAAGCTGCCCCCTGGTTCTGGTCTGATCAATATGACATAGGATTGAAGATGGTTGGCCTCTCCGATGGTTACGAGCGGATCGTAATTCGCGGCAGTATGGAGCAACCGGATTTCAGCGTCTTCTATCTCAGAAGCAATCGGGCATTAGCTGTAGATACAGTGAACCGTCCAGTGGAGTTCAATCTATCGAAACAGATTGTCACCGATCAACTCCTGATTGATCCAGCTCTATTGGCCGATGAGAGCGTACCGTTGAAAGAGATCATAGCCGCAGCAAGAGCTGAGCCGAATTACGCCTGAATATAACCCGCAATTCTACAGTCAGAAGACTGGTGTTTTTACCCCAATGGGTACAAGGATAAGAACAATGTCTAAAGTCGTATACATATCACATGATGGAACCCGGCATGAACTGGATGTGTCGGATGGAGTCAGTCTGATGCAGGCCGCAGTGTCCAACGGCATCTATGACATCGTGGGTGACTGTGGGGGTAGCGCCAGTTGCGCAACCTGCCACGTTTATGTGGACGAAGCGTTTTGTGACAAGCTTCCTGCACCCACAGAGCGCGAAGCCGGTATGCTGGAATGCGCGGCAGCTGAAGTAAAACCCAACAGCAGACTATGCTGCCAGATTGTCATGTCCCCAGTACTCGATGGCCTCGTGGTAGAAATACCTGATCGGCAGTGGTGATTCTCAGCAATCACACGTCCTACAACCGGATCAGGTAAAACCAAAAGGCCTGGGTTCTGTGCAATACAGAACCCAAGCCTCGAGCCCAACCTGAACTGACCATCCAAGATGATAGACGTCAGTTCAAGCAGAGCGCTTTTTCCCTCGCCACAATCAATTCAACTCAGAAAATCTGACGCTTGATGATGGTCTCGTTACGGTCCGGGCCAGTCGAGATCATGTCGATCGGCGCTCCGACCAATTCCTCGATACGCGCGATGTAGGCTTGCGCATTAGCTGGCAGGTCAGCCAGCAACTGCACACCCAGAGTGGATTCGCTCCAGCCGGGAACCTCCTCGTACACCGGCTCCAGACCGAGATAGCTGTCGGCATCCGTGGGTGCTTCGAGTACTGCGCCGTCTGCGTCACGATAGCCAACGCAGATCTGAATCGCATCCAGCCCGTCGAGTACATCCAGCTTGGTCAGGCAGATGCCGCTGATGCTGTTGATCTCGATGGCACGACGCAGGATGACCGCATCGAACCAGCCGCAGCGACGGGCACGCCCGGTGGTGGAGCCGAACTCGTGACCCCGTTCGGCCAGACGCTCGCCGATATCGTCGAACAGTTCGGTGGGGAATGGACCGGAGCCGACACGGGTGGTGTAGGCCTTGGTGATGCCCAGCACGTAATCCAGGTACAGCGGACCGAAACCGGAACCGGTGGCGGTGCCGCCGGCGGTGGTGTTGGAGCTGGTGACGTAGGGGTAGGTGCCATGGTCGATGTCCAGCAGCGAACCCTGGGCGCCCTCGAACATGATGTTGGCGCCTTCGCGGCGCAGCTCGTGCAGACGCGCGGTGACATCGGTAACCAGCGGGGCCAGCCACTCGGCGAATTCCATCGCCTCTTCCAGGGTCTTCTGGAAGTCGATCGGGTCGACCTTGTAGTAGTTCTGCAGTACGAAGTTGTGGTAATCCAGCACCTCGCCCAGCTTGGCGGCAAAGCGCTCGCGGTGGAACAGGTCGGCGACGCGCAGGCCACGGCGCGATACCTTGTCTTCATAGGCCGGGCCGATACCACGACCGGTGGTGCCGATCTTGGCTTCGCCGCGGGCCTTCTCCCGTGCCTGGTCCAGGGCTACGTGGTAAGGCAGGATCAGCGGGCAAGCCGGGCTGATGCGCAGGCGCTCACGCACCGGCACGCCCTTGGCTTCCAGGCCGGTCACTTCCTTGACCAGCGCCTCGGGGGACAGCACCACACCGTTGCCGATGTAGCACACCACATTGTCGCGCAGGATTCCGGAGGGAATCAGGTGCAGGACGGTTTTCTCGCCGTCGATGACCAGGGTGTGACCAGCGTTGTGCCCGCCCTGATAGCGCACCACGGCCGATACCTGATCGGTCAGCAGATCGACGATCTTGCCCTTGCCCTCATCACCCCATTGGGTGCCCAGGATGACAACATTCTTACCCATGTTCAGCTCTTGCCTCACTCGTTATGGACTGGCCCAGCAGGCCACGGAATCAAACTTGCAGTTCTGTAACCTGCCAGCAATCGTTTTCAAAGCGCAGGATGCGATCACACCCCAGGCTCGCCGCATCGGTATCCAACTGGCCGGGTAATGCCACTATCACCCGCTCGCCAGCGCTGCGCAGTTGCATGACCTTGTCCTGCAGGCCCGGCTGGCTGGCATGTGGTGCCCAGATGCCATGGCTGCGGCTGTCGGCCTCGATCTGTCCGCAGGAAACCAGCAGCCGCAGATCGGTGGAGAAACCGGTAGCCGGGCGCGCCCGGCCGAAGTCCCGACCGATCTCGTCGTAGCGGCCACCCTGGGCAATGCTCTGACCGGTCCCGGGAATGAAGGCAGCGAAGGTCACCCCGGTGTGGTAGTGATAGCCACGCAGCTCGGCCAGATCGAAATACAGCGGCACCGACGGGTAACGCTGCGTGATGGTCTGGGCGATTTCCGCCAGTTCATCCAGCGCTACCGTAATCTGCTCCGGGGCACCTTCGAGCAGCGCATGGGCGCGCTCCAGTACATCGATGTCACCGGACAGGTCCACCAGTCCGCACAGCATCGCCGCCAGCGACGGCTGCTCGATGCGGGAGGTCAGTTCCCGTACTTCATCCGCCGCCTTGCGCTGCAGGGCATCGAACAGTGCCCGCTCGGTGGCACCATCCAGCTCGGCGGCCTGCACCAGGCCGCGGTAGATGCCCACATGGCCCAGGTCCAGATGCACGTTTTCCACCCGGCTGGCGGCCAGCGTTTCCAGCATCAGCGAGATGACTTCGATGTCACTGGCGCTGGAGGCATCGCCGTACAACTCGGCGCCCAACTGGATCAGGCTGCGCGAGGTGGACAACGGCCGCGGCAGGGTGTGTAGCACGCTACCGCAATAGCATAGACGACTGGGGCCGTCGGCACCCAGCGTATGGGCATCGATCCGCGCCACCTGCGGGGTGATGTCGGCACGCAGGCCGAGCATGCGACCGGACATCTGGTCGGTCATCTTGAAGGTCTGCAGATCCATATCGTGACCGGAGCCGGTCAGCAGGGATTCGAGGTACTCGATATGCGGCGTAATGACCAGGTCATAACCCCAGCGGGAGAACAGATCCAGCAGTTGCCGGCGGGCTGCTTCGGTACGCGCCGCCTCCTCAGGCAGCACTTCTTCGATCCCGTCAGGCAACAGCCAACGATCAACAGTAGGCATTTTCAAAACCTTTATTACGTAAGGGCTAGCGGATCAGGTACAGGCAGGCGGTACCCGTCAGCATGCAAAGCAAGCCGGCAATGCGCAGTTGGCGATCGCTGATGCGGCTCGCCGCGGCCAGCATGCGCTTCCACGCAGCGGGAGCCAGAAACGGCATCAGGCCCTCCAGAACGAGCACCAGACAAAGCGCCGTAGCCAGACTGTGCCACATCGGCCCATACCTCTTCCCGATACCGCCGGTCACAAAAAAGCCGGGATGACCCGGCTGCGCGATTGTAGCATGTTTTCCACCGACCACACCCGCCAAAGGGACGAGTGTGGTCAGTTCCACATCAGGGCTGCTGCGCGCCCCTCAAAAACTTGAAGAACTCGCTGTCTGGATCGAGCACCAGCACGTCGGACTTGCTGGAGAAGCTCTCACGGTAGGCCTGCAGGCTGCGGTAGAAGGAATAGAACTCCGGATCCTTGTTGTAGGCTGCAGCATAGATCGCCGCTGCCTCGGCATCACCCTGACCGCGGACTTCCTCGGCCTCGCGGAAGGCTTCAGCCAGGATCACCCGCTGCTGGCGGTCGGCATCGGCGCGAATACCTTCGCCCAACTCGCGACCCTTGGCGCGGTGCTCGCGCGCTTCCCGCTCACGCTCGGTGCTCATCCGCTCGAATACGCTGCGGTTGACCTCGCGTGGCAGATCCATGCCCTTGACCCGTACATCGAGCACTTCGATACCCAGTTCACGCCGCGCGCTGGCATTCAGCTCAGCGGTGATGTCGGCCATCAGTTGGTCGCGCTCACCGGCCACAACCTCGTGCAGGGTACGGCGTGCCACTTCGTTACGCAGACCGGACTCGAGCTGCCGTGACAGACGCTCCTCGGCGATCGAGCGCAGACCGGACGTCGCGGTGTAGTAGCGCTGCACGTTGGCGATGCGCCACTTGGCGAAGGAATCCACCATCAGCGCCTTCTTCTCCAGGGTCAGGTAGCGCTGGGTCGCGGTATCCAGGGTCAGCAGACGGCCGTCGAACAGCTTGGCCTCCTGCACGAAGGGCAGCTTGAAGTGCAGGCCCGGAGGCACATCGTCACGCACCACCTTACCGAACTGCAGCACCAGACCGCGCTGGGTCTGCTCGACGATAAAGAAACTGCTCCAGCCGACCACAATCACCACCAGGGCGATGATGAGTCCAAAAATCGACTTGTTAGTCATCAGCGGTTCTCCCTTGAACGCAGATCGCGCTGCTGCAGTTGGGCGGGCAGACGCGTATTGGCGTCAGCACCGGTAGAGGAAGGCACGACAACGGACGACGAGGAAGACGAACCGCCGCCACCCTGCTGCATCAGCTTGTCGATCGGCAGGTACAGCAGATTGCTGTTGCCTTCGCCGCCGGACACCATGATCTTGCTGGTGTTGCTCAACACTTCCTGCATGGTCTCGATGAACATCCGCTCACGCATTACTTCCGGCGCCTGTTGATACTGGGCGACCAGCAGGTTGAAGCGTTCGGCCTCACCCTCGGCGCGGGCGACCATGGCCTGGCGGTAACCGTTGGCTTCTTCCAGCAGACGCTGGGCCTGACCACGGGCTTCCGGGATCACGCCATTGGCATAGGATTCGGCCTGGTTGCGCTCACGCACCTCGTCTTCACGGGCACGGATCACGTCATCGAACGCATCCTGCACCTCGGCCGGGGCCTGGGCACTCTCGATGTTCACCTGTACCACGGTGATGCCGGTCTGATAGGCATCCAGATAGCGCTGCAGGCGCTCGGTGGTCTCGACACCCATCTGCTCACGCCCTTCGGTCAGCACCTGGTGCATCGGTGTGGAACCAACCACGTGACGCAGTGCACTCTCGGTGGCATGACGCAGACTGGTTTCCGGGTCCTCGACCTTCAGTACGAAGGATTCCAGGTTGGAAATCCGGTATTGCACCGCCAGCGGCACCTCGACGATGTTCTCGTCCTCGGTGAGCATCTGGCCCTGTTGGCGATAGGAACGCACCTGGGTCACGTTGCGCTGGAACTTCTTCTCGACCGGCGGGAAGTACACATGCAGGCCGGACTCGACGGTACGGTTGTATTCACCGAAGCGCAGCACGACTGCCTGCTCCTGCTCGTCGACCATGTACACGGCGTTGAACAGCCAGAATACGAAGACCAGCAAGGCGCCGATGGCCCATACGCCCTTGGGAATACCCTGGCCACCGCCGAGGCGACGGCCTGTACCGCCACCATCACCACCGCCACGCTTCTTGTTGCCGAAGATGCCGTTCAGGCTGTCCTGCAGTTTGCGTAGCGCTTCGTCCAGATCGGGCGGACCTTGCTTGCCGCCGCGATTGCCACCGCCACGGTTGCCGCCACTCCCCCAGGGGTCCTGGTTGTTCGAGTTGTTACCACCACCAGGCTCATTCCACGCCATAGCGTTCTCCGTTGTCCAAACCTATGAAACTGCTTTTGCCGACACCGGTTGGCCGGCACAGTCATTTGCGCAATCCTACAGCAAATGCCGGCTGGTTCGCGAACCGCAGTCGGCATGCATTATTGCAAAGTGTGTTGTTCGAGAAATGCATCCGGCTGCCAGCCTTCGCGCTTGAGCAGGCGATTGAAGTCGCTGCGGGGCAGCCGCAGGTCCAGTTCCTGCCTGCCGTCGCCGGCAATACGCTCACCGGTCACTGCGCCGGCGGCATAGAATTGCGCTCGCAGGCGCGCCTCGGCGTGCTCCAGAACGATGCTTTCCTGCACGATATCCTCGCTCAGGCGCTCGACAATCGCCTGCGCCAGCAAATCCAGCCCGCGTCCATCCCGTGCCGACAGCCAGACACGCACCGCGACCCCATTGCCGTCACGTTGTATCTGCGGCTCGAAGTTGTCCAGCAGGTCGATCTTGTTGTAGACCTCCAGCATCGGCAGCTCGCTGGCGCCGATCTCATCGAGTACCAGATTGACCTGCTCGATATTGGACGGCCGCTCCTCATCCGCCGAGTCGATCACATGCAGCAGCAGGTCGGCCTGGCTGGATTCCTCCAGGGTGGCGCGAAACGCCTCCACCAGCTTGTGCGGCAGATGACGGATGAAACCCACGGTATCGGCCAGCACCACCGCTCCGATGTCTGCCAGCTCGACCCGGCGCAAGGTCGGGTCAAGGGTAGCGAACAACTGGTCGGCGGCATACACCGAGGACTCGGTGAGCTGATTGAACAGGGTGGATTTGCCGGCGTTGGTATAACCGACCAGGGACACCACCGGAATCTCGGCCCGGCGCCGTGCACGTCGCGCCTGGTCACGCTGGCTGCGCACCTTTTCCAGGCGCTTGCTGATCTGCTTGATGCGTACCCGCAGCAGGCGACGGTCGGTTTCCAGCTGGGTTTCACCCGGACCGCGCAGGCCGATACCACCCTTCTGCCGCTCAAGGTGGGTCCAGCCGCGGACCAGCCGGGTACTCAGGTGATCGAGCTGAGCCAGCTCGACCTGCAGCTTGCCCTCGTGGGTACGGGCACGCTGGGCGAAGATGTCCAGGATCAGACCGGTACGGTCGATCACCCGGCACTCGAGCTCACGCTCGAGGTTGCGTTCCTGGCTGGGCGTCAATACGTGGTTGAAGATCACCAGGTCGCCTTCACCGGCCTTGACCAGGCTGCGCAGCTCTTCCACCTTGCCGCTGCCGATGAGAAAACGCGGACTGGGCTGGTAACGACTGATCGTCAGGAAATCGACAATCTCCGCCCCGGCCGAACGCACCAGTTCCAGAAACTCATGAGGGTCTTCACGGTTCTGCTCATCCTGGCCTTCCAGGTGAACGAGTACTGCACGTTCACCCCCCTCATGGCGTTCAAAAAACAATCAGGCCTCCCGCGCGATCAAGGATTGCCGGCCTCGGCTTCATCGCCCGCACCCTGCACCGGCAGGCGTACCGGACGACCGGGAACCACGGTGGAGATGGCGTGCTTGTATACCATCTGGCTGACGGTGTTCTTCAGCAGAATGACGAACTGATCGAAAGATTCGATCTGGCCCTGCAGCTTGATGCCGTTGACCAGGTAGATGGATACCGGAACACGTTCCTTGCGCAGAACGTTCAGGTAAGGGTCTTGTAGTGAATGCCCTTTTGACATTGCCTCACTCCTTATGGAAACCATTATGGGAACCGCTAAATAAGATTGAAATACATTATCCGGCCAGTCCATCGGGACGGACAGCCAGAATCCGGATGACTGCTTGGCACTTGTCGACGGAAGTACGACGAGAAGACTATATTGCGACTGATCCGAGGTGTTTCAAGAGCTTGTCGGATCTTTTCGGATCCAGGCTGTCGAACCATTCGATTTCCTCATGCCAACCGCGCAGCCAGGTAAACTGCCGCTTCGCCAACTGCCGGGTGGCAATCACACCTCGTTCGACCATCTCATCCAGAGAGAGTTTCCCCTCGAGATAATCCCAGGCCTGCCGGTATCCCACTGCACGTACCGACGGCATGGACACATCCAGATCGCCCCGCGCATGCAGGGCTTCCACTTCGGCAATGAAACCCTGCTCGATCATCTGTGAAAAACGCAGGGTAATACGTTCATGGAGGATATGTCGCTCACGGGGAGCCACAGCCACATAGCGCGTAGTATAGGACATATTTGCCCCGCCAGTCGCGCTGCTTTGAGCAATTTCCAGCGCCTGACGGGCATGCCAGTCGGTCAACGTCACGCCACTGAGCAGAAACACCTCGTAGGCGCGCTGAATGCGCTGCGGGTCGTTGGGGTGAATACGGGCCGCCGACGGCGGATCGACCCTGGCCAGCTCGGCGTGCACCGCCTCCCAGCCCTGGGCGGCGGCCATGGCTTCAATCCGCTGACGCACCACCGGATCGGCCGCCGGCATCTGTGCCAGTCCGCCGGCCAGCGCCTTGTAGTACAGCATGGTGCCGCCGACCAGCAGCGGGATGCGACCCCGAGCGATGATATCGGCGATCAGGCGCTGGGCATCGCTGCGAAAACGCGCCGCCGAATAGGCCTCGGCCGGATCGAGGATATCCACCAGATGGTGCGGATAGCGGGCCAGGGTATCGGCGTCGGGCTTGGCGGTACCGATATCCATGCCCCGGTATACCAATGCCGAATCCACGCTGATCAACTCGCAGGGCAGTCGCTCGGCCAGATGCAGCGCCATGTCGGTCTTGCCCGCGGCGGTCGGCCCCATCAGGCAGATCACCGTCGGTGTGCTGGAAGCCGCCATCAGCGCCCCCGCAGGAACAGCTTGTCCAGCTCGCCCATGCTCATGCGCGTCCAGGTCGGACGGCCATGGTTGCACTGGCCGCTGCGCTCGGTCTGCTCCATGTCGCGCAGCAGCGCGTTCATTTCCGCCAGGGTCAGGCGCCGGTTGGCACGTACCGAGCCATGGCAGGCCATGGTCGCCAGCAGTTCGTTGCGGTGCGCGTCGATACGGTCGCTGGTGCCGTACTCCATCAGGTCAGCCAGCACGTCCTGCACCAGTTGCGCCGCATCCGCCTGGCGCAACAGCGCGGGGATTTCGCGGATGGCCAGGGTTTCCGGGCCCATGCGCTGCAGGGCGAAGCCCAGCCGGGCAAACCACTCGGCGTGCTCCTCGGCACAGTCTGCCTGGCGCTGACTGACCGCCATCGACTCGGGTACCAGCAGCGGCTGGCTGCGCAACCCTTCCAGCGCCATCGCCTGTTTCAGCCGTTCGTAGGTGATGCGTTCATGCGCCGCATGCATATCGACCACCACCAGGCCTTCGGCGTTTTCCGCCAGGATGAATACCCCGTGCAATTGCGCCAAGGCATAGCCCAGCGGCGGAATCTCGCCGGCCTCGGCCTGCGCCGGCAACGACGGCTGGCTGACTGGCTCGCCGTACAGTCCGGCGTAGGCCTGACTGGCTCCCGCCAGTTGCTGTGGCGAAGGACGCGGGTTGGCAGTGGGTGTCGACCAGCTCGCCGCCGGTTCCTGCAGCGGCATATGCGTCTGCCCGGAGAATACCCCGGCACTGAGGCCGCTCGCCGTTGGCATGGCGGCCGGTTGCAGTACCTCGCCGCCGTCCGGCTGCTCCGTGGTCGGGGCCGCCCCGTCCGGACGTTGCTCGGCCAGGGCGCGATACAGGGTGCTGAACAGAAAATCGTGCACCATGCGGCCATCGCGAAAGCGCACTTCATGCTTGGTCGGGTGCACGTTGACGTCCACCACCGCCGGGTCCACTTCAAGGAACAGCACGAAGGTCGGATGACGGCCATTGAACAGCACATCGCGGTAGGCCTGGCGCACCGCATGGGCCACCAGCTTGTCGCGGATCATCCGCCCGTTGACGCAGAAGTACTGCAGGTCCGCCTGGCTGCGCGAGAAGGTCGGCAGACCGACCCAGCCCCACAGGCGCAGCCCGCCACGCTCCTGGTCGATGGTCACCGATTGCTCGACAAACGCCGGGCCACAGATGCTCGCCACCCGCCGCTGGGCCTCCTGCTCGGTATGCGCCGGGCGCAGGCTGAGTACCGAGCGGCCGTTATGGCGCAGATTGAAGGCCACGTCGAAGCGCGACAGCGCCAGGCGCTTGACCACCTCTTCCAGATGGCTGAACTCGGTCTTTTCGGTGCGCAGGAACTTGCGCCGCGCCGGGGTATTGAAGAACAGGTCGCGCACTTCCACCGTGGTGCCCTGTGGATGCGCCGCTGGCTGTACCCGCGGGTTCATGTCGCGACCTTCGGTTTCCACCTGCCAGGCCTGATCCGCACCCTCGGCGCAGGAGGTCAGCAACAGGCGCGATACCGAGCTGACCGAGGCCAGCGCCTCGCCACGAAAGCCCAGGGTGGCGACCCGCTCCAGGTCATCCAGATCGGCGATCTTGCTGGTGGCGTGGCGCGACAGCGCCAGCGGCAGGTCGCCTTCGATGATACCGCGGCCGTCATCGCGCACCCGCAGCAACTTCACCCCGCCCTGCTCGACGTCGATGTCGATGCGCGTGGCACCGGCATCCAGGCTGTTTTCCAGCAACTCCTTGATTACCGAGGCGGGACGCTCGACAACCTCGCCGGCCGCGATCTGGTTAGCCAGTCGCGGATTCAACAATCGTATTCGGGACATGACGGCTTCTATGACTGCTTATGGGTCGTTCTTGACCAACATACTGCCGGCCGGCACCTTGAGTACCTGACCGACGCGGATCTGATCGCTGCGCAGGCTGTTGGCCTGGCGCAGGCTGGCCAGACTGACGTCGTAGCGGGTAGCGATCATCGACAGGGTATCACCCCGGCTCACGGTATGCTCGCGCGGCCCCTGCGCCAACTGGCCGTTGCTCCTGAGCGCGGCGATGCGGGTGCCAGGCGGCGGATTGCGGTGGAAGTAGGCTTTGATGCCACTGTGCATGGCCCGCGCCAGTGCCTGCTGGTGACTGCGCGTGACCAGCTTCTGCGCCTCGCCCGGATTGGAGATGAACCCGGTCTCGACCAGAATCGATGGAATATCCGGCGACTTGAGCACCATGAAGCCGGCCTGCTCCACCCTGCGCTTGTGCAGCGGGGTGATCCTGCCGATCGAACTCAGCACCTGCTGGCCCACGTCCAGGCTGGCCGACAGCGTAGCGGTCATCGACAGGTCCAGCAGCACGCTGGCCAGCACCTGGTCCTTGTTGTCCAGGCTGACCCCACCGACGCCACCGATCAGGTCGGAGCGGTTTTCCCGATCCGCCAGCAGGCGCGCGGTTTCCGAGGTGGCTCCCCGGTCCGAGAGGGCGAACACCGAGGCGCCGAAGGCACTGGGGCGCGTGAAGGCATCGGCGTGAATGGAGACGAACAGGTCAGCGTTATGCTTGCGGGCGATTTCGGTACGCTTGCGCAGGGGGATGAAGTAATCACCGGTGCGTACCAGCTCCGCCTTGAACCCCGGCTCGGCGTCGATCATGCCCTTCAACTCACGGGCGATGGCCAGCACCACGTGCTTTTCCAGGGTCTTGTTGGGACCGATGGCCCCCGGGTCCTCTCCACCATGCCCGGCATCCAGGGCCACGATGATGTCGCGCTGCCCCGCCTCGGCAACCGAACGGGTCGGGGTCTGCGGCAATGGCGAGGCGCTGGGTTCGGCGGTGGCCGGCAAGGATGACTGCGGCTCATGATCGTACAGATCGACTACCAGACGATGGCCGTACTGCTGGTTTGGCGGCAGCGAGAAGCTCTTGGGCTTGACCTCGCGCGACAGATCCAGCACCACGCGCAGGTCGGAACCATCCCGGGCCGCGGAGCGCACTCCGGTCAACGGCGTGTCCTGCAATGCCAGACCGCTGGTGGAAGCCGAGAAGCTGGCACCGGAAATATCGATCACCAGACGCTCGGGATTGGACAGGGTGAACAGCTTGTGGTCGGCCGGGCCGGTCAGGTCGAATACCAGTCGGGTATTGTCCGGGGCACGCCACAGACGCACGTTGTTGATCTCCGCCGCCTGCAGCACAGTGCAGAACAGCATACTGGTGACCGCCAGCAGCAGCGCGGCAGCCTGCATCATTATTGTTCTGATCTTCGTCACGGCGTCGCTTTGCCTCTTGTGCTGTGCAGCCATTGGCTTGCAGCCAGGCCGCGGTCCCCATGCCCATCAATCTGCAACGTCCTGCCCTCCCCGTCAACCGTGATGCGAATGCTCAGGTCCGGTTGTGGCAGTATGCCGCTACCCTTGTCGGGCCATTCTACAAGACACAGGCTATTGTCGGAAAAGTAGTCGCGGATGCCGAGAAACTCCAGTTCTTCGGGGTCGGCCAGGCGATACAGATCGAAGTGATAGATGGTGCGCTCACCCAATTCATAGGGCTCGACCAGCGTGAAGGTCGGACTTTTCACCGCGCCGACATGACCGGCGGCACGAATCAGACCACGGCTGAGGGTGGTCTTGCCGGCGCCCAGGTCACCTGCCAGCCAGACGCTGCCGCGCCAGTTCAGTGACTGACCGATGGCAGCACCCAGGCTTTCCATGGCCTGATCACCTTGTACATAGAATTCAAGGGTCATCAAATATCCCGCAGGTTCAGGTAATAACGTATGCATGCAATCAAATCACTGGCCAGCATGCCCAACTGACCACTCTGCTGCGCCGCCCGGTCACCGGCCAGGGCATGCAGCAGCACCGCGTGGCGCGCCGCATCGCCGGCTTCCAGTTGCTGCGCCAGCAAGGCGCCGACCAGGCCGGACAGCACATCGCCCATCCCGGCGCTGGCCATACCCGGATTGCCATCGATGCACAGGCCAGGCAGCCGCTCCGGCTCGGGGCCAGCGACCAGCGAGCCCACACCCTTGAGGACAGCCGCACAGCCGAAGCGTTCCGCCAGTCGCTGCACCGCAGTGATCCGGTCGGCCTGGATCAGGGCGGTAGTACAGCCCAGCAACCGGGCCGCCTCGGCCGGATGGGGCGTGATCACCGAGCGTTCGCCGAGTCGCGGCGTGGGCGCCTGCGCGGCAATGAGGTTCAGGGCATCGGCATCCAGTACCTGCGGCAGATCCGCCTGCAGCGCCTGTTGCAGCATCTGCGAGGCCCAGGCGTCGCGCCCGAGACCCGGCCCCAGTACCAGCACACTGGCCTGCTCCAGCAAGGGTGCCAATTGTGCCGGATCATCCACCCCGTGCGCCATCACTTCCGGGCAGCGCGCCAGCAGCGGTGCCACATGCTCGCTGCGGGTCGCCACACTGACCTTGCCGGCGCCACAGCGCAGCGCGGTCTGCGCCGCCAGCATGATCGCCCCGCCCACGCCACGGTTGCCGCCGATCAGCAACACATGGCCAAACATACCCTTGTGCGCTGCCCGTGGGCGCGGCGGCAACAGTTGCTTACAAAGATCCAGCCGCTCAAGCTGCGGCGCCATACCCGGCACCGGCAAGTCGGCCAGCGCGGCGAAGCACAGCTCACCGACCTGGTCCGGCCCCTGCGCGGTCAACAGGCCGGGCTTGAGGGTGATGAAGGTCACCGTCAGGTCGGCGCGGACGGCCGCCCCTTCGACCACACCCAGGTCAGCATTCAGACCGCTGGGCAGGTCCACCGCCACCACCGGCAGGCCACTGTCATTGACCGCGGCGATCGCACTACTGAACGGCTCGCGCACGGCGCTGCGCAGACCAGTGCCGAGCATGGCATCGAGCAGCACGCCCTCCTGCGGCAGACTGGCCGGCCATGGCTGGATGCTGACCGCCGCGTCCCGCGCCGCGCCCCAGGCCCGCGCCGCATCGCCCTGCAGCCGTTCGGGCGGCGTCAATGCCAGCACCGCCACCTGCCAGCCGGCACGCTGCGCCAGTTGCGCGACCAGGTAACCATCACCGGCATTATTGCCGCTGCCGCACAGCACCGTCAGCCGCCGCGCCTCCGGCCAACGGCGGCGCAACTCGCGCCACACCGCGGCAGCGGCACGCTGCATCAGTTCGAAACCGGGCGTCCCGGCGGCGATGATCCGCGCATCCAGTTCCCTGGTCGCCGCGGCGGAATACAGATGATGGGGCAGTTCAGGACGCATGGGCATGTCAACCTGGCTGATGTCTGGCAGAATTATACGTCCAGCCATACCTAGAACCCCAGCCTAATGTCCAATCCCACCCCCGATTACGCCGCCCTCGCCGGGCAGATCCGCGTCATTGCCGCCGAACTGGGTTTCCAGCAGGTCGGCATCAGCAACCCGGATATCGGCGAGCATGAGCAGCGGTTGCAGCAGTGGCTGGATGCCGGTTATCACGGCGAGATGGAGTGGATGGCCAGCCATGGCAGCAAGCGCACGCGGCCGACCGAGCTGGTGCCGGGCACCCGGCGGGTGATTTCGGTGCGCATGGACTACCTGCCCGCCGATACGCGAATGGCCAAACGCCTGGCCGATCGCGATGCCGCCTATATTTCCCGCTACGCCCTGGGCCGCGATTACCACAAGCTGATGCGCCGCCGCCTGCAGCAATTGGCCGAGCGCATCCAGGCGCTGATCGGCCCGTTCGGCTTCCGCGCCTTCGTCGACAGCGCCCCGGTCATGGAGCGGGCGCTGGCTACCCGCTCGGGGCTCGGCTGGATCGGCAAGAACTGCATGCTGATCAACCCCAAGGCCGGCAGTTTCTTCTTCCTCGGCGAACTCTATGCCGACCTGCCATTACCCACCGATGACGCCTTTGCCCAGCAGCATTGCGGCAGTTGCAGCGCCTGCCTGCAGCAGTGCCCGACCCAGGCCTTCGTCGGCGCCCATGTGCTGGACGCCCGGCGCTGCATTTCCTATCTGACCATCGAACTCAAGGGGGCGATCCCCGAGGAGTTGCGGCCGATGATGGGCAATAGGGTATTCGGCTGCGACGACTGCCAGTTGGTGTGCCCGTGGAACAAGTTCGCCAAACCCACCGGGGAAAGCGATTTCAGTCCGCGCCATAAACTGGATCAGGCAGACCTGATCACTCTGTTTCGCTGGGATGAAGAGCAGTTCCTGCGCAATACCGAAGGCTCACCGCTGCGCCGCATCGGCCACGAACGCTGGCTGCGCAACCTGGCGGTCGGGCTGGGCAATGCACACACCAGCATCCCGGTGATCGAGGCACTCAACAGCCGCCTGGATCACCCCTCGGAGCTGGTGCGTGAACACGTGCGCTGGGCGCTGGGCCGGCATGGTGTCGACGCGGCCGAGGTCGTTTCCCGCTAAAGCAGGACCACCATCACAGCCCCCGTCATTGCGAGCCGCCGACGTGGCAATCCAGAGCTGGCCGGCCAGCCCGGGGCCATGGATTGCTTCACCCTGCGGGTTCGCAATGACGATGTAAGCCGCACCCCAGACACCGCCCCGTCATTGCGAGTCGCGACAGCGACGTGGCAATCCACGTGTGGCCGGCCAGCCCGGAGTCATGGATTGCTTCACCCTGCGGGTTCGCAATGACGATGTAGGCCGCACTCCAGACACCGCCCCGTCATTGCGAGTCGCGCCAGCGACGTGGCAATCCAGTGCTGGCCGGCCAGCCCGGAGCCATGGATTGCTTCACCCTGCGGGTTCGCAATGACGATGTAGGCCGCACTCCAGACACCGCCCCGTCATTGCGAGTCGCGCCAGCGACGTGGCAATCCAGCGCTGGCCGGCCAGCCCGGAGCCATGGATTGCTTCACCCTGCGGGTTCGCAATGACGATGTAGGCCGCACTCCAGACACCATTCCGTCATCAACTCACACCTTGATGAAATGCTCGCGGTAATGCTGCAGTTCGGCGATCGAGTCGCGGATATCATCCATCGCCAGGTGACTGCTTTCCTTCTGGAAGCCATCGCGCACCGCCGGAGCCCAGCGCGCGGCCAGTTCCTTGAGAGTCGAGACATCCAGGTTGCGGTAATGGAAGAACCGCTCCAGATTCGGCATCCCGCGATAGAGGAAGCGCCGATCCTGGCAGATGCTGTTGCCACACATCGGCGAGCGGCCAGCCGGCACCCACTGGCTGAGGAATTCCAGCGTCATCTGCTCGGCCTCTTCGACACTGATGGCACTGTCCTTGACCCGCTGCACCAGACCGGATTGATTGTGCTGGCGGGTATTCCACTCATCCATACCATCGAGCAGCGCATCGGGCTGCTTCACCGCAATCGCCGGGCCTTCGGCCAGCACGTTCAGCTGCGAGTCGGTGATGATGGTGGCGATCTCGATGATCACATCCTGGTCCGGATTCAGCCCGGTCATTTCCAGGTCGATCCAGATCAGGTTATCTGGGTGCTTCATAGCTGCTCCTATCAGGGACTGTTGACGTCACGTCAGACAGGGGACGGCTGCCTATCCGTGTTTTCGCGATCAGTATACGCCGCCCATGCTACACTGCGGCGGATTCCCAAGATGCATGACACATGGCCAAGCGACATCTAACACGACGCCAGAGCTGGCGGATTCAGAAGATTCAGGACGAGCGCAGCGCTCGCGCCAGCCGACGCGCCGATCTGGCCGAAGAAAGCCTGCTGGGCGGCGACCTGGGCCCGGAACAGGAAGGGCTGGTCATCGCCCACTTTGGCGTGCAGGTCGATGTCGAAGCACTGGATGGCCCCCAGCGCAGCCAGGTCCGTCGCTGCCACCGGCGCGCCAATCTGCCGGCACTGGTAACCGGTGACCGTATCGTCTGGCGTGCCGACAATCAGCAGGGCGGCGTGATCGTCGCGCTGCAACCGCGACGCACCGAGCTGTACCGGCCGGATCACCGCGGCCAGCTCAAGCCGGTGGCGGCCAACGTCGACCGGTTGATCATCGTCTTCGCCCCCCTGCCCACCCCGCACAGCAATCTGATCGACCGCTATCTGGTGGCCGCCGAGCAGGCGCAGCTGGAGCCGCTGCTGGTGCTGAACAAGGCCGACCTGCTGGAACAGGGCGAGTATGCCGAGCTGCGTGCCTGGCTGGATGACTATGCCCGTCTCGGCTATCGCACCCTATGCCTGTCGGCCGGCTCCGGCGAGGGGCTGGACGGCCTGCGTCAGGAGCTGCGCGACCATGTGAACGTATTCGTCGGTCAGTCCGGGGTCGGCAAGTCATCGCTGATCAATGCGCTGCTGCCGGAGGCGGACCTGCGCGTCGGCGCGCTGTCCGAGTTCACCGGCAAGGGCACCCACACCACCACCACCGCCCGGCTGTTCCATTTCCCGGATGGCGGCGACCTGATCGACTCGCCCGGCATCCGCGAGTTCGGTCTGACACACATCAGCCATGACGAGCTGCTCGAGGGCTTCATCGAGTTCCGCCCCTTCCTCGGCCATTGCCGCTTCCGCGACTGCCAGCACCTGCACGAGCCCGGCTGCGCCCTGCTCACCGCCGTGGCCAACCAGGCCATCTCCGCCACCCGGATGAACAGCTACCGGCATATCCTCGCCAGCCTCAACGACACCTGACTCCCACGGGTTGGCGAGCGCCTGCTCGCTGACAAGGCCTGCCAGGCCGCAGGCATACTGAGGACAGAGTATTGGAGTGTCGAGTTCCATCTCGACACCTCTGGCCGACCACTCCGCAGTCCGAGATGGAACTACGAAGGCGCCCCAGCAAGCGCCCCGGCGTAGCGCAGGCGCGCTACACCCCGCGTTCACGTCCCACTCAAACGATCACGGGGCCAGTTGCAGCGGCTGGCTGGCATCATCGAACAGATTGCGCGGGCGTTCCGGCTGGGTGGCCGGCTCGCTGTCGCCCTGCGGTGCCGAGTCCACCGGCAATGACGGGGATGCCGACTCCATCTCGCTCCCCGCCGACTCAGCGGTTTCCATAGCAGCGGCCGCACCGCCGACATCACGCATAATGGCCTGCTCGGCGCGCCGGTTCATCACCACGATATCGATCCGGCGGTTGATCGGGTTCAGCGGATTGTTGCCATCGAACAGGGCCGAATCGGCATAGCCGACCACCCGTGCCACCTGATCCTCGGGATAGCCGGCCGCCTGCAGGGTGCGCCGCGCGGCATTGGCCCGCTGCGCCGACAGTTCCCAGTTGCCATAGTCCCGGCGGCCGACATAAGGCATGGCGTCGGTATGGCCGCTGATGCTGATCTTCTTCGGCACCTTGGCGATGGTGTCGCTGAGGGCCAGCAGGATATCCTCGAAATAGGGCTGCAGGTCCGGGCTGCCGCTGGCGAACATCGGGCGATTTTCCGCATCGACGATCTGGATGCGTAGCCCCTCCATGGTGAACTCCATGAGGATCTGCTCACGGAACCGCTGCAGCACCGGCTCGGTCTCGATCTTGTTCTGCAGTTCCTGCAGCAGCAGGTCCAGCTCGCGCAGCTCGATCATGTCGGGCCGCTCGTCGACCTCCGGCTCCATCGGCAGCGGCGGCTGCTCGATGTCTGCCGCCGGTTCGTTGAGCGTGCGCTGGGGAGCGACGGTCGGCGAGCCGCCCAGGTCGATCGGATGGCGGCTGCCACCATCGAAGTTGATCGGGTCCTTGAAGTATTCGGAAACCATCTTCAACTGTTCCGGCGTGGCCACTGTCACCAGCCACATCACCAGGAAGAACGCCATCATGGCGATGGCGAAGTCGGCAAAGGCGATTTTCCAGGAGCCGCCGTGGTGACCGCCAGCCTTGCGGCTGACCCGCTTGACGATGATCGGCTGTTCGCTATTGGCCACCAATCAACGCCCCTTCACTGCCGCTTCCATTTCCGCAAAGCTCGGGCGCTGTTCGGACAGCAGCGCCTTGCGGCCGAACTCCACCGCCAGTGCCGGCGGTAGCCCCTGGGCGCTGGCCACCAGGCACATCTTGATGGCCTCGTAGGTATTGGCCTCCTCCGTGGCCTCGTGCTGCATCGCCGCACTGAACGGACCGACGAAGCCATAGGCCGCCAGAATACCGAGGAAGGTACCGACCAGGGCAGTACCGACCTTCTCGCCGATCAGGGCGTTGTCCGCCTCGCCGAGGATGCTCATGGTCACCACGATCCCCAGTACCGCGGCGACGATACCGAAGCCCGGTAGCGCATCGGCGACCCGGTTCATGGCATGGGATGGCTCGCTCAGCTCCTCGGTCAGGGTGGAGATCTCCACATCGAACAGGGCTTCCAGCTCATGCGGGGCCATGGTGCCGGTAGTCATGATGCGCAGGTAGTCGCAGATGAAGGCGGTCATGCCGTCATCCTTGAGAATCGCCGGGTACTTGCTGAAGATCGGGCTCTCCTGCGGCTCCTCGATATCCGCCTCGATCGCCATCATGCCTTCGCGGCGGCTCTTGTTGAGAATCTCGTACAGCAGCCCGAGCACATCCAGGTAGAACGGCTTGTTGAAACGGTGACCGAAGAAGATCACCGGAACCTTGCCGAACACCTTCTTCACCGTGCCCAGGTTGTTGGCCACCAGAAAGGCCCCCAGTGCCGCGCCACCGATGATGACGATCTCGAACGGATGCCACAGCGCTGCGAGCATACCCCCGGACAGCATGAACCCACCCAGCACACTGGCCAGAACGACGATATAACCCGCAATTTTCAACATATGGACAAGTGATCCCCAACTAACCTGGCACAGCAACTCGGTCGCTTTCGCGTTATAGTCTGCATTCGGACGGACGCTATCGACAGCGCAGCACCCCCACTGCCCCTGCTATCGGCCGTCGCCCGCAGATCCTGAGCGAAATTATAGCGCCAGTTGCCGCTCCGCCGGCAGCTGACGTACCCGGATACAAAAAATGGAACAGGCCATGACCGACAATCCACTGCCGCTGCTGCTGGAGCCCAGCCAGTTGCCGGCACAACTCGATCCCGCCCAGGTGCGCCTGGTCGACCTGAGCAAGTCCGAACAATATCTGGCCGGACATATTCCCGGCGCCGTGCATCTGGCACCCGGCAGTATCACCGCCCCGGCGCCAACCCCGGGCTTGCTGCCGGACCTGCAGAGCCTGCAGCAGATCCTCGGCGGCCTGGGCCACCACGCCGACCTGCATTACATCGTCTATGACGATGAGGGCGGCGGCTGGGCCGGACGCTTCATCTGGCTGCTGGACAGCGTCGGCCACCCCCATTACAGCTACCTCAATGGCGGCCTCAGGGCCTGGCACGCCGAGGGCCGGCCCCTGGAGCAAGAGGTCAACCAGGCCGAGCCGACCCAGCCAACGCTGACCATCGACACCAGCCATACCATCGATGTCGAGACCCTGATGGCCGACCTGGATAACGCCGACCGGGTGATCTGGGATGCCCGCTCGCCGGCCGAGCATCGCGGCGAGAAGGTCCTGGCAGCCAAGGGCGGTCATATCCCCGGCGCCATCAACTTCGAATGGACCGCCGGCATGGACCCAGAGCGCGGCCTGCGCCTGCGCGATGACCTGGCCGCCCAGCTGCGCGCGCTGGGCATCACCCCCGAGCATGAGGTGGTCACCCACTGCCAGACCCACCACCGCTCCGGCTTCACCTACCTTGCCGCCAAGATCCTCGGCTACCCACGGGTCAAGGCCTATGCCGGCTCCTGGTCCGAGTGGGGCAACCACCCTGATACTCCCGTAGAACTCTGAGGCTGTTACCGCATGCGCGATCGTCTGTTCATCACTTCGCAGTACCTGCTGCCCCAGCAACTGTTGTCACGTCTGGCCGGCGGCCTGGCCAATTGCACCTGGAGCTGGGTGAAGAATCCCTTCATCAACTGGTTCGTCCGGCGCTATCAGGTCGACATGAGCCAGGCGCTCGAGTCGGACCCGACCGCCTATAGCTGCTTCAATGACTTCTTCACCCGCGCCCTGCTGCCCGATGCCCGGCCGCTGGATGAGGGCGAGCACAGCATCCTGTGCCCGGCCGACGGCGCCATCAGCCAGTTGGGCAGCATCGAGCACGGTCGGGTTTTCCAGGCCAAGGGGCAGAGCTTCAGCGTGCTCGAACTGCTCGGTGGCAATCCGCAGCATGCCGAACTGTTCCAGGGCGGCCAGTTCGCCACCGTCTACCTGTCGCCCAGTGACTATCACCGGGTGCACATGCCGCTGGGCGGCACCCTGCGCGACATGATCTATGTCCCTGGCAAGCTGTTTTCGGTCAACCAGACAACTGCGGAGAATGTGCCCGAACTGTTCGCCCGCAACGAGCGCGTGGTCTGCCTGTTCGACACCGAGGCCGGTCCCATGGCGGTGGTGCTGGTCGGGGCGATGATCGTGGCGTCGGTGGAAACCGTCTGGGCCGGCCTGGTCGCCCCACCCCGCCGGCAACTGCGCAGTGAGCAATATGGCGGTAGCGCGCCGCAGCTGGAGCGCGGCGCGGAAATGGGTCGCTTCAAGCTGGGCTCCACCGCCATCGTGCTGTTCGGCCCAGGGCGCGCCCGCTGGGACGAACATCTGAGCGCGGGCAGCCTGGTACGCATGGGCCAGAAGATGGGTGAGAAGCTGGCTGGCTAGCCCGCAGGGTGTAGCGCGCCCGCGCTACGCCAGCATGGTAGCGGCTGGGACCTGTCGGCGAGCAGGCGCTCGCCAACCCTGGGAAGCTCGGGGTGTAGCGCGCCCGCGCTACGCCAGTATGGTAGCGGCTGGGAGCTGTCGGCGAGCAGGCGCTCGCCAACCCTGGGGAAGCCTGCCCACTTTCCTGACTGACAAGCAACAAAAAACCCCGGTACAGGGCTACCCATACCGGGGTTTTGATTGGCGTGGTTAGCCGGGTCGGCTGATTACATCATGCCGCCCATGCCACCCATACCACCCATGCCGCTCATGTCAGGCATGGCCGGCTTTTCTTCCGGTAGCTCGGCAATCATGGCCTGGGTAGTGATCATCAGGCTGGCTACGGAGGAGGCAGCCTGCAGCGCGCTGCGGGTCACCTTGGCCGGATCCAGAATACCCATTTCGATCATGTCGCCGTATTCGCCGGTAGCGGCGTTGTAGCCGTAGTTGCCTTCGCCGGCACGTACGGTCTGCAGTACCACGGCAGCTTCCTCACCAGCGTTGCTGACGATCTGGCGCAGCGGCGCTTCGATGGCACGGCGCAGCAGCTTGATACCGACGTTCTGGTCTTCGTTGTCACCAGTCAGGTTTTCGAAAGCCACCAGGGTGCGCACCAGGGCGACACCGCCGCCAGGTACCACGCCTTCTTCCACAGCAGCACGGGTAGCGTGCAGCGCGTCTTCCACGCGGTGTTTCTTCTCTTTCATTTCCACTTCGGTGGCAGCACCGACCTTGATTACCGCAACACCGCCAGCCAGCTTGGCCAGACGCTCCTGCAGCTTCTCACGGTCGTAATCGGAAGTGGTCTCGTCAACCTGCTTGCGGATCTGTGCAACGCGGGCTTCGATATCAACCTGAGCACCGGCACCGTCGATCACGGTGGAGTTGTCCTTGTTGATCTGCACGCGCTTGGCCTGACCCAGGTGCTCCAAGGTGGCGGTTTCCAGGCTCATGCCGACTTCTTCGCTGATCACGGTACCACCGGTGAGGATGGCGATGTCCTGCAGCATGGCCTTGCGACGATCACCGAAGCCCGGCGCCTTGACCGCAGCGACCTTGACGATGCCGCGCATGTTGTTGACCACCAGGGTGGCCAGCGCTTCGCCTTCGACGTCTTCGGCAACGATCATCAGCGGACGACCAGCCTTGGCCACCGCTTCCAGCACCGGCAGCATTTCGCGGATGTTGGAGATCTTCTTGTCAACCAGCAGGATGTACGGGTTGTCCAGCTCGGCGGACATGGTTTCCGGCTTGTTGACGAAGTACGGGGACAGGTAGCCACGATCGAACTGCATGCCCTCGACCACGGACAGCTCGTTGTCCAGACCGGAACCTTCCTCGACAGTGATCACGCCTTCCTTGCCAACGCGATCCATGGCTTCGGCAATGATGTTGCCGATGGAGTCGTCGGAGTTGGCGGAGATGGTACCCACCTGGGCAATCGCCTTGGAGTCGGCACAGGGCTTGGCCAGGTTCTTCAGCTCGGCAACCACGGCCGCAGTGGCCTTGTCGATACCGCGCTTGAGATCCATCGGGTTCATGCCGGCGGCAACTGCCTTCAGACCTTCGGTAACGATGGCCTGGGCCAGCACGGTGGCGGTGGTGGTGCCGTCACCGGCGTCATCGTTGGCGCGGGAGGCAACGTCTTTGACCAGTTGCGCGCCCATGTTCTCGAAGCGGTCCTTCAGCTCGATTTCCTTGGCTACGGAAACGCCGTCCTTGGTGATCATCGGCGCGCCGAAGCTGCGCTCGATCAGAACGTTGCGGCCCTTCGGCCCCAGCGTGGACTTGACGGCATCGGCCAGAACATTGACGCCAGCCAGCATCTTGTTGCGTGCGGAAACATCGAACAATACTTCTTTAGCAGCCATTTTCACTTTCCTTCAAATGAATTCGTTCAGGGATCAGCCGGCAGGGATCAGCCTTCCAGGACACCGTAGATTTCGGATTCGCTCATCATCAGCAGCTCTTCACCGTCGATCTTGATGGTGCTGCTGCCGGAATAGGGTCCGAAAACCACTTTGTCACCTTCCTTCACGGCCAGGGGACGCACCTCACCATTGTCCAGCAGGCGCCCGGTACCCACAGCAATCACGACGCCGGTATTCGGTTTTTCTGCTGCAGAGCCAGGCAGAACGATACCGCCAGCGGTTTTTGTTTCTTCTTCGCTGCGACGAACGACTACGCGATCGTGTAACGGACGGATTTTCATCGTTTTGAGTCTCCCAATAGTATGCAAATGGCCGGTATTCCGGCATTCCAAGTTAAATCAGGCTTTGCAGCCCGAAGGACGCGCGTTTGCGTCCCTGTCCAACACCGGCTCCCTTACGGGCACCGGTAAAACTGGTGCATTGTTTATGGGGCCCGGCAAAATCTTTTCAAGGGCCCCGGGGGGAATTTTTTCTAGCGGTCGCTCAGCCGCGCGTCGTCATCATTGCGCGGCGGCTCGCCCGGCTGCCACTCTCCTTCGATAATGGTGTACTCGCCCCGCCGGTAGGTACGTGGACCGTCCTGATCATCCGGGCCGGAGCCACCGCCACGATGCAATAGCGCCATGATCAGGCAGGGAATCGCCAGCACATCACTGACCAATCCCGGGAAGGCGATCAGTACCCCGGCCAGTACACCCCACATGCCCGACTTGAGTACCCGGAACGGACTGCGATTGGTGACCATCTGCTGCTGCAACCGCTGCAGCATGCCCCAGCCATTGCGCTGGATCAGCACCAGTCCCAGCACACCCGTGAAGAGAACCCACAGCAGGGTCCAGCCCACCCCAACCGCCTGGCCCAGCAGAATCAGACTGGCCAGCTCGATCAGGGGAAATGCCAACAGCAATATGCGCAACAGCGGCATGCAAACCTCATGAATTGGTGCAAAGTTCCTATATGGGATCACTATCGGACGCTTTCAAGCCCAAACCGGGATGGAACGCCAACCCGGAAACAGGTCGCCTGGTGACCGATTCACTGCATCAGGTATTCATAATATTCGCCAGTTGTTGCATTCTTGCCTCCCTGAACTTTCCCAGAACAATCGACAACCATGAGGAATGCCCGAATGCAATTGAAAGACAGCGTGATCATCGTGACCGGCGGCGGCCAGGGCCTGGGGCGGGCGATGGCCGAGTACCTGGCCGGACGCGGTGCCCGCCTGGCGCTGGTAGACCTGGGCCAGGAGCGCCTGGACGAAGCGGTTGCCGCCTGCCAGGCGGCTGGCGGCGAGGCACGTGCCTATGTCTGCAACATCGCCAACGAAGAGCAGGTGAGCGACATGGTCAACCGCGTGGCGAACGACTTCGGCACCATCAACGGCCTGATCAACAACGCCGGTATCCTGCGTGACGGCCTGCTGCTGAAGGTGCGGGACGGCGAGATCCAGAAGATGAGCCTGAACCAGTGGCAGTCGGTGATCGACGTCAACCTGACCGGCGTGTTCCTCGGCACCCGCGAAGTGGCGGCGAAGATGGTGGAACTGGGCAGCAAGGGCCTGATCCTGAATATCTCCTCGATCTCCCGGGCCGGCAACATGGGCCAGTCCAACTATTCCGCGGCCAAGGCCGGGGTCGCTGCACTGACCGTGGTCTGGGCCAAGGAGCTGGCCCGCTATGGCATTCGCGTGGCAGGCATCGCGCCGGGTTTCATCGAGACTGAAATGACCAGCAGCATGAAACCAGAAGCGCTGGACAAGATGACCGCCGGCATCCCGCTGCGACGCATGGGCAAGCCCGAAGAGATCGCCCACTCGGCGGCCTACCTGTTCGAGAACGACTACTACAGCGGTCGAATTCTGGAGCTGGACGGCGGCCTGCGCCTCTGAGTCCCCCGGCCTGGCGTCACCAGTTGACGCCAAGGCCTATCTTGTAGCGGGTTTCATTACGGCTCTTCTCATCCGAGCTGCGGATATAGTCCCACTCGGTCGCCAGGCTCAGTGATGCCCAGCTGTTGAGCAGATAGCGCAAGCCGAGTTCAGCATCGAGTATGTAATCCACCTGATCATCGTTGGGGATGATGGTCTCGGCGTTATGCACCAGTTGGAAGCGCTTGCCGAACAGGAAGCGTCGATAGTCCCATTCCAACCCCAGACCATTGGTCCGGCTGTCGGAACCATCCCGTGCATCCATGCGCAGATGCTGGAAACTCGCCGAGGTCTCGAAGCGCCCCAGCGCATTGTTCCACCACTCGTAACCGGGACCGGAACCGATCTGTATCTGCCTGGCTACCTCGTCAATATGGTCGCGCTGATAGCTGACGCTGTTCTGCCAGAACCACTTCTCGGCAAAGAACCAGCTCAAGGCATAGTCGGCTTCCCAGCGATGCCGGCTCTTGATGTCGTTGCGGTAGTCGCGCTCGAACTCGCCAGCGAGCACATGGCGCCAATCACCATGGCGAGCCTCGGTGGTGGCTTTGACGTCGAAGTCACGTTTCTTCGACTCGGTATCCTCCAGCTCCAGCGACAGATTCGCCCGACCATTCCAGGCCCAGTCCTCGATGATCGGCTGGGGCTCCATCAGTTGTCTGAGGCTGCTGATCCTGAGCGCCTGCGGTTCCGGCTCACCGTTGACCAGCATAATCTCTCCGGCTACGTCGGACGCTTGAATGCGCCGCGCGTGCTTAGTATCGTCGCTGGTCTTGATCAACAGCGGACCGTCACTTTCCAGGGTACGGATGCGATCGACATTGACTGCCACCTGACCGGCCACCTCGGTACGGATGATCAACTTGTTACCCTCCATCAGCTCGATGCGACCGGTCAAGCGGTCACCATTGTCCAGCCAGAGGGTGTCGGCAACAGCCGGCAGTACGAATAACAGCGGCAACAACAGGAAAAAACGGGACATCAGCATGGGAAAACAACCCGGAAAGTGGAAAAACCAGAGACATTATCCATGACTGAGCGTTCCATTCCACATGATCCGCTGCCTTTCTGCCCTGATACGCGCAAGGAGGCCCTGTGGCAGGTGCTCGCCGCCATTCCCCCTGGGCGGGTCAGCAGTTACGGGCGGTTGGCACAGATGGCGGGGCTCGGCCGGGGCGCACGCCTGGTCGGTCGCTGGCTGGGCCAGCTGCCTGACGACACCAACCTGCCCTGGCATCGCGTGCTGAACAGCCAGGGGCAGCTATCGCTGCCGGCGGACAGCCCCTCCGGGCAGGAACAATACCAGCGCCTGCTTGCCGAAGGTGTCATCATTCGCAACCGCCGCGTAAACATGGCCCGCTTCGGCTGGCCCGATCCAATAGAGACAGCCCATCGATGAACGACACTACAGCAACACCAGCGCGCGAGGGCTGGAAGGTCTACCTCAAACCCCGCGTGCTCGGCATGCTGTTCCTGGGCTTCTCCGCCGGCCTGCCGCTGCTGCTGGTTGGCGGCACCTTCAGCGCCTGGCTGCGCGATCTGGGCATCGAACTGGCGGCCATCGGCTTTCTCAGCTGGGTCGGCATGGCCCACTCGATCAAGGTGCTGTGGGCACCCTTGATCGACCGCGCGCCGCTACCACTGCTCAGCCGGCTATTGGGCCGCCGCCGGGCCTGGATGCTACTGGCACAGCTGGTGATCGCCGGTGCCCTGCTTGGCATGGCGCTGACCGACCCGCGGGAGAATCTCACTCTGGTGGCGCTCTGGGCAGTGTTGGCGGCGTTCGGCTCGGCCACCCAGGATGTCGCCATTGACGCCTACCGGGTGGAGGCCGAAGCCCGCCATCGCCAGGGAGCCATGGCCGCTACCTATGTCACCGGTTATCGGGTGGCGATCCTGGCCGCGGGGGCCGGTGCACTGCACCTGGCTTCGATCGATAGCTGGACTCTGGCCTATGCCGGCATGGCCTTGCTGATGGGCGTAGGTGTGGTAACCACGCTGGTGATTGCCGAACCGACGGTGTCGGTCAGCGCCTCGACACTGCACTTCGAACAACGGGTGGCCGACTATCTGGACCGCACCCATCACGCCGGCTGGCGGCGCCATCTCACCGCCTGGTTCATCGGCGCCATCGTCTGCCCCTTCGCCGAGTTCTTCCAGCGCTATGGCAAGGCCGCCCTGCTGATCCTGGCGTTCGTCGCCACCTTCCGCATCAGCGATATCTTCATGGGTGTGATGGCCAATCCCTTCTATCTCGACCTGGGTTTCAGCAAGGCGCAGATCGCCAACATCGCCGCCGCCTTCGGCCTGGGCATGACCCTGCTCGGCGCGGCCCTGGGCGGGCTGCTGGTGGCGCGCTTCGGCATCGCTCCGATTCTGCTGCTGACCGCCTTCATGGCCCCGGCCACCAACCTGATGTTCGCCTGGCTGGCATTCATCGGTGCCGAGCCCTACGGGCTGGTGATGGCGATCATTGCCGACAACATCACTGGCGGGCTGGCCATCTCGGTATTCATCGCCTATCTGTCGAGCCTGACCAATACCGCCTACACCGCCACCCAGTACGCCCTGTTCAGTTCCCTGATGACCCTGCCCGGGCAGTTCGCCGCCGGCTTTACCGGGGTGCTGGCTGTCCATCTGGGCTGGGTACACTTCTTCATGGTGACCGCACTGACCGGATTGCCGGCCATCGTGCTGGCGGCGCTGCTGCTCAGATATGCCCATCCCGACCGGGTGAGCCGGCCTGGGATCGACTGAGGTGATGGAAAGGCCGCTGGCGTAGCGCAGGCGCGCTACACCCCGAAACCATGCGCCATATCCGCCCAGGGTTGTCGAGCGCCTGCTCGACGACGCGGTGGTTCGGGATCCCGCAGGGGCGCTACACCCCGAGACCATGCGCCGTATCCGTCCAGGGTTGTCGAGCGCCTGCTCGACGACGCGGTGGTTCGGGATCCCGCAGGGGCGCTACGCTCCGAAAACCGGGTTGTCGAGCACCCGCTCGACGACAGGGTTCAAACTCAATCGCGGAAGTTGTTGAACTGCAGCGGCATGTCCAGATTGGCCGCACGCAGCAGGGCCATGGCTTCCTGCAGGTCGTCGCGCTTCTTGCCGGTGACCCGGACCTGGTCGCCCTGGATCGCGGCCTGCACCTTGATCTTGGATTCCTTGATCTTGCTGACGATCTTCTTCGCCAGCGCCTGGTCGATCCCTGCGCGCAACACCGCCTCCTGCTTCACCTGCTTGCCGGAAGCATAGGCGTCCTTCACCTCCATGCACTGGATGTCGATCTTGCGCTTGGTCAGGCTCAGCCGCAGGATGTCCAGCAACTGCTCCAGCTGGAAGTCGGCCTCGGCGGTGATGGTCACCGTCAGGGCCTTTTCGTTGAACTCGAAGCTACCCTTGCCCTTCAGGTCGTAGCGGCGATCAAGTTCCTTCATGGCATTATCGACAGCGTTGGTTACTTCATGTTTGTCCAGTTCGGACACCACATCAAAAGACGGCATGGCTTGGCCTCAAATAAACATGATATTTATGACAGGTATGGCAGAACATCGACCTGACGTCATGGCATTATACCGGCGTCAGTTAAAAAACATGCAGCAGGGAGCTCAGACATGCCCAACCCCCAACTCAGCATAATGGTGGTGGACGATACCAAGTTCAGCAGTGCCGTCATAGGCCATGCCTTGTCCCAGGCGGGGTATACGGATATACGCTTCGCCACTTCCGCCATGGCCGCACTGGCCATGCATGAGGAGCGCGCCGCCAGCGTCATGGTCGCCGACTGGCTGATGCCGGAGATGGATGGGTTGCAACTGACCACACGCATTCGCCAGCGCGACGAACAGACCAGTCACTACACCTACGTCATGCTGTTGACCGCCCGGGAAGGCGACAATGTACTTGGCGAGGCGTTCGACCGCGGGGTGGATGACTTCATCAGCAAGTCGGCCATGAGCGAACAGTTGCTGCCACGCATCTATGCCGCCGACCGCATCACCCATCTGATCAATCGCCTGCTGGAGGAAAACCGCCTGCTGGCCAGCAACAATGCACAGCTGGAAGAGCACAACCTGGTCGACAGCCTGACTGCGCTGGGTAACCGCCGTTACCTGCAGCAACGCCTGGAGGATGCCCTGCAGGGTGTCGAGTCGCGCGGCGGCTTCTGCTCGCTGCTGGTGCTCGGCATACAGAATTTCGAGGATCTGGGCAGCCGCTACGGCGAAGCCGTGCAGCAGGAGCTGCTCAAGGGCATCGCCCGTCGCCTGCAACAGCTGGTCCGGCCGATGGACGTGACCGCGCGCATAGGTCCCGACACCTTCGCCATCTGCACCGTTGGCGACAATGCCGACGACTGCAAGCCCAACAGCTTCCGCCGCCTGCATGATGGCCTGAATCTCAAGGCATTCAAGACCAGCGAGGGCTACCTCTCGGTACGGGCCGGTATGTCGCTGAGCACCGTGGCCAAGCATGACCCGCGTATCAGCGCCGATCATCTGCTGCAGCAGGTGGAACAGCATCTGGGTCAGGCCTATGCCACCAACCTGATCACCGAAGTGCGGATGCCGCAACTTGTCTGAGACCCTGCACATACTCGGCGCCGGCAGCCTGGGTCTGCTCTGGGCGGCTCGCTGTGCGGATGCCGGGATCGACTGTCGACTGATCCTGCGCACACCGCAGGCACTGCGCGACTGGCACAGCCGCCACGATCAGCTGCTGCTGGAACAGCAGGGGTGCAGCCAGACCCTGCGCGTTGCGGCGGAGCTGGCCGGGGACAGCCAGCAGCCGATCCACCGGCTGGTGATCGCCACCAAGGCCTGGGCCGTGGCCGACGCGCTGGACAGCGTAGCGCCACGCCTGCAGGCCGACAGCCAATTGCTGTTGCTGCAGAACGGCCTGGGTAGCCAGCAGGCCGTTCGCGCACGCCTGCCGTCGCAGCGGGTGCTGTATGCCAGTGTCACCGATGGTGCCTGGAAACGGGAGGCCAACCACGTGGTCTGGGCCGGCATCGGTCAGACCCTGGTCGGCGATCCGCAGCAGCAACCGGCCCCCGACTGGCTGGCACTGCTCGGCCACGCAGGCATCGACTGGCGCTGGGAGCCGCAGATCATGCCGGTACTGTGGCTGAAGCTGGCGGTCAACTGCGCCATCAACCCCATCAGTGCCCTGCACGACTGTGCCAATGGCGAGGTGCCCGAGCGGGCCGGCGCCTCATTTGCACCCCTGCTGGCCGAACTGCACGCCCTGCTCGCCAGCCAGGACGTGGCGCTGTCGCTGCACCAACTGCGCGAACGCATCCTTGGGGTGATCCAGGCCACCGCCGCCAACAGCTCCTCCATGCGCCAGGACCTGACAGCCCACCGGCGTACCGAGATCGACTTCATCCTCGGCCACGCCTGCCGCACCGCCCGCCGCGTCGGCCTGGCCACGCCGGTACTCGACGCCCTGTACCGGCAACTGCAGAACCACCTGGCCGAACTGGGTCTGCCACAGGACTAGGGGCTGCTGAGGTTTCATTGCAAACCGCGTCAGCCCCCCAGCCCCAGACTCCGTCATCCTTCGCGCAGGCCGAGGATGACGAGGCTTGTAGCTTGTAGCTTGTAGCTTGTAGCTGCGCTAGTCTGGCCTCTTTTCCACAGGAGATCGGCCATGGGCTACCGCTTGAGCAAACTCTACACCCGCACCGGCGATGCTGGCACCACCGGCCTGGCCGATGGCAGCCGCGTCGGCAAGGACAGCCCCCGTATCGAGGCCATGGGCGCGGTGGATGAGCTGAACAGCTGCATTGGCGTGCTGCTGGCCGGGTTGACCAGCTCGGCCTTGCAGCCGGTACATGCCGCACTGGCGCCGGTGCAGCATCGCCTGTTCGACATCGGCGGCGAGCTGGCCATCCCCGGCGTCGATATCATCGAGGCGGCGGATGTGACCGAACTGGAAACGCTGATCGACGGCTTCAACGCCGAGCTGCCTCCACTGAAGGAATTCATCCTGCCCGGCGGCTCGCTGCCCATCGCCCAGGCGCACCTGGCCCGCAGTGTCTGCCGGCGGGCTGAACGCCGCTATCAGACGCTGGCCGGCAAGGAAACCATCAACCCCCAGGCCCTGGCCTACCTCAACCGCCTGTCCGACCTGCTGTTCGTGACCGCGCGCAGCATCGCCCGCCTGGAAGGTACCGCCGAGGTGCTGTGGCGACCCAAGCCGAAGCCGGTCGAGTAGTAGATTGGCCTGATAGCATGCATCGCGGCGAGCGGCGCGGTGATCCGACGCCGCTCTCATCAAACATTCCTGTATCAACCGGCAAAGCACCACGGGGCGGGAGCGCCTGCTCGCCGACGGTTCTCGGCGGCTACAAGTCCGTCGGCGTAGCGCCGGCGCGCCACACCCCGTTCACATATCCCTGGTTTGCTGCGCGCCAGCGCACCGCCGCAGGCGGGGCGAAGACTCCCACATCACCAGCGGCAGCTCAGCCCGGCGAGAAACCCGTCTCGAATACCGTCATTGCGAACCCGAAGGGTGTGGCAATCCATTGCTGGCCGATAACACCGAGCCCATGGATTGCCACGTCGGCAAAAAGCGCCTCCTCGCAATGACGGAATACCGGAACATCTGATCGGGCCACCCAACCTCGGCAGCCCTGGCGTGGAAGCCACATCGAATCACCGCACCGCAGGCGGCGATAGGGGGTTGCCGATGACTAGCGGCTCACCCCCACCCCGTTCACACTCGGAATGCGCTGATGATCTTCTGCAGCTCACCGACCAGCTCGCCCATGCGGCTACTGGCCTGCTCCGTGCGCCGTGCGCCATCGGCGGTGCGCTCACCGGACTGGTTGATCTGCACGATATTCTGGTCGATATCATGACTGACCGCCGTCTGCTGCTCGGCAGCGGCGGCAATCTGCTGGCTCTGGTCGACGATCTGGGTGACCGCGCGCAGGATGTTGTCCAGCGCCGACTGTACCTTCAATGAAGAATCCACCGCCTCGCCGGTCATGCTGTGGCTGCTGCCCATCGCCTTGACCGCCGCACCAACCCCATCCTGCAGCCGGGCGATCATCTGTTCGATTTCCTGGGTGGACTGCTGGGTACGCTGGGCCAGGGTGCGTACCTCATCGGCCACCACCGCAAAACCGCGCCCCTGCTCGCCAGCCCGGGCCGCCTCGATCGCTGCGTTGAGCGCCAGCAGGTTGGTCTGCTCGGCCACACCCTTGATGACATCCAGCACCCGGCTGATCGAAGCGCTGTCCTCGGCCAGGTTGTTGATCACCTTCACCGAGTTCTCGATTTCCATGGCCAGCTTCTCGATGCCATCCACCGAGGACTCCACCATGCGCCGGCCATTGACCGTTTCGTTGTTGACCTGTTCGGCGTTGGTCACCGCCAGCGCCGCGCTGCGCGCCACTTCCTGGGAGGTGGCGGCCATCTCGTTCATCGCCGTGGCCACCTGCTCGATCTGGGTTCGCTGAGCCTCTACCGCCTGGCTGCTTTCGGTGGAAATGCCCACCACCTGTTGCGACTGGTCGCTGACCTGCCCAGAGGTCTGGCTGACATGCCGGATCAACCCCTGGATACGCTCGATGCAGCCGTTGAACTCCCCCGCCAGATTGCCCAGTTCATCATGACTGACGACCTTGACCCGACCGGTCATGTCCCCCGCCGCTACCTGGCGCATGGTCGCGGACAGCTCGGAAATGGTGCGCCGGGTAGCCATGTAGAAGCCCAGGTACAGCCAGACGATAAGCAGCAGGATGACCGCCAGGGCGCTCACCAGAACCAGCATGGCGCGCTTACCCTCACCCAGCCGCTGGGTCAGGGCGTCTTCCAGGTAGCCGAGGATCGCCTCGCTGAAGCCGTGGGTCTTGGCCATCTCCGCACTGAGCCGCTCGAAGTAGCTGTCCCAACTGTCGTCATAGCTGGAAGCCATGATGATTTCATCCTCGAAAATCTCCAGCACCCGTTCCAGAGACTCGCTGCTGGCAGTCGCCGGGGCGCGCAGCGATTGCAGTTCCGGCTGTTGCAGGAACGACAGCGCCTGGGTGTAGTTGACCGCCAGGTGCTGAATCTCTTCCAACAGGCGGTCCATATCCCGGCTGGCGTCGGAGTTCAGGTACCCAAGGCCGATGGAATAGGACCCTATGGCCCGACCCATGCCGATGGTGGAGGTGATCTGTGGGGAATGGTTGACCAGCAGGTCAGTCAACTGGCGCACGTTGCGATCGTAGTCATGGGGCAGACCGCTGTAGGCGGCACTGAAGGTCAGCAACGAGAGTAGCTCAACATGCGCCTGGGTGGACATCTGGCCGCGATTGCGCAGCGAGGCGGTACCGATGCTCTGGTATTCAGCCACCAGCTCATCGCGCTTTTCGATCAGCTCCGCCGCATCCGCATCCGCACGGTTCAGGGGCAAGCCCTGCAGCCCGCCGATCAGCCGTTTGAGCACGTCGCCGCTGCGCTGCTCCAGCGCCGCGCCCTGCTCGCCCACCCCCAGGTGGAAGGCAGCGATATCCAGCCCGCGCAACCTTTCGGCATCGGTGATCAATTGGGTGACCTGCCCCAGCAACTGCATGGAATCAAGCGCATGCCGCGAGACCTGCACCCGCTCCCAGGCCTGGTTCACCAGCATGCCGCTGACCACTATGAGTGGAACGAAGCACAGGGCGCTGATCAGACAGAATTTCATGGCATAACCGAGTCGGTTCATCAATGCCATGGCGGGAGCCAATAGACTGTTCAAGTGCGTCTCCTTGTCGAACCGGGCTCCGTGTCGTCACACAGGCTGGTTTCTTAGAATAATTGTGCTGTTGTATAGCGCTGGGCGCAGCCGGCGTATGTCCTTCTATCTATCGGCCTGAGACAAGCTATCTTTAGCTCAACATGGACAGAAAGGCGATCACCACCGCCCAGGTCAGAATGGAGCGGACCAGCAGTTGCCGGGTATCGGCCAGCACCTCCTGCTGCTCATGTTCGAGCTCGGGCGCCAGCGCCGCCTGAGCGCAGCGGGTAGCCAGCTCACCACCCGGCAGCTCCCATTCGCCAGCCAGGCCACGCAGGGTTCGCAGGGTGATATCGAACTGCCCTACCAAGGCAAAGCTCAGCGCCAGCAGGCGCGCCGGTATCCATTCCAGGGCGTGCACCAGCAGCGCGGCGGGCCGCGTCACCGACTGTCCCTCGCGCCGACTGGCCAGTTCCAGCAGACGATAGCCCAGCGCACCCAACGGCCCGAGCAGCAGGTACCAGAAGGCCGGAACGAAATAGTCCTGCAGACTGGCCGTCACCATGCGCCCACGCACCGCTACCAGCAGCTCATCGGCCTGCTCGGCCGTGACTCCCAGCTGCTGCTCAGCCACCAGCGCAGCGGCCGCCTGATCCTGACGCCGCCAGGCCGCAAGGAAATCCGCATTCATCCCGGCCAGCGGGTCATGCCGGCCCACGCTCAGCAATAACAGCCCCACATGCAGCACCAGGGTGAACAGGCCGTAAGCCAGGCCCTCCACCAGCCAGAGCAGCAGCCCCACGGGTACCAGCAACAGCAGGACAGCAGCGACGGCGCCCCATTGCCGGCCGACACCGGCAGCCCGTGCCACCCAGGGCTGCAGGACATCCCGTGGATAGCCAGTACGCCAGGGCGTCCACAGCAGAATCAAGGCCACCAGCAGCAGTACCAGGAAATTCATCAGCAGCTCCCATCCTTCAGTGCGTCATCGGTCAGACGGTCCAGATACCGCGACCAGTCGAAACAGGGTCCGGGATCGGTCTTGCGGCCCGGAGCGATATGCTCATGGCCAGTGATCCGCTCGCGGGTGATCAGTGGAAAGGCTTGTTGCAGGGTGCGGGTCAGCGCGATCAGGCTGGCATATTGCGCATCGGTGAAAGGCTGATCATCGGTGCCCTCCAGTTCGATGCCCAGGGAAAAGTCGTTGCAGTTGTCACGCCCGGCAAAGCAGGACTGGCCGGCATGCCAAGCCCGCTGCAGACAGGAGACGAACTGGGTGATGCGACCGTCGCGCTCGACGAGAAAGTGCGCCGAGACCCGCAACTGGGCGATATCGGCAAAATAGGGATGGGCCGTCTCGTCCAGACTGCCACAGAAGAACGCCTGCACACAGCCGGTGCCAAACTGGCCTGGCGGCAGGCTGATGTTATGGATCACCAACAGGGAAATGTCCACGCCCTGGGGGCGCGCATTGAAATGCGCCGATGGGCAATGGGCTATTTCGCTCAGCCAGCCGCTGGCGGCGTCGATCTGCATGGACATCCGTACCCCGATAGCAAAAACGCTATGCTAGGGCGGCAGCCGCGTTGCCGCAAGCAGCGAATCTCAGGCCTTGCTGTCGCGCAGCTGACGCAAATTGCCGATGACCGACTCCAGCGCCCGGTCGAACAGCTGATCGTTCGCCAGCAGGCGGATCAGGCCCTGTTCATGGTGATGGACCAGGGCCAGGCGGCTGAACTCCGCGACCTTCATACCCGCCCGGTTGACGAAGATGTACTTGCCACTGAAGCTGATGATGGCCGCCAGTTTGCAACGCTGCGCCGGCTTGTCGGCCAGCCCGGACAGCTCGAACCAGCTGCCGGCATGCAGATTGTCGACCCAGGCCACCGCCGCGGCGTCTGGCAGGTCCTCGACCAGCAGGCACTGCTCCTCCTCGTCCTGCACCGCCAGTACCGGCTCATCGATGTGCACCATATCGGTGAGCACCGGGATGTCGCCATCGAGCGACCTGTCGTGCTGGGCCTGATAACTTGGTGTCGGCTCGGCCAACTCCAGACTGGCTCCTTGTTCGGCCAGCGTAACGGCGGAGAGCGTCTCGGTTTCCAAGCCCGCTACCGCTTGCAACGGCTCCGCCAAGACCGCCCGCTGCAGTGCCTGCAGCTGCGCCAGCTGAGGCGAGCCCTGCGGGTCTTCCTCACCGATCAGGCTCAGCCCCTCGCACAGCGCGCGACAGACCTCGGCATTCAGTGCCAGACGCTGGGCGCTCGTGCCCTCGCCCGGTACCTCGATGCTTTGCACCAATTGCCTGGCGGTGAGCTCCGCACAGCGCCAGGCACTGGAGTGCTCCCCTTCACGCAGAAAGGCCAACTGCAGTACCTGACTCCAGGTGTCGCGCAGCAGATCGACGGCGAACACCGGCAGGGTGCGCCCCAGCAGCAGTTCATTCAGCACCCTGGCGGCTTTGCTGCGGGCAGCTTCCACCCGGGCGCGCCCTTCTTCGGCATCGCGGGTGCGCTGCTCCAGCCGCTCCGCGCGGCGCTGCTCGATGCGCATGAACCCGGCCAGTTCCTCATGCATCTGCTCGAAGAATGCCGCGTCGGCCAATTGTTCGCCCAGCAGACGCTCGACCATGCGCTCGAGCAGCGCATGCAACTGGTCACGGCGCAGGTCGTCGTGATCGCTCCAGCCCATGGTTGCCCGCGCCAGCTCGTTGAGCAGGCGCCTGGCCGGATGGGAGGAGCGGTTGAAGAAACTCTTGTCGGCAATCGCCACGCGCAATATGGGCAGTTGCATGCGGCCAATCAGCGCCTTGAGCGCGGCCGGCAGTTGACTGTCGTCCAGCACCGCATCGAACAGCATCGACACCAGGCTGATGACGTCATCATCCACCCGATCGAGCTTGCGCACTTCGCCGGTCTGACGCTGCTGTTCGTGCAATTGCTGATTGATGTGCCCGCGCAACTCCCGGAGCGTGACACCCGGGCTGGCGCTCTGCAGGGCGGCGAAGCCACTGAGCATCCCGAGCAGCTCATCGCTACGCACCGGCGCCGCCGAAGGCGCGCCCAGGGCACTGAGCGCAACGTCACCGCTGGTATGGCGCCAGCTGCTGATCAGCTCGCTGAACAGTGACAGCACCTGCTGTTCGGAGCCCTCGCCCAGGGCCCCGCCCTGCTGGCTACGCGGCCCCGTGGCAGTGGCGGTACGTGGACGTTGCGCCACCGCGCCCTGCTTCAGGTCGGGGAGGATGCCGGCATTGATCAGCAGTTCGTTGACATCGATGTACAGCGAGTCGATGGAGTTGAAGACATAGCGCTCGAACATCTTGAGGATGATCAACCGCACCTTGATATCCAGGTTCAGGGGCGCGCAGCTGTCCGCGAACAGTTGTACCAGGTACGCCGGGGCCAGGGGGTTGCTGCTGTCATCCACCGGCGTCTTGACCAGGCTGTTGAGGCGCATGGACAGATGCGTGAGGCTGGCCTGATTGCGCGCATTGACCCGCCCGACCATGCCATCGAGCGCGACGGTCTGCTCCAGTTCGTCAGGCTGCACTAGGCTCAGGGTATCGAGGTCGAAGGCGACGGCATTGTCGGTGACGGCTGGGCGGCCATATTGCAGGCTGCCGAACTCGCGGTCCAGACCGTCGCAGCAGGACTTCTCGATGGCATGGCGCTGCAGGCGCAACAGGCGCATGGCATCGAAGAACAGACTCTGATCGGCGTTGTTGCCGGCCCGATCGGCCTTTTCGAAGAGGGTATCATCGGCATTGTCGAACAGCTCGCTGAGCCCGACCCGCAGGTAGGTCAGCGCCCGGTCCCGTACCGCCGCCAGCGGGGCGGACAGGGCGCCATGACGAATCTGCTGCCCGACGGGTGCGACGGAGGCGAGCGAAACTACCTTGTAATCCTTGGACATGCCTTCTCTCCGGGCAATCGGTCTGTCGCTAAAATACTGCCACGCCTGTGTGACGAATTTCTGGCGTCAAATTGCCGCAAGTATACATCCCTTTGGCAAATTCATCTGTATACCTCCTTGCAATTCCTTGCTGAATCTCACAGTTCCGCAATACAAAATAGCACTATGTCTCATTATTCGAAGATTCCGTTCATCGGGTATACTGCCTGCCTTTCAGCGACCGTAACGGAGCATCCCATGCCGAATATCACCCTCGACAGTCTGCAGTCTTCCATCCAGGAAGAAGTACGTCGTGCGCTGGCCGAGGACATCGGCGATGGCGACATCACTGCGGCGCTGATTCCGGCCGAGCGCCAGGCGCAGGCGACCATCATCTCCCGCGAGCCAGCCATTCTCTGCGGCACGGCCTGGGCCGATGAGGTGTTTCGCCAGGTCGACCCACAGATCCAGGTGCAGTGGCTGGCTGCCGATGGTGAGCGGCTGGAGCCGAATCAGCCGTTCTGCCAGCTCAGCGGCCCGGCCCGCGGCCTGCTCAGCGGTGAACGCTGCGCGCTTAACTTCATCCAGACCCTGTCCGCTACCGCCACCCGCAGCCGCTACTTCGCCGATCTGGTCGAGGGTACCGCGGTCAAGCTGCTGGATACCCGCAAGACCCTGCCCGGCCTGCGCCTGGCACAGAAATATGCGGTCACCTGCGGCGGCTGCCACAACCATCGCATCGGCCTGTTCGACGCCTTCCTGATCAAGGAAAACCACATCGCCGCCTGCGGCGGCATCCAGGCTGCGGTGACCCAGGCCAGGGCCCTGAGTCCGGGCAAGCCGGTGGAGGTCGAAGTGGAGAGCCTGGATGAGCTGCGCCAGGCGCTGACTGCCGGTGCCGACATCATCATGCTGGACGAGCTGAGCAACGAGGACATGCGTACCGCAGTGCAGATCACCGCCGGCAAGGCCAAACTCGAGGCTTCGGGCGGCATCAATGAAAGCACCCTGCGCGCCGTGGCCGAAACCGGGGTCGACTACATCTCCATCGGCAGCCTGACCAAGGACATCAAGGCCGTGGACCTGTCCATGCGCCTGAGCATGTAGGGTTACCGGACAACCCTTGTGTTGGGCGTGCACCTGGATTGCCGCGCCCTTCGGACTCGCAATGACAGATACGCCCCCTCGTCATTGCGAACCGCAAAGCGGTGAAGCGATCCATAGGCACGGACCAACAGAGACTGTCAGCGGCTTACCTCGCCTGCAGGTGCGCCAGCAGCGCGTGGCAGTCCGGGACATGCAGGTCGGTGAGTTCCGGCCAGGCATTGTCCGGGAAGACCAGGCAGGTGTTGCAGCCAGCCGCCCGGCCCGCCTGCAGATCGAAATGGAAGTCGCCGACCATCACCGCCTCGCTGCGCTGCAGTTGCCAGTCAGCGAGCAGATGGTGAATGCCATCCGGGGCCGGCTTGGGCGGTGCATCGTTGCGGCCGATGATATGTTCCGGCGCAAAGCAATCAAGTATGCCGATACGTTCGAGGGAGGCCATCGCCACCTGGCGCAGGTTGCGCGTCAGAATACCCAGGTGCATGCCGTTGCCATGCAGCTCACGCACCAACTCGGCGGCACCCGGCGCCGGCGCCACTTCGGCGGCCAGGCGCAGCTCGATGGCATCGAGCCGGGCATTGAGCTGCTCACGCTCGGCAATTGGCAGACGACCCAGGTGCACCAGGATGTCCTCATCGGCAGGAATGCCCAGCTCCCATCGGATCGCCGGAAAGTCGTGCTGGGCTACCGTCAGGGTGCCATCCAGATCGAAGATCCAGCCACGCGCCTGCATGTCATTTATCCTGCTGGCTGCGGTCGCGCATCAGCGACTCCTGGGCCACCGACGCCACCAGTTCACCAGCGCGGTTGTATACCAGGCCACGGGACAGGCCACGCGCGCCACTGGCAGACGGGCTGTCCATGGCGTACAGCAGCCAGTCATCCATGCGCAACGGGCGGTGGAACCAGACCGCATGATCGAGGCTGGCCACCTGCATGTGCGGCGACCAGCTGGAAATACCATGCGGCAACGCAGCCGTGCTGAGCAGATTGAAATCCGAGGCGTAGGCGAACAGGTAGCGGTGCAGCTGATCGTCGTCGGGGAGCTGGCCGTCGGCCCGGAACCAGATGTACTGCACCGGCTCGGAGCGCGTCGGCTTGAACGGGTTGTAGCCATTGACCCGGCGGATCTCGATCGGCTTGGCGCACAGCACGCTTTCGCGCACGGCTTCGGGCAGCAGATGCTGGTTCTCCAGGCAGACTTCCAGTTCGTTCTTCAGCCCTTCCGGCCCCGCCACCTGTGGCATCGGCGACTGGTGAGACACGCCCCGCTCCTCACCGTGGAAGGATGCCATCAGGGTGAAGATCGCCCGGCCCTTCTGGATGGCACTGACCGTGCGGGTAGTGAAACTGCCACCGTCACGGGGGGACTCCACCTGATAGACGATCGGCAGGCTGGCATCGCCCGGACGCAGGAAGTAGCCATGCACCGAATGGACCTTGCGCTCGGGCGCGACGGTCTGGCTGGCCGCCGACAACGCCTGGCCCAGCACCTGCCCGCCGAACAGCTGGCGAAAACCCAGATCCTCGCTTCTGCCGCGGAACAGGTTTTCCTCGATCTTTTCCAGGGCCAGCAGACTGACCAGATTATCCAGCAATTGGCTCATAACGATTCCTCGACTATCTTCCGGCCAAGGGCCGGAGCGAACGACGCAGGTTCGCGACAGAGTGTCGCACCCCAAAGGAGGGGGATTTTAAACCCCGGCGCCCAATTCTTACAGTGTTCCCTTGTTAATGCCGCCCTGGCAGGGTCTGCGCTACACTGCGCGGCAATTCACAATGGAACCGAGCATGCCCGTAACCTCCCCTTCCCAGCGTCCCCTGGTCGCCGTCATCGGCGGTGGCCCCGCCGGCCTGATGGCCGCCGAGCAACTGGCCCGGACCGGCCTGCGCGTAGCCTTGTATGACGCCATGCCCTCGGTCGGGCGCAAGTTCCTGCTGGCTGGCGTCGGCGGCATGAACATTACCCATTCCGAACCGGCCGAGGCGTTTGCCGGCCGCTACCGCGAAGCCGCTCCCTGGGTCGGCCAATGGTTGCAGCAACTGGACGGCCCGGCGCTGCGCGAGTGGATTCACGGGTTGGGTATCGATACCTTCGTCGGCTCCTCCGGCCGGGTGTTTCCCGCCGATATGAAAGCCGCGCCGCTGTTGCGGGCCTGGCTCAAACGCCTGCGCGACAGCGGCGTGCAGTTGCATACACGTCACCGCTGGCAGGGCTGGGATGCACAACAGCATCTGCTGTTCACCACCCCGGAGGGGCAGCAGCAGGTTGAGGCGGCCGCCGTGGTGCTGGCACTGGGCGGCGGCAGTTGGGCGCGACTCGGTTCGGATGGCAGTTGGGTACCATTGCTGCGCGAGCGCGGGGTGGCGGTGCGCGAATTGCTGCCAGCCAACTGCGGCTTCACCGCCAACTGGAGCGAGCATCTGCGCCAGCGCTTCGCCGGCCAGCCGCTGAAGCAGGTGATCGCCAGCGTGACCGGCTGCGATGGCCAGCAGCATCAACGCCGCGGCGAGTGCATCGTCACTGCAGACGGGCTGGAAGGCAGTCTGATCTATGCCCTGTCCGCACCGCTGCGCGAACTGATCCAGCAACAGGGATATGCCGAGCTGCAACTGGACCTGGCACCCGACCGCAGCCATAGCCAGTTGGCCAGCCTGCTGGCCCAACCACGCAAGGGGCAGTCCCTGTCCAGCATTCTGCGCAAACGCGCCGGACTCGACGCGGTGAAAAGCACCCTGCTGCATGAGTGCCTGGACAAGTCGCAACTGGCTGACCCCGAGCAACTGACCGGGGGTATCAAGGGACTAACGATTCGCCTGCTGGCTACCCGTCCGCTGGATGAGGCGATCAGCAGCGCCGGGGGTGTCATGGCCCAGGCGCTGGATGAGCGGCTGATGCTCAAGGCGATCCCCGGCGTGTTCTGCGCCGGGGAGATGCTCGACTGGGAAGCGCCGACCGGCGGCTATCTACTCACCGCCTGCTTTGCCAGCGGACTGGTGGCGGCGCGGGGCGTGATCGACTGGCTGGGGGAATAACAGCGCTCAGGGCGCGAGTCTTTCACGCAGCCACTGGCCGTTGTCCAACCGGTAGCGCAGGCGGTCATGCAGGCGGCTGGGGCGACCCTGCCAGAACTCGATCACCTGCGGCACCACGCGGAAACCACCCCAGTAAGGTGGTCTTGGCGGCGCGCTATCGGCGTACTGGGCCTCGACCGCGGCCAGACGCTGCTCCAGCGCTTCCCTGCCGCTGATCACCTGGCTCTGCGGCGAGGTCCAGGCACCGAGGCGGCTGCCCAGCGGGCGGCTGTGGTAGTACACATCCGACTCTTCGTCACTGACCTGCTCGACCCGCCCCTCGATGCGTACCTGGCGCTCCAGGTCCGGCCACCAGAAGGTCATGGCCGCCAGCGGATGGGCCAGCAACTGCTCGCCCTTGGCGCTCTGGTAGTTGGTAAAGAACACGAAGCCCCGCGGGTCGAAGCCCTTGAGCAGCAGTGTACGCAGATGCGGCTGGCCCTCGGCATCGACACTGGCCAGCATCATCGCATTGGGTTCAGTCGATTCGACCTCCACCGCCTGGCTGAACCAGGTACCGAACAGGGCGAAGGGATCGTCCGGGGCCTGGCTCTCCAGCAGCCCGTCACGGGTGTAGTTGCGGCGCATATCGGCAATGCTGAGCTTCATTCACATGCTCCTGAAAAGGGTAACGATAATTCTAGCACCGCATCAGCCGGGCTCTGTTGACCTTGGACAAGGATGGCTATCGATGCTCGCGCAGGCAGCGGTACACCGCCCGGCTCAGTTCGCCAGCGCGCGGGTCGGTCAACACATAGGGCCCCATAGCATTGGTCACATAGCCGAAACCGACCTGCGCATCGGGATCGGCAAAGCCCAGCGCTCCGCCCGCCCCCGGATGGCCGAAGGCATTCGGCCCCATGCCGAAACTGCCGCCCTGCCATTCCTGCTCCAGCATCACGCCCAGGCCGAAACGGGTCGGGCAGTGCAGGGTGCGATCCAACCCGGCACTGTGTTCCCGGCGCATCAGGGCAACCAGTTCGGCATCCAGCAACTGCGTGTCACCCAACCGGCCATCATGGGCCATGACTTGCCAGAAGCGCGCCAGCGAGCGGGCATTACCGGTGCCATTGGCCGCCAGGATCTGCGCCTGCTGCCACTCTCTCTTGTTGGTACTGGTCTGCAGGCTGCTGGGGTTGGCGAAGGCCTTCCAGCTCAAGCCATCGGCATCGCCCATGGCCGCGAACAGATCCCGCGCATATTGATCACCGTACTGGTTGCGTAGCCGCGAGACATGCGCGATACGCGACAGATCGGCGTCCACCACGCCAACATGGAAGTCCATGCCCAGTGGCTGGCAGACATGCTCGCGCAGGTAGTCGCCAGGCATCTGTCCACTCAACCGGCGCAGCGGCTCGCCGAGCAGCCAGGCATAGGTCAGCGGCGCGTAACCGTGGCTTGCATCAGGCGTCCACCAGGGCTGCTGGGCGGCGAGCGCCGCCGTCATCGCCTGCCAGTCGAACAGGGCTTCAGGGGCCAGCGGCGCGCTGATGGCCGACAGCCCGGAGCGGTGGCTGAGAATCTGGCGCAGGGTGACATGCTGCTTGCCGGCCTGGGCAAACTCGGGCCAGACCTCAGCCAGCGGAGCGTCGAGGCCGATGCGCCCCGCCTGTACCTGCTGCAGCAGCGCCACCGCGCCCAGCGGCTTGGTACAGGAAAACACATTGACCAGGGTGTCCTGCTCCCAGACCTTGCTGTTGTCCTTGTCGGTCACCCCCTGCCACAGGTCCAGCACGGTGTCGTCACCGACCGTGACGCACAGCGCCGCACCACGGGCCTGGGGATCGCTCTTCTGCTGGGCGAACAGTTCGCGCACGGACTCGAAGCGGGGGTCGAAATAGCCTTGTACCTGGGTCATGTAAATTCCGTCATCCGATTGGGGCCGTCCAAGCGTAACCGCGATGAAGGCGTCAGTCGATCTCTCGGCGAAACGGCGGCAAGGCATTCAGAATCGCCTTGCCGTAACGCTGGGTGACCAGCCGCCGATCCAGCAGGGTAACGGTGCCGGTGTCCTGTTCGGTACGCAGCAGCCGGCCACAGGCCTGCACCAGCCGCAGGCAGGCATCCGGTACCGCGATCTCCATGAACGGGTTACCGCCGTTGCGCTCGATCCATTCCGACAGCGCCGCCTCCACCGGATCATCCGGTACCGCGAAGGGGATCTTGGCGATCACCACATGCTCGCAGTACTTGCCCGGCAGGTCGACGCCCTCGGCAAAACTGGCCAGACCGAAGATCACGCTGGGCTGACCATCATCGACCCGGGCCCGGTGCTGGCGGATCAGTTCCTGCTTGGACAGGTCACCCTGCACCAGCACCCGTTCGCGGAACGCCGCCGGCAGGCCGGCATACACCTCGAGCATCTGCCGGCGCGAGGAGAACAGCACCAGGCTGCCAGGCTCGTTCTGCAACATATCGGGCAGATGTTCGATGATCGCCGCGCTGTGCCCGGCATTGTCGCGCGGGTCAGCGCCATGGTTCGGCACCCGCAGCACGCCGCTCTCGGCATAGCGGAACGGGCTGGGCGCCAGCGTGCAGACCGCACTCTTCGGCAACCCGGCGCGATGACTGAACCGGTCGAAGCGGCCCAGCGCGGTGATGGTAGCCGAGGTCACCAGAGCGGCGAAGGCCGTGTGCCAGAGATACTGGCGCAGCGTATCGGCAGCCAGTATCGGGCTGACATGCACATCCAGATCGCTCTGCTCGGTGAGCGTGAGCCAGCGCGCCGTCGGCGGCTTGTCCTCGGCATCGACCAGGCTGAACTGGGTCCACAACGTCCAGTTGCTCTCGGCCCGGGCCTGCAGCGCGCCGAACAGCGGGTACCATTCCTCGGCCTGGGTCTGGTGCACACCGACCACCTCACCATCCATGGCGTCCTTGAGCATGTCGACCATGCGCTGCAGCAGGTCGCTGATACGTCCGAAACCGGCCTTGAGCTCCACCGACATCTCGCGCAGGTGCTCCGGCACCACGCCGTGCTCGAAGCGATATTGCGGGCGGGTCTGCCCGGCCATGTCCTCGGCGCTGGCGAAATCCGCCACCTCGCCCAGGGCCTGGGTCATGAATTGCTGGTGCGGCTTGAGCTCACGCGCCAGCTGCGGCACCTGCTCGAGCAGGCGACCGAAATCCCCCGGCAGCGGATGCTGCGCCAACAGCTTGCTCAGGTTCTTGTCCAACTGGTCCAGCCAGTCGGCGGTGGCCGCCATCCGCGTGTGGTGGGCGAAGTGGGAGATCGCCTTGTCCGGCAGATGATGGCCTTCATCGAATACATAGAGGCAATCGCGCGGGTCGGGCAGGATCGCACCGCCGCCCAGCGCCAGGTCGGCCAGCACCAGGTCATGGTTGGTGACGATCACATCGATCTTCTGGATGCCTTCGCGGGCTTTGTAGAACACGCACTGGTTGAAATGCCCACAGCGACGATTGGTGCACTGGATATGGTCAGTGGTCAGCCGCGACCAGTCCTGGTCATCCAACGCCTCGGGCCAGGAGTCGCGTTCGCCATCCCACTTGTTGCTGCCCAGCGCTTCGACCATGCGCGTGTACAGCTTGAGTCCGGCCTCGTCCACATCGATATGGAAGCCTTCATCGGCGAACCCCTGCTGCCGGCTGGCCAGCGACTGGTTGTCCTGCAGCAGTTGGTCGAGCTTGGACAGGCACACGTAGCGACCGCGCCCCTTGGCCAGGGCGAAGTGGAAGTTCAGCCCGGCGTTGCGCTGGATGTCCGGCAGGTCCTTGAGCACGATCTGCTCCTGCAGCGCCACCGTGGCGGTGGAGATCACCAGCGGCTTGCCCAGGTGCTTGGCGATGGGAATGCCCGCCAGGCAGTAGGCCACGGTCTTGCCGGTACCCGTGCCCGCTTCCACCACCGCCACCGCCGGCTCGCCATCACGATGCCCTTCCTCGTCCAGATCGACGCCGCCGAACAGTTTTGCCACCTCGGCAATCATCACCCGCTGGCCGTAGCGCGGCTTCAGCGACTTGTTTTCGAGGAAGGTGCGGTAGGCCGTCTGGATCTGGCCTTTGAGGTCATCGTTGAGCATGCGGACTCCGAAGCAGAGCGCGGATGATAACATCTGGCGAACGGCAGCGGGCGCGGGTACGCCCAGCGGGCCATCATGCAACCAGCAGACCCTACAGGTGACCAGCATGTCCACCCTTCCTGCCACAGCGCCCTGCCCCTGCGGCGACGGCCAACCCTATGCCGAGTGTTGCCAGCCTCTGCATGAAGGCCGCCCCGCCGCCCATGCCGGCCGGCTGATGCGCTCACGCTACAGCGCCTATGCGCTGGGGCTGATCGACTATCTGGTGGCGACCACCCTGCCCGCGCAACAGGCCCTGCTGAACCGCCGGGCCATGACGCAATGGAGCCATGACAGCCGCTGGCTGGGCCTGAGCGTGGAGCGGGAAGATCCAGCCAGCGGTAACGCCAGCCGCGCCCAGGTCACCTTCACCGCCCGCTGGGCCGATCCGGACGGCAGCCAGCACAGTCACCTGGAGTGCTCGGACTTCTGCAAGCTGGGCGAGCGCTGGTACTTCATCGATCCCAACCATCCGCTGAATGTCGGACGCAACGATCCCTGCCCCTGCGGATCAGGACGCAAGTTCAAGCAGTGCTGCCGCTATTAGCTCATTCCCCGTCGGCTACCCGCAGATGGCTGACATCCGGTGCGGGCGGCGCTGCGGGCTCCGGCAGTTGTTCCAGGTCACTGCCCGGCGGTGCCAGGCTGAAGGCCGAGAGGTCGATATGCAGCGGCGCGTGGTTGGTGTAGCTGTCCTGCATGTCCGCGCCCAGCGGCGCCAATGGCAGGTCCGGCGCTTCGACATCGCTGAACGCCGCCATGAACTCGTCCCGCGGCGGCAAGGCGTTGGCAGTACGCTGCTCGGCCGATGTGCCGGCAGTGGCTGCGCCGTCCGCCATCGGTTGTATCTCGCACATTGCCCCCGCCCGCTCGATGGCCTGGCGGTACTTTTCCGCGGCGGCCTGATCCAGCCCCTGCTTGATCACGACCCGTCGCCCGGAAAACAGCACATCGAGCTGCCGGTCACCCACCTGGAACAACTGGCCGATACGTACCCGGGCCTGCTCCGGCGCCACCTCGGGCCGCACCTGACCGTGGAAAACCACCTCGAAAGCTGCCATCTTGTCACTCCCTTGTATAGATTTAGGGGTTAGTATGGACAGGCTGCCGGTCGCCGACAACTTCTCATATAACGAGGCGCGCGGTTAAAATGGAGGGGCTTCACTTGATGATTCGTTCACCTGGCATGATGCTGGCAATACTGCTGGCCGGCCTGTTCAGCCTGAACGGTTGCGCGGTATTCAACCGATCCTATACCGAGCCGGAAGTCACCCTGGCCAATGTGGAAATGCTCAAGTCCAATCTCTGGGAACAGTCCTTCCGCCTGCGCCTGCGCGTCGACAACCCCAACGACCGCAACCTGCCGATCCGCGGCATGCATTACCGGGTTTATCTGAATGATATGCGCCTGGCCACCGGGGTCACCGACCGGGCCTTCAACGTCCCTGCCTACGGCTCGGAGTACTTCGATGTCACGGTACGCTCGAATATCTGGCGCCACCTGGGCGACCTGGTGAAGCTGGTGGAGCACCAGCAGCCGGTCGATTACCGGATCGACGGGCACATCAGCACAGGACTGTTCTGGGCACCCAGACTCAGCCTGCATGAAGAAGGCACCCTCGATCCCGCCGACCTGAGTTTCTGAACATGAATAAAACCGACTGGCTGGTGGTCGCCGGCCTGATCATCATCTTCGGCCTTGCCGTGTACGCCGCGTTACTGTGGCACCGTGTCTGGCGTAATCAGCAACGTCAGGCCCGGCAGCAGCAGGAGCGCAACACGCGTCTGGAAGGCGATATCCGCATTCTTGCCCAGAGCCTGCTCAGCGGGCAGTTGCCGATGATCGAGGGGGCGATCCGCATCAAGGTACTGCTGGACAATTACAGCGGGCCGCGGCGCGCCGAGCTGGATATCCAGGTGCTGGACACCATCTATGATGCCACCGCCCATATCCCTACCCACCAGGGCTGGAAGGATCTGCCCCAGGCCCAGCGCCGTCTGCATCAGCGACTACTGGATACCCTGGAACAGCAACACGGCGCCGAGCTACAGCAGTTGGCGCAACGCCTGGGCAGCGGCCTGCAATAACGCCAGCCGGAACTGCCCAGGGCCAAGCCGAGTCGGCGGACAGGTGCCCGCCAACCGGATGATCGTGCTCAGACTACCGAGTTACCACCATCTACCGCTACCGCCTGGCCGGTCACGTGGCGCGAGGCTTCTGTGGCGAAGAACAGCGCCAGCCCCTTGATGTCTTCCTCACCACCGACACGACCCAGCGGGGTGGTTTCCTTGATCATCTCGCTCACCCGGTCCAGGCCCTTGGCCAGTTTGGTCGGGAAATAGCCGGGGCAGATCGCATTGACATTGATGTTGTAGGGGCCCCACTCGCCAGCCAGGGCGCGAGTCAGGTTGATCGCTGCGGCCTTGCTGGTGTTGTAGGCCACGGTGAACACGCCACTCGACGGACGGTTACCCTTGAGACCGGCAATCGAGGCGATATTGATGATCTTGCCCGAGCGTCGGGGAATCATGAACCGCCGCGCCACTTCCTGGGCCAGCAGGAAGCATACATCCACGTTCAGCTCCATCACCTTCTTCCAGCCGGTATAGCTGTGCTCGACGGCGGGCTGGCCCCAGGTGGTACCGGCGTTGTTGACCAGGACGTCCACGGTACCGAAACGTGCTTCGGCAGCATCCACCAGGGTAGTGATCGGGTTGGTGTCGAGCTTGCCCAGGTCGCAGGCGATACCGTCGGCTTCGATACCACGGGCATTCAGTTGGGCAACCACTTCCTCCACCTCGGCGGCATTGCGCGCATTGAGGAAGATCTTCGCACCCTGTTCGCCCAGCGCTTCGGCCATCTGCAGGCCCAAGCCCTTGGTGCCACCGGTGATCAGTGCCACCTTGCCGGTCAGATCGAACAATTGCATTACGCTCATGGTGAGTCCTCTTGTTTTGATTGCCAGATAGATAACCGATCATATAGATAGCCGGCGCCGACACAGACCATCAGTGAGCACAGTGATATGTCACCCTGCACCGGTGTTATCATGTGGCTCTCAAACTGACGGGCTTTCCAATGGCTGAACATGATTTCCGGCGCACGGCGCTCAACCCCTCACATACCCTGATCGAATGCCGTACCGTCGCCCCCGGCCTGTACCAGGTCACTGGCCAGGGTGGCGGTATCCAACCGGGCGACACCCTGATCTGCACCGTCAAGGGCAGCCGGGATCTGCCGCTACCGCTGGTGGTGGGCAAGGTCCGTTATCTGATCAACCCGGCCGGGCAATGGACCGCCACCGCCCAGGGGCCGAACCTGAACGGCCAGATGGTGCTCGGCTGGTCGATCCATTGTGATGAATGCAAGCGGGAACAGGCCTTCGAGTTTCTTGCGGAAGAAAAGGACAACCTGCAGCAGCGCACCGCCAAGGCGGTACAACGGATCGGCCAGCTGGGCTGGACCCCGCGTGGTGAGGAACACCTGTGCCCCGCCTGCAGCAAGGCCGCCACCTCAGAACAGTAGCAGTTGCTCGCCCAGTGGACTGTGGGCATTGTCCAGGCGCACACCGACGCCGATCAGGCGCACCGGCCGGCCACCCCGCGCAAACGCCTGGGCGCATAGCTCCTCGAAGCCCTGGGGAGTGATCGGCGCCCCCGCCTGCTCCAGGGTGGTCTGGGTGAAGTCGTGGAACTTGAGTTTGACGAACGGCTTGCTGACCCGGTACTGCCCGTCCAGCCGCCCGAGGCGCTGGGCCAGCTTGTCGAGCAGCGGCGGCAACGCCCCGAGACAGGCCGGCAGATCCGGCAGGTCGTGCTCATAGGTGTTCTCCACACTCACCGACTGCCGCACCTGGTCCACCACCACCGGCCGATCATCGATACCCCTGGCCAACTCCCACAACCGCTCGCCGAAACTGCCGAACTCCCGGGCCAGATCCTGCTTGCGCCATTGCCGCAACTCGGCGCAGGTGTCCACGCCATGCTTGTGCAACCGCGCCGCCGTGACCTTGCCCACGCCGTGCAGGCGGTTCACCGGCAACGCCAGCACGAACTCGTCGACCTCCCCGGGGAGAATCACCTTGAGACCATCGGGCTTGTTCCAGTCACTGGCGATCTTCGCCAGGAACTTGTTCGGTGCCACCCCTGCCGAGACGGTGATGCCCTGGGTATCGCTCACCCGCTGGCGGATTTCTTCGGCTATCAGGGTGGCACTGCCGCGGCATGCCTGACTGTCAGTGACATCGAGAAAAGCCTCATCCAGCGACAGCGGCTGTACCAGCGAGGTGTATTCATGAAAGATGGCCTGGATGGCGGCGGATACCTCGCGGTACACCGACATCCGGCCGGGGACGATCAGCAGGTCGGGGCAGAGCTTTTTAGCGTAGGCCGACGCCATGGCCGAACGCACGCCATAGGTACGCGCCTCATAATTGCAGGTAGCGATCACGCCACGCTTGCCCGGGTCGCCTCCCACTGCCAGCGGACGATGACGCAGGCGCGGGTCGTCGCGCATCTCGATGGCGGCATAGAAGCAATCGCAGTCTATATGAATGATCTTGCGCAAGGCCGAAAGTCCGACTGAAGATAGCGGATAGTGTATCAGACGACCATTACCCGATTGCGACCGGCACGCTTGCCCTGGTACAGCCCCTCATCTACCCGGCGCAGCGCCTGGGCGACCTCGCTCTCGTCTTCCTGCACCACGGAAACGGAAAAAGTCGCGGTGATGCACCGCGGTTGCCCCTTGAGCACGACCGGGGTGCCTTCCAGCATGCTCCTGAGCCGCTCGACAACCAGCTGCGCCTCGGCGGCACCGGTGTCCGGCAGCACAATAACGAATTCCTCACCACCAAAGCGCCCAACCACATCGCCTTCGCGCAGATGCTGTTGAAACAGCCTGGCCACATGCTTGAGGGCAAGATCACCGGCATCATGTCCCAGCTCGTCGTTCAGGGCCTTGAACGAGTCCAGGTCGGCCATGGCCACGGAAATCGCCGTATTCTGCCGTCGGCAGCGTTCGCGCTCGCGGCGGAACAGCATCTCGTACTGGCGCCGGTTGGGCAATCCGGTCAGCGGGTCGGTGGTAGCCTGACGGCTGAGTTCCAGTTCCAGCAGCTTGCGCCGCTCCACCTCCTGCTCCAGTTCCCGGTTGGCCTGCCTCGCCTGATTGAACATGGCGTATTGTTTGCGCTGCACTATATGCAACTGCTGGGCAGCGAAGAAACCGGTTATCACCGGCAGCATCAACAGAAAGGCAGCGCCGACGAATATCTCCGCACCATGCCCCTTCAGGGCAATGCAGGCCAGCGTCAATACGTAGCCGACCAGCGCTGCCAGCAGCGTCAGGATCAGGCGGTTGGGCACGAACAGAAACATCGCCAACAGCATCAATCCAATGACCGTTACAGTGAAGGAGGCGATATCCGGGCGCAGGAAGTAGATTGGCAGGAACAGAAAGAACCCGAAGATCTCCAGCCCGGTGACGGCACAGCCATTGGAGGCCCACTGCGGTTTGCTACCCAGCAGGAATGCCAGACCGAACAGCAGGCCGGCCTGCAATAACCGGCAACTCAAAAGAATGATGAAATCCCTTCCCCACCCCAGCGCCTGCAGGTCAGGCACACCGAACAGCAGAATCAACCCACCCCAGACCCATAGCGCCACCCGCAGATGGCGTACCACCAACGGCAGCATATGCTCCCGGTAGGCCTGCTCAACCGCCGGATCAGCGAACTCAGCCAATAGCCCGGAAATCTGGTAGGGGTTTGCCGAAGGACTCATAGTCATCCTTTTATTATGTTCCCGCCTCGTATAGCACGGATGCCGGGGCATCTCCAGCGACGCACAGCAGCCGCCACCGGCCTGCTAAACAGGCGGAAAAATGATATCAAAAAGGTATCAGGTGAGTTCAACCGGTGAATGCAACATACTGCATTTATCACAAAACTGGGCATTCACTCATGGCAACGATGAAGGCGCGCGGGTTCTCAGCTTCACAAAAGCGAGAGCTCTGGCTTAGATGGCGAAAAGGACAGTCTCTGAGTGAAATAGGCCGAGCGCTGGGTAAACACGCAGGCTCCATCAGCGGCGTGTTAGCCATTCATGGTGGTATCTCGCCTCCAAATCGGACGCGGTCCGATCTCGTTCTTTCTCTGTCGGAGCGAGAAGAGATTTCGCGGGGATTGTCTGCCGGGCTTTCGCTGCGGCACATAGCCAAATTGATTGACCGATCCGTTTCGACAGTAAGCCGGGAGGTTGGTCGTAACGGTGGTCGCACAAAATATCGTGCAAACACCGCTGATAAAAGAGCATGGGATCAAGCGAAGCGGCCCAAACAGTGTTTGCTGGCTGAAAACCAAGTGCTTCAGCAAGTTGTAGCGAAGAAGCTTCAGCTAGACTGGTCGCCTGAACAAATATCAGGTTGGCTTCAGCGCCAATTCCCGGACGATTCAGCGATGCAGATATCCCACGAAACCATTTACCGCAGCTTATTTGTCCAGGCCAGAGGTGTGCTGAAAAAAGAGCTGGTAAAGCACCTGCGTTCTCGACGAGGGATGCGAAGGTCAAAGCATTCGACCACAGAGGCGACGGAGCGAAAGACAAGTATCGTTGATGCCATCTCTATTCGGGAGCGCCCGCCTGAAGTAGAAGATCGTGCAGTACCCGGCCACTGGGAAGGTGACTTGATCTCGGGCTCTAAGAACTCGCATATTGCCACGCTGGTGGAGCGCCAGTCGCGATTCACAATGCTCGTACAGGTCAACGGAAAAGATACAGAGAGCGTTGTGTCCGCTCTCTGCAGAGAGGTTAACAAACTGCCTGCAGCTCTGAAAAAGACGTTAACCTGGGATCGAGGCGGCGAATTAGGTGGCCACAAAAAATTTACTGTAGCCACTGACGTTCAGGTCTACTTCTGTGCCCCCCAGAGCCCTTGGCAGAGAGGCAGCAACGAGAATACCAACCGTTTGCTGCGCCAGTATTTCCCCAAGGGCACAGACTTATCAGGATGGACACAAGCGCAGCTGGATGAAATAGCCTTGCGATTGAATCAACGCCCACGGAAAACGTTGAGATACTTATCACCAGCTGAGAAACTAAACGAAATAGTTGCACTGACCGGTTGAACTCACCTCATACATTTTTCAGAAGTGTCCCTTCCGCTGGTCGAGCAGCCCCCAAAAATTCTTTTTGCATCAAATGCTTGACAGCACCTCTCAAATCCGTAGAATGAGCCACCTCAGACGCGGGGTGGAGCAGTCTGGTAGCTCGTCGGGCTCATAACCCGAAGGTCGTAGGTTCAAATCCTGCCCCCGCAACCAGTTATAGGGTACCCGGCTCCGACTGCTATACGCAGAGCGGGGCCGGTTGCTATTTCAGCCCACACCTGGGCTTCCTTCAGCTGTATCTTCACCGGGCCAAGTATCTCGCTGACGGCATGCCGTGCTTCAGTCGGGCTGGCCTTGAGTGCACCTTCCAGGTTCATCAACAGTTTCCGCAGTTCCTTGCCCGCATCAATGCGCTCTGGCGCTGCGTCCGCTGCAACACGGATCTCCTCTTCGATCGTGCGCAACTCGCGCTCTGTGCTGCGTATTCGCTGAGCCAGTGCCTCACTGACGCCAAGGGTCGCTACCGCATCAACCAGACGCTGCAGCTCCTCTTTCAGTCGCTCTTGCCGCCCAGCCATGACACTGGCGCCCGTTTTCGCCCCCAGTTGCTCCATGCGCGAACGCACCATGATGGCGAACACCTCGGCCGCCTCGTCACTGAGCAGATCATCGCGGATCACCGATATTCGGCGCACCAGGGCGAACAGCACCACCCTTGGTCCAGTAGTCCCACAACGCATTGTCGCATTCTTCTTGGTAGCGGATGATTTTGTCGCTCAGTTCAGGTTTAACTTTGTTGGGGCTGATGGTCATCAACCAAGCAGTCAGTTCACGCATGGGCAGGATTGGTGACTACTGTTTTCATCACTACATACGGCTCATCCGCAGGGCGTCAACACATGTCAACACTCTTGCTTTCGCCGCATAACAGTATCATAATTTGATACCATGAACAGCAAGCAGCGCAACACCCTGAAAGCCATATTCAGCAAGCCTGTGCCCAATACCCTGGAATGGGCGCGGATCGAATCCCTGTTTGTGGCTGCCGGGGCCAAAACCATTGAAGGCAACGGCTCGCGTGTGCGCTTTGAGCTGAATGATGTGGTCGGCACCTTTCACCGGCCACACCCGGATAAAGAAGCGAAGCCCTACCAGGTGCGTGATGCGCGGGCCTTCCTTGAGCAAGCAGGAGTTACCCCATGAAAGCGATGCACTACAAGAGCTATGCCGCCCGTATTGAATACAGCGACGAGGACGGCCTGTTCGTTGGCCACATCGCCGGCATCCGTGACGTGATCGGCTTCCACGGCGATTCAGTCCAGGAACTGCGCAGCGCCTTCGAAGAAGCCGTGGATGACTATCTCGACACCTGCGAAAGGCTCAACCGAGCGCCGCAGAAGCCCTACTCCGGCAAGCTCAGCCTGCGGCTGGAACCGGAGCTGCATGCCTCCGTTGCCTTGCAGGCCGATCTGGCCCAAAAGAGCATCAACCAATGGGTTGTCGACGTGCTCAGCCGCGAGACGCATCACGCCTGACTGCCACCGTGAGTCTGCCTCTCAAGCCGCCCTCCGAGGCGGCTTTGTCATGCCTGCCGCTCACGCCCCTCAGAGCCCCGCCACGTCACGTCACGTCAGCCCGAGCTCAGCAGGAACAGGCAGCCCGACCGCGCAAGGAAACCCGGCTCAAGATCGCCAACGCCTTCGGCATCGCCCTGCTAGATCTGTGATGTCGCAGCCAGCCAATACCGCGATCCCCTATCCACAGGTCCCTTCACTCGTATTGGCCGAGCCGATCAGCTTCTCGATCCACCAAACTGTTCCACGAACCAATTCTCCCCGCTTCCCGTCAGCAACAATTGCTGCCGCGCCCGCGTCATCCCCACATACAGCAGCCGTACTTCGCTCTCCAAGCTCTCCTCGTCATCCTTCAATCCACCCAGGCCCGCCAACACCACAGTATCAAACTCCAACCCCTTGCTGCTTTGCCTGGTTAGCAAGACCACGCGTTCTGCATTAGCATCGTAGGCTTTCTTGCTGGCGTTGTCTTTCAGCCAGGCATGGGGGACATTCACCGAATCCAGGGCTCTTAACAGAGTTTCAGCTTGCCAGTGGTGACCGTAGATCACGGCGATGTTGTTGAGGGGTTGGCCGTTCTGATGCCATTTGCGGATGCAGCGGGCAATGTAGTGAGCTTCGTCGTTAAAGTTTTCGAACTGGCGGAAGTGCGGTGCCGGGCCGCTGGCGCCCGCCACTTCTGGGGCAATGAGAGGAATGTGATCTTCGTCGGCGTCCTGGGCTTGCAGGAAATCCCTGGCGAAATCGTAGGCGTAGCTGAGAATTTCACGGGTGTTACGGTAGTTCAGTTTCAGTATCGTGGTGCGTCCCCGGGCCTGAATACCAGCGCTGGACAGGGGAAACTTGAGGCTACGCTTCTTGTAGATGGACTGGGCATCGTCGTAAAGCAGCAGCAGGGAGTTGGTGTCGGGATCGATCATCTGCACGATGAGGGTGAGCCAGTCCTGCTCGAAGTCGTGCCCTTCGTCGATCATCACCGCGCTGTACTGGGCACGGGGAATATGGCCTTGGTCCACCGCCTGGATGACAGTGTCCACTTCCCGTTCCCAGTAAGGGGCCGTGCCGGTGAGCAGGTCAACGTTATAGGTTTTGCGTTGCCGGCCGCACCATTCGTGGAAGTGGTGCACCTGCACCTTGTCCTTGATGCCCTTTTCGGCAATAAAACTACGCAACCGGGCAGCCAGGGTAATGTTGAAGCACAGTACCAGGATCGGCTTGGTGACAGCCTGGGCCAAACGTAGGCAGCGGTAGCCGAGAATGAGGGTTTTGCCAGACCCCGCCACGCCATGAATGACCCGGTGGCCTTCGCCCATGCTCCGGGCCAGTTGTTCCTGCTGCAGGTCCATCACACGAACGATATCGGGGATGGTGTGGTAGTAGCATTGCGATTCGACCGAGCCCTTGCCGCTGGTGGTACCGTCTTGCCCCAGCGTTTCACCCTCTTCCTCGTCTCCATCTGCCTCCGCTTCGCCAAACAGACTTTGCTGCGGTGCACTGATGCGGATTTCCGGAAACAGGTTCCAGCGGATGCGATCAATCTGCGGGAGGCTGAGCTTGTCGCCGAAGGCGTAATCGAACATTCCCCACAGCTGCTCCTGAAAGGCTTCCGGGTCGGCGGTAGCCGTCATCTCATCCTTGCAGATCAAACGATGAGGCTGCAGCACCAATTCCTGATGGTCTTCGCTGATCACCTCATTCCACTGCTTGCGGGTGATATTGGGAAAGACCACACCATAGCCCCAGGGGAAGCACAGTTTACCTTTGAACTGTTCCGAGGTTTGCTGCAGATGCGCGTCACGCTGCAGGCGTTTGATCGCGGTAAGCGCACACTGGCGGGCTTGCTGTAACGGATTACTAACGGTTTTCAGGCCGTCTGGGGTGTGAATATCCACATCTCGGGGCGTGATACGCTTGAGACTGTCCAGCTTCCAGTCTTTCACCTCCAGAAATAGCAGGCCTCGGCCAGGATGAAGGATGATGAAGTCCGGATAGCGTCGCTGCCGCCCCACCGGGGTGTCATACCAGACGGTATAGTCGTCTTCCAGCAGACTTTCCAACCTTTGCCCCAGACGACGCTCTCCCGGGGTCATGCTGCGGATGGTGCTGAGGCTGGGAATGATCGCGGCCATGAATCACACCCTCCGCCCGGCCTGCAGGGTGCCGCAGATAGCCCACAGGCTTACAGCCCTGAAAAAAGGGCAGATTTGCCGCCCAGCTAATGGGTTTGATGAAGGAAAATCCCTCGGCATCCCTTACCCCGACTTCGATGTCCTACCTCGCCAGCCTGGCGAGCTGTAACGTATCAGTGGTGACACAGCTCCGAATGTACACAATCCTTGACCGCAAATAAACGACCACAGCAACCCAGCAACTGTCATCACGGGCGTGAAGATGTCGCGCTCTGCTATTTCCTGCCCTTCTGCAAGATCACCGAGCGCCGTTCGACCAACAGGAAAAGATTGCTTCCCACTCTCCGCCAGCGACCTCGCCTGTCAGTGATTTCGCTGCAGGTCGCCCCTTTGCGTGGCGACCATGCCAGCCGCCCCAGCCGCCAGACGAACCACTTCATGTCCTTCTCCTTGCACGCATCACTCACTACCTATTGTCTGTGCGTCAGGCACACCGGTCGGGTTATCGGGTCTGGCTGCATTCTGCTTTTCTGACATCCAACGGGATTGCTCTGACATGAGCTGACCATCAGCTTTGACCAATATCAAATTAGACCCGTACAACCGATATCCCGGAATCACTGCAACTAGGTATTTTCGAGGCAGCCGGGCATGGCCGCCAATCAGACCGGCAGGGCAAATACCCAGATTCAGTGATTCCCAACGGGGCCAGGCTCTGCCATAAGATGCACACTCACAGCCTCTACCTTGCACCGGCGTCTGACAGCCGGTCATGGCGGTCTTTTGGTAGACTGTCCCAGATAACATGAGAGCAACCCGAACAATGTCAACGACCAGCCAGCCCCAGCAGGATGCCCTGCTACCCACTCCGGTTCTGGTTGTGGAAGACGAGCCGCTGATGCAGCAGCGGCTGCGCATGTTGTTGCAGCAGTTGGGTTACTGCGACGATGCGCTGGCGTTCTCCAGCAATCTGGCACAGGCCCGGGTCCATATGCAGGAGCAGCCCATCGCCTTGGCACTGGTCGATCTCGGGCTGCCCGATGGCAGTGGTATAGAGCTGATCAGCGAACTGCGCAGCGCCGATCCCGGCCTGTACATCGTGGTGATCTCGGCCTGGAGCACGGAAGACCTGATTCTTGCCGCCCTGCGCGCCGGTGCCACTGGCTACATCCTGAAGGAGCGGGATGACCTGGAAATCTCCTTTTCCATACGCAATGTGCTACGCGGCGGGGTATCCATAGACCCCTTCATTGCCCGTCGCATTCTGGCCCTGCTGCCAGGCAGCCCACCGCTGCAGGACTCTACTCACGCAGATGGCAGTGATGACGCTGCCGTCAGTCTGAGCCGCCGGGAGACGGAGATACTGCAACTGGTCGGGCAAGGCTTCACCAACCGCGAAATAGCCGAGTCCCTGTTCATTTCCCGCTATACCGTCGAAACCCACATCAAGAACACCTACAAGAAACTGGCCGTTTCCTCCCGCACCCGCGCGGTGAACGAAGCCCGGCTGCTGGGCCTGCTGCCTTGAGGGGACTGCTGTTGCTGATGCTCTGGGCCATGCCGCTGCTGGCCCAGGCTTGCCCCCAGTGGATCACCGCCATGGAGGCCGCCCGGGAGCTACAGGGCGATGCGCAACGCCCTGTCGACGGCTGGGAACCGGTCTCCCTGCCGGATATCTGGACCAAACGCTGGCCCGACCACAGCGGTTCGGTATGGTATCGACTGGATCTCAACGACGCCTGTCTACAGGACCAGTCCGTCGCCCTGTCCATCGCCGGACTGACGCTGGCCGGCATGCTCTACGTCAATGATGAGTTGCTCTGGCGCGACAGCAATCTGAGCGAGCCACTGTCACGCAGCTGGAACAGCCCCCGCTACTGGCTGTTGCCGACTTCCAGCCTGCAATCCGAAGGCAACAGTATCTGGCTGCGCGTCACCGGCAAGTCCTACTCGCACCCCGGCGTGCGTCAGCTCGATGTTGGCCAGCCGGAACATATCTGGCAGCTTCATCAGCAGCAATGGTGGCAGCAGCGTACCCTGCTGTTGGTCAACCTGGTCGTGTCGCTGGTCATGGCGACGCTATTTTCGATTTTCTGGTTGCTGCACCGCTCGGACTCCGCGTTCGGCTGGTTCGCCCTGAGCTCCTGGTGCTGGGCGGCGTTCATCAGCAATACCCTGGTCTATTCACCCTGGCCTTTCACCACTACCGCAGACTGGCAAAGATTCAATACCAGCGCCCTGGTGCTCTATTGCTTCACATCCAGCATGTTCATCTGGCGCTTCGGCAAGCAGCATCTTCCGCGACTGGTCAGGTGTTCACGCCTGGCGACCCTGCTGGTCCTGCTATTGATCTGGGTGACACCCGAAACCTATCTGCTCCCGGTACTGAGCTGGCCGGCACTCATCTTTGTTCTGCTCTACATGACAAACTGCATACAGTTCCAGTGGCATGCCTACCGCCATCCGCAGCGCCACAATGTGCTGCTGGCAGGCTGCCTGCTCATCTTCCTGGGTATCATGCTGCATGACGTCCTGGCCTTGCTGGGCTTGATAAACAGCCATCAATCCCGTATTCCCGTGACCTCCCTGATCACACCGATACTGATGTTCCTGATCGTCGCCTGGCGTTTCAGCGAGAACCTGCGACGCATCGAGCACTTCAACGTGGACTTGAAGGAAAGCGTCGAGCGAACCCGTAATGAGCTGACCCAGACACTCAGTCGCGAACACCAGCTGGAGATGGAGAATACCCGGCTCAATGAGCGCCTGGTGATCGCCCATGACCTGCATGACAGCCTGGGCAGCTCACTGATGCGCTCCATTGCCACTGTCGAACAAGCCGGGGCACGCCTGGACCGGATGCAGTTTCTATCCATGCTGAAAATGCTCCGTGACGACCTGCGGCAGATCATCGACAACAGTTCGGCCAATACCACCGTCAGTGCCACACCGACCGATTGGCTGGCTCCCCTGCGTCACCGATTCGTCCATCTGTTCGATGAACTGCAGTTGAATTCGCAGTGGCAACTACCAAGCCAGTGGCCATGCGATCTCTCGTCTCCCGAGCAACTGGCGCTGACCCGTTTTCTCGAGGAAGCCCTGACCAACATCATCAAGCACAGCCACGCTCACTCTCTGACCATCAGCATGAGTGGACTGCGCGGCGGCGGCATGCAACTGGTAGTGACCGATGACGGCATGGGCTTCGATGTCGATGCCACCCTGCAAGCGGGTCATGGCGTAGGCATGCGCAGCATGCACGCGCGTATAGCCCGCATCGGCGGACAGTTGCGTATTCATTCCAGGCCAGGCGAAACCACCCTGACCGCCATCCTGCAACAACCCGCTCAAATTCAGCCCGAGACGCATCTCGCCGCCAACCAGATCGGCTGAATAAACCGCCCGGCACCTGCAGCGCCCATCTCTGTCGATCACTTGACGGCAGTGCCTCATTGCTTTAAAAATCGATTAGAATAATTACTCTAAAATTGCGGAGCATATCCATGTCGGCCATTTTCTCTTCCGATGCCCCAGATGATCAGTTGAGCGCCCTGTTACAGCGTCAACGCGAGGCCTTCCAGGCGGCGCCCATGCCGTCCCTGGACACCCGACTGAGTCAATTGAAAAAGCTGCGCACCCTATTGGCGAATGAACAGGATGCCTTGGCCGAGGCGGTGAGCCAGGACTTCGGCAACCGCTCACGGGACGAGACCCTGTTCGCCGAGATCCTGCCCAGCCTGCAATCCCTCGATCATGTGTGCAAACACCTGCGGCGCTGGATGAAGCCGTCCCGACGCAGACTGGGCCTGGCCTTCCAGCCGGGTTCGGCGCAGGTGTTCTACCAGCCGCTGGGCGTGGTCGGAGCCCTAGTGCCGTGGAACTATCCGATCTTCCTGTCCATCGGCCCGTTGCTCGGTGCGCTGGCTGCAGGCAACCGGGTGATGCTCAAGATGAGCGAGGCCACTCCGGCCACCTCGCAGTTGCTCAAGGCGCTGCTGGCCAGGACTTTCCCCGAGGAGCAGGTGGCCGTGGTGCTGGGCGAGGCAGAGGTCGGCGCGGCCTTTTCCGCACTGCCCTTCGATCATCTGCTGTTCACCGGGGCCACTAGCATTGCCCGGCACATCCTGCATGCCGCAGCGGACAACCTGACTCCGGTGACCCTGGAGCTGGGCGGCAAGTCGCCGGCGATCGTTTCCAGCACAGTGCCATTGGCCGATGCCGCCGAACGCATCGCCTTCGGCAAGACCATGAATGCCGGGCAGACCTGCGTTGCCCCGGATTACGTGCTGGTGCCGGAGGCGCGGCTGCAGGAGTTCGTCAGCGCCTATCGCGCGGCCGTTGGCCGCTTCTATCCGCAGTTGAAGGACAACCCGGATTACACCAGCATCATCAACCCACGCCAGTTGGCTCGCCTGAACAGCTATCTGGAGGATGCCCAGGCCAAGGGCGCTCAGCTGCTGCCACTGTTCGATGGCGCCCAGGACCGGCGCCTGCCGCATACCCTGCTGCTGGATGTCAGCGATGACATGCAGGTGATGCAGGAGGAAATCTTTGGCCCCTTGCTGCCGATCATTCCCTACCGGCAGATCGAGGACGCCATCCGCTACATCAATGCCCGCCCCCGGCCCCTGGCGCTCTACTACTTCGGTTACGAGCAGGCCGAACAGCAACGGGTGGTGGAGCAGACCCATTCCGGCGGTGTCGGCATCAACGAGACCTTGCTGCATGTTGCCGTCTGCGATCTGCCGTTCGGGGGCATCGGCCCTTCCGGCATGGGCCATTATCACGGCCATGAGGGTTTTCTGACCTTCAGCAAGGCCAAGGCGGTACTACGCAAACCGCGCTACAACGCTACCCGGGTGCTCTATCCACCCTATGGCACAGCGCTGCAGAAGTGGCTGCGCAAGCTGCTGATTCGCTGACAGGTCGCCGGCGCATCGCCATAGGTGCGCCCGCATCAGCGTTGCCAGTCATTCCATAACCCGAGGTGAGAGCAACAACAATGACAACCTCCATCCAGGGTGACAGCCATATCGGTCGTCGCCAACTACTCAAGATCGGCCTGGCCGGTACCGCGCTGCTGGCCACCGCTGGCGGCATCGCCACCCTGTCCGGCTGTTCGGCGAATAAACCTTCCGATACCTTCGCGCAGTTGCGTGACAGCGACTTGCCTCTACTGCGCCGACTGATCCCGGTGGTGCTCGCTGGCACGCTAGCGGAAACCGACCGGCAGCAGGCTGTCGACACCGCCCTGCAGTCCATGGATGCCGCTCTGAACCATATGCCGCCGCACATGCTCGAGCAGTTCATGCAACTGTTCGACCTGCTGACCAGCAGCGTCACCCGCGGCCCGACCACTGGTGTCTGGCGCGGGTGGGACAAGGCCGATGACCAGAGCGTACAGGCCTTCCTGCGGCGCTGGGAAAACAGTTCCTTCGATCTGTTCCAGCAGGGCTACAACGCCCTGATCAAACCCATACAGATCGCCTGGTATACCGCTCCCCAGTCCTGGGGCAGCTGCGGCTACCCCGGCCCGCCCGCCATCTGAGGCATGACGAGGAGTCAAAGCATGTCGATACACGATCCCTTTGCCGAAGGCCTGGCCCGGGGCTGGAAAGCCCACAATGCCTCGCTGCTGACCGAGGACCTGACCCTGGAAGCCGATATCGCCATCGTCGGCAGCGGCGCAGGTGGTGCCACCAGCGCGGAGATCTTGAGCGCAGCAGGCTACAAGGTGCTGTTGATAGAGGAAGGCGGTCTGTTCACCAGCACCGACTTCAAGATGCAGGAGAGCGACGCCTACCCCACCCTGTACCAGGAGTCCGCCGCACGCGCCACCAAGGACGGCGCCGTGATGATCCTGCAGGGGCGCGCCGTGGGCGGCACCACCCTGGTCAACTGGACATCCAGTTTCCGTACTCCCGACCCCACCCTCCAGCACTGGGCCAGTGAACACGCCGTGACCGGCCATAGCCAGGAAGAACTGGCTCCCTGGTTCGCGCGCATGGAGCAGCGCCTGGGCATTGCACGCTGGGGGCTGCCGCCCAATGGCAACAATGACATTCTGCGCAAGGGATGCGAACAGCTCGGTCTGCACTGGGCGGTCATTCCCCGCAACGTACGTGGCTGCTGGAACCTGGGTTACTGCGGCCTGGGCTGCCCTACCAATGCCAAGCAATCGATGCTGGTCACCTGCATCCCCGCCCTGCTGGAACAGGGTGGCGAGCTGTTGTACCTGGCCCGCGCCCAGCGCCTGCTGCTGGAAGGCGACCGGGTAGCCGGTATCGAGTGCCTGGCCATGGATGAGCGTTGCGTGGCACCCACCGGGCGCCGGGTCACTGTACGCGCCCGGCACTACATCCTGGCCGGCGGTGGCATCAACACCCCCGCTATCCTGCTGCGTTCCAACGCCCCCGACCCGCACCAGCGAGCCGGCAAGCGCACCTACCTGCACCCGACGACCTCGGCCTGGGCCCAGTTCGAGCAAACGGTCAATCCGTTCTATGGCGCGCCCCAGTCGATCTACTCGGATCACTTTCTATGGCCCGACGACAGCGCCACCGGCAGCATGGGCTACAAACTGGAAGTCCCTCCTCTGCAACCGGGCTTCACCGCCTCGCTGCTCGGCGACTTCGGCAAGGCCCATGCCGCGCTGATGGAGCAGTTGCCCCACAGCAACATGATGATCGCCCTGCTACGCGACGGCTTCCATCCGGACAGCGCCGAAGGCACCGTGCAACTGCGGGGCGATGGCTCGCCCGTGCTGGACTACCAGTTGACCGACTATACCTGGGAAGCGGTACGCCGAACCCACCTGAACATGGTCGAGCTGCAGTTCGCTGCCGGCGCCAGGGCAGCAGCACCGGTTCACAACGATGCCCAGCTGGTCACCAGCCTGGAGGCCGCCCGACGCATGATCGATGGGCTGGACCAGCGTCGCTACAAGACCCGCCTGGGCAGCGCCCACGTGATGGGCGGCTGCGCCATGGGCGAAGATCCCCGCCAGGCCGTGACCGATAGCCTGGGCCGCCACCATCAGCTGGAGAACCTGTCCATCCATGATGGCTCGCTGTTCCCCACCAGTGTCGGTGCCAACCCGCAATTGTCCATCTATGCCCTGACCGCGAAGCTGTCCAGCCTGCTGGCTGAACGGCTGGCGGGATGACAGTACACAATCGAGAACAACCACCTGGACCGGAGTGACGAGATGACCAGAACTCTCTATCTGACGGCGGCACTGACCGCCACCCTGTGCCTGCCCCTCATGGCCGCAGCCAGCAACCAGCCCGCCGAGCCGTCCACCATCGAGGCCAATGCCGCCGTCCTGCAGCAACTGGACTTCAGTGACCGCCAGGCCTTCGAGGATGCCCGCCGCGGTCTCATCGCCGCCGTGGAAGACGGCCCCCTGCTCAATCCTGACGGCAGCACCGCCTGGAACATGGCCGCCTATGCCTTCCTCGACGAGCAGGCAGCTCCTGACACCGCCAATCCCAGCCTGTGGCGCCAGGCCCAACTGAACAGCATCCACGGCCTGTTCGAAGTGGCCGAAGGGATATACCAGGTGCGCGGCATGGATCTGGCCAACATGACAGTGGTCGAAGGCAACAGCGGCCTGATCATCATCGACCCGCTGCTCACGACCACCACCGCCCGGGCGGCACTGGACCTCTACCTCGAGCATCGTCCGGCCAGGCCGGTAGTCGCCGTCATCTACACCCACAACCATGTGGACCACTTCGGTGGGGTGCGCGGCGTCGTCAGTGACGAGGACGTCAAGCAGGGCCGGGTGCGGACCTACGCCCCGGAGGGCTTCATGGAACATGCGGTGAGCGAGAACGTGATCGCCGGCAACGCCATGACCCGTCGCGCCATGTACATGTATGGCACCAACCTGCCGGTCAGCCCCGGCGGGCATATCGACAATGGCCTGGGCAAGGCGCTGAGCGTCGGCGCACTGACACTGATCCCGCCTACCGACATCATCACGTCCAATGGCCGCCAGGTGATCGACGGTGTGGAGATCGACTTCCACCTGGCCCATGACAGCGAGGCCCAGGCCGAGCTCATGCTGTACTTTCCGGCAACGCGGGTACTGAATACCGCCGAGGTCACCTCCCACCAGTTGCACAATATCTACACTCTGCGCGGCGCCGAAGTGCGCGACGCCAGCCGCTGGTCGCGCTATATCGACGAGGTGCTGGAGGAGTACGGCCCGCGCACCGATATCCTGATTGCCCAGCACCACTGGCCGGTATGGGATCAAGACGGGGTGAAGCATTTTCTCAGCGTGCAACGGGATCTGTACAAGTACATCCACGACCAGAGCGTGCGGCTGATGAACCAGGGCCATCGACCGGATGAGATTGCCGAACGGATCCGCCTGCCGGCCAGCCTGGCCAGAGAATGGAGCGCCCGCGACTATTACGGCACCCTGCGCCATAATGCCCGCGCCATCTATCAGAAGTACCTCGGCTGGTATGATGCCAACCCGGCCAACCTCAACCCGTTGCCGGGCCGGGAAGCGGCACGCAGAACCCTGGAATACATGGGCGGGATCGACCAGGTGATCGATCGCGCCCGGAAGGACTTCGAGCGGGGTGAGTACCGCTGGGTGGCTTCGATCATGAGTCAGGCGGTCTTCACCGAACCGGACAACCAGGCCGCCCGCGAGCTGAACGCCGCCGCACTGGAGCAAATGGGCTACCAGGCCGAGTCCGGTCCCTGGCGCAACGCCTATCTGTCCGGAGCCATGGAGCTGCGTAGCGGTGCGGCGCAGCGCGATGCCGCCGCCATTGCCACCGATATGCTGCAGGCGCTGGATACCGGCATGTTCTTCGATCTGCTCAGCGTGCGCCTGAACGGCCCCAAAGCCGAGGGCATGGACCTGGTGCTGAACTGGCACTTCACCGATCTCGATGAGCGCTATCGGGTCACCCTGCAGAACGCCACCCTGACCTGGCTACCGGACCGCCAGGCGCAACAGGCCGATGCCAGTATCAGCCTGACCCGGGCGACACTGGATCGCATCCTGACCCAGCAGAGCAGCTTCCCCGCTGCCGTGAAGGCCGGCGACATCCGCATCGAGGGTAACCCGCAGGCCTTCTTCGGGCTGCTGGGGCTGATGGACGAATTCTCTCCGGACTTTGCACTGATCGAGCCTCTCGGGGAATAATGCATCACCACCCGCAGCCGGCGGTATGCCGGTTGCGGGCCGCGTCCGACCTGAGTCACCACATGAGAGCCCGCATGGCCAGCAAATCCAACACCCGTGAACGCATCCTCCAGGCCAGCCTGGAGCTGTTCAACACCCAGGGCGAACGTAACGTGACCACCAACCACATCGCCAGCCACCTGGGTATCTCCCCAGGCAACCTCTATTACCACTTCCGCAACAAATCCATGATCGTTGCCGAACTCTTCAGCGAGTTCGAGCAGAGGATGGAGATCTTTTTCATCCTGCCCGAAGGCACCACCGTCACCCTGCAGGACAAGACCCGTTACCTGGAAAGCCTGTTGGAAATCATCTGGCAGTTTCGCTTTCTGCATCAGGGCCTGGAATACCTGCTGGAGTCTGATCCCGAACTGGCCGCACGCTATCGGCAGTTTTCCCAGCACAGCCTATGCAGCACGCAAAGGATATATCAGGCGTTTGCCGACGCCGGCATCCTGCAGCTCAGCCCCCAGCAGGCGGAAACCCTGAGCATCAACGTATGGATCGTTCTGAGTTCCTGGATGCGCTTTCTGGCCACTACCCAGGGGGTCCAGCTGAACCTGAGCGAGCAGTTATTGCGACGCGGCATCTATCAGATACTCATTCTGGAAGAAGGTTATGTCGCACCGGCCTATCAAGAGGCGGTAAAGGCCCTGTGTGACCAGTTATATGTGCCCTTGGAGGGTATCAGCGCCTGTTGATACCCCCTGCGACTCAAGATTCCGCTCGGCGCCGTCGGCGACTGAAGCGGGCATACAGCCACCAGCCGATAAGCAGCGACAGGATGCCAGCGCCCAGCAGCAACTTGCCGCCGTGGCGGTCAAGCAACTGCTCCCGGGCGTTGCGATTCAGTTGTTGCCAGGCGTTGTAGTCATCCGGCACTTCGACCAGTCCATGCTCGTTCACGAAACGGTGATAGGCCTGCATCAGCTCGGCCACTTTCTCCGGCTGCTGTACCGACAGATCATGGCGCTCCAGAGGGTCATCGCGCAGATTGAACAGCAGCGCGTCGGGACGCGCCGCAATCGCGCCGGAGCGTGATGCCACCAGTTTGTAATCGCCCTGCCAGATGGCGATGCCACCGGCCAGCTCATAGACAATCACCTCCTCGGCAGCATGGATACGTTCGCTCTCGCCCCGTAGCAGCGGCGTCATGCTGGTGCCCATGATGCGATGTACCTTGCGCCCCTGATATTCACCGTCCGGTGCCGGGGTGTTGCTCAGCTCCAGCAGGGTGGGAGCAATATCGGTCACATAGCCAAACGCCGAGGTGCGCGAGCCGGGCTCGATCACAGCGGGGTAACGCATGATCATCGGCACCCTCATGCCACCGTTGAATGGTGACCCCTTGTACGAGTAGAACGGCGAGTTGGACGCATAGGCCCAGCCTGGGCCGTACTCACTCCAGCTACCGCGGCGGCCCAGCTCCGCATAGTCCCGATCGTAGCGCAGACGATAGAACAGCGGCGCGATCTCGGTCAGGACCGTGGACTCAGCACCGTTGTCACTCATGAAGATGACCAGGGTATTGTCATACTCGCCACTGGCCTTGAGGTGGCTGATGACCCGCCCGATGCTTTCATCCATGGCCTCGGCCATGCCCGCATAGACCGCCATCTGGCGGGCCCGGTAGTCGCGCTCCTGATCGCTGAGGCTGTCCCAGTCGATGGGCGAAGTGTCATAGAAAGTGCCCCAGTCGCTGCTGATCACCGACTCTGCGGTGCGCGGCAGCAGCCCCATGGCGGTCAGCCGCTCGTAGCGCTGCTGGCGAATCGCGTCCCAGCCTTCCTGGTAGGTCTCGGCGTACTTTTCCACATAGGCCTCAGGCGCATGGTGCGGCGCATGCACCGCCTGGAATGCCAGGTAGGCGAAAAACGGCTGGTCACTGCCCTGCCCGCTGTCCAGGTATTCGATCAGCTTGTCGGCATAGTAGAACGACGAGTAGAAGTCATCCGGCAGGCTGATCGGCTGACCATCCTCGACCCAGGTAGCGGTCCCGGCAGGCAGGTAGTGCTTGGCTTCCCAGTTGTCGGCGCCACTTTCCAGCAGGGCCACCGAGCGCTCGAAACCCCGGGCATTGGGCAGGCTCTCGGGGCGAGCGCCCAGATGCCACTTGCCGGCCATGTAGGTACGGTAGCCGGCATCGCGCAGCAGGGTCGGCAGGGTAACGGCCTGGTCGTTGAGCCAGGTCTCGTAGCCGGGCTGGCCCTTCTGGTTGTTGGCCATGATCTCTTTCATATTGCCCATGCCGACCTTGTGGCTGGTAACGCCGGTCATCAGCATCGCCCGAGTCGGAGAACAGGTGGCGGCCACATTGAAGTTGCTGAATTGCAGGCCTTCGGCAGCCAGCGCGTCGATATTCGGCGTACTGATCTCTCCGCCATAGACACCAGCGTCGGAAAAGCCCATGTCATCAGCGACGATCAGCAGGATATTGGGGCGGGTGTCAGCCTGGCCAGACAAGGGTGCAAGTAATACGAGAGCGCCCAGCAGCGGGGTCAGGGAAGCGAATCTGAACATGGTAAGCAATCCGGTTTGTCGTTGTTATTGTCGATTGATGTCTCCCTGATTTTATAGAGCAATTACTCTACTTCGTCAAATCCAGCTGCTATTGGCATATCGCGATTGCGCCCGACAAGCCAGCGCAGGGTATCCAGATCACCCGCCTCGACCAGCGTCTGCGAAAGCAATGCAAAGGTCCGGCATTGTGGATGTGCCTGGTATAGCGTCTTCACCCAATCATGTAGATCCGTCAGTGCCCCCATGGCCAGCAATCGCTCCGCCTGCTCCAACATCTCGGAAGGTGGAGCGATATCATCACAGCCAGCGTCATTCGAGCAGCCAACGCGGACCTTCGCAACGGCAGCTGGCAGCTCCCGGATGGTCAACTCACCATCAGCGACATCTGCCCAGGACAAGTGATCGTCAGCACTCGATGATTGCGCAGGGGGAATATGCACTTCAATATCGAGCCGAACCAACAAGCGCACATCGATCTCGGTTCCTTCACCCGGTGTGCTACGCAGCGTCAGCATTCCATTCATACGCCTGGTCCACTCAGCAACGATTGGCAGACCCAGCCCGATACCTTCGGACAGGCCAGCGGATCGATAGAACGGCTCGAAAATTTTTCGCCTGGTCATCCGGCTCTATGCCGCAACCCGTGTCCCTGATCGAGAACCACAGCCATGCCTGGTCAACGCGTCCGGCTGGCTCCATGCCAGCCACCAGTTCGATCACGCCGTTATGGGTGAATTTGGCAGCATTGTCCAATAGGTTGGTCAGTATCTGCCGCAGACGCGTGCCATCCACCACGAGCATGCTGGGCAGATTGCTCTGGATTGAGGACATGAACTGATTGGTATTCTTTCTGGCCAGGATCCAGGCTTCTTCGACGATGGTTTCAAGCAATATATGGATGCGTACTGGGACCTCGTTCAGCTTGTCGCCTCCCCCATGGGTATACTCGATCAGATCATTGATCAGATTGAGCATATGCCTGGCACTGCGCCGGATGGTTCGTGCCTGGCGAGCCTGCGGGCCCCCTGCGTCAGACAGGAGTTGACTGTAGCCGATGATGGAAGTCAGTGGTGAGCGCAAGTCATGACCAATCCGGGCGATGAAGTCGGTCTTCGCTCGACTGGCTTCATCCGCCGACAGCAGGGCCTGGCGCAACTCTTCGGTGCGCTGTGTTACTTCTTCTTCCAGACGCAGGCGCTGTCGACGTCCACCCGTCAGATGCGCGGTAAGAATGCCGACGATGGCAAGCATGACGCCGCTACCCAGCACGGCTGCGCACATGGTGAACGTACGTTCAGGAGCTGCCCAGTCGAACCACCTCATGCTTCCCCTCGAACAACACGAACCTGGCGAAAGTGACTGGGTGAAATACCGAACCTGTCCTTGAAAGCCGTGGCGAAATTAGCTCCACTGGTATAGCCGACCTCCATCGCAATAACCTGAATCTCCAATTGGGTATTGGCCAGTAGACGTCGAGCTTCCTTCATGCGCTCTTCACGCAGATACTCGAATACCGTGATACCGACACAATTTCTGAAAGCTGCATTGAGTCGGCGTCTGTTGGTACCCACAGCCCAGGCCAGTCGTTGCAGGTCTGGTGTATCTGCCAGCGACCCGAGCAGATGCAGGCGTGCCGATTGGAACAGGATGCTGTCAAGATTCGAGACCTCAGCCGCAGCTCCGCGGGAACTGGCCAGCCCCAGCTCGACGACCGAACGTTCGCGCAGATGCACCGCCAGGCGCAGCCGCACTTCCTCGAAATCGAACGGCTTGCTTACATAATCCACTGCCCCGGCCAGCAACCCCTGGACCCGCTCGCCAGGCATGATCGCGGCCGAGAGAAAGATCACGGGAATATCCTGCGTACGCGGATCATTGTGCATGGCGCGGCAGGCGGTCACCCCATCGCATACCGGCATGCGAACATCCATCAGCACCACATCAGGCTGAATCATCAAAGACTTATGCATGCCATCAAAGCCATCCTTGGCCAGATAGATACGACACCCTTGGCCCTGCAGATAAGTGGCCAATAACATGCGTTCATCTTCGCTATCGTCCACGATCAGAATGCGACTACCCCGCAATGTATCCAGTTTGAACGTGATTCCTGTCGTCATGGATGCGGTGTATCACGTTACAAGCCTGTCGTAGAGCACCCACAGCATTTATTCCCTTCGTCCAAAGGCATAGGACCACCTGGCAAAGTCTGGCGTGGTTCGTCATTGCTATCATTGCAATTTGCAATCGCTAAAAACTATTGGAGACACAAGTCCTGATAGAACACTCTGCAGTCATTATCGGCATCTTCCTCGAAGCCTTCATCAGCTCCAGTATTTCGGAACCCCTGTCCAGTGCTTAAACGTATCGCTGTTTCCGATCTCATCCGCGGCGCGTATATCCACAGCCCGTCTGGCTCCTGGTTGCAGCATCTCTGCTGGAAAAACAGGGTGAAGGTGTTCTTTTACCACCTGCTGAGGCAGCCGATCCCCGTGGAGATCGTCGACCTGGCCCGGCCCGGCAGCAACGACCGAATCCTTGCCCGCGAGCCCACGGGCAAATGGCCCTCCCGCAACATCGATGTCTTCACCGTCGAGTTGCCCCTCGGTAACCGCTCATGAGCAGCGGAGACAGGCAATGCTCAGACTGTCGACCGCCCCCCTCCCGCTCCGCCCACCGCTGGGGCGCCCGGGCATGAACCTGGTCAATCTGCTACTTGCTTTCACCGGTCTGCTGGCCGCCTGTCTCGTCTGGGCACTGCTCAGGCTGCGCCAGCAGACGGTTCTGGTGAAACGCCTGGTCCTGCTCAACGAACGCCAGAAACTGCTCGAATACACTGCGCATTATGACCCGCTGACCCGGCTGCCGAACCGGTGGCTGCTGGCCGAACGCATGCAGCAGTCCCTACGCCATCTGCAACGGCGCGGTACTTCACTGGCGGTGGCCTTCATCGATCTGGACGGCTTCAAGGCAGTCAACGACCAGTATGGCCACATGCAGGGCGACGAACTGCTACAGACAGTCGCCCAGTGTATGCAGGCAACGCTCAGGGACAGCGATACCCTGGTACGGCTCGGCGGGGATGAGTTCATCGCCATCATCGACGACCTGCAGCATCAGCAGGCCTACCACCCGGTCCTCGAACGCCTCCTGCGGGCCATCGCCGAGCCAGTCAGAGTGAAGGACGGCAGCTTGATCCAGCTGTCGGCCAGCATAGGCGTGGCCCTCGCCCCGCAGCATGGCGACCAGACGGAATTGCTGATCAGCAAGGCCGACGCGGCCATGTACGAGGCAAAGCGAGCCGGCAAGAACCGCTACATCGTCAGCGACGACTACCCGGGACTGGAGGACTCGTCCCCGAGCCAACCGGGCTGTGAACAGGCTTCAGCAACAACGACAACCAACCGTTAGATCCACTCAGCCAGACAGGTATCATCATGCGTACTCCCATTTTCAGGCTCAGCATTGCCCAGCGCCTCGGCCTCGGTTTCGGTCTGGTCCTGGCCATGATGATGCTGGTCACCACCCTCGGCATCCTGCGTGTCGGTTTCATGGACAACCTGCTGACCCAGAGCAATCAGTCAGCCATCAAGCAACGCTACGCCATCAACTTCCGTGGCAGCGTACATGACCGGGCCATTTCCGCACGCGATGCGGTGCTGGCCGAGAATCCGCGCGAACTGAACGAACACCCGGCGGAAATCACCCGGCTGGATGGCTTCTACCAGGATTCCGCGACACCGCTGAACAGGCTCGTCGCCCAGGGCCTGCTCGGGGCCGAGCCCCGGGAGGCGGTCCAGGCCATCCATGCGCTGGCCGAAGGCAACCTGCACCAGAACATCCTGCGCATCCGTGATGCCACGCTCGAACCAGGTGGCAGCCTCGAGCCGGGAACTGACCCAACTGGCGGAGCAACTGAAACAGCGAGTGGCGTTCTTCAGGTTCTGATGTCCTGACGGATGGCAAAGAGCGCAATCCAGAAACCGCACCAGCATCAAGCGGCTGGATTGCTTCGCTGCGCTCGCAATGACAATGTTCTGACTTATTTCCAGAGGTTCCTTAGTCGTAACTACGGCATCCTGCCATGGCTTATTGCCCATCCCCATCGGCCAGAATCTCAACCATTTTCGCGGCGTCGAAGTATTTCCCTACCACACGATTGACCTGCTCCAGCGTCACCGCCGCAAAGGCATTGTTACGCTCCACCCAGGATTGCATGGTGCTGTCTTCATATAACTGCCGCGGTAGCCAGGACAGGATATTGCGATCCTGACCGAACGACTGGCGACGTTCATTGAGAATGGTATTTCTGGCCTGCTCCAGTTCCTGCTGGGTAATGCCGTCCGCTACCAGCCGGGCCACCTCTTCGCGCACGATATTCGCCAGCCGCATGCCCTGCCCCCGGGGATAGCTACCCTGAATAGTCAGCCAGCTGGCATCGTCGAAGGTAGCCACCTTCAACGACGAGCGGATCTCGTAGCTCAACCCCTCCTCCTCACGCAGGCGCTTGCCGAGGCGTGACGCCGTCGGATGACGCCCCAGCACATGCTCGGCAATGAACAGCGCTGCGGTGTCTTCCGATTGACTGTTGGCAGCGAAATTCAGCCGTCCGATATAGTGCCCGGTCCGCCCCGCGCCGGCCTTGACGTGCATGCGCGATGGCGCGATATCCGCAAAGGGTTTGCTGCTCCGGGTGCTGGGATGCGGCGTCTGCCAGTCGCCGAACAACACCTCCAGCTGGCTGTGCACCTGTTGCGGATCAAAATCCCCGGCCAGGGCAAACTCACCCTGGCTGGCACCATAAAAGGCTGCATGGAAATCAATCACATCCTGGTGACCGATCGCCTTCAACGCTGCCTGCCGTTCCTCACGCTCGATATGGCGACGGATATCACCGACGGGGTAATCCTCTTCATAACGCCGGAGCTGCAGGCTGGCCACGCTGCCTGGTCGGTTGTCGGCACGGCCATACGTGAGCAACTGCTGGCGCTTCATCAAGTCGAAGTCCTGACGAGCAAGGGCTGGGCGTCGCAGCACTTCGGCCATCAGCTCCAGCAGGGCAGACAGGTTCTCTGCCGGGCTTGCAAAACGCACCGTCAACGCACTGCCACCCGGCACAATGGAAAAACCCGCGCCCAGCTGATTGGCACGATCGACCACCTGCTGATGACCGAGGTTCTGTGTGCCACGTACCAGAAGGGTACCGGTCAGGTCAGCCAGTGCCGCCTTGCCGAACAGGCTACGCGCATCACCAAAACGCAAGGTCATGATGCCCTCTACCGGCCCAGCGCTCCCCGGCAACGGGCGCAATGCCAGTTTCAGCCCATTGTCCAGACGGCTACGCTGGATGCCCTGTTCCACCGACAGGATATGCTGGTTGAAGGCTGCAATGTCTACCGCATCGACAACCGGTGTCGCCACGCCCGATTGGCCACCAGTGTTGCTGGATACCGCCGTTGGCAGGAACGCAGCCGCGCCAGCAGGCTCGCCGCCGGCATGCAAGTGACCGACCAGGCGGCGCTGGGCCAGCAACCAGGCCTGGGCCTCACGTTGAACGGTGTCGACATCCAGCGCCAGCAGCTGATCCTGACGCCGCAACAACAGCCCCCAGTCACCCAGTGCAACCGACTCGGCCAGCAGGTGGATCAGCGTACCGGGCTCGCGCAACAGCCGCTGCTTCGCCTGGCGATTGGCGGTCTGTACCCGCTGCAGCTCTTCCTTACTGACAGGTCGCCCGGCGAGCGACTCGATCTGCTCGATCAGCAGTTGCTGTACCTGCTGCCGGGACTGCCCCTCGGCCAGCGGCGCGCTGAACATGAAGTAGCCGCCATGCCGGAAGTTCTGCTGCAACGCCACCACTCCAGCCGCCTCACCAGGCACTACCAGTGCCTGATACAGGCGACCGTGCGGCTCACCGGCAAAGATGTCGGCGAGCACCATCAGCGCCACATTGCTCTGATCAAGGGCTGGCGGCAGTGGATAAGCCAGCGTGACCATATCCATATCGCCCTGGGTGAGGTCAACGCTGACCGGCTTGTCGGGCATGACCACCGACATGGCGGCGCTACGCGGCTTTGAGGAAGGGGGGGCCATACCCGCAAAATGCCGCTGGACCACCTCCAGAGCACGACTCGTATCAAACTTGCCCGCCAGTACAATGACGGCATTGTCCGGCTGGTAATACGTGGCATGGAAGGCTTGCAGGTCAGCCAGCGTGATATTGCCCAGCTCCGCCCGGGAGCCCAGCACCGGACGCCCATAACCCTGCCCCACCGTGGCTGCCGCCAGCATGTGCTGCCCCAACGCTGCGAAGGGGTTATCCTGCGCCAGCTCCATCTCCCGCAGCACCACTTCCAGTTCGGCCTGCAGAGCCACCTGATCGAACGCCAGGCCGGCCATGCGCTCAGCCTCCAGCTCCAGCAGATAATCCAGATGCGCCGGTTCAGCATCCAGCACCGCACTGTAGCGGGTACGATCGTGGCTGGTAGTGGCATTGAAGCGGATACCACGCTGGTGCAGGCCGCTGATCAACTGCTCCCCCGAACGCTGCGCAGTACCCTTGTACATCAGGTGCTCCAGCAGATGCGCCGTTCCCCCCTTGCCCGACGGGTCAGCCAGTGAGCCGGTCAGATAGACCATATCGAAAAACAGCGTATTGGCCGCCTGATCCTCGGCCAGGATCACCCGCAAGCCATTGTCCAGTCGGTACTCGAGCACACCATCCTGCTCTGCCACTGGCTGCAGACCATCAGCCTGCGCTACCGCTGCCTGGATCAATAGCAACAGCCAGATCAACACTGGCATGAATGTCTTTGACATGCGTTTTCCTTGTTTTCAAGAGTTAAAGAGTGAGTTCGGTGGATCCGCCCAAGTCATTCATGGTGATCGCTGCAGGTTCGTCGTTGTTGACCAGAAGGGCGTTAACCTCCACCAGACTGTTCGGCTCCAGCACGCCCACCGCAGCCTTGAGCTGCAGCTGGGCCAGCAGAGTGTCATAGCGGGCACGGGTAAGCTGCTGCAGGGTATCGCTGAACTGACTCTGGGCTTCCAGTACCTCGATGCCGGTTCTCATTCCTATCCGATAACCCAGTCGATTGGATTCCACCGCGGATTGGGTGGACAGGCGTGCCGCCTCCAACGCTTTTACCTGTGCCATGCCATCCATTACACCCGACCATGCCTGTCGGGTCGCGAAGGCAGCTGAACGACGGGCGTCCTCCAGCTCGTACTCGGCCTGCATGCGTAACGCCTGAGCTTCTCGCGTAGCGGAACTGAGTCGGCCACCACTGTAGAGCGGAGCGCTCAAACGCAGTCCGATACTGCCTGACTCGGTGCGTTCGGTGCTGGCATTGGGACTCTGCTGCATGGTCTGGCTTATCAGCAGATCAACCGTGGGAAGGTACTCGGCCTTGCGACTGCGGACATCATTGGCCGCCACAGCCAACAACAGCTCCTGCACCTGTACTTTAAGGTTGCTTCTTTCTGCGGCGGCGACCCATTGATCAAGATCCTGCGGATAGGGCAGTGTCAGAGCCATGTCACTGCGCAGGCTTTTCAGAGCTCCCGGCTGGCGCCCCATGATTCTAGCCAGCGCATGGCGAGCCAGTTCACGTTCGCTTCTGGCCTTGATCAGTTGTGCACCAGCCCTGTCGAAACTTGCCTGAGCTTCATGCACATCAGCCACACTCACATTTCCCAGTTCAAAGTTCTTCTTCGCACTGGCCAACTGCTCCCCACTGGCCAAACTCAGCCCCTGAACCGCATTCAGTACTTCGTCAGCATTCAGAGCCTCGAAGTAGGCTTCGGCAACACGCAGAATCAGGGTCTGCTCGGCACTGCTCAAACGAGCTATCGCGAGGGTCTGCTGCAGATTACCCTGTTCATACTGAATCCAGTTCTGCCAACGGAACAGCGGCTGTACCAGTTGGATGCCGTAACTGCGATTCTGACGCCGCTGTTCGATACGACCGCCCGCCAGATCGTATTCGGTCTCGCTCCAGCTGTTCTGGGCATCAACCGACACCTGCGGTAACAAGCCCGCACGCCCCTGTATCCGACGCTCGTCATCGGCACGCCGCTGCGCCTGCGCAGCGGCATATTGAGGATCATGCAACAGTGCCCGTTGATATACTCCCAGCAGGTCGTCACCCTGCACAGCCGCACACCCCAGCAGCCATGCCCACATCAGCCAGCCCTTTCTGAATGAAATCATGCGCTGACCGAAGCCTCATCGAGCCGCACGTCTTCCACCACAGCTCCCTTGTCCAAGGCGATCAGCCGTTTAGCAAAAGCGATGGTTTCACGCCGATGGGCGATGGTAATGCGCGTCACCGGCATCCGGTGCAGGGACTGCACTACATGTTGCTCGCTGTGCAGATCAAGGTGGCTGGTTGCCTCATCCAGAGCAAGGATTCTCGGCTGCTTGTATAAGGCACGCGCCAGCAGTACCCGCTGCTTCTGCCCACCAGACAAGCCGCTGCCCATCTCCGCCACCAATGTCTGGTAGCCCATGGGCATATTGATGATGGCTTTGTGGATGTGGGCCAATTTCGCCGCCTCCTCCACACGTTCCTGGCTTGCCTGAGGGTCGAAACAGGCAATATTCTCGGCCAGAGAGCCAGCCAGCAATTGATCTTCCTGCATCACCGCACCGACCAGGCTACGCAGCGCCTGCGGCCCCAACTGCCGCACCGGTATACCGCCGAACAGGATCTCACCTTCGGCTGGAGTGAGCAGCCCGAGCATCAGCTTGAACAGGGTCGTCTTGCCGCATCCCGAACGACCGACAATGGCAACCGAATCACCGGCCTCGATAACCAGAGACAGGTTGCGCAGCACCCAGGGCTCACCTTCCGCATAGCGGTACGATACATCCCTGAGCTCAATGCGCGGCTCTATCCTGTCCAGATCAGTTTCCATACTGCTTTCCGGCTCTGGTGTTTCAAGGGCGATATCAGCCAGCCGCTCGGCATGCAAGGACAGCATGCGGACTTCCACCCCCAGGTCGATCAGCTTGCTTGCTCGGCCGGTGAACTGGCTCTTGTAGGCAATGAATGCCAGGAGCATGCCCAGCGACAGCTTCCCCTCCAACACCGCCAACCCGCCGACATACAACAGGAACATGCCTTCCAGACCAAAAATCAGAGTATTGAAACTGGCGAACACCAACAGCAACTTCTGGGTAGTCACATCGCGGTTCTGCACATCGGCGATCAGGTTCTGCCAGGTTGCCAGCCGCAACGGGGTAACATTGAACAGTTTCAGTGGCAGCGCCGCCCGTATCGTTTCCAGAAAATAGGAGTTCTCTTTAGCGGCCAGCACGATGCGCTCCTCCGACGCATTGCGCAGCGGCTGGTAAAACACCACCCGCAATATCACATACAACAGCAAGGCGACTGCCACGATGGCGGTCAGGGCGGTGCTGTAGAGCAACATCATGCCCAGAGTGATCAGGGTTACCAGCCCGTCGAGTACCACCGTAATCGCACCGTTGGTAAACACATTGCGGATGGCATTCAGCGAATGAAAACGGGCAGTGATATCCCCAAGCTGACGTTTTTCGAAGAACGGCCAGGGCAGACGCAGCAGATGGCTGAACAAATTGCCGGACCACTGTATGGCCAGTTGCTGATTCAGACGCAGCCCCATCCAGCCCTGGGCCATGCGCAGCACAAAATCGATCAGCATCAGCAGGCAACCGCCCAGCACTGCCAGCAACAGCAAATCCTGGTCCGCCGACACCAGCGCACCATCGACCACCCACTGCGTCACCTGGGGAGACAGCAGCGCAACCACTTCCAACGCGAGGGCGAGCGCAAAAATATTGCCCAGCGCTCGTTTCAGCCCGAAAACCTTCCCGGTCAGGTCTCGCAACCGGATTCGAGCCTTCTGCTGAGCCGGACGGAAGCTGGCATTGGGTGTCAGCTCAAGCGCTACTCCAGTGAAATGTGGTGAAGCCTCAGCCAGGGTCAACACCCGGCGACCAACCGCCGGGTCCAGAATATGAATGCGTTTGCCACGCACCTTCTCCAGCACCACGAAGTGGTTCATGTTCCAGTGCAGAAGGCAGGGCATACGCAACCTGCTGATTTCCTCCAGCTCCAAGCGTAGTGGTCGGCAGGAAAACTCCAGCGCCTGTGCATAGCGAATCAGTTGGGCTAGGTTGGTTCCCTTCAGCGAAATCGAAAAACGTCGGCGCAAACTAATCAGATCCAGATGCAGTCCATGGAATCCGGCAACCATGACCAGACATGCCAGGCCGCACTCCTGGCTTTCTGTTTGCAATATCACTTTCATGTATTGTACTTATCAGGAGGGGGTTGATTATAATCAGCGAGACGAAACAATCTTACGTATTATCTTCATATCTATGAGCAACAGGGTGGTACCCTAGTGAGCCGAACCCCACCAGGGTATCCAACGTACCCTAGTTATAATTCGTTCCAGCAACGTTATAATCAGTGCCAGCCGCATCAATAGCTCTTTCAGTCAGCCCCCCAGCCATCCCTCCATAAAAGCCAACCTGACTACCAATAACAACATACGCTCCTGTCTGCATGGCACTAAGTCCCGCAGGCCCAGTGGCAAAACCTATAGCCGCACCAGCCAGAGTATTGCCAACAAGCCCAGCAAAGCTCCCTTCTCCCGAACCAGCGGCATAGCCAACATAGGTTGCCGCACCCGACACTGCGCCAATAGCCGCACCGACCGGCCCAAACGCCCCAGAAACCATTTCCATATCCTGCATTGACAACTCACGCACTTTTCTTCTCCTTTTATTAATAATCACAGCCATTAAAAAAATGACTTTGCAATACCAGACAACACACAGGAAATCACAACAAGAACAATCAACTGAGCACTTTTCCTGCTCTGACTGTATGGGCGCCCAGTCTTAAATAGAAACAATCTATACGCTGCATACAAGATGACGTAGAAACCCAAAACTAGCAAAATCGTCATCAGCATTTCAGAAAAAGAACCTGTCGTGATATGCACGCCAAAAAAGTTCATACTCTACTCCTCAACATAATTCTAAAAGCATTACAGACGATGCAATTCCAAAATATCCTGGCGGCATAACTCAGTAACTAATTTATGTAATTTTTCAGTCGCTACAGCGGGAAAGCGAGACGATAGATCAGACAAGCTGATACCGGGACAGTCCGAAATGCAGCGGATCAACCGTATGCCCTGCTCATCCAGGTTCAGCTTGGCACCATTGGCAATGACATAATGATCGGCAAGGCCATACGGCTGGTTGGCGCTTAATCGAATCCCGGTGTGTCCGGAGATTGGCGCGGCATTCGGATCACCAAATTTTTCCAATGCCAGTGTCGACTCGACACGTATTGCCCCGGTAAACTCATCCATGAAGCGTTGGTAGTTCAGTGGATCATTGATAAAGGCATTCAGATGCTCACTTACAGAAATCAGCGTATCCTGATCTTCTTCCCAGTGACTCAAAGACTGTCGCGCATCAAGGAAGCCCTGCATCTGCTTCATTACCCAGCTCAGGTAATCCATGGTATAGGCGGGGAAGGTACCCAACGCCAGATGGAATGTCGGCTCACCCAAAGGCAGCGGGTTATGCCACCAGCCCCGGGGAAGATAGAAAACATCTCCGGGCTCCAGGATGAAATCCATATAGGGCTCTGGTGGACAAGGGTATTGCTGCTCGTAATCCTTGCTTTGCTGGGTATAGAGTGGAGATTCTAGTGACGGCTCATAGACAATCCACCGTTTACGCCCGATCAACTGGATAGCAAATACATCCCGAGTGTCCCAATGGCAACGAAAGGAGTCTTTCTGACCAAAAGCGACATAGGCGCTACTGACCACCTGCCGACCGGTGAACTCAGCAACCTGTCGCGAGAATTGGCTGACCTTGGGTTCGTTCTTGATCTTGTTAGCGATCAGCGTGGCACCCTTTCGCAAATAGTCATAAACCACAGGTTTGATCAGTCGATGGCGCAGAGTGCCAATATCGTAATACCTCTCCACATACTCATGCTTTGGCCTAACCCCATCAAAAGACAATTTGAAGTCTTCGGAAGCCACATCGCCTCTTTCGAACAACTCATTTACATCCTTCCAGGAAAACCTTCTTATGGAAGCCGCGTTCTTTATAAGCAATGGTTTCTTTTCCTGGTACTGCTCAAGAAAATTACACGGCGAAATATTAAAATCTATTCCCATAAAATATTCTCTATATATGCGAACCACCTTCCCAGCCTGAAAACCACCCTATGCGCCAAGAGACTAGAATGGTGACCTACTAAAGCATATACCTCTAACCTCCTAACACACTGATCGCCAAATCGCAGAACGCAACCCTGTATTGTAGAAACCTGAAATGAGAAGCCCTTACAGACAAACTCTTGCAAATATATTTCCTACAATCCAAAACCGCACCAAACATCAGGTTATGGGTTAATTAAAAAAACACACTCCAATCACAGCACCAGTATAACCAACCACTCCAACTACTATCCCTCCAACCATGACAGGGACAGCCCCACCCCTGAGCTTATCTATACCACTAACATTTAGCTCTCGCACAACCCTTCTTCAACACCTTTGGAACATCACTATAAAATATACCCATAACCTCATCCACACATAACCCTACAGATGTAGTGCCATCAAAGAACATATCGACTCATCACCGCTGCCAGCAGCTCCCCTCGACTCTTTACTCCTTTCTTCCTCAAAATGGAGCAGACATGATCTCTTGCCGTAAACTCACTGATATCAAGCGCCAGCGCAATCTGCTTGTTTGACTTCCCCTGTAGCAAAAGTTGGAAAACTTCTTTTTCTCTCGGAGTCATAACCTTTCCATATCTTCTAATTATCTGGACATTTTTCCAGTCACTGAATAGAGCGGCTCCAATGCCCATTCGTACAAGCGGCGCTTGTCCTGAATGATGTCGCCTTCCAGCAGCATGCCAGCCTGCAAGGGCTGTGAATTTCCATATGCCTGGACAGTCTGGGAGTCGAGGGCCACTGTTACCCGGTAGAACAGCTCCGCTGGCATACTTACGTCTTGCAATGCACTGGCAATATGGGGCGGCAATTCCTGAGCTGCATAAGGGCTCCTGGCTACGTCTGTTACTCTCCCACGAGCCATGCCGAACTTCTGGTAGGGGTAAGCAGCGTAGCGCATCAGGACCGCCTGGCCTGGCTCGACGAATCCAGCCTGACGTGGTGCCACATACAGATGTGCCGACAGGGTGCTGTCGTACGGGATAAGGCTGGCCAACAGGGTACCCGCCGCAACCTGCTGGCCGATCTGCACATTCACCCCCGTCACATGGCCTGCGAAGGGCGCAACGCTGACCTGTTCGGTACGAACGTCATTCTCCGCCTGTTCCTGCCTGACCTGGGCGATCGCGTTGTCAATGTCGGTCAACTCCGTATCGTGCCGCAACTCCAGCTCCTGGCGCTGCGCGAGCAACTCTGTGCGCTCACGATCCAGGTTCGCACGGGCCCGCTGGATACTTTGCTGTTGCCCCTGCAGCGTCAGCAGCTCCGCCTCGGCCTGTTGCAACTGGGCTATGGAAAGGAAACCCGCCTCGACCAGTTCTTGTTGGCGTTGCAAGTGTATGTCCGCCAACTCCACCCGCCGCCCCAACAACCGCACCTCCTCCCGAAACTGTTGCAACTCTCCGTCAATCGTAGTCAGGCGGCTATCGAGCATGCGCAGCTGGCCGGCGGTACGCTCACTTGCCAGTGCCCGATTGCGTTGCAACAGCAATGAACGCTGTGCCAGCTGCTCGGCGATCAGTTGCTGAGTGCCCCCGGTAATGCTGAAACGCTCACCCGATACAACGAATAGTACCTGCCCGGCTTCGACGTATTGCCCCTCGGTTACCCTGACATCGGCAAGCAATCCCGCGGCAACGGACGTCAGGCGCAACATGCCCTGCTCAGGCATCAGCAAGCCCGTGACAGACGCTTTGCGGGTATAGGTACCAAAGTAAGCGAAGACCCCGACCAGCAGGATAAGCACACCAGCAAGAATAGCCGCGACCCGATAACCCCAAGGCTGGTGAATGAGCACACTACCGAACCGTTGCTCCCCCTTTGTGGCGAGCGCTTCAGCGCGGAATAGCGCAGTTTTGCTCCTTGAAAAATCAGACATCCCTTGCTCTTATTAATATTGATTTCGATTCTCGTTAAATCTATCAGGAAAAATATTAAATGCGAGACGCAACTCCCAGCTCCATGACTAAAGTCTCATTCCTCACCGCTGATCAGAGAGAATATAAAGCGCCGCCATTGCAACCAGACACCAGCCACGCTTGCTAGAATGCCCCTTTCACCTCGGGAATCGGTCACATGGATATCAGCCTGGCCCGCACCTTTCTGGAGATCGTGCGCTGCGGCAGTTTTGTCGCTGCGGCCGATCGGCTGCATGTCACCCAGGCCGCCATCACCTCGCGCATCCAGAGCCTGGAAAGCCAGCTCAATTGCACGCTGTTCATCCGCAACCGCTCCGGTGCCCGCCTGACCGCGGATGGCGAGGCGTTCATCACCCATGCCACGCAGATGACCCAGGCCTGGGATATGGCCCAGCGCGACCTGCCGTTGCTCAAGGGTTTCAGTGATGTGCTGCATATCGGTGGCGAGGCCAGTTTGAGTACGCCGTTGCTGCTGCACTGGGTACGGGCCCTGCGCCGGGAGATCCCCGAGCGTTCGGTGCGTGCCGAGATCGGTGATAGTGGGGTGCTGATGCAGCGCGTGGAGCAGGGTTCGCTGGATGCGGCGCTGGTCTATCAGCCCGAATATCTGCCCGGTCTGCAGGTGGAGGAATTGCTGGAGGAGAAGCTGATCCAGGTGAGCCTGCCTGGCCAGCCGGAACCCTATGTGTATATCGACTGGGGCGAGCATTTCCGGCGGCAGCATGATGCCGCCCTGCCCGACAAGGCCCGTGCGCCGGTGACCTTCAACCTGGGGCCGCTGGCGTTGCAATACATACTGGAGTCGGGCGGTTCGGGGTACTTCCGCAGTCGGGTAGTGCAGAGCTATCTGGACAATGGCCTACTGGAACCGGTAAGCATGGCGCCGGAGTTCAGCTTTCCGACCTACCTGGTGTATTCCCGGCAGCGCGAGTCGGTGGTATTGGACCAGGCGCTGAAGCTGTTGCGCGAACTGACCCATACCAGCCAGGACTGGTCCCAACGCTGGGACCCGATGATCTGAGTCGCTCAGGCCATATGGTTGACCAGGTCACGATGCAGCGCAGCGATCACATCGGTCTGGGTCACCAGGCCGACCAGTCGGCCATGGTCCAGCACCGGCAGGCAGTGCAGTCCCTGACTCGACATCAGCGGAATCATGTCGACCACATGGGTCTGACCGTCCACGGTGACCACTGGCGCGGTCATCACCTTGTGCAGCGGCTGGTCACGCCACAGGTTGATGCGCGTCGGCAGGATCCGGCCCATCGGCAGATCCAGCTGCGCCAGTAGATCGCTCAGACTGATAATGCCCTGCACCACGCCTTCACTGTCCACTACCGGCAGGGTCTTGACGTGGTGATGACGGAACAGACGGATGGCCTGCATCACCGTGGTGTCCGGGCCGACCGTGCGGATATCCCGCGACATGATCTGCTCGGCGCGGATATTGCCCATCTTGCGCCGCAGCGCCGAGCTTTCGGTATCACGGATGATCTGCTCCAGATCGTCCCGGGTGATATCGATAAAGGCGCCGAACTTGTCCAGTGCGCGGTCCAGATCCTCTTCGGTGAAGCCGACGCGTTGCTCCGGCAGGATATCGCGGGTGTGGTGCAGATCGGCCCGCGGTGCCTGCTTGGGATAGCGGATGCCGGTGAGGTTGTTGTACAGCGTGGCGCAGAACAACAGGCAGCAGGCGTTAAGCATGATCGGCAACAGCAGCCAGCCACCCAGCGGCGCCAGCAGATCACCGGCGAGCACGATCACCAGCACCATGGCGCTGCCCGGCGGATGCAGGCAGCGCAGCAGCGACATACCCAACACCACGACAACCACAGCGATGATCAGCAGCCAGCTGGTGGTCATCTCCGGTAACGGCAGATGCAGCGCCGCCACCCCGACCACACCCGCCAGCAGATAGCTGCCCAGCACCGGCCATGGCTGGGCCAGTGCTCCGGACGAGACCACGAACAGCAGCACCGCCGAGGCACCTGCCGGCCCCAGCAGGACCATCGCCGTGGTCGGCCCGTACAGCAGGCTGGAAATCCAGAAAGTGCAGGCCACTGCCACCGCCACGCCAGTAGCGGCACGCAACCACTCGCCGGGGCGAGTCTGCACGGTGCGCGGCAACCAACCGAATAAACGACGGGAAAGGGTCAGCAACTGACCGGATATCATGCGTACTCCTGCCGGTGATTAGTGACGGCAGTGGAGCACATCAGAAACCGGAACTTTGCCAGGGGGAAATAAAAGAGTCGCTATTCTGCCCGCCGGCATGAATACAGACAATTCAATAATAATTGATGAATAGAACAACAATTTTTATATAAGGAACACCAAACCGACGCGCTGGCGAGGCCGCAGGCGTAGCGCGGGGGCGCTACACCCCAGGGGCAGTGCCAGGGTTGTCGAGCACCCGCTCGACGACAAGGGGTTGGAGTAATCTGCTAGACCGCAGGCGTCGCACCCGAACGTGGACGGGGCGCTACACCCAGGAGCCGTGCCAGGGTTGTCGAGCACCCGCTCGACGACAGCGGGGCCGAGCTAATGGGGGGACTGCAGGTGCGCCCCCCCGGCCATGACATCAGCTCAACGCCCAGCTTGAACCAGGTCAGCGGACTGCTCCTGCACTCTCGCGCCACGAATGGTCATCGCGCAGTTGAAGGCCATCAGCAGCATGCCGGCAGCAAAGATGCCTCCGCCGATCATCCGCACGATATAGCCAGGGTGGCTGGCTTCCAGCGCTTCGACGAAGGCATAGGTCAGGGTGCCGTCGACGTTGACCGCACGCCACATCAGGCCCTGGGTGATGCCATTGACCCACATCGCGACGATGTACAGCACGGTACCCATGGTAGCCATCCAGAAGTGCAGGTTGATCAGCCGGATGCTGTACATGCCGTCCCGGCCCCAGAGCCTCGGCACCATGTGGTAGAGCGCACCGATACTGATCATCGCCACCCAGCCCAGGGCACCGGCATGCACATGGCCGATGGTCCAGTCGGTGTAATGGGACAAGGCATTGACGGTCTTGATCGCCATCATCGGGCCTTCGAAGGTAGACATACCGTAGAACGCCAGGGCCACCACCAGGAAGCGCAACACCGGATCGCTGCGCAACTTATGCCAGGCACCGGAGAGAGTCATCATGCCGTTGATCATGCCGCCCCAGCTGGGCGCCAGCAGGATGATCGACATCACCATGCCCAGCGTCTGCGCCCAATCCGGCAGTGCTGTGTAATGCAGATGGTGCGGGCCGGCCCAGATATACAGCGCGATCACTGCCCAGAAATGCACGATCGACAGCCGGTAGGAATAGATCGGCCGATCCGCCTGCTTGGGCACGTAGTAGTACATCAGCCCGAGAAAGCCGACCGACAGGATGAAGCCAACCACACTGTGCCCATACCACCACTGGATCATCGCGTCCGTAGCACCGGCATACACCGGATAGGATTTGAACAGCGAGACCGGCACATCGATATGGTTCACCACATGCACCAGGCCAGTGACGATGATGAAGGCCCCATAGAACCAGTTGCCGACATAGATATGCTTGACCTTGCGCCGGGCAATGGTGCCGAAGAACAGGTAGGCATAGGCCGCCCAGACGACGGTGACCAGCGTGGCGATCGGCCAGATCATCTCGGCGTATTCCTTGCTGGTGGTATGCCCGCTGGCGTAGCTGAGGATGATCGCCACGACGATGGCCTGCCAGGCCCAGAACACGAAATTCGCCATCCGGTCGGACACCAGCCGCACCCGGCTGGTGCGCTGCACCACATACAACGAGGTGGCAAACAGCGCGCCGCCACCGAAGGCGAAGATCACCAGGTTGGTATGGATCGGCCGGAGGCGACCGAAACTGAACCAGGGCAGATCGAAGTTCAGTGCCGGCCATACCAGTTGGGCGGCGAGGACCACGCCCATGGCCATGCCGAGCACACCCCAGACCAGGGTCATGATGGTGAACTTGCGGACCACATCGTAGTTATAGCCGGGCTCCGATGAGCCCGCTGAAGCAGAGGGGATATTCATGAAAACTCCGTGAAGCCAGGCAGGACGAGCAATAACGCGGGACAGTTTGCGCCTCACATTAAGTAAAATCAAAACAGTAATAACTTACCTTTAATTAGATATTTTTTATATTTGACGAAAATCAAGGCAAGCGCAACGAAGCGCTGCCTCATGACCCGGAGCACAAATTAGGCGTATCGCCCGCACGCGGACCAGGACGCTCCATGCCGTGGAGTCGGCTTTTGGAGGGTCGAGTTCCATCTCGACCAGCAGCCTGGCGGCAGACACCGCTGGCCGGGATGGAACCCGGCCGTCCATCATGCGTGGTGCGGTCGGAGCCCTAGAAAAACAACCGCCGGCTCAGCTCCTTGCTGGCCTCCAGCAGCACCGGGAGGAAGCGGGTCTCCAACTCCTGACGGGTCACCCGGCTGACCGGGGTCCCGACGTTGAGCGCAGCCAGCACCTGGCCGGCGGAGTCGCGCAGCGGTACTGCCAGCGAACGCAGGCCCATTTCCAGTTCCTGATCACTGATCACCCAGCCACGCTGGCGAATCTGCGCCACCACCTCGCGGATCGCCTGGGGTGTATGCAGGGTACGGCTGGTCTTGATCTGCAGGGTGGTGTGTTCCAGATAGTCCTCCAGCGCCGCATCATCCAGCGCGGCCAGCAGAATCTGGCCCATGGACGTGCAGTACGCCGGCAGGCGGCTGCCGACGCTGAGGTCGATCGAGATCAGCCGCAGCGGTATCGACGAACGCGCGACATAGAGGATCTCGTCACCTTCCAGGGTGGCCATGGAACAGGCTTCATTGAGTTGGTCGCTGAGCCGGTCGAGAATCGGTTGTGCCGTGACCGCCAGCGGCGTGGAGGACAGATAGGCATGCCCCAGCGTCAGTACCTTGGGCAGCAGCGAAAAGGTGCGGCCGTCGGTGGTGGCGTAGCCGAGCTTGATCAGCGTGTGCAGGCAGCGACGCACCGAGGCGCGGGGGATCTCGGTACGATGGCTGATCTGGGCGATGGTCAGATGCCGTTTGCGCTCCTGAAAGGCATGGATCACCGCCAGTCCGCGCGCCAGCGAGGTCATGAAGTCGGGGTCGCCGGTCAAGGCATCGATGCGCTTGGCCGGTGAGGCGATGATCGCCGGTGCCACCGGCACGGAGCCGGGGCGGGAGTCATCAGACATGCGAAGCACCTTGTGAGCAGACAACGCCTGATCATCGCCCATCAGTGCGCCACCATACAACCAGGCCGGCTGAAGGTCTGCGGAGGGTCGAGTTCCATCTCGACCAGCAGCCTGGCGGGAGACGCCGCTGGCCGGGATGGAACCCGGCCTTCCATCAGTTGGTGCGGCCGGCGCCCTCGAGATCGAAGTCGACCGGGTCGCGATCGACCTTCCATAGTGATGTGCCAGCTGTTTCAAAACAGCGTCCAAGTGTAGCTCAGGATCAGCCGGTTCTCGTCTATGTCGGTGCGGTAGTTGGAGCGTGCCGTGACGTTGCGCACCCGTACGCCCAGGTTCTTCAGCGCCCCGCTCTGCACGGTATAGCCGATATCCAGGTCGCGCTCCCATTCCCGGCCCTCGAAACCCATCCCGGTATCGACGTTGTTACCGCGGATATAGCGCAGCGTGGTGACCAGCCCGGGGACGCCGACGGCAGCGAAGTCGTAGTCGTGCCGCACCTGCCAGGAGCGCTCGTCGGCACCGGCGAACTCATAGGTGGGCACCTCGTTGCCCAGCGGCGTGATGTTGTTGAACACCCGCGGGAAGGCATCATCACCGAACATGGCCTGGTAGCCCAGGTAGAAGGTGTGACCGCCATGGCGTGCCGACAGCAGACTGTAGGCCGCACGGTTGTCGATATCGCCGAGCAGGCGGTCGCCATCTTCCTGCGAGTCGTAGAAGCCCAGGTTGGCGCCCAGTACCCAATCGCCCAGCGGCTCGCTGTGCTTGAGGCTGAAGAAGCGCTGGTTGTAGATATCCTTCAACTGCGCGTACCAGGCCCCCACCGACGTGCGCTGGTCATTGAACGCGTAATCGGCACCGACATAGTTGAAGCGGTCGGTCGCGGCATCACCGCCCAGTTGCGGCACATGGCCGAGCTTGGCGCGCATCTTGCCGTCACCGGCCTCATTGAGCAGGCTGCCGGAACGCAGCTGGCCGCCCTGCAGGGTCAGGCCATCGATCTCCCGCGAGACGATACTGGCACCCTGATAGGTCGGCGGCAGCAGGCGGATGTCGCTGAAGACCAGCACCGGCAGGTTCGGCGTCAGTTCACCAACCTTGAGTTCGGTCTGCGACAACCGCGCTTTCAGCGCCGCACCAAAGCGCCCGTAGTTGTCCGGCGCCTTGCCATCGCTGCCGGCTGGCAACAACCCGGTATTGATCCGGCCGCCGCCACTGTCGAGCTTGATACCGAGTTGCCCGAGCACGTCGACACCGAAGCCGACGGTGCCCGGCGTATAACCGGATTTCACATTGAGGATGAAGCCCTGGGCCCACTCCTCGGCCCTGGATTGCTGATTGGCGCCGACGATACCCGAATAGTCCCGGCTGAAGTAGTAATTGCGCGCCTGCAGGGTAGCGCTGGCTCCCTCGACGAAGCCTTCCACCTCGGCGGCGGACAGCGAAGGCAGGTACCAGGTGGTGCCTATGGCCAGGGCAAGCATGGAGAATGACTGTTTTTTCATGGAATTCGACTCGTTTTTGTTGTTTTCTGGCTGCACGTTGCCAACCCCCGGGGCCAGGCCCCGGCAGCGCAACGTTATGGTTCGGTTATTCAGCGGACGGGTTGTTGCTCCCGCTCCAGACAGGGTGACGACGGGGTGGCGGCCGGTTTCCTCAGGCCGAGCAACAGATGCGCGGCCATACCGAAGATCAATCCCCAGAAGGCCGCGGACAGACCCAGGAAGGACATGCCCGAAGCGGTAACCAGGAAGGTGATCAGCGCCGCCTCACGATCCTTCGGTATGGCCATGGCCCCGTTCAGCGAGTTGGCGATGGCTGCCAGCAGCGCCAGGCCAGCCAGGGCGGCGATCAGCGCAGCGGGAAAGGCCGTAAACAGCGATACCAGCGTGGCACCGAACAGCCCCAGCACCAGGTAGAACACCCCACCCGAGACCCCGGCCACGTAGCGTCTGGTCGGATCCTCGTGGGCCTCCTTGCCGGTGCAGATGGCGGCGGTGATCGCCGCCAGGGTCAGCCCATGGCAGCCGAACGGTGCCAGCAGCAGCGAAGCCGCTCCATTACTGGTCAGCAACGGACTGGCCGGCGTGTCGTAGTAACCATCACCACGCAGCACGGCCATGCCGGGTACGAACTGCCCGGTCAGCGCCAGCATGACCAGTGGCAGCGCCACGTTGAGGGTTGCCTGCCAGGTGAATTCGGGGCTGATCCACACCGGCATGGCCAGGCCGACCACCAGCGCTTCACTGCGCAGTTCGCCCAGGCCCAGGGCAATGCCCACGCCGACCATCAGCACCGCCAGTACCGCGTAGCGCGGCATCAGGCGTTTGGCCAACAGGTAGGTGAAGAACATCGCCAGCACCAGGGCCGGCTGGTCCTGCAGCGAGACGAACAGGCCCGTGCCGAAGCTGAACAGGATACCGGCCAGCATGCCGGCGGAAATCGCCGCCGGCAGCTTGCTGATGATGCGATCGAAGCTGCCGGACAGCCCCACCAGCAGGATGATGGCACTGCTGACCAGATAGGCACCGACCGCCTCGTTCATGCTCATACCCGGCAGCAGGGTGATCAGCAGCGCCGAGCCGGGAGCGTTCCAGGCGATGATCACCGGCACCTTGTAGCGCAGGCTGAGCACGATACCGAGCACCCCGCTGCCGATGGAAATGGCCCACACCCAGGAGGACAGCACGTCGTGGGGCATATCCGCCGCCTGGGCCACCTGGAAGATGATCACCAGAGGACCGGCATAGGAAATGACCGTCGCAATGAAACCGGCGACCAACGCCGAAACTGAAATGTCCTTGAGTAATGCCTTCATGTCGTCTCGCGTATCAGGATCAAGCCTGAGTGGTACTTATTTTAGGGCTGAAGCCAATGGTACTGAGTCAAGGCGTCGAACGTCATCTCATGGCCATATCCCCACCGGCGTCATTGCGAGCCGCGTAGCGGCGCGGCAATCCATGTTGGCGGAAGACTCGGTGGATTGCTTCGCCCTACGGCCTCGCAATGACACGGTTATACCGGTGGTGCAACGCAAAGCAGGCTTAACCAGGTGACTTTCGCTCAGACCTTGGCCGCCATCAGCGGAGCCGCAGCTGCGCCCTGCTGCTTGCCCGACAGTACGAACAGGGTCATGGCCAGCGCCGCGATCACGCCAGGGATGGCGAAGGCGATGAAGTTCAGTTGCAGCGGCAGGTTGATACCCAGCAGTGCACCACCCAGCAGCGGCCCGACGATAGCGCCGTTACGACCGATACCCGAGGCCCAGCCCAGACCGGTGGAACGGATCGACAGCCCATAGAACTGCGCAGCAGCGGCATACAGCAGGATCTGCGTACCGATCACCGTGGCTCCAGCAATGGTAATCAGGGTATAGAGCACCGGCATCGGCGTCTTGATGCCCAGCAGACTGATGGAAATCACCGAGACTACGAAGAAGGCCACCACCACCTTGCCCAGATGGAAACGGTCACCCAGCCAGCCCCCGAGAATCGCCCCGAACATGCCGCCGAAGTTCAGCGCCAGCAGGAACGACAGGCTCGAGCCCAGGCTGTAACCGGCGTTGGCCATCAGCTTCGGCAGCCAGGACCCCAGCGCGTAGACCATCAGCAGGCAGCAGAAGAATGCCACCCAGATCGACAGCGTGCCCAGCAGGCGCCCGCCCCGGAACAGATCCAGCACCGAGTTCTTCTGGCCCGAGGTATCCAGCATCTGCAACTCGGCATCGGCTGGCAGCTCCGCCTCCGGCTGCACGCGCTTGAGCAGGACGCGGGCCTCTTCCGAACGTCCCTGGCGCACCAGGAAGCCCACCGATTCGGGCAGATACAACAGGATCACCGGCAGCAACAGCAGCGGCACCACCGCAGCGAAGAACATCACTTCCCAGCCGAAGCGCGGCAGCAGGAAGATACCCAGCCCGGCAGAAAACATACCGCCCAACGAGTAGCCGCTGAACATGACCGCCACCAGGGTGCTGCGCAGCTTCTTCGGCGCGTACTCGTTCATCAGCGCCACCACGTTGGGCATCAGCCCACCGCAGCCCAGGCCGGCAAGAAAGCGAAAGATGGCGAACTCGGTCGGCGTGCTGGCGAAGCCGTTCAGCACCGTGGCACAGCTGAATAGCAGAAAGCAGATAGTGATGCCCTTCTTGCGACCGATACGGTCGGCCAGGGTGCCGAACACCAGGGCACCGAACATCATGCCGAACAGCGCATAGCTGCCCAGCGCACCCGCCTCCAGCGGGGTGAGGCCCCATTCCTCCATGATCACCGGCAGGACCACGCCGTAGATGAACAGGTCGTAGCCGTCGAATATCAGCAACAGGGCGCACAGCCCCATGATCAGCCAGTGGAAGCCGTTGAAGCGAGCATCATCGATGATCCCGTGAACATCTATCTTGCGCATGGCGTCGGTTCTCTTGTTGTTGTTGTCGAGTCGGTATCGAGCTTGGATGGACAGCGCTGGCAACATGGCCAATTGTGTCCGTTTGATGAAGCCTACGACGCCAGGCCAGTGATCAATATCCGTTTTCTGCAGCATCTTTATCCGTTTTCTGCAGAACGGGAGAAGAAAGTCAGTCCTGACGGGCCAGCATGCCTTCAGCCGGTGTCGTGAGGTAGGGCGCCAGTACCGGGGCCATGCTTTTCAGCACCTGCGCCGGCAGCGCCGAGGTGAAATGGAAGGCACCGGCCCCTTCGCCGGGAACGAAGGCGGTCAACGTGCCGAAGTGGTTGGGGCCGAGGAAGAATACGAAGGTGGCGGTACGGTTCATCACCTCGCTGGAAATCACCGCGCCGCTGGCCGTCACGGTGTGGATGCGGTTGTCGCCGGTACCGGTCTTGCCACCGACCTCCAGCGGTTCGCCGTTGGCGGTCATGAATACGCCCTGCAGGCGGCGCCCGGTGCCGTCGAGTACCACCGCCGACAATGCCTGGCGCAGCGCTGCCGCCACCTCGCTGTGCAGTACCTGCCGTTCCCGGCCCGATGCCGGCTCGAAGCGGGTTTCCCATGGCGTGTCAGCGGCGAAATGCAGACTGGTGATGCGCTGCAGATCCAGGCGCTTGCCGTCGTTGAGGATGATCCCCATCAGCTCGGCCAGGGCGCTGGGGCGATCACCGGAGCTGCCCAGCGCGGTACCCAGCGAAGGCACCAGATGCGGGAACGGATAGCCCACCCGCTGCCAGCGACGGTGCAACGCATCGAAGGCTTCGCGCTCGAGCATGGTACGGATGCGCACGTTGCGCGCGCTGGCATGTCGGGTACGGAACAGCCAACCGTAGACTTCCTGGCGCTCCACCGCGCTGGCCGACAACACCTCATTGAGCGTGGCCTGGGGATTCTGCTTGAGGTAGCCGAGCAGCCACAGTTCCAGCGGATGGATCTGCGCGATATAGCCCTGATCGGTCAGGTTGTAGCTGCCTGGAGCATACGTACGGTACAGGCGCTCGATCCGATCCGGCTTCTGCGGCACCCGCACCCGCTCTTCGAGAAATTCCCGAAAGGTCTCGAAGTCCGCCTGGGGATACAGCGTCCGATGCACCACCGACAGGCGCGCGGCAATCGGTTGCACATGCTGCATCAGGCGCTCGAAGCGCTGTTGCTCATCCATGCCGGCGTAGCGCCGCCAGAAGCGCTGCAGATAGACCCGCCCTTCCCGGTCGGCAAAGGTCTGCAGGTAGGCCTTGCGGCGCGGATCGCGGTCATTGGTCAGCAGGCTGTCGGCCTCTTCCACACTCTGGTGCAGGCTGTAGCGCACCACATCGCGCAGCAGACGCACGTACGGCAGGTTCAGCGACTCCTGCAGCGCCTGCTGCACCGTGACGATGCGACGGTTGTCCTCCTTGCGGAAGTTGTTGAAGCGCTGCACCCCGCCACCGGTGAAGAACTGTTCCCAGGGTGAGGCGGAATAGCGGCGCTGCAGCGCCGCCTCGAGCATCTCGGCCAGGCTCGCCTGCGGCTTGGCCTGCAGATAATCCACCGCCCAGTTGGTCAGCGGATCACCTCGGTTGGCAGTGATCTGGCGCAGCATCTGGGCCTCGGCGCCAGCCAGTTCGCCGTGCAGTTCGGCAATGATTTCCAGATAGCTGGTCAGCACCCGCAGCTTGGCGGTCGACCCCAGCTCCAGCTTGCTGCCGGCATTCAGGTCGAACGGCATACCGGTGGTGTCGGTCTGCACCCGTACCTGGTTGCCGGAGGCGGTACGCTCCATCAAGGTGAAGCTGTAGCGCACCTGCGCCGCCTGCTGGCGCGACAGCAGGGTTTCCCCCAGCAATCCCGCCTCGGCGGCGGCTTCCTCATCGGCGAGGTTTTCCAGAAACGCCGTCACCGCCCGTTGCAGCCCCACATCCAGACTGCTGCTGGCCTGCAGATCGAGGCGGTCCAGATCATAGAATGGCCGCCCCAGCAGCGAGGCCAGCTGGTTGCGGGTTACCCGCGCGGCCTTGTCGGCGCTGGTATGCTCCAGCAGTGGCTGGGTTTGCCAGTCGCGAAACGCCATCGGCGTGCGTAATGCGGTCTGGGCCAGGTCTTCATCGATACGCTGATGGTTGGCCAGCAGACGGATATGACTGTCGATCAGCTCCTGCAGCTCGTCCCGCCCACCGAGCAGATACCAGCTGGGCCGCCGCTGGGCGATGATCAATGCCAGTGCCTGGCGCAGCGCCAGCGCCTGTGCGGCCTGCCCCTGCCGGCCATCGAGGCTGGCGCTGAAGTTGTCAATATCCTCGGCGAACCAGACCCACAGTGCATCGCCAATACCATGCACTTCGCCGTGGCCGGGCGCGGCCGTCAGCGGCACGCTGTTCAGGTAGTCCCGTACCAGTTGCTGACGTGCCTCCAGCGTCTCCGGCCCATTCATATAGGCACGCACGCTGGCCGAGGCCATCTGCCGCAGTTTGTCCATCGGCGACTGGGTACGTCCCTCGAAGGAGTGGCGGTATTTTTCCATCTGCGTGGCCAGGGTGCTGGCGCCGTGGCTGGGGCCATTGCCACCCAGAGAGCTGGTTACCATGGCCACGGAGGCACCCGCCAGCCGCGGCCAGTCCACCGCCGGGTTGGCCCGCGGCAGCGCCGGGTCCAGCAACCGGCGGTTCTCGATGAACAGCAGCGCCTCCACCAGCAACGCCGGGATACTCTCGAACTCACTGAAGCTGGAACGCGGGTAGGTGAACCGGTAGATCGGCTCACCGCGGTAATCGAGCACCTCCAGGCCGGTGTGGGTTTTTTCCTGGTAGGGCAGGAACAGCCCATGGTCGGCATAGTCCAGCAACTCGCTGGAAAAGCGCGCCTGATGGCTGATGCCGTAGCCCTGCTGCTGCAATCTGGGCTGCAGATCCGGAATCAGGCTGTAACCCAGTCGCTGATTGAAAGGACCGGCCTCCGGAAAGCGGATAGCCTCGCTCTCGCCATCACCAAGCTGGTAATGGAGTCGACTGGCATAATCGCTGATCCACTGCGATTGGAACCAGGCATACCGAAACTCGAAGCCTGCTACGCAAAACAGCATCAACGATACGACGCCCACCACAAGCCAGATCCGCAGCCTCATAGTCCCCTCGTTCACTGGTTCGCTTTCAGTCTAGTTCAGGGCTGGGATTCCAGCAGCGAGATTCGCCGCTGGATTACATCGCCCGGCCGGCTCGCAATGGCATGAGAACGGGCGATACAAAGGTGCGCAGCGCTGCGCGATGCGCATAAAAAGGCCGGGACTAGCCCGGCCTGTGAAACAGTGCTGCATTTAGCCACCAGCACCGCTGCCCGCGCCACTGGCTCCATTACCGGTTCCGTTACCAGTTCCGGTGCCTGTACCAGTCCCACTACCATCCTGGTTCGAGGGGTTGTCCGGATGAGTAGGCGGTGCGTCGGGGTTGGAGCTGGTAGGATCATAGGCTCCGGAGTCCTGCTGGCGCTCATCCATGGTACGTTTTTCCCTGTCGTCATCATGATCATGGGCGACAGCCACTGGCACGGCAGCGGCCAGGGCAAAGCTGAACAAAGCGGTATAGATCAGTTGCTGTTTCATGTCTTCCTCCAGGTGTATTCAGGGGGACCACAAAAAAATAGAAATGCATCGGCGCCAATGGTTCAAACAGAAATACCGCGAGGGCCCACGCAACGGGTGGCTTTTGCATGGCTGCCTGTGGAAAAATAGCTGCCCTTGTCTCTCTATCCGAGCCCAACACCATCATGCCCCGATTGTCATTGGACGAGCTTACGGCTGAGTGGCAGCACCACCTGAACAGCGTTCCCGAACAGATCAAACAACTGACGGCGCAACTGGCGGTGCAACACAAGACTGAACTGGCCACGCACTTCTATACGGCAATGCTGCAGCATCCCGAAGCGGCCATGTTCCTGTCCCATGAAGAAGTGAAGAGCCGTCTGAGCAGTTCCATGGAGAACTGGGTGTGCAACCTGTACTCCAGCCAGGACACCACGGATATCCAATCGGTCATCGCCCACCAGAACAAGATCGGTGAGGTGCATGCCCGGGTCTCCATCCCCGTGCACCTGGTATTGCGTGGGGCGCGACTGCTCAAGCACCGCCTGGCGGAGCTGCTGGGCGCCACCCTGACGCCGCAGCAGGCGGCCATGGCCACCAACTTCGCCCTGCCGCTGATCGATCTGGCCATGGAGATCATGAGCCACGCCTATTCCGCCTCGCATGATCGCCGCTCCCGCGCCGAGGAAAGCTATCGCCTGTTCGCCATTACGCAGAATATCGCCAGCGAAAAGGAAAAGCAGCGCGCCGCCCTGCTCGACTGGGAAAACCAGCTGATGTTCGACTATGCCATGAGCATGACCGCAGACCAGCTGCCGCGCCTGCGCTCCTCCGAGTTCGGCCTGTGGTTCCGCCACAAGGGCACCCATGGCTTCGAGGGTGCGGTCGAGACCGGCTTGATTCTCGATGCCATGGCGCAGATCGATGATACGCTGCTGCCGCTGTTCGCCTTGCGAGCCAATGCCGATCCACAGAAGAACCTGCAACTGCTGCGCGATGTGCGTGAGCAGACCAAGAGCATTGCCTACCATCTGGACCTGCTATTCGAACAGAACAATGAGCTGGAATCCGGACGCGATGTGCTGACCCGCCTGTTGAATCGCAAGTTCCTGTCCGTGGTGCTGAACAAGCAGATCAGTTATGCACGCGATACCAGCAGCAGCTTCGCCGTGCTGGCCATCGACCTGGACCATTTCAAGCACATCAACGATACCTACGGCCACGAAGCGGGGGATCTGGTACTGCAACAGTTCGCCAGCATGCTGCTGAACAAGAGCCGCGCCGGGGACTATCTGTTCCGCATGGGTGGCGAGGAGTTCCTGATGATCATGGTCGACGTCAACGCCAACAACGCCCGACGTGCCGCCGAGAAGATCCGCATGCTCACCGCCGCCGAGGTGTTCCGCCTGCCCCAGGACGTGACCATCCATATCACCGCCAGCCTGGGCCTGGCCCTCTTCACCGGGCACCCGGACTACCAGCAGTTGCTGCGCCGCGCTGACAGCGCGCTATACGAGGCCAAGCACAGCGGGCGCGACCAGGTGGTGGTGGCGCCGGATTGAGTTCAGCATTTATCTGCTAGCCAGCATCGCCCCGAGGCCGGGCTCCTACGGGAGGTAGTGCCAGCATGGCGGCTTGGTGGTGTGGTGTGTGGTGGAAGTGGCGCCTCGCCACGATGGCGTGCGCAGCACGCCCTGCCCCTCAACCGGTAAGGAATGCGACATCACACCCACTGGCATTTGTGTGCAAAGGTTTCTAGAATACGCGCCATCCGCAGCAGGCCCGTATCCTCGTGGCCAGCCGGCTTCTTTTCCCATCTGGTTCCATTCTTGATGACAACGTCGAATACCGCCCCCCAGGGCAGCTGGCTCAATGTAGTCGCGCTGGCCCTGGCTGCATTCATTTTCAATACCACCGAATTCGCCCCGGTGGCGCTGCTCAGCGACATCGGCGCCAGCTTCGACATGCTGCCCGAGCAGGTCGGGCTGATCCTCACCGTGTATGCCTGGCTGGTGGCCCTGACCTCCCTGCCGCTGATGCTGCTGACCCGCAATATCGAGCGGCGCAAGCTGCTGATGGGTGTCTTCGTGCTGTTCATCGTCAGCCACCTGCTGTCGTTCCTGGCCTGGAGCTACGAGATATTGGTCATCAGCCGCGTCGGCATCGCCCTGGCCCACGCGGTGTTCTGGTCGATCACCGCCTCGCTGGCGGTACGTGTGGCGCCACCGGGCCGCGAGGCCCAGGCCCTCGGGCTGCTGGCCACCGGCACGACGCTGGCCATGGTGCTGGGCATTCCGCTGGGCCGGCTGGTTGGTGAGCTGGCCGGTTGGCGCATCACCTTCCTCGGCGTGGCCATACTGGCACTGCTGATCCTGATCTGCCTGGCGCGCATGCTGCCGCTGCTGCCCAGCCAGAATACCGGCTCGCTCAAGAGCCTGCCGCTGCTGATAAAACGCCCGGTACTGATGGTGGTGTTCGCCCTGGTAGTGATCGGCGTAACCGCGCAGTTCACCGCCTACAGCTATATCGAACCCTTCGCCCGCGACATCGCCGGTCTGGTCGGCAACCAGATCACCGTACTGTTGCTGTTGTTCGGCGGTGCCGGCCTGTTCGGCGCCCTGCTATTCAGCCGCTACAGCCCGCGCTATCCCCGCAGCGTACTGGTCGGCTCGATGCTCGCATTGGCGCTGTGCATGCTCCTGCTGACGCTCTCGGCTAGCAGCATGTGGGGTCTGGCTCTGGTTTGCTTTGTCTGGGGCATCGCCATCCTCGGCTTCACTCTGGCGCTGCAATCGCGGGTACTCAAGCTGGCCCACGATGCCACCGATGTCGGCATGGCCCTGTTCTCCGGTCTGTACAACCTCGGCATCGGCGCCGGCGCCCTGTTGGGTAGCCAGGTCACCAGCAGCCTGGGCCTGGCCAACATCGGCCTGGTCGGCGGCGCGCTGGCCCTGGCCGGCCTGCTGCTATGCCTGGCTGCCATGTGGCGCCTGCCTCGGCAGATACCGCTGGGGCAGTCGGCATAACCAATTACCCGGCGGCGCTTCGCCGGGCGTGCCGCTGGTCGTCCAAGGTTGGGATGGCAGGTCTTTCAGGGAGGGATCCTTTTCCTGCAGGCCATGGTTTTCGTAGCTCACGACGACGCTCAGACACGCACGGGTGCAGCCTCCAGCACGCCAGCCAGGGAATGTCGAGTTCCACCTCGACATAGCGGCCCATCAGCAGTTCGCTGATGGACCCACACTCCTCTTCTTATTCCCCATTCTCGCGCAGCAGATCCGCCAACGCCGCCAGCGCCGGAATACTCAACGGCATGGTCTGCGCGCTGCTGGCAATCGGATGCGAAGACAGACGCACCATGACCATGCCCACGGCGGGGTTGATGTGGATCATCTGCCCATGCACCCCCAGTGCCTCGAAGGCACCATCATCGTTATGGCTGATCCACCACTGGTTACGGTAGGAATAGCCCGGCTGGAAATCCCGCCCGGAGGCCTTGAACGCCTCCTGGTCAGCACCCTGGCGAATCTGCTGGATTGCCTCGGGACTGATGATCTGCTGACCATTGAAGCGCCCGTCCAGACGCACCATCTCGGCAAAGCGCGCCAGATCGCGCAGGGTAACGTTGAAGCCCGCACCGGCCCATTCAGCGCCCTTGGAATCGAGCAGCATATACCCATCCTGCTCAGCCCCCAGCTTGCTCCAGATACGCTGTTCGACCAGCGCCGCCGTGGACAACCCGGTAACGCGGCGCAGCATCCAGCCCAGCACCTCGGTATGCGTGGTGCGATAACGGAACGCCTCTCCATGCGCATCCACACCCGCGCCGATGGTCGGCAGATAGGCATACAGGTCCCGCGCACCCGGATAATCATGGGGCACCGGTCCCATACCCGCGGCCAGCGAATACTTGACCACATCGGAGTTGCGATCAGCATAGACCTCGCTGTAATCGATATCCGCCGTCATATCCAGCACCTGCTGCACGGTCGCCCCGCTCCAGCCACTGTCCTTCAACTCGGGCAGGTAATCAGTCACCAGCGCCTGCGGGTCCAGCTTGCCCTCCTCGATCAGTTGCGTCGCCAGCAACCCCACGAAGGACTTGGTCACCGACCAGAGAATATGCGGCTCATCCTCCGGCACACCGGCCTGGTAATGCTCAAAGATCACCTTGCCGTGCTGCATGATCAGCACGCCATCGACATAGGTCGAATCCAGATACTGGGCAAAGCTCATCGGCTGGCCATCAGGGCCCGCAAAGGTCAGATCCGCGATCTTCTGCTCCAACCCCTCGGCACGCGGCAAGGCATAAACACCCTCATTGCCACGCCCCACCCGCCGGGACGGGAACAGCTCCCGCGCATGATGAAAACTCCAACGCGGATTCGGATAGGGCCGCATGAACCCCGCCAGCGTCACCTGCTTGTCCGCCCGCGGCGGGAAGCCCTCCATCAGTTGCAAACGGTCGGTACGCACCGACTCGGGGTCGGGCAACTCAGCGGCAACACCTTGCGCGGATAATAGAATGGTAGCCAATGTCACCCCCCATATTCCTGATCTTTTCATAGCAGCACCGGATATCTCTTGTTCTTTTCATTCGAGACTATCCAACCTGACACCCCTAAGCCAATAGAAGGTTGCCAGATTGCTCCGCTGAATAGGGGGTAATGCGGATCGGTGGACCAGGTAACCAGCGACACTGCTGACGACGGGTACAAACAAGTAGAATGCAATACATATCGGAGTGAAACGGGGTGTAGCGCCCCCGCGCTACGCCAGCGGACTCGCGACTGGCACCCACCATCTGGCATGCTTCGATCCAGCAAAAGTCCCTTCATCCCGCAAAAACGACCAGTTGTCGTACCAAACGGTACCTTGACGAATCACCCGCCTATAGTCCCAGCACTGCAAGGAGGGTATGGGATGACTCGTTTTAAAGGATTTACGTTGGTGGAGTTGATGGTCGTAGTCGCATTACTCGCGATCATGGCCAGTATTGCGGTCCCCAGCTTCCAAACCTTGATTCTTAATAATCGCCTGTCCAACACGACCAACGCTTTGCTGACGGGATTGCAGTTGGCCCGTAGCGAAGCAGTCACCAACCGCACAGCCATTACTGTCTGCGGTGCCAATACAACCCATAGCGCCTGCGCGAACAGCAGCGACTGGAGCAACGGCGCCTTGATACTACAGGGCAGCACACTGATCCGTAGTATCCCACTGGACCTGGCAGGCGTTACCGTCAGTAGTAGTGCCAACAATCTCACTTACAACGGTAATGGCACTACCACAGCTGCCACCCTGACAGTAAGCGACTCGCGGGGAGCCAGCTCAGCTCGCACTATTACAGTCAACGTTATCGGCCCCAGCTGCATCGGAAACCCCTGCCCATGAATGAAAAAACTCAATCAGGTTTTACCTTGATCGAAGTGCTCATTGCACTCATCGTTCTGGCCGTCGGCCTGCTCGGCATGGCGTCTTTGACCGTGCATAGCATGCAGTCGAACCAGGGAGCTTATATGCGTAGTCAGGCAAGTGTACTGGCCTACGATATCGCGGAACGTATGCGCTCCAATCATGAAGGAGCCACCACAACCTCGACCTACACCGCCACCTCCGCCACTAACCCCACCTGTACAGGTGGCTGCACACCCGCACAGCAGGCCCAGCTGGATGTACACCAATGGCGCGCGGCACTACAGTCGAGTATGCCCGGCGCTACTGCAACCATCACTCGGACACCAAACGGCGATCTCATGGAGTATCAGATAACGATCAACTGGACTGACTCCGGCGCAAGTGACATCAGCAACTCCTCTTTCAGCCTGAGGGTCGATATATGAAGCAGGAAAGAGGTATTTCCCTTATTGAGTTGATGGTATCGCTGGTGATAAGCACTTTGCTGATACTCGGTGTACTCCAACTATTCCTCAACACAAGCAGCTCAGACAGGGCCAACACAGCACTGGCCCGTGTTCAGGAAAACGGCCGAGTCGCCCTCGAGCTTATTGGTGCAGACGCCAGACGAGCCGGATTTCAAGGCTGCATCTCATCACGAGTAGCCACCGAAGTGACTGATGACATCACTCTGCCCGATCATGCGGTGGTCAGAGGGACCAACAGCATTACCTTCCGTTATGCCGTACTCGATAGCAGCGCAGGCACCCAGTTCCCTGACGATGAGAATGCGATCAACCGCAGTTGCTCCGGCAGCCCAGAAACGTACTATCTCAGAACAGCAGCCTACACCAATTGCGATGGCAGTCTTTGCCTGAATGGCACACCTATTCTTGCAGGTGCGCAGTTGAACAATATCAGCTATGCCATCCCCAGCGATACAAACACCACATGGACACAGACCCCAACAGATACAGATATTGCAATCGCAAAAGCGGTGCAAATCAATCTACAGGTCAGTAATCAGAATATAACCCGTGACTTGATTGGCACCTATGAATTCAGGAATCGCACACAATGAACAGTCCTGTGCGCCAGCAAGGCGCTGTACTCATGGTCAGCCTGATTATGCTATTACTGCTCACAGTAATAGCTGTCACCGCCTCCAACGTATCCACATTGCAAGTTCGCATGGCCAGTAACAGCCAACTTCAAAATATAGCGTTCCAAGCAGCAGAAAGTGGTATACGGCATGGACAGGAAGACATCAACGGCAGCGGAAAGAGTGGCACACTGGACTATGCCGCTGACACTTCAGCAGGCATAGCCCCAAAATACGCCGCTACCACAGTCATAATGATTGAGCCCGGCAGCTCACTGGACGCAGCAGGTGAAGGCGGCGGTACGTCGCTGGTGCGTTATCAGGTTCGTATCAGTTCACATGGTAAGGCATGCGACGAGTCGGATACCAGCTGCGATCCAACCACCACCGATAACCGCCCCCGTGCCCAACATTTGCTGGGATGCAAAATCCAGGCAGTCGCCGCTCCGCTCTGCAAACAAGGAAGCTGATTATGAAACACTACGCACATTTTCTGCGTCTGACGCTGACCGGAGCCCTGCTGGCCGGAATGCTGAGCCAAGCCGCGTTAAGCTACGCAGATGACACTGAAATATTCTTTGGTGGCGCGCTGGCCGAGGAAGGGATCAGGCCTAACGTATTGTTCCTGCTGGATGACTCCAGCTCGATGAACTGTTCACCATCAAACAGCAATTGCTCCTATGCCTCCCCGCAAGCCGGAAGCCGCCTGGAGGTCATGAAGGATTCCTTCCGCCAGATTGTAAACAACTCAACCGGTATCAACATTGGGGTAATGATATTCAACTCCAACCCACGATTAGTCGCGGAGGTCGACTACATTGATCGCATAATCGGCGACACAACTATTATGGATCATGAAAGAGTCACACGCATTACCGCAGCGACAGACGATGCCAGCCAAACCGAGACAGGGAGCAATAACAGCCTAAACGAGCAGTCACTGATCATTGGAGGTTCTGCCAGTCAGATTATTGGCTTGCGCTTTCAGGATCTTCCAATACCCAAGAATGCAACCATTCTTGAAGCACGCTTGGGCTTCACTCCCTCGGCAAACGGTTCGGACACTGTAACCCTACAAGTCTTTCCGGAAATAGCGACAAATGCATCAACATATGCCGCAAACACAGCTGGAAGGCTATCCAGTCGGCCTATTCATACCCAGAGCATAACTGGTCTCGCCTTCCCCACCTGGACTCCCGGCTCCTGGGCACAAGATGTCCCGGTACCCTACGAAGAAGGCCCTGATGTCACCGCCCAGCTGCAGGCTATTGTCAATAGCACTAACTGGTGCGGCAACAATGCGGCTGCACTGCAAATAAGAACAGAGTCAGGAACGGGCACACGGCAGATCCGTAGTTTTGACTCAGCCAGTGAACATGCTCCGGCCCTATGGGTAAGGTGGCAAGCAAGCGGTGTGACGGGTTGTATCAACCCAATTTTAGAATCAAAGGTCTCCGCCAACAACTCTGACGGCATCCAAACTGGTACCTCAGGCAATAGTCGAAGCCCAAACTTAACCGGCCCAACTTTGGAGTTCGGCAATGGCCGCCATATAGCAGCCCGCTTTGCCGGAATAAGTATACCGCAAGGCGCAACTATTCTTTCTGCCCAGTTAATCAGCACGTCTGCTGCAGCCTCTGGAGCCACCACTACAACTACAGCAGCTGTATCAATAGAAAATAGCGTCTCACCTGCAGCTTTGGGCACTGGCAACAACAACTTCAGTAGTCGCTCCAGAATAAGCGACACCAACTGCGACTTCGTACGCGCATCCACATCACAAGTTAACTCATGCACTCTTACCTCCCAAGTTCAAACCTTGGTTAACAAAAGCAACTGGTCATCATCGGGCAGCTCTATCGTTACGCTGATAAGGCCATCTTCTGCAGGCCCATCACTAATCGCCCACGACCAGAATACAGATCAGGCGATGAGGCTACGCATAAAGTACCAAGGCGAGGCTCCGAGAACCTACCGTGAAACACTAATATCCGAAGTGGACAAGCTACGTCCGCCGGGTGGAAACCCTTTCCATATGACACCAATCGTGCCAACACTGTATGGAGCTGCAACATATTTGCGCGGAAACGACTCTCCTATTACCAGTGCATGCCAGCCAACTCATATAGTATTGCTCAGCGACGGGGTCGCAAATGACAACAATTACACTTCTTCAAACAGCCTTAGCGGTATCGGAGGCCCCTCCTGCGCAACTAGCGGAGTTGACAATGGAGAAAGATGCGGTCGCGAAATAGCCAAGCATTTGGCAGAAAATGACCAGGCAAGCTGGATTGAGGGGGCCAACAATTATGTGACCACTCACACCATCGGCTTTGCCCTTAATGCTAGCAACTTCAATAAACAAACCTGCACAGGCGGCAACGCAGCAGCAAGATTCCTCTGTGATATAGCCAAACAAGGCGGCGGCGGCTACTACGGCGCGGACAATGCAAGCGAGTTGACCGAGGCGTTTGATGAGATTATCCGCAGCGTCATATCCACCGACGCCTCCTTTGTCAGCGCCAGCGCCCCAGTTAATAGCTTCAACCGGCTTGACAACCGGGACGAGCTGTACTTTGCCGTGTTCCGCCCCCAAGAAACGGATCGCTGGCCGGGCAACCTGAAACGGTACAAGGTAGATGTTGATGGTGTTCGTATTCTCGATGCTGCTGGAAACGTAGCTGTAGATCCAAATACAGGCTTCTTCAGCTCCACCTCGCGGAGCTTCTGGAGCACCGAAACTGATGGCAATCAGACCAGTCTAGGCGGTGCTGCCTCCAAGCTGCCAACACCGAGAAATTTATATACCTATACTGGCAATAACCCCAACAATACCAACCTGACTAAAGTAGCCGCCAGCACTAACCTCAATACCGAACTGGGCGCGACCAATGATACCGAACGACAGATGCTGATCAATTATCTTCTCGGCTGGGAGGGCGGTGTCGCTAACAGTACCCAGCGCAAAGCTATGGGCGATCCGCTCCATTCCAGCCCCCGTCTAATAACATACAAAGAGGATGACAGCGTCGTTGTTATCGGCACCAACGAAGGCATGATCCACGTAGTCAACACAAAAACAGGTATTGAGGAGCTTGCATTCATACCCAAAGCCTTACTGCCCAACGTCAAGGAGCTTATGGAGAATGGCCCCAGCTCAGTCGACAACCGCCGCCCATACGGTATGGATAATACTGTCACCGTCTGGGCCAATGATGTTAATGGCAACGGTAGTATTCTGAATGCCAATGGCACGGCTGAAACGGGTGAATTTGTCTACGCCTACGCCACGATGGGGCGTGGGGGGCGCAACCTTTATGCCCTTGATCTAACCAACCGCGGTTCGCCCAGACTCCTCTGGGAAATTATTGGCGGTACAACCAGTGGCTTTGAAACACTCGGGCAAACCTGGTCAACACCAGTGCGCACCAAAATCCAGATTGGCACCCCTTCAACCAGCAACCCACCAACAGATGTACTGATTTTTGCGGGTGGTTATGACCCGGAACAGGATAATCAAGCAGAAGGCGACACAACATATGTACGCCGTGAAGATGCCATGGGCAACGCGCTCTATATCGTCAACGCCAAAACAGGTGAGCTAATTTGGTCAGCCACCGGAACCACTCATAGCAAAATGAAATACAGCATGCCCAGCCCCGTCAGGGTAATTGATCTGCAGCAGAACGCTGCTGGCCAGTTGGTGTATGACAGCACCGGCACCGCTGACCAGATTTTCGTAGGCGACATGGGCGGTCAGATCTGGCGTTTCTATATAAATAACGGTCAGAGCACAGCCAACTTGATCACCCCGGCCAATGGTGACGGTGTCATGGCGGAGCTAGGGGGTAATGGTGTTAACGCCCGTCGTTTCTACCATGCCCCAGACGTGGCTCTGGTCAATGATGCTGGCACCATCAAGCTTACGGTCAATATCGGCAGTGGATACCGCGGGCATCCCCTGCACACGGTTATTCAAGACCGCTTCTATTCATTGCAAACAGCAGCACTGACCCAAACCACCAACGAGGGTTTGATTACCGAAAGCAGTTTGGCGGATCTGACGTCTATCGTTGCTGATGAGGCAGCCAACACCGCCCTGGAAAATAAGTCAGGCTGGCTGATCAAACTGGGTACCACTGGTGAGAAAGTGCTCTCCGCAGCCCTCACTGTTAATAATATCGTCTACTTCAATACCTACGAACCAACCGCTATAGCCGACTCCTGTCAGGCAAACGTGGGGGTTAACAGGGCTTATAGTGTCAAACTGCGCAATGCAGCGCCTGCTCGGAACACCACAGGAGTACCTAGCGCATCAGACCGCTTTACCGAGGTTAGCACCAGTGGGCTGCTTCCCGACCCAGTTGTGGTTTCTATAGGTGGCAAAAACGTATTGGTTCGGTTCCCATCCATTGAGCCCCTCGAGGATGAGCCTGAACCAAGCAATTACTGGATTGATATCACGGAGTCGAATTGATCATGTATAAGCATCAGGAGGAAGGCTTTACCTTGATCGAACTGATGATTGCCATAGTTATATTAGGCATCCTTGCAGCCATCGCCTTGCCAAGCTATCAGGCTTATATTCGCAAGAGCGCCTGTGAGGATACGAAGGCAGTTATCACTGGAGCTGCCTCTACCCTCGAAAGGTTCAAGGCGCAGAGTAATACCTATACAGATGCATCACTTGGCGAATATGCCGGTGCTCCTGTAGACGGTACAAGAAAGCACGCAACTATAGGTATAACCGCTTCTACTGCCAGCAGTTATACATTGACTGCTACCGGAACAGGTGTACTGGATGGAAAAGGCACATTGACGCTGGATTCAACCGGAACAAGGGGAGGGAGTGGAGCTCTTGCCGCCGCTTGGGGAAGTTGTAGTGGCATCTGAGATCGGCAAGGTACCCTGCGCCTACGGATCCAACGCTGTAAAGCCAGACCTAGATGAATTCATTTGAGCAAAGGAGCACGCACATTTCAGGTACGTTTACGACAATGCCGGTGCGATACGACTAGCAGGCTGAGCATTCACCAGCCTGCCCATGTTGTCGAGCAGGCGCTCGACAACCCGTCCCGCCCTACGCACCGTGCCGCCGCCGATGCAGTGCTTCCACCTCCCCTACCAGTCCATCCACTGGTCCCTCCACCCGCACATTCGGAGCGATATCCTGGATGGGCAGCATGTTCACGGGTGGCGGCGCGAGGCCCATGTCCTGGTGCCAGTCAAGTAGCTGCCGGGCGGAGCTGATATAGACGATGCGGCCCAGCCCTACCCAGCCATGGGCGGCTGAGCACATGGGGCAGTGCTCGCCAGAGGTATATACGGTAGCGGTCGCCCGCTGTTCGGGGGTCATGTGCTGCGCGGCCCAGCGGGCCAATTCGAATTCCGGGTGCTGGGTATGGTCACCACCGCCGATCCGGTTGCGGGCTTCGGCCAGGGCTGTGCCCTGGGCATCGACCAGTACCGAGCCGAAGGGTGCGTCTCCGGCATCCAGTGCTTGCTCAGCCAGTTCTATGCAGCGGCGCAAGTGTTGCAGTTCCGAGTCCTGCATGATCTCAGTCTCCTCATAATCGAATCGGGCAATATGGCTTTGGCTGGTTCCGATCCGAACAGACCATGGTCTCCTCTCGGATACTATGTCCTGGCTCACACCTCCGCCAGATGCTCGCCCCACCCCACCAACAGATCCTCCGGCCCACGTACATCCTCCCGCGTATTACCCAACACCCGCACGGCACTTTCCGCCCGCTCCGGCTGAAACACAAAACAGGCGCCAGCCCGCGCGCGCATGGCTACGCCCGCATTGGGGATACGGTCCAGGTCGATGCCCTTGCTTGCCGCCACCATCACCGCCCGCCGCTGCACGTACAGGGCTTCCAGGCTCTGGTCATCCAGGTGTTCATCAGCCCAGGGCAGGATGTTGCGCAGGTCGCGTTGGTCGAACTGGTCCTGGCTGTCGATGACGGTGCCGCGCAGACGCCAGTCGAGCAGTTTCTCATCGTTCAGCCAGAGTTCGGCATGACGATGTTCATGCATGGCGCCGATCACCTTGGCGACGTATTCACGCCGCCCCGGTCGCAGGGCCTGGGACAGGGCGACCATCAGCAGATCGTACTGGTGGGTGCATTGCTGCTTGCCGTCGATATCCGGCAGGTTGACGGCGATGCGCTGGCGCAGGGGCTGGCCGACGAACTCCTGCAGGCGGCTCGCGGCTTGGGGACAGAGGGTCCAGGGGGTACGTCGGGAGGTGCTGTCGACCGCGGTGATGCGCGCTCCGTCATGGCGCAGGTTGAGGACAAAGTAGTGGTGTTCATCTTCCATGGCCACCTGGCATTCGGTCGCGCTCACCTCGAAGAGCACACGGCGGTAGAAAACATGGGGGGACTGCAGCACTTGCATGGGCCTGCCTCGGATCTTTTTATCTCTTTACCTGACAGATTACGCGGTTCTGGACACAGCAGAAAGGTTCAGGAGGGAGATGAACCCGATTGCCTGCGCATATGATAAGCATTATCATTAATGCAAATACGAACCAGGTCCTGTTGTGAGCCAATCGCATTTCAATCATGTCTTTCTCGCCCAGCGAGTGTCTCTGCTGCGCACGCTCGAACGCATGGTCCAGAACCACAGCACCGCCGAGGACCTGCTGCAGGAAACCTACCTGCGGGTGAGCCGTGCCCTGGGTGAGCGGGCCATCGATCATCTGGAGCCTTTCGTGTTCCAGACGGCGCGTAATCTGGCGCTCGATCATCTACGCGCGCGGCGTATCCAGGCACGCACGGTGGTGGAAGATGTGCCCATGGAGGTGGTCGAAGGTATCGCCGCTCCCGCCAGCAGCGCGGAGGACGCGGCCCATGCCCAGCAACTGCTTGAGCAGCTGAATCTGAGCATCAGCCAGCTCAGCGCACGTCAGCAGCAGATCTTCATTCTCAGCCGGGTTCACGGCCACAGCTATCAGGAGATCGCCGGGCAGTTGGGCGTATCCCTGAGCACCGTACAGAAGGAGCTGAAGCTGATCATGGCTATCTGCATCAGTGTGGCCGACCGGCTGAATCACTCCTGAGGCAGGCATCACCGTCGGATGCGGTTGATTTTCTTGACCCCGCCCCCTGTTCCATCTAAAAACACCCGTGCAACGAGACAGCCGAGGAATAGTCGTGACGGATACCCACAACACCCCGACCGCCATTACCCAGGGCGGGGAGTCAGCAAACGCCGAGATCATGGATCAGGCGTTGGAGTGGCTGGTCCTGTTGGAAAGCCCAACCCCGGAACAAACCCGGCAGTTCAATGACTGGCTGAACGTCTCGCCATTGCATGCAGAGGCGTTCCACAGGGCGCAGGCCATCTGGGGTAGCCCGCAGGTGGCGCAGTGCGCCCGGCAGTTGAACGCACCAGCAGCGCCCAGTACCCTGCCCCGCCGCCGGGCGCGGCGCTGGCGAATGCTCGCTACTGCAGCTGTATTGGTATTGGGCGTGTTCAGCTTCAGCGACCTGCCACTGCGTCTGCAGGCCGATCATCTGACCGCCGTCGGCCAGCAGCAACGTCTGCATCTGGAGGATGGCTCCAGCGTGCTGCTCAATACCAATTCGGCCTTTTCCAGCACCATCGATGCACAACAGCGTATCGCCCGCCTGCACCAGGGCGAGGCCTTCTTCGAGATATCGGACAGCCGGGATCGACCGCTGGAACTGGATGTCGGCCCGGTGCGCGCCAGCGTACGGGATACCGCCTTTGCCGTACGCTATCAGGATGGGGTGGCGCATGTCGGAGTGCAGCGCGGCGATGTCGACCTGCAGGCAGCGCACAGTGGCGCGTGGGTGCGCATCTCAGCTGGCCAGAGCATTCATGTCGGGCCCAACGGTTTCAAGCAACCAACCCTGCTTGATCACAAGGACCTGGCCTGGACCCAGGGCCGGCTGGTATTCGAGAACAGCCCGATGAGCGAGGTGCTGGCCGAGCTGCGCCGTTACTACCCCGGCTGGATCATCAACACCAATGCGCGCCTGGCCGATGTGGCCGTAACCGGCAACTATCGTCTGGATCAACCGCTGGAGGTGGTGCGCTCGCTGGCTCATATCACCTCCGCGCGATTGCAGGAGTTCCCCGCACTGATCGTGCTCAACTGATTCGGCGATTATTTTTACGCGATCAGTCGCTCTCATTCGTCTCGTTATTTCCAATGCAACTGATTCGCATTTATGTATGCGAATAGGAAATCATCAGATCCTTGCGAGACGGAGCACCAACGATGTCCTCTTCCCCTTCCCGGCACGCACGCCAGTGCACGCTATCCCTTCTGACTGCCGCCATCCTGCTGGCCGGCACCCAGGCAGCACCGGTGCTGGCTGCTCCCACGGACGCCCAACCAAGCCGTAGCATGGGGCAGTATGAGTTCGCTATCGCTCCCCAGCCCCTGGTACCTGCGCTGAATGCCTTTACCGCCGTTACCGGCTGGCAGATCGGGTTGTCCGCCGAGCTGGCCGAGGGTGTCGCATCGCCCGGAGTGAACGGTTCCCTGGCGCCAGAACGGGCACTGGATCAGCTACTGGCCGGTACCGACCTGGGCTATCGCAAGCTGGGTAGCAACAGCATCGTTGTGGAAAAGCACAGCAGCACCACCAGCCTGATCCTGCAGCCGATCACCGTCAGTGCCACACGCCAGGAGCAGGGCGTCAACAGCGTCGCCAACACCGTGACCAGCCATGACCGCCAGCAGTTGGACCGCAACAATGTCAACACCATCCGGCAGCTGGTGCGTGACCAGCCGGGTGTATCGGTGGGTGGCGCCGGCCAGCGCGGCGGCATCAGCGGTTACAACATCCGCGGCATCGACGGTGATCGGGTGTTGACCCAGGTCGATGGGGTGGAAATTCCCGGCGGATTCTTCAATGGGCCCTACGCCAAGACCCAGCGCAATTATGTGGACCCGGAAATCGTCAAGCGCGTGGAAATACTGCGTGGCCCGGCATCGGCGCTGTATGGCAGCAACGCCATCGGTGGTGTGGTCAGCTATTACACTCTGGACCCGGAAGACATCATCAAACCCGATGAAGATGCCGGGGCGCGCCTCAAGGCCGGCTACAGCTCGGCAGACGAGAGCTGGCTGAAATCCGCCACCGTCGCCGGGCGTAGCGGCCAGGTCGATGGCCTGCTGCACTACAGCCGCCGCGATGGCCATGAAACCGAGTCCTACGGCAATGACAACAGCACCGGGCTGACCCGGACCGCAGCCAACCCGGAAGATGCACGCACCAGCAACGTATTGGCCAAGGTCGGCTGGAACTACGCCGATGACGCACGCCTGGGCCTGACCTATGAGAAGTACAAGGACGACCGCGATACCGACCAGAGAAGCGCCGTAGGCGGCCCCTTCAACAACGGCCAGCCGATGGGCATGTACCGCTCCCGCACCGGCAATGATACCGTCACCCGTGAGCGCTTCGGCCTGGAACACCGCTTCGCCCTGGATTCCGTACTGGCGGACAATGCCAAATGGAGCTTCAACTACCAGACCGCCAAGACCGACCAGCGTACCCTGGAGAACTATTTCCCGTTCTCGCGTAACGTGATGCGCAGCCGCGAGACCCTGTTCCAGGAGCGCCAGTGGGTAGCGGATATCCAGTTGGACAAAGCCTTCGTCCTCGGTGAAACCGCACACCTGCTGACCTACGGCACCACCCTCAAGCGGGAGAAGGTCACCGGGTCACGCAGAGGCAATGGCGTCTGCCTGGCCGTGGGTGCCGGCTGCAGTGCCGTCGGGGCCGTCAGCCCGGCTGATGTGCTGGTCAAGTCCAGCGACTTCCCTGATCCGACCATCGACACCTACAGCCTGTTCGTCCAGGATCAGATCAGCTGGAACAACTGGACCTTCCTGCCCGGCCTGCGCTACGACCATACCGAGCTCAAGCCGCACATCACCGACGAGTTCCTCAATACCGTCAACCCTGATGACCTGGATACCGTGAGCGACCAGACCAAGCGCTGGGAGCGGCTGTCACCCAAGCTCGGCCTGACCTACGCACTGACTGAACAGTTCACCTGGTACGGCCAGTATGCCGAAGGCTTCCGCACGCCAACCGCCAAGGCATTGTATGGTCGCTTCGAGAACCCCGCCGGCGGCTACAACGTGGAGCCGAACTCGAACCTGGAACCGGAAAAGAGCCGCAGCTACGAAACCGGCCTGCGCGGCAACTTCGAGCATGGCAACTTCGATGTGGCGGTGTTCTATAACAAGTACCGCAACTTTATCGATGAAGATGCCATCACCCCCGGCTACGAAGAGCCGACCTTCCAGAGCAACAACATCCGCCACGCCACCATCAAGGGTGTGGAATTCAAGGGCCGCCTGAACCTCGACGCACTGGGCGCTCCGCAGGGCTTCTACACCCAGGGCTCGATCGCCTATGCCCATGGCCGCAACAAGGACACCGGCGAGCCGCTGAATGCCATCAATCCGCTGACCGGTGTGCTCGGCCTGGGCTATGAGCAGGAGGACTACGGTGCGCTGCTGAGCTGGACCCTGGCGCGCAAGAAGAACCGCGTCGATGACAGCAGCTTCAATACCCCGGATGGCGTCAGCAGCCAGTTCAGAACGCCCGGTTACGGCATACTGGATCTGACCGGCTTCTACAAGGTCAGCGATGATGTGACCGTCAGCGCCGGCCTGTACAACCTGACCGACAAGAAATACTGGCTGTGGGATGACGTGCGCGGTTATGACGGCGTCGGCGAAGCCGCCGTGCTCAGCCCGGCCAACCTCGACCGCCTGACCCAGCCCGGACGCAACTTCGCCATCAATCTGGTGTGGGATATCTGATCGCTCACGCCCGCGCCGCACCTGCTACCAGGTGCGGTGCCTTCAATGCCACCACAGCTTGATCAACATCCACAGCGCCATCCCCACCATCATCAGGTTTTCCGTCAGCGACACAAAACCAAGCGGAACCTGGCTGTCGCCGCCGACACAGGCACATTTCAGCTCGCGCTTATCGATATATACGGCCTTGAACACCGACACCGCGCCGACACAGCCGATCACCAGCGCCACCGGAATGGATAGCCACAGCAGCGCGCCGGCAACCATCAGAATCCCCGCCAGCGCCTCGCCGAAGGGATAGAGCCAGGCATAGGGCACCCAGCGCTGGGCCAGCAGATCATAGCCCAGGAACATGCTGGAAAAACTCTCCAGGTCACGCAGCTTGAGCAGGGCCAGGATGCTCATGGCAAGGGCAATGAACCACTCCAGCGCGCGAACCGTGAACAGACTGCCGAGGACCACCCAACTGATGGCCAGCGCCAGCAGCGCCGCCATGGTGAACACCACGACCACCGGGCGGTAGCTGGTCGCCTCCGGCCCCGGCACTGCCTTGCCGAAATAGCGCCGCAGATCATCATAGCCACCAATACGTACACCTTCGATAAAGACCTGCGGCGTAGTCTCCACATCATGCTCGGCCTTGAATGCATCGGTCTGCGCACGGGTGGTCAGCCAATGATCGTCCACCTCATAGCCCTTGCTGCGCAGCAGGTGGCGAGCCTTCAAACCGAACGGGCAGATATGCTCGGGCATGACCATGCGGTAGATGGCGGCTTTCTGCGGCAGTTTATCGGTATGCATGCTGTGGCTCTCGTTTCACCCCGTTGTTCTGTTGACTCCAGGGCCCCGAGTAAATTCAGCACAGTGCAGCTTCTGCGTTTCGGTGGTACAAGTCCAGGTGCTGGCCTATGCTTGCAGAGCAGTCCAAGCCCCGGAGTGCCGGGAAGGAAACAGCATGTTCCGCACCGAGATCTACCGCTATAACCCCGAACGCGATAGCCAACCCTGGATGCAGCAGTTCGATGTGCCGGACGACTATCGCAAGGGCATGGTGCTGGATGTTCTCGAATACCTGAAAACCATCGACAGCTCACTCAGCTTCCGCCGCTCCTGCCGCGAAGGCGTCTGCGGTTCGGACGGCATGAATATCAATGGCAAGAACGGCCTGGCCTGCATCACCCCAGTCACCGATAAACTGGATGGTGACCGCTTGATCATCCGGCCGTTATCGGGGATGGAGGTCATTCGCGATCTGGTCGTCGATCAGGCGCACTTCTTTTCCCAGTACGCTAGCATAAAGCCCTGGCTGATCAACGACAGCGAACCGCCCGCCACCGAATACCGCCAATCGCCGGAGGAGCGTGCCAAGCTCGACGGCCTGTATGAATGCATTCTGTGCGGTTGCTGCACCTCGGGTTGCCCGTCCTGGTGGTGGAACCCGGACAAGTACCTCGGCCCGGCGGTGTTGCTGCAGGCCTATCGCTTTATCGCCGACAGCCGCGATACCGCCACCCAAGCCAGGCTGCAACGCCTGTCCGATCGCTTCAGCCTGTATCGCTGCCGCAATATCGGCAACTGCAGCTGGGTCTGCCCCAAACACCTGAATCCGATGCAGGCGATCAGCGATATTCGGCGGGAGATGCTGAAAAAGAATTGAAGTAGTGGGCCAGCGCCGCCAGGGTGAAGCCGTCCTGTATCGCCCCATCTCGCAGCAGTTGCCGCATATCAGCCACACTGATGCGTTCAACGGCCTCCGCCTCGTCATCCCGTTGTTCGGTCAGATCGCTGCTGTTTACCTGGGCCAGATACAGGTCGATGGTCGACGCCAAAATCGCCGAGTTGGGTTTGAAGCGGCCCAGTAGCCTCAGTCGGCTCTCGTCGATCAGATAGCCGGTCTCTTCGGCCAACTCCCGGCGGGCGCAGGCCAGACTGGTTTCACCGGGCTCACCATAGCCACGGGGAATTTCCCGCTGGATACCGGCATGGGCCATGCGCTTGACGCGCAGCAACAGAAACTCCTTATCGTCGAGCAGCGCCAGCACAGCGGCGCCATTGTCCGCCTTGTTCTCCACCACGTAGTGGAAGCGGCCATCGCGCACCACCTTGAACCAGGGGTTCTCGTATTGAATGCTCATTTGATCTCCAGTCCCATGAAGCGACGCATGCGCGGATACATACCGAACCAGTTCTTGCGCGTCATATAGCTTTTGCCAGAGTCGACCATCTTGTCTTCCATATAGCTGATCGCCTCATCGGTCAGGTAACGTAAGATCTCGCCCGAGCCAAAGCTGGAAATGAATTCGAACACCTTGAGCGGGTACTGGATCAAGGCGATTTCCTTGCGCAGCGTCTTGAAGCCGATACTGGTATCCAGAATGATTTCGGGGATACCGGTGAGGTAGCGAATATCATCCTGCAGGAATCCTTCATTGGTTACCGCAAACAGCGAATTATAGGCTGGGTCGACTACCTCGGCACGGAAACGCGCAAATACATCCAGTCCCCGGCTGGTAAAGAAATGACTCGCGTAGGCATACCACTCCGAACGTGAAATGACCTTATCGGCCCCCAACAGGAACAGATTGTAATCGCCGTCGCTTTCAAAAAAATGGCTGATGGCAGTACGCTCGCGCAGTCGGGAAAACACCTCATCCCGCAGACTTTCCTGCGGCAAGGACAGGTCTTCCATGACCGGCCCGATATGCTGCAAAGCCTGTTGCAACCTGGCGACCCTGTCCTGCATGTGACGACGCTGGAACCGGTCGAGCCTTTCCTTGCATGGCGCACCGGGAATGCTGGACAGGATGAAATTGCCCGGTAACGCGTCGTAGTACTCCGCGAGATTCGCATACTGTGCCAACCCAAAGCCGCGGATCACCAGCTTACCGCTGCCCTCCTCGTTCAGGTACTGGATTACATTGGACTGACCGAGAACCTCAGCCACCTGCAGATTGTCGATCAGCGCATTGGGCGACAGCACCACCCCATCGGCAAAAACCAGACCGGTGAGAACACGCTTGCGCAACTCATCAGCGCCCAGAGCCCGCACCGAATCACAATTGGACAGCAGCAGTTTTTCCTTGAACAGCATCGGTCCCGCCTCCTCGATCCCTAGCGCTGGAAACGGAGTGTAGCGCCCCGCTCCACGCCTGCGCTACGCCTGTTCTACCCTCCCGCTGATCATTACCCAAGAAGCCATTCGCAAAACTGTCGCACATCGGAAGCTACAATGACGCCCCCGCGCTAAAGGGGGCGTGGAAGACGGCTTCCCGACAAATCGGCCATGGTGGCCCGTTACTGCTGAGTCCCAGCGAACGCTGGGAACTGTTCTGTCATTACAAGGTGTAGAAATGTCGAAAATCGCATCAGGATTGCAGGCCCGCATTCGGATGGTTGTTTTTGCCGGGCTCGCTTGCCTGTCTCTCCAGGCGCATACCGCCCCATTGCAGTTGCAGATCAATGGCTCCAACACCATAGGCGCCCGGTTGGCTCCCCTGCTGGTCGAAGGCATGCTGCAAGAGTCGGGTGCTACGGACATACAGCTGCAACTCAACCCCGACACGCAGGAACACCGTATCTCGGCAATCAGTGCCCAGGCCGAGCCGATCGAGATCAGCCTGAATGCCCACGGCTCCAGCACAGGCTTTACCGCCCTGATCGACCAGACGGGACAGATTGCGGCGGCGTCCCGTCCCATCAAGGACAGCGAGGTCGAGGCGCTGAAGGACGCTGGAGATATGCGCAGCAAGGTGGCAGAGCAGATCATCGGTCTGGACGGTTTGGCCGTCATCGTCCATCCCGAGAACCCGATCAGTACCCTGGATGTCGAACAGATCGCCCGGATATTCTCCGGCCAGGTCACGGACTGGGCGCAACTCGGCGGCCAGCAAGGCGAGATCCGTCTGCATGCACGGGACGGCAACTCCGGCACCTGGGAGACCTTCAGGGACCTGGTCCTGACGCCCCGGCAACTCGACCTGCAGGCGGATGCCCAACGCTACGAGTCCAATGCCGCGCTGTCCGCTGCGGTCAGCAGCGACCCGAATGCCATTGGCTTCGTCGGCCTGGCTTCTGTCGAACAGGCCAAGGCGCTTGCCGTTTCGGCCGGCGACTCCCGCGCCATGCTACCCAGCAAGGAGCTGGTCGCCACGGAGGACTATCCCCTGTCACGCCGGCTGTACATGTATAGCAGCCCCGAAGAGAGCAACCCGTTGGCCCAGGCGCTGGTCACCTTCACCCAGAGCCAGGCAGGCCAGGAAATCGTCGATCAGGTCGGCTTTGTCGGCCAGAACATCACCGCCATGCAGGTCACCCCGCAGCCCTACATGCCGGATGAGTACCGCACACTGGCCGAAGAAGCTCAACGCCTGTCGTTCAACATCCGCTTCACCGAGGGCAGCGCCCGGCTGGACAACAAGGCCCACCAGGATATCGACCGCCTGCTCGATTACCTGCACGCGCAAGGCAAGACCCAGAACAAGGTGGTGCTGGTAGGCTTTGGCGACCCCAGGCAAAGAGGCGCGGAGCTACTGTCACGCCTGCGCGCCATGACCGTCCGCGCCGCCCTGGTCGGCCACGGCATCTTCGTCAAGGACACCATCGGCATAGGCGACGACCTGCCGGTGGCTGCCAATACCGATGACGATGGGCGTTTCAAGAATCGGCGGGTTGAGCTTTGGGTGTATTGAGGAAGTAAAGAGGAGGAATGGCGGCACTCACTATCCCGCCATCCTTCGCCCCCCCTCTGTCATCCTTCGCGAAGGCGAAGGATCCACCGGCTGCCCCCTAAGCAACACTGGCGCATTTTCATGTCCTTGTGCTATCAATATGTAACCATTATCGCTGTTCCCGAAGTAGCAAACCTCAGCCCTTTGTTTAACGAGGACTCACCATGCGCCCAGCTCGCTTAGCGACTCTGATGGTATCTCTGTTCTGGGCGATATCCTCGTCCGCAGCGGACTACTACATCGACATCACCAACAAAACCGGCTACATCATCTGGCACCTGTACGTCAGCCCCGGGAAAGCGACGGACTGGGAAGAGGATGTGCTAGGCAGCGACGTTCTGCCTAACGGCTCCGTGAAGCGCGTGACACTCAAAGGGTATCCCAGCTCGATTTTCGATATTCGGCTGATCGATGAGGATGGCGACTCATACACCTTCTGGAACGTGGATGTCGCCTCACGGGACCTGACTGTCACGTTGGACGATCTGGATTGATAAAGCGTCCGGGGCAAGCCTACCGGACATGTTGAAGCTAGGCTAATGTAGATCGGGCCAGATGAAGATAGATTTTCCTCTGTCCTTCACTCTAAATGGGCCAGCGCTTGCAGCACATGCTCCGAGTCATTGTAAATGGCTCGGAGCAAAGCGCCAACTTTGCTCTCAATTGCGCAAAGTACCCAGTTGAACATCAATTACGGCAGCAAATTTAGCCTGACTTAAACCCGCCCTTACGAATCTCCTTCACCTTCATCGTATCCACGGAGAAATCTCAAGAGGGCTGTCGTTCGCCCCGCTGAATCATCCATCTGCTACACGCTTTTCCAGCACAGTGTTGAAGAGTTACCCATGGCGATCATCTCCACTTCAGCAACAACTACCATACGTACAACAGACGAGAAATGATAATAGCGCGGCTCTTGATCCACCACGCTGCTCATAACCGTAAAAGACTATGCAAATTTCATGTTTTGCGTTCCCATATTATAGAACTTTTCCTGCTTGGCGCCGGACCAACAACATCATCATTAGAGAAAAGCAAGCCTGTCAATACAGAAGTACGCATGGACTATCAGAGTCATTGACTCAACATTCCAATTTTATTCGACCATTAACTCCGATTATTGATTTTCACCCTAACCAGCACGACATTTAGCTCTCATCAGATACGATAATTCTCAACCGATGAAAAAATATATGCTCCCATCAGAACACACATAAGCAAGGGGCTGCCGTGATAGAGAACTCCATCAATCAAACTATAAATCAGCATGCATAACACCCCAACACCAATTAAACATGGTAGCACCTGCCGCTCAGCTCCCACAATACGACCAACCAGCCTGAGCACCTGTAATTTAATATAGAAAAGAAGACAAACCCCAATTACGCCAAACTCCAGCGCAACCTGTATAAGACTATTATGAGGATGTACATAGCCCGGCGACACATTCAACAACCTAAAACTATCAGGCCCCAACCCAAACAAGATAAATATCAAGCCAGGACTATTATTAAGCCATACTTCCATGGACTGGCCCCACATAAAGAATCGACCAGATGAAACACGGTCAGGACTATCAGAAAAGCTCCGAGCCAGCAGCCAGTCCAGCGTCTCAGGATACATTAATATCAATAACCCAGCGCCCAGCAGAAAACCAACACCAGCTTTTGCCAGCACAGCCCTTTCCATGCTACTGGACATTGCGAAAAAACCAATAAACAAGAAAAACAATGAACTCAGCAACTGCCCGCGCCCTTCGGTGAACAAGGTAAAAAAACCAAATACTACGAACAGTAAAAAAAACAAAGATCCACTCAGCACCCCACCTCGCACCATGACCCAGAGTGCTATAGCATATACTACTCCCACGGCCAAATCATAATTCAAGTGCCGAACATTTCGATAAAAAGGGAAGTCAACATCCCGCCTGCTGACCACATCCCCCTCCATGGCATGCAATAAAAAAACACATACCAAGACTACGGAGCATAGCTTACTAGCAAGCAGCAAGACCAGCCTCTTATCGCCTTGACCGGAAAACCAAGCGACCGCTGCTACAAAGAAAAATAACTGAATCCAGTAAAGCCACAGCCTACTTTTATACAGCGTATCCGGATTAACAAGCATACAGCCGACACAGGCAACAATAGCAAAACCGAGCGTCAGCCTAAAACTTGAAGACTGTTTGAACATGCACACTGCACAGCGCTTCATCTCTGGCAATAGTAAGAAAGTAAACAGCAATTGCATTAGCGCTATCTGAGAGTTTACCCAGACTGCCGTTGAGTTCCAATTTAGAAAGGGTGTAATAAAAACCAGAAGCAGCAGCATCCCTGTTGCCATGTTCAAGCGCACAAAGCGAGCCTCCATTCCCAACAGTAACTGCATCGCAGCTTCTCCAGATCATCTCTCAACGAGCATTAGCGGGGCGTGTTGCTAGGCGAACCCAAGGTATAACACCATCAGTAAAGTGCTCTTGGCGCTCCTGCGCATTCATTATTACTGGAATATGGTCACTCACTACAACCACCTCTACTCCAGCCATGGCATTTGTACCTAATAGCTTCGCAAAATCAGCAAAGAACTGGGCTTGCAATAGCAGGTTACGACATACTTCTAAATGCGTATCAACACCAAAATCTTGGCAATCTAAGCCCTCAGCCGAGTGGATATCTCTCCGATCATAAGGAGTATGACTGTTTAGCGTCAGCCAATACATAAATCGCGTACCGTCGGCTGAAAAATAAGTTTCCACCTCTTCGGCGATATCTTGATCACATGCGCCGGGAAAAGAAAAACAGCGGCGAGGCCAGGCACGGCTTTCAAAGAAGGTCTTTTGCTGAAAACCAACCCGAGGATACCATTGGTGACGATCGTACATTATGCCGGTTGCTCCATGTACAGCCGCCGTAGCATATCCCGACTTCTGTAATTTATTAGGCAGACAGCCCTCAAAGCCCTCTTTTATATCGGTGAGATTGTAACGGCTGCTATGAAGCTTGCAGAGTTCACGCAGCTCCCCATCCAGGGTATTACCCACAATATTCAAGGTACCCTGTTCCCAGAACTCCAACGGCAGCTTCTGTAATGGAGCCAGCAGGGCTTTTTGTATTGCAGGGTCATGCGGCGCCCCCCAGGACTCCACCACAACCAACAGCAATCGTGGTGCAAGCTGTCCATGCGCTAGCTCATCAAACCAAGGCCCACTGGCACCTGGAGAGCGCTGTTGCAACTGGGGACTTTCACCAGAATAGTATTCGATAAACAAATCGGAGCGCATGGACAGGAAAGTAGCGGTCTGACTGGCAACAATACCACCCTCGGCATGCCTATAGGTAGTACCGGTCTGTCTGCCATCGATAGACCCCAAATACAGCATCAGCAGCAACAGGTTGAATACCAGCAAGCCCGACTTGAAGGTGACCTTCTGTCCCAGCCATACAAAAGTAACAAATTTCGAAGCCACGAGGCTCAGTGCAATGGCAAGCAGCCCCAACAAGGATGCTGAGGCCATCGGTGCAAAGGACAGTAAGTACAACAAGTCAGCGACTCGAGGGAAGGGAAGTACCTGGGCCACAAGCACTAGCATATCCACCAACTGAAACATGACCGTAAGTAACCCACCAGCCCAACGCCACCCTAGCGCAATCAGCAGCAAGGCCAGAGCATAATCAATATTTAATATTGGTCGGGCGAGATCAAACCACCAACTGAAAACCAAGAAACCTGCATTGATCAGAGCCAGGCAGATCAGGACCATAGGGTGCTATCCATGCAGGAATACTACGAATTAGAAAAATCCAATAGTGAGGTAAAAAACAAGCCCCGAAGATGGGGCTTGTTATAGGCTCTACCTCTTATATTTTAGATGCAGATAAGCTAAGTTATTAGAACTTTAGCTACCTACCGAGCAGCTGGCAGTTTCCCAAGAACAGGTAATACCTACAGCATCAGTGTCTTTGGTTACGAAAGTCGCACTCCCAGTCAACTCAGACAGCTCACTCGGGTCAGTATTACTGCCAGACGCACAAGCTTTTGCCACATAAGAAGGCAAATCAGCTTCATCAAATTGCGCCATAACACCGGCGGCACGAGCTTTGACATGAGCTGCTGCTTCACCATTACAGGAGCTGATGTGGCCTTTATCCATATAATCGCGGTAAGCCGGAAGTGCAATGGCGGCCAGAATCCCAATGATCGCTACCACGATCATCAATTCAATAAGGGTAAAACCTTTCTGCATTTGAGCTTTCATTTCTCAACTCCATTTGTATGTGAGATAGCCGTTGGGCTGATGGAGCTAGTGCAGCTTGTGTGCCAGGTTGGTTTTTGGAGCGCCGGGGTGGGTGTTTTGGAGTGGGTAATCGCGCCGGGGTGGCGCTCCTACAGGGGTGTGGGGGAGTTGATGGGGATGGGAGTAGCGTGGACCGGGCTGTCGTAGCGCAGGGGCGCTACAACCCTGGGGCGTCAGCATGTGACGATTTTTGTCAGCTGAGTCCTTTCACTACATGCCTTTTGTGACTATCCACTTTGTGTAGCAAGGCCTTGCTGTACTATAGTCGCCACAGTCCTTACACCGTACCGAGATTGACCTATGGATACCCCCGTCCTCTCCGGCTTGGCCCGGCGGATCGTTCAGGAAGAACTATTGGATGCCCAGGCGGCCGGCAAAGCCAGCAGGCAGGCCAGTCAGGACAAGATTCCCTTCATTACCTACCTGGTGCAGCACAAGCTGGCCAAGGCCCGTGATCTGGCGATGGTCTGCGCTGAGGAATTCGGCTATCCCTATCTGGATCTGACGGCGCTGGACCGTGACAGCCAGCCTGAGCCGAATCTGGTCAGCGAGAAGCTGATTCGCCAGCACTGTGTGCTGCCGCTATACAAGCGCGGCAATCGATTGTTCCTGGCCCTGTCCGACCCCACCAATCAGCAGGCGCTGAGCGATATCCAGTTCAATACCGGTTTGATGACCGACGCGGTGATTGTCGAGGATGACAAGCTGCGCACCGCCATCGACAAGTACCTGGACAGCGCCGGCAGCGGTCTGGGCGAAATGGCCGATGCCGACCTGGATGGTCTGGAGGTCGAGACCATCACCGAGGACGACAAGCGCAAGGATGCCGGCAACGATGCTGAAGACGCGCCCATTGTCCGCTTCGTCAACAAGATGCTGCTGGATGCGGTGAAGAAAGGCTCCTCTGACTTGCACTTCGAGCCTTACGAGAAGACCTATCGGGTGCGCTTTCGTACCGACGGTATCCTGCATGAGGTGGCCAAGCCACCGGTGCAACTGGGTGTGAAGATCGCTGCCCGCCTGAAGGTAATGTCCTCGATGGACCTGGCCGAGCGGCGCAAGCCGCAGGATGGCCGCATCAAGCTGAAGATTTCCAAGAACAAGGCCATCGACTTCCGGGTCAACACCCTGCCTACCCTGTGGGGCGAGAAGGTGGTGCTGCGTATTCTGGACTCCGAGAGCGCGAAGATGGGTATCGATGCCCTGGGCTACGAGGATGACCAGAAGAAGATGTACATGGATGCGCTGGATAAACCCCAGGGCATGATTCTGGTTACCGGGCCGACCGGCTCGGGTAAGACGGTGTCGCTGTATACCGGTCTTAACATCCTCAATACCATGGAACGCAATATCTCCACCGCCGAAGACCCGGTGGAGATCAACCTGGAGGGCATCAACCAGGTCAACGTCAACCCCAAGCAGGGGTTGGACTTTGCCCAGGCGCTGCGGGCGTTCCTGCGTCAGGATCCAGATATCATCATGGTTGGTGAGATCCGTGACCTGGAGACGGCGGAGATCGCCATCAAGGCGGCACAGACCGGTCACATGGTCATGTCGACCCTGCACACCAACAGCGCGGCGGAAACACTCACCCGCCTGCGCAATATGGGCGTGCCCTCGTTCAACATCGCCACCTCGGTCAACCTGATCATCGCCCAGCGCCTGGCCCGCCGTTTGTGCTCCCATTGCAAGAAACCACTCGACCTGCCCCGCGAGACATTGCTGGAAGAAGGCTTCACCGAGGAGAAAATTGCTAGCGGGTTAACGATTTACAGACCGGTGGGTTGCGAAAATTGTCAGGACGGTTATAAAGGGCGAGTCGGGATTTACGAGGTGGTCAAGATCACGCCGGCCATGCAACGTATCATCATGGAAGACGGCAACTCCATTCAGATCTCCGACGTAGCCCAGAGTGAAGGATTCAGAAGCTTGCGCCAATCCGCGCTGATGAAGGCGGAACAGGGTGTCACCAGCCTGGCGGAAGTGAACCGAGTGACCAAGGATTAAGTCATGGCCCAGCAAGCAGCAGTGAAACGGACCAAGCCCGCCGCCAAACCCGTGAAGAAAGCCAAGGTAGAAAAGATCTATCCTTTCAAGTGGGAAGGCAAGGACCGCAAGGGCGTCAAGCTGTCCGGCGAGATGCAGGGAAGCAACCAGGCGCTGATCAAGGCGCAGCTGCGCAAGCAGGGCATTCTGGTCACCAAGATTCACAAGAAGTCCTCGCTGTTCGGCCCCCGCGCCAAGAAGATCAAGCCGCTGGATATCGCGTTCTTCACTCGTCAGCTGGCCACCATGATGGCTTCAGGGGTGCCTATCGTGCAGGCCTTCGAGATCATTGCCGAAGGTACCGCCAACCCCAACTTCGCCAAGCTGATCAACGAGATCAAGACCGATGTGGCCTCGGGTAATACCCTGGCCGCCTCACTGGCCAAGCACCCGCAGTATTTCGATGAGCTGTTCTGCAATCTGGTGGAATCCGGTGAACAGTCCGGTCGGCTGGAATCCCTGCTCGACCGTATTGCCACCTACAAGGAAAAGACCGAAGCACTGAAGGCCAAGATCAAGAAGGCCATGACCTATCCGATTGCGGTGGTAATCGTGGCGGTGATTGTTACTGCTATTCTGTTGCTGAAGGTAGTACCACAGTTTGAAGAGGTGTTTGGTAGCTTTGGAGCCGACCTGCCTGCCTTTACGCTGATGGTAATTGGACTATCCAAATGGCTGCAGTCATGGTGGTTTATTATTCTGATCGGCATAATCGCTCTCTGCTGGGCTTACACACATATCAATAGGCGCTCCAAACCCTTCCGTGATGCTCAGGATCGCGCCCTGCTCAAGGCACCGATTGTCGGGCAGATTATCTACGAGGCAGCGGTTGCTCGTTACGCCCGCACTTTGTCTACCACTTTTGCCGCCGGTGTACCGTTGGTGCAGGCACTGGACTCGGTGGCCGGCGCAGTGGGTAATGTGGTGTTCTACAACGCAGTGAATAATATCAAACAGGATGTTTCCGCTGGTACCCAACTGAACTTTGCCATGCGTACCACCAATGTATTCCCCACCCTGGCGGTCCAGATGGCCGGCATTGGTGAGGAGTCGGGTAACCTCGACGGTATGCTGGAGAAGGTCGCCACCTTCTATGAGGCCGAGGTAGATAACAAGGTGGACAACCTGACTACCCTGCTCGAGCCGATGATCATGTCCGTCTTGGGCGTGCTGATTGGCGGCCTGATCATCGCCATGTACCTGCCAATCTTCCAACTGGGTAATGTTGTAGGTTAACCGTGAATTTACTCGATTATATGGCCAGCCATGTGCTGGCCTTTGTTTTAGTCGCTGGCCTGCTGGGCTTGATTGTCGGCAGCTTTCTCAATGTGGTGATTCATCGTCTGCCGAAGATGCTGGAGCGGGACTGGCTGCGCCAGGCCCGGGAGATGCTGGAGCCTGAGCAGCCACTGCCCGAGCAGCCGGTATACAACCTGATATTGCCGCACTCCCACTGCCCACACTGCCAGGCGGAGATCAAGCCGTGGCAGAATCTGCCGCTGATCAGTTATGCGCTGCTGCGCGGCCGTTGCGGCAACTGCCGGGAGAGGATCAGCCCGCGCTACCCTCTGGTGGAGCTGCTGACCGCGGTGCTGAGCATGCTGGTGGCCTGGCAGTACGGCTTCGGCTGGGCTGCCGCCGGGGTTCTGCTGCTGACCTGGGCCCTGATTGCCCTGAGCCTGATCGATGCCGATACCCAGTTGCTGCCCGATGCCATCGTGCTGCCGATGCTGTGGCTGGGGTTGATCGCCAACAGCTTCGGCCTGTTTACCGATATGCACTCGGCACTGTGGGGCGCGGTGTTCGGTTATCTGAGTTTGTGGTCGGTGTACTGGCTGTTCAAGCTGGTCACTGGCAAGGAAGGCATGGGTTATGGCGACTTCAAGCTGCTGGCCATGCTCGGCGCCTGGGGCGGCTGGCAGGTGCTGCCACTGACCATTCTGCTGTCGTCGCTGGTGGGGGCCATCCTCGGCATCATCATCCTCAAGGCACGCGGTGACTCCAACTCCACTCCCCTGCCCTTCGGACCCTATCTGGCGATTGCCGGGTGGATCGCGATTATCTGGGGGGATGAGATTACCGGGACCTACCTGCGGTTTGCGGGGTTCTAGCGTTCGGATCGGACGCCTCGAACTGCGATCATGCCTGATGACGTGCATTATCTGCTGATTCGCCAGGCGTAGCGCAGGTGCGCTACACCCCGAGCGCGGGCTCTTGGGAATGCCGCTACCCTACGCCTTCAAGCCCATTCTCCGTATACTTGTTGCCTTCAATACAAACGCAAGGCATTGATACTGCAATGACTCCCTCGAACAAGCTCATCATCGGCCTGACCGGCGGCATCGGCAGTGGCAAGAGCGCGGCGGCGGCGCGGTTTGCCGAGGCGCATGGTATTCATGTAGTGGATGCCGATATCAAGTCGCGGGTGGTGGTCGAGCCGGGGCGGCCGGCGCTGCATCGTATCGTCGACCGCTTCGGTGACCTCGTGCTGCAGGACGATGGCACGCTGAATCGTGCGGTACTGCGTGAGCGGGTGTTTCAGGACCCGGAGCAGCGTCGCTGGCTTGAACAGTTGCTGCACCCGCTGATCCGCGACGAGATCATCACCGACCTGGCCGCCGCCGAATCGCCCTATGCGCTACTGGTATCGCCCCTGCTGGTGGAGTCAGGGCAATATCAGATGACCCAGCGCGTGCTGGTGGTGGATGTACCCGAAGCGCTGCAAATCGCTCGCACCACCGCCCGCGACAATGTTCCCGAGCAGCAGGTCAGGGCCATTCTGCAGGCCCAGGCACAGCGTGAGGATCGCTTGCGCCATGCCCATGACGTCATCACCAATGACAAGGACCTGGCGGCTCTGCACCAACAGGTAGATCAATTGCACCAGTACTATCTGGCACTCAGCACAGGAGCCAAGCCATGACCACCACCGTAGCATGCCCCACCTGCAAGGCCCCGGTAACCTGGGATGAAAGCTTCCCCGACCGCCCCTTCTGCTCTCCCCGCTGCCGCCTGATCGACCTGGGTGCCTGGGCCGCCGAGGAACATGTGATTCCCGGTGATGAGGATGAGCAGGATGTGTTTTCCGAAGATATTCCCACCCAGTAGAGCCAGGTAGATTCATGCGTCGTATCCATGTCATCGCTGCCGTCATCCGTGACGCGCAAGGTCGTATTCTGATCGCCAAACGTCCCGATCACGCTCACCAGGGCGGCCTGTGGGAGTTTCCCGGGGGCAAGCTGGAGGATAGCGAGTCGCGCTTTGCTGGCCTGGTGCGTGAGTTGCGTGAAGAACTGGGCATCACTGCGACCGAAGCGCGCCCGCTGCTGGATATTCGCCATGATTACCCGGACAAGTCGGTACGTCTGGATGTATGGCTGGTGACCGGGTTCGAGGGTCAGGCGCATGGTGCCGAGGGACAGCCGGTGCGTTGGGTGTCCGCTGCGGAACTGGATGAGTATGACTTTCCTGCAGCCAACGGGCCTATCGTGCAGGCGGCGCAGTTGCCCGAACTGTATCTGATCACCCCTGACATGGATGATGAGGCCGAGCTGTTTGCCGGGCTGGAGCGGGCTCGCGCGTCAGGCATCAAGCTAGTGCAGCTACGCCAGACGGGGTTGGCGGAGGATGCCTACCAGGCGCTGGCGCAGCGGGTACTGGCTGAGTTCGGCAATGATTTTCAGTGGCTGCTCAAAGGTGATGAACCGCCTGCCTGGCCCGGTGTTGGCTGGCACCTGACCAGTCGGCAGCTCAGAAGGATGTGGGAGCACCATGGAGGGTCGATGGCGACCCCGTCGAGTTCCATCTCGACCAGCAGTGTCGCCAGTAACACCGCTGGCCGGGATCGGCCTTCCATGCAGCGTGCCCAGGGACTGATTTCCGCCTCCTGCCACAACGCCGAGGAACTGGCGATGGCGGCGGAACTCGGAGTGGATTTCATCACCCTGTCACCAGTGACGCCTACCGCCAGCCATCCCGGTGCTCCCTGCCTGGGCTGGGAGGGTGCTGGCGAGCTGATCGAGTCGGTGAATATTCCGGTGTACCTGCTGGGTGGGCTGTCGCCTGATGACCTGCCACAGGCGTTCAAGATCGGTGCGCAGGGAGTGGCGGGTATTCGTCGGTTGTGGGACTGACGGGGGTCATGGAGGGCTGAATTCCAGCTCGGCCCGCAGGCAGTTCTGCAGCACCGCTGGCCGGGATGGAACCCGGTCGGGCCGCGATCGGCCTTCCTTAGCGCTGCTGGGAGAGCGCTCGCAGTAACGCCCTGTCATCGCGCAGGCGCGCGACAACCCATATTATCAGGTGATCTCCACCACCCGCAGTTCCTTCGGCATGCTGAACACGATGTTCTCTTCACGCCCGGCCAGCTCGGTGACACCCTCTGCGCCGCTGTCACGCAGGTGCTGGATGACTTGCTGTACCAGTACGTTCGGGGCCGAGGCGCCGGCGGTGACGCCGATGTTGGTGGCGCCCTGCAGCCATTCGGGGCGGATTTCGTCGGCACCGTCGATCAGGTAGGCCGGCGTGCCCATGCGGTCGGACAGCTCGCGCAGGCGATTGGAATTGGAGCTGTTGGGGCTGCCGACCACCAGCACCAGATCGCACTCGCTGGCCAGTTGCTTGACCGCATCCTGGCGGTTCTGGGTGGCGTAGCAGATGTCGTCCTTGCGCGGGCCTTCGATGGCCGGGAAGTGTTGGCGCAGAGCGTCGATAACCCGGGCAGTATCATCCATGGACAGGGTGGTCTGGGTGACGAAGGCCAGGCGCGACGGGTCCTTGACCTGCAGGCGGGCGACATCATCCTCGTTTTCCACCAGATAGATGGCGCCGCCGTTGCTGGCGTCGTACTGGCCCATGGTGCCTTCCACTTCAGGGTGACCGGCATGACCGATCAGGATGCATTCGCGGCCGTCGCGGCTGTAGCGCAACACTTCCATATGCACCTTGGTGACCAGCGGGCAGGTGGCGTCGAATACCTTGAGGCCACGGGCATCGGCATCATCACGCACGGCCTTGGAGACACCGTGGGCACTGAAGATGACGATCACGTCATCGGGGATCTCATCCAGTTCATCGACGAAAACCGCGCCGCGGTTGCGCAGGTCCTCGACCACGAACTTGTTGTGCACCACTTCATGACGCACATAGATCGGCGGGCCGAACACTTCCAGTGCGCGGTTGACGATTTCGATGGCCCGATCGACGCCGGCACAGAAGCCGCGCGGGTTGGCCAGTTTGATCTGCATGGGAAGCCTCGAATGCTGGGTCATGAACAGGGTAATAGACTCAAGCAGCCTTCACTGCAATGATTTCCACTTCAAAGGTGATGACCTTGCCCGCCAGCGGGTGATTGAAGTCGATATCCACCACGCTGTCGTGAATGGTCTTGACCACGCCGGGCATTTCGCCACCGGCGGCGTCCTTGAAGATGACCAGCAGGCCGGGCTCCAGTTCCATGTCGCTGAACTGGTCGCGGGGCATGGTCTGGATATTCTGTGGGCTGCCAGGACCGAAACCACGCTCTGGTTCGATCTCGAGGCTGCGACGGTCGCCGGCCTTGAGGCCGAACAGGCTGTTCTCGAAGCCGGGCAGCAGGCTGCCGTCACCAACCTTGAAAGTCGCCGGGGCCTTGCCCTCGGTGGAATCTACCACATCACCATTGGGCAGCTTGAGGGTGAAGTGCAGGGTCACTTCGGTGTCGTGGTTGATGCGGATGTCAGTCATGTCTGGTTCTCGAATATATCAGTAGCAGGTCGGCGGCCCGGTTGAGTTCCATCTTGCCCGTGGGTGTTACCCGGTATACCGCTGGTCGGGATGGAACCCGACCTTCCAGTGCCGGCCCGGCAGCTATGCGGCTGTCTTGGTGGCGGTCTTCTTCGGCCGGAACATATCCAGTATCAGCAGCGCAGCACCCACGGTAATAGCGCTGTCGGCGATGTTGAAAGCCGGAAAGAACCAGCTCTGTTGCCAGTGCACCAGGATGAAGTCCACCACATGGCCATGCACTATACGATCGTACAGGTTGCCCAGCGCGCCACCCAGGATCAGCGCCAGCGCGACGGCTTCCAGCCATTTGTCGCGGCCAAGGCGCGACAGCCAGACCAGCAGCATGACGCTGACGCCCACCGCGATGGCAATGAAGAACCAGCGCTGCCAGCCGCCGGCATCCGACAGGAAGCTGAAGGCGGCCCCGGTATTATAGGCCAGCGTGAAGCTGAACAGCCCATCGATCACCGGCACTTGCTGATACAGGCCGAGGCTCGACTCGGCAACCCACTTGCTCAGCAGGTCCAGCGCGATAACCACCGCGCTGAGCCATAGCCATGCCAGGCCGTTCCAGCGTCGCTCAGGCATGTCGGCGAACCTCGCCCGCCCCTTCGATGTTGTCTATGCAGCGGCCGCAGATCTCGGGATGCGCGGGATGGGTACCCACGTCCTCGAGGAAATGCCAGCAACGGCTGCATTTGCCGTGCGCCGACTTGACGATGCTCAGCTTGAGGCCGGGCACCTCGGTGGCGACGGCGCTGTCATCCGCCTCGGCCAGCGGTGCGACGCGGGCAGCGGAGGTGATCAGCACGAAGCGCAGCTCATCGCCCAGTTTGCCCAGGGTCGTGCCTAGCTGGTCATCGGCAAACAGCACCACCTCGGCTTGCAGGTTGCCACCAAGGACCTTGGCGTTGCGCAGGTTTTCCAGTTCCTTGTTCACCGCCATCTTGACTGCCAGCACCTGATCCCAGAAGGCGCGGTCCAGCTCGCTGTCTTCCGGCAGCGCTGTCAGGCCCTCATACCAGGTGTTGAGCATGACCGACTCGTTGCGCTCGCCGGGCAGGTATTGCCAGATTTCCTCGGCGGTGAAGGCCAGCACCGGCGCGATCCAGCGCACCAGCGCTTCGGCGATATGGTACATGGCGGTCTGGCAGGAACGCCGTGCGGTGCTGTCGGCAGCCGTGGTGTACTGGCGGTCCTTGATGATGTCCAGGTAGAAGGCACCCAGCTCCTGCACGCAGAAGTTGTGCACCTTCTGGTAGACGTTCCAGAACTTGTAGCTGTCGTAGGCCTCGCTGATTTCCTGCTGCAGCAGCAGGGCGCGATCCACTGCCCAGCGGTCCAGGTCGAGCATCTGCTCGGGGGCCAGGGCATGCTGTTTCGGGTCGAAGCCGTTGAGGTTGGACAGCAGGAAGCGCGCGGTATTGCGGATGCGGCGGTAGGCATCGGCACTGCGCTGCAGGATCTGCTTGGACACTGCCATCTCGCCGGAATAGTCCGTCGAGGATACCCACAGACGCAGGATATCGGCGCCCAGGCTGTCATTGACTTCCTGCGGCGCGACCACGTTGCCCAGCGACTTGGACATCTTGCGGCCATTCTCGTCGACCACGAAGCCGTGGGTCAGCAGGCCACGATACGGCGCATGACCATCGATGGCGCAGCCGGTCAGTAGCGACGAGTGGAACCAGCCACGGTGCTGGTCGGAACCTTCCAGGTACAGGTCGGCGCGTGGCCCCTGGTCGTGGCCCATGGGGTGCGAGCCGCGCATCACGTGCCAGTGGGTGGTGCCGGAGTCGAACCATACGTCCAGAGTGTCGCTGATCTTGTCGTACTGCGCGGCTTCCTCACCGAGCAGTTCCGCGGGATCGAGCTTGAACCAGGCTTCGATGCCTTCCTGCTCGACGCGCTTGGCCACCTCTTCCATCAGCTCGACGGTACGCGGGTGCAGTTCGCCGCTTTCCTTGTGCAGGAAGAACGGGATAGGCACGCCCCAGTTGCGCTGGCGGGAGATACACCAGTCCGGGCGACCGGCGATCATGCCGTGCAGACGGGCCTGGCCCCAGGCCGGGACGAAATCGGTCTGCTCGATGGCGTCCAGCGCACGGCGGCGCAGGGAGCTGCCATCATGGGCAACCTTGTCCATGCCGACGAACCACTGCGCGGTGGCGCGGTAGATCAGCGGGGTCTTGTGGCGCCAGCAGTGCATGTAGCTGTGCTGGATCGGCTCGTGCTTGAGCAGCGCGCCGACCTCGTCGAGCTTGGCGACGATATTGGCGTTGGCCTTCCAGATGAACTGGCCGCCGAAGAACGGCAGGTCGCTGACATACACGCCATTGCTCTGCACCGGGGTGAGGATGTCGTCGTTGTCCATACCGTAGTGCTTGCAGGTACGGAAGTCGTCCTCGCCATAGGCCGGGGCCGAGTGGACGATACCGGTGCCGGCGCCAGTCTCGACATAGTCAGCCAGATAGACCGGCGAGAAGCGCTCGTAGAACGGATGGCGGAAGCGGATATTGTCCAGCGCGACACCTTCGCAACGGGCGATGATCTCGCCTTGCACGCCGTAGCGCTGCAGGCAGGACTCGACCAGCTCTTCGGCCAGCACCAGCAGTTTGTCGCCGGTATCGACCAGCGCGTAGATATATTCGGGATGGACGTTCAGCGCCTGGTTGGCTGGGATGGTCCAGGGGGTGGTGGTCCAGATGACGATGCTGGCGGGCTTGCTCAGGCTGCCCAGGCCGAAGGCCGCGGCCAGCTTGTCGGCGTCCTCGACGGCGAAGGCCACATCGATGGCGTCGGACTTCTTGTCCTGGTACTCGACTTCCGCCTCGGCCAGGGCCGAACCGCAATCGAAACACCAGTTGACCGGCTTCAGGCCCTTGAACACGAAGCCGCCTTCGACCATCTTCGCCAGCGCACGGATCTCGCCCGCCTCGTTGGGGAATTCCATGGTCTTGTACGGGTTGTCCCAGTCACCGAGCACGCCCAGGCGGATGAAGTCGGCCTTCTGCCCTTCGATCTGCTCGGCGGCATAGTCGCGGCAGCGCTCGCGGGTCTGGTCCGCTGGCTGGTTCTTGCCGAAGGTGGTCTCGACCTTGTGCTCGATCGGCAGGCCGTGGCAGTCCCAGCCAGGAACATAGGGCGCGTCAAAACCGGACAGGGTCTTGGAGCGCACGATCATGTCCTTGATGATCTTGTTCACCGCGTGGCCGATGTGAATGCTGCCATTGGCATAGGGCGGGCCGTCGTGCAGCACGAACTGCGGGCGGCCCTTGCTGATTTCACGAATCTTCTGGTAGAGACCGATACTGTCCAGATGTTTCAGGGTTTCCGGCTCGCGGGCCGGCAGGCCGGCCTTCATCGGGAAGTCCGTTGCGGGCAGGTTCAGCGTCGCTTTGTAATCAGTCATCTTTCCTGGCTCACTTGTTCAATTCGGCGGCCCATTGGGCTCGTGCGGTAGCGAAATCAGCCTTGATCGCATCCTGCAAGGCCTGCAGCGAGTCAAACCGCTGTTCATCACGCAATTTTTCATGAAATACCACGGTAATACGGCGGCCATAGAGGTCACCGCTGAAGTCCAGCAGATGGACTTCCAGGTGCGCGCGGCCGTCACCGTCCACGGTCGGGCGGGTACCGATATTGGCCACACCCAACTGCCGCACACCGTCCAGCTCGACGCTGACCCGGTACACCCCGTTCAGCGGCGCGCTGATACGCTTGAGCTGGACGTTGGCCGTCGGCGCACCGAGTTGCCGGCCCAGCTTCTGGCCGTGCAGCACGCGGCCGGTGATGCTGAACGGACGGCCCAGCAGCCGCTCGGCCTGGGCGAAGTCGCCCTCGGCCAGCACCTGGCGCACCCGGGTACTGCTGACCCGTTCGCCGTTCTCCGCCACGGTATTGGCCGACTCCACGGTAAACCCGTGGCGCTGGCCGCTGGCACGCAACAGCTCGAAGTCACCAGCGCGGTCGCAACCAAAGCGGAAATCATCGCCCACTTCCAGATGCTGCACGCCCAGCCCATCGATCAACACCTGCTGGATGAACTCATCGGCACTGAGTTCACGCAGACGACGGTTGAACGCCAGGCACAACACCCGGTCGACGCCCTGCTGCTCCAGCAATGCCAGCTTGTCACGCAGGCGCGTCAGGCGCGGTGGTGCGCTGTTCGGCGCGAAGTACTCACGCGGCTGTGGTTCGAAGATCACCACGCAACCGGGCAGGCCGATACGCTCGGCATGCGCCTTCAGGCGCTTGAGAATTGCCTGGTGGCCGGCATGGACGCCGTCGAAATTACCGATTGTCGCCACGCACCCACGGTGATGGGGGCGCAGATTGTGCAGGCCGCGGACCAGTTCCATAGCGCTCGTTATTGGTAAAGAGATCAAAGCCGGCAAGTATACAGGGTTACGAAGGGCGGCGTCATCGGGGTTGGTCGGTGCCCCTGCCATGAAGGCAGTCCATCAATGGAGTGTCGAGCTCCCGCTCGACATAGGGCTTGCAAAGCAAGCCCCTGTGCCGGGATGGAACCCGGCACTCCCATATCCAGCTCCATTCGGAACGCCGCCCACAGCATTCCTTTTACTTGCGCAAATGCCGCATCCGCAGGCCGCTGGCCAGCAGCGCGGCGACGAACACCCCAATCCCCACCACCACCAGCACCGTCATCTGCAAGACCTTCTGCTGCCAACCCCAGGCAAACCACTGCTCCACATCCGCCACCAGCCACAGCACCACCGCGGACAGCGCGGCACAGGCCAGCACCAACCGCAGCATGAACAGGGGCCAGCCGGGCTGGGCCTGGTAGATGCCGATCTTGCGCAGCCCCCACCAGAGCATGCCGGCATTCAGCAAGGCCGACATGGAGGTCGCCAGTGCCAGGCCGACGTGGGCCAACGGCCAGACCAGGATCAGGTTGAACACCATATTGGCGCCCATGCAGATGACTGCAATCCGCACTGGCGTTTTCATATCCTGGCGGGCGAAGTAACCGGGCGCCAGCACCTTGATCAGCATGAAGGTCATCACCCCCACCGCATAGGCACGCAGGGCATTGGCCGATTGCACCACATCGCGCTCGGTCATCGCGCCGTAATGGAACAGCGTGGCAATCAACGGCTCGGCCAACAGCAGCAGTGCCAGCGCCGCCGGCACGCCAACCAGCAGCACCATGCGCACCGCCCAGTCCAGGGTGGCGGCAAAAGCCTTGGGGTCTTCCCCGGCGTGCTGGCGCGACAGCGCCGGCAGGATCACGGTGCCGATGGCAATGCCGAAGGCACCGAGGGGCAATTCCGACAGACGGTCGGCGTAATACAGCCAGGAAATGCTGCCGGTCTGCAGGAAGGACGCCAACACGGTATCCAGCAGCAGGTTGATCTGACTGACCGATACACCGAACAGCGCGGGTATCATCAGCGTCATGATGCGCTTGACGCCTTCATGGTGACGATCCGGCCGCGGCACCGGCAGCAGCCTGATCTGTGCCAGGAATGGCAGCTGGAACAGCAACTGCACCACCCCGGCGATGAACACCCCCCAGGCCAGTGCCATGATCGGCTGGTCGAAGTACGGCGCCATGAACAGTGTCGCGCCGATCATGCTCAGGTTGAGCAGCACCGGGGTGAAGGCCGGCACCGCAAAGCGTCCATAGCTGTTCAGGATCGCGCCGCACAGGGCGGTCAACGAGATCAGGAACAGATAGGGAAAGGTGATGCGCAGCATATCCGTGGCCAGCGCCAGCTTTTCGGTCTGGCCATGGAAGCCCGGCGCGAACAGGGTGATCAGCACTGGCGCACCGGCAACGCCCAGCATGGTGATGCCGGCCAGGGTCAGGCCGAGCGTACCGCTGACCCGGTTGACCAGATTCTGCACCTCGGCAAGGGTGTACTTGGCACGGTATTCCGACAGCACCGGCACGAAGGCCTGGGCAAAGGCCCCCTCGGCGAACAGCCGGCGCAGGAAGTTGGGAATCTTGAAGGCGATAAAGAAGGCGTCGGCTTCGGACTTGGAACCGAAGTACGCCGCCACCACCACATCACGCACCATGCCCAGTATCCGCGACAGCATGGTCATGATGCTGACCACCATGCCGGAACGCAGCAGACTGGGAGCTTTCTCGACAGGCGCGCCCGGAGGAGTTGTATCGGTCATCTATCGCACCGCAAAGTAAAAGCGCGATGATAGCGCTAACCGGATATACTTGGACACTTCGACTAGCCCGCAGATGTTTTGGCCTACCTTTGCCCTTGACATCGGCCTTGCTCTGCGGCACAGTACGCGACCTTATTTATACCCTAATTCACTAGATTTTCTGAGGAGCAAGACGGTGGCCAACTCACCTCAAGCCAAGAAACGCGCCAAGCAGGCCGAGAAGCGCCGCAATCACAATGCAAGCCTGCGCTCCATGGTTCGTACCTATATCAAGAACGTAGTCAAGGCGATCGACGCCAAAGACCTCGAGAAAGCACAAACTGCCTACACTGCTGCCGTTCCGGTCATCGACCGCATGGCTGACAAGGGCATCATCAACAAGAACAAGGCTGCTCGTCACAAGAGCCGCCTGAACGCACACATCAAGGCCATGGCTACCGCCGCCTGATTCGCGTTCCGCGTTGATAAAAAAACCGGCTCAATGAGCCGGTTTTTTTGTGCCCTGCCATCCAGGGGTTGTCGAGCCCCTGCTCGACGACAGGGAGCCGCCCGCCTCCACCAAGGCGTAGCGCAGGCGCGCTACACCCCGCCACTCACGCTACACCAGTACCAGGTTATCCCGATGCACCAGCTCCGGTTCGTCGACATAGCCGAGAATGCCGGCAATCGCCTCACTGGGCTGACCAACGATCCGCGACGCTTCATGGGCTCCATAGTTGACCAGTCCCCGTGCGATTTCGCGACCGGCCAGCGTGGCACAGACCACCATTTCGCCACGCCGGAAGTTACCCTCCACCGCCTTGACACCAACCGGCAGCAGACTGGAACGCCCACTCTGCAAGGCCCTGACTGCACCATCATCGAGCAATAGCCGACCACGGGTCTGCAGATGACCGGCCAGCCATTGCTTGCGCGCCGCCAGCATGCCTTTTTCCGGCAGCAGCAAGGTGCCCAGATTCTCACCCGTCTTGAGGCGCGCAATCACCTGCTCGATACGCCCACCGATAATGATGGTACTGGCGCCGGAACGCGCCGCCAGCCGTGCAGCCCGCAGCTTGGTCTGCATGCCACCGCGCCCCAGCGCACCAGCACCACCACCAGCCATGGCATCCAACCGAGGATCATCGGCCATGGCATTGGAAATCAGCTCGGCATCCGGATTGTTGCGCGGGTCAGCAGTAAACAGGCCGTCGCGGTCAGTGAGAATCACCAGCAGCTCAGCCTCGACCAGATTGGTTACCAACGCACCGAGCGTGTCGTTGTCACCGAAGCGGATCTCATCGGTAACCACCGTATCATTCTCGTTGATGACCGGAATCACCCCGAGATCGAGCAGCCCCCGCAAGGTGCTGCGCGCATTCAGGTAACGCTTGCGGTCGGACAGGTCGTCATGGGTGACCAGCACCTGTGCGGTAGTCAGCCCGAACTCTTCGAAGCTGCTCTCCCAGGCCTGTACCAGATCCATCTGCCCTACCGCAGCGGCGGCCTGCAGCTGGTGAATGCTCTTCGGTCGCTCGCTCCAGCCCAGACGGGTCATGCCCGCCGCCACAGCGCCGGAGGACACCAGTACCACATCCACCCCGCTGTTGCGCAGATCAACCATCTGCCGCACCCAGACCGCCATGGCCTGGCGATCCAGGCCGCGTCCGTCACTGGTCAGCAGCGCGCTACCAATCTTTATCACCCACCGCCGGGCGGCAGTCACCTTGTCACGCATGCAATGTCAGCTCCGCTCACTGAACATAGAAAATTTCCGGCCCATCCTCGTCGTCCTCGTCATCGAAGTCATCATCTTCGTCTTCGAGACCCGCCTTGCGCCGTGCACGCCGATCATCCAGCTCCTGGATATGGGCACGCGCTTCCTCTTCGATACGCTGATCCAGCTCGGCCACTTCGGCGGCGTATTCCTCGTCCTCCTGCAGACGCAGGACGCGCTCATCCAGCCAGTTCATGACCGCCTTGGCCAATTCCTGGGTGCCCTGGCGCTCGGCAGCGGAAATCACGAATACCGGCCCTTCCCACTCCAGCCGCTCGACCACGTCATCCAGAATCGCCTGCTGCTCGTCTTCCAGCAACTGGTCGCACTTGTTCAGCACCAGCCAGCGCTCGCGCAGGGTCAGTGCCGGACTGAACTTGCCCAGCTCGTGGATGATGGTCTCGACCGCCTCGACCGGGTCGCTCTGGTCCAGCGGCGCCATATCCACCAGATGCAGCAACAGCCGCGTGCGTGACAGGTGCTTGAGGAAGCGCGTTCCCAGCCCGGCGCCTTCAGCGGCACCAGCGATCACACCCGGGATATCGGCAATCACGAAACTGCGCAACTGTCCGACGTCCACTACGCCCAGATTGGGCACCATGGTGGTAAAGGGATAGTCCGCCACCTTGGGCTTGGCAGCCGATACGGAGCGGATCAAGGTGCTCTTGCCGGCATTGGGCAGGCCCAGCAGACCGACGTCCGCCAGCACCTTCAACTCCAGCTTGAGGTCACGCAGCTCACCCAGACTGCCGTTCGACGTCTGCCGGGGAGCGCGATTGACACTGGACTTGTAACGAGTGTTGCCCAGACCATGGAAGCCACCCTGGGCCACCAGCAGACGCTGGCCCGGCTCGGTCAGGTCGCCGATGATTTCCTGGGTGCCGGCATCGACCACGGTGGTGCCTACCGGTACTCGCAGCACCATGTCCTCACCCTTGGCCCCGGTGCAGTCGGAACCACGCCCGTTCTCGCCGCGCTTGGCATTGAAACGACGGGTATAGCGATAATCGACCAGGGTATTCAGGTTGGGATCGGCTTCCAGGAAGATGGAACCACCATCGCCACCGTCGCCACCGTCGGGGCCGCCCTTGGGAATGAACTTTTCCCGACGGAAACTCATGCAACCATTGCCACCATCACCCGCCTTTACGGTAATGGCCACTTCATCTACAAATTTCATTGCGCTCCCCCTGATGAGGGGTTAATAGAGAGACCTACGCTACAAACAAAAAAGCCCCGTCGCAAGACAGGGCTTTTTGAAACCGGGAAACTATCAGCCGGCTACGACACTGACGTAGCGACGGTTGAACTCACCCTTGACTTCAAACTTGATCACGCCGTCAGCCTTGGCGAACAGAGTGTGATCCTTGCCCATACCAACGTTCTTGCCGGCGTGGAACTGGGTGCCGCGCTGGCGAACGATGATGTTGCCGGCAGTGGCAGCCTGGCCACCGTACAGCTTCACACCAAGTCGTTTGGCTTCTGAATCGCGACCGTTACGTGTGGAACCGCCTGCTTTTTTGTGTGCCATGAGTCTTTACTCCTCAATACTTAGGCAGAGATGCCGGTAATCTTGATTTCGGTGTACCACTGACGGTGGCCCTGACGCTTCATGTGGTGCTTGCGGCGACGGAACTTGATGATACGAACCTTCTCACCACGACCATGGGCGCTGATTTCAGCAGTCACCTTGGCGCCTTCGACAACCGGAGCACCGATGGTGACGTCATCACCGTTACCGACCAGCAGTACGCGATCGAACTCAATGCTGGCGCCGGTTTCGGCTTCCAGCTTCTCTACTCTCAGGTATTCGCCTTCGGCGACCTTGTACTGCTTGCCACCAGTAACAATTACTGCGTACATGTTGCTTTCTCCGTAATCCTGCTCACCCGGCGCTTGGGTATAGTCGTTAATGGCCGGCATGGCTGCAAGTGAACCCGCCTATCGGGCCCGAGCTTGCCATTGTCAAAACAGGGATGCTGTAAATCGGGTTTTCAGGGGCGGGGATTCTACCGACAAATCGATGCCAACGCAATGCCGAACAGTGCCGCACAAAGAAGACGGTAATAGCCGAATGCCGCTGCTTTCTTGACAGTACGCTGGCTGCCGCCTAGCATGCCGCGCAACCCTTCTGAAAGCGTGCTGTAGATGACCACCCTGCCTTTTTACACTGCGGTCACTGATGACTTCGAAGCTGTAAACCAGTTGATCATGCGTCAACTGCACTCGCGCGTGCCTCTGGTCGAGAAGATCGGCAGCTATATCATCAGCGCCGGCGGCAAGCGCCTGCGCCCCCTGGTGGTGCTGCTCGGTGCCCGCGCCTGCGGCCTGACCGATGAGCGTCCGCACACCCTGGCGGCGATCATCGAGTTCATGCATACCTCCACCCTGCTGCACGACGACGTGGTCGACACCTCCGATCTGCGCCGCGGCCGCTCCACCGCCAACGCGCTGTGGGGCAATGCAGCCAGTGTACTGGTTGGTGACTTCCTCTATTCGCGCTCGTTCGAGCTGATGGTCGAACTCGACGACATGCGCATCATGCGGGTACTGGCCGGCGCCACCAACGTGATCGCCGAGGGCGAGGTGCTGCAGTTATCCAAGGTGCGTGACGCCAGCACCGATGAAGCCACCTATATGGAAGTCATCCGCAGCAAGACCGCCATGCTGTTCGAAGCCTCCACCCACACCGCCGCCCTGCTCGCCGATGCGCCTGCGCAACAGGTCGAGGCGCTGCGCCGCTACGGCGACGCCCTGGGTATTGCCTTCCAGTTGGTGGATGACCTGCTGGACTACAACGGCGACGCCGAGGCCATGGGCAAGAATGTCGGAGATGATCTGGCCGAGGGCAAACCCACGCTGCCATTGATCTACACCATGCGCGAAGGTACTGCCGAACAGGCCGCCCTGGTGCGCAAGGCGATCCAGAAAGGCGGTATCGAGGATATCAACCCCATCCGCGAGGCCGTGGCAAGCAGTGGTGCGCTGGATTACACCGCGCAACTGGCCCGCCAGCACGCCGACAATGCCATCAGCCTGCTGCAGACTCTGCCGCCGTCAGTCTATCGTGACGCCCTGGAGCAGTTGGCCCGCTTTGCGGTAGACCGCCAGTTCTGACGGGGTGTAGCGCACCGGCGCTACGCCAACCGATCGGCCAGCCTGTGCAACACCGTCGGCGAGCAGGGGCTCACCAACCCCAGCAAGCCCCCGGGGTGCAGCGCGCCTGCGCTACGCCAACCACCGGAGGCGGTATGCTCTTGGTTACAGAACCTTGATCAGCTCGATATCGAAGATCAGCGTGCTGTGCGGCGGAATGCTGCCGGCGGCGCGTTCACCGTAGGCCAGGTTGGACGGGATGTACAGGCGCCACTTGGCACCTTCCTGCATCAGCTGCAGTGCTTCGGTCCAGCCGGCGATGACGCCGCCTACCGGGAACTCGGCAGGCTGACCACGCTTGTAGGAGCTGTCGAATACTTCACCGCTGATCAGCGTGCCTTCGTAGTGGGTACGCACGGTGGAGCTGGCGGTCGGCGTAGCGCCGCTGCCCTCGCTGACAACCTCATACTGCAGGCCCGACGGCAGTGTCACCACGCCTTCGCGCGCAGCGTTGCGCTCGAGAAACTCGATACCGGCCTTGCCGGCGGCACGGGCGGATTCCTCGGCCAGCGCCTGCATTTTCGACTGCAGCGTCTGGAAAGCGGCCTGCATAGCGGCCTCGTCGACCGGGCTGGGCTGCTGGGTGTAGGCATCACGCAGGCCGGCCATAACCAGGTCGACGGCCAGGTCGGGGATGTTGCTCGACAGCAGTTGGTCGCCCATTTGACGGCCAATGCCGTAGCTGACGCGCTGCTCGTCGGTTTCGAATGTATTGCTCATGGCGGCTCTCCGCAAAAATGGCCGTAAAGCCTGACACAACAACGATAAAAATTCACCCATTCCCTCCAGCACTACCCGGAGGCCGACGCAGCAACCCATGGTCCACCTGCCCGCTATGCACTGGATGCCCCGCCCCGTGGATTGCCGCGCCCTGCGGGCTCGCAATGACGAGCATAAGGGGACCCGTCATTGCGAGGAGCAAGGGGGCGGCCATCCGCCGACGCGGCAATCCATGCCCCGGACAACCAGCCCCGCTGGACTGCCGGCATATGCTGCGTTCGGACGGCAAATAGGCTAGAATGCCGCCCTTTTCGGCCTCCCCACCCCGAGATCCCGCCATGCTGGAAAAGCTGTTCCAACTCAAAGCCCACGGCACCACCGTCCGTACCGAGGTACTGGCCGGCGTGACCATCTTCCTGACGATGGCCTATATCATCTTCGTCAACCCGATGATGATGGCTGATGCCGGCATCGATCCGGGCGCGGCGTTCGTCGCCACCTGTCTGGCGGCGGCGCTCGGTTCGCTGGTAATGGGCCTCTGGGCCAACTACCCGATCGCGCTGGCGCCGGGCATGGGCCTCAATGCCTTCTTCAGCTATACCGTGGTCGGCTCCATGGGCTACAGCTGGCAGGTGGCGCTGGGGGCGGTGTTCATTTCCGGCCTGCTGTTCTTCCTGCTGAGCATCTTCAAGATCCGTGAGTGGGTGATCAACAGCATCCCCCTGCCGCTGCGCTCGGCAATTGCCGCCGGTATCGGCCTGTTTCTCGCGCTGATCGCGCTGAAAAGCGCCGGCATCGTGGTGGACCATCCCGCGACGCTGGTCGGTGCCGGGGACATGACCCAGCCCGGCCCGATACTGGCCGCACTCGGCTTTATCGTGATCGTCGCCCTGGCCTACCGCCGGGTGACCGGTGCGGTGATGATCGGCATTCTGCTGGTCACCGGCATCAGCCTGCTCGCTGGCTTCACCCGTACCGACGGTCTGGTCTCGGCACCGCCGAGCCTGGCGCCGACGCTGCTGCAACTGGATATTCGCGGTGCACTGGATGTGGGTCTGGTCAGCGTGATCTTCGCCTTCCTGTTCGTCGACCTGTTCGATACCTCCGGTACGCTGATCGGGGTGGCGCAGAAAGCCGGGCTGGTCGACAAACAGGGCAAGCTGCCACGCCTGGGCCGCGCGCTGATGGCCGACAGCAGCGCCACCATGGCCGGCGCGCTGCTGGGCACCTCGACCACCACCAGCTATGTGGAGTCGGCCGCGGGTACCGCCGTTGGCGGCCGTACCGGCCTGACCGCCTGCGTGGTCGCGGCGCTGTTCCTGCTCAGCCTGTTCCTGTCACCCCTGGCCGGCGCGGTACCGCCCTATGCCACCGCACCGGCGCTGTTCTTCGTCGCGGTACTGATGACCAGCGGCCTGGTGCAGGTCGACTGGGAGGACCTGACCGAGGCGGCGCCGGTGGTGGTCACCGCGCTGGTGATGCCGCTGACCTTCTCCATCGCCAATGGCATTGCCCTGGGCTTCATCTCCTGGACCGCGATCAAGCTGCTGTCCGGGCGCTGGCGGGACCTGAATCCCAGCCTGTACGTGCTGTCGGCCCTGTTCATTATCAAACTCGGGTTCTTCAGCTGATGGCACTGGCATTCGATCCTGCACACTATGACGAACAACTGGAAGCCAAGCGCCAGCGCCTGGTTGACCTGCTGCAACCGTTCAGTGCACCCGAGCCTGCGGTCTTCACCTCGCCGCTGGAGCATTTTCGCCTGCGCGCCGAGTTCCGCCTGTGGTACGAGAACGGCCAGCCGCATTATGCGATGTTCGAACCGGGCGACAACCGCCACCCGATCCTGATCGAGCAACTGCCGATCGCCAGCCGCCGCATCAATGAGTTGATGATGCCGCTGCTCGACGCCTGCAAGGCCGAGCGGGAGCTGGGCCACAAGCTGTTCCAGGTAGAGTTTCTCACCACCCTGTCCGGTGAGGCGCTGGTCACCCTGTGTTACCACCGGCCGATCGACGAGCAGTGGGATAGCGCCGCCCAGCGCCTGGCAGAGCAACTGGACATCCTGCTGATCGGTCGCAGTCGCGGACGCCGGCGGGTGCTGCAACGCGACCATGTGGTGGAGCAGTTGCAGGTGGATGGGCGCAGCTGGCGTTATCAGCAGATCGAAGGTGGCTTCACTCAGCCCAACGGCCAGGTCAACCAGCACATGCTTGGCTGGGCACTGGAAGCGGCCGGTCATAACGACGATGATCTGCTGGAGCTGTACTGCGGCAATGGCAACTTCACCCTCCCGCTATCCACCCGCTTTCGCCGGGTGCTGGCTACCGAGCTGTCGAAGAGTTCGGTGCGTTCGGCGCTGGAGAATATCGCCGACAACCAGGTCGAGAACGTCACCCTGGTGCGCCTGGCCAGCGAGGAAGTCACCCAGGCCCTGACCGGCGTGCGCGAGTTCCGCCGCCTGCAGGGCATCGACCTGAGCGGCTACGAGTTCGGCACCGTGTTCGTCGACCCGCCGCGCGCCGGCCTCGACCCGGCGACCCTCGAGCTGGTCAAGGGCTACCAGCGGATCCTCTATATCTCCTGCAATCCCGAGACCCTGGCGGCCAATATCGCCGAGCTGCAACACACCCATCGCATCACCCGCTGCGCCCTGTTCGACCAGTTCCCCTATACCCACCACATGGAGTCGGGGGTACTGCTGGAACGCCGCTGAGTCAGCGCTCCAGTAACTCCAGCAGCGGCTGGCAGGTCTCGTGACTGACCGGGATGATCCGCACGGCATGCTGCGGACGCAGGAATGCCGTGATCTGCGGTGACGGGGTCCGCATCAGGGTGCGGAAGTAGCAGTTGCATCATGCGGAGAGCTTGGCGGCACGGAATTCGTTCTGGAAGTCGACAATCCGATCGGCGAGAATCGGGCGGCTGAAATGGTAGCCCTGAACGATATCGCAGCCGGCCAGGCGCAGATAGACCAGTTGCTCGGGTGTCTCCACTCCTTCGGCGACCACCCGCAGCGACAGACGCTTGGCCAGGGTGATGGTGGAGGACACGATCAGGCTGTCATCGTGGCTGTTGGAGAGCTGGGCGATCAGGCTGCGGTCGATCTTCAGCTTGTTCACCGGCAAGGCGTTGAGGTGGGCGAAGCCGGCATAGCCCTTGCCGAAGTCATCCAGACTGATACTCAAACCGGCGCTCCTGAGCAGCTTCAGACTGGCGATGGCGATCTGTTCGTGTTCAAGGATGGCGGTTTCGGTGATTTCCAGTTCCAGTCGCCAGGGCTCGACGCCATGCCGTTGCAGTTCGCCCAGCACCATGTCGCTGAACTGCGGCTGGCTCAACTGCAGCGCCGATACATTCACCGCTACCCGTTCGGCAACACCCTCGGCGACCCACTCGGCCAGTTGCTGGCAGGCCAGCGAGATCACCTCCAGCCCCAACGGAATGATGAAGCCGCTGCGCTCGGCGATCGGAATGAAGCGATCCGGGTAGATCAGCCCGAACTCGGGATGCTGCCAGCGCACCAGCGCCTCGTAACCGGTGATCGACATCGAGTCCAGGGCGATCTGCGGCTGGTAGTGCAGAACGAACTGATGCTGCTTCAGCGCCTCACCGAAGGCCTGCTCCAGGCGAAACTCCTCCACGTCCGAGACGTTCAGCGACTGGTCGAAGAAGCGGTACTGGCCACGGCCGGCGCGCTTGGCCGAATACATGGCCGCGTCGGCGTAGCGAATCAGGCTGTCCACATCCTGGGTATCCCGCGGGCAGATGCTGATGCCGGTACTGGGGCTGGTGTTCACCTCACTGCCTTCGAGCTGGTAGGCCGCGGAAAGGCGCTGGGTCAGGGTATCGACCCAGGCGACGATATCCTGCTCGGTGCGATCCCCGCCCAGCAGCACGACGAACTCGTCACCGCCGAACCGCGCCGCCTCGTCACCGGGCTCGAGCAGACGCTTGATGCGCCCGGCCACCGCCTGCAGCAACAGATCGCCGATGCGGTGACCGAGGGTATCGTTGATCGACTTGAAGCGATCCAGATCGATGAACAGCAATGCCAGCAAGCATCGGCGATTACGCTGTTCAGCCAATACCTGGTTGGCCACCTCGATGAACTGCCGGCGATTGAACAGACCGCTCAGGTGATCGGTGGAGGCGGCGCGACTGCTGCGTTCATGCTCGCGTTCCAGCCGTGCGATCAGCTGCTGGTTTTCCCGCTGCGAATTCTGCAGTGTGACCAGCGCCGCCTGCAGGCCGTGCAGCATCCTGACCATCCAGAACACGCAGGCCATCACCGCCAGAGTGACGATGATATTGAGCAGAAACTGCCGCGACTTGCCGGCCTCGAAGGGGCCGAGGATTTCTTCGTACTGCTTGCTGATCACCACGGTGAAACCGTGTTGCGGCACGGCATGGAAGGCGCTCTGGTAGTGTGCGCCGCCCATCACCGAGGCATACAGCCCGGCCTGGTGACCCTGCGGGGGCAAGGGCGCCAGCCTCTGCCCGGCGACGATAACGCCACTGGAGTCGGCACGCATGCGCTCGCGGCCGCCGGCATCCAGCACCTGAATGAAGCCGCTCTTGCCCAGGTCGACGTGACGAGACAGGCTGACCAGATAGCCGATACCCGTGTCGTTCAGCATGAGCTGGTCATGCTGGCCACTGTTACCGGCCCGGTCCTCCATCTGCCGCAGGTTCTCCGCCACGATCACCGCCAGGTTCAGATGCCCGGCGCCCTCGGCTGCCAGACGCTCGTCGTGTACCTGGCGATTGTGGTAGTGATACATGAACCAGACGAAGACCAGGATCACCGCACCCAGCACCACGATGGCACGCTGAATGAGTCCGAGGGAAACGGGCAGGTTGCGATGATTCACGATGGGGCTACCGACAAGGGGAGAAAGGCACATACCAGAATGATGCCAAATTGGCATTACGCAGAGATGACATGCCGTTGATCCGAAAACGCACCGATAGCGTCACCGCCCGCTGCTACCAGAAACAACGTGACGGCTCTCGCAAACTCGGCCGTTGCGGCTTGGAGCCATGGCTGCGCCCGCTATAATCCCCGCATCACTTACGGGCGGATGTTGGCTGTAGCCCCCTTTCAGGAGGACTACAGCATGCTCAGTCGCGGCTTCACACTGGTTGAGATGATGGTTGCGGTGGCGGTGCTGGCCATTCTGCTGACCATTGGCCTGCCGGCCTTCGGCGGGCTGATCGACAGCCAGCGGATGGACAGCAGCGTCAACGGCCTGATGCGTAGCATCCAGTTCACCCGCACCGAGGCCATACGGCTCAACCGTCCCGTGACCATGACGCCGCTCGGGCAGGACTGGAACAACGGCTGGATCATCTTCCTGGATGCCAACCATAACGGCGCACATGACAGCGATGAAAGGGTCCTGCGCTATGAGCAGCCCGCCCTGGTCAGCCACATTCACGCCAACGCCAACATTGCCGACTACCTGCGGTATAACGCCCAGGGCGAGTCGGAACTGCTCAATGGAGGCTTCCAGTCCGGTACCTTTTCCTTGTGCCCACAGCAGACGGCGGCGCAGGGGCGCAAGGTCATCATCAACCGTGTCGGCCGCGCACGGATCAAGCGCGCGTTCATCACTTCCGGCTGCCCTGGATAGCGCCGGCTTACTGCGGGCTCGCCATGACCAGACTCACCTCCTATACTGATACCACTGAGCGCAACTACGACAATAACAAGGTGAAACCACGCTCATGGCCCGTGACCTCTTTCTGTACGAGAACATCAGCGAGCATCTGCGTAACCATATTCTGAGCGGCAACTACCAGACAGGCGAGCGTCTGCCGTCGGTCAGAGCGCTGAGCAGACTGTTCAACGTCAGCATCAATACCGTCATTCAGTGCTTCCGCAAGCTGGAGATGGACGGTCTGGTCGACGTGCGTCCCCGCTCCGGGGTATTCGTTGCCAGCAGCGCCCACGCGCCCGCCCCCGGCAACGATATCGCGCATTTTCCGCTGCTGCCGGTGGAAGTCTCGCTGAGCGAAGATATCTTCAACTACATGGAACCGCATCTGGAGCAGCAGTTGCTGCGCCTCGGCATCGCCCTGCCCAGCCCGCAGATCATGCCCATCGAGCGCATCCTGCTGACCCTGCGCGATGTTACCCGCAAACAGCCACTGGAAGTCTGGGACTACATGCATCCCCATGGGCACCAGCGCTTCACCCACCAACTGGTCCGGCGCAGCCTCAGCTATCCGATTCCCCTCACCCCGAATGACGTGATCGTCACCAACGGGTGCATGGAGGCCCTGGAACTGGCACTGCGTACCGTGACCCGGCCCGGCGATACGGTGGCAGTCGAAACGCCCACCTACTATGGCACCCTGGTGGCCCTGGAAGTGATGCAGCGCCGGGCGCTGGAGATTCCCACCCACTACCGCGATGGCATCTGCCTGTACTCCCTGGAGCAGGCATTCAAGCTGGGGCAGGTCAGCGCCTGCCTGATCTCCTGCAATGCGCAGAATCCGCTGGGCTTCACCATGTCCGAGGAGCGCAAGCGCAGACTGGTGGCGCTGGCGACCCGCTATTCGGTACCGGTGATCGAGAATGATATCTGGGGCGAGACGGTGTATGCCGGCAATTCCATGCCGGCCAAGGCCTATGATGAGGCCGGCATGGTGCTCTACTGCACCTCCTTCTCCAAGTCGCTGATACCGGGCATCCGGCTCGGCTGGGTCGCACCTGGGCGCTTCCATCACCGCCTGCGCGAGCTCAAGCAGATCAGCAGTATCACCAACGCCTCGGCACCGCAACTGCTGATGGCGCGCCTGATGGAAAGCGGCTTCTATACCCAACACATCCAGCAACTACGCCAGCACCTGGCCAACCAGGCCCAGGCAACAGCGGCGCAGGTGCGCAGCTGCTTCCCCACCGGCACCCGGGTCAATACCCCTACCGGCGGCTGCGTACTCTGGATCGAACTGCCCGGCCGGATGGACTCCCGCCAACTGTTCGAGCAGGCCATGGCCGAAGGTATCCACATCTTTCCCGGCTCGGTGTTCTCCGCCGGCCCGCGCTACAGCAACTACTTCAGGCTCAATGCCGGCAACCCGATGACCCAGCAGATACGACAGGCCATCGAGCGCCTGGGAGCCATTGCCGGGAATCTCCCGGCAGCCTAGTCGAGGCGTGACACGCCGGTGTAGTCATCGCTGTAGCAGGGGCTATCGCCACAGACATCGGTGACCGCTCCGTTGCTGCGCATGAAATCCGACTTCTGCTGTCTGGCAGCAACCGTGTTGCGCGGCGATTCGTGCGGGTCGTTACCGTAGGAGGTATCGGGCCCGGTATTGTTGGTCGGCGGGAAGGGGTTGCCCTCGTCTCCGGCAACATCACCCGAATCCCAGATCATCAAGCCATGGCCGGCGTAGGGATACTGCTCAATCCGCTCGATGCCGAACAGCGGATTGCTGTCGACGCTTTCACCCAGCCGCGCGGTGGGCTCATGGACTGCAGCACCAATGGTACGGGCCATGATTTCCGCGCTCCATTGGGTCACCTGGTAGTCCCCCAGGGCCACGTGCAGCAGCACCTTCTTGTCGGTCGGCGTTCCAGGCATGAAGTTACCGGCCAGATGGCTCAGGTAACCATTGTTCTCTGCCCGGTCCCAGAGCATCTGCATCAGCGCAAAGTTCAGCGACTGGTCCAGCCCGTCGGGATAGGCCTCATACAGGACCGGCCCAAAGCGCTGGTTGAAGGGCCCGTAACGGCGCAGCAGCAGGCTGTAGTTGCTACCGGGTACACCGAGCACGCCGCGATGGATGTTGGGGGCAGCGGCAACCAGGGCCCCACCCAGGATACCGCCCTGGCTGTTGCCGTCGTAGAACACCTCAGCAGGATCGTAGACCAGCGTATCGCCCGCTCCGTGGCGGAAACGGGGATCACTGGCGAAGCCATCGGGGTGGTTCATCAGCTCGGCCAGGAACATGAAGTTCAGCAACCCCTGCTGGCTGCGGTCCAGTTGCCTGGGCAAGCCGGTCAGATCCGCCAGGATCTGGTGGATATTCCCCGCCACCAGATCCTCCTGGGCCATGCCTATCCAGTCGGTAGCGCAGAACATGATGTTGTGCTCGTCCTGCATCCGGCGTACCTGTCCGCTGCCAAATTCGCCCCCCGCAATGGCATAGGTGCTCTGGCCGAACAGGCCATGCCCGTAGATGGCAGCACGCGCCGGCTGCACCGTTGCATTGCCATCGGCGAAGTCAGCCACGGCTGTCCGCGGTATCTGGCAACGGAAGCGCGCCTGCAGGAACTCGGCGCCATCGAGCACCACGGGCAGGGCATCGGGGTCGTCGCTGGCGTAGTTGAACGAGGCGCCCACTCCCCCACCCGGCTGATTCAGGTAGTTGGGCACCTCGAAGGTGCCGAGGATATTTCGACTGAGCTCGGCATTCGGGTCGTCCTGGATTTCCGTGATACTGAAGACCGGCGCGGCATTACCCAGACGCCCGAAGGCATCGTCCCGAATGGCCAGCAACCGCTCGGTGATCGACTGCTGGCTGGCAATGGTGAAGTCCCAGGCCAGGGTGATCTCGTCCCGCGCCACACCGGCATTGGTCAATATCGCAAAGATATCCTCCATGGCGTCACGCCGCTCCTCGAACGCCGCCTCACCGGTATCGATGCCGTCGCGGTAGGCACGAAACAGCTCGTTCGTCGCCAGCAGTTCACCATCGGCATCCCTGGCATTGCGGATCACCGCAATATAGCGCTGGCCCTCCTCGAAGTTGCGGGCCGGCCGGATGATCAGCGCCTGCTGGTCCGGGTCGGTATTGTTGGCGTCCAGTTCAGCCCATATCAGCTGCGGCTCCAGGCTTGCAGCATTGATCACCATGATTGGCGCATCCGGGTCCAGGGAAGGCTCCAAGTCGGTCAAGCGCACCGCCCCGGTCTGCTGCAGATCGATACCCGGCAGGTGGACCAGCAGCATGGAACCCGGAGAGAAACCATCGTTGCGGTTCCACTGCTCCGGCTGGATCGGCGCCGATTCCGTGGTCTGGATATCCACGTAGCGGGTACGACTCGGATCGGCCGGCATATCCACCGGCCGGGCAACCGGCATGCCTCTTACATCGAAACTGACCCGCAGGCCGGTGGGCGTGCCGGCATCGTCACTGGTGAAGAAGTTGTTGGGGAAGGGGTACATGCAGTGGGCCAGTACGGTGTGATCGCAGTACGTGGCGGTGGCCGGGTCAAAGTCAGTCAAATCGAGTTCTGGCTGCGGCTCACCGGGCCTGGAGCTGGAACCCGAACTGGAGCCAAGACAACCTTGCAGCAGAAGAACGCTGCAAGCCACTGCCAGGAGGGTACGTTGATTGCGCATGATGCTTCCCTTTTATGATTTTTGTTGGAGTCTCAGACTAGACCAAGCACCCACCGCCAAACAGGTACAGTTGCGCCAATAGCAGTCAAACAGATTGCCGCCGCTCCCTGTGTCAGTCAGATACCGCAATCTGTATCTGTTTCCCTCCGCGGCTGGCGCATAGCATCGATCACTCCATAACAAAAACAATGGAGTGACTCATGAAGTCTGCAAAACACTATTGGCTACCCTGCGCAGCCGGCCTGCTTGCCCTGGGATTGACCGGGTGCCTGAGCGGGTCAGGCGGCAGCTCCAGCAACAAGACCCCCAAACCTGATCTGAGCCTGGCGGTTCTCTCCAGCGCCATGGACCAGGTCAGCGGTGGCGATGTACTGGTGACCATCAAGGGTGATCCCGAGCTGCTGGAACAGGAGATGGATGAGCTGGAATTCTGGGTCAACAACCAAACCGTCACTCCAACCAGGATGAATGAACGCAACGATCAGCTCGAGATACTGATCGATGGACTGGAACTCGGTGAGAACCAGCTGGAGCTGCAACACAAGACACACGGCCGCCTGGACCAGCTGGAGCTGGTCAACCATCCGCTTGAAGGCCCCATCTTCTCCGGCCCACACCAATACCCCTTTGTCTGTTCCGTCACGGTAGAGCTGGGAAAACAGCCTCTCATCGATACCGATGGAGATATGGGCTTTCCGGTTCTGGATGAAGGCGGCAACCAGATCGGTCTCAGCAAGGACTGCGCCATAGAGACCTTTGTCGAGTTCAAGTACTACTCCACCGCGGTGAACGATTACCTGCCGTTGCCGAGTGACGGTAGCCGGCCAGCGGACATGGCCACCACCAAACTGACCGATGGCCGCGAAGTGGACTTCATCGTCCGTCATGAGCAAGGCACCATCAATCGGTTCATCTACAGCTTTGCCACCCTGGCCAATATCAATGACCAGACCGACACGACCTCCACCAATAACTGGAACGGTCGCCTGCTCTACCACTTCCTGGGTGGCGTGGGGATCGGCCATAGCCAGGGCCGCGTGGACAGGCGGGCACTGGCGCCGGAAGTACTGGGCAAGGGCTATGCCGTCATCTTCTCCACCGCCAACCGCACCAGCACCCACTACAATCTGCAGTTGGCCGGCGAGACCGCGCTGATGGTCAAGGAGCACTTCACCAAGCGCTTCGGCGTGCCCGACTACACCGTGGCCATCGGCGGTTCCGGCGGCGGTATCCAGCAGTACGTATTCGCCCAGAACCACCCCGGCCTGCTGGACGCTGGTGTTCCGCAGTACTCCTACCCGGATATGGTCACCCAGATCATCCACGTCGGTGACTGTGAGTTGCTGGAGCACTACATGGATGTCACCGACAGGCACAACCCAAAGTGGCGCCTCACTGAGAACCGCAGCCTGCTGGTCGGACTCAATGCCGAGGAGGACTACCCCGACCCACTGGCTGATGCCAAGCAGATGCTCGGATACAGCACCGCCCCCGGCAGCAGCGAGTGTCTTCCCGCCTGGCGCGGACTGACCCCGCTGGTGATGAACCCGCACTATGGCGAAGCGCGCAACCAGCAGCACATGCAGCCTCCCGGCATCATGGATAGCGTCGAATGGTCCCATTTCGACGATCTGCGCAATATCTATGGCACCACCGAAGATGGCAAGCTGCGCCCCATGTTCGACAACCTAGGTGTGCAGTATGGGCTGCGGGCGTTTGTCGACGGGGAAATCACCGCCGAGGAATTCCTGGATCTGAATGAACAGGTTGGCGGCTGGAAAGACCCCAGTGAAATGCATCAGGAGGGCTTCCCCTATCTCGGCAGCGTGGAGGATGTGCAGGAAGGCAGGATCGCCTTCGACCCCTGGAGCCGCGCCAATATGAACCTGAGCACAGGCGAGGGCCCGGCGCCACGCACCACAGGTGATATGGTCGCCTTCAATGCGGCCTACTCATCGGGGATGGTCTATGACGGTCAACTGGATATTCCGGTGATCGACTGGCGCCATTACCTGGAAGAGGTGCTGGATATGCACAATACCCATCAATCCTTCTCGGGGCGGCAGCGCATTCGCAACAAGATGGGCCATTCGGACAACCAGATCATCTGGTTCACCGATGCCCGGCCAACTCTTCCGGCGGGTAAGCCGGGGGATCGACCACGGCCACAGGATGATTTCGACCAGACCTGGATGGCCCTGGACGTACTGCACGAGTGGCTGATGAACATCAAGGCCAACCCGGAGGCCAGTATCGCCGAAAACAAGCCGCAGGAGGCGGTGGATAGCTGCTTCGACCGTGAGGGCAAGTTGCTGCACAGTGGCGAAGAGGTCTGGAACGGCATTATCGACGACCAGCCGCTGGGGGCCTGCGCCGATCTGTTCCCCACCTACAGCACATCGCGTATGGAGGCAGGTGGCCCGATTGAAGGCAGCATATTCAAGTGCTCTCTCAAACCCCTGTCCACCGCGCTGAATGATGGAACCTACGGCAGCTGGAGCCCCAGCCCCGCTCAGATTGCCCGCCTGGAAGCCATCCACCCCGACGGAGTCTGCGACTACAGCCAGCCGGACCAGGGCAGACCGCAGGGCTGAGAAAAAGAAAACCGGTACGCCACGGAGGACGTACCGGTTCTTTCATCCCAAACCCCTTATTTCAGGTACGGTATTCGGCGTTGATCCGTACGTACTCGTGGGACAGGTCAGTGGTCCAGATGGTCTCGCTGATCTCGCCCCGACCCAACTCGATACGAATGGTGATCTCGGCCTGGGCCATGACCCGCGCACCCTGCTCCTCGGTGTACTCGGCCGCACGCCCGCCGTTGCGAGTGATGCACACCTCGTCGAGGTAGACATCGATCCGCTCCACATCCAGCTCCGGCACCCCGGCGTAGCCGACCGCTGCCAGAATCCGGCCCCAGTTCGGGTCGGAGGCGAACAAGGCAGTCTTGATCAGCGGCGAGTGGGCAACCGCATAAGCCACATCCAGACATTCGTCACGATTGGCACCGCCATTGACCTGCACAGTGACGAACTTGGTGGCCCCTTCGCCATCACGGACGATCGCCTGGGCCAGCTCCAGCATGACCGCATTCACCGCCTCGGCCAGTTGCGCGTATTCGGCGCTGGTCAGATCGGTGATTTCCGTCATCGCCGCCTGACCGGTGGCAATCAGCATGCAGGAATCGTTGGTGCTGGTGTCGCCATCGATGGTGATGCGGTTGAAGGACAGGTCGGCGGCCTGGCGCAGCATGTGTTGCAGCACCGGCTGCGCGACCTTGGCGTCGGTAGCCACATAACCGAGCATGGTCGCCATGTTCGGGCGGATCATGCCGGCACCCTTGGAGATACCGGTGATGGTGATGGTCTGCCCGGCCAGGCTGAGCTGCCGGCTGGCACCCTTGGGCAGGGTATCGGTGGTCATGATGCCTTCGGCGGCGGCGGCCCAGTTGTCTTCGGTCAGGTCATCCAGCGCCTGCGGCAGTACCGCAATGATCTTGTCCGCCGGCAGCAGCTCGCCAATCACCCCGGTACTGAACGGCAGTACCTGGCCGGGCTCGACCTGGGTCAGGTTCGCCAGTTCGTCACAGGTGCGCAGCGCCGCCTGCATGCCGGGCTGGCCGGTACCGGCATTGGCGTTACCGGTATTCACCAGCAGGTAACGTGGCGCGTTGGCCAGGTGCTGCTTGCACAGGGTCACCGGGGCGGCGCAGAAGGCGTTGGTGGTGAATACGCCGGCGATACTGGCGCCGACGGCAGCCTGCATGACCACCACATCCTTGCGCCCCGCACGCTTGATCCCGGCGGAGGCGATACCGAGGCGAAATCCGGGAACCGGGTGAAGAGTCGGGAGGGGGCCAAGACCGACGGGCATGAAAAGAACTCCAGAAATAGAATGGATGGAAATTGAATGGTTTTGACACTCTACAGCGTCATCCCCGCGCTCTCCATCCCATCACCCTCGGCGCAGGCCGAGGATCCATGGTTCCGGTTGACTCCGAGTGGCCGGTGGATCCTTCGCCTTCGCGAAGGATGACATGGAGATGCAAGGATGGCGGGGCTATGTGAACAGCATTGCCCTCGCGGCTAATAACGAGACCTCGCGCTCAGCCTATCTTGCCGTGGCACTGCTTGTACTTCTTGCCCGAGCCACAGGGACAGGGATCATTGCGGCCGATCTTGGGACCGTCGCGGGTGATCGGGCTGGCTGGTGCGGGTGCACCCTGCTCCGCCGTGGGCTGCTGCTCTTCGGGATCTTCGCCCACACCAGGCACGGCGTCATGCTTGAACTGCATGCGCTTGGCCAGTTCCTCGGCCTGCTGGCGCAGCCGCGCTTCCTCTTCGGCCGGATCTTCGCGGCGTACCTGCACATGGCTGAGGACACGAATGGTATCGTGCTTGATCGAGTCGAGCATCTCCTCGAACAGGCTGAAGGCTTCGCGCTTGTATTCCTGTTTCGGGTTCTTCTGTGCGTAGCCGCGCAGATGAATACCCTGACGCAGATGATCCATGGTCGCCAGATGCTCTTTCCACAGGTCATCCAGCACCCGCAACAGCATCTGCTTCTCGAAGCTGCGCAGCGCTTCCGGACCGGTCAGCTGTTCCTTCTCGGTATACGCAGCGATCAGCGCCTCGCGTACCCGCTCGCGCACGCCTTCCTCATGCAGGGCATCATCTTCATCCAGCCACTGCTGGATCGGCAGATCCAGTGCCAGCTCGGTACGCAGATGCTGCTCCAGCGCCGGGATATCCCATTGTTCGGGTACGCTCTGTGGCGGCATGTACTGGCTGATGCAGCTTTCCACCACGTCATCGCGGATGGCCTTGATGGTGTCTTCGACGGTGTCGGCAGCGAGAATCTCGTTGCGCTGGGTGTAGATCACCTTGCGCTGTTCGTTGGCCACGTCATCGTATTCCAGCAGTTGCTTGCGGATGTCGAAGTTGCGCCCTTCGACCTTGCGCTGGGCCTTCTCGATGGCGTTGGTGACCATGCGGTGCTCGATGGCCTCGCCCTTCTCCATGCCCAGTGCCTTCATGAAGTTCTTCACCCGGTCGGAGGCGAAGATGCGCATGAGGTTGTCTTCCAGCGACAGGTAGAAGCGGCTGGAGCCAGGGTCACCCTGACGACCGGAACGACCACGCAACTGGTTGTCGATCCGCCGCGATTCATGGCGCTCACAGGCAATGATGTGCAGACCGCCGGCATCCAGCACCTGCTGGTGACGTTCCTGCCATTCGGCCTTGATCTGGTCAATCTGCTCGGGGGTGGGATTCTCCAGGCTGGCGATCTCCGCCTCCCAGCTACCGCCGAGGATGATGTCAGTACCACGACCCGCCATGTTGGTGGCGATGGTCACGGCGCCGGGACGGCCCGCCTGGGCGATGATCTCGGCTTCCTTCTCGTGGTACTTGGCGTTCAGTACCTGGTGCGCGATGCCTTCCTTGTTCAGCAGCTGGGAAACCACCTCGGAGGACTCGATCGAGGCGGTACCAACCAGCACCGGACGACCGTTTTCCCGACAGTCCTTGATATCCGCTGCAATGGCGGCGAACTTCTCACCGATGGTCAGGTACACCAGGTCGTTGTAGTCCTTGCGGATCATCGGCTTGTTGGTCGGGATCACCACCACGTCCAGGCCGTAGATCTGGCGGAACTCGAAGGCTTCGGTGTCGGCGGTACCGGTCATGCCGGCCAGTTTGTTGTACAGGCGGAAGTAGTTCTGGAAGGTGGTCGATGCCAGGGTCTGGCTCTCGGCCTGGATGTTCAGGCCCTCCTTCGCCTCGATGGCCTGATGCAGCCCCTCGGACAGGCGACGACCCGGCATGGTCCGGCCGGTATGCTCGTCCACCAGCAGCACCTGGCCATCCTGCACTATGTACTCGACATCCCGGTGGAACAGGGTGTGGGCACGCAGCGCGGAATGCACATGATGCAGCAGGTTCAGGTTCTGCGCCTGGTACAGGCTGTCACCCTCGGCCAGCAGGCCCTCGCGGGTGAGTAGCTCCTCGACGTACTGGTGGCCTTCCTCGTTGAGTTCGACCTGGCGGGTCTTCTCGTCGATATAGTAATGGCCGTCCACACCCTCTTCGCCTTCCTCGGCCTTGATGCCGCGCTTGAGCTGCGGCATCAGCTTGTTGATGCTGGTGTACAGCTTGGAGCTGTCCTGCGCCGGGCCGGAAATGATCAACGGGGTCCGCGCCTCGTCGATCAGAATGGAGTCCACCTCGTCGACGATGGCAAAGTTCAGCTCACGCTGGAATTTGTCTTCCAGGCGGAAGGCCATGTTGTCGCGCAGGTAGTCGAAGCCGAGTTCGTTGTTGGTACCGTAGGTAATGTCGCAGCGATAGGCGGCGCGCTTTTCCTCCGGGTCCTGGAATGGCACCACCACGCCGACGGACAAGCCGAGGAACTCATGCAATGGGCGCATCAGGTTGGCGTCACGGCGGGCCAGATAGTCGTTGACCGTGACCACGTGTACGCCCTTGCCGGACAGGGCGTTGAGGTAGGCCGGCAGCGTCGAGACCAGGGTCTTGCCTTCACCGGTCTTCATCTCCGCGATCTTGCCTTCATGCAGCACCAGGCCACCGATGAGCTGCACATCGAAGTGGCGCATGCCCATCACCCGCTTGCTCGCCTCACGCACCAGCGCGAAGGCTTCCGGCAGGATGGAATCGAGACTTTCGCCCTTGCTTACGCGCTCCTTGTATTCGATGGTCTTGGCCTTGAGCTGATCATCACTCAGACCATTCAAGCCTTCTTCGAGGGCGTTGACGGCATGCACGATCTTGCTCATGCGCTTCAACTCACGCTCGTTCTTGCTTCCAAACATTTTCTTCAATAAAGGCGCAAACATAGTCGACTTCGATATCCGTTTGGTGAAGGTGATACTGACCCGTGCACAGGCCATTCACCGGAAAAAAACCATTCTACTCTGAAAGTCTCGAGACAATAAACTGCGGCGACCCACAGGGGGAAAGGCAAGGCGGGATGGGGATCATCCACGCTCCGCCGTAGCGGAGCATGGAACAGCTGCAGAGGGATCAGTTCAGAGCGAGGAAACGGGCCGGATTGATGGCCATACCGTTACGGTAGACCTCCAGATGCAGGTGCGGCCCGGTCGAGCGGCCGGTGGAGCCGACCGTGGCGATCTGCTCGCCCTTCTTCACCAGGTCGCCCTTCTTCACCTGCAACTCGTGGGCGTGCGCGTAGCGGGTCTTGTAACCACCGGCGTGGGTGATCTCCACCATGTTGCCGTAGGCGCCACGGCGCCCGGAGAAGGTCACCACACCAGCCCCGACCGCATGGATCGGCGTGCCACGCGGCGCGGCGAAATCCAGCCCCGAGTGGATCGCGACGCGTTTGGTGATCGGGTCAGTGCGCCGGCCAAAGCCGGAGGAGATGTAGCCGGTCTGTACCGGGGTGAAGTCCAGCGCCGCGTTGGCATCGGTCTTGCGATTGAGCATCAGCTCCTCGAGCAGGCGCAGCTGCTGGGTGCGGTCCTCGATGCGCGCGGTCAGGCGATCGAGTACCACCTGGATATCCGCCCCCTCGTACGAGGTGCTTTCGCTCCGCAACTCCGGGCCGCCCATGCCGGGATCGGTATTGAAATCGAACTCGCCGTCGGACAGCTCAGCCAGCTCGGTCAGGCGCTCACCCAGGGCATCAAGGCGGGAAAGGCGGGTCTGCAACCGACCCAGCTGCTGGGTCATGTGCTCCAGCTGCACCTGGGATTCTTCCTTTATATAGTCGGAGCCCGGCTCATAGCCTTGCATCGACTGCTGCCAGATGTGCTCATAGTCCAGCGCGGCGGTGACATCCTCGGGCGCCTTGTCCGCTCCGAGCAGTTGCCAGGTCAGCAGCGCTGCAGCGACCGGCATGGCGAGTATGCCCAGCACGCCGCCGAGGACCCAGGGTGAACCAAGGGTCAACGCCTTGGTGGCGCCCTGGCGCCCGGTAAGAATGATGATGTTCACTTGAAAGATCCCCAAAACGTTCCTGCGGTTCTGTTACGATGACCGCTGTTAAGTCACTCCGGATGGCAGCTCAGAGATTCCATGTCCTTTCATCCCCTGGATGCGCGTCGCCCGGGCGACCTGCTAAGAACCCATTCCACCCTGAAGGGCCTTTTCAACCAGGCTCGGGCTGTCGAGCGATTGCAGATCCTGCTTGACTCCGTTCTGGAACCTGCAGCCCGTGAGCACTGCCGCGCAGCCTCCTATCGCGATGGTCTGTTACGGCTGCTGGTATCCGACAGTCAATGGGCGACCCGGATCCGCTACCAGCAAAAACGCCTCATCCGACAATTGCAGGCCTACACGGAATTCGCAACCTTAACGAAAATACACTGCAAGGTACAACCGCCATTGGTCAAAAAAGCGCCACCAGTTCGCAAAATGAAGCGGTCAAATGTCGCAGCTGAGAGTTTGACCGAAACCGCGGAGCAAATACGCGACCCCAACTTGCGTTCAGCGCTGGAACGTCTGGCCAAACATCACCGCGGAGAATTCTGAACTCCTGGGGTTGCAGCCATCTGCGAACAAATAAAAAACGGCCACCGAGGTGGCCGTCAAACGAAACGAGGAAATGTCAGACCGCAGCGGCCGGGCGCATGAAGGAGATGGGTGCGGTCCCGGCATCTTCGAAGGTGACTATTTCCCAGGCATCTGCATTGGCCAGCAGCGCGCGCAACAGCTTGTTGTTGAGTGCATGTCCCGACTTGAAGCCGCGGAACTCACCCACCAGGCTCTTGCCCAGCAGATAAAGATCACCGATGGCATCGAGAATCTTGTGCTTGACGAACTCGTCCTCGTACCGCAGGCCGTCTTCGTTGAGTACACGATACTCATCCACCACGATGGCGTTATCCACGCTGCCACCCAGCGCCAGATTCTGCGAACGCAGGTGTTCGATGTCGCGCATGAACCCGAAGGTGCGCGCACGACTGACTTCCTTGACGAAGGAAGTGCTGGAGAAATCCACGCTGGCGAACTGACTCCGGCCACGGAAGACCGGATGATCGAAGTCGATGCCGAACGATACCTTGAAGCCCTCGAAGGGAACGAAGGTAGCCGTCTTGCCATCTTCCTCGACAGTGATTTCACGCTTGATGCGTATGAACTGTTTCGGTGCCTCCTGCTCTTCGATGCCCGCTGACTGAATCAGGAACACGAAGGGTCCGGCACTGCCATCCATGATCGGCACCTCGGGTGCACTGAGCTCCACCACGGCGTTGTCGATACCCAGACCGGCCATGGCAGACAGCAAGTGCTCGACTGTATCCACCTTGACTCCATCCTTGACCAGGGTGGTGGACATGGTGGTTTCGCCGACGAACTCCGCACGCGCCGGGATCTCGACCACGGGGTCGAGATCGGTCCGACGGAACACGATTCCGCTGTCCACAGGCGCCGGTTTCAGGGTGAGATAGACCTTCTCACCCGAATGCAGGCCAACACCGGTGGCCCGGATGATGTTCTTCAGTGTGCGTTGTCTGATCATGCTTGAACTGGCTTCCGCTCTAGTTGCGAATAATTTTCAACAAGTGGCGCGTAGCATAGCAAATTTCGCCTTTGTTGAACACTAATCAGCCCTATCCAACCGATTGAATCCATCAATCGGCTTGCCGACGCAGGAACGCTGGAATGTCCAGATAATCCAGATCTTCCGCCGGCTGACTCAGGCGTGCCGCTGTCGCGTGGCCACCACCGGAGTTGCGCATGACGGTCGGACGGTCCAGGTCGCGATAGTTCGGCGCAGTGGTTTCAGACTGACGAACGGGCTGCGGCGCAGCGGTATTGTCCACCACCTTGATCGGCTTCTCGATACGCGCACCCAGACCGGTGGCGACCACGGTAACCCGCAGTTCATCACGCAGCTCGGGGTCGATCACGGTGCCGACCACCACGGTGGCGGTTTCCGAAGCGAACTCCTCGACGGTGTTACCCACTTCGGAGAACTCACCCAGTGACAGGTCGGGACCAGCAGTGATATTGACCAGGATGCCACGGGCGCCCATCAGGTTGACGTCTTCCAGCAGCGGGCTGCGGATCGCCGCTTCGGCCGCTTCACGGGCACGGTTCGGGCCGCTGGCGTGGCCGGTACCCATCATGGCCATACCCATTTCGCTCATGACGGTCTTCACGTCGGCGAAGTCGACGTTGATCATGCCGGGACGGATGATCAGGTCGGCGATGCCCTGGACCGCACCCAGCAGCACGTCGTTGGCCTTGCTGAAGGCAGACAGCAGGCTGGCGTCCTTGCCCAGCACGGTGAGCAGCTTCTCGTTGGGGATGGTGATCAGCGAGTCGACGTGCTGACCCAGCTCACGGATGCCCTCTTCGGCGATCTGCATGCGCTTGCGCCCTTCGAAGGGGAACGGCTTGGTCACTACCGCCACGGTCAGAATGCCCATTTCGCGAGCCACTTCGGCCACGATCGGTGCGGCACCGGTACCGGTACCGCCGCCCATGCCGGCGGTGATGAACACCATATCCGAACCCTGCAGCACTTCGGCGATGCGCTCGCGGTCCTCGATCGCCGCTTCACGGCCGATCAGCGGGTTGGCGCCGGCGCCCAGGCCCTTGGTCACCGCCGAGCCCAGCTGCAGCACGGTACGTGCGGTCATGTTCTTGAGTGCCTGCGCATCGGTGTTGGCGCAGATGAAGTCGACGCCTTCAACGTTGTTGATCACCATGTGCTGGAGCGCGTTACCGCCACCACCACCAACGCCGACGACTTTGATTACCGCGTTTTGCGGGAGGTTATCGATCAATTCAAACATGGTCCCATCTCCTCGAGTTCGATACTCGTCTTGTTTCGTTTTGTTTCGTTTCGTGGTTACTGCCATCCCGGATTACCCGGGTGCCCGCTTCTGCGGGTCTGTTAAAAATTCCCCTTGAACCACCGCTTCACCTTGATCAGCGGTGACTCCCTGCTCTGCTCCGAACTACTGTGACCTCCGTCGGCATGGTGCTTCATGCCGTAGTGCAGCAACCCTACTCCGGTGGAGTAGATGGGATTGCGCACCACATCAGCCAGTCCCTTGAATTCCTGCGGCACGCCCAGGCGTACCGGCATGTGGAATATCTCTTCGGCCAGTTCGACGGCGCCTTCCATCTTGGCGGTGCCGCCGGTCAATACGATGCCGGCCGGTATCATGTCTTCGTACCCTGAACGGCGCAGCTCGGCCTGGATCAGGGTGAACAGCTCGTCGTAACGCGGCTCGACCACCTCGGCCAGTGCCTGGCGCGACAGGTCACGCGGTGGCCGCTCGCCAACACTCGGGACCTTGATGGTTTCCTCGGGGCCGGCCAGTTTGGCCAGCGCACAGGCGTAGCGGATCTTGATCTCTTCGGCATGCTGGGTCGGGGTGCGCAGCGCCATGGCGATGTCATTGGTGACCTGGTCGCCAGCGATCGGAATCACCGCGGTATGGCGGATGGCGCCTTCGGTGAAGATGGCGATATCGGTGGTACCACCGCCGACGTCGACCATGCACACGCCCAGCTCCTTCTCGTCCTCGGTGAGCACCGAGTAGCTGGAAGCCAGTTGTTCGAGGATCACGTCCTCGACCTCCAGGCCGCAGCGACGGATGCACTTCTCGATGTTCTGCACCGCGTTCATCGCGCAGGTCACCAGGTGCACCTTGGCCTCCAGCCGCACCCCGGACATGCCACGCGGCTCGCGCACGCCTTCCTGGTTATCGATCACATATTCCTGCGGCAGGATGTGCAGCACCTTCTGGTCGGCGGGAATGGCCACCGCCTGGGCCGCATCCAGTACCCGCTCGATATCCGCCTGCACCACCTCGCCTTCGCGGATGGCAACGATGCCATGGGAGTTCATGCTGCGGATGTGATTGCCGGCGATGCCGGCGAACACCGAGTGAATCTGGCAGCCAGCCATCAGCTCCGCCTCTTCGATGGCGCGCTGGATGGACTGCACGGTGGACTCGATATTCACCACCACGCCCTTCTTCATCCCCCGGGACGGATGCGAACCGATACCGACGATTTCCAACTCGCCGTCGGCACCTATCTCGCCGACCAGAGCGACCACCTTGGAGGTGCCGATATCCAGCCCGACGATCATCCTGCTACCCTGCTTGCTTGCCATGATTACTCGTTACTCCCCGTTTCAACCGTCGCTGGCTCGCGCCACGCCACTGCCATGCCATTGCTGTAGCGCAGGTCGACCCGCGCTATGAGTTCGCGGCGTTCGGACAACATCAACTTGTCGATGGCCAGGAACCGCTGCATTTTTTCCACCACATCATCACGCCCCAACAGGATCTCGATACCCTCGCGGGTGGTCAGGAACCAGCTGCCGCGGTCACGCATTTCCAGTCGCGCCACACCATGGCCATAGGGCCGCAGCAGCCGATTGAACTGCTGGTAGGTCTGCATCACCCTCTCCTTGGCGCGCTCCGGGCCGTTCAACTGCGGCAGCCCGCGGAAGCTGTCGATCCGCTCCGGCGCGAAGGCACGACCGGCGTTGTTCAGCAGCGCCGTATCGCCCCAGCGCGCCACTGGCAGATGTTCGTCCAGGGTGATCACCAACTGGTCCGGCCAGACCCGGGTCACTGCCGCGCCGGCAACCCAGGGCATGCCCAGCAGGTCGGTGCGCAGCGCGTCCAGATCGATAGTCAACAGGCTTTCGTCCAGATACGGGGCGATGGCCTGATGTACCGAATCCCGATCGATGTACTGCAGATCACCCTCGACGCTGATCAGGCTGATCGGCCGCTGTGCCAGCGGCTGCAGGCGGTTCGCCAGTTCGTACAGGCCCATGCCCAGGATCACCAGCAGCAAAGGCCAGAGCAGCTGCTGCACCCGCTTGCCCGCTCCCTGCCATGACGGCAACGCCAGGCGCGGCCAGCTGCGCGGGGCCGGCGGGGTGACGCGCACAGCGCCACGGTTCGGCGAATGGCGCCGTCCCGCAGTTCTGCCTGCGCGCTGGTCCCGTATCATCAGCCCCAACATCGCTGTTCCTCAGTAACGGGCACTGGCGAGGATCGCCAGCACCAGGTCGGTGAAACTCATGCCGGCGGCCGCAGCCGCCATCGGCACCAGACTGTGGTCGGTCATGCCCGGCGCGGTGTTGACTTCCAGCAGGTAGAAGCTGCCATCGCTGTCCTGCATCACGTCGACCCGACCCCAACCCCGGCAGCCGACGGCATCGAAGGCGCGCAGGGAAAGCTCGGCCAGCTCGGCTTCGCGCTCCGCTGACAGGCCACAGGGGCACTGGTACTGGGTGTCGGAAGCCAGGTACTTGGCCTGGTAGTCGTAGAAGGTATTGGGCGTGCTCAGCCGGATCACCGGCAGCACCTTGCCATCGAGAATGCCGACGGTGAATTCCGCGCCGGTAATCCACTGCTCGACCAGCGCCACGTCGTCGTATTTCTGCGCTTGCGTCCAGGCGGCCTGGAGCCCGGCCAGGGATTCCACCTTGGCCATGCCGATGCTGGAGCCTTCATGGATCGGCTTGATGATCAGCGGGGTGCCCAGTTGCTCGACCACCGAGGGGCACTCCGACTCATCACGCAGCACCGCATACGCCGGGGTGGGCAGACCCAGGCTCTGCCAGACCTGCTTGGTACGCAGCTTGTCCATGGCCAGCGCCGAGGCCATCACACCGCTACCGGTGTAGGGCAAACGCAGGCATTCCAGCAGTCCCTGCAGGCTGCCATCCTCACCGCCACGACCGTGCAGCGCGATGAACACCCGATCGGGGCGCTCGGTAATCAGGCGCTCGGCCAGATCGGCGCCGGCATCGATACCGAAGGCATTCACGCCCGCGCCCTGCAGCGCGCTCAGCACCGCGGCGCCGGATTTCAGCGAGACCTCGCGTTCGGCGGAAGTACCGCCGTAGAGCACCGCGACTCGTCCAAAGGCTTTCACGTCGATCATCAGGCCTGATCTCCTTTCTGTTCATTGCCCAGGCGGGTCAGCGCCTCGGCCAGCTGTGGCGCCAGACCGCCGATATCGCCGGCGCCCTGGGTCAGCAGAATGTCACCCGGCTGCAATACGGCGCGCAGCAGCGGCAGGATGTCGGCATCACGCGCCACGTACAGCGGATCGATCTGGCCGCGCAGACGGATGCTGCGGCACAGATGCTTGCTGTCGGCACCCGGCACCGGCTCTTCGCCAGCGGGATAGACTTCCATCAGCAGCAATACGTTGGTTTCGCCCAGCACCTGCACGAAGTCCTCGTACAGATCGCGGGTGCGCGAATAGCGATGCGGCTGGTAGACCATCACCAATCGCCGCTCGGGCCAGCCGCCGCGCACGGCCTTGATCACCGCGGCGACTTCACGCGGATGATGGCCGTAATCGTCGACCAGCATCACATCCCCTTCCTCGCCCAGCGGGAAGTGACCGTGCACCTGGAAGCGCCGGCCAACACCCTCGAAGCTGGTCAGGCCCTTGACGATGGCCTCGTCGCTGACGCCTTCGTCGGCGGTCACGGCAATGGTCGCCAGGGCGTTGAGCACGTTGTGCACGCCGGGCATGTTGACGTACACGCGCAGCGGATCGTGTCCTTCGCGCAGCACGGTGAAGTGGGTCTGCATGCCGCGCTGCTCGATATCCACAGCGCGGATGTCGGCTTCTTCCGACTGGCCGTAGGTGATTACCTGGCGGTTTATCTGCGGCAGGATCTCGCGCACTACCGGATCGTCGATGCACAGCACTGCCAGGCCGTAGAACGGCAGGTTGTGCAGGAAATCGACGAAGGTGCGCTTGAGGCGGTTGAAGTCGCCCTCGTAGGTTGCCATGTGGTCGAAGTCGATGTTGGTGACGATCGCCGCCATCGGCTGCAGATGCAGGAAGGAGGCATCGCTTTCATCGGCCTCGGCCACCAGGTAGCGGCTCTCGCCCAGTTGCGCATTGGTACCGGCGCTGGTCAGCCGGCCACCGATGACGAAGGTCGGACTCAGGCCCTCGGCCGCCAGCACCGAGGCCACCAGGCTGGTGGTGGTGGTCTTGCCATGGGTGCCGGCCACCGCGATACCGTGGCGATAGCGCATCAGTTCGGCGAGCATTTCCGCGCGCGGCACCACCGGAATGCGCATTTCCATCGCCGCCGCCACTTCCGGGTTGCTCGGGTTGATGGCACTGGAGACCACCAGCACGTCGGCATTCTGCACATTCTCGGCCAGATGACCGATATCCACCCGGGCGCCGAAGCTCTCCAGGCGGGCGGTGATCGTCGAGCGTTTCAGGTCCGAACCGGACACTTCATAGCCCAGGTTGAGCAGCACCTCGGCGATGCCGCACATGCCCACACCGCCGATGCCGACGAAGTGGATGCGGCGTATACGGCGCATTGCCGGCAGGCTGAAGGTGGCCTTGGGACGTTTATCAGTGGTCACGGGCAACCTCCAGGCAGGCGCGAACCACGTCCGCTGTTGCGTCGGGTCTGGCCTGGTTGCGGGCATGGTCTGCCATCAGTCGTACAGTCTCCGGTTGGGTAAACAGGTTCTCGAGCCGCTGCGCCAGCAGCGCGGCGGTAAGGGTCTTCTGCGGCAGCAGCTCGGCTGCTCCGCGATCGGCCAGGTAGCGCGCATTGGCGCTCTGGTGGTCATCGATGGCATGCGGCAGCGGGATCAACAGCGACGGCCGGCCAGCGGCGGCCAGTTCGGCCACGGTCAATGCGCCGGCGCGGCAGACCACCACATCGGCCCAGGCATAGGCCTCGGCCATATCGGCAATGAAGGCTTCCACCTCGGCGCTGACGCCGGCACCGGCATAGCGCTCGCGGGCTGCCTGCACATGCTGCTTGCCGCACTGGTGGCGCACTTCCGGGCGCTGCGCGGCGGGCAACAGGGCCAGCGCTTCGGGCAGCAGCTCGTTCAGCGGCAAGGCCCCCAGGCTGCCGCCCAGCACCAGCAGACGTGGCGGGCGGCTGCCATCCCAGCTCATCGGCGGCACCTGGAAGATCTCCGCGCGCACCGGATTGCCGGTGCTGCGACGCCGGGCGTCGTCGGCAAAGCTGCCCTCGAAGCCTTCGCAGCGGCGCGCCGCCAGTTTCGCCAGCAGCCGGTTGGTGGTACCGACCACGGCATTCTGTTCATGGATCACCAGCGGGATGCGCCGCAACCAGGCCGCCACGCCGCCCGGGCCGGTGACATAACCGCCGGCACCCAGCACACACACCGGCTGCAGCTGGCGTACCACCTTGAGCGACTGCCACAGCGCGCGCAGCACCCGTACCGGCGCCTTGAGCAGATCGGCCTTGCCCTTGCCACGCAGGCCCTGGATATCGATGTAGTGCACCGGTATATGCGCTGCCGGAATCAGCTCGGCCTCGATGCCGCGGCGGGTGCCCAGCCAGTGCACCTCGTAGCCCTGCTGCTGCAGCAGGCGGGCGCAGGCCAGCGCCGGGAACACGTGTCCGCCGGTACCGCCAGCCATGATCAGCACCTTACTGGCCATCGGCAGCCTCCCGTAGCGCCTGCCGGCGCTCCCAGTCGATGCGCAACAGCAGTCCCAGACTGATGCAGCAGACCACCAGCGAACTGCCGCCATAACTGAGGAACGGCAAGGTCAACCCCTTGGTCGGCAGCAGACCGACGTTCACCCCGACGTTAATCAGCACCTGGCCGCACCACATGATCGCCAGGCCGTAGGCCAGATAGGCGGAGAAATAACGCCCGGCCTTTTCCGCCCACAGGCCGATGTACAGAGCCCGCACCGCGACGAAGATCAGCAGCGCGAAGGCGGCCAGGGCACCGATCAGGCCCAGCTCCTCGGCCAGTACCGCGAACACGAAATCGGTATGCGCTTCGGGCAGGTAGAACTGTTTCTGGATGCTGTTGCCCAGGCCGGTACCCAGCCATTCGCCGCGGCCGAAGGCGATCAGCGCCTGGGTCAGCTGGTAGCCGGTACCGTAGGGGTCGTTCCAGGGGTTGAGGAAACCGGTCAGCCGCTGCAGACGATAGGGTTCGAACAGCACCAGCAGCGCCGCCAGGCCACCCAGCGAGCCGAACAGCAGGGTGAAACGGAACAGCCCGACACCGCCGAGGAACAGCATGCCGGTGGCCGCGCCCATGAGTACCACCGTGGCGCCGAAATCCGGCTCGATGATCAGCAGCCAGGCCATCGGCCCGAGCACCATGAAGGGCTTGATGAAGCCGAACCACTCCTCCTTGACCTCGTCCCGGCGATGCACCAGGTAGCCGGCCAGGAACACCACGGCAAACAGCTTGGCCAGCTCCGACGGTTGCACGTTGATCGGCCCGACCGCGATCCAGCGCCAGCTGCCATTGACCTCGCGACCGACGCCTGGGATCAGTACCGCGATCAGCAGCGCGAAGCCGAGGAACAGCAGCGGGAAGCGGAACTGCTCCCACAGCCCGACCGGCACCGCCAGCGTCGCCAGCATCGCCAGCACGCCGATGATCATGTACACCAGTTGGCGGTTCATATAGTAGAGGGGATTGCCCAGTTGTCCGGCGGCCACTTCCATGGAGGCGGAGGTAACCATCACCAGTCCCAGACCGAGCAACGCCAGCCCACCGACCAGCAGCGGCAGGTCCATATCGAAGCGGCGCTCGCCGAGCAGCGGTGCCAGTGAGCGTTGCATGACGTCGGTGAGGATCATGCCGGCAGCCTCCCGACCGCGGCGGCGAACAACCGGCCACGCTCTTCGAAATTGCGGAACATGTCCAGGCTGGCACAGGCCGGCGACAGCAGCACGGCATCGCCCGGCTCGGCCACCGCAGCGGCGGCGGCCACCGCCTCATCCAGGTTGGTCACACGCTGCACCGGCACATGCTCAGCCAGCGCCTGCTCCAGCACCGGCGCATCACGACCCAGCAGGATCACCGCGCGGCACAGGCGACTGACCGGCTCGACCAGTGCCGAGAAATCAGCGCCCTTGCCATCGCCGCCGGCGATCAGTATCTGTTTGCCCTGCAGATCACTGCCGAAGCCCTCGATCGCGGCCAATGCCGCACCGACATTGGTCGCCTTGGAGTCATCGTAGTAATCCACACCGGCATGCTGGCCGAGCCACTGGCAGCGGTGCGGCAGGCCGGCGAACTCGCGCAGCGCCTGCAGCATGGCCGGCATCGGCAGGCCGACGGCATGCCCCAGGGCCAGCGCGGCCAGCGCGTTGGCCTGATTATGGGCACCACGAATCTTCAGCTCGGCCACCGGCAGCAGCGCCTTGAACTCGAAGGCCAGCCATTTCTCCCCGTCCTGCTCGATCAGGCCGAAGCCCTTGAAGTCGGGACGCGACAGGCCGAAGCTCCAGCACGGTAGTTGATCGGCCACCAGCGGGCGGGACAGCGCATCATCCCGATTGATCACCACCTGCCGTACGCCGCGGAAGATGCGGTGCTTGGCCAGATGGTAGGCGGCCAGATCGGCATAGCGATCCATATGGTCTTCGCTGATGTTGAGCACGGTGGCCACTTCGGCGTTCAGCGCCTGGGTGGTTTCCAACTGGAAGCTGGACAGCTCCAGTACGTACAGATCCGGCTGTTCATCCAGCAGATCCAGCGCCGGCGTGCCAATATTGCCGCCAACCGCCACCCGCTTGCCGGCCTGCTCTGCCATGGCCCCGACCAGGGTGGTCACGGTGCTCTTGGCGTTGGAGCCGGTGATGGCGATGATCGGCGCCCGGGCCTCGCGGGCGAACAGTTCGATATCACCCACCACGCTGACCCCGGCCTGCAACGCGGCCTGGATCGCTGGCGTCGACAGGGGAATACCGGGATTGACGATCAGCTCACCGGCACTGCACAGCAGATCGCTATCCAGCTCGCCCAGGTACAGGTCGGCCATCGGCGCGAAGCGCTTCAACTGGTCGACGCCCGGCGGATTGGCGCGGGTATCACAGACGGCGAACGGCAAACCACGGCCGGCCAGATACCGGGCGACCGATAAACCGGTTACCCCGAGTCCGACGATGATCCGTTGCTTGTCCGTGGAAATCAGTGACACCTTGTATTCCTCAACGCAGCTTCAGGGTGGATAGGCCGATCAGCACCAGAACCGTGGTGATGATCCAGAACCGCACGATGACCCGAGGCTCGGGCCAGCCCTTCAATTCGAAATGGTGGTGGATCGGCGCCATGCGAAATACCCGGCGGCCGGTCATCTTGAACGAGGCCACCTGCACGATCACCGACAGGGTCTCGACCACGAAGATGCCACCCATGATGAACAGCACTATCTCCTGGCGTATGATCACCGCGATCACCCCCAACGCCGCCCCCAGCGCCAGCGCGCCGACGTCGCCCATGAATACCTGGGCCGGATAGGTGTTGAACCACAGGAAGCCGAGCCCGGCGCCGATCAGCGCACCGCAGAAGATCAGCAGTTCGCCCGAGCCCTGTACATAGGGGATCAGCAGGTACTGGGAGAACTGCGCGTTACCGGACAGGTAGGCGAAGATGCCCAGCGCACCACCGACCATCACCGTCGGCATGATCGCCAGGCCATCCAGGCCGTCGGTCAGGTTGACCGCATTGCTCGAACCGACGATGACGAAATAGGTCAGCACCATGAAGAAGGCGCCGAGCTGGAACTCGACACTCTTGAAGAAGGGCACGATCAGCGTGGTTTCCACCGGGGTGTCAGCGGCCATGTACAGCACCACGGCGGCGATCAGACCAAACACCGACTGCCAGAAGTATTTCCAGCGCGAGGGCAGACCACGGGAATTCTTTTCCACCACCTTGCGATAGTCATCCACCCAGCCGATGGCACCGAAGCTGACGGTCACACCCAGCACCACCCAGACATACAGGTTGCTCAGGTCGGCCCACAGCAGGGTACTGATGGTGATGGCCATCAGGATCAGGGCGCCGCCCATGGTCGGGGTGCCCTTCTTCGACAGGTGCGACTGAGGACCGTCGTTGCGCACTGCCTGGCCGATCTGGCGCAGTTGCAGGGTGCGGATCATCCAGGGCCCGAGAAACAGCGCCAGGCCCAGCGCGGTGAGCACGCCGAAGATGCCACGCAGGGTCAGGTACTGGAATACACCGAAGCCGGTGTGAAATTGTTGCAGGTATTGCGCGAGTATCAGCAGCATGTAGGCTTGCCCTCTTCCTGAATTTGCGAGCCTTCCACCAGAGCGGCGACGACCTCTTCCATACCCGCACTACGCGAGCCCTTGACCAGTACCCGGGTTGCCGGGTCCAGCTCTGTTCCAAGTGCGGCGGCCAGTGCGCCGCGGTCGGCGAAGGCCTTGCCGCCCTCGCCAAATTCCGCTGCCGCCAGGGCCGACAGCGGCCCGGTGCAATACAGTGCGTCCAGGCCCTGGTCCCTGGCGTAGGTGCCGATGTCCCGGTGCGCCTGCTGCTCCAGCGCCCCCAGCTCTCCCATATCGCCCAGTACCAGCACGCGGCGGCCATCGAGACTGGCCAGTACATCGATGGCCGCGCGTACCGAGGCCGGGTTGGCGTTGTAGCTGTCATCGATGATCAGTGCACCATGGCGACCGGGCAGACTGCGGCCACGGCCGGCGACCGGTTGCAACGCGCCCAGGCCGCAGGCGATCGCCTGCAGCGGCACCTGCAGGGCCAATGCCGCACCGGCGGCAGCCAGGGCGTTGGCGACGTTGTGGCGGCCCAGCAGATTGAGCTGGACGGCAATCGTTCCGACCGGCGTCACCAGTGCAAAGCCGGGACAGCCACGCTGATCGGCGCAGATATCTTCTGCGCGCACTTCGGCGGTCGGGTTGGCGATGCTGAATACCCAGGCCTTGCGTTCACCCAGGGTCTGGTACCAGCTCTCGAACCAGGGGCTGTCGAGGTTGATCACCCCTTGGCCATCGCCGTCCAGCCCCGCCAGGATCTCGCCCTTGGCCTCGGCGATGGCCTGCTCACTGCCGAAACGGCCGATATGCGCCACGCCGGCATTGGTCAGCACACTGACGCTGGGTCTGGCCAGGCGCATGCTGTAGGCAATGTCACCGACGGCCGCTGCGCCCATCTCCACGACTGCATAGCGGTGCTGCGGCGCCAGTTCCAGCAGCGTCAGTGGTACGCCCAGTTCGTTGTTCAGATTGCCGCGGGTCGCCAGTACCGCACCGCACTCGCGCAGGATGGCGGCGAGCATTTCCTTGACCGTGGTCTTGCCACTGGAGCCGGTGATGGCCACCAGCGGACCCTTGAAGGCAGCGCGATTGAGCGCGCCCAGTTGCCCCAGCGCCAGCTCGCAGTCACGCACCACCAACTGTGGCAACGGATCGGCCAGCGGACGTTCCACCAGCGCAGCGGCCGCTCCTGCGGCACGGGCCTGGGCGACAAAGTCGTGCCCGTCCACCCGGCTGCCGGGCAGCGCCACGAATAGGCCACCGGGTTGTACCTGACGGGCATCGATACTGACACTGTCGAAACGGGCATCGCTGCCATTGAGCGTGGCATCGAGTGGTTTGAGCAGGTCCGACAGGTTCATCGCCTCAAGCATGATGATCCTCCCGGTGTTGCAAGGCGCGCGCGGCCTGTTCGATATCGCTGAAAGGGTGACGCACCCCGTTGATCTCCTGATAGGTTTCATGGCCCTTGCCGGCCAGCAGGATCACATCGTCGGCCGCAGCGCGGGCGATGGTCTGACTGATGGCTTCGGCACGGTTGGCTATGACTGTCAGCTGTTCGGTGCGTTCAATACCGGCGCAGATTTCCTCGATGATCGCGACCGACGGTTCGGTACGCGGATTGTCATCGGTCACCACCAGCAGGTCAGCGCCCTGCTCGGCCACCTTGCCCATCAAGGGACGCTTGCCGCGGTCACGGTCACCGCCACAGCCAAACACGCAGATCAACCGCCCGGCGACATGCGCGCGCAACGCGGCAAGGGCTTTTTCCAGAGCGTCGGGAGTGTGGGCGTAATCGATCACCACCAGCGGCTGACCATGGCCACCGAGGCGCTGCATGCGACCGTCCGGCGGCAGCAACTGGCCCAGCTGCGCGGCCACCTGGGCCAGCGGCAGCTCCAGGCTCAGCAGCACCCCGGCTACCGCCAGCAGATTGGACAGGTTGAAGGTGCCGAGCAGCGGGCTGCGCAGCTCGGCCGTGGCGGTCGCGGTGTGCAGCCGGGCGCTGATGCCTTCGGCATCGAAGCGGATATCGCTGCAATACAGGTCGGCACTGCTGTCGCTCAGGCTGTAGCGCAGCAATGGCAACGTGCAGCGCTCGGCCAGTTCACGACCGAAGGCGTCGTCGATATTGATCACGGCGCGGTGCGACTGATCGAGGATACGCGCCTTGGCCGCACCATAGCTGGGCATGTCGCCGTGGTAATCCAGATGATCGCGACTGAGGTTGGTGAATACCGCCACCTCGAAATGCAGCGCCGCTACCCGGCCCTGATCCAGCGCATGGGAAGACACTTCCATACTCACCCGCCGGGCGCCCTGATCACGCAGTTGGGCCAGTTGCTGCTGCACCGCCAGCGCATCCGGGGTGGTCATGCCGTGGTCGAACAATGCACCAGGCATGCCGCTGCCCAGGGTGCCGATGACACCACAGGGCTGCCCCAGGCTATTCAGTGCCTGGGCCAGCATCTGGCTGACGCTGGTCTTGCCATTGGTACCGGTAATGCCGATCAGCCCCAGGCTGCCAGCCGGCTCGCCATGGAAGCGTCCGGCGATCGCCGATAGCTGGTCAACCAGATGGCCGATCGGCAGCAGGGGTACCGATGCCGTGCAGGTGAAGCCATCATTGGTTTCACAGGCCACCGCCACGGCGCCGACGGCTACCGCCTGCTCGATATGCTGGCGGCCATCGTGACGCAGGCCGGGCACGGCGAGGAACAGGTCGCCGGGCTGCACCTTGCGGCTGTCCAGGGCCAGGCCGGTGATCTCCACCGGTCCGCCCTGCCATTGGGGAAACAGTTGTCGGAGCCGCATCAGCCACGCCCCTCCTGCTTGCTCACCACCGGCAGTTCGACCTGCTGCATGTCGCTCAGGTTGTCCGGGGTGATATTCAACAGACGCAGGGCATTGGACATCAGCCCGCCGAACACCGGCGCCGCCACCAGGCCGCCGTAGTAGCCGCCCTTGGTCGGCTCGTCGATCACCACGGCGATCGCCAGCCGCGGATTGGCGCTCGGGGCGAATCCAGCGAACAGCGAACGATAGGAGTCCTGTTTGTAGCCCTTGCTGCCGGCATTGGTCTTGCGCGCAGTACCGCTCTTGCCGGCGACATGGTAGCCGGGCACCTGGGCGCGGAAGGTGCCGCCGGGCGCTTCGACGACCTGTTGCAGCATGCCCTGTATGGTCTGCGCGACGCCTTCCGGAATCACCTGCTGCACGCTTGGCTGCTCGGCCAGGCGCAGCAGCGACATCGGTGCCTTGCGTCCGTCATTGGCCAGAATGGCATAGGCCTGGGCCAGTTGTACGGTGGTCACCGACAGACCATAGCCATAGGACAAGGCCGCGGTTTCAGCCTGGCGCCATTCGCGGAAGCTCGGCAGATTGCCGACCCGCTCACCGGGGAAACCCAGGCCGGTGTATTGACCGAAGCCGATGTTATGCATGGTTTCATGCAGCGCCGGACCGCCGATATCGAAGGCCACCTTGCTCATGCCGACGTTGCTGGACTTGAGCAGGATGCCGGTCAGGTCCAGTACCCCACCCGGCGCACGGGATACGTCGCGGATGGTGTAGCGACCGATCTGCAGGGTGCCCGGATAGACATTGACCTTGTCGGTGGGCGACCAGCGACCCGTGGCCAGCGCCGCGCTCATGGAAATCGGCTTGACCGTCGAGCCTGGCTCGAAGACGTCGATCAGCGCGCGGTTGCGCATCATGTCCGGTTGCAGGTTGGTGCGGTTATTCGGGTTGTAGCTGGGATGGTTGACCATGGCCAGCACTTCGCCGGTGCGTACATCCAGCATGACGATGGACCCGGCCCGGGCCTCGAATTCCTGCAGCGCTTCACGCAACTGCCGGTGGGCCAGGTACTGCAGGCGCAGGTCGATGGACAGGGCCAGGTCATTGCCCGGCCGTGCGTTGCTGACCACCTGCACATCCTTGATCAGCCGGCCACGGCGGTCCTGCAGCACCTGACGTTTGCCGGGCACGCCTTCCAGCCAGTGATCATAGGCCAGCTCGATGCCTTCCTGGCCTTTCTCATCGACATTGGTGAAGCCGACCAGATGCGCAGCCACGTCGCCGGCCGGGTAGAAGCGCCGGTACTCCTCGATGCCGTAGACGCCCGGCACCTTGAGCGCCATCACTGCCTCGCCGTCAGCCGGAACCATGCGTCGGCGCAGATAGATGAATTCCTTGTCGGCATTGGCCTTGAGTCGCTGACTGAAGGTGCTCAGGTCAGTGCCCAGCGCAGCGGCCAGTTTCGGCCAGTGCGCCTGCTGACTGATCAGTTGAGACGGGTTGGCCCAGATGGTCAACACTGGCGTGCTGACGGCCAGCGGCTCGCCATTGCGATCGGTGATCTGCCCACGATGGGCGGGAATCGGCACATGCCGCACACTGCGCTTGTCGCCCTGGTTTCTCAGAAAGCCTTCATCCAGCACATGCAGTTCGACGATGCGCCAGGATACGGCGATACAGCATAGCCCGAGCAGGCCGATGACCAGCCGGAAACGCCAGGGATAGAGGCTGCCATTGGACTTCAAGGCGAATTTCTTCATGGCTGCTGCACCAGAATCACTTCGCCGGCCTCAGGCACACGCATGCCCAACTGGCGGGTAGCGATGCTCTCGACACGGCTATGCGCGGTCCAGGTGCTCTGCTCAAGTACCAGACGGCCCCACTCAGCCTGGGCCTTCTCCCGCTGGGTCATCTCGGTAGCCAGCTCATTGAGCAACTGACGGCTCCAGTGCGCGCTGTAGGGTACCGCCAGCGCGCTGGCCAGCGTCAGTCCCCAGACCAGCAGCAGCCAACCGCTGCCGGCAGGCAAGCCGGAACGGATGGCGGGAGTGGCGAGAACCTTATCTGGCGCGTCCATCAGCGTTTCTCTGCCACGCGCAGCACCGCACTGCGGGCACGGGGGTTGGCGGCGATCTCGGCGGCGGACGGTTTGATCGCCTTGCCGATCAGATTGAGACTGACCTGGATATCGGCGTCACGCACCGGCAGGTCACGGGGCAAGGGTGCGCCCTTGGCCTCACGGCGCATGAACTGCTTGACCTGACGATCTTCCAGGGAATGGAAGCTGATCACTGCCAGCCGCCCGCCCGGCGCCAGGACTTCCAGCGCGGCACGCAGTCCCGCGGCCAGATCTTCCAGCTCCCGGTTGATGAAGATACGGATACCCTGGAACGCACGGGTCGCCGGATGCTTGTGCTTTTCCCAGGCCGGATTGGCCTGCTTGATCACCTCGGCCAGATCGGCGGTGCGGGTGAAGGGTTGCTCGGCCCGACGCACGACGATGGCACGCGCCATGCGGCGGGAGAAGCGTTCCTCGCCGTATTCCCACAGCACGGTGGCGATATCGGCCTCGGCGGCGCTGTTGATCCACTCGGCGGCGCTCTGCCCGACGTCCGGATTCATGCGCATATCCAGCGGGCCGTCATTCAGGAAGCTGAAGCCGCGCAGCGGATCATCCAGCTGCGGCGAGGACACGCCCAGGTCGAGTAGCACCCCGTCCACCTTGCCATGCAGACCGCGGACACGCGCCTCTTCGGCCAGCTCGGCAAACGAGCGCTGCACAACGACAAAGCGGCCGTCTTCGGCCGCCAGCTGATTTCCGACCCGGATTGCCTCCGGGTCCTTGTCGAAGCCGAGCAGTCGTCCCCCCTCCGACAGCTGCTGGAGGATGGCTCGACTGTGCCCTCCGCGCCCGAAGGTGCCATCTATATAAAGGCCCTGCGGGCGAACCGCCAGGCCCTCCAGCGCTTCGTTCAGCAGTACACTGACATGTTTCAATTCGGTCTGCTGATTCATAGGCTCAACAAGTGCAGTTCCGCCGGCAGCTCGCCAACGTCCTGCTCTTCTTCCAGGTAGGCGGTGGTGGTGGCCTGCCAGGCCTCTTCACTCCACAGCTCGAATTTGCTCAATTGACCCACCAGCATGACTTTCTTCTCCAGGCCGGCATGATCGCGTAACAGCGGAGGCACGACGAAACGGCCATGGCTGTCGAGTTCTATTTCGTTGGCATTACCGATCAGCAGGCGGTTGAGCCGCTTGACCGCCGGATGCATGTTCGGGGCCTTGCGCAGTTGCTGCTCGACCGCCTCCCACTCATGCAGGGGGTAGATCCACAGACAGCGTTCTTCCAGGGCAATGGTCGCGACCAGCTGACCGCCACAGGACTCAAGCAGACGGTCGCGATACCGGGCAGGCATCGCGAGTCGCCCCTTGACATCCAGATTGATGGCGTTCGCTCCACGAAACACGTTTTGTTATTCCCCTGATGAGACCCACTGGTGTGACAACGAATAACCCAAAAAAATCCACTTCTACCCACTTCGACCCACTTTTGCACACTATAGAAAGGCGCCCATACAGCGTCAAGTGAGCAATTCACGGAAAAGCCTTATATGGCGAGGGTTTAGCGGCAGTCAGGGAAGGAAATCAGCCGAGCAGGAGCCGCCCGGACATGGGAATCGGAAGCAATAACAAGGGGATGCCCATGCAACTTAATGTTAAACATGAGGTTTAAATATTTTTTTGTGAAGAAATCGACGGAAGGGAAAAAACAAGAGTTGGCCTGTAAGCCGGGTTCTGTCGAGGACAGCCATTCCTCTGCGACAGCCATCACTGACTGCCTGTAGCAACCTACCCGAACCCAGTGCGGGCCGCACCGAAGGGTTCCTATTTGGTCTTGCTCCGAGTGGGGTTTACCATGCCACGAACTGTTACCAGTCGCGCGGTGCGCTCTTACCGCACCCTTTCACCCTTACCGGCGCTTGCGCGCTTAGGCGGTCTACTCTCTGCTGCACTTTCCGTAGGCTCGCGCCCCCCAGGCGTTACCTGGCACTCTGCCCTATGGAGCCCGGACTTTCCTCCATACCGCATAGGCGATACAGCGACTGTCCAGCCAACTCTTGGGCGCAAGGTTAGCCCGGTTGCGGGCCAACAAGCAAGCGCTGATCCGTCAAGGGCGGGCATCAGCTGGTTTTCGTCAGGGCCAGTTGGTACAGCCGGTTCTTCTTCAGCCCAGTAATCCGCGCCGCCAGGGCCGCCGCCTGTTTGACCGGCAGCTCTTCCAGCAGCACGTCGAGTACCCGCTCCGCCTGCGGGTCCAGGGCATCCTCATCAGCCGCCTGAGGCGCGCCTTCGACGATCAACACACACTCCCCCCGCTGCTGATCGGCATCGGCCCGTACCCAGTCGACCAGTTCGCCCAGCGGCGCCCCCTTGATGGTCTCGAAAGTCTTGGTCAGCTCCCGCGCCAGTACCACCTGCCGCTCGACACCGAGCAGCTCACACAGGTCCTCCAGGCATTCGAGCAGGCGATGTGGCGCCTCGTAGATCATCCAGGTGCGCTGCTCGGCGGCCAGCGCCTGAATGCGCTGGCGGCGACCATGGGCCTTGGCCGGCAGGAAGCCCTCGAAGGCGAATCGGTCCGACGGCAGGCCGGCGGCGCTCAGGCCGGCGATCAGCGCACAGGCGCCCGGAATCGGACGGACCCGCACGCCGGCCTCACGGGCCTGGCGCACCAGATGGAAGCCGGGATCGGAAATCAGCGGCGTGCCAGCATCGGAGATCAGCGCCATATCCTCCCCGGCCAGCAGCCGCTCCACCAGCCGCGCACTCTTGTCCCGCTCGTTGTGGTCGTGGCAGGCAGTGGTGGGTGTCGCCACGCCAAAATGCTGCAGCAGACGCGCGCTGTGCCGGGTATCCTCGGCGGCGATCAGGCTGACCGCATTGAGCACTTCCAGCGCACGGGGCGTCAGATCCTGCAGATTGCCGATCGGCGTGGCAACGACATAGAGGGTACCGGCGGTGGCCATGGCGAATCCTGTGAACAGTGGGCGGCCCATTGTACAGGACGTGATCCGGTTCCAGCCAAGTACATGGCGATGGGAGCGACCCTTGGTTACAATGCAGGGCGTAAGGATACTCTGACAATCGCCCACGCGTTCCGCGCGTCCCAGTCCAAGGTGCCCTCCCTGATGTCCCGTATGATTCGCCTGTCGCTCACCGGTCTGCTGCTGGCTTCATTGATCGCCGGTTGCTCCTCGACGCCTCGCCAGCTGTCGGAACTACCCGCCACCACGGATACCCCGGTCGAGCAGATACTGCGCCAGGCCGAACGCCGCTCCGGTGCCGAGGCCAATCTGCTGCGCCTGCATGCAGCCCAGACCGCCTGGAGCCGTAACCAGCCGGAACAGGTACGCAGCATCCTGGCGCTGATCCCGCAAAGCGAGCTGCCGCTGGACCAACAGCAGCGTTTCAGCGAGCTGCAGGCGCGTAGCGAACTGGCACTCGGCCAACCGGCTGCCGCCCTGCGGGCGTTGCGCCATCCCTCGCTGGAACAGTTCGACACCCTGACTCCGCAAGCCCAGCTCGACATCCAACTGCTACGGGCCGACACCATGGCAGCCGCCGGAGAACACCTGAATGCGGCGCAGGAGCGGGTATTCATTCACAACCTGCTGCCAACCCCAGCGCAGCAGGACAACCTCACTGCCATCTGGAGCGAGCTGAACCAGGCCCCGACCGAGCAGTTGCGCGAAGCCAGCGCCACGGCCAGCGGCGACATGGCCGGCTGGCTGAGCCTGGCCCTGATCCAGCGCGACCATGGCAACCTGGACCTGCAGGTGCATGCCATGCAGCAGTGGAAGGAACAGCACCCCACCCATCCGGCCGCCGACACCCCGCCGGAAGGCGTCAGCCGGCTGCTTGAACTGCATGCCCAGCGTCCCCAGCATATCGCCCTGCTGCTGCCCTTCGACGGCAACCTGTCGGGTGCGGCCGACGCCCTGCGCGACGGCTTCCTGGCAGCCCAGTACCATTCCTACAGCCGGGGCCTGGAGCAGCCGCAGATCAGCCTGTACGACAGCGGCAGCTATACCGACCTGATGCAGTTCTACCGCCAGGCCCAGGCCGATGGCGTGCAGTGGGTCATCGGCCCGCTGGACCGCCAGCAGGTGGCACGCCTGGCCGACCAGTCGCAATTGCCCCTGCCGACCCTGGCCCTGAATTACGCGGACAGCTCAGCCACACCGCCCGCCGGCCTGTTCCAGTTCGGCCTGGCGCCAGAGGATGAGGCCCGTTCCGCCGCCCTGCGCGCCTGGCAGGATGGTCACCGGCAGATGGCCGTCCTGGCCAACCGTGACGACTGGGGCACCCGGGCCGCACAGGCCTTCGCCGCACAGTGGCAAGAGCTGGGCGGCACACTGACCGGCTACGAGATCATCGACCAGCCGGCTGGCATCTCCGGCCAGGTCGCCAATCTGCTGCGGGCACGCGAAAGCGAACAGCGCAACCAGGAGGTGCAGAACGCGCAGGACGGCGATGACATGGCGCAACCGACCCCGCGTACGGGACTGGAAGCGCTGTTTCTGGCAGCCAATCCATTCCAGGCCCGCCAGATCAAGCCGACCCTGGTATTCCAGTACGCGGGCGACCTGCCGGTATATGCCACCTCCCACGCCTACCGCCTGTCACTCAGCGGCGAGCCGAACGCGGACATCGACGATATCCTGATCGCCGAGATCCCCTGGCTGCTCGATCGCTCCGACAGCCTGTATGACAGCGTGGTCGACAGCTGGCCTGCCGCCGCCGGCCCCATGGGCCGACTGTACGCCATGGGCGTCGATGCCCAGCGCATCTTCGGCCGCCTGCTGCAGATGCAGGAGCAGCCCGACACGCGTATCGAGGGTGCCACCGGCCGTCTGTCGCTGGACAGTAATGGACGTATTCATCGCGAGCTGTCCTGGGGGCAGATCGTCGACGGTCAACTGCAACCGCTGCCCTCGCTGCCATCAATCGAAGTAATGGAACCGATGCTGCGCTGATGAGTCAGTTGACCGACAGGCAGCGTACCGGCAATCAGGCCGAGCGCGCTGCCGAACAGCTCCTGCTGAACGCCGGCCTGCGCCTGCTCGCCCGCAATCACCGCTGCAAACAGGGTGAGCTGGATCTGGTCATGCGTGATGCGGATACAGTAGTATTTGTCGAAGTGCGCTACAGGCGACGAAACCTGTGGGGCGATGCGGCGGAGACCGTGGACTGGCGCAAACAGAAACGTCTGATCGCCGCCGCCCATCATTATCTGCTGACCCACCCCCATCTGGCCAACCAGCCCTGTCGCTTCGATGTCATCGCCGCCACCGGCGATCCTGCGGATCCGGCCTCATATCGCTGGATCCGGGAAGCTTTCACTTGCTAGCGAGTTCCTCTTCTATGGACATGCAACACCGTATCAGACAGCTGTTCACCGACAGCATCGAAACCAAGACCCGCGCCATGGACGTGCTCGGACCGAGCATCGAGCAGGCCAGCCAACTGATGGTCAACGCCCTGCTGAGCGAGCGCAAGATCCTCAGCTGCGGCAATGGTGGCTCCGCCGGCGATGCCCAGCATTTCTCCTCCGAACTGCTCAACCGCTTCGAGCGCGAACGCCCGAGCCTACCGGCAATTGCCCTGACCACCGACAGCTCGACCATCACCTCGATCGCCAACGACTACAGCTACGACGAGGTTTTTTCCAAGCAGATCCGTGCGCTGGGCCAGGCCGGTGACGTGCTGCTGGCCATTTCCACCAGTGGCAATTCCGGCAACGTGCTGCAGGCGATCCAGGCCGCGCATGATCGCGACATGCGCGTGGTCGCCCTGACCGGCCGCGATGGCGGCAGCATGACTCCCCTGCTGTTGCCGGACGACGTGGAAATTCGGGTGCCGGCCCGCTCCACCGCCCGCATCCAGGAAGTGCACCTGCTGGCCATTCACTGCCTGTGCGATCTGATCGATCGCCAACTGTTCGGGAGCGAGGAATGATGCGTCTGACTGCCGTGCTGCTGGCCGTTATGCTGACCGGTTGCAGCGGTGTCCTGACTGCCACCAGGGACACGCCGATGGAGTCCAACTACGGCACCCGCACCCTGGGTAGCAGCATTGACGACCAACTGATCGAAACCCGGGCCGACGTCAACATAGCCAAGGCCCACCCCGACCTGGAACGCGAAGCACGCTACAGCGTCACCAGCTACAACGGCGTGGTGCTGCTGACCGGCCAGGTGCCGCGCGCCGAACTGATCGAGCTCGCCGGTGATACCGCCAAGCGCGTACAGCGGGTCAAGGTAGTGCACAACGAGCTGACGGTCGGCCCCAGGCTATCACTGCTGGCGCGCAACAATGACGCCCTGATCACCTCCAGCGCCAAGACCCGGATGCTTACCGACGGCAACGTCCCGGGACGCCGGATCAAGGTGGTGACCGAAGCCGGCGCAGTGTATCTGCTGGGGCTTGTGAGCCATGCCGAAGCCAATGCCGCGGTTGCCGCGGTGCAGCAGGTCGGCGGCGTACAGCGCATCGTCAAGCTGTTCGAATATATCGACTGAAGCGACGCTGCCAGCAATAAAAAACGGCGACCCCGGAAGGTGTCGCCGTTTTTTATTGGGCTGTAGCATCTCTGCGATCGCTGGGCCTGTGTGCGGATCACCGACCCCGTCGTCGAGCAGGCGCTCGACAACCCGATAGCGATCCAACTGGCTTATTGCCGGCCCATCACTTCACCACCTTCAGCGCCGGCCTGCCGCTCGGCTTGGGCGCCTCCTCGGCGGGGGTATTGTCATCCGGCGGCGGCGTCTCGGTTTCGATCTCGAACACCATGCCCTGGCCGTTTTCCCGGGCATAGATCGCCATGATCGCCCCGGCGGGAATCCATACCTGCTGCGCCACACCGCCAAAGCGGCCATCGAAGCAGACCCGCTCGTTATCCATCTCCAAGCCGCGGATGGCACTCGGCGACAGATTCAGCACGATCTGCCCACCCTCGACGAAGCCGTCCGGCACCGTGGTACCCGGATAAGCCGCATTGACCAGAACATATGGCGTGCAGTCATTATCCAGGATCCACTCATACAGCGCCCGAATCAGGTAGGGGCGGCTTGAGCTCATCTGCATTGTGCTCATCTCCTTTACCGGCAAATGAATGGCAATCTATTGCATATTCCGCTCGGCCGCCGACAGGCTGCCGATGAATCCCTCGCGCTCGAAGATGCGCTCCATGTAGTCCTGCAGCGGCTTGGCCTGACGGGGCAGCTCGATCCCCAGGTGCGGCAGACGCCACAGCAGCGGTGCCAGACAGCAGTCCACCAGGCTGAACTCCTCACTCATGAAGAACGGCATCTCGGCAAATACCGGCGCCACACCCACCAGACTCTCACGCAGCTCCTTGCGCGCCTTGGTCACCGCCGCAGCGGGGCTCTTGGGGTTGGTGAGGATATCCACCAGCACGCACCAGTCACGCTGAATGCGGTACATCAACAGCCGGCTGTTGGCCCGCGCGACAGGATAGACCGGCAGTAACGGCGGATGCGGAAAACGTTCGTCCAGATACTCCATCATGATGTTCGGTTCGTACAGCACCAGATCACGGTCGAGCAAGGTGGGAACGGTATTGTAGGGGTTGGCCTCAGCCAGCTCCTGCGGATGATTGTTCGGTTCGACATTGACGATGTCGACGGTAACGCCCTTTTCAGCCAGGACAATGCGCACACGATGACAATAGTGGTCAGTCGGGTCGGAAAAGAAAGCCATCGAAGAACGCTTGTTGGCGGTAACACTCATATATCAACCCTCATCCTAGCGGACTGCGGTCCAGCCACGACGCCGTAAAGATGGCGCAGCATGCTGGTCGGCCGTGTCCTACGGCCTGATCGAAAACGAGTATTATACCCCAGAAACAAGCGCGCGCCCCAAAGGGCGCGCGCATTTGGTCACAGACCGCCTGGCGATCAGTGAATATCTCTCCAGTATTCACGCTTCAGCAAATAGGCGAATACGAAGAAGAAGGCCAGGTACAGCAGCACGTAGACACCGATACGGTGACGCGTCTCCTTGATCGGATCGGCCGAGTAGCTGAGGAAGGCCACCAGGTTGCGCACCGTGGTATCGAACTCTTCCTCGGTCTGGGTACCAGTACCTTCGACCACGGTCAGCACATCGCACTGCTCTTCCAGCATGGCCTCACCTGTCAGGGTGTCACGCACGATCTTGCCGTTCTCCCTGACCGGCATCGGCTTGCAGCCCTTGACCTGACGACCCTGCAGTTCGGCCAGCACGTTCGGCATACCGACGTTCTCGAACACCGTGTTGTTCCAGCCCAGCGGGCGGGAAGGATCTTCATAGAAGGTACGCAGATAGCTGTACAGCCAGTCCTCGCCACGCACGCGGGCAACCAGGGTCAGGTCCGGCGGTGCAGCACCGAACCATACCTTGGAATCTTCCGGACGCATGCCGATTTCCATGTGCGCGCCATACAGGGTGTCCTTGGTGAATATCAGGTTCTCGACCATCAACTCTTCAGGAATCCCCAGATCAGTGGCAACACGCTCGTAACGCTGGTACTGGGCCGAGTGGCAGCCCATGCAGTAGTTGACGAAAGTGCGGGCACCATCCTGCAAGCCGGCCTTGTCGGACAGGTCGATATTGGCCTTGTCCAGCGGCACGCTCGGGCCGGCAGCCAGAGCGAAACCAGGCAGCAGTGCGAACATCAATGCAATAAGTTGTTTTTTCATCAGCCAGTAACCCTCTCCGGAACCGGTTTGGTCTTCTCCATACGGGTGTAGAACGGCATCAGGATGAAGAAGGCAAAATACAGAACGGTGCACACCTGCGACAGCAATGTACGACCCGGTGTCGCGGGAATGGCACCCAGCACACCCAGGATCACGAAGCTGACACAGAAGATCACCAGCCACAGCTTGCTCATCCAGCCCTTGTAACGGATGGACTTGACCGGGCTACGGTCGAGCCAGGGCAATACGAACAGCACGGCGATCGCACCACCCATCGCCACTACGCCCGGGAACGCGGAACCGGCAATGGCAGGCACGGCACGCAGAATGGCGTAGAAGGGCGTGAAGTACCAGACCGGCGCAATGTGATCAGGCGTCTTCAGCGGGTTGGAGATTTCAAAGTTCGGCTTCTCGAGGAAGTAACCACCCATTTCCGGGAAGAAGAACACCACGGTGCAGAACACGAACAGGAATACTGCAACACCGACGATATCCTTGACGGTGTAGTACGGGTGGAACGGGATGCCATCCAGCGGAATACCGTTCTCGTCCTTCAGCTTCTTGATCTCGATGCCGTCCGGGTTGTTGGAGCCGACTTCGTGCAGCGCGATGATGTGCAGCACTACCAGACCCAGCAGAACAATCGGTACGGCAATGACGTGCAGGGCGAAGAAGCGGTTCAGGGTGATACCGGAGATCAGGTAGTCACCGCGCACCCACTGAGCCAGGTCCGGACCGATAACGGGAATCGCACCGAACAGCGAGATGATCACCTGGGCTCCCCAGTAGGACATCTGCCCCCAGGGCAGCAGGTAGCCCATGAAGGCTTCGGCCATCAGCGCCAGGTAGATCAGCATGCCGAAGGTCCAGACCAGTTCGCGAGGCTTGCGGTAGGAGCCGTACATGATGCCACGCAGCATGTGCAGATAGACCACCACGAAGAAGGCGGAGGCACCGGTGGAGTGCAGGTAGCGCAGCAGCCAGCCATATTCCACATCACGCATGATGTATTCGACCGAGGCGAAGGCACCCGCTCCGGACGGTTCGTAGCTCATGGTCAGCCAGATACCGGTGATGATCTGGTTGACCAGGACCAACAGCGCCAGCGAGCCGAAAAAGTAGAAGAAGTTGAAGTTCTTCGGGGCGTAATACTTGCTCAGGTGATCTTCCCATACCTGAGTGACGGCCATACGTTCGTTGACCCAGTTAAGCAGTTTGCTCATCAGGCTGTCTCCTGATCCAGGCCGATGACGATGACGTCGTCGGACTCATAGGTATGCGGGGGTACGGGGAGGTTCAGCGGAGCCGGCATACTCTTGAACACACGACCGGACATGTCGTAGAAGGAACCGTGACAGGGGCAGAAGTAACCGCCCTTCCAGTCGGCGCCCATATCCGCTGCGGCCACTTGCGGCTTGAACAGCGGCGAGCAACCCAGATGGGTGCAGATGCCCAGCACCACCAGGATCTCGGGCTTGATGGCTCGGGTCTTGCCATCGACATAATCGGGCTGGTCGGAGGCCTTGGATTGGGGATCGGCAACGACACTATCCATTTGATCAAGAAGGGCCAGCGCTTCCGGTGTCCGGCGCGAGATGAATACCGGCTGACCACGCCACTCGGCAACGATTTGCTGCCCCGGCTCGATCTTGCTGATATTCACCTTAACCGGCGCACCTGCCGCCTTGGCTCTTGCGCTTGGGAACCATGACCCCACGAAGGGCACAGCAACCCCCACTACACCAGCGGCACCCACCACACTCGTGGCTGCCACCAGGAAGCGACGCCGGCCGTTATTTACGCCGTCATTACTCATCCAGTCGTCTCCCATCAGCTAATCAGACCTCTGTAACAAGGCCTTTTTCAAGTTTTGAACTGCCTGCACAAAATGAAACAGATGGTAATGAAAAAGCCCTATGATGACAAGGCGATCTCCATTATCCGGGAACCTGCAGAGTGTACCTGAAGCTGCGTATTTCGGGCGCTTCAGAAGACCCTCCAATCGCGCGACACCTTGTCGCAGATACAAGAACGCCCGGAATCCTGCGAAGGAAACCGGGCGTTTTTTGACGCTGAGCCTGTCGGCTTAACGCTTGGAGTATTGCGGACGCTTACGCGCTTTACGCAGACCCACTTTCTTACGCTCGACTTCACGAGCATCACGGGTCACGAAGCCAGCGCGACGCAGCTCACCACGCAGAGTCTCGTCGTATTCCATCAGCGCACGGGTGATACCGTGACGGATGGCACCGGCCTGGCCGGAGATACCGCCACCCTGAACGGTGACGTAGACGTCGAACTTCTCGGTGCTGCCGGTCAGCTCAAGCGGCTGACGCACGACCATGCGCGCAGTTTCGCGACCGAAGAAGGTCTCGATGCTGCGGTTGTTGATGGAAATATTGCCAGTACCCGGACGCAGGAACACCCGAGCGGTGGCGGTTTTACGACGGCCAGTACCGTAGTTTTGTGTCACCGACATAGTGAGCTCCTGTTAGACCTTGAGTTCTTGGGGTTGCTGAGCGGTATGCGGATGAGCTGCACCGGAGTACACCTTCATCTTGCGATACATCGCACGACCCAGGGGATTCTTGGGCAGCATGCCCTTGACGGCGATCTCGATGATACGCTCAGGAGCACGGGCATTGAGCTTCTCGAAGTTGATCGACTTGATGCCGCCCGGAAAACCGGAGTGGCTGTAGTACATCTTGTCCTGAGCCTTGTTGCCGGTCACGTGAATCTTTTCGGCATTGACGATCACGATGTAATCACCAGTGTCCACGTGCGGGGTGTACTCGGGCTTGTGCTTGCCGCGCAGGCGGGAAGCAACTTCGGTAGCCAGACGGCCAAGGGTCAGACCAGTGGCATCTACTACGTACCAGTCGCGTTTTACTGTTTCCGGTTTGGCGCTGAAGGTTTTCATTAAATCCTAGCCTCAGAGGCCACTCTTGATTTCAAAGAGGGCGAATCTTACAGAATGATATGTGTTTTTACAAGCCAACAAAGCCTAGACAGACACTCAGTGGGGGCTCTGTGGGTCTGGGTGGCATCTGCGCTGTAACAACAACGACAGGCTAGGCATCCTGTCGAAAGTGGCGGGCATTATGCCAATGAGGCGAAAAATTACAACCTTTATTTAGTCCATGGTCAATAATGGCTGTTCAATTCCTCATTGGGAGCCCGACATGCTATACCGCCCCCTCGGCCACAGCCCACTGAAAGTCAGCGCCCTGTGCCTCGGCACCATGACCTGGGGTGAACAGAACACCCAGCGTGAAGCCTTCGCCCAGATCGATCGGGCACGCGATGCCGGCGTCAACTTCATCGACTGCGCCGAAATGTACCCGGTGCCGCCGCGCGGCGAGACCTATGGCGCGACCGAACGCATCATCGGCCAGTACTTCCAGCAGCACGGCGGCCGCGACAACTGGATCCTGGCGAGCAAGATCGCCGGCCCGAGCCGCGACATGCACCATATTCGCGGCGGCGCCACACGCTTCAACCGCGAGCACATCACCGCCGCGCTGGATGCCAGCCTGGAACGCCTGCACACCGATCATATCGATCTCTACCAGCTGCACTGGCCCGATCGCAGTACCAACTTCTTCGGCCATCTCGGCTATCAGCATGACATCGAGGAACAGATCACGCCGATCGAAGATACCCTGGAGGTACTGGACGACCTGGTACGCTCCGGCAAGATCCGCTATATCGGCCTGTCCAACGAGACCCCCTGGGGCACCAGCCGCTTCCTGCAACTGGCCGAGGCCCGGGGCTGGCCGCGCATCGTCAGCATCCAGAACCCCTACAACCTGCTCAACCGCAGCTACGAAGTGGGTATGGCGGAGATATCGATACGCGAGCAGGTCGGCCTGCTGGCCTATTCACCGCTGGCCTTTGGCACCCTGACCGGCAAGTACCTGAACGGGCTGCGCCCGGACAAGGCCCGCCTGACCCTGTTCAGCCGCTTCAGTCGCTATACCAACCCGCAGGCACAGAAGGCCTGCGCGCGTTACGTGCAGCTGGCCCGCGACCACGGCATGGACCCGGCACAGATGGCTCTGGCCTTCGTCACCCGTCAGCCCTTCGTCACCAGCAACATCATCGGCGCGACCAACATGGATCAGCTCAACCGCAACCTCACCAGCATCAACATGGGGCTGACCGACAAGATCCTCGAGGCGATTGCCGAGATCCACCGCAGCCAGCCCAACCCGGCGCCCTGAAGTGCCCAGGACCGGCTTGAGAAAGGAAAGCCGCTGTCGTCGCGCCGGCGCGCGACAACCCGGGGACCAAGGGTATGGGGTGTAGCGCGCCGGCGCTACGCCTGGCAGGCGATCACTATGGATACAGGAGCTGACGAACCTACGGCTTGTGCGGCCGCGCCAGGAATTCGTGCGACTGCATTTCCAGCAGACGACTCAGGGTACGCTGGAACTCGAATTCCAGGCGACCGCCGACATACAGATCCTTGAGCGGCACTTCCGCCGATACGATCAACTTGACGTTGCGGTCGTAGAACTCGTCCACCAGGTTGATGAAGCGCCGCGCCATGTCATCCTTGGCCAGATTCATCTGCTCGACGTTGGATAGCAGCACAGCCTGGAAGATCTTCGCCAGGGCGATATAATCGTTCTGGCTGCGCGGGCCATCGCACAGTTCGCGGAACTCGAACCAGGCGACGTTCTCGTACAGGCGAACCGCCTTGACCGTACGGTTCTCGATATTCAGCTCTGCCCCGACCTGCACATGCTCCGGCTCCAGCACCAGGCTCTTGAAACTGCGCTGCAGGCTGGCATCGGCGTCTTCCCCCAGCGGCCAGTGATACAGATCGGCCTGCTCCAGCGCCCGCAGGCGGTAGTCCACGCCATTATCGACGTTGACCACTTCGGTGTGCTGATTCAACAGGGCAATGGCCGGCAGAAAGCGCGCACGCTGCAAGCCGTCCTTGTACAGCCCGTCGGGCACGATGTTCGAGGTCGCCACCAGGATCACGCCATTCTCGAACAGCTCTTCCATCAGCGTGCCGAGAATCATCGCGTCGGTTATATCGGAAACGAAGAATTCATCGAAACAGATTACCCGTGACTCGTCGGCAAACTTGCGGGCGATGATCTTCAGCGGGTTCTTCTCACCCTTGAGCTCGCGCAATTCCTGATGCACACGCTGCATGAAACGGTGAAAGTGGGTGCGCATCTTGCGCTTGATCGGCAGCGCATCGAAGAAGGTATCGACCAGGTAGGTCTTGCCGCGACCTACCCCACCCCAGAAATACAACCCCTTGACCGGCTTGCTCCGTTTCGGACGAAACTTGCCGAACAGGCCAACGCTGCGCGGCGGCCCTGCTTCGAGAATATCGTCGTATAGCCGCTGCAGATGCTTTACCGCATTTTCCTGCGCGGGATCATGGAAAAAGTCCGGACGCTTGAGGTCCGCCTGATAGCGTTCAAGGGGCGTCATGCTGAGGGTCCAGTGGAAAACAGGGGCCGATACTCTACCCGCCAGGCCCCCACTTGGCAATCTAGACCAGCGCCTCCTCGGTCGCCGCCTTGAGCTCCACCAGCTTGCCATGGAAGAAATGACTGGTCTCGGCAAAGCGCACCATGGTCACGCCCGGTTGCCCTTCCAGCAGTTCGAATACCGCTTCGGGCGCCACCACCTCGTCGGCCTCGCCCATCATTACCGTGGCCGGCCCCGGCAATGGCAACAGATCGGCAAACGGCATGCGTTCTACCGACGGCGCCACCAGCACCAGCGCCTGCGGCCAGCTGTGCTGCGCTCGTGCTGCAGCCGCAGCGACATAGCCGCCGAAGGAAAAGCCCATCAGCCACAGCGGCAGGCCAGCGAACTCCCGGGACGCCCAGTCGATGATCGCCGTGCAGTCGTCCACCTCGCCGACCCCGCCAGCGTGCACACCAGCGCTCTGCCCGACCCCGCGAAAATTGAAGCGCACGGTGCTGGCCCCCAGATCCCGCGCCGCCCGCATCAGCGTGGAAACCACCTTGTTCTGCATGGTGCCGCCATGCAGGGGGTGCGGATGACAGATGACCGCCACCGCGCGGGCGCCCTCGGCCCGGGTGACCAGCACTTCGAGCGCACCGGCAGGGCCATCAACAAGCAATTTCTCTTCAGTATTGCGATTCATTCAATTTCTCCGTGACCGCCATATTCCCACCTGCGTCGCATGCCATACGCTAGTCTTGCACTAGCCTTGTTTGTGAAATGCCGTTACCGTAACAGCAGACCAAAGCGGCGCAACAGTGCCGCACGTTTCAGATCAATGAGGGACCCAAGGTGGAAACAAGCGAAAACCTGTGGATTGCAGTTGTCATCGCCCTGGCTGTGGGCTTCGTCGTGGGTATCATTGTAGCGCGTCTGGCGCCGCGCATCAGTGGCGGACAGCCGTCCAGCACCCAGGCACAACTGGAAAGTCTGCAATTGCGTTTCGAGGAATACCAGCAGGAAGTGGCCAGCCACTTCAACACCACCGCCAACCTGGTCACCCGCCTGAACCGCAGCTATCAGGACATCCAGGAGCACCTGGGCCAGGCCGCGGTGGATCTCGCCCCCGATGACATGACCCGGCAGCGCCTGCTGGCCGCCCTGGAACAGGAAAGCGAGCCACTGTCGTCCCGCGAGCGCATCGAGCCGGTCTTCGATACCCTCGAGCCACCCCGTGACTACGCCACCAAATCCGAAGACGGGCCCGGTATGCTGTCGGAGGAGTTTGGCGTAAAACGTAAATGACCTCCCCCGCGCCGCCCTTCCCCGGCGGAGCATGACGGACGCAATCCATGCCGGATGCCACCGATAACCGCTTCGCCAATCCCGCGCCGGATGATCCGGCGCACCTGGTCATTCAGGGTGATTGGATATTGGAGCACTACGCCGAGCTACGGCGCCTGGTACAACGGCTGCGCAATACTGGCACCCGCTACGTCCAGGCAAACCTGCAGCAGATCGGCAGACTGGATACCGCTGGCGGGCAGTTGCTCACTGAGTTGCTGGGCAGCGAGCTGATCCAGCAACTGGCGACCGATGCCGAGTCCCTGCCCGAGGAAAGGCGGGTACTGCTGGCGCGGATTGCCAGCAGCCTGCAGCAGGACCCCGAGCCCCAGCCGCGCCACAACGCCGTGTTCGAACTGCTGGGCAACGTCGGCAAGCACACGCTGATACAGTATGAACATGTCCGCACCCTGCTGGCGTTCATCGGCCTGACCCTGGTCGGCATGGCCGGTGGTCTGCTGCGCCCTGGCACCTGGCGGCTGACCTCGATCGTCGCGCAGATCGAGCAGATCGCGCTGAACGCAGTGGCCATCGTCGCCCTGCTGACCTTCATGGTTGGCGCGGTGATCGCCTTTCTCGGTGCCACGGTGCTGGCCGACTTCGGCGCGACCATCTATACCGTGGACCTGATCGCGTTCTCCTTCCTGCGCGAGTTCGCCGTGCTGTTGACCGCGATCCTGATGGCCGGACGCACCGCCAGTGCCTTCACCGCCCAGATCGGCTCGATGAAGGCCAACGAGGAGATCGATGCGATCCGCACCCTGGGGCTGAATCCATTGCACATCCTGGTAATCCCCCGGGTGATCGCGATGATGATCTCGCTGCCGGTACTGACTTTCATCGGCATGCTGTCGGGCATGCTCGGCGGTGCCGTGGTCTGCTCGCTGGCACTGGATATCTCCCCGACCATGTTTCTCAACATCCTGCAGCAGAACGTCGCGGTCCAGCATTTCTACCTGGGCATGGCCAAGGCCCCGCTGTTCGCCTTCCTGATCGCCATCATCGGCTGCATGGAAGGCTTCAAGGTCAGCGGCAGCGCCGAGTCGGTCGGTGAGCACACCACCTCGGCGGTGGTACAGTCGATCTTCGTGGTGATCCTGATGGATGCCCTGGCGGCGCTGTTCTTCATGGAGATGGACTGGTGACCGAGAAGCAAGCGCCACTGGTGGAAATACGCGGGCTGGTCAATCGCTTCGGCAGCCAGACGGTACACGAGAACCTGGACCTGGATATCCATCCCGGTGAGATTCTCGGCGTGGTCGGCGGTTCGGGCACCGGTAAATCGGTGCTGCTGCGTTCGATCGTCGGCCTGCGCCGGCCCAACGCCGGCAGCGTCAAGGTGTTCGGCGAGGATCTGCAGAGCCTGGACGAACAACGTCGCTCCGAGGTCGAGCGGCGTTTTGGCGTGCTGTTCCAGCGTGGTGCGCTGTTCTCCTCGCTGACCGTCACCGAGAACGTCGCCCTGCCGCTGATCGAACATGCCGGCCTCAGCCGCGCTGATGCCGAGCACCTGGCCTGCATGAAACTGGCGCTGGCCGGGCTGCCGCGCAATGCCGGTGACAAGTTCCCCTCCGAACTGTCCGGCGGCATGGTCAAGCGCGCAGCGCTGGCCCGCGCCCTGGCGCTGGATCCGGACATCCTGTTTCTCGATGAACCCACCGCCGGCCTCGATCCGATTGGCGCCGCGGCCTTCGATCAATTGATCCTGACCCTGCGCGACGCCCTCGGGCTGAGCGTGTTTCTGGTCACCCATGACCTCGATACCCTGTATGCCATCTGCGACCGGATTGCCGTGCTGGCGCAGAAGCGCGTACTGGTCGCAGATACCCTGGAGCGCGTCGCCGCCACCGATGACGACTGGATCCAGCAATACTTTCATGGCCCCCGGGGGCGCGCCGCCGCTGCCGCCACCAGCCACAACGGGAGCAGACCCTGATGGAAACGCGTGCGCATCATGTGATTATCGGACTGTTCACCTTGCTGGCCGGCGCCGGTGCGGTGTTCTTTGCCATCTGGATCAGCAATGCCAGCACCAGCAAGGATTACCGCAATTACACGGTAGTGTTCCGCGAGGCGGTCACCGGGTTGTCGCGGGGCAGTGCCGTGCAGTTTCGCGGCATTCCGGTTGGCGATATCACCGAGCTGACCCTCGACCCCACCGATCCCGCCCAGGTACTGGCCCGCATCCGCCTCAGCGACACCGCTCCGGTAACCCGGGATACCAAGGCCCGCCTGGCCTTTACCGGTATCACCGGCAACTCGGTGATCGAACTGGTTCCCGGCGACCCACGCAGCCCGCTGCTGGAGGGGGAAGGCAACGAAGATCCACGTATCTACGCCATCCCCTCGCCGATTTCCAGCCTGCTGGCCAACGGCGAGGACCTGATGACCAATATCAACCAGTTGGTCAGCAGCGCCCGCAACATGCTCTCGGATGAAAATGCCGAACGCATCGCCGGCACCCTGGAGTCCGTCGAGCAGGCCGCCAGCAGCCTGGCCAGTCAGGGCGACGATATCAAGATCCTGGTCGGCGAACTCAGCCGCGCCAGCCAGCAGGCCGGTGAGCTGATGACCAGCATCAATTCCCTGGTCAAGGAAGAGGGTCCGCGCACCATGCAGAACGCCGAGCAGGCGCTGCAGTCCATCGCCCGTACCAGCGAAACGCTGGAACACATGCTCAGTGACAACAGCGAAGCCTTCGCCAATGGCATGCAGGGGCTCGGCCAGCTGGAACCGGCCATCAGCGAACTGCGCGGCAGCCTGGGTGCGCTGCGTTCGATCACCCGCCGTCTGGAAGACAATCCTGCACGCTTCCTGCTGGGCCGAGACACCTTCGAGGAGTATGAGCCATGATCCGCCTGACACTCGCAACCGGCCTGCTTGCCGGCCTGCTCAGCCTGGGTGCCTGCACCGTATTTCCCGAATCGCAGGCGCTCGGCGTCTACCAGTTCCCGCAGCCCCCGGCAGCCACTACCAACGGCAGCAGCCAACGCCTGCCACTTTCCCTGCGCATCGATACCCCGCAAACCGGTTACGCCTACAGTGGGCCACGCATCATGGTGCAAACCGCCGACAACCAGTTGCTCAGCTACAAGGCGGTACGCTGGAGCGACCCGGTGCCGGTGCTGCTGCGCGAGTACCTGGCGATATCCTTCCAGCGTCGGGGCAATCTGGGCAGCGTTACCACCGATGAGCATGCCCTGTACGCCGATGTACATCTGGGCACCAACCTGCGGCGCTTCCAACTGGTCGACAGTGGCACTCCGCAGGTGCTGATCGAACTGGATGCCCGCCTGGTCAACCCCGACAGCCGGCGCATCTATGTCAGTCACAGCTTCACTGTCCGTCAACCGGTGGCCAGCACCCAGATCACCGATGTCGTCGAAGGATATGGCCAGGCGACCGAGGAACTGACCGGACAACTGCTGGCCTGGGCGACGCAGCAACTGGCGGCGATTCCCAACGACTGAAATCCGGTAATCACCGGCCCGGCGTCACAGCACCAGGAGCAGCAATACCGGCAGCGCCAGCATCGCCAGCAGCGTCTGCAGGGTGATGACACCGGCCATGAGGTGCGCATCGCCCCCATATTGCCGCGCCAGTACATAGGCCGTGGGCGCGCAGGGTAGCGCGAAGAACAGCACCAGAATGGCGCTTTCCATCTTCGGCATGCCCAGCAGGCTGACCAACAGCCAGGCCGCCAGCGGCATCAGCACCAGCCGCACCGCGCTGTTGATCAGCAGCGCGCGGGTCTCGCCGCGCAGGTCCTGCGGCTGCAACGCGGCGCCGACACACAACAGGCCCAACGGCAGGCTGGTGGCAGCGAGTAACCCCAGCAGGTTATCCACCCCACCCACCAGCCGCAGGCCCGACAGATTCGCCAGCACGCCAAGCAGGCACGCGAGAATCAGCGGATTCTTCAACAGTGTCAGTAGCCAGGCACGCGGACTCACTGAGCCCTGCGCGGTCAGCGCATGCACCGACAGGATATTGACCACCGGCACGCTGATCGCCAGCAGCAATGCCATCAGCGTCAGACCCGCCTCGCCGAACAGAGCACCGACCGCTGCCAGTCCGATATAGGTATTGAATCTCAGGGTGCCCTGGACAAAGATGCCGAAACGCTGCGCCGGCCAACGGTACAGGCGGCGCGCCACCAGCAATGCGACCCAGGCCCCACCGATCATCAAGCCAACGCATAGCGCCACCCGCGACAGCCCCGGATTGTCCAGCGGCGCGCTGGCCAGACTGTAGAACAGCAGTGCCGGAAACAGGATGAAGTAGTTCAGCCGCTCGGCACCGGGCCAGAACTCGGCGCTGGGAAAGCCCGTCCGACGTAGTACATAGCCGCCCAGTATCAGGGCGAACAGCGGCCAGAGGGAAGCAAGCAGTTGACTCATGGGGTATCCATTTCAGGAAGGCAGCCGAAGGTTACCCGACGGGCGCCCCCGCCGCCAGCCCGTGCGTGTCCGCCAGCTTCCGCAGGCCAGTGGATCAAAGAAATGGCCGCAAGCCCAATTCCGTACCGAGCAGTATGAGCAATAGCAGGAAACACTGGCGGAAACGCTGAGGGCTGATCCGCGCACGGATTTTCTGGCCAAGCCACATTCCGGCTACCGAGGGAATGACGGCCAACACCGACAAACCCACCTGGTCCAGCTGAAATGCCCCATGCACGGCCAGACCGATCGCCAGCGCAAGGGTGGAGACGGTGAAGGACAGCCCGAGCGCCTGTACCAGCTCATCCTTGTTCATCCGCAGAGCCTGCAGATAGGGAACCGCCGGCATGACGAAGACGCCGGTAGCCCCGGTAATGGCGCCAGTGAGCAGCCCCACCATGGGTGACAACCAGGGTTCGATACGCGGTGATATCCAGAATGTCGGCGCGACCAGCGCATACCCGGCGTAAAGTACCAGGGCGAGACCCAGAGCAAACCCGGACCAGAGCGGGTCGACACGCGCCAGCAGTGCCGTACCGCTCACCGTTCCCAGCACGATGCCCAGCATCATTGGCCATAGTCGGCGGAGCAGAGCCGGCATGAACGAGCCGTAAAGCATCTGCCACAGGTTGGTCACCAGTGAAGGAATGACCAGCACCGCCGCAGCCGTTGCCGGTGCCATGAAGCTCCCCAGCAGACCCATGGCCACGGTGGGCAACCCCATGCCGCTGACACCCTTGACCAGGCCCACCGGAGCCGGATTTAGCACAGCGCTTTTGCGTCTCCCCAACCTGGCTGTCAATAGTTGCCCGGCATGCCGTCCTTACTGGCACCACCCGCTCCCGTGGCGGCGAACTGATCCCCAGCCATGCCGACGATGTCCTGCCAGTCCACCTCGAAGACTTCCCCCGGCCCCGCATCCATCAGAATGTAGAACGGTTGCCCGGGCAAGGCGGTATTGAAGCGGGAGGCGCCATCCAACTCACCGGCAGCCAGGGCTTCGCCACTGTAGGCAATAACGCGCATGGTCACACCGACAGCCTTGGAGCCATCGTGATAACCACCCTGGCAGGTGATCTGGTTGCCGTTCAATTCACAGCGGCAGACCGGCGTGTGCGCGTACACCGCCACACTGCACAGCAGGGCTGCGGCCGATAGAAAAGTCCTCATGTGCCCTCCCGGATAAAGCCCGCCAGCGCCGGCGACAGGCGCTGGATGTCGAACCGCTGGTGGTACACCTCGCCGTTGTTGGCCTCCACCGTCAGCCACAGGCCGTCATCGCGGGTGGCCGAGCGCGGCACCGGGATTTCCGCGGTTTTCTCCGTCCCCTGGCCCTCGAAAGCGTTGCCCGCCGCCCGCAGGGAGCGTGGCTCGCGCACCTTGAGATAGGCCATGCGGATATCCCGCTCGCAACCCTCGCAAAAACGGATGACAAACTCCTTGAGCGGTACATCCAGTGCGACAACCTGTGGCGGCTTGCGGTCCTTCTCCGCCAGGCTGAAGGCCCAGGGGCCGATCTGGCCGTGAATGGCATCCTCGCGCAGCAGGGGCTTTTCCGCTACATGCAGCAACTGCCAGGCAAAGCCACCCAGTGGCAGTAACAGAACAAGACTGGCGAGCATGGTCCGGGCCATGGGCGCATGGCCCGGTACAGCGGTTACTGCCGCCCCGGTTTCGGCATTATCGCGCTGTCTCTTGCGTGCCCTGGCGGACGGGATTTCAGACTGCCCAGCCCACCAGGATAAATGGAACACCAGCGCCACACCGGCAATGGTCAACCAGCCCAACCAGGTCACCAGACCCACACCGAAACGCCATTGCGCCATGCCCAGAGCCAGAGCTGCTGCCAGCAGTAGCCAACCCAGCAGGCGCAGCAGGTGGCGCCGGGCAGACGGCAGGGGTCTGCGCAACACATGCTGACTGTGCTTGGGCATAGCCAGCGCCAGCGCCATGAAACCTACCAGGCTGGTCAGCAGTAGCGCGGCATGCACCAGGGTCATGCCCCACCTCCCGGTAGCAGCAACCAGGACAAGCCAGCGCAAACAGCGGTAGCCAGGATCAGCCCCAGCCAGACAACCCGCAGGCGCCTGGCGGCGAATATCCATACCAGCACCCCGGCATAGAGGGCAAAGCTCAACATGCTCGAAGCCAGTACCGCCTCAGCCTTGGGCAGCGGCCAGAGCAGCGCCAGCAAGACGGTGACAGCGGATGTCAGGGCATAGCCACCCACCACCGCGGCCAGCACCCGGCTGGCGACCCGCCAGCGATAGCGGGCGGTATCAGTGAGAGACGCCATCATGTCGCCTCCGCCAGTGGTCTGTTGCGGGTTGCTCCGGATACCTGAATCGTTTTCTTCAACCAGACGCGCCTGACCTTGAGCGCCATGTAGGCAAAGGCCAGTCCCAGGCCCAGCATGGTCAGGTCGAACCCGGCCAATACCCAGTCACCGGCCGGCACAGTCACGCCCAGGTGCTTGTCGGTGGTAAGGACATTGACCACCGGCAACAGTGCATAGGCCGCCGCAGCCAACCACAGCAGCTCCACCCAGGCTTTGCGCGTGTCGCGGAAAAAGGCATAAAGCAACGCCTCGCCCCAGATCAGAAAGAGGACGTTCGCCTCCCAGTTGGCGCGCTCCGCCATCTCCACCGGCAACAGGCGGTTGGCCCAGAAGTAGGCGGCGACCCCGGCAGGCAGCCCGGCGATAGTGGCGACATTGAGCGCTTCCACCAGTCGCAGACCGAAGTGGCCGCCTGTCGCCTCGTGGCTCCTGCGGCGCTTGACCGTCCACAGCACCAGCCCGGTGCCGATCATCCCGGCTCCCAGCACCCCGGCCAGGAAATACAGCCAGCGCAGCCAGGGCTCGGCAAACCGGCCCTCATGCAGCGCCAGAATCACCTCCTGGGTCTTGCGGACGGCGGCGTCTCCAGGCTCCGGCGGCAGCAGTTCCCCACTGTGCACATGAAAGCGCAGCGCCTCACCATCGAAGAACCGTAGCTTGCTACCCTGTACCCGGGCGATCTCGACAAAAGGCTCCTCGCCGCTGTCGTGCATCACCATGACCGAGCGCACCTGGCCCTCACCCCAGGCGTTTTCGGCCTGGGCGATCATGGCGGGCACCGAGGCGCTGGGCCGGGTCACGGCCTCGTGGCTGTGGTGACCGAACAGGTCATCGAAGTAACGGCCCCGCGCCTGATCATCGGTGCCATAGATGGCAGCAATCCCGGCAGGCATGTAGGTGGAGTAGAAGAATACCAGCCCGCTATAGGTGATCATCAGAAAGAACGGCAGCGCCATCACGCTGATCACGTTGTGGGCATCCAGCCAGGAACGCTGGCCCTTGCCGGGGCGGAAGGTGAAGAAGTCCTTGAAGATCTTCTTGTGGGTGATCACTCCGGTCACCATCGCCAGCAACATCAGCATGGTGCATGCCCCGACAATGCGGTAGGCAATCTGGTAGTCGATGTAATGCAGCGCGTAGTGCATGCGGTACAGCAGACTGCCCCCGCCCGTCTCGCGGGGCTCTATCCCGGTACGCAGGTTTCCGCTGACGGGGTCGAGTCTTTCACTGCCCCACACGCCGTGCTCGTGCCCTTCCAGGGGCATGGTCTCCCAGCTGATGCTGAAATCCACCCATTGCCGGTTGGCCAGGGACTGGTGCGGCAGGGTAATGCTCCAGAACTCGGCCGAGGGAGCCACCTGCTGCAACCGGTCCATGGCCACCAGCGCCAGGGCACCATTGTCATAGCGGGGAGCAGCACCCTGCAGCGGGCGTTCCGGCTCCATCCAGCGGGTGATTTCATAGGTGAAATACCCGGCGGTGCCGGTAACGAATACAAAGAACAGTACCCAGCCCACTACCAGGCCGCACCAGGTATGCAGCCAGGCCATGCTCTGACGGAATCCTTCTTTCATGATCTGCGGTTTGCAACCTCTGGATTATCAGTTGTACTCGGGATCGGGTCGCCAACTAAAAATCGAATCGCAATGAGGCGGTGGCATTGCGTGGCGTGCCATACCACCCGCGCATTGCAATCGCGGTGTAGTAATGCTCATCGAAGATGTTATTGAGATTCAGCGCAGCCGTTACATTCTCGGTCACTGCGTACTGCGCCATCAGATCCACCAGGGTGTAGTCGCCCTGCTTGAACGTCTCACCGTGGGGGCCTGCGCCCTGGTAATATTCCGAACCCTGCCAGCGAACGCTGCCACCCACTTTCAAGTTATCCAGCGTGGGTAGGCGGTAACTGATAAACAGTTTGAATGTATCGCGGGGCACCTCGGTCAACATGCGATCATCATCCGAGTCCTTGATTTCCGCATAGGTGTAACTTGCTGCAACTTGCCAGCCTGGCAGGACTTCTCCAGCCACTTCAACTTCGAACCCACGTGTCTTGGTTCCGGACTCGGCCCGATAAGCCTGATTGCCGTCCGGGGCGGGATTATCGCCATCGGGTACAGCCAGATTATCCTGGCGCACCTCAAAGATACTGAATGCGGTAGTCAGACGCTGGTCCCACAATTCACCCTTGATCCCCAACTCGTAGTTCTTACCCTCTTCCGGATCGAGATAACTACCGTTGACGTCTATCCGGTCGGATGGATTGAATATCGTGGTGTAACTCGCATACGCTGACCACGCATCCGAAAGGTCATATACCAGGCCAATGTAGGGCGTCACCACACCGTTCTTTTCGCGCTCCGTGCGGCTGACATCGCCTGTTGAAAGGCTGCGCGACATTTCATCACTCTGCCAGTCGATGACACGCATCCCGGTAATCAATGAAACCCCGTCCGCCAGGTTCCATCTGGCAGAGGTGAGCAATGCGGTCTGCTTTTCGTCAAGGGCGCTCACACTGGACCGGGTATGGATCGCATCTGGAATGGGAAGCGAACCATCCCATGTATGGATATTGTCGATCGATTGTATGGTCCACAGTGGATACCCATAACTCCGGTGGTAAGCCTTGTAATGACTGGCACCCAGATACAGGTCGTGCTCGCGATCAAACAGGGTGAAGCCACCCGATGCGGATAAGTCGAAGGACGTCTGTCTGGGCTCACCCGCCCAGCGGCCACTCCAGGTGGAAATACCGCTGCCATCCGGATTGACAGTGCCACTGGCAGCCGTGGCAAATGCATCGTCATATGAGCGGCGGCTGTGCTCGCCAGTGAGTTTCACCAACCAGCCGTTATCGAACGCATGCTCCAGACCGCCAAACAGGGTTTTACCGTCGCGTTTGTGATAGCTCCAGTCTGATGCGGAATTGAATGAACGCGAAGGCTTGAAGTGACTGCCATCGGAGTTGAACAATGGAAAGCCATGATTGCCCGCCTCATCGCTGTCCATATCCTGGTACTCGGCTCCCAGCGTCAACATGGTCTGGTCGGTAATGTCCCATTCCAGAATACCGTAAGCCACCTGCCGTTCCAGGGATTGGCGGTCGATATGACTCTGGCCGTCCTGGTAGGCTGCAACAAACCGGCCACGCACATTGCCACTGTCCGACAGGCTGGAGGAGACATCCAGTTCGGAACGGTAGTTGTCCCAGGATCCCGCTTTCAAGGTGATCGATCGCTGTGTTTTACGGGTTGGCTTTTTCCGTATCAGATTGATTGTTGCGCCCGGATCGCCCACGCCTGACATCAGGCCTGTCGCACCACGGATGACTTCAACCCGGTCATAGGTCACCGTATCGGCCAGATCCTCTCTGAAGCCGTAGTTGTTGGAGCGATTGACGCCATCAACCTGAATACTTCTGACAGCGAAACCACGGACATAGATACTGTTACTGTCGCTGCCGGCAGGTCCCACGGTATTGACGACGACACCTGGTGTGCGCTCCATTACTTCAGTGATGTCATTCAGGTTCCCGTCCTCTATCTGCTGACGGGTTATTACACTCACCGACTGTGGCGTTTCACGCAAACTCAGGCTCAAGCCGGTGGCACTCCGACCCGGTCCAGTCGCCGTGTACGAGTCCACGCCTTCTGTGGTCGACCCGGATGAACTTGCCACTACCGTCACCGACGGTAGTGTCTTCACGGCTTCCTCGCTGGCCAACTCGATCGTCACCGAGTTTTCCCCGGTAAAGCGCATCGCCAGACCGCTACCCGCCAGCAAATGCTGCAGGGCGCCATCAATGGTGTAGCTACCCCGCAGGGCCGGGGCCGTATGATCAAAGGTGGACTGCTCGGTATAGAGCACCTGCAGACCAGTCACCGCGGAAAGATCGGCTATCGCCTGAGGCAGAGGCTTGGCGGGAATATCGAATTGATAGGTCTGTTGCACCTGCGCCGCAGCAGAGCCGGCGCCTGCCCCCTGTGCCAGCGCGGGTGCCACCGGGGTCATCAGCATTGGGAGCGCCAGCGCAATGGCCGTCGCCAGGATACTGGGTTGGCTGGATCCTCTGACTGACCGATTTTCTGCTCTCTTCACGCTGATTATGCCTCGTCTTATCATGGTCCCTGAACCAGACTGATAACGCTTCTGGTTCGCATCTAAGGGTGAGACGTAACAGCGAAGAACAATCCCCCAGTCAGGGGCACACTTTTTTTGCTGATACCTGCTCTGTCCATCAGCGGATCAGCACAAGGTCCCCCGGCAGTCGGGTCTGCTGGATGGGCAGGGTGCTGGCAATCAGCTCCAGAGCGGCGTCAGGGTCATCGGTCGAGAAGATACCGCTGACCTTGAGGCTATTCAGTTCCCGGCTGGTGATCAGAATCCGGCCCGGCCGATGGCGGTTCAGGGTATCCACCACTTCCGCCAGCGGCGTGTTGTAGAACACGAACTGCCCCCGCAGCCAGGCGGTAACGGCGGTGCGGTCGAATGGCGCCGGGGCGCTGATACGGTCAGCGCCCAGCACGGCCTGCTGGCCGGGCGTGAGTATCACGTGTGTGGCGTGCGCCTTGTCTGGAACCTGCAGCTCCACCCTGCCCTCATCCAGGCTGACGATGGCGCTGTCCCCGTCCAGACGCAGGTTGAACTGGGTGCCGGTCACCTTCACCACACCGGCGCGGGTGCTGACGATGAACGGCCGCTTGTCACTGGCTGCCACGTTGAACCAGGCCTCCCCCTTTAACAGGCGCACCCGACGCTCCCGGGCGTTGTACTCCATGGCCAGTGCGCTGTCGGTGTTAAGGGAGATGGCGCTGCCATCCTCCGTCTCGATGGACGCATCCTCGCCCACGGCGGTGATGTAGTCGCTTTGCCACCGGGTGATCCAGTCCTGCTGCCAGCCCAAGACAACGAAGACCGCCAGCACCAGACAGGCGGCCATGGCCAGGCTTTTTGCAGGTATGCCGACGTGGCCACGGGACCGACATGCCACAGCGTGTGGCAAGACACTGGGTTCCTCGTCGATCAGCTGTTCCATCGGCATCTCCAACGCACTCCAGAGGGCCTCCATCTCGGCAAATGCCTGCCGATGGCGAGTATCTGCCAATAACCACTGGTTGAACTGCGCCCGCAGTCGGTGCCTATCGGCCGAGTCCGGGCTCGCCTCCCGCAGCCGGGCCTGCCAGATGGCGGCATCTTCGAGTAGAGCTTCGGGCAGTTCATCCATTGGATTGCGCGTGTCGCTGGTCATAGGTATTTCGCCTGCCACAGACAGGGCGGCTGTGGCATAGGCTGAAAAGTACTGGCCGTTGTGGAATAAGACGTATGGGGCAAGCATTTTCCCCCAGTCCCTTGGAAAACCGTCGCATCAGGTCCCGCGCTCCGCTTCCCTCAGGCGCGCCCGGCAATGCAGCATGGCCCGGGCAATGTGCTTCTCGACGGTCTTGTCGGAGATGGACAGGCGAACAGCGATCTCCCGCATGGTGAGGCCGTGCCCACGATAAAGCACAAATACCGCCCGGCACTTGTCCGGCAACTCGCGCACAGCGGCGTTAAGCGCGAGCAGCTCCTGCTGGGAAATAGCGGCCTCCAGCGGGTCGGGCAAGTGGCTGACGAACTCCTCTTCCTGAGGCGCAGAGCCGTCTCCGGGTTCACCGTCGGCGGGACGCAGCACCCGCTCCCAGGCCTGGCGCCGACGGACATGATCCACCGCCAGGTTACCCGCCATGCGGTAGAGGTAAGCACGGGGATTGTCCGGCAACGTAACCTTGCTGGTATTGGCGCGAATCCAGGTCTCCTGTACCACATCCTCCGCCATCGAGGACGAACCGGTCCGCTGGCGAATGAACTGCCGAAGCTCCTCGTAGTAAGCCTCCACAGCCTGGGATAGTGATGTGAACCTGGGTCTTGTCATTGTTCCAGCTTCGAATAGCGGGCCCTACCCGCCGGACGCGCCCACACAAAAGGCCCGTACACGAGAGCATCCGCAAATGAGAATGCATATACTTTATATTGATGCGCAGCGTCTGGGCAAGCCGGGGAAGGTCACGCTTGTCATGTTGCGCAGCAGAATCGACAATGCAACGCAGCTTTCCCGCTTCTTCTTGCCCGCAAAAGGAATATTCATGAAAAAGATTCTGGCGCTGACAATCGGTATGGTGGCGGTCATTGGACTGGCCGCGTGCAGTACACCTCAGCCTACTTCTCCTACTTCCGCACAGCAGGGCTCGATGAACGACACAAGCGCACTGCAGGCCTACCACTGGACACTGTCCACGGTCACCAGCAAAGATCAGCCTGCTGCGGCAGCCCCGACCGCTGGGGACGGCAAGCCCCTGGGGCTCGACTTCTCCAGTCAGCGGCTATCCGTCAACGGCCTGTGCAACCTGCTCAGCGGTAGCTACGCCCTTGCTGGTGACCGTATGGATGTCAGCCAGATTGTCAGTACGCTCAAAGCCTGCCCGGACAGCCAACTGATGCGCTACGAGCAGGACATCGGCCAGCGCCTGCCCACAGTGAGCAACTGGAACGTGGATACCAGCACAGCCTCGCCTACCCTGGTGCTGACCTTCGAGGACGGCACTCAGTGGACCCTGCAGGGCGAAGCCACCGCCGCCACGCTCTATGGAGGCGAACCCGAACGCATTTTCCTGGAAGTCGCACCGCAACGGGTAGCCTGCTCCCACCCCCTGATCCCGGATTACCAGTGCCTGCACGTGCGTGAAATCACCTATGACGAGCGGGGCATCAAGACCGGTGCCGGCGACTGGCGCTATTACTACGATGGCATTCAGGGCTATGAGCACCAGGCCGGAGTACGCAACATCCTGCGCATCAATCGCTATACCCGGGAAAACCCACCGGCAGATGCCTCCAGCACAGTCGACATTCTGGACATGGTTGTTGAATCCGAAACCACTGCAGCGCAGTAGCAGGTTGGTGCAAGAGCCAGAGTCCGTAGGAATCGGCCATGTCCACGTTGTCTATCCAGGCGTGGCCGACACAGAGGACCTGTCTCGACTATTGCTCCGGGGCTCTTTCCAGATCGCGACCTGAGCGAGCGAGAAGGTCAACTTCAAGTAACTATAGTGGTACCCCCCCATTACCAGACCATGCCAGACGAAAATACAAAAAAGCCCGCAATTACGCGGGCTTAGCGGCATTTTATGCCATCAGTTGCCTGGCCGTGCCAGACGCGGGATCACTCCCACTCAATCGTCGCCGGCGGCTTGCTGGAGATATCGTAGGTCACCCGTGACACCCCACTTATTTCATTGATGATTCTGTTGGACACGGTTTCCAGGAACTCGTAGGGCAGGTGCGCCCAGCGCGCGGTCATGAAGTCGATGGTTTCCACTGCGCGCAGGGCGATGACCCATTCGTAGCGGCGGGCATCACCGACCACACCGACCGACTTGACCGGCAGGAATACCGCGAAGGCCTGGCTGGTCTTGTGATACAGATCGGCCTTGCGCAGCTCTTCGATGAAGATATGGTCGGCGCGGCGCAGGATGTCGGCGTATTCCTTGCGCACTTCGGCGAGGATACGCACGCCCAGGCCCGGGCCGGGGAACGGGTGGCGGTAGACCATGTCGTAGGGCAGGCCCAGCTCCAGACCGATCTTGCGTACTTCATCCTTGAACAGTTCACGCAGCGGCTCGACCAGCTCGAAGGCCATGTCTTCCGGCAGGCCGCCGACGTTGTGGTGCGACTTGATGACGTGGGCCTTGCCGGTCTTGGCGCCAGCGGACTCGATCACATCGGGGTAGATGGTGCCCTGGGCGAGGAACCTGACATCCTGCAGCTTGGTGGCTTCCTCATCGAATACCTCGATGAAGGTCCGACCGATGATCTTGCGCTTGGCTTCCGGGTCGGTGACACCGAGCAGGCGCGACAGGAACTTCTCTTCGGCGTTGGCACGGATCACCTTGACGCCCATGTTCTCGGCGAACATGGCCATCACCTGCTCGCCTTCGTGCAGGCGCAGCAGGCCATTGTCGACGAACACGCAGGTCAGTTGATCACCAATGGCGCGGTGCAGCAGCGCGGCGACCACCGAGGAGTCCACGCCGCCGGACAGCCCCAGGAGTACCTTGGCATCACCCACCTGGGCACGTACGTTGGCGATGGCATCCTCGACGATATTGGCCGGGGTCCACAGCGCTTCGCAGCCGCACAGCTCGAGAATGAAGCGCGACAGGATGCGCAGACCCTGCTTGGTATGGGTCACCTCGGGATGGAACTGCACGCCATAGAAGCGGCGGGCATCGTCGCCCATGGCGGCGATCGCGCAGCTCGGGGTGCTGGCCAGCACCTTGAAACCTTCCGGCAGTTCGATGACCTTGTCACCGTGGCTCATCCATACATCCAGCGTCAGCACGCCGTCGTCGGCGACCGCATCCTCGATGCCATCGAGGAAGCTGCTCTTGCCGACCAGATCGACGCAGGCATAGCCGAATTCGCGCTCGTCACTGCCCTGCACCTTGCCGCCCAATTGGGTAGCCATGGTCTGCATGCCGTAGCAGATGCCCAGGACCGGCACGTCCAGCTCGAACACCAGCTGCGGCGCCCGCGGGCTGTCGTGTTCGGTAACCGATTCCGGACCACCGGCGAGGATGATGCCCCTGGGTGCAAACGCACGGATCGCTTCCGGGTCCATGTCCCAGGCGTGGATTTCGCAATAGACGCCGATCTCACGGACCCGCCGGGCGATCAGCTGAGTGTATTGGGAACCGAAATCCAGAATCAGGATGCGGTGAGCGTGAATGTCGTGTTGAGCCATGGTTAGCCTTCGAAAAGAGCTGAAAACTGAAAGCCGGAAGCAGAAAGGACAACCGCTGCATGTCTGGTTGCCATCTCTCGCTTCCGGCGCCGGTGAATCAATGGAGCCGATCAGCTGACCCGATAGTTCGGAGCCTCTTTGGTGATCTGTACATCATGCACGTGCGATTCGCTCATGCCCGCGCCAGTGATGCGTACGAACTCGGGCTTGGTGCGCATTTCATCGATGCTGGCGCAACCGGTATACCCCATCGCCGCGCGCAGGCCGCCCATCAACTGGTGAATGATCGCCGCCAGCGCACCCTTGTAGGGTACACGGCCTTCGATACCTTCAGGCACCAGCTTCTCGGCACCGCTGGAGGTGTCCTGGAAGTAACGGTCAGCCGAACCACCACCGGCATTGGCCATCGCGCCCAGCGAGCCCATGCCGCGGTAGGCCTTGTAGGAACGCCCCTGGAACAGCTCGATTTCACCGGGGGATTCTTCGGTGCCGGCGAACATGGAGCCCATCATCACCACCGAGGCGCCAGCGGCAATGGCCTTGGCCAGGTCACCGGAGAAACGGATGCCGCCATCGGCGATCAGCGGTACACCGGTATCCTTGAGTGCCGCAGCGACATCGGCAATCGCCGAAATCTGCGGTACACCGACACCGGCAACGATACGCGTGGTACAGATCGAGCCCGGACCAATGCCCACCTTGACCGCATCGGCACCAGCAGCGACCAGCGCCAGCGCAGCGGCGCCGGTGGCGATGTTGCCGCCGACCACCTGGATCTGCGGATAGGTCTGCTTGACCCAGCGCACGCGATCGATCACGCCCTTGGAGTGGCCGTGGGCGGTATCCACGATGACCACATCGACGCCGGCCTTGACCAGCGCGGTGACCCGTTCTTCGGTTTCCGCACCGGTACCGACAGCGGCGCCTACGCGCAGACGGCCCTGCTCATCCTTGCTCGCCAGCGGGTAGGCCTTGGCCTTCTCGATGTCGTTGACGGTCATCATGCCCTTGAGGCGGAAGGAGTCATCCACCACCAGTACCCGCTCGATGCGGTGCTTGTGCAGCAACTTGCGCACTTCGCTGGTGGAAGAGCCTTCCTTGACCGTGACCAGCCGTTCCTTGGGCGTCATCACATCACGCACGCGGGCGTCCATGCGGGTCTCGAAACGGATATCACGGGAGGTGACGATACCGACCAGATCGCCGTTGTACAGCACCGGCACACCGGAGATGTTGTTCTGGTGGGTCAGCTCGAACAGCTCGGCAACGGAGGCGTCGGCATCAATGGTGATCGGGTCCTTGACTACGCCGGCCTCGAACTTCTTGACCTTGCGTACTTCGTTGGCCTGCTGCTCGATGGTCATGTTCTTGTGGATGATGCCGATACCGCCTTCCTGGGCCATGGAAATGGCCAGACGGGCTTCAGTCACAGTATCCATGGCGGCAGACACCAACGGCATGCTCAGCTCAATCCCGCGGGTAAGACGCGTGTTAAGGCAGACGTCCTTGGGCAGTACCTCGGAATAACCGGGCACCAGGAGGATGTCATCAAAAGTTAGGGCTTCTTGGCGAATACGCAGCATAGCGGGAGCTCCCGAGCGGGAAAAATGGAAGCGCGCCATTATACCCATACAGCGGGCGGTACTCAATTGGAATCACGTCGCCAATCGAATTATTCCGCCGTGCTACCATGCGCCCATGAATAATGATGACGCTATCTTTCAACGTCTGGGCGCCGAACGCGAGGTGCTCACCGTCAGCCAGCTCAATGCGCGGGCGCGTAATCTGCTGGAGGAAGTCTTCCCCCGGGTCTGGGTGGAGGGCGAGCTGTCCAATCTGGCACGCCCCTCCTCCGGGCATCTGTACTTCACCCTCAAGGACAGCGGTGCCCAGGTGCGCTGCGCGCTGTTCCGGCAACATGCCGCCCGCATCCGCATGCAGCTGCGCGACGGTTTGCTGGTCCGGGCCCGTGGGCGGGTCAGCCTGTATGAAGGGCGTGGCGACTACCAGATGATTCTGGATGCGCTGGAGCCCGCCGGTGACGGCGCCCTGCGCCAGGCCTTCGAGGCACTCAAGGCCAAGCTGCAGGCCGAAGGGCTGTTCGCCGCCGAACGCAAGCGTCCAATGCCTTCGCACCCGACCCGTATCGGCGTGATCACCTCGCCCAGTGGTGCCGCGGTGCGCGACATCATCAGCGTGTTCGGTCGCCGGGCGCCGTTCATCGAACTGGTCATCAGCCCCACAGCGGTGCAGGGCCGTGATGCCGCACCGCAGATCGTGCGCGCCCTGGAGCGGGCGGACCGGGCCGGTTTCGATGCACTGATCCTGGCCCGTGGCGGTGGCTCACTGGAAGACCTCTGGCCGTTCAACGAGGAGCCGGTAGCCCGCGCCGTGGCTGCCTGCCGCACGCCGATCATCAGTGCGGTCGGCCATGAGACCGATGTGTCGATCAGCGATTTCGTCGCCGACATACGCGCCCCGACGCCCTCGGCCGCCGCCGAACTGCTCAGCCCGGATACCCAGGCCATGCTGGCCCAGCTGCAGCGCAGCCATCGACAACTGCAGCAATGCATGAAGGTGCGCCTGGCGCGCGATAACCTGCGCCTGGACAACCTGCGCCGCCGGTTGCGCCACCCGGGCGAGCGACTGGCGCAGCAGGCCCAGCGGCTGGATGAGCTGGAGATGCGCATGCAACGCGCCTGGCGGCATCGCCTGGAACAGCGCCAGCAGCGGCTGGCCCATCTGCGCGGCCGTCTGCAGCATCAGCACCCGGAGCGACTGCTGGGCATGCTGCATGAGCGCCTCGGGCAACTGCACCAGCGCCTGCCCCGCGCCATCGAGGTGCAACTGCAACAGCGCCGACAGCGCCTGGAAAGCACGATCCAGAACCTGCACCTGATCAGCCCCCTGGCAACCCTCGGGCGCGGCTATAGCATCCTGCTGGATCAGCAGGGCAAGGCGGTCCGCAGCCAGCGGGAAACCCGCCCCGGCCAACAGCTGGAAGCCCGACTCGCTGAAGGCCGGCTGAAGCTGCGGGTAGAAGCGGAGCAGCCGCATACCCTGCCCCTGCTCGACTGACTGATACCCCGAGCGTAGCACCCGCCTGCATTCGGGCATTACGCCTGCACCGGCGAACCAGCGTCGTCGAGCAGGCGCTCGACAACCCGAGGGCAATATCGGGGTGTAGCGCGCCCTGCGCTACACCTGCGGCCTGTCGGCAACCCAACCCCGTCGTCTCGCAGGCGCGCGACAACCCGTGCAGATGCGCCGCCATGGGTTGGGGTGTAGCGCCCCTGCGCTACGCCTGGCGACCTGCCAGCCAAAATCGTCATCGAGCGAGTGCACGCTCCCCAGCAGTAGCACTCGACACGCGCCATGCCGCAGTCGATTACGGGTTTGTCACCAGACTTTGCTAGGATGGTGCAGCGCTTCGCTTGGGGCGCGTCCATTCAGCAACCCTATGGAAAGTTATGGAATCGCAATACAACGACGTCATCAACTGGCTGGAACACTATCCCCAGCTGTATACGCTCATCGCCCTCTGCGTACTGATCCTGGGCGCCTGGATCGCCAACTGGGTCGTCAAGCGCATCCTGATTCGTGGCCTGGTTCACCTGTTGCGCAACACCTCAGCAGGGCATGATCGCGCTCTGCATGACTCCAAGGTCATCTCGCGGCTGGCCAACATTGTCCCGGCCCTGGTCCTGTCCCTCGGTATCGGCGTAGTACCCGGTCTGCCGGAAACGCTGGTCACCATCGTGCGCAACGTCTGCGGGGCGTTCATCATTCTCACCGTGGCACTGGCCATCACCCATACGCTGACCCTGGTCAATACCCTGTATGAACGCCGCCCCAAGGCGCACCTGAAGCCCATCAAGGGCTACATCCAGATCATCAACATCATCATCTATGCGATTGCCACGATCCTGATCATTGCCACCCTGATCGACCGCTCGCCGCTGATTCTGCTGTCCGGTCTGGGTGCCATGGCGGCGGTGCTGATGTTGATCTTCCAGGACACCTTGCTGTCACTGGTCGCCAGCGTACAGATCAGCTCCAACGACATTGTCCGTGTCGGTGACTGGATCGAGATGCCGGCGCTGAACGCCGACGGCGATGTGATCGATATCGCCCTGCATACCGTCAAGGTGCAGAACTGGGACAAGACCATCACCACCATTCCCACCAAGCGCCTGATCAGCGATCCGGTCAAGAACTGGCGCGGCATGCAGGAGTCCGGCGGCCGGCGCATCAAGCGCAGCCTCATGCTGGATCAACAGAGCGTGCACTTCCTGAGCGACGAGCAATGCCAGCACCTGCATCGTTTCCGCCTGCTGGATGAGTACCTCAAGGAAAAGCAGAGCGAGATCGATGACTGGAACCGTGAGCTGGCAGAGAGCGGCAAGGAGCCGGTCAATACCCGGCGCATCACCAACCTGGGTACCTTCCGCGCCTATGTGGAACGCTACCTGCGCAGTCATCCGGGCATTCACCAGGAAATGACCCTGATGGTGCGTCAACTCGCCCCGACCCCGGAAGGGCTGCCACTGGAGCTGTATTGCTTCACCAATACCGTGGCCTGGGTCGGCTACGAAGGCATCCAGGGTGATATCTTCGATCATCTGCTGGCGATCCTGCCGGAGTTCGGCTTGCGGGTATACCAGCAACCCAGCGGACAGGATATGCGCGAGTTCGGCAGCGCCAACCAGTCCCAGCAACAGGCTGGCGTGTCCTCGCTAGGCTGATCCCTCTGCGGCGCACCCTGCCAGGTGCGCCGTTTTCTGCTGCGGAATCGACAAAAGCACGACTCTTGCGCAACAGAACACCCAACCCCAGCCATAAAGCGATTAAATATTGCTTTTTAACGGCGCTTATTGCCATAAAACCCGCATACCAGTAAAGTTTTCAGCATGAAAACATCACACACCCTCATCACCCTTCGGCAGCATGCCTGCCTCTGTCTGGTCAGCCGGCGACTGCGTCACTGACGCCCTTTTCTCATCTGCCCGACCTTTGCCCTCCGCGGCTTCATAGAATACAGAACAGGATTTTCGCCATGAGCATGCTCCGTGACCCGTCCAGCAAGTACCGTCCGTTCACTCCCATCGCCCTGCCCGACCGCACCTGGCCGGACCAGACCATCGACCAGGCACCGATCTGGCTGTCCACCGACCTGCGCGATGGCAACCAGTCGCTGATCGAGCCGATGGATGCCGAGAAGAAGATGCGCTTCTTCAAATGCCTGGTGGCGGTGGGCCTGAAGGAGATCGAAGTGGGCTTTCCGTCCGCTTCGCAGACCGATTTCGACTTCGTGCGCGAATTGATCGAGGGAGGGCACATTCCCGACGACGTCACCATCCAGGTGCTGACCCAGGCCCGTGATGACCTGATCGAGCGCACCTTCGAATCGCTCAAGGGTGCCAAGCAGGCCATCGTGCATTACTACAACGCTTGCGCACCAGCGTTCCGCCGCATCGTCTTCAACCAGGACCAGGCCGGGGTGAAGGCCATTGCCGTGGCCGCCGGCAAGACCATCCGGCGCCTGGCCGAAGCCGCACCGGAAACCCGGTGGGGCTTCGAGTACTCGCCGGAAGTGTTCAGCAGCACCGAGATCGAGTTCGCCGTCGAGGTGTGCAATGCGGTGATCGGCGTGTTCGAGCCGACCCCGCAGAACAAGCTGATCCTCAACCTGCCGGCAACCATCGAGTGCGCCACGCCGAACAACTATGCCGACCAGATCGAGTGGTTCGGTCGCCATATCGACCGCCGTGACAGCGTGCTGATCAGTGTGCACACGCACAATGACCGTGGCACCGGCGTGGCTGCCTCGGAGCTGGCGGTGATGGCCGGTGCCAACCGCGTCGAAGGCTGCCTGTTCGGCAATGGCGAGCGCACCGGCAACGTCTGCCTGGTCACCCTGGCGCTGAACCTCTATACCCAGGGTGTCGATCCGCAGTTGGACTTCTCCGACATCGACGCCGTGCGCAAGGTCGTCGAGGACTGCAACCAGCTGCCGGTCCACCCGCGCCACCCCTATGCCGGCGACCTGGTACATACCGCGTTCTCCGGCTCGCACCAGGATGCGATCCGCAAGGGCTTCGTCCAACAGGACCCGAACGGCGTCTGGGAAGTGCCCTACCTGCCGATCGACCCGGCGGATATCGGCCGCAGCTACGAGGCGGTGATCCGGGTCAACAGCCAGTCCGGCAAGGGCGGCATCACCTACCTGCTGGAGCAGGAGTACGGCATCAGCATGCCGCGGCGCCTGCAGATCGAGTTCAGTCAGGTGGTACAAGGGGAAACCGACCGCCTGGGCCTGGAAATGACAGCGCAGCAGATCCATGAACTGCTCGATCGCGAGTATCTTCAGGCCAGCAGCCCCTATGCCCTGATCCGTCATCGCCTGCAGGAGGAGAACGGCACCAGCGCAGTGGATGTGGAAGTGCTCAGCGACGGCAATACCCTGCACTGGCGCGGCATCGGCAAGGGTCCGTTGGAAGCCCTGGTCGCCGGTCTGCCGGTGAGCGTGGAAATCATGGACTACAGCGAACATGCCATCGGCTCGGGCAGCAACGCCAAGGCCGCCGCCTATATCGAGATCCGTCTGGATAACGGCCGCCCGCTGCATGGCATCGGTATCGACGAGAACCTGACCACCGCCAGCTTCCGCGCCCTGTTCAGCGCGCTGAATCGGGCCAAGCGCCAGGCCGAGGCGAAGGCAGCCTGATCCGCCCCCATGACATTGTCATCCTCGGCGCACGACTGCATGGATGCAGGAGTTAGGGCGACGCAGGAAGCCAAAGCCGAGGTCGAGGATCCAGGGGGCCGGCTGACGCGGCGTGGCCGGTGGATCCTTCGCCTTCGCGAAGGATGACGGGGTGGCGCGAAGGATGGGGGGGGCGAAGGATGACGGGGGTTGGAGCCATTCGGACCGGTTCCCGCTTCATCGCCAGTCGCGCTGCTCCCCCGGCACCACCTCCTCCACATCAGCTCCCCATAGCAAGCGACAGCCCAGCACCACGCCGCCGGCCATATAGGCCAGCCCGCCCCAGGCAGCCATCAGTACCCCGCCGAAGCGCTGATCCTCCAATTGCTCGAAACCGAACGCGCCCAGACACAGCTCCGCGGGATAGATGAGCCTTGGCGCCAGCGTGAGCAGCAGCCCCAGCATGGTCATATGCGTCGAGGTCAGGGCGAAACCGAGGATGGCCGTGGCCATGGCACCACGCTGCAGCGTGGCAAAGCCGAGCAGCCAGACGCCCAGCCCCACCACCAGGAAACTGAACTGCTGGAGGACGAACACCCCGACGTGGCGGGCGGCAGCCTCGTGCAGCGCCGGCGCGTGCCAGCCCCAGACCACCACCATCTCCATCGCGAACACCACGACCATCCAGGTTCGTAGACCACCGACCCGGTCCAGGCATACGCCGGCGCGCACCAGACCGATTGCCAGCAAGGGAGCCGCCAGCACCACCACGCCCAGATGCAGCAGCATATGCGCCGAGAACGCGGTTCTGCTCATCGCCGGCAACGGGCCGAGCCAGAGTCCCGCGAGGACCACGAACCCCAGCGCCAACGGCCATGCGCCTGCACCCGGACCAGTCCTCATTCGTCAGTACGCCGCATGCTGCAAAGCTCCAGGTGCCTTTCCCAGGGCCCGGGCAATGTCATCAACCATGTCATCGGCCTCCGTCTGCTGGGGAAAGCGCGCCAGCAACTGCCCGTCAGGCCCGAGCAGCAACAGGGTGGAACTGTGATCCAGCATATAGCTGTCCTGGGTCGGCACTTTCTTGAAGTATATGCCGTAGGCGTCGGCCACCGTCTGAATCTGCTCGGGCGTGCCGGTCAGGCCCTGGATGCGCTCATCGAAAAAGCCGACATACTCTGCCAGCAGCGCAGGTGTATCGCGCTCCGGGTCCAGGGTGATGAACAGGGGCTGCAAGCGCTCGGCGTCGTCGCCCAGGCGCTCGAGGACCTGGGCCACGGTGCTCAGTGTGGTCGGGCACACATCCGGACAATGGGTGAAACCGAAGAACAACAGCAGCCAACGGTCGCGATAGCTGTGTTCGGTGATCACCTGCCCATTCTGGTCCTGCAAACCATGGAGGGTGGTCATTGCCTCGCTGTCGATCGGCGCCGCCACCGGCACGCGGGCGGGCCAGGTCAGGTAGGCCACCGGCAGGCCGGCGAGCAACAACAGCATCCCGAGCCCGAAAGCTACCAGTCTGGCGCGCAGTGTCATGTTCTCTCACGGATGGCGGTTCATATCAGTTATTGAGGGACCAGGGGACGCCAAGGTTCCCCTGCCCGCCCATATCAGGTGCATTTATCCGATTTTGTCTTTACTGCCGACTTTGGTAAGGTCGGGCGGTTCATTCAATGGGAGGCACTATGTATTTCACAGTCTATCTGTCCGGCGAGATCCACACCGACTGGCGTGAGGAAATCAAGCGCGGCGCAGAGGCCCGGGGCCTGAAGATCGAATTCACCTCGGCGGTCACCGACCATGACGCCAGCGATGCCGCCGGCGATCATCTGGGCGCCGAGAGCAATGCCTTCTGGCGCGACCACAAGTCAGCCAAGGTCAATGCCATCCGCACCAAGACCCTGATCGAGCAGAGCGACCTGGTGGTGGTCCGTTTCGGCGACAAGTACAAGCAGTGGAATGCCGCCTTCGATGCGGGTTACTGCGCCGCCCTGGGCAAACCCTATGTGACCCTGCATGCCGAGGACATCATCCACCCGCTCAAGGAAGTGGATGCCGCCGCCATGGCCTGGGCCACGACCACCGAACAGGTGGTGGACATCCTGTCCTACGTACTGCGGGATTAACCTGCCCCCATGTCGATCCAACACGCGCTGCTGACCTCGCTGCTGGAAAAGCCCTCCTCCGGCTATGAACTGGCCAACCGCTTCGATCATTCCATGGGCTATTTCTGGCAGGCCAGCCACCAGCAGATCTACCGCGAGCTGGGGCGCATGGCCGATGCCGGCTGGGTGCTGGTGAAGGAGGATCCGTCCGGCGCCAGCCGGCGCAAGAAGACCTATCACGTACTCGACGCCGGACGTCAGGAACTGGCGCGCTGGGTGGCGGAGCCAGGTAGCGCGGGCAGCAGTGACCAGGCGCTGCTGATCAAGCTGCGCGCCGAAGCGGTCATGGGGCCGCTAGGTGCGGGACGGGAATTGCGCCGGCTGGTCGAAGAGCACCAAGCGCGCCTGCAGGTCTATCGCGAGATCGAGCAGCGCGACTTCGCCGCCACCGACATGCCCCATGCGCAGAAGCTGCAACACGCGGTACTGCGCATGGGCATCATGGCCGAAGAGAACTGGTTGAACTGGGCTGAGCAAACCCGGCCCCTGGTGGAGTGAAGCCGCCTGGGCAAGGCTCTACAGACCTGCCCCCCAACCACCGAACCATGGAAGGCCGGGTTCCATCCCGGCCAGCGGCGCCGCATGCCGCGCTGGGTCGAGATGCAACTCGGCCCTCCCAGAAACCTGTGCTGTGCGTCACGGTCCCGCAAGCAACTGCGTCGCCAACAGGCGACTGACTACAGCGCCAGACGCTCCCTGGCTACCTGGTATTCGGCTTGCAACCGGCTGATCAGCTCTGCCGCCGGCACCACCTGCTTCACCGCACCCACGCCCTGCCCTGCTCCCCATATATCCCGCCAGGCCTTGGCCTTGCTGCTGCCGCCGGAACCGAAGTTCATTTTCGACGGGTCGGATTCAGGCAGCGCTTCGGGGTCCAGGCCACTGTTGATGATGCTCTTTTTCAGGTAGTTACCGTGCACGCCGGTGAACAGGTTGGAGTACACGATCTCCGAGGCTGTGCTGTCGACGATCATGTCCTTGTAGGCCTGATCGGCGTTGGCCTCGGTGGTGGCAATGAATGCCGAACCGATATAAGCCAGGTCCGCACCCGCCGCCTGCGCCGCGAGAATGGCATTGCCGTTGGAAATGGCACCGGACAGCAGCAGCGGCCCATCGAACCATTCGCGGATTTCGTGGATCAGGGCAAACGGCGACAGCGTGCCGGCATGCCCGCCCGCACCGGCGGCCACGGCGATCAGCCCGTCAGCGCCTTTCTCGATGGCCTTTTTCGCGTAGAAGTTGTTGATCACATCATGCAACACGATACCGCCATAGGAATGCACCGCGTTGTTCACATCCTCACGCGCACCCAGCGAAGTGATGACAATCGGCACCTTGTATTTGACGCACAGCGCCAGGTCCTGCTCGAGGCGGTCATTGGACTTGTGCACGATCTGGTTGACCGCAAAGGGCGCCGATGGCCGCTCGGGATGCTGCGCATCGTATTCGGCCAACTCACTGGTAATGCGCTGCAGCCATTGCTCGAACACCTCCACCGGACGCGCGTTCAACGATGGGAAGGAACCCACCACACCGGCCTTGCACTGGGCAATCACCAGGTCGGGATTGGAAATGATGAATAACGGCGAGCCGACCACCGGGATGGACAGACGACCCTTGAGGATATCAGGCAGAGACATGATCACTCCGAAACAGGATGGTAGGGATTAGAGACAGTCAACAGCGTCTGCGCCTTTTCAGCTGGCCGATTCGCCGTACAGCACCGCCGCATGGGGGGCCATGCGCTTGGCCATTTCTTCACCCAGCGCCTGCAGTCCGCTGAGCGGGCGCACCATGACCTCGAACTCGACGATCTTGCCCTGCGCATCGAAACGCAGCATGTCGATGCCCTTGAGCTGCTTGCCGTTGACGTTGGCAGCGAACTCCAGCACCACGCTGTGACCATCTTCACTGACAAAGCTGCGGTGGTAGGTGAAGTCCTGGAACACCATGTTGACGTTCTTCAGCACCAGCTTGATCGCCTCCCGCCCCGGATAGGGACGATGCGCCACCGGGGAACGGAATACGATGGCATCGGCCAGTAGCGGGTCCAGCTCCTCCATGGCATTGCGTTCGAGGATATGGTGCCAGGCGGCGAGGGTTTCCTGTGCTGCAGGGGATAATTGTTCTATCTGCATGATGGGTTCCTTGGTTGGCGGTGCAATGCAACAGTTGACTCCCGATCAGCCCGAGAGTGTTCGATGAGGCGACCGGACACGATATGAAATCAGTTGCATAAATTAGCAACCCTTCGCCCACTGTGCAACCAGTTGCATATCAGCTGTCGCTTTCCAGGCACTCAGCTCTTCGCCGACGCGGGTGCAAAGCGGGTATTGCGGATCAACCGCTTCTCCAGCTCGGCACCGACGAACACCAGCAACCCTGCCCCGACCACCTTCAGCCACTGCTCCGGCGTCAGCCCCACCGAGCCGAAGATGCCCTGCATCAGCGGCAGATAGGTGAACAGCAGTTGCAAGGGAATACACACGGCAATGGCCAGCAACACGTAGCGGTTGCCAAGCAACCCTTCACGGTTGAGTACCGGAGCCAGGATATAGCGGCTGTTGATCAGATAGAACATTTCCGCCGCCACCACGGCGTTGACCGCCATGGTCCGGGCGGTCTCCAGACTGGCACCGTTGTCCAGCTCCCACAGGAACAGCCCCAGCGCGCCGGTCGCCATCAGTACCGACACCAGGCATACCCGCCAGACGAAGAAACCGGACAACAGCGCCTCACCCGGCGGTCGTGGCCGACGGTTCATGATGCCGCGCTCGGCTGGCTCGAAGGCCAGCGCCAGGCCCAGGGCACCGGCGGTAACCATGTTGATCCAGAGTACCTGGGCCGGGGTCAGGGGCAGCGTCAGGCCGAACAGGATCGCCGCCAGCACCACCAGCGATTCACCGCCGTTGGTCGGCAGCATGAACAGGATGAATTTCTTCAGGTTGTCGTAGACCGCACGACCCTCACGCACGGCGCGGGCGATGGTGGCGAAGTTGTCGTCGGCCAGTACCATGTCCGAGGCTTCCTTGGCCACCTCGGTGCCCTTCAGGCCCATGGCCACACCGACATCCGCCCGTTTCAGTGCAGGGGCGTCGTTGACCCCATCGCCGGTCATCGCCACCACCTGCCCGTCATCCTGCAGCGCCTGCACCAGGCGCAGTTTCTGCTCGGGGCTGGCGCGGGCGAAGATATCCACCTCCATCACCACCCGGCGCAGCGCCGCATCATCCATCAACGCCAACTCGGCCCCGGTAATAGCCGGTTTACCGATGCCAATATTCAACTGGGCACCAATGGCCTTGGCCGTTTCGGCATGGTCGCCGGTGATCATCTTCACCTGGATGCCGGCCCGGTGGCATTCGGCAACCGCATGGATCGCCTCTTCCCGTGGCGGATCGATGATGCCGACCAATGCCAGCATGCTGTAGCCGTCTTCCACATCGGCAAACCCCAGACGTTCACCGCCCGGCCCCTGCCGCTTGCAGGCAAACGCCAGCAGCCGCAGACCGCGGGCAGCGATATCCGTGGCCATGCGTCGCCAGTAGTCGGCATCCAGTGGCTGGTCGCCGTCGTTCCCCAACTGGTGGGAGCACATCTCCATGATCCGCTCCGGGGCGCCCTTGACGAAAATCCATGGCTGACCCTCGGCATCGTTATGCAGGGTCGCCATGAAACGGTGTTCCGACTCGAAGGGAATCGAGTCCAGCCGTGGCCAGTTGCCGGCACTCTCATCCTGGTCGAGCCCCAGCTTGCCGCCCAGCGCCAGCAACGCCCCTTCGGTGGGATCGCCCTCGATGTGCCACTGACCATCGGTCTGTCGCAGGCGACCGTCATTGCACAATACCCCGGCGCGTACCGCCAGGGTCAGCGCCCGGTACTGCGCCGGGTCCACCAGCTGCCCGGCGATACTACAATCACCGACCGGGGCATAACCGACACCGTCCACATCGAATACCTGATCGGCGCAGACCACCCGTTGCACGGTCATCTCGTTGCGTGTCAGGGTGCCGGTCTTGTCGGAGCAGATCACCGTCACCGAGCCGAGGGTCTCGACCGCCGGCAGCCGGCGGATGATCGCGTTGCGCCGCGCCATGCGCTGCACACCGAGGGCCAGGGTCACGGTCATGATCGCCGGCAACCCTTCGGGAATGGCGGATGCCGCCAGCGCCACCACCATCATGAACATGTCCGACGCCGGATGGCCGCGCAGCACGGTCCCGAGTACGAAGGTCAGGGCACAGAAGGCCAGGATGACCAGCGCCAGTATGCGACCGAAACGATCAACCTGACGCAACAGCGGCGTGGACAGATTACGGATGCTGGCCAGCATCTGGTTGATGCGACCCAGCTCGGTGGCTCCCGCGGTGGCCACGACGATGCCACGGGCCTGGCCGTAGACCACCAGGGTGCCGGAATAGGCCATGCCGTAGCGGTCACCCAAGGAAGCATCGGTAGCTACCGGGGCAATGCTCTTGTCCACCGCCAGGGACTCCCCGGTCAGGGCCGCCTCCTCCACCTTGAGGTCCTTGACCTCGACCAGCCGCAGGTCAGCGGGAACGCGGTCGCCGGAAGCCAGCAGCACTACATCGCCGGGTACCAGTTCGGCAGCATCGATCTCACGGCGGGAGCCATCGCGCAGCACGGTGGCATGAGTGGACAACAGCGTGCGGATGGAGTCGAGGGCGGCCTCGGCCTTGCCCTCCTGAATGAAACCGATAATGGCATTGATCACCACCGCACCGAGCAATACCCCGGTATCGACCCAGTGACCGAGCAACGCGGTGATCAACGCAGCGCCGAGCATCACATACAGCAGGATGTTGTGGAACTGCAGTACAAAGCGCAGCAAGGGACCGCGACGCTTGGGTGGCGCCAGGCGGTTCGGGCCATGTTCGGCCAGCCGTCGCGCGACCTCCGCCTCCGCTAGTCCGGCGGGGCCAGTGCCCAGTTGCCGCTCGACCACCTCCCGCTCCAAGGTGTGCCAGGCAGTAGCCTCTGCGGTGGTTCGCCCATCCACTTCAGTCATGTCGTCGGCCTTTCATCGCTGGAAAAGAGCATGGAACCCGATACGCAACACGCCCCCGCAGGCTGAGCGATGGGTAATGGGAAAAGAGTACAAGCCACCCACCGCCAGGTCCACCAACCTGGCCGGAAAAACCGCCGCACGTTGATACAGGTCAAGCCACATCGCGCTTCCGGGAAGGCTGCCACCACCGTTGGGCTTATCAGCATAGCACTGACTATACTCAACTCCTTCAATTCACAGGAGGCCAGCCCCATGTACCTTCCCACGGCACGTTATGTCCTGCTCACCGCAGGGCTGCTGCTGTCATTCGGCAGCGTCGCCGACAGCGAACCGGCCCCAGCCCGGCAGATGCTTTCCCAGCTGATGGGTGCGATCGCCAGCCAGGACTACCAGCAGTTCATGCAATTGGGCAACGATGAATTCCAGGCCGGCATCAGCCAGCCGCAGTTCGATGAAGTCGCGCAGGTAGTGGGCATGCGCGTCGAGCAGGGCTATCAGGCCCAGTACCTGACCTCGCTGCAGCAGCAAGGCTATCGGGTGGATCTGTGGAAGATCAGCTTTACCGATGGCGGCGACGACAGCCTGGCCCGCCTGGTGCTGGATGGCGAGCGTGCCGCGGGGTTTCTGTTGCAGTAAGCGCGCTGGCTCGTCGAGCCCCGATCCCCGATCCGCGTTCGGGCTCGGCGACGATTGCAACTGCTGCTGCGTAGTTGGCGTAGCGCAGGGGCGCTACACCCCAAACTCGGGCGCCGCATCTCCATGGGTTGTCGAGCCCCCGCTCGACGACGGTTTGGGTCAGCTTCGGGCAATAGGTGTAGCGCCCGAACGCGAATCGGGGCGCTACACCCCAACCCCGGGCGCCGCACCTCCATGGGTTGTCGAGCGCCCGCTCGACGACGGTTTAGGGATCGCGTCGCGCTGCAGGCGTAGTGCCCGAACGCCGACCGGGGCGCTACATCCCGGACCAAGCGCCATCTCCTACCGGGTTGTCGAGCGCCTGCTCGACGACGGTTTAGGGATCGCGTCGCGCTGCAAGCGTAGCGCCCGAACGCGGATCGAGGCGCTACACCCCGGACCAAGCGCCACCTCCTACCGGGTTGTCGAGCGCCTGCTCGACGACAGTTTTTCAGCAGCTTCGGTTAATAGCCGTAGCGCAGCCGCGCCAAACCTCACAAATGGCTTTCACGCCCCCTGATTCTTACCCAAATATGGGTATGACATAACGCCATCACACTCACTACATTTCGGAGGACTTAACTATCTAAAAAAAGGATTTCGCCATGCGTCGATTTACTCTGTTGCCTCTGGCTCTTGCGGTTTCTTCCGCCGCCATGCTGTCTGGCTGCTTTGGCGGCGGTGGTGGTGGCGGAAGCAGTTCTTCCGCTCCCGAACCGGCACCCGGTGGCGGCTTCACCTATACCCTGAGCGTGGATGTTCCCGAAAGCCTCGGCCTGACCCTGGGGCCTGCCCGGCTGAGCCCGGCTGAACAACTGGCCAGCGCGCTGATCAACCTGCTGGTGCCCCCGGCGCTGGCCGAACTGCTCGATGGGCTGCAGCCTGGCGATTTCACGCTGAGGAACCTCAGCGATGATGCGGAACGGGAAATCAGCGAGGTGGTGGACAATGGTGACGGCACCTATAGCGTTACCACGGCTGATGAAGCCGGCCTCGAGCATTACTTCGAGATTGCCTTGAGCAATGCCTCCGGGATCAACCCCGGTATCAGTTTCCGGGTACCCGCCAGCTCCGGCTCGCTGACCGCCACACCGATCACCACTCTGGTGACCAAACTGCTGGCCAACCGGATCAGCCAGCTGGACGAACTGGAACCTGCCGAGATCAACGACCTGATCAGCGAGATCGAGGATCTGGTGAGCCAGAACGAGGACATCCAGCAGGCCCTGTATAACGCCATCTATACCTCGACCAGTACCGAAGACCTGCTTGAGGAGGTGGGTGCCCGCCTGGCGGCGGTGATCGACGATCAGCTCGACGAAAAGGCCACGCCACCGGTAACCGCAACCCTGGCGAGCCAGGCCACCGGCAGTTACTACAGCAGTAGCACCAGCCTGGGGGTGTTCCGCAGCGGCTACCTGCTGGGCGGACACAGGACATTGAATGCGGATATCAGCGTTGCCGGCGACCAGGCCACCTTCCGTCTCGCTGCCGGCGACAACTTCGACTACGAGTTCGTCAACCTGCTGGGCAGCAACAGCAACACCGAGGCGCGGGCCTGGATCGATGATGAGGCGGACGAGGCCGGATTCACCATCGACTCACGTGGCTTCAGCATGCCGAGCCGGGAAGAGGTCACCGACTATGACCGCGACTCTGGCGAATACCCGCAGTGCGCGACCCCGGCCGCCGACTGCAGTGACCGGGAATTTGAATCCGCCAGCCGGCTGCTAGCCGCCGGGCCTGCCGACGCGCCATTCAACGTGCTGGTCGACAGTACCTTCCAGCTACGCGAAGTCCGTGACCGCAACAGTGACAATGCGCTGGTGGAACAGGTGATGAACGGCAGCCTGGGCATCATCGTCAAGAAAGCCACCAGCCGTCCGGCTCTGTCCGGCAGCTACGGCATGATCGAACTGAGCGGCGAGAACCCCGGCACCCTGGATCTGTCCAGCTTCGTCGGCAGCTTCGACTTCGCCAGCAATGGCACGCTGCAGTTCTGCGAAACCGTCGAGCGGGGCCTGTATATCGAGCTGGGCAATATCCAGCCGACCTATTACGGTTCGACTGCTGAGCTGGGTGACAACTGCGGCAACGCCGTGTTCAGCCTGGCCAGTGACGGGGAATTGAAGCTGGCAGAAACCCCGGAGGAACTGGCAGATAGCCCATTGAGCGGCTGGGCCTCGGCCGATGGCCTGACACTGGTGCTGTCACGGGAGAGCCCCAGCCTGCAGGATGTGCTGGACAGCGATGATGGTGACCGCCTGTGGGTATCCGAAGGTGAGCGTCAGTTCGTGGTCGGCGTCAAGGCGGCGCAGGATGCGAATATGGCCGGGCAGCGCTATCGCCTGTTCGGCCTGGGCACCGATGCCCAGACGGGTAGCCTGGCAGCGCATCGCTTCAATGCCGGATTCCTCGACTTCGACAGCAATACCAGCGCCAATCTGGCCACATCACTGCAGACCCAGGTGGCGGTGAACAATGGTCTGGGCGAAGGCTCCAACAGTGATCCGCTGAACATCAGCCTCTCCGAGCAGGGCCAGGTCTCTGTCGGCAGCGACGGGCAGGTCAGCCTCAGCGGACAGACCACCCTGGCCGATGGGCGCGAAGCGACCTTCAGCGCCAACGGTTATGTCCAACAGGGCAATCGCCTGCTGATCCTCAACTATCGCCTGGATACCGAGGCGGGGGATGCCATCGGTCTGCTGGTGGGGGTATTGCAGCCGTGATAGCAGCGCAGGCGTAGCGCAGGGGCGCTACACCCCAACCCGTGGCGGCGCCTCTGCACGGGTTGTCGCGCGCCTGCGCGACGACGGGGCTGGGGTTGCTGCAAGGCCGCAGGGGTGCTACACCCCAACCCATGGCGACCTGCATGGGTTGGGGTTGCTGCAGGTCGCAGGCGTAGCGCAGGGGCGCTACACCCCGCGAGAGATCAGCGCTTGTCCCGGCGCTTCTTCTCGGCCTTCTTGTGGTGACTCATCAGGCGCCGCTTCTTGTTCACCTGGCGCTCCGACAGCTTGTTCTTCTTCTCCGCATAGGGGTTGTCGCCGCCCTTGTATTCGACGCGGATCGGCGTGCCGGACAGTTTCAGCACCTTGCGGAAGACGTTCTCCAGGTAGCGCGTGTAGGAGCGCGGCACCGCATCAACCTGGTTGCCGTGGATCACGATGATCGGCGGATTGGAGCCGCCCAGGTGGGCATAGCGCAGCTTGATACGACGCCCATTGACCAGCGGCGGCTGGTGTTCGGCCACCGCTGCTTCGAGAATCTCGGTCATGCGCTTGGTCGGAATCTTGGTCATGGCGCTTTCAAAGGCCTGATCCACCGACTTGTAGAGCAGACCGACGCCGCTGCCATGCAGGGCCGAGATGAAATGCTGATCGGCGAACTGGGTGAAGATCAGCCGGCGCTGCAGCTCGGTCTTGACGTATTCCTTCTCGCTCTGCTCCATGCCATCCCACTTGTTGATGGCGATCACCAGGGCACGACCGGCTTCCAGGACGAAGCCCAGCAGGTGCAGATCCTGTTCGACGATACCCTCGCGGGCATCGACCACGAACACCACCACGTTGGCATCCTGGATCGCCTGCAGGGTCTTGATCACCGAGAATTTCTCGATCGCCTCGAACACCTTGCCGCGCCGCCGCACGCCGGCGGTATCGATCAGCGTATAGGGCTTGTCGTGGCGCTCGTAGGGGATATAGATACTGTCCCGCGTGGTACCGGCCTGATCGAACACCACCACCCGCTCCTCGCCCAGCAGGCGGTTGACCAGGGTCGACTTGCCGACGTTGGGCCGGCCGATGACCGCGATCTTGGTGCCGATGGGGGTGACCGGCAGACGCTCGATGGGGTTGCCATCCTCGTCCAGTTCGGTGGTCTGGATATCGCCTTCGACCAGTACCGCTTCGAGCATGGGATTGATGTTGCGCCCATGCGCGGCGGCGATGCCGATCGGCGTGCCCAGACCCAGAGCGGCGAATTCACCGATGATCGAGTCCTGGTCGGCACCGTCCACCTTGTTGGCGATCAGGAAGGTCTGCTTGTCGCGCTTGCGCAGATGCTCGGCGATCATTTCGTCGCCGGCGGTGCGCCCCGCCCGGGCGTCCACCAGGAACAGGACCGCATCGGCCTCTTCGATGGCCTGCAGCGACTGCCCGGCCATGATGGTCTCGATGCCGTGTTCGTCTCCGGTCAGGCCACCGGTATCGACGACGATATAGGGCTTGCCCTGCCAGACCGCTTCGCCGTACTGGCGGTCGCGGGTCAACCCGGCCACGTCGGCGACTATGGCGTCACGACTTTTGGTCAGACGGTTGAACAGCGTGGATTTACCGACATTCGGCCGGCCCACCAGGGCGATAACAGGAACCATGCTTACTCCGCGCACCTTGTGGTGCCAAACAAAAACAAAAAGGCCGCTGCGCCTTCAGCGGGCAGCGGCCGGGAAAGTATAACCTGTTTCGGCTTCAGCGCAGCTGGTAGGCTGCCAGATCACCGCTGTTGCCGTACACATACAAGGTGCCACCCTGCACGATCGGCGGTACCCGCACGCCCTTGCTGTCGACCCGCACGCGACCGACCAGACGACCATCGGTCTGCGCCAGCAGATGCAGATAGCCCTGGAAGTCGGCTACCGCCACATAGCTGCTGAACGCAACCGGGCCGGTGAGCTGGCGACGCAGCAGGTTGTCATTGGTCCACAATGGGGTAGCGCGGTTCTGATCGTAGGCTTCGACGGTGCCGTCGGCCTTGCTCAGGTAGACGCTGCCAAAACCTGCGCCGGGGCCGGCATGGCTGGAAGTCGGACGCTGCCAGCGGATGTTGCCTGACTCGGCATCGACCGCCACCAGGTTGCCCTGGTAGGTAGCGGCATACAGGGTCTGGTCATCCAGCAGCAGCCGACCATCGATATCGACCATGCGTTCCAGTTCCGAGCGGCCCTGGGGCTGGGCAATACGCTGCTCCCACAGCGGGATGCCGTTCTCGGCATCCAGTGCCACCAGCCGGCCACTGGCCAGACCGGCGTAGACCCGATGCAGGGATACCACCGGCGTGCTGTGACCGCGCACGGTCAGCACCGGCAGGCTGGATTCGTAGATCCAGCGCTGCTCGCCGGTACCGATATCCAGTGCCACCAGCTTGTCGTCCTGGCTCTGCACCACCACGATGTCGCCATTGGTCTGCGGCGGAGCGAGCACTTCGCTGGATACCTGGGCGCGCCAGAGTTCGCTGCCATCGTTCTCGTCCAGGGTGATCACGCGACCATCCAGGGTACCGAGCAGCACCCGGCCACCACCAACGCCAACCGCGCCGGACAGCGGCTCCTTGAGCTTGACCTGCCAGTTGACCTTGCCGGTATCCCGATCCATGGCGACCACCCGGCCTTTGGCATCGGCGGCATACAGGGTAAGGCCATCGAGGGCGGGCTGCAGGTTGTTGAACAGCTCGCCCTGGCCAACGCCGATATTGCGTTTCCAGCTACGGTCGAGCTGCACTTCGGCAGTGAATTTTTCCAGTTCCGCCGGCGGCAGTTCCTTCTTCGAGGAACCACTGCAACCGACCAGCAACAGGGCAGCGAGCCCGGCGGCCAGAGTTCGGGTCATCAACTTCAAGAGGCTTCCTCCGCCAGGTCATCCAGTTTCAACTGCAGTTGCGGGCGCGCACGCTGATCGACAGTGGCCTCCAGCGCCGCCTGGTAGGCCTGGCGGGCATCAGACAACCGGCCCAGGCTCAGCAGCAGGTCGCCGCGTACTTCCTCACGGCTGGCCAGCAGCTCGCCGGTCACCGGCGTAGAGAACAGCTCCAGGCCTTCCTCGGCACGCTCCAGTTGCGCCAGGACACGGGCCAGACGCTGACGGGCAACTTCCTGCAACGCCGCATCCTTGCCATTCCTGGCAACATCGCGCAGCAGTGTTTCGGCCGCATCGAAATCACCCGCCTCCACCGCCAACCGTGCCTGCATCAGCGCGGCGAACAGGGCGTAGCGGGTACCGGGGTAGTCACTGCGCAACTGTTCGGCCAGCTCGGCGCCGCGGGTGCGGCCGGCTTCGCTGTCATCCTGCAGCACGCTTTCGAGCATGCTCTGGTACACGGCGGACGCATTGGCGGCCTTGGTTTCCTGGTAGTTGCTCCAGCCATTCCAGCCGAATACGCCAGCCAGCGCCAAGACAATACCGGTCAGCACGGGCACACCGTGGCGATGCCAGACTTCCTTGATGCGTTCTACCTGTTCTTCTTCCGTCTGGTAACTCACCCTGCTCTCCTTTACCGCGTCAGTTTGGTTCGTGTTCTTACAATAGGTCGCGCAGCTGCTGCGGCACGGCGTCCCATGCCAGGTTCAGCTGTTCGCCATCACCGCGCAGGGGCTTGAGCCCCACCTGCCCGGCGGCGGCTTCCTCTTCACCGAGGATCAGTGCATACAGCGCACCGGACTTGTCAGCCTTCTTGAACTGACTCTTGAAACTGCCGCCGCCACAATGCACTACCAGACGTATTCCGGGCAAGGCATCGCGCAGCTGTTCGGCCAGGCGGATAGCTGCTTGCTGGGTGCCGCCACCGAGCGTGACCAGATAGACATCGACTTGCCGGGACAGTTCGGCCGGCACCTTGCCGAGGGTCTCGATCAGCAGCAACAGCCGCTCCATGCCCATGGCGAACCCGACCGCCGGTGCCGGTTTGCCACCCAACTGTTCCACCAGGCCATCATAGCGGCCGCCGGCGCACACGGTGCCCTGGGCGCCGAGCTTGTCGGTGACCCATTCGAACACTGTCAGCCCGTAGTAGTCCAGCCCGCGTACCAGGCGCGGATTGATCACGTAGGGAATGCCGGCGGCATCCAGCAGCGCGCGCAGGCCGTCGAAATGCGCGCGGGCCTCATCGTTCAGGTAATCGGCCAGTTTTGGGGCATCGGCCAGCAACGCCTGGGTGTCCGGGTTCTTGCTGTCCAGCACGCGCAGCGGGTTGCTGTCGAGGCGGCGCTGGCTGTCTTCATCCAGTTGCTCGAAGCGCGCACGCAGGTAGGTCACCAGATCGTCGCGGTAGCGGGCACGGTCAGCGCTGGAACCGAGGCTGTTGAGTTCCAGGGTGACGGCTTCATCCAGGCCCAGCTGCTGCCACAGACGCCAGCTGAGAATGATCAGTTCAGCGTCGATATCCGGGCCCGTCAGGTTGAAGGTTTCCACCCCGACCTGATGGAACTGGCGATACCGGCCCTTCTGCGGACGCTCGTGACGGAACATCGGCCCGGTGTACCAGACCTTGTGGCTGACACCACCACCCAGCAGACCGTGCTCGAGCATGGCGCGCACACAGCCGGCGGTGCCCTCCGGGCGCAGGGTCAGGGAGTCGCCGTTACGGTCGGCGAAGGTGTACATTTCCTTCTCGACGATATCGGTGACCTCACCGATGGAGCGCTTGAACAGCTCAGTGGGTTCGACGATCGGCAGACGAATCTGCTGATAGCCGTAGCCGGCCAGGACCTTGGCCACGGTGCTTTCCAGGTATTGCCACAACGCGCTGTCGGCGGGCAGGATGTCGTTCATGCCGCGCACGGCTTGCAGGTTCTTCAAGTTTCGTTTCCTTTGAATCGGGCACTCAGCCGCGGGCGATGGTGTTGTCGTCCAGGGCCTGTTTGGCGGCGACCTTGTCGCGAATCAGCCGTTCCAGTCGGTCCACCAGGTTGTCATTGGTCACTTTCTCGCTCGGCGCACCATCCACGTACACCAGGTTGTTGGGCGAGCCGCCAGCCAGGCCGATATCCGCCTCCTTGGCTTCGCCGGGGCCATTGACCACACAGCCGATCACCGCTACATCCATGGGCACCAGCACATCGTCCAGACGCTCTTCCAGCTCGTTCATGGTTTTCACCACATCGAAGTTCTGCCGCGAGCAGCTGGGGCAGGCGATGAAGTTGATGCCACGCGAGCGCAGACGCAGGGACTTGAGGATGTCGAAGCCGACCTTGATTTCCTGTACCGGGTCAGCCGCCAGGGAAATGCGGATGGTGTCGCCGATCCCCTCGGCCAGCAGCATGCCCAGCCCCACGGAGGACTTGACGGTGCCGGAGCGCAAGCCGCCTGCTTCGGTGATACCCAGGTGCAGCGGCTGCTCGATCTGCTGGGCCAGCAGGCGATAGGCGCCGACGGCCATGAACACGTCGGAGGCCTTGACGCTGACCTTGAAGTCCTGGAAATCCAGCTTGTCGAGATAGTCGACGTGGCGCATGGCCGATTCGACCAGCGCCTCGGGGGTCGGCTCGCCGTACTTCTTCTGCAGGTCCTTTTCCAGCGAGCCGGCGTTGACGCCGATGCGGATCGGAATGCCATGGTGACGCGCCGCATCCACCACTGCCTTGACCCGGTCTTCACGACCGATATTGCCGGGGTTGATGCGCAGGCAGTCGACGCCCAGCTCGGCCACGCGCAGGGCGATCTTGTAGTCGAAGTGAATATCGGCCACCAGCGGCATATTCACCTGTTTGCGGATCTGACCGAAGGCCTCGGCGGCTTCCATGCTCGGTACGGATACCCGGACGATATCGGCACCCACGGCCTCCAGCTGGCGAATCTGTCCCACCGTTGCGGCAACGTCGCAGGTTTCGGTGTTGGTCATGCTCTGTACCGAAATCGGCGCATCGCCACCGACCAGTACCGAGCCGACCCGTATCTGGCGGGACTTTCTTCGTTTGACAGGAGATTCCTGATGCATTGGCTTACCTCTTACTGGCCCACACGGAGCCGCGCCACGCCGGACTGGCTGTTGGCATTGAGCTCCACTGGCTGGCCGTTGTATTCAATTGTCGACACCGCACTGGCGGCCCCGATCACCAGATCCAGGGGTCCCTGCTGGGTGATGTTCAAGGTCTGGCCCTGCTGCATCTGCGCGCTGTGCAGTACCCGACCGCCGGGCACGCTGACCTGCACCCAGCAGTTGGCGGAAAAGGTCATGACCAGGCCATTACCTGCGTCGGTGGCACTGGGCGTCGGCGCGGGAGCCTCGGCTGCAGCCGCAGCCGGCTGCGGCGGCGCGGTGGCGGTCTCGGCCGGGACTGCGCCCTGCTCGGCAGCATCACCTGCCGCATCGGCCTCCGGCTCCTCGGCAGCTACAGGCTCGTCAGTCTGCACCGAAGCTGCCGGCAAGGGTACCAGCGGATCGATCGCGGCGGGGCTGGCGAAGCTCTCCGGCAATGCCATGGCGTCCACCTGCACATCATCGATCAGCGCCCGGACTCCCGCTTCCTCGGTCTGGCCAGCGCCATCACGGCTTACGCTCCACCACCACAGACCCAGTGACAGCATCACCGCGACCACCACCAGGGTAGTCAGTGCCATGACCAGCCGCGCACCGCGCCGTGGCGGCACCACCACCTTGTCGATACTGCTGACCCGTTGTTCACGGCGGTCGGCGCCGACATAGCGGTCGTAATGCTTGACCAGGGTGTTGGGGTCGAGTTTGAGCAGCCGCGCATAGGCCCGTACATAACCGCGGGCAAAGGTATCACCTGGCAGACGGTCGAAACGCCCCTCCTCCAGATACCCCAGCGTGGTTTTCGACAGGTGCAGATGGGTAGCCACTTCCTCAGCGCTGAAACCCACCCGCAGCCGCTCGCTGCGCAGCAGTTCGCCCGGATTGATCGGGGCGGTCTCGGTGCCGGCCCCCGCTCCCAGTTCTTCCACCATCAGGACGACTCCGACTCAAGCAGGGCACGGGCTTCCGGCGTGGCCGGATACAGTCGCCGCAATTGCAGGGCATAGCTGGCCGCCCGGTTGTGATCATTGAAGCGCCGCGCCAGTTGCACCCCCAGCCACAGGCTGGAGGCGTTCTGCGCGGACATCTGCGTGAAGCCCAGATAGTGGTTCCAGGCCGGTACGAAATTCTCCGCCTCGAACTCCATCTGCGCCAGTTCCAGCAGCGCCAGCGGCTGGCGACTGTTCAGACGCAGCGCACGCTCGAAGCTGGCCTTGGCATCTTCGGTATTGCCGAGCCGGCGATAGGCCAGCCCGAGGTTCTCGAAAACCCGCGACCGCTCGACATAAAAAGTGTCTTCCGAGGCCTTCTGGAAATATCCCAGTGCATCGTCGTAGCGCTCCTGGTCCATCAGGAAGGCGCCGTAGTTATTCAGGATCCGTGCATTGTTCGGTGAGCTGGCCAGCGCCGCGCGAAAATGCTTCTCCGCCAGCTTGTTCTCGCCCTCCTGCTGAAACACCAGGGCCAGCGCGACGTTCGCCGACTCCGAGCGCGGATCGATCTTCAGCGCTTCGCTCAGCGGCGCCTTGGCACGCTCGGTCTCGCCCTTCTGCAGATAACCCAGACCGAGCTGGACATAGGCGTCCCGCGCTTCGTTCGGATTGGTCTTGCGCTGGGGCTGGTCGGACGTGGTCACGCAGCCGCCCAGCAACAGGGCCATTAATCCGATCACCACAATATGCTTGCTCATCACCCTCGTTCCTCGATTGGATGTCATCGGCGATCTGTCGGTGCGGTGACGCCGGCCTGCTCGTCGGCCAACTGGCGTACCGCGATATAGCGTTCACTGCGCCGGGTCCTGTCCATGACCTGGCCGACCAGCTGTCCGCATGCTGCATCGATATCCTCTCCCCGGGTAGTGCGCACGGTGACGTTGTAGCCAGCGTTGTGCAGCAGGTCCTGGAAACGACGGATGGCATTGTTGCTCGGCCGCTCGTATCCGGAATACGGGAAGGGGTTGAAGGGAATCAGGTTGATCTTGCACGGCGTCTCGCGCAGCAGCTCGATCATCTGCCGGGCATGTTCCGGCTGGTCGTTGACGTCCTTGAGCAGCGTGTACTCGATGGTCAGGAAGCGCTTCTCGCCCAGCCCGGCAATGTAGGCGTTGCAGGCCGGCAGCAAGACCGACAACGGGTATTTCTTGTTCAGCGGCACCAGTTGATTGCGCAATTCGTCGTTCGGTGCGTGCAGCGACAATGCCAGCGCCACATCGGTGACCTGTCCCAGCTTCTCGATCATCGGCACCACGCCTGAAGTGGACAGGGTTACCTTGCGCTTGGAAATACCGTAGCCGAGGTCATCCATCATCAGGGTCATGGCGTCGACCACGTTGTCGAAATTGAGCAGCGGCTCGCCCATGCCCATCATCACCACGTTGGTGATGGCACGATCGACCTTGGCCGGCACGGTGCCGAAGGACTTGTTGGCTATCCATACCTGGCCGATGATCTCGGCGGCGGTCAGGTCGCTGTTGAAGCCCTGCTTGCCGGTCGAGCAGAAACTGCAGTCCAGCGCGCAGCCAGCCTGCGAAGACACGCACAGCGTGCCGCGGCCATTCTGCGGGATGTACACCGTCTCGACGCAACTACCGGATGCCACGCGCACCACCCACTTGCGCGTGCCATCCTTGGAAATATCTTCGCTGACCACTTCCGGGCCGCGGATCTCGGCGCGGGCCTTGAGCTTTTCGCGCAGGGCCTTGCCGACATTGGTCATGTCATCGAAATTGTCGACACCAAAGTGATGTATCCATTTCATGACCTGCCCGGCACGAAAGCGCTTTTCCCCGAGTTCCTCGAAGAAGGCTTCCAGCTTGGCCTGGGTCAGGCCCAGCAGGTTGGTCTTGCCGGTCATGTCAGTCATGGCGATACATCACTCGTTGGTGTCTGCGGCTGGCTCAGCGGGTACGCTGGCACAGCTCGGTTTCGGCGAAGAAATAGCCGATTTCACGGGCAGCGGAAGTGGCGGAGTCGGAACCGTGCACGGCGTTGGCGTCGATGGACTCGGCGAAATCAGCGCGGATGGTGCCGGCAGCGGCTTCCTTGGGGTTGGTAGCGCCCATCAGGTCGCGGTTCTTCAGTACCGCGCCTTCACCTTCCAGCACCTGTACCACGACCGGGCCTGAGGTCATGAAGCTGACCAGGTCCTTGAAGAAGGGGCGTTCCTTGTGCTCGGCGTAGAAACCTTCGGCGTCAGCCTGGGACAGTTGCACCATCTTGGCCGCAACGACGCTCAGACCGGCTTGCTCGAAGCGGCTCAGGATCTGGCCGATCACGTTCTTGGCGACGGCATCGGGCTTGATGATGGACAGGGTGCGTTCTACGGCCATGAAACTCTCCAGACAGTATTCAAAGGATGGATTGACAGATAACAGGAATTGTTAACCCGCAGATTATACGCAGGTTGACCGCAAATGCGTAACAGCCCCCGGCAATCGAGTTGAAACGCCGTATTACCCGTTCTGGCGTAGACGGGTCACCGCCTTGCACAGTATCTCGGCGGCGTGCTGCACATTCTCTTCGGTGGTGTAGCGGCCCAGTGACAGACGAATGGAGCTGTGCGCCAGATTGTCGGGCAGACCGATGGCACGCAGCACATAGGACGGCTCGACCGAGGCCGAGGTGCAGGCCGAACCAGTGGATAGCGCCAGGTCGCGCAAGGCCAGCAGCAACAGTTCCCCATCCACCCCGCTGAATGCCAGATTCAGGTTGTGCGGCACGCGGTGCTGCGCCGAGCCATTGAGCGATACCCCGTCCAGCGGGGCCAGCCCTTCCAGCAACTGGGCATGCAAGGCGGCGATACGCCGGGTTTCCTCGGCCATCTGCGCCCCGGCCAGGGCGAATGCCTCGCCCATGCCGACCAGCTGATGCGGTGCCAGGGTGCCCGAACGCATACCCCGCTCATGCCCGCCGCCATGGATCAGCGCCTCGATGCGGACATCCGGCGAGCGCCGCACATAGAGCGCGCCGACGCCTTTGGGTCCATAGCTCTTGTGCGCACTGAAGGACATCAGGTCGACCGGCAGCTGTTTGACATTGATTGCCAGCTTGCCGGTGGACTGTGCCGCATCGACATGGAACAGCACACCCCGCTCGCGCGCTACCGCGCCCAGCGCAGCGATATCATTGATCACGCCGATCTCGTTGTTGACCTGCATCAGCGACACCAGGATGGTGTCCTCACGCAGCGCCGCGCGCAACTGCTCGGGCGTGATCAGACCATCGGTGCCCGGCTTGAGGTAGGTGACTTCGAAACCTTCCCGCTCCAGCTGACGACAGCTGTCGATCACCGCCTTGTGCTCGATCTGCGAGGTGACGATATGCCGGCCGCGCTCGGCAAAGGCATGCGCAGCGCCCTTGATCGCCAGGTTGTCGGATTCGGTGGCGCCCGAGGTCCAGATGATCTCCCGCGGGTCGGCGCCGACCAGATCGGCTACCTGGCGCCGCGCCAGCTCCACCGCTTCCTCAGCCTGCCAACCATACAGGTGCGAGCGCGACGCGGGGTTGGCGAAGGTGCCGTCCATGGTCAGGCAGGCACACATCTTTTCCGCCACCTGCGGGTCGACCGGCGTGGTGGCGGCGTAATCGAGATAGATCGGTAATTTCATGGCCAGGGTCTGTTCCGTTTCAAGTGTCAGCGCGGCGCGGACGCCTTGGCGTCCTGTTCGGGCGGCTGGATGTCCGCATCCTCCATGAGCGCTTCAAAATCCTCGGTATCCAGTTTCGGCAGATCGCGGGCGCAGTAATCGCTACCCAGCTCGTTCAATGCCTTGCACATGCCCTCGATGCGACCATCGACGGCATGCATGTGGTCCAGCATCAACCCTATGGCCTTGGCCACCGGGTCGGGCATGTCACGGGTCTCGCCGTAGGCATCGAAGCCGATCTTCTCGGCCATGGCCTGGCGCTTGACATGTTGTTCGTCGTCCTTGCCTTCTTCCTTGATGATGATGCGACCGGGAATACCGACCGCGGTGGCGCCGGCCGGCACCGCCTTGGTGACCACCGCATTGGAGCCGATCTTGGCGCCCTTGCCCACGGTGAAGGGCCCGAGCACCTTGGCGCCAGCCCCGACCACCACGCCGTCTTCCAGGGTCGGATGACGCTTGCCCTTGTTCCAGCTGGTGCCGCCCAGGGTCACGCCCTGATACAGGGTCACGTCATCACCGATCTCGGCGGTCTCGCCAATCACCACACCCATGCCATGATCGATGAAGAAGCGCCGGCCCAGCTTGGCCCCGGGGTGAATCTCGATACCGGTCAGCCAGCGCGCCAGGTTCGACACCATGCGCGCCAGCAGCCGCGCGTCGCGGCGCCACAGCCAGTGGGCCAGGCGATGCATCCAGATCGCGTGCAGACCGGGGTAACAGAACAGCACTTCGATCCGGGTACGCGCAGCGGGGTCACGGTGAAATACGCTGGCGATATCTTCCTTCATGCTGTCGAACATACTCAATGTCTCCGCGCACCGGACGCCTGCACGCCGATGGCTTTCTGGGTTTCAGTCAGGATCCCGCGCAGGATGTTCATTTCCACGAGATTGGGCTGGCTGCGCCCGTACAGACGACGCAGACGGGACATCAGCTTCCTTGGATGCTGAGGGTCAAGGAAGCCGATTTCAACCAGCACCTGCTGCAGATGCTGGTAGAACAGCTCCATCTGCTCGGCCGTGGCCGGCACTTCGTTGTCCGGCGCGGTGGTTTCGATCTTGTGCATCTTGGTCGGCTGACCCTGGCGCTGCAGGCTCTGCATACGCAACTCGTAGGCCAGCACCTGGACCGCGGTAGCCAGGTTCAGCGAGCTGAACTCCGGGTTGGAGGGAATATGCACATGGAAACGGCAACGCTGCAGCTCATCGCTGGTCAGGCCGGAGTCTTCGCGCCCGAAGACCAGGGCCACCGGACCACTGGCCGGCCCTTCGAGCTGATCGAGCACCTTGTCCGCCGCTTCCCGCGGATCGACCACCGGCCAGGGAATGCGCCGATCGCGGGCGCTGGTGCCGAGCACCAGTACGCAATCGGCCAGCGCCTCCTCCAGGGTGGCGACTATCCGGGCGTTGGCCAGCAGGTCGTCCGCGCCGGAGGCGCGGGATACCGCTTCCGGGTCTGGAAAACGTTCGGGATCGACCAGCACCAGCTGACTCAACCCCATGTTTTTCATGGCCCGCGCTGCGCCACCGATATTGCCGGGATGGCTGGTATTCACCAGAACCACGCGTACTTTGTCGAACACGGATACTCCAGAGTTGCAGCGATGCAGAAAGGAAAGACCTGCATCTTACTAAAATTCACCTGCCCCTGCCTACGATGCATAAACGTGAAAGTCGCGCAGCGACGCCATCTGATGACCTTCTCCCGCCCTGGGAGAAGGTGGCACGCAGTGCCGGAAGAGGGAACGATCACGCCACTGCGGACTTGCATGATTCGGGGTACCGATGGTGGCATGATCGTTTGTGCAAGTCGCCCGGCAACTCTGCTATAATTTCCGGCTTTTCGTACCCCTACCAGAGATACCCCGTATGCAGCCCATGTTGAACATCGCCCTGCGCGCCGCGCGCAGCGCCGGAGAATTGATCTACCGCTCCATGGAAAGGCTGGATGTCCTGACCGTCGACGAGAAGGAAGCGAACGACTACGTCAGCGAGGTCGACCGGGCTGCGGAACAGGCAATCATCCAGCAACTGCGCCGCACCTATCCGGACCACGGCATCCATGCCGAGGAATCGGGCTTCCAGCCAGGGCGTGGCGAGGGTGCCGATATCGTCTGGATCATCGATCCGCTGGACGGCACCACCAATTTCCTGCGTGGCGTACCGCATTTCGCAGTGAGCATCGCCTGCCGCATCAAGGGCCGTATCGAGCATGCCGTGGTGCTGGACCCGGTGCGCCAGGAAGAATTCACCGCCAGCCGTGGCCGTGGCGCTGCACTGAACGGCAAGCGCCTGCGCGTCAGCCAGCGCAAGAGCCTGGAGGGCGCCCTGCTCGGTACCGGCTTCCCGTTCAAGGAAGACCAGATCGAGTCGCTGGACAACTACCTGGGCATGTTCCGCAGCCTGGTCGGCCAGACCGCCGGCATCCGCCGCTGCGGCGCCGCCAGCCTGGACCTGGCCTATGTGGCCGCCGGCCGCTATGACGCCTTCTGGGAATTCGGCCTGGCCGAGTGGGACATGGCCGCAGGCAGCCTGCTGATCCAGGAAGCCGGCGGCCTGCTGAGCGACTTCACCGGCGGCAACCACTTCCTCGACAAGGGGCATGTGGTGGCCGGCAACCCGAAGTGCTTCAAGGCCGTATTGACCGCCATCCAGCCGCACCTGACACCAGCGATGAAGCGCTGATCGATGATCTAAAAAAACCCGGCGCCTTTCGGTAGCCGGGTTTTTTTATGCACGACCTGAACTCAGGGCCGGTCGTCGACTTCTTCCAACTGCTTGGGAATCAGGTCCTCACGGGTCAGCTTGAGGTTGATCAGCAGACCGTTGGCCACGTAGATCGACGAGTAGGTGCCGATCACCACCCCGATGATCAGGGTAATGGCGAAGCTCTGCAGTGATTCGCCGCCAAAGACCAGCAATGACATCAGTACCAGAATGGTCGACACCGAGGTCGCCAGGGTCCGGGCCAGAGTCTGGGTGGTGGAGACGTTGATCACATGGGTCAGGTCGGACGTGCGCATCAGACGCAGGTTTTCCCGGATCCGGTCGAATACCACGATGGTGTCGTTCAACGAGTAACCGACCGCCGCCAGCAGCGCTGCCAGCACCGTCAGGTCAAAGGGTATACCGAAGAATGACAGCAGCCCCAGGGTGAAGATCGCGTCATGCAGCAGCGCCGCCAGGCCCGCTACAGCGAACTTGACCTGGAAGCGCAGGGCCACGTAGAGCATGATCCCGGCCAGGGCCAGCAGCATGCCCAGACCACCCTGGTCGCGCAGTTCCTCGCCCACCTGAGGGCCAACGAACTCAACGCGCTTGACGGTCACCTCATGCTCTGCGTCCTCGCGTTGGATCAATCGGGCAATCTGGTTGCCCAGCTCCGGGTCCTCGCTGGACAGGCGGATGATCACATCCGAAGCGGAGCCGAAGTTCTGCACGATGGCATCGCCCCAGCCGGCGCCATGCAGTGTCTGGCGAATGGACTCCAGCTCGACCGGCTCGCTGTAGTTCAGCTCTACCAGCGCACCACCGGTGAACTCCAGGCCGAAGTTGAGCTGCTTGACCGCCAGGCTGCCGATGGAGAACAGGCTGAACAGGAGTGCAATGGCGTAGAAAGGTTTACGCCAGCGCATGAAGTTGATGGTTTTATTGAACATCAGATGACTCCTCACAGCCACAGCTTGCTGAGCGTTTTACTGGTACGCCCACCAAGGAACAGGTTGATCAACGCGCGGGTTACCAGGATGGCACTGAACAGCGAAGTCACGATGCCCAGCGACAGGGTAACGGCGAAACCCTTGATCGGGCCCGAGCCCATGGCGAACAGGATGATCCCTACCAGCAGGGTGGTCAGGTTACTGTCGAGAATGGCAGTGAAGGCCTTGTCGAAGCCCTCATGGATGGCGCGCTGCGCCGAGGAGCCGGCCGCCAGCTCTTCACGCACCCGGGCAAAGATCAGCACGTTGGCGTCGATCGCCATACCCAGGGTCAACACGATACCGGCAATACCCGGCAGCGTCAGGGTCGCCCCCAGCAGCGACATCAGCGCCAGCAGCAACACCAGGTTGAAACTCAGCGCGACACTGGCCAGGAAACCAAAGCCGCGGTAGACCACTACCATGAACAGCATGGCCAGGATGAAGCCCAACTGAGTGGCAGCGATACCATTGGCAATGTTCTCGGCGCCCAGGCTTGGCCCGATGGTGCGTTCCTCGGCAAAGTACATCGGTGCAGCCAGGCCACCGGCACGCAGCAGCAGGGCCAGTTCGGAGGCTTCAGCCGGCGAACCCAGACCGGTGATGCGGAACTGGTTGCCCAGGGTGCTCTGGATGGTCGCCAGACTGATGATCGTCTTCTCTTCGACGAAGGTCGGCACCGTCACTTCCTGCATCATGCCGTCGACTTCCTGCATCACCGTCTGCGGCACTTCGCGCTGCTCGATGAACAGCACCGCCATGCCGCGACCAACATTGTTGCGCGTGGCACGGGTCATCAGCTCGCCGCCATGCCCATCCAGGCGGATGTTCACCTGCGGGCTGCCATTCTCGTCGAAGTTGGACTGGGCATCGGTGACCTGGTCCCCGGTGAGGATGATGCTGCGCTCGACATCCGCCGCCGGGCGGCCAATGCCGTCACGGAACTCGAAGGTTTCGACGGTGGCGCGTGGCGCATTGGGCTCGGCCGCCAGACGGAACTCGAGGTTGGCGGTCTTGCCGAGAATTCGCTTGGCCTCGGCAGTGTCCTGCACCCCGGGCAGCTCGACGACGATACGGTTGGCACCCTGGCGCTGGACCAGCGGCTCGGCCACGCCCAGTTCGTTGACCCGGTTGCGTACCGTGGTCAGGTTCTGGCGCACCGAGTACTCGCGGATCTCGGTCATCTTCGCATCGGTCAGGGCCAGGCGCATCACGTCCATATTGTCGCGGCGCGTGGTGGTCACCTGGAATTCGTTGTACTTGCTGGCGATCTGCCGCTGCGCGGCACTCAGATCAGCGCCGTCGGTGAAGCCGAACTGCAGGACGTTACCCTGCTTGGGCAGGCTGCGGTAGCGAATGCGTTCGCTGCGAAACAGGGTACGCAGCTCGCTGTCGTAGACATTGATGCGGGCCTCGATGGCCTTCTCCATGTCCACTTCCAGCAGGAAGTGCACACCACCAGCCAGGTCCAGGCCGAGCTTCATCGGGCCAGCGCCGATATTCAGCAGCCAGTTGGGCGTGGTCGCCGCCAGGTTCTGCGCCACCACGAATTCGTTGCCCAGTGCGCGGCGCACGATGTCCTGCGCTGGCAACTGGTCTTCCAGATCGGTCAGGCGCACCAGGCCGGAGCTGGCATTATCGCTGAGCTCGACACCCTTGGTGGCGATACCGGCTTCGTTCAGCGCCCGCTCGATACGCGCCAGATCGCTCTGCTCGACGGTTTGCGTGGAGCTGATGCCGGAGATCTGGATCGCCGGATCATCGGGATACAGGTTGGGTGTTGCGTATATCAGGCCAAGCGCGAGCACGGCCACGATAAGCAGATATTTCCACAAAGGGTAACGATTGAGCATGTCAGGGCCCGATAGTGATCCGGGCGCTGAACGCGCCCGGATACAAGTCTTGGAAGGTTTAGATGGCTTTCAGCGTGCCCTTGGGCAGCGCAGCGACAATGGCGGCCTTCTGGAACTTGAGCTCCTGGCCCTCGCTGACTTCCAGTACCACGAATTCATCGGTGACCTTCTTGATCTTGCCGAGGATGCCGCCGTTGGTGACCACCTCGTCTCCAGTGCTCAGGCTGCCGATCAGGTTCTTGTGATCCTTGGCGCGCTTGGCCTGGGGACGCCAGATCATCAGATAGAAGATGACCACGAAGCCGACCAGGAAGATCAGGCTCATCGGATCGAAACCAGCAGCCGGAGCGGCGCCTGCGGTTTGGGCCATAGCGGTGGGGATGAAGAAACTCATGTAAAACTCCTGTTTTATATACTCGCAAGAAAAAATAATGGGGCTTCCTGACCGCTATTCAAGCCTCCAGAGGAGGGACCGGCTGGCCGAGACGTGCATAGAAGTTATCCACAAAGGCGGTCAATGTACCTTGTTGAATCGCACCGCGCAAACCATGCATCACACGCTGATAATGGCGCAGGTTATGGATGGTATTGAGCATGCTGCCGAGCATCTCGCCGCACTTGTCCAGATGGTGCAGATAGGCACGGGTGAAGTGGCGGCAGGTATAGCAATCGCAACCCGGATCCAGCGGCGAATCATCATGACGATGCACTGCGTTGCGGATTTTTACCACGCCGCTGTCGGTGAATAAATGCCCGTTGCGCGCATTGCGCGTCGGCATCACGCAATCAAACATGTCCACCCCGCGGCGCACACCCTCCACCAGGTCCTCCGGCTTGCCCACGCCCATCAGGTAACGGGGTTTTTCCGGAGGCATCAGCGGCGGCAGATAATCGAGGATGCGGATCATGTCCTCCTTCGGCTCACCCACCGACAAGCCGCCGATGGCCAGGCCGTCGAAGCCGATGTCGCACAACCCTTCCAGCGAACGCGCGCGCAGCTCCTCATGCATGCCGCCCTGGACGATACCGAACAGCGCCGAGGGATTGCCCTCATGGGCAGCCTTGGAGCGCCTGGCCCAGCGCAGCGACAGCTCCATCGAGCGGCGGGCGGTATCCAGGTCCGCCGGATAGGGTGTGCATTCATCGAAGATCATCACGATGTCCGAGCCCAGGTCACGCTGCACCTGCATAGACTCTTCCGGTCCCATGAACACCTTGGCACCGTCCACCGGGGAGGAAAAGTACACGCCCTCCTCCTTGATCTTGCGCATCGCCCCCAGGCTGAACACCTGGAAGCCGCCGGAGTCGGTCAGGATCGGACCCTGCCACTGCATGAAATCATGCAGGTCGCCGTGCTTGCGGATCACCTCGGTGCCCGGGCGCAGCCACAGGTGGAAAGTGTTGCCCAGAATGATCTGCGCACCAATGTCCTCGACATCCCGGGGCAGCATACCCTTGACCGTGCCGTAGGTACCCACCGGCATGAAAGCGGGGGTTTCGACCACACCACGGGGGAAAGTCAGGCGGCCGCGACGGGCCTTGCCGTCGGTAGCCAGTAGTTCAAACTGCATATGACTCATTGCACGTCCTCGGGCCCGCAGGCTGCCGGATTGCGGGTGATGAACATGGCATCACCGTAACTGAAGAAGCGGTATTCATTGTCCACCGCTGCCCGATAGGCCGCCATGGTCTGGCGATAACCGGCGAAAGCCGAGACCAGCATCAGCAAGGTCGACTCGGGCAGATGAAAATTGGTCACCAGCGCGTCCACCACATGAAATGGCCGCCCCGGATAGATGAAGATGTCGGTATCACCACTGAACGGCTGAATCTGCCCACTCTGCGCCGCCGTCTCCAGCGAACGCACGCTGGTGGTACCCACTGCAATCACCCGGCCGCCACGCGCCTTGCAGGCATTGACCGCATCGACCACCTGCTGGCTGACTTCCAGCCACTCGCTGTGCATGTGGTGATCCTCGATGCGCTCGACCCGCACCGGCTGGAAGGTGCCTGCCCCCACATGCAGGGTCACCTCGGCCGTGGCCACGCCCTTGGCCTCGATCGCCTGCAGCAGCTCACGGTCGAAATGCAGCCCGGCGGTCGGTGCTGCCACCGCACCGGCCTTCTGCGCATACACGGTCTGGTAGCGCTCGCGATCGGCACTGTCATCCGGCCGATCGATATAGGGCGGCAGCGGCATATGTCCGAGCCGGTCCAGCAACGGCAGCACCGGCTCGTCGAACGCCAGTTCAAACAGCGCATCGTGCCGCGCCAGCATGGTCGCCCCGGCCTCCCCTTCCAGCACAATGCGACTGCCCGGCTTGGGCGACTTGCTGGAGCGCACATGGGCCAACACCCGGCGACTGTCCAGCACCCGCTCGACCAGGATTTCCAACTGCCCACCGGTTTCCTTGCGCCCGAACAGACGCGCCGGAATCACCCGGGTGTTGTTGAACACCATCAGATCACCGGGCTGCAGATACTCCAGCAGATCAGCGAACTGCCGGTGCGCCAGCTCACTGCTGGGGCCATCCAGACACAGCAGCCGGCTGGCACGCCGCTCGGCCAGCGGATGCCGGGCGATCAGCCGGTCAGGCAGCTCGAACTGAAAATCGCTGACGCGCATAGAAAAGATTTCCGGCATGACGAAAAGGGCGCATATGGTAGCGGAAATCAGCCTTTTCGGCCATGCAAACCATTGACCTGAACGGCCAACGCTCCGTATACTCCGCGCGGCTTGCAGAAAGCCTCGGTGGCGGAATTGGTAGACGCGGCGGATTCAAAATCCGCTTCTGGTGACAGAGTGGGAGTTCGATTCTCCCCCGAGGCACCATTCAGCAATGAATGGCGCATACAGAGTGGCAAGCATGACAAAACCGGCCTCGAGCCGGTTTTTTGTGTCCAGAATCCCGACTTTTTCCCCTTTTCAGAACAAACGAGCCTGGGTGTCCTGCCATCCTCATCGTAGTCCGAAACGCCTGGCCTGGCACTGATGGAGCCCTCTCCACACTGTCATCCTCGGCGCACGACTGCATGGATGCAGAGTTAGAGCGACGCAGGAAGCCGAAGCCGAAGCCGAAGTTCCAGCGTTCCGGCTAACTCGGAGCGACCGGTGGATCCTTCCTTCGCGAAGGATGACGGAGTTTTGGGGATGACGGCATCCCGGACACTGATGACGATGATCCCGACGTATCACTGCTCGTCGAGGAAGCGCTCCGCATCCAGCGCCGCCATGCAGCCGGCACCGGCCGAGGTAATCGCCTGCCGGTAAACATGATCGGCCACATCGCCGGCAGCAAATACGCCGGGGATATTGGTGGCGGTTGCGTTGCCTTCAGTGCCGCTGTTGATGTTCAGGTAGCCGTCCTTCATCTCCAGCTGGCCCTCGAACAGGCCGGTGTTCGGCGTATGGCCGATGGCGATGAACACGCCGGCCAGGGCGATGTCTTCCTTGCGATCGTCATTGAAGGCCAGGCGCATGCCGGTCACACCGCTGTCGTCACCCAGCACCTCGTCCAGCACGGCGTTGAGCTTGAGCTCGATCTTGCCTTCAGCGACCTTGGCCATCAGCTTGTCGACCAGAATCTTTTCCGCGCGAAAACTCTCGCGGCGGTGCACCAGGGTGACCTTTTTCGCGATATTGGCCAGGTACAGCGCCTCTTCCACAGCGGTGTTGCCGCCACCCACGACGGCCACGTCCTGGTTGCGATAGAAGAAACCGTCACAGGTAGCACAGGCGGAGACACCCTTGCCCATGAAGGCTTCCTCGGACGGCAGGCCCAGATAGCGCGCGGAGGCGCCGGTGGCGATGATCAGCGCATCACAGGTGTACTCGCCCTGGTCGCCAGTCAGCGTGAACGGACGCTTGCCGAGTTCCACCTTGTTGATGTGGTCGAAGACGATCTCGGTCTCGAAGCGCTCGGCATGCTTGCGCATCCGCTCCATCAGGTCCGGCCCCTGCAGGCCCTCCACATCACCGGGCCAGTTGTCGACTTCGGTGGTGGTGGTGAGCTGACCGCCCATCTGCATGCCGGTGATCAGCAGCGGCTTGAGGTTGGCGCGTGCAGCGTAGACAGCCGCGCTGTAGCCGGCAGGGCCAGAGCCCAGAATGATCAGACGGGAATGGCGTGCTTCAGACATTGAATCCTCCAGATCACCGCCGCAGCGGCGTGATAGTCAAAAAACGCGTCACAACAGGGGTAGCTCCTGTTGCTGAAAAAAGTTGGCAAGAACCCGGCACAGGGATTGGAGTCGAAGTCCTCTATAATGATGCCGCCTACCGGCGGTGGACAACGGGCCGTGACGGCCAACAGACCACTGCGTCCTCGGATTCTTCCGGGAATTTCACCGGAATGCATGGTAGAGACGATGAATACGGCTGTCACTATATCAGGCGCATAGTTTATCCCTATAGTGCCGTTCTCATTAAGGACACCTCATGACACATCCACTGGCTCCCCTGCGTGGCTCCGGATATTTGCGCGAAGGCTGGCAACGCATTCGCCAACCGGGGTTGCGGCGTTTTCTGGTCATCCCATTGGTGCTCAATCTGACGCTGTTCATGGCGCTGATCGGCTGGGGTGCCCGCCAGTTCAATTACTGGATGGACCGGCTGATGCCGCATCTGCCGGAATGGGCCGGCTTCGTCGAGTGGCTGCTGTGGCCACTGTTCGCGCTGGTGGTATTGCTGGTGCTGTTCTTCGGTTTCAGCATGCTCGCCAACCTGATTGCGTCACCCTTTTATGGTTTCCTGGCGGAGAAGATCGCCGAGCAGGAACGTGGCCTGGTCAGCCCGCCGACCAGTTGGCAGGACATCGTGATGGTGGTGCCGCGCAGCCTGGGCCGTGAATGCCGCAAGATCGGCTACTACCTGCCGCGCCTGCTGGGGCTGTTGCTGCTGACGCTGGTGCCGGTGGTGAACCTGGTAGCTTCGCCCCTGCTACTGGTATTCGGGGTGTGGATGATGGCGGTGCAGTACATCGACTATCAGGCCGACAACGATCAGGTCGGCTTCATCGATATGCTGCGCTGGATGCGCGGCCGCCGGGGACTGTCGCTGGGGTTCGGCCTGCCGGTGTACATCGGTATGCTGATTCCGCTGGTCAACCTGCTGGTGATGCCCTCGGCGGTAGCCGGCTCCACGCTGCTGTGGGTGCGGGAAGGTCCCGGCCGGCCGCCACTGCCATAAATCGGTCATATCCCGGTAACAACGCGATCACCAAGGGCAACCATACTGGGTGTCATGACGACACTCAGCTTCCATAACCGCCACTATGCCCTGGTCACCGAAACCTGGCGGCCCCAGGTCAATGGCGTGGCCAATACCCTCGGCCGCCTGTGTGATGGGCTGCTGCAGAACAACAATCGGATCCAGCTGGTACGCCCTGCCCAACCCGGCGAAACGGTCGGCCTGGCCGATAACGGCCCGCTGGAGGAACTGCTGGTGCGCGGCCTGCCCATCCCCGGATACCGCCAGCTGCAGTTCGGCCTGCCGGCCTACCGGCGGTTGCTGGCCCACTGGCGCAAGAGCCGCCCCGATACCATCTACCTGGCCACCGAAGGGCCGTTGGGCTGGTCGGCGCTGCGCGCTGCACGCCAGCTGAGCATTCCGGTCATCAGCGGCTTTCATACCAACTTCCAGCAGTACAGCGAGCATTACCGGGTCAGCCTGCTCTATCGTCCTGTAGTGGCCTATCTGCGCTGGTTTCACAACCAGACCCTGTTGACCCTGACCGCCAGCAACACCCAACAACGGGAACTGTCGCGCCTGGGCATCAACAATCTGATGCTGCTGGGGCGTGGCGTGGATTGCGAGCGGTATCATCCCGCGCACCGCGATGCCGAACTGCGCCGCCGCTGGGGCGCGGGCAATACCGATATCGTGTTGCTGCATGTAGGACGCCTGGCGGCGGAAAAGAACCTGCAACTGTTGCAGCGCAGTTGGCAGACCCTGCGGGAGAACCAGCCGACCGGCGTGCGCCTGCACATGGTGGTGGTAGGCGATGGCCCGCTGCGCCCGTCGCTGGAAAGGGACATGCCCGAGGCCCGTTTCACCGGCGCCCTGGGCGGTGCCGAACTGGCTGCGGCCTATGCCAGCGCCGATGTGTTCATCTTCCCGAGCCTGACGGAAACCTTCGGCAACGTGGTGACCGAGGCCATGGCCTCGGGGCTGGCGGTGAATGCCTTCGACACCGCCGCCGCCCACCAGCATATCCGCGACCGCTACAGCGGCTGCCTTGCCCCGCCGGCACATGAAGAGCTGTTTCTGGACAACCTGCGCTGGCTGGTCAGCGACACCGAAGGCCGCCGCGGTATCCGCATGCATGCCCGGCACCGCGCCTGCCAACTGGGCTGGCCATCAGTATTGCAGCGCTTCGAAGGCTATCTGCAGCGCTCCTGCAGCCCACCGCGGCCATTGTCCGAGGTCGTCCCCGGCAAATAGCCGGGGCAACATCCGGCGTTACGCCAGTTCCTTCAAGGCTTCGCGGCTGTAGGGCAGCACTTCATCGAAACGCCCTGCACGCAGCTTGGCTGGCCAGTCCGGATCGACGATCAGCGCACGACCGACGGCCACCAGATCGAATTCCCCACCCTCGAGCCGCTGCAGCAGGTCATCGATATTGGCTTCGGTCTTGGCCACCTTGTCGGTCTTGACCATGTATTCGAGGAACTCGCTGTCCAGACCGACGCTGCCCACGGTGATGCAGGGCTTGCCGGTGATCTTGCGGGTCCATCCGGCCAGGTTCAGTTGCGACCCTTCGAACTCCGGTTCCCAGTAGCGGCGCTGCGAACAGTGGAAGATATCCACGCCCGCCTCGGCCAGCGGCGTGAGAAATTGCTCCAGCAGTTCGGGCGTCTCGACCAGACGGGCGCTGTAGTCCTGCTGCTTCCACTGGGAGAAGCGGAAGATGATCGGAAAATCCGGACCAACCGCGGCGCGCACAGCACGGATGATCTCCACGGCGAAGCGGCCGCGGTTATCCAGGCTGCCGCCGTATTCGTCGTCACGCTGGTTGCTGCCCTCCCAGAAGAACTGGTCGATCAGGTAACCATGGGCGCCATGCAGCTCGACGGCATCACAGCCGATCGCCTTGGCGTCCCGGGCCGCCTGGGCAAAGGCGTTGACCACATCCTGGATATCGTCACGGGTCATGCCGTGCACCAGCAGCTTGTCTTCCTTGCGCTTGTCCATCGGACCATAGCCCGGCACCGTACCGTCAGGCTCGGTGCCCAGGCGGCGCACATTGCCCACGTGCCACAGCTGCGGAGCGAACTTGCCGCCGGCGGCATGCACCGCGTCAACCACCTTTTTCCATCCGGCCAGCGCATCCTCGCCATGGAAACGCGGCACGTTCGGGTAGCCGTTGGCAGCGCAGTGGCCAACCGTGGTGCCCTCGCTGATGATCAGTCCGACGCCAGCCGCGGCGCGGCGACGATAATATTCGACCACCTGCTCGGTAGGTACGCCGTTGGGCGAAAAATTGCGGGTCATGGGGGCCATGACCAGACGGCTGGGAAGACTCAGCGAACCCAGTACCACGGGCTCGAACAGAGGGCTAGCATGCGCAGACATCGATTCACTCCTGCAAAATATCTCGGACGGTCACTATACGGGCAGAATATCTGTTCAGAACCTGAATTGATGCGATTGATGGCATGATAGAAACCGTTGCCATCAGAACGCCCAAATGAAGAAGGCCGGCCCCTTGCGGGAACCGGCCTTCCAACCTGCAGGCTATCGCCTCAGTGGTGCACACCACCTTCGCCATGGATATGACCATGGGCCAGCTCGTCTTCGGTGGCCTCACGGATGTCGGCGACCTTGACCTCGAAGGTCAGGCGCTGACCGGCCAGCGGATGGTTGCCATCGACGGTGACTTCATCACCTTCCAGCGCGGTGATGGTGACGATCTGCATGCCGCCATCCGGTGCGGAGGCATGGAACTGCATGCCCACTTCCAGCTCGTCGACACCTTCGAACATGTTGCGACCCAGCACGGCAACCAGTTCAGCACTGAATTCGCCATAGGCGTCTTCCGGCTCGATGGTCACTTTCAGCGCGTCACCCACCTGTTTGCCGGCCAGTTCCCGCTCCAGGCCGGGGATGATGTTACCCGCACCATGCAGGTAGACCAGCGGCTCGCCGCCAGTGGAAGTATCCAGTACTTCGCCTGCATCGTTGGTCAGGGTGTATTCAATCGATACGGCTTTGTTGGCAGCAATCTGCATAAAAAAATCCTGTGTTTTTTCGGGCTCGGGAGCTGTCAGTTTACGCACAAATACGCGGAAACGCACGGGCGGTTCCACTACGCTGGAGGCTGGGGTATAAGTTGGGCAAGGATTTTCTCCCCCTCAATGAACGAATAGTGGAGCACCATGACCGATCGCCTGGTACTTGTCATAAATTGTGGAAGTTCATCACTCAAGTTCGCCCTGCGCAGCGAGTCCGCGACAAAACCGCTGCTCAGCGGGCTGGCTGAGCGCCTGGGCACACCCGAAGGCGTGATGAACTGGAAAGCCGGTGATAACGGGGAGCGCATCCAGATCCGGGATGGCAAGCACAGCACCGCCATGGCCAGCCTGCTGCCACTGATCGAACGGTTCGCCGAGCAGCCATTGACGGCAGTAGGGCACCGCGTGGTGCATGGCGGCGAGCACTTTACCGGTGCCCGCATCATCGACGATGAGGTGATTACCGCCATCGAGGACAGCTCGCCACTGGCACCGCTGCACAACCCCGCGCAACTGGTCGGTATCAACGCCGCGATGAAGGTCTTCACCACTATCCCGCACGTCGCCATCTTCGACACCGCCTTTCACCAGAGCATGCCGCCCCACGCCTACCGCTATGCCCTGCCCGAGGAGCTGTATACCGAACACGGCGTACGCCGCTACGGTTTCCATGGCACCAGCCACCGTTTCGTATCGAGCCAGGCCAGCCTGCTGATGGGCCTGGAGCCGGGCCACGGTGCCTGGCTGACGGCGCACCTGGGCAATGGCTGCTCGACCTGTGCCATCCTGGATGGCAGAAGCCTGGATACCAGCATGGGCCTGACGCCGCTGGAAGGCCTGGTCATGGGGACCCGCAGCGGTGACGTGGATCCCAACCTGCATTCGCATCTGGCTCGCACCCTGGGCTGGGATCTGGAACGCATCGACAACATGCTCAACCGCGAAAGCGGTCTGCTGGGGCTGTCCGGCCTGTCCAACGACATGCGCACCCTGGTCACCGCCCGCGCCGAGGGGCATGCCGGCGCCACCCTGGCGGTCGAGGTGTTCTGCTACCGTCTGGCGCGGTCACTGGCCGGCCTGGCGGTGGCACTGCCGCGCATCGATGGGGTGATCTTCACTGGCGGCATCGGCGAGAATTCGCCGCTGGTGCGCGAACTGACGGTGCGCCATCTGGCCCTGTTCGGGCTGGCCATCGACCCGGCCGCCAACGCCACCCCGCCGGGCAACCCGGCCCGGCAGGTCCAGATGGCCGGCTCCCCCGCCATTCTGGTCATTCCGACCGACGAAGAACGCCAGATCACCGAGGAATGCCTGGCACTGCTCGACCTTGCCACAACCCAGCCCGTGGAACAGGAAGCCTGATTCATGCATACGTTTTTTCTCGCACCGTCCGGATTCGGCGTCGGCCTGACCTCGGTCAGCCTGGGCCTGATCCGCGCCCTCGAACGCAACGGCCTGCGCGTCCACTTTCTCAAGCCGATCGCCCAGCCGCATCCCGGCGATGATGGTCCGGAGCGCTCCACCGCCCTGATCAGCCGGACCATGGGCCTGGAGCCACCCACCCCGCTGGCGCTGCCCGAGGTGGAACGGCGGCTGGCCAATGGCGAGCTGGACGAGGTACTGGAAGACATCGTCAGTCGTTACCGCGAAGCGGCCCGGGATGCCGACGTGGTGGTGGTCGAAGGCATGGTGCCAACGCGCCAGGCTGCCTATGCCGCACGCATCAACCAGCACATCGCCAAGAGTCTGGATGCCGACGTGATCCTGGTCAGCGCACCGGACGATGCCAACCTGGCTACCCTGGCCCACCGTGTCGAACTGCATGCCCAGGGCTTCGGCGGCCCGCAGGACCCCAAGGTGCTGGGGGTGATCATCAACAAGGTGCGCGACCTGGATCTGGGTGGTGATGTGCCGACCGATCGCAGCGAGCTCAAGCGCACACTCAAGGACTACGCCATCGCACTCAAGCAGGAATCCAAGGTGCTGGATACCGAGGGCTTCCGCCTGATCGGCTGCGTGCCCTGGCAGAACGAGCTCAGCGCACCGCGCAGCTCCGACGTCGCCGCGCTGCTCAATGCCAGAGTCCTGCATCCCGGCGAAATGCAACAGCGTCGCGTGCTGGACATCATCCTGTGCGCCCGCACCGTGCCCAATACCCTGCACCTGTATCGCCCCGGCACCCTGCTGGTGGTGCCGGGTGATCGCGACGACATCATCATCTCCAGCAGCCTGGCCTCGCTGTCCGGCACCCCGCTGGCCGGGCTGCTGCTGACCGGCGACATCATGCCCGATGAGCGCGTCATGCAGCTCTGCCAGCCGGCACTGGACAATGGTCTGCCGATCTTCCTGGTCGGTACCGGCAGTTTCGCCACCGCCTCGCAGCTGGACCGCATGAACCGCGAGATTCCGGTCGACGACAGCGAGCGGGCCACCCTGGTCACCGACTTCGTCGCCTCGCATATCGACCACGGCTGGCTACAGCATCGCTGTGGTCAGCCCAGCGAGCGGCGCATGTCGCCTCCGGCGTTCCGCTACGATCTGGTCAACCGCGCGCAGCAGGCCGGCAAGCGCATCGTGCTGCCGGAAGGCGACGAGCCACGTACCGTCCAGGCAGCGGCCATCTGCCAGCGCCGGGGCATCGCCCAGTGCATCCTGCTGGCCAAGCCCGAAGCGGTGGAAGCCGTCGCCCGCGCCCACCACATTACCCTGCCCGACGGTCTGCAGATCATCGACCCGGATCAGGTCCGTGAAAGCTACGTGGCGCCGATGGTCGAGCTGCGCAAGGATCGCGGTTTGACCGCGCCGGTGGCCCTGCAGCAACTGGAGGACAATGTGGTGATGGGCACCATGATGCTGGCCCTGGATGAGGTCGATGGCCTGGTCTCCGGCGCCATCCATACCACCGCCAACACCATCCGCCCGGCGTTCCAGCTGATCAAGACTGCGCCCAATTACAGTCTGGTGTCCTCGGTATTCTTCATGCTGCTGCCCGACCAGGTACTGGTGTATGGCGACTGCGCCGTCAACCCCGACCCCAACGCCGAGGAGCTGGCGGAAATCGCCATCCAGAGCGCGCGCTCCGCCGAAGCCTTCGGCATTCCGCCGCGGGTGGCGATGATCAGCTACTCGACCGGTAGCTCCGGCACCGGTGTGGACGTGGAGAAGGTCCGCGAAGCGACCCGGCTGGCCCGCGAGCGACAGCCGGGGCTGTTGATCGACGGTCCGCTCCAGTATGATGCCGCCGCGATTGCCAGCGTCGGCCAGCAGAAGGCGCCGGACAGCCCGGTCGCCGGCAAGGCCACGGTGTTCATTTTCCCGGATCTGAACACCGGCAACACCACCTACAAGGCGGTGCAGCGCAGTGCCAACGTCATCAGCGTCGGCCCCATGCTGCAGGGCCTGCGCAAGCCGGTGAATGATCTGTCCCGGGGTGCGCTGGTCGACGATATCGTGTTTACTATCGCCCTGACCGCCATACAGGCCGATGCCGACGACAACTGACTGAGGTCTGATGGGTGGCCTGTCTGGTTACAACCTTACAGGCCCCCGCGCCAACACGGACGAGCCACCAGACAATGCTGTATTTTTTGCCTGCCTCGATACGCGGAGCGATCTCGCTCCTGCTGCTGATCCTCAACACCCTGTTCTGGTTCAGCCTGCTGTTCCCCTGCGCATTGATCAAACTGCTGCCGATACCGGCACTGCAGGCCTTTCTCACCCGGGTCATGATCCGCATCGCCGAAACCTGGATGCTCGGCAACAGCGCCTGGATGCGACTGGCCGGACGCACGCAATGGGATGTCCAGGGCCATGAGCGGCTGGACCATGACGGCTGGTACCTGGTGGCCAGCAATCATCAGAGCTGGGTCGATATCCTGGTGCTGCAGCACAATCTCAACCGCCGGATGCCGATGCTGAAGTTCTTCCTCAAGCAGGAGCTGATCTGGGTGCCGATCATCGGCATCTGCTGGTGGGCGTTGGATTTCCCGTTCATGAAGCGCTACAGCAAGGCTTATCTGGCCAGGCACCCGGAAAAGGCCGGCCAGGACCTGCTGGCCACCCAACGGGCCTGTGAGAAGTTCAAGACCACCCCGGTGGCGGTGTTCAACTTTCTCGAAGGCACCCGGCTGACAGCGGAGAAACATGCCGAGCAGAGCTCGCCCTATCGCCATCTGCTCAGACCCAAGTCCGGCGGCATCGCCTTCGTGCTGGATGCCATGGGCGAGCAGCTGCGCTCGCTGGTGGATATCACCATCCACTACCCCGACGGCAGCCCGAGCTTCTGGGACCTGCTCAGCGGCCGGATTCGCAAGGTGGTGATGCGCTGCCAGACACGGCCGATCCCGGCTGAATTCCTGGGCAAGGATTATCAGAACGACGCGGCCTTTCGCGCGGACTTCCAGGCCTGGGTCAATGGCCTGTGGGAAGAGAAGGATGCTTTGCTGGAGCAGTTGCACCGGGAGTATCCGCCGGCCGATTGACCGATCAGGGTGAAGCCGTGCCGGGAGTGCCCATCATCGCGCTGGTGCACGCCGCTCCCGGAGGAACCTGGCGTTCCCAGCAGACACTGCACCCTGGAACTCGGCCCTCCATACAAAACGGGACGCCAAGGCGTCCCGTTTTCATATCAACCCAGGCGGCGGCTTACAGCGGGCGCAGGTTGATCTCCACGCGGCGGTTCTGCGCCTTGCCGGCAGCAGTATCGTTGCTGGCGATCGGCTGGCTCGGGCCAACGCCACGGCTGCTGATGCGCGCACCGGAAACGCCCTGACCGGTCAGGTAGGATGCCACGCTGGTGGCACGCTCCTGGGACAGGCGCATGTTCAGTTCCAGCGAACCGCTGCTGTCGGTATGGCCGACGATGTCGATGCCGTTCTGGTCGAACTCCTTGAACACCTTGACCAGCGAGTTCAGCGTCGGATAGAAGCTGCTGGAAATATCCGAGGAACTGCTGGCGAAGGTGATGTTGCCCGGCATGATCAGTTGCAGGTTGTCACCATTACGGACCACCTGAACACCGGTACCGGTCAATTCCTGGCGCAGGCGCTGCTCCTGGCGATCCGCGTAGTAACCGTAGCCCGCGCCCGCAGCGCCACCGACCACGGCACCGATCAAGGCGCCCTTGCCGCGATCCTTGCTGCTCGAGGTGGCCGCGCCGATCAGCGCGCCAGCTGCGGCGCCACCACCGCCATAGACGCCAGCCTTGCCAGCTTCACGTTCACCGGTATAGGGATTGTTGGTGCAGCCAGCCAGCAGCGCAACACAGGCAGAAGCGGCAATCAGTGCTTTGATTTTCATGCATTTTTCCTTAATTGACGTCGTCATCGCAGCGTGGCATCCAGATCCGGATGCCCAGTTCCGGAGGTATGACCACCGGCCCAGGGATTTTTATCCCGCAGTCCGATAATTATGGTCGATTCAGCCACGAATGAAAGGATTCTCGCGGATCTCGTCACCAATCTGCGTATCAGGTCCGTGCCCGGCCACCACCACCGCCTCCTCGTCCAGCGTATACAGCCGCTGACGGATCGAGGACTCGATCTTCGCATAATCACCGCCCCACAGATCGGTACGGCCGATACCCCGGCGGAACAGCGTGTCCCCGGCAATCAGCAACTTGGCCTGGGGAAACCAGAAACTCATCGACCCCGGCGTATGCCCCGGGGTATGCAGGGCGACGCCACAGCCACAGGCCAGCTCCTCGTCGTCCTGCAACCACTGATCCGGTGCCGGCACCGGCGTGTAGGGCACCCCGAACAGCTTGCACTGCATCTCCAGGTTGTCCCACAGGAACTGGTCCTCCTTGTGCAGATGCAGGGTCGCGCCGGTCGCCTTCTTCATCTCGCCGGAGGCGAGGAAATGATCCAGGTGCGCATGGGTGTGAATGATACTGACCACCTTCAGGCCAAGCTGGTCCAGACGATCCAGAATCAACTGATGATCCCCACCGGGATCGACCACGATGGCCTTTTTGGTGATCGGGTCGCCGATGATCGTGCAGTTGCACTGCAACGGACCGACGGGGAAGGTTTCACGGATGAGTGTGGGAGTGGCTGCTTGCATGGAATTCTCTGACCAGGTTATCGACTCTCAGCTGCACAGCATGGCCGCAACCGCCCTGCGCTTCAACTGTCAGCAGCGCAGCAATGTCGCCTCATACACTTGAGCAATCAGATGCAGAGGCTGACTCAATCCGTACCGGCCCCACGCCCTGTTGAGAAAGTCTGTCCTCCGGGTTGATGAGCTTGCAGTTCTCCAGCGAGAGACAACCGCACCCGATGCAGCCATTCAAATTGTCGCGCAACTGGATCAGGCTGTTGATACGCTCATCCAGATCTGCTTTCCATGAGGCAGATAGCAGGGCCCAGTCTTTCGCATTGGGTGTTCTACTCTCCGGCAAGGTGCCAAAGACCTCTTTTATGGCGCTCAAGGAGATGCCCAGGCTCTGCGCCACCTTGATCACCGCCACACGCCGCAAGACATCACGCCGGTAGCGGCGCTGATTGCCGTTATTACGCCGGCTTGTCAGCAGGCCCTTCGTTTCGTAGAAGTGCAGGGTCGACACCGCTACGCCGCTTCTTGCCGCGACTTCTCCCACAGACAGGTCGCCTTGCCGCTGAAACTGTGATTTTGCTCCCATGCAGCCTCCTCTTGACCTCAAGTAAGCTTGAGGTTCTACACTCGCTGTCACATTCTGGCAACCTGCACGAGGGCAGAGCATGACCGACATATATTCCTATCTGGACTTTATCCAGTATGAGGGGCCACGCCGCCCCACTCGGAAAGCGCTTCATGAATTGCACATCAAGCACACCCGTTCAATTCCCTTCGAGAGTCTCTCCCCTTTTACCGGCATGGGGGTAAAGCTGGATATCGATTCACTACTGGACAAGTTCATCAATCACAGGCGGGGCGGCTATTGCTACGAACACAACCTGCTGTTCCAGCGCGTACTGCAAGATATGGGCTTCACTGTGACCGGGCTGGCTGCACGTGTGCGCATGAATGTCCCTGATGACGTGGCTACCCCGCGCAGCCACATGCTTCTGCTGGTTGAGGCGGAGGGCGAACGCTTCATTGCCGATACGGGCTTTGGCGGCCTGACGCTGACAGCGCCGATTCGCCTGGTAGCGGATACCATCCAGGATACCCCGCATGGGCCATATCGCCTGCTACGCAGGAGCGAGGCTTTCTGCCTGCAAACCAGGACAAGGAACGAATGGCAGGATCTGTATATCTTTGATCTGACGCAGCAGCACCGACAGGATTACGAGGTCTTCAACTGGTATACCTCAACCCACCCGACATCGATCTTCGTCAATAACCTGATCGCGGCCCGACCGACTCCCACGGGCCGCCATACGCTGCATAACAGTCAGTATTCGTTCTACCACCTGGACGGGACGACAGAAAGAACACAACTCAGCTCGGTCAGTGAAATCAAGCAGGTGCTGGAGAAGGAGTTTCGTATAACGACCTCGGGAGTGCCCGCGCTGGATTCCAGGATATCGGCGATATTGGCCACATAGCTGAACTGGGGGCTCGAGGGCACCTGTGTACTCCGTTCAATCCCCTAACCTGACTTGCTCAGACAGCCGTGCGCAGAAGTGACCGTTTCAAGCCCCAAAGCCGCTGCTATTCCCAGTCCCGCGCGACCAACCGCCACACTCAGCGGCAGCCGATAACCTGCGAAAAGGCCTCAGTCCGTGTACAATTGCCCACTTTTTCGGCCAATCCGGCCACACGGACCTCTTCATGACTGAACCAGCACAGCAAGGCCAGCTCAAGCGCGGCCTGACCAACCGCCATATTCAGTTGATCGCCCTGGGCGGCGCCATTGGCACCGGTCTGTTCCTGGGCTCGGCGGGCGTGATGAGCAGTGCCGGACCGTCGATGCTGCTGGGCTATGCGATTGGCGGCTTTGTGGCGTTTCTGATCATGCGCCAACTGGGCGAGATGATCGTCGAGGAGCCGGTAGCCGGCTCTTTCAGTCACTTCGCCCACCAGTACTGGTCACCCTTTGCCGGATTCCTGTCGGGCTGGAACTACTGGGTGCTGTATATCCTGGTGGGCATGGCCGAGCTCACGGCAGTGGGCAAGTATGTGCAGTACTGGTACCCGGATGTCCCCACCTGGGCTACGGCACTGGCGTTCTTTGTGCTGATCAATCTGATCAACCTGACCAATGTGAAGGCCTTTGGTGAGGCGGAGTTCTGGTTCGCCATCATCAAGGTCGGGGCCATTCTCGGCATGATTGCGCTGGGGCTGTATCTGCTGGTGTCCGGCGCCGGTGGTCCGCAGGCCAGCGTCACCAATCTATGGAGCCACGGCGGCTTCTTCCCCAATGGCGTCGGCGGCCTGGTAGTGGTGATGGCGGTGATCATGTTCTCCTTTGGCGGTCTGGAGCTGGTCGGCATCACTGCAGCAGAGGCGGAAAACCCGCGCAAGGTCATCCCCCGGGCGATCAACCAGGTGGTGTACCGGATTCTGCTGTTCTACATCCTGGCGCTGGGCGTACTGCTGTCGCTGTACCCCTGGGACAGCCTGGTGCAGACGCTGACCAGCGGTGACGATCCTTATGCCCGCAGTCCTTTCGTGCAGATTTTCTCCTTGATTGGCAGCGACACCGCAGCGCATGTGCTGAATTTCGTGGTGCTGACCGCCGCCCTGTCGGTCTACAACAGTGGCGTGTACTGCAACAGCCGTATGCTCTACGGCCTGGCCGAGCAAGGCGATGCGCCGCGCGTGTTCACCCGGCTCAGCCGCAGTGGTGTGCCCATGCTGGGCATTCTGGTGTCCGGTGCCATAACCCTGCTGTGTGTGGCACTCAATTATGTGCTGCCCGAAGGCGCGCTGATCATTCTGATGTCGCTGGTGGTGGCGGCACTGGTGCTGAACTGGGCGATGATCAGCCTGTCGCACCTGATGTTCCGCCGGGCCATGCATGAGCGCGGCGTCATCCCCAGCTTCAGGGCGTTGTGGTCACCGTTCGGCAACTATCTGTGCCTGGCATTCGTGGCTTTCATTCTGGTGGTGCTGACCCTGGATGGCGGCACCCGGCTATCGGCGTTCGCCCTGCCGGTGTGGATAGGGTTGATCTGGCTGTGTTTCCGACTCAAGAACCGCAGAACCTTACAGGCGGGCGGCTCTTCTACATAGCCCCGGCGGCTCACCTGGGGTTGGCGAGCGCCTGCTCGCCGACAGGCGACGGACCAGGCGCTACACGCATTATCCGTCAGGCACCCTGGTATTCGGCACCGTCGTCGGCCAATTGCTGCACGACCAGACTGCCGACCAGATCCCCTTCCACGTTGACCGCGGTGCGGACGGTGTCCAGCAGACGGTCGATCGGCAGCAGGATGGCAATGGCTTCCGCCGGCAGACCCACCGCCTGCAGTACCATGACCATGGTCACCATGCCGGCACTGGGAATGCCCGGGGCACCGCTTGAGGCGATCATCGCGGTCATGAACACCACCAATTGCTGTACCAGTGTTAGCTCGACACCGATCAGGTTGGCAACGAACAGCGCGGCGGCCGCTTCGTAGAGCGCAGTACCGTCCATGTTCACCGTTGCTCCCAGTGGCAACACGAAACCCGCTATACGACGCTTGACGCCCAGATTCTCCTGGGCACAGCGCAGGGTGATGGGCAATGCAGCCGAGCTGGAGCTGGTGGCAAACGCGGTGATCAATGCCTCCCGCGAGCCACGCAGGAACCACAACGGGGATTTTCGGGTAACCGCGTAGAGAATACCCGGCAGCACCACCGCGCCGTGGAACACCGTGGTGCCGAAGATCAGCACGATAAAGCCGAGCATACTGACCAGCAGCGCCACATCCTGCTCGGCGACCAGGCGAATCAGCAGCGCCATGATCCCCAGCGGCGCCAGCCACATGATCCAGCCGATGATACGCAGCAGCATGTCGAGCAGCTCCTGCATCAGTTGCAGTACCGTCTGGTAGCGTTGGCCGCCGGCAACCAGGGCAATACCGATGAAGATCGCGAACATCAGCACCGAGAGGATGTCGCCGTTGGCGAAAGCCTCGAAGGGGTTCTTGAACAGCCCACTGAGAAAATGCTGGAAGAATTCCGGCATGGTCATCTGCCGGGCCTCGAACGAGGCCATGGCATCAGCGAACATCATCAACGACATTCCCGCACCGGGCTTGAATACGTTGGCCACCACCAGCGCCAGCAGCATGGCCAGTGCCGAGGTCAGGGTGAAATACAGCAGCGTGGTGATCCACACCCGGTGCACCTGGTGGTGCGCCTGCAGGCTGGCTACGCCGACCACGATGGAGGTGAACACCAGCGGGATCAGGATCATCTTCAGCAGGCCGATGAATACGGCGCCCACCAGGGTGCTGCCATACAGCACACCCTCACGCAGCCCCGCCTCCTGCGGCAGGAAGCCGAGCAGCCAACCGATGAGGACACCGATACCGGCAGCGATGAAAATCAGACGGTTGAGACTGGGCACTGCGATTCTCCTCTGCACTGAGCGGGGAAGAATACCTCATGCAGCAGTGCGGGTAACGCCCCGACGCAGGGCCGGGGCACTGTTACGGCTCAGATGGAGGAGATACAGGACGCCTGCTGCTCGATCCACTGGGCGATTTCCACGCGGATACGCTTCTTGTCCAGCTTGCCGACACTGGTCTTGGGTATCTCGTCGATCACCGCGATCTGCGTCGGTACCGCCCATTTGTTGATGCGCCCCTCATCGACAAAAGGCTGCAGGTGGGCAGCGAGCACACTGGCACTCATCTGCTGGTCCGGCGCAATCACTACCAGCGCGAACGGGCGCTCATCCCAGCGCGTGTCCGGCACGCCGACCACCGCTACATCACGCACCGCCGGATGCAGGCTGATCAGGCTTTCCAGCTCCAGCGAAGACAGCCACTCGCCACCGGTCTTGATCACATCCTTGATCCGGTCACGGATGTCGATGCTGCCGGTGTGGTCGATGGTGGCCACATCGCCGGTGTGCATCCAGCCATGCGCCCACAGCTCGCGGCTCTTTTCCGGTTCCTTGAAATAGCCCTGGGTCAGCCAGGGTGCACGCAGCACCAGCTCGCCCTGGGTCTGACCATCGTGGGGCATGAAGTTACCCTGCTCATCCATCAGCCGCGCCTCGACCAGGGGCACCGGAATCCCGGCCTTGATCTTGTAGGCAACCTGCTGCTGCTCGCTGCCGGCCTCGATCTGCAGGTTGTTGTAGCCGGCAGAGATCAGCGGGCAGGTTTCCGACATACCGTAGGCCCCGGACAGACGGATGCCGCGAGCCCCGGCCGTCTCGTACAGGCCACGGGTCAGCGCACTGCCGCCGATGATGATCTTCATGCCGCCGAAGTCATGGCCTTCAGCGGCCTTGGCATTGAGCAGCATCTGCAGAATGGTCGGCACGCAATGGGAGTAGGTCACTTTCTCCTGCTGGATCAGCTTCACCAGCAGCTCCGGCTCGTAACGCCCCGGATAGATCTGTTTCACGCCCAGCATGGTCGCAGTGTAGGGCATGCCCCAGGCATGCACATGGAACATCGGCGTGATCGGCATATACACGTCGCGGTTACTCATCATCTGCTCATGTCCCAGGCCATTAAGCATGCCGGCCTGGGTCAGGGTATGCAGCACCAGTTGGCGATGGGTGAAGTACACGCCCTTGGGGTTGCCGGTGGTACCGGTGGTATAGAAAGTCGTGGCTACCGAGTTCTCGTCGAAGTCGGCGAACTCATAGGTACTGTCGGCGGCGGCCAGCAGTTGCTCGTATTCACCGGCGAAACCGCGCAGCTCGGCGGACTTGTCCTCACCATCGGTCAGCAGGATGGTCGTGGTTACCGTGGTCAGTTGCGGCTCGATAGCCTGGTACAGCGGCAGGAATTCGCTGTTGACCAGCACCATGATGTCGTCGGCATGGTTCATGGTATAGACGATCTGCTCGGGCGATAGCCGCACGTTGACCGTGTGCAGCACCGCGCCAATCATCGGAACGGCGAACATGCATTCCAGATAGCGATGACTGTCCCAGTCCAGCACCGCCACGGTATCGCCGGCCTTGACCCCTGCATTAGTCAGGGCGTTGGCCAGCCGGCAGATGCGCTGGTTGAAGGTGGCATAGTCGTAACGGCTGATGTCGCGGTAGACGATTTCCTGCGAGGCTTCATAGCGAACCCCCGACAGCAGCAGGTTCTTGATCAGTAGCGGCGTGGAATGCGCCTGCTCGGTGGGCGGTAGAATCCGTGTATTCAACATTGTGCGACCTTCTTGTTGGGCTTATGCGGGTCAGGTAGCAACGCTGCCTGGCCTGTCCGATGAACTATAGCGAGGCAGCAGCGCGGCGACCATGGCAGTTATGTGACTCGATCATACAAAGCTTTGCTGTCGACAATAAGGGGAAAAGGCGCGTATAAAGTCGATTGATGACCACAAATAAACAATCAGTCATATTTCAGGAGTCAACATGTCGGAAAACATCGTTATCGTCAGCGGCGTGCGCACGCCCATGGGCGGCTTCCAGGGTAGCCTGTCAAGCCTGTCGGCCATCGACCTCGGCGCCCTGGTGATCCGCGAGGCGGTGGCCCGTGCCGGTATCGCTGCGGCCGATGTGCAGGAAGTGATCATGGGCTGTGTTCTGCCCGCCGGCCTGAAACAGGGCCCGGCACGCCAGGCGGCGCTGAATGCCGGCCTGAGCTCCGCCACTGGCTGCACCACCATCAACAAGCTGTGCGGTTCCGGCATGAAAGCGGTGATGCAGGCCCATGACGCGCTCAAGGCCGGTTCCAACCAGGTGATGCTGGCCGGCGGCATGGAAAGCATGTCCAACGCGCCCTATCTCATCGAAAAAGCCCGTGGTGGCCTGCGTATGGGCCATGGCGAGCTCAAGGATCACATGTTCTTCGACGGCCTGGAAGATGCCCGCACCGGCCGCCTGATGGGCTCCTTCGCCCAGGAAACCGCCGACCAGTACGGCCTGACCCGCGAGCAGATGGATGCCTACGCCATCGAATCGCTGAACCGCGCCAAGCACGCCATCGACAACGGTTCGCTGGCCAGCGAGATCGTGCCGGTGACCGTGACCTCGCGCAAGGGCGAGACCCTGGTCAAGGATGATGAACAGCCACATAACGCCAACATCGACAAGATTCCCGGCCTGCGTCCGGCCTTCGCCAAGGACGGCACCATCACCGCCGCCAACGCCAGTTCGATATCCGACGGTGCCAGCGCGCTGGTGCTGATGACCGAATCCGAGGCGAACAGGCGCGGCGTGAAGCCGCTGGCCCGCATCGTCGGCCACGCCACCCAGAGCCAGGACCCGAGCGAGTTCACCATCGCCCCGGTCGGCGCGCTGACCAACCTGTTCAACAAGACCGGCTGGAGCAAGGCTGACGTCGATCTGTTCGAGATCAACGAAGCCTTCGCCATGGTCACCATGCTGGCCATGCGCGAACACGGCCTGGATCACAGCAAGGTCAACATCTTCGGCGGCGCCTGCGCCCAGGGCCACCCGGTCGGTTCCACCGGCTCGCGACTGATCGTTACCCTGATCAACGCCCTGCAGAAAACCGGTGGCAAGCGCGGTGTGGCTTCGCTGTGCATCGGTGGTGGGGAAGCGACTGCGGTGGCGATCGAGCTGGTCTGAGGCTCGCTACCAGGCCTACCTGCTGCACGCCCCTGGGAAGGCCGATGGCAGGTGATGGTTTATGACAAGCCATTCACCAGCCGCGGGCTTCTTGCCGACCTCAAACAACTGTCTGAAACTAGCAGCCAGTTTTGTCATTCCCCTTTTTCAGGAGACTCCCCATGAGCGATATCCGTTTTGAAGACAAGGTCGTCATCGTCACCGGTGCCGGCGGTGGTATCGGCCGCGCCCACGCGCTGCTGTTCGCCAAGCACGGTGCCAAGGTTATCGTCAACGATCTGGGTGGCAGTACCCAGGGGGAAGGCGCCAACAGTGAAGCAGCGCTGAAAGTCGTCGAGGAAATCAAGGCCGCTGGCGGCACCGCGGTAGCCAACCCGGACAGCGTGGTCGATGGTGACAAGATCGTGCAGTGCGCCCTGGACAACTTCGGTCGCGTCGACGTGGTGGTCAACAATGCCGGCATCCTGCGCGACAAGAGCTTCGCCAAGATGTCCGATGCCGATTGGGATCTGGTGTACAAGGTGCATGTCGAAGGTGCCTACAAGGTGACCCATGCTGCCTGGAACCACATGAAGGAACAGAACTTCGGCCGCATCATCTTCACCGCTTCCACCTCCGGCATCTACGGCAACTTCGGCCAGGCCAACTACGGCATGGCCAAGCTGGGCCTGTACGGTCTGACCCGCACCCTGGCCATCGAAGGCCGCAAGAACAATATCCTGGTCAATGCCATCGCACCGACCGGCGGCACCCGCATGACCGAAGGGCTGTTCCCGCCCGGCGCCTTTGAAAAACTCAAGCCCGAGCTGGTCAGCCCGTTGGTGGTCTACCTGTGCTCCGAGCAGTGCCAGGAAACCTCCGGTCTGTTCGAAGTCGGCGGCGGCTGGATGGGCAAGGTGCGCTGGGAGCGCTCGCTGGGCATCGGCTTCAACCCGGATGAAGGTTTCAGCCCGGAAGACGTGCAGGCCAATTTCGAGCAGCTGTGCAGCTTCGAGAATGCCGTGCATCCGAAGGACAACATCGAGGCGCTGAAGGAACTGATGCAGAATATCCAGAAGTTCAGCTGAGCCTGCCCCGACCGCAAACCGACAGCCCGCCCCGGCAACAGGGCGGGCTGTCGCATTTCCGGCTTCCCCCTCCCGGGTAGCCAGAGTAGAATCCCGCGCTTTATCTGCGGCTTGCCCTGCCCTCCCTCACTTCTGGCAAGACAATGCCGGCAACGCACGCCAATCAGGGCTAGAGCGCATGAAGGTCATTACCGTCAGAGATTACACCGAGCTGAGTGCCACCGCCGGCCAGATGATTGCCGATCTGCTGCGCAGCAAACCCGCCTGCGCCTTGGGGCTGGCCACCGGCGGCACGCCGCTGGGCACCTACCAGTACCTGGTCGAACGCTATCGGGCGGGCGAGATATCTCTGCAGCAGGTGCAGACCTTCAATCTGGATGAGTATTGCGAACTGCCACGCAGCCACCCGCAAAGCTACTACCAGTTCATGTACGACAACCTGTTCCGGCATGTGGATATTGTTCCGGAAAACATCCACCTTCCCTGCACCGACAGCGCTGACCTGCAAGCCCAGTGCGACAGCTACAATGCGCTGCTGCACGCCACCCCACTGGACCTGCAACTGCTGGGTATCGGTAGCAATGGCCATATCGGCTTCTGCGAGCCGGGCACGCCCTTCGACCGGGAAACCTTCCACACCCGGTTGACCGACAAGACCCGTCAGGACAACCAGCGCTTCTTCGACTCCCTGGATGAAGTACCGACCACCGCCATCACCATGGGCATCAGCAACATCCTGCAGGCCCGCGCCATCCTGCTGATCGCCAGCGGCGAGGCCAAGGCCGAGTGCGTGGCGCAGATGGTCAAGGGACCGATCACCGAACAGGTGCCCGCCTCCGCGCTGCAGCTGCATGCGGATGTGACCGTTATCGTGGATGAGGCGGCGGCGGCACTGTTGTAGCCAGGCACCGAGCGGAGCAGCAGGTCCGCATGTCGTCGAGCGGGCGCTCGACAACCCGTTGCAGTCATGGACGGTCGAGTTCCATCTCGACCCAGGGTACTACACGATACGCCGCAGGCCGGGATGGAAGCCGGCGGGGCCGCCACCGGCCTGCCATGCACCCTGTAGCCTGAACCCTCAGATATAGAACGCTTCCAACGGCGGGAAGCCGTTGAATTCGACCGAGCTGTAACTGGTGGTATAGGCACCTGTGGACAGCCAGTACAGACGATCACCGATGGCCAGGTTCAGCGGCAGGCCGTACTTGTAGTCTTCGTACATGATGTCGGCGCTGTCGCAGGTCGGGCCGGCAATCACCGCCTCTTCCAGCTCGCCGCGCTTGTCGGTCCAGATCGGGAACTTGATCGCTTCGTCCATGGTTTCCACCAGGCCGGAGAACTTGCCCACGTCGGTGAACACCCAGCGCTCCAGGGCGGTATGGGACTTGCGCGATACCAGCACCACCTCGCTGACCAGCACACCGGCGTTGGCGATCAGCGACCGGCCCGGCTCGAGGATGATCTCCGGCAGCTCCTCGCCGAAATCCTCCTGCAGGAAGCGGGTGATTTCCTCGGCATAGGTCTGCAGGGTGTTGGTCTTGGTCAGGTAGTTGGCCGGGAAGCCGCCGCCCATGTTGATCATCTTCAACACGATGCCGTCCTCTTCCTTCAGACGCTCGAAGATCACCTTGACCTTGGCGATGGCCGCATCCCATGCACCGATATCACGCTGCTGCGAGCCGACGTGGAAGGACACACCATAGGGTTCCAGGCCCAGTTCACGGGCGAGCACCAGCAGGTCCATGGCCATGTCGCTCTGGCAGCCGAACTTGCGTGACAGCGGCCAGTCGGCAGTGGTCGAGCCTTCGGTCAGGATACGCACATAGACCTTCGAGCCCGGCGCGGCCTTGGCGATATTACGCAGGTCGGCCTCGGAGTCGGTGGCATACATGCGTACGCCCTTCTCGTAGAAGGCGCGGATATCCCGGGATTTCTTGATGGTGTTGCCGTAGCTGATCTGCTCCGGCTGCACACCCAGCGCCAGTACCTTCTCCAGCTCGTAGATGGAGGCGATATCGAAATTCGAGCCCTTGTTCTTGAGCAGGCTCAACACCTCATTGGCCGGGTTGGCCTTTACCGCATAGTAGATCTTGCCATAGGGAAAGCCCTCGACCAGATCATCATAGGCACGGTCGATGGTCTTCAGATCGACAACGAGGAAGGGGGTTTCGCGCTGATCGGCGCAGGCACGGATACGGCTGAAGGTGTCGCGGTCAAAATACTCGTCAAGCTTGATGTTCATGGCGTCGGCTCCAAAGCATAAGTTCTGGTGTCGGGCCGCGTGGGGACATGGGATCAGATGCAGGGCAGATAGGCGTACCCCAACCCCCGGTCAAGGACCAGGACAGGTAACGCCTTCCGTAAGCGACTCTGAACGTTCAGCCAACACACAACCCGGGGGTGCGAACGTCTGATCAGTATCCCCACTTTGGTTCGCCTACTTCCCAAGGCGTGCGCCGAAAGCAATAAGTCCGCTCCCCAGGGGAACCGGTCTTGCTGTCTCGTCGTCAGTACTTGAGCCGTATGGATCGTGCCAGCCTCAACGTTCGGTGCGCACCATAAAACCAAGTGACTTCGCGGTCAATAGGCTACGACCGCTAGTATGCAATAATCCATCGCGGTCACCTTCGCGACCCCATCTGACAGAGGAATTCCGACATGCCGGACGCACCCGTTCACCGCCCCATTCTGGCAGCCGAGGATGACATTTTTGATGTGCTGGTCATCGGTGGCGGGGTCAATGGCTGCGGCATCGCCATGGATGCCGCCGGGCGCGGCCTCAAGGTATTGCTGTGCGAACAGGATGACCTGGCCTCGGCGACCTCCTCGCGCAGCAGCAAGCTGATCCATGGCGGCCTGCGCTACCTGGAGTTCTATCAGTTCCGGCTGGTCGGCAAGGCGCTGGCCGAGCGTGAAACCCTGCTGCGCAATGCACCGCACATCATCCGCCCGATGCGCTTTCGACTGCCGCACCAGCCGCACCTGCGTCCGGCCTGGATGATCCGCATCGGCCTGTTCCTGTATGACCACCTGGCCCGCCGGGAAACCCTGCCCGGCTCCACCGGCCTGCGCTTCGATGCCAGCAGCCCGTTGCGGCCGCAGATTGTCCGCGGCTTCGAATACTCCGATGCCTGGGTCGATGATGCCCGCCTGGTGGTACTGACCGCCCAGGCCGCCGCCCGGCATGGCGCGCAGATTCTCACCCGCACCGCCTGCGTCGCCGCGCAGCGCGCCGATGGCCTGTGGCAGGTCACCGTGGAAAATCGCCAGACTGGTCAGCGCAGCCAATACCGCAGCCGGGCGCTGGTGAATGCCGCCGGCCCCTGGGTCGACAGCGTGCTGGCGTCGGTCATCGACACCACGGTGCGCCGGCCGCTACGGCTGGTCAAGGGTAGCCATATCGTGGTGCCACGCCTGCATCCCGGCGAGGAATCCTACATCCTGCAGAACACCGACAACCGCATTGTCTTCGTCATTCCCTATGAGGACGACTTCAGCCTGATCGGCACCACCGATGTGGACTACCAGGGCAACCCCGCCGCGGCCAGTATTTCGGCGCAGGAGACCGACTATCTGCTGCGCGTGGTCAATGCGCATTTCCGTCACCAGCTCAGCCGCAGCGATGTCGTCTGGAGTTATGCCGGGGTACGCGCACTGTTCGATGATGCCAACGGCAAGGCCCAGGCCGCTTCCCGCGACTATGCCCTGGATATCGACACCAGGCCCGGCCAGGCACCGCTGCTGTCGGTACTCGGCGGCAAGATCACCACCTACCGGCGGCTGGCCGAACAGGCCACCGACCAGTTGTGCGAACTGCTGCACAGTCCGGCCCGCGCCTGGACCGCCGACAGTGTGCTGCCCGGCGGCGACTTCCAGGACCAGCCCACCCTGCTGGCCGACCTGCAGAAACTCTATCCCTGGCTGCCTTCGAACATGGCCCGGCGGTTCGCCCGCAGCTATGGCACCCTGACCCATGACCTGCTGCAGGGCTGCCGCAGCCTGGATGATATGGGTCGGCATTTCGGCGCCGACCTGTATGCCCTGGAAGTCCGCTATCTGATCCGCCAGGAATGGGCGATCAATGCCGAGGATGTGCTGTGGCGGCGCACCAAACTGGGCCTGCATATCAAGGGCGGCGCTGTTGCAGCGCTGCAGGATTTCATGGATATACGCAGCAAGTGGCATACCCCCTAGGCACGCACCAGAAGCAGCCACCGCGCCCCTGCCCGGCACTGAATCCGGGCATGCCGGGGCGCCGTAACGGGTACCAAACACCACTCAAACCTGCTACCAACCAGTCAATAAGCAATTGATTTATAAGATAAACAGATAAAACAACAGGCCGTTATCCGGTCCTGGCACGGTCCCTGCTCAATACCACGTTGCATACAAGATGGTATTCCGAGAACAGGAGGCTGAATGCTGCATGCCGGATGGACTTTAGATGAGTGGCGCCAGGCCTATCGCGATGGCTCCCTTACCCCCCGCAGCGCCCTGCAGGCGTTGCGCGCCCAGTTACAGGCCGATGACCCGGCATGGATCCACATCCTTTCCCCAGCCGAGCTGGATGCCCAGCTGGACCAGTTGGAGGCCCGAGCGGATGCCGAGGCGCTGCCGCTATATGGCATCCCTTTCGTGGTCAAGGACAATATCGATGTCGCCGGCCTACCCACCACTGCAGCCTGCCCGGCCTTTGCCTATACCGCCAGCGCGGATGCCACCAGTGTGGCGAAGCTGCGTGCCGCCGGTGCGATACCGCTGGCCAAGACCAATCTGGATCAGTTCGCCACCGGACTGGTCGGCACCCGCTCGCCCTACGGTGCGGTTCCCAACAGCTTCAATCCGGCCCATGTCTCGGGCGGTTCCAGTTCCGGCTCAGCGGTAGCGGTCGCCCGTGGCCTGGTTCCGTTCAGTCTGGGCACCGATACCGCCGGCTCAGGCCGGGTACCCGCCGGTTTCAACAATATCGTCGGGCTCAAGCCCACCCGGGGGCGCTTCAGCACACGGGGGGTGGTACCGGCCTGCCGCAGCCTGGACTGCGTCTCGGTATTCGCCCTGAACGTGAACGATGCCGAGACGGTAGCCCGGCAGCTCGAAGGCTTCGACCCCGCTGACAGCTATTCCCGCAGCGCGCCGCAAGCCGCCAGGCTGCTGGGCGAGCGACCCCGCTTCGGCATCCCGGCACAACCCCAGTGGTTTGGTGATGCCCAGGCCGAGGCCGCCTGGCAGGCGGCGCTGGCCGAGTTCGGCGGTATGTCGGTCGAACTGGTCGAGCTGGATTTCAGTCCCATGCTGGAGTTGGCCCAGTTGCTCTACGGTGGTCCCTGGGTCGCCGAGCGCTATGCCGCCATCCAGCCATTCATCAGCACCCGGGCCGACCAGATGGACCCGGTGGTGCGCGACATCCTCGCCCAGGCCAGCCGCTTCAGCGCGGTCGATACCTTTTGCGCCGAATATCGCCGTGCCGAACTGGCGCGGCAGATCCAGGAGCTGATGGCAAGCGTCGATGCCCTGCTGGTGCCCACCGCGCCGACACTGCCGACGCTGGAGGCGGTCGCCAGCGATCCCGTTACCCGCAACAGCCAGTTGGGCCTGTGGACCAACTTCGTCAATCTGGCCGACTGTTCGGCGCTGGCGCTGCCCGCCGGCATCCGCGCCGACGGCCTGCCCTTCGGCATCACCCTGATCGGTGCTGCCTGGCAGGATGCCGCCCTCGCCGATATCGGTCGCCGCTGGCAGGCCCATGCGCCATGGAAGCGCGGCGCGACCGATCAACCACTGCCGCAACCGCAACCGAACAGCGAGGTACCCGCGGGCCATACCCGGCTGGCGGTAGTCGGTGCCCACCTGCGGGGCATGCCGCTGAACAGCCAGCTCACCGAGCGTCACGCTCGCTTTGTCGAAGCCACCCACAGCGCCAGCCATTACCGCCTGTATGCCCTGCCCGATACCACCCCGCCGAAACCCGGCCTGATCCGCAGCGCGGACGGTGCGCCGATCGCCCTGGAGCTGTGGGACGTACCGACCCAACTGTTCGGCAGCTTTGTCGCGCTGATTCCCGCGCCCCTCGGCATCGGCACCCTCACCCTGGCCGACGGCCGTGAGGTGAAGGGCTTCATCTGTGAAGGCGCGGCGATCGAAGGTGCCACCGATATCACCCACCTGGGCGGCTGGCGCGCCTACATCGCCTCGCGTAGCTGACAAGGAACCCACCATGCTGCATACCGTACTCATAGCCAACCGCGGCGAGATTGCCGTGCGCATTGCCCGCACCCTGAACAGCATGGGCATCCGCTCCGTCGCCGTGTATTCGGCAGCGGACCGCAACAGCGCCCATGTCAGTGCCTGCGACCAGGCCATCTGCCTGGGGGGCAACAGCGCGGCGGAGAGTTACCTGCGCGGAGACCTGATCCTCGCCGCTGCCCGTGACAGCGGCGCCCAGGCGATCATTCCCGGTTACGGCTTCCTATCCGAGAACGCCGACTTTGCCGAGCAGTGCGAAGCGGCCGGCATTGCCTTCTGCGGCCCGACACCGGAGCAGATCCGCCAGTTCGGCCTCAAGCACCGGTCCCGGGAGATCGCCCGGGACGCGGGCGTGCCACTGACGCCGGGAAGCGGGCTGCTCAACAGCCTGGATGAGGCCATCCTTGCGGCCGGGCAACTGGGCTATCCGCTGATGCTGAAGAGCACCGCCGGCGGTGGCGGCATTGGCCTGACCCGCTGCAATGATGAAGCCGCGTTGATCGAGGCCTATGAAAGCGTCAAACGGCTGGGCGAGAACTTCTTCAGCGACAGCGGTGTATTTCTCGAATGCTTCATCGACAACGCCCGGCATGTCGAGGTGCAGATATTCGGTGACGGCCAGGGTGAGGTGATTGCCCTGGGCGAACGCGACTGCTCGTTGCAGCGGCGCAATCAGAAAGTGGTCGAGGAAACCCCGGCCCCGCAGTTGCCCACCGCCACCCGGGAACGGCTGCTGCAAGCCTCGGCCAACCTCGGTCGAGCGGTCAACTACCGCAGCGCCGGCACCGTCGAGTACATCTATGACGCCGCCCGCGATGCCTTCTACTTCCTGGAAGTGAATGCCCGGTTGCAGGTCGAGCACCCGATCACCGAGGCCTGTACCGGGGTGGATCTGGTGGAGTGGATGATCCGCACCGCCGCTGGCGACCCACCGGCGCTGGCCGAAGTGCAGCTGCAACCCCGCGGCGCTGCCATCGAAGTACGGCTCTATGCCGAAGATCCGGTACGCGACTTCCAGCCCGCGCCGGGGATACTCACCGAGGTGCGGTTTCCCGATAACGCGCGGGTCGACAGCTGGGTGGCCACCGGCACCGAGGTGTCGCCCTACTATGACCCGATGCTGGCCAAGATCATCGTCCACGGCCATGACCGTGCCGACGCCATCGGCAAAATGCGTGAGGCGCTGAGTGCCACCTGCATTGCCGGTATCGCCACCAACCTCGACTACCTGCGCCAGATCATGGACTCGGCGTTCTTCACCGCCGGCGAGGTTTCCACCAACCGGCTGGCCAGCTTCAGCTGGCAGCCACCGGTGATCGAAGTACTGCAACCAGGCACCTACAGCAGTGTGCAGGACTATCCCGGCCGCACCGGCTACTGGAGCATTGGCGTGCCGCCGTCCGGGCCGATGGATGACTACGCCTTCCGCCTGGCCAATCGTATCGTCGGCAACCATGACAGCGCCGCCGGACTGGAATTCACCCTGCTCGGCCCCACCCTGCGCTTCCATGCCGATGCCCTGATCGCCCTGACCGGCGCCACCTCTGCCGCGCTTCTGGATGGGGAACCGGTGCCGTTCTGGGCGCCGGTGGCAGTCAGGGCCGGACAATTGCTGGAAATGGGCAAGGCCGAGACCGGCTGTCGCAGTTACCTGGCGGTGCGCAACGGCATCGACGTGCCCGTGTATCTGGGCAGTCGCTCGACCTTCGCCCTCGGCCAGTTCGGCGGTCATGCCGGGCGTACCCTGCGTGCCGCCGACATGCTGCCGATCAGCAACCCGGCGCTCAGTGCCTCCAGCACGCCGGCGCCGCCGTTCCCAGCGGCCGCCGCACCCGCCAGCCTGATCCCCGATTACCCGCAGGAATGGGACATCGGCGTGCTCTATGGCCCGCATGGCGCGCCGGACTTCTTCACCGAAGACGCCATCGAGATGTTCTTCGACACCGCCTGGGAGGTGCACTACAACTCCAACCGGCTGGGCATCCGGCTGAACGGCCCCAAACCGACCTGGACCCGCAGCGACGGCGGTGAAGCCGGATTGCACCCATCGAACATCCATGACACCGAATACGCCATTGGTTCGATCAACTTTACCGGTGACATGCCGGTGATCCTGACCAGGGACGGCCCCAGCCTCGGCGGTTTCGTCTGCCCGGTGACCATCGCCAAGGCCGAGCTGTGGAAGGTCGGCCAGGTCAAACCGGGGGACCGCATCCGCTTCCGGCGCCTGGGTTTCGATGCCGCGCTGGCCATGGAACAGGCCATGGATGCCGCCATTCTCGCCCTGGCCGAACAGCCACCAGTCACCCCGGTGCCGGCAGTGCGCGCCGGGCAGGGTCTGTCCGAATGCATCCTCGCCGAACTGCATGAGTCCGCGCCGCGCCCGCAGGTGATCTACCGCCAGGCCGGCGACCGGTACATCCTGCTGGAGTATGGCGCCAATGTACTGGATCTGCGGCTGCGCCTGCGGGTACACGCGCTGATGGAAGCGCTCAAGGCGCAGCCCATCGACGGCATCATCGAACTGTCGCCGGGCGTGCGCTCACTGCAGATCAATTACGACAGCCGCGTGATCCATCAGCAAACGCTGCTCGATCGGCTGCTGGCCCTCGAGACCCAGTTGCCGGATGCCGCCAGCATGCGCGTCCCCAGCCGCATCATCCATCTGCCGATGGCCTTCGAGGACTCGGCCACGCTGGATGCGGTTGCGCGCTACCGGCAGTCGGTACGCGATACCGCGCCCTGGTTGCCGAGCAATACCGAGTTCATGCGCCGCATCAACGGCCTGGACAGCATCGAGCAGGTGCGCGACAGCCTGTTCAGCGCCAGCTACCTGGTGCTGGGGCTGGGTGACGTCTACCTCGGGGCGCCCTGTGCAGTGCCGATCGACCCGCGCCACCGCCTGCTGACCTCCAAGTACAACCCGGCACGCACCTATACCGCCGAAGGTACAGTGGGCATTGGTGGGGTGTACATGTGCATCTACGGCATGGACTCCCCCGGCGGCTACCAACTGGTCGGCCGCACCCTGCCGATCTGGAACCGCCTCGTGAAAAACCCGGCCTTCATCAACGGTGAACCCTGGTTGCTGAAGTTCTTCGACCAGGTGCGCTACTACCCGGTCAGCGAGCAGGAACTGGACGAGCAGCGCGAGGCCTTCCGCGAGGGACGGCTGACGCTGCAGGTGGAACAGGGCTGGTTCGATCTGGCCGAGCACGAACAGTTCCTACGCGACAACGCCGACAGCATCGCCAGCTTCAAGGCCAGGCAGCAGTCGGCCTTCAGCCGGGAGGTGGCACTGTGGCAGGCCGAGGAAGCCTCTCAGGTGGACGAGGCCCTGCAGCGGACAACCCAGCGCGAACCGATCGAGGTCGATGGGCATGCGGTCACCGCGGATATCAGCGGCAACATCTGGAAGCTGCTGGTACAACCGGGACAGCAGGTGCAGGCCGGCCATCCGCTGCTGATCGTCGAGGCAATGAAGATGGAGTTTGCCGTGCACGCCGACCGCTGCGCGCGGGTCAGCAGCATCCATTGCGAGGCAGGCAAGCCGGTCAACGCCGGCGACCTGCTGCTGGTACTCGAGGCCTGAATGGCGAGGAGCCCGACCATCATGCACAGCTATCCGACGCTCCCCGCCGAGCCCAGGCAGAACCTGACCGAGCGCATCTACCAGCAGCTCAAGCAGGACATCTTCGACTTCCGCCTGCTGCCCGGGGACCGCTTCACCGAAAGCGCCATCGCCGAGCAGATGGCGGCCAGCCGCACACCAGTGCGCGAGGCGCTGCTGCGGTTGCAGCGCGAGGGCTTCGTCGAGGTGTTCTACCGCAGCGGCTGGCAGGTGCGGCCCTTCGACTTCCAGCAATTCGAACAGCTGTATGACGTGCGCATCGTGCTTGAGCTGGCAGCGGTCCGGCGCCTGTGCGAGATGCAGCCAGCCGCCGCACTGGAGGAGCTGCAACAGGTCTGGCTGGTGCCGCCGCAAGACCGGCTGACGCATGGACCCACGGTATGCAGCCTGGATGAGCGTTTCCATGGGCAGTTGGTGGAGGCGTCCGGCAATGCGGAGATGGCTCGCATCCACCATGACATCACCGAGCGCCTGCGCATCGTCCGGCGCATCGACTTCACCCAGGGTCCGCGCATCGAGGCCACCTATGTCGAGCATGGGGAAATCCTGCGCAACATCATCCAGCGCCGCGCTGATCAGGCGCAGTTGCTGCTGAAAACCCATATCGAGGCAAGCAAGGCCGAGGTACGCAAGATCACCTTGCACATGCTGTACGAAGCACGGCAACACCAGGACAGCAGCCGGCAGCTCGCCTGAGCTGGCGGCTGACGACAGGAGGCCCGGCGGCGCCATTTCAGACCTGAGGCCGCCTTCCAGCCTGAACAGGTGGCCCCGCCCCGCATTTTTCTTTGTCTTGCCCCGGCGAATCAGCCACAATACGCGCCAATTCCCTTTTATCTCCGCCTGGAGCCGGCTGGCGCGTGTCTGTGCCTTGGCTCCCTGCCCCAGCAAGAACCGAACAGCACATTTATGTCCAGCAAGCAGATCCAGCAAGAAGTCGCCAAACGCCGCACCTTCGCCATCATCTCCCACCCTGATGCGGGTAAGACCACCATCACCGAGCGCCTGCTGCTGATGGGCAAGGCGATCGAGGTGGCCGGTACGGTCAAGTCGCGCAAGTCCGACCGTCATGCGACCTCCGACTGGATGGCCATGGAGAAGCAGCGCGGCATTTCGATCACTACCTCGGTAATGCAGTTTCCCTACCGGGAACGCATGATCAACCTGCTGGATACCCCCGGCCACGAAGACTTCTCGGAAGACACCTACCGCACCCTGACCGCGGTGGACAGCGCGCTGATGATGATTGACGGCGGTAAAGGGGTGGAGCCACGCACCATCGCCCTGATGAACGTCTGCCGCCTGCGCGATACCCCGATCATCAGTTTCGTCAACAAGCTTGACCGCGATATCCGCGACCCCATCGAACTGCTGGACGAGATTGAAGAGGTGCTGGACATCAAGGCCGCGCCCATTACCTGGCCGATTGGCTGCTATCGCGAGTTCAAGGGCGTCTATCATCTGACGAACGACTGTATCTACGTCTACAGCGCTGGCCACGGTCACGAACGTACCGAGGAAACCGTGATCCACGGGCTGGACAGTGACGAGGCCCGTACACTGCTTGGCGATATGTACGACGGCTTCCTGGAAGAGCTGGAACTGGTGCAGGGCGCCTGCCATCCGTTCGACCTCGAGGCGTATCTGCAGGGCAAACTGACTCCGGTGTTCTTCGGTACCGCGCTGGGCAACTTCGGCGTGAACCATGTGCTGGACGCTTTCGTTGACTGGGCCCCCGCCCCTCTGCCGCGCATGACCCAGGAGCGTGAAGTCGCCCCTGCGGAAGAGGCCTTCAGTGGCTTCGTGTTCAAGATCCAGGCCAACATGGACCCGCGTCACCGCGACCGCATCGCCTTCATGCGCGTGTGCTCCGGCAAATACCAACAGGGCATGAAGATGCGCCATGTACGCATCGGCAAGGATATCAAGATCGCCGATGCCCTGACCTTCTTCTCCAGCGACCGCGAACGTCTGGAAGAGGCCTGGGGCGGCGACATCATCGGCCTGCACAACCATGGCACCATCCAGATCGGCGACACCTTCACCGAGGGTGAGAACATCGCCTTCACCGGCATTCCGCACTTCGCCCCGGAACTGTTTCGCCGGGTACGCCTGAAGGACCCGCTCAAGTCCAAACAGCTACGCCAGGGCCTGCAGGAACTGGCCGAGGAAGGCGCCACCCAGGTGTTCTTCCCCGAGCGCAACAACGACATCATTCTCGGTGCCGTCGGTGTTCTGCAGTTCGATGTGGTCGCCAGCCGTCTGAAAGAGGAATACAAGGTCGAATGCATTTATGAGCCGATCAACGTCTGGTCGGCGCGCTGGATCGAATCAACGGACAAGAAGAAACTGGCAGAATTCCGCAGCAAGGCCATGGAGAACCTGGCCGTCGATGGCGGCGGGCATCTGACCTACCTGGCGCCGACCCGGGTCAATCTCAGCCTGACCGAAGAACGCTGGCCGGAAATCCGCTTCAACGCGACCCGCGAACATCATTGATGCCTGCCCGCACCGTTATCCGTGAAGGATGACCAGAGAGGGGTCGGCCTGTAGAGAAGGGCCGACCTGCGGAGCAGGTGTCGGTCCATGGGGGAGGAACTAGAACAGGTCGGACTGGTCCGATTGTGTGCTGCTGCCATTCTCCTGCCGCAATGCCGCTTCCTGTTTCGCCCGCAAGACCCTGGCCTTGCGTGACTGGCACAGGCGGATCACCTGGCGCTTCTGCTCGGCGGATAACTGCAGCCAGTAAAGCCGCTCTTCCCGCGAGCGCAAACAGCCCTTGCAGAAGCCTTTGCTATTGACTTCGCACACGCCGACGCATGGACTGGGTATTTCGAAAAATTCAAGCTGATTCATATTTGACCCCAGCGCAATTGCACTCTATATTGCGTTCATTCAGCTTTTCATCACTATATATTGTGTATTTCGCATACATTGATTTTGCGTCTGAATCAAGCCCTTTTTGACCCCAGGATGATCACTATGACCGATTTCCAGTCCCTCAAAGTAACCAAGCGCGATGGCCGCCAGGAACCCATTGATCTGGACAAGATCCACCGCGTCCTGGACTGGGCCGCTGAGGGCCTGGACAATGTATCGGTTTCCCAGGTCGAACTGAAATCGCAGATTCAGCTGTACGATGGCATCCGCAGCCAGGATATCCACGAGACCATCATCAAGGCCGCCGCCGACCTGATCTCCCAGGACACTCCCGACTATCAGTACATGGCCGCGCGCCTGGCGATCTTCCATCTGCGCAAGATAGCCTATGGTCAGTTCGAGCCGCCACACCTGTTCGATCACGTCACCACGCTGACGGAAATGAACCGCTATGACCAGCACATTCTGCGTGACTACAGCCGCGACGAGTTCGACGCCCTCAACGACTATATCGACCACAGCCGCGACCTGAACTTCTCCTACGCGGCGGTCAAACAGCTGGAAGGCAAGTACCTGATCCAGGACCGGGTCAGCCGCCGGGTCTATGAAAGCCCGCAGATGCTCTACATGCTGATCGGCATGTGCCTGTTCACCGACTACCCACAGGATAGCCGGCTGAGCTATATCAAGCGCTTCTACGACGCCATTTCGCTGTTCAAGATCTCCCTGCCGACGCCGATCATGTCCGGCGTGCGTTCGCCCTCGCGGCAGTTCAGCTCCTGCGTGCTGATCGAGTGCGGTGACAGCCTGGATTCGATCAACGCCACCACCTCGGCGATCGTCAAGTACGTTTCCCTGCGCGCCGGTATCGGCATCAACGCCGGTCGCATCCGCGCCGTCGGCAGCCCGATCCGCGGTGGTGAAGCCCAGCACACTGGCTGCATTCCCTTCTTCAAGCTGTTCCAGGCGGCGGTCAAGTCCTGCTCCCAGGGCGGCGTACGTGGTGGCGCGGCCACCCTGTTCTACCCCCTGTGGCACCTGGAAGTGGAATCGCTGCTGGTGCTGAAGAACAACCGCGGCGTGGAAGAGAACCGTGTGCGGCACATGGACTATGGCGTGCAGATCAACCGCACCCTGTACCAGCGCCTGATCAAGAATGGCAATATCACCCTGTTTTCGCCGCATGATGTTCCTGGTCTGTACGATGCGTTCTTCGCCGATCAGGACGAGTTCGAGCGGCTCTACGAGAAATACGAGCAGGATCCGTCGATCCGCAAGCGCAGCATGCCAGCGGTCGAACTGTTCTCGCTGATGATGCAGGAGCGCTCCAGCACCGGCCGCATCTATATCCAGAACGTCGACCACTGCAACACCCACAGTCCGTTCGACCCGAAGGTCGCTCCGGTGCGCCAGTCCAACCTGTGCCTGGAAATCGCCCTGCCGACCAGCCCGCTGCAGGGTGTCGACGATGGCAGCGGCGAAATCGCCCTGTGCACCCTGTCGGCGCTGAACCTGGGCGCGATCAACAGCCTCGAGGAGCTGGAAGAGCTGGCTGACCTGGCGGTACGCGCGCTGGACTCGCTGCTGGACTATCAGGATTACCCGATCGAAGCGGCCCGCAAGGCCTCGATGAAGCGCCGTACCCTGGGGATCGGCGTGATCAACTTCGCCAACTACCTGGCGAAGAATGGCGTGAAGTACTCCGACGGTTCGGCCAACAACCTGACCCACCGTACCTTCGAGGCCATCCAGTACTACCTGCTCAAGGCCTCCAACCAGCTGGCCCGCGAGCGCGGCGCCTGCTCCGGGTTCGATGAGACCACCTATGCCAAGGGTGTGCTGCCGATCGATACTTACAAGAAGGACCTGGATGCGGTCTGCTCCGAGCCACTGCATCTGGACTGGGAAGGGCTGCGCGCCGATATCGTCAAGGACGGCCTGCGCAACTCGACGCTGTCTTCGCTGATGCCGTCCGAGACCTCCAGCCAGATCTCCAACGCCACCAACGGCATCGAGCCGCCGCGCGGCCTGGTCACCGTCAAGCAGTCCAAGGACGGCATCCTCAAGCAGGTAGTGCCGGACTACGCGGAACTCAAGGGCGCCTACGAACTGCTGTGGCAGATGCCCGGCAACGATGGCTACCTGCAACTGGTAGGGATCATGCAGAAGTTCGTCGATCAGGCGATCTCGGCCAATACCAACTATGATCCGCAGCGCTTCGAAGGCGGTCGTGTACCGATGAAGCAGTTGCTCAAGGATCTGCTGACCGCCTACAAATTCGGTCTCAAGACCCTGTACTACCAGAACACCCGCGACGGCGCCGACGATGCGCAGAGTGACATGGCTGACGATTGCGCCGGCGGGGCGTGCAAGATCTGAAGCCCCCGCTCCCCGGCCCTCTCCCGCGAGGGGGGGAGGGAGAAAACCGGATGCCGGCCTGCCCCTTTGCGAGAGACGGCCGCAAGGGTGATCAAAGATCTGGGGAGCGCACACGCATGGCCCAGATCCAGAACATAAGCCCCTCTCCCCTCGCGGGAGAGGGGTTGGGGAGAGGGGGAAGGCCGCCAGCACCTCCCTCCCAGAACAGTAACCTCCAGCTTTCAGGTTCCCTGAGGAGCCAATGATGAAAATGAAATACAGCACTTTTTCCCAGACCGACAACAACCAGATGCGCGAACCGATGTTCCTCGGCCAGCCGGTCAACGTCGCCCGTTACGATCAGCAGAAGTATCCGATCTTCGAGAAACTGATCGAGAAGCAGTTGTCGTTCTTCTGGCGTCCGGAAGAAGTCGACGTGTCCCAGGACCGCATCGACTTCCGCAACCTGCCCGACCATGAAAAACATATCTTTCTCGGCAACCTGAAATACCAGACGCTGCTGGATTCGATCCAGGGTCGTAGCCCGAACGTGGCCTTCCTGCCGCTGGTATCCATCCCCGAGCTGGAAACCTGGATCGAGACCTGGTCGTTTTCCGAGACCATCCACAGCCGCTCGTACACCCACATCATCCGCAATATCGTCAATGATCCCGCGGTGGTGTTCGACGATATCGTGCGCAACCGCCACATCATCGAGCGGGCCGGCGACATCTCCAACTACTACGATGAGCTGATCCAGTACAGCAACCTGTACAACCAGTTCGGCGAGGGCACTCATCAGCTCAATGGCCGCAGCGTGACCATCGAGCGCTTCGAGCTGAAGAAGAAGCTGTACATGTGCATGATGTCGGTCAACGTGCTGGAGGCGATCCGCTTCTATGTCAGCTTCGCCTGTTCCTTCGCCTTCGCCGAGCGCCGACTGATGGAGGGCAATGCCAAGATCATCCGCCTGATCGCCCGCGATGAAGCGCTGCATCTGACCGGTACCCAGCATATCCTCAACATCATGCAGGAAGGCGTGGATGACCCGGAAATGGCCGAGGTCGCCCAGGCCTGCCATGAGCAGTGTATCGAACTGTTCCGCCATGCCGCCGAGCAGGAGAAGCAGTGGGCCGAGTACCTGTTCAAGGACGGCTCCATGATCGGACTGAACTACAGCATCCTCAGCCAGTACGTGGAATACATCACCAACCTGCGGATGAGTGCGGTCGGTCTGGAACCGATCTTCCCCAAGTCCACGCAGAACCCGATCCCATGGATCAATGCCTGGCTGGTCTCGGATAACGTGCAGGTGGCGCCCCAGGAAGTGGAGGTCAGCTCCTATCTGGTTGGCCAGATCGACTCCGAGGTGTCGGTAGAGGATCTGGGCGAGTTCGAGCTGTAGGCGTGCAGGTATTCACCCGCGATACCTTCTTCGAACTGGGCGAGGACGAGAGCCTGCTGGAGGGCCTGGAGCGTACCGGTCATCATGTCGAGTACCAGTGCCGCAGTGGCTATTGCGGCGCCTGCCGGGTCAAACTCAAGGTCGGCAGCGTGGTCTACCCGAAACCGCCACTGGCCTTCCTCAAGCGGGATGAGATCCTGCCCTGTTGCTGCCGGCCGGCGGAGCCGATCGTCATCAACGTACCGCTGAAAAGCAAAATGTGAGGCCAGCCGATGTTCGCAATACAGCCCATGGACGCAGAGCAGTACCGCCAGCAGACCCGGCGCAGCACGCTGATCCTGTGCCTCGTCCTGGCAGCGTTGTGCATCTCGCTGGCTACCCTGTCCGTGGCGATGTTCGGCGAACCCGGCGGTAACAACTTCCGCTGGAACGTCGGCGGCGTGATCGCCGGACTGCTGCTGACCATCGCCCTGGTACGCCTGTATCTGTGGCAGCAGCCGTGGATGGCACCGGCGGTCTACGGCTTTCTACTCAAGCGCAATCTGATGAAGGTGACCAATATCCTGCATCAGGTCGATGCCGGCGTAGCCGCCAGGGATGCAACCGCCATGCAGGTGCTGCGCTTCTACCATCTGGGTCTGCTGCAGATGCATCAGCTCGACGGCAACACCAGCGCCATCAACGACCTGGTCAAGCAGATGGACCAGCACCGCGAGCAGATGCTGGCCGAGGGGCTGGACCCGGAACAGCACCAGCTGGACCCGGCCTGGCTCGCAAGCATCAGCGAACGCTGGCGCGACAGCAAAGGTCGGTGACCGCCGCGGCCCGCCGGCAAGCAGTTTGAACCAATAGCGCGGCTACCGGACCAAATCTCTGAAGCCTCTTGCCCGGAGATGCCCCATGCCACTCACCGCCCTGGCCCTGAACTGCACGCTGAAACCCTCCCCCGCCGACTCCTCCTGCGAGCTGCTGCGCATGGCATCCACCCCGGACAAGGTGGTCCAGACCACCCAGGTGCTGGCGCTCAATTGCGTGCATCTGGCCAGGTTGCTGCAGCAGCACCCCTATCCCGCGCAGGAATAACGAGCCGCTGCCCGGCGGCTCATCGGTGGGTGGCGCGCTCAGTTACCGGCGCGACGCAGTGCCTGGGGTGAGAAGTCCCGTGGCGACATTTCGTAGCTGAAGTCATACATCGGCTCGTTGTTGTCCAGGCCGTCGACGAAATAGTTGCCGGTTTTCAGGTGATACAGGGTTTCCAGGGTACTGTTGAACATCGGTAGCTCGTAGTAGCTGATCGGATGACTTTCCTGCAGGCCGACCAGCTCATCCCTGGCATTGCGCAGGTCCACCGCCAGGATCTGCCAGCTGTCCTCGTCGATATAGAAACGCCGGGTGTGATAGGGATGAGAGTAGCCGGTACGCAGCTTGGCCTCCACGATCCATACCCGGTGCAACTCATAGCGCAGCAACTCGGGGTTGAGCGTCTTCGCCAGCACGATCCGGTCGTAATCGATGCCCTGCTGATGCACCGCATAGCTGTTGTAGGGCACCAGCATTTCCTGCTTGCCGATCAACGTCCACTCATACCGGTCCGGTGCGCCGTTGTAGGAATCCACCACGTCGGCAGTCGCCAGGCCGCTGGTGTCGGGCTGGATCGAATCATAGGCCAGCGAAGGCAGCCGGCGGACCCGCCGATCGCTCGGGCTGTAGCGCCACGCGCGACGGGTGGTCAGCACCTGATCCAGCGGATCCTGCACCACCAGCGAGGTACCGGACAGCTTGGCCGGCGCAGTTACCTGATAGCGGTAGTACAGCAGGGTGTTGTCCATCTGCTCAGGGGTCATGCCCTCGCGATTGTAGATGTAGTAGATATAGCGATCACGCTTGATCAGGTTGCTCCTGCCATTGATCACCACCGCCTGGTTGTTGATGAAGTGGTTCTGCTCACCCTTGTAATGCAGGATATGGTTCCAGATGATCTCCATACCGTTCTGCGGGATCGGGAAAGGGATCCCGGCCACCGCGCCGGCGACGCCGTTGCCATTGGCGATCAGCTCGGCATGTTCGGCATTGGCACGGGTGGCGTCATAGATGCGCTGCGGTGCTGCGGCACTGCGGTGGGTCGGATAGATCTGCAGGTAATACTCGGGATTGCGTTCCAGCAGGTCGGCCAGGCCGGCTGGCAGCAGTTGACGGTGCGGGTCCAGGTCGGCGCTATCGACGCGATAGAGCATCGCATCGTCGGCAAAGGGATCGGGATGATGCATCCCCGGCTGATAGTGGGCTGGTGGTTTCACGCCACCGGTCCATTCCGGGATGGTGCCTGCGGCGTTACCGGCACGCTCGGCCCCCAGCGGAGTCAGGTCGGCTCCCAGACGGGCCGCCTGCGCAGGATCGACCTTGGCCTGGACCTGGCACGCCATAGCGACCATCAATACAACCCCAAACTTCCTGTACATGCACAACTCCTTGTGAGCGATTACCTACTACCCACCGGCAAGGCCGACCGGTAATCAGATTAGCGGTAAAAGTGTCAAAATCCCGGAATTGTAGCGCGAAAATCCGGCCGCTCCCCATCCCGCTACAAAATGACACAGTCCAGTGGGACTTCGATGGCACATGCCTTCGTGCCTGAGGCATCATTGCGCATGACATGACACCTTTCAGCTCAATGGGAAAACAACAGCATGGCCTACTGGCTGGTGAAGACCGAACCTTCCGAATGCGGCATCGAGGATTTTGCCCGGGCCCCGGATACCCCGATTCGCTGGGATGGCGTGCGCAACTTCCAGGCGCGCAACTTTCTCATGCAGATGGCAGTCGACGATCTGGTGCTGATCTACCATTCCAGCTGCCACCATATCGGCATCGCCGGGATCGCGCGGGTCAGCGCCAGCGCTTATGCCGATCCGAGCCAGTTCGATCCCAACTCGCCTTATTTCGACGCCCGCAGCAACCACGAGAAGCCGCGCTGGCAGGCGGTCGACCTGATCTTCGAACGCCAGTTCCCGCGGTTGCTGCCGCTGGATGAGATCAAGGCGCTGGCGGGCCTGGAGGGCCTGGCGCTGGTGCAGCGCGGCAGCCGACTGTCGGTGATGCCGGTGAGCGCCGAGCAGTGGCGCATCCTGCTTGAACAAGCCGGCTGAACGCTACCGCCACGCTTGCAGTCAAGCCTGTCGCTGACGATGCTAGGGTCATGAATATCTATATCGATACCCATACTCACCTGGATTTCTCCGACTTCGACATCGACCGCGAAGCGGTGCTGGATGACAGCTACCGCCTCGGTGTGCGGCGCCTGCTGCTGATGGGCGTGAGCCAGGATAACTGGGATCGCCTGTGGGGCCTGGTGGAGAACGATCCGCGGCTGTATGCCGCCTTCGGCCTGCATCCGGTATTTCTCGACCAGCATCGCACAGAGGATCTGGCGCTTCTGCGCGAACGCCTGCAACGACACGCCGGGGACCCGCGCTGCTGCGCCGTGGGCGAGTTCGGCCTCGACTATTTCATCGACGAGCCGGACCGCGAGCGCCAGCAGCAACTGTTCGAGGCGCAGTTGCAGATCGCCGCCGATGTCGAGCTGCCGGTGCTGCTGCATGTACGCCGCGCCCATGCGCCGGTGGTGGCCGCACTGAAACGCTACAAGTTGCGTCGCGGCGGCATCATCCACGCCTTTTCCGGCAGCGCCGAGGAAGCCCACGAGTACATCCGGCTGGGCTTCAAGCTGGGCCTGGGCGGGGCCGCCACCTGGCCCCAGGCCAAGCGCATGCACCGGGTCATTGCCCAACTGCCAGCCAGCGCGCTGGTACTGGAGACCGACAGCCCGGACATGGCACCAGCATTCCGTCCCTACCAGCGCAACAGTCCGCAGAACCTGCCGCAGATCTGCGCCCAGCTCGCCGAACTGCGCGGCGAGACGGCCGAGCAACTGGCCCGCCAGTGCCTGCATAACACCTGTGAATTGTTCGACTGGTCCGTGACGGCGGTGTCCTGAAGACCAGGGTCTGGTACAGTCAAGATATCGAATAAGCGCCTTCGCAAGGAGACTCCATGCCGCTGGGCATCATCCTGTTGCTGATCTGGCTGATATTGCTGGTGCGCTTTCCCCGCATCATGCTGCCGGCCAGTGGCGTCATTGTCGCCATCACCCTGCTGCTGGCAGCGGGTGTCGGCATCTGGCAGTGGCAACATGACAAGCAGGTACGGCAACTGGAGATCAGTGTGCGCTATGCGCCCGAACAGTGCGATTTCGGCAAGCCACTGCAAGTCACTATCCACAATGCCAGCCAGCGCACCGCCAGCAATATCAGTTGGCAATTGCGGGCGGTGCAGCCCGGCTACAATACCAACCTGCTGGATACCAACGTCGCCGACAGCAGCTACCAGCTCGGCCAGCCGCTGCCTGCCGCCGGACAGTGGCAGCAGTGCTACAGCGTGCCGCGCCTGCGCAGCGGCTATCGCGCCGGGGACCTGCAGTACCATGCCGACCGGGTACGTGCCGAGTTCCACGATTGAATCGACCATTACAACAAGGATAAAAGGATCACTTCATGAGCAACCCCGTCGCACTGATCACCGGCTGCTCCAGCGGCATCGGCCAGGCTCTGGCCCAGGTCTGCCTGGATGAGGGCTACACCGTCTATGCCACTGCCCGCAACCCCGACACCCTGGCCCCGCTGACGGCCCGAGGGGCCATCGCCGTGACGCTGGATGTCAACGATGCCGGGCAGGTAGCCGCCTGCAGTGAGCGCCTGCGCCAGGAAGCCGGGCGCCTTGACCTGCTGGTGAACAATGCCGGCTACGGCGCCATGGGCCCGGTACTGGATGCCGACCGTGACACCCTGCTCCGGCAGTTCAACACCAACGTCTTCGCTCCCCTGGAGCTGGTTCGCGCCAATGCCGAGCTGCTGCGGGAAAGTCGGGGCCTGATCGTCAATATCGGTAGCGTTTCCGGGGTCACCACCACGCCCTTTTCCGGGGTGTACTGTGCTTCCAAGGCGGCGCTGCATGCGCTGTCCGATGCCCTGCGCCTGGAACTGGCACCCTTCGAAATCGGCGTACTGACCGTACAGCCGGGTGCCATCGCCTCGGACTTCGGCAACAATGCCAGCGCCGCCATCACCATGGGCGAGGCTTCCTGGTTCAAGCCCTGGGAAAAAGCCGTGCAGGCCCGCGCCCGTGCTTCGCAAAAGGCCAGTTCCACCTCGGCGCGGGATTTCGCCGTGGAGCTGATGGGCTATATCAAGAACCCGCTGCGCCCGGAAACCGCACTGATCGGCGCAGGCGCCCGCAGCATGGTGCGGCTGAAGCGCTGGCTACCGGCCTCGGTACTGGATAGCCGCCTGCGCAAGCGCTTCGGGCTGGATCGCAGGCTCACCTGACCTGCATGGTCGAGGCGAAGGACCCACCGGCGCCAACCACGACGCCGGGCCTCAAACACCGAAACATTTTAAGACTGGCGACCGGCGCCGAGGTTTGGCACTATCGCCCGACTTTCAATTCTGGAGAGACCTGCCCATGCGCTGGCTGTTACCCCTTTTTACCGTATTTCTGATGGTCGGCCTGACCGTTCCCGATGCCGAAGCACGACGCATGGGCGGCGGCAAGAGCTTCGGCGCTGCCCCGATGCACAAGAGTCAGCCAGCCCAGCGCCAGCAAACTCCGCAACAACAGGCCACGCCGCGCAACCAGCAGCAGAACCCGGCCGCCACCTCCGGCGCCAGCCGCTGGCTCGGCCCGCTGGCCGGCATCGCCGCCGGTGGCCTGCTGGCCTCCATGCTGTTCGGTGATGGTTTCCAGGGGCTGCAGCTGTTCGACATCCTGATCTTCGGCCTGATCGCCTTCGTGCTGTTCAAGCTGTTCTCCCGCCGCAACGCACCGGCCATGCAGCGCCAGCCGCACCCCGCCGGCGGGCCAAACGACTACCAGCAGGGCCCGCAAAGCTGGCCGCAGCAGGGTGGTGCAGCGGCGCAACCGGTAGCGCAACCAATGACCATGGACGCGCCGGCATGGTTCGATGCCGACAGCTTCCTCAAGGGTGCCGAAGAGCATTTCTTCACCCTGCAGCGCCACTGGCGTGACGGTGACAGCGCCGGCATGGCCGAATACCTCGATCCGGCGTTACTGCAACAGATGCTGGCAGCCCGCGCCGAAGCGCCGCCGAGCAGCAATGGTTTTGTCGAAGAACTGGAAGCGCGCCTGGAAGGCATCGAGCAGCGTGATGGCCGGACCATCGCCACCGTTGGTTTCACCGGTCTGGACCGCGAATTCCCACAGGACGAAGGCGAACGTTTCGATGAAAGCTGGCGCCTGGAGCGTGCCGACGGCGAGAACCAGCCGTGGGTGATCTGCGGCATCCGTCAGAACTGAGCGAGAACCTCAAACAATGGCAGGCCGGGTTCCATCCCGGCCACCGGTGATTCCCGCCACTGCGCTGGTCGAGATGGAACTCGACGGGGTCGCCATCGACCTTCCCTGGGCCAGTGCCAGCTGGCACCCGGGAACCAACACCAGCTCGCTGAAAGGCAGGGCTTTCTGCCTGCTGCGGTGAACCTAGCGCCGTACCGGGCGCTTCTGCAGCTTGCGCTGCAGCGTTCGGCGATGCATGCCCAGCGCCCGGGCCGTCGCTGAAATATTCCCATCATGCTCGGCCAGCACCCGCTGGATGTGCTCCCACTGCAAGCGGTCCACCGACATCGGATGCTCGGGCACCAGGCTTTCCGGGTCGGCCTGGTCCGACAGCAGTGCGGTCAGCACATCGTCGGCGTCCGCCGGTTTGCACAGATAGTTGCAGGCGCCGCGCTTGATCGCCTCCACCGCGGTGGTGATGCTGGAGTAGCCGGTCAGAATGACCACACGCAGATCCGGATACAGCTCCAGCAGACGTGGCAGCAGTACCAGGCCCGAATCACCTTCCATTTTCAGGTCCAGCACGGCGTAGTCGGGCCGTCTCTGGCGCGCCACGGCCATCGCCTCTTCCGCCCCACCGGCGGTATCCACCTGCAGGCCACGGCGGGTCAGCGCGCGGGCCATGACCCGGGTGAAAGTCGGGTCGTCGTCCACCAGCAACAGCAGCGGCTGTTCTTCCGGATTGATTTCTTCAGTCATGCCTGATCCTCGGTTGCTATCGGCAAGATTACCTCTGTCAGTGTTCCCCCGCCATCCTGGTTGAACAGTTTCACGCTGCCGCCGATACGCTCGACCGCCGCCTGGCTGAGAAACAGCCCCAACCCGAAACCCTTCTTGCCCTTGGTGGTGACGAAGGCGGTGCCCAACTGCTCAGCGATGTGCAACGGTACACCAGGGCCGTAGTCACGGATGCACAGGCGCAGCCGCTGGGCATTCCATTCCAGCGTGATACCGATGTTGTCGGGGCAAGCATCAGCAGCGTTGTTCAGCAGGTTGAGGATCGATTGCCCCAACTCGGGACTGTCCTTGAGCTGCGGTACAGGGCCGACCGGCAGCGGCTTGAGCTGCCAGGAGGCCTCGGGACGCATCAGTTGCCAGCGCTCCAGCAGGCCCTTGAGCCAGAGGTCGGCGGCCTGGTTGCTGTGCGGCTGGTTACGGTTGAATTCGGCACTGCGCACCATCTGCTGCAGGCTGGCCTTGCATTGACGCACCTGCTCCTGCAGCAGCTCGAGGTCCTCCTGGATCTGCGGATCAGTGTAATCCGAGCGCAAATCCTTGAGCAGCACGCTCATGGTCGACAGCGGCGTGGATAACTCATGGGCGGCACCGGCGGCAACGCTGGCGATGCCCAGCAACTGGGAATCACGCAGGCTCTGTTCACGGCGCTCGGCCAGTCGCTCGGCATGCTTGCGCAGGGCCTCGGCCATATGCACCACGAACAGGCTGATCAGACCGGCACTCATGGCGAAGTTCAACCACATGCCGATGACACGGATATTGATCTGGCTGTCGCGCATCGGCATCTCGAACAGCGGCAAGGGGTGATACCAGAACAGCAGCAGGCTGTAGGCAACCATCGCCACGCTGGCGAGTATGGCGGTAAAGACCCATGACAGGGTCGCCGCGGCAATCGTCAGTGGCACCAGGAAGTAGGAGGCGAAGGGGTTGGTCGGACCGCCAGCGTAGTACAGCAGCACGCTGTGCACCAGGATGTCGAACAGCAGTTGCATGCCGTATTCGATCTCGGTCACTGGCCAGCCACGCGACAGGCGCAGCAGCGACAGCAGGCTGACGCCGGCGGAGATGCCCAGGGTCAGCAGCAACGGCGTCCATTCCAGGGCGAACCAGCCGCTGTACCAGGCACCCAGTACCGATATGGCCTGGGCCATCAACACCAGCAGGCGAATGAAGATCAGCCGCCAGAGATTCTGCCGGGTCGGCGAAAGCGCCAGGGCATTGAGGTTCATCAATAGTCGCTGCGACAAAAGTTCGCTCCAGTATAGAATCGACCGCTATCAGCCTTCATGTGGCATAGCGTCGCATAAATGCGGGAATGATGGCAGAGGGGAACCGCCATGCCCCGCAGGGGTCTCAGGGTCTTGGGGGTATGACCCCCGGTTATGCCACAAGGAGAATTGCATGCGTTCATTTCTGATATTGCCGCTGGTGGCGAGCCTGGCCTTCGCCGGGCAGGCGCTGGCCGAGCCGTTGAACTACAACCAGGTATCACTGCGTGCCGAGGTGCAGCAGGCGGTCAACAACGACACCCTGACCGTCACCCTGTTCACCGAGGAGCAGGACACCGACCCGGCCAAGCTGGCCAACCGCATCACCGCTACCCTGAACAAGGGGCTGGAAACCGCACGACAGAACAGCAGCGTCAAGGTCAGCAGCGGCAACCGCTACAGCCAGCCGGTGTATGACGAGAAGCGGCAGAACATCGTCGCCTGGCGCGAGCGTGGGGAGATCCGCCTGGAAGGCACCGACTTCGCCCAGGTGTCCAGCGTCACTGGTGAACTGCTCGGTGCCCTGAGCCTGGAGAGCATGCAATTCAGCCTGTCGCCAAGCAGCCGCAGCCAGACCGAGGACGGCCTGATCAAGCAGGCCATCGAAGCCTTCAGAAGCCGCGCTGACATTGCTACCCAGGGCCTGGGCGGCAACGGCTACAGGATCGTGCAGCTGAATCTCAATACCCAATTCATGCAACCGCGCCCCTACCTGCGCAGCAACAAGGTGATGGCCATGGCCGCGGATATGGAGATGGCTACTCCCGCCGTGGAAGGCGGTGAGGCCGATGTCACCGTCAGCGCCGATGGCGTGATCGAGGTGCAGGTACCCTGAGTCAGGGTCGCATGAACGGATAATCCTCATCCTCGTCGAGGTTCTCGGCGAGGAAACCCAGCTCATGGGCGATATCAGCCGGACTGCGGCCACGCTTGTACACCGCGATCACCTCGGCCATCAACGCCCGGGCCATCTCCTGCTCGCCATAGCCTGCTTCGGCCGCCTGCGCCAACGCCTGCTGCATGACCGTACCTGCCAGCTTGTATATCGACATCACCTGCTCCTCTGAAAAGCCATGTATTGCAGCATACCGTTACGACAACCGCATTGATCTGGCACAACCCTACTCATCGAAGGGTTCCTGCAGATAGCGGTCGGTATCGAAAGTTTCCACCCAGTCGGGATAGAACACCACCAGCGCCGCCACACCCATGCCATTGATGAACCCCTCGGGAAACATCACCATGATCATGTAGCCGACCAGTTCGGCCAGCGAATTGGGTGGCGCCAGTTGTCCCGACCAGGCCAGCAGCCCCATGCCCGCCAGCATGGTCGCAACCGCCCCCAGGGCGGCGGCGAAGAACCCGCTGATGAAGATGTACAGAAACAGGTTGGTCGGCTTGAAGCGCTCCAGCATCTGGCTCATCAGCACCGTCACCAGCACCGGAATCAGGATCCGCAGCAGGCCGTTGGCACCCAACGCGCTGGCATCATCCAGGCCAAGCAGCACCAGTGCCAACTGGGCCAGCGCGCTGGCCGCCAGCGCCAGCGGCCAGTCAAGCATCAGCGTCACCACCGTCAGGCCGAGGAAGTGGAAGGTCAGACCATTATCGAATTCCTTGCGCAGCAGCCACAGCACGAACAGGGCGAATACGCTGCCGAAGAACAGGTGCTGGCGGCGGCTGTCGGTGACCAGTTCGACCCAGGATATCCGCAGCAACGCCCACAGCAACGCACCACCGTACAACAGCAGACTGAGCACGATCTGGGTGGTGGTAAGCAGGCTGGCTGACAGCATGGACATCTCCTGGGTGGCTGAGTCTGTGGCGTCGACAGCGACGGCCGGCAAGACGCGTGACAGGCATTGATTCATGCTCCGGCAGGCGCGGGCGAATCATAGCAGCCCGAGTTCCTGCCTGCAGCGCCCTCCCTGCCCCGACATGGTGCAATCTGCGCTCATGCAGCATAGAATGGCCAGATAGTCCGTCAGACTCATGCGCAACACAGAATTGCGTCCATACAAGAAAGCAGCAAAGGTGACATATGGCCAGCCGCCTCTATCCTGAAGACCAGAAACGGGTCGATGAATACCTCAAATCTCCCCTGCATCAGGTCGAACGCAAACCCTTCAAGGTCTGGTGGCTGCTTGCCGCCATCCTCGTCGCCGTATTGGGCCTCGGTCTGCTCGCACGCTTTCTCGCGACCCTGGTGATTGCCTGACTCTGGCGGACGACGACTTCCTGTCATCTGAGAGTCCATGCAATGTCACAATCCGCAGATTCACCCCTCCCCCACATTGTCGTCGTCGGCGGCGGGGCAGGCGGCCTCGAGCTGGTCACGCGCCTCGGGCGCAAGCTGGGCAAGCGCAAGCGAGCCCGCATCACCCTGATCGATGCCAACATGACGCATATCTGGAAGCCGCTGCTGCATGAGGTCGCCGCCGGCTCGCTGAATGCCACCGAAGAGGAACTGAACTACGTCGCCCAGGCCAAGTGGAATCACTTCAACTTCCAGCTCGGCTGCATGACCGGACTGGACCGGCAACAGCGCCGGATTCAACTGGCCCCCATCCAGGATGAGAATGGCGAGGCGCTGATCCCGGCGCGGCAACTGACCTATGATTACCTGGTCATTGCCGTCGGCAGCAATACCAACGACTTCAACACCCCTGGCGCCGCACAGCACTGCCTGTTCCTGGATACCCGCGCCCAGGCCGAGCGCTTCCACACACGCCTGATCAATCAATACCTCAAGGCCCAGGTGCATGGCGAGATAGCCCACAATGAATCCATCAACGTCGCCATCATCGGCGCCGGCGCCACCGGCGTGGAACTGGCCGCCGAACTGCATCATGCTGCCTTGATGCTGCGCTCCTATGGGCTGGACCGGATTCGCCCCGAAGACCTGAACGTCAATCTGGTCGAAGCGGGCCCGCGCATACTCCCTGCCCTGCCCGAACGCATTGCCGGCACCGCAGCAACGACCCTGGACGACCTGGGCGTGCATACCCATACCGGATCGCCAGTCAGCGAAGTCCAGGCCGATGGCCTGCAACTGGCCAATGGCGAGTTCATTCCCGCCTCGCTGAAGGTCTGGGCCGCCGGTATCCGCGCTCCGGCCTTTCTCGCCGGGATCGGCCTGCCGACCAACCGCATCAACCAGTTGCTGGTGGACAAGACCCTGCGTACCGAGGATGAGCGCATCTTCGCCTTCGGTGACTGTGCCGCCTGCCCGATGGACGAACCCGGCAAGTTCGTACCACCCCGCGCCCAGGCCGCGCATCAGCAGGCCAGTCTGCTGAGCCAGAACCTGATCCAGCTGCTCGATGGCAAACCGCTGAAGGCGTACCGCTATCGCGACTACGGTTCGCTGATCTCGCTGTCATCGTTCAGCGCCGTCGGCAATCTGATGGGCAATCTCACCGGTAGCGTCATGCTCGAAGGCTGGCTGGCCCGCATGTTCTACATCTCCCTGTACCGCATGCACCAGATGGCGCTGTATGGCCTGCCACGGACGATCATGCTGATGCTCAGCGACCGCATAGGCCGCAGCACCGAACCGCGTCTGAAGCTGCACTGAGGCGACAGCCGCCCGATATTCTGCCCTGGGCGGCGGAATGTCGGGCGGCTTGCGCAACGAAACCGGAGCGTCATTTGCACCTGATGCAGCTGTTTGTGCAAGAAGCTCAAATTCGGGGTTGACAGCCCCGTCCTGGCCGGTAAAATGGCGCGCCTCAGCAGGGGATATGTGACACCAACCACACCAACCTGCCGGGCGTTTTCAAGGTAATTCCGCGATAGCTCAGTTGGTAGAGCAAATGACTGTTAATCATTGGGTCCCAGGTTCGAGTCCTGGTCGCGGAGCCATCTTGTGAAGATCGGGGTATAGCGCAGTCTGGTAGCGCGCCTGCTTTGGGAGCAGGATGTCGGGAGTTCGAATCCCCCTACCCCGACCATTTTTTGTTTGAGCATAGGGTCGTTAGCTCAGTTGGTAGAGCAGTTGGCTTTTAACCAATTGGTCGTAGGTTCGAATCCTACACGACCCACCACTCAAACACCTTCGCAGCCCCCCCCGAAAATACCAAATACCAAATACCAATTTCCTATTTTTTTCCGTGTACCTGTATTTTCGATTTGCGCAGGAAATCTGCTCGAACCGGAAAATCACGCCCGCAAAGCAACCCATATCACCGGGGTGTAGTGCGCCTGCGCTACGCCTGACAGCACTCCCCCGACGGAACGCAGAAACAACAAACCCGCCTTGCGGCGGGTTTGTGTATGACTCTACAGCAGCACTTACAACTGCGGGCCAGCCTCGACGATAGCCTCGGCCACCTCGAACTTCTTGAAGTTCTCGATGAACAGACCTGCCAGGTCACGGGCAGCAGCGTCATAGGCAGCCGTGTCGGACCAGGTATTGCGCGGGTTCAGCAGCTTGGTTTCGACGCCCGGCACCGCCTTGGGCACATCCAGGTTGATCACCGGCACGTGCTCGGTTTCGGCACCGACCAGTGCACCGGACTGGATAGCCGCGATGATCGAGCGGGTAGTCGGAATGCTGAAGCGGCTGCCGACACCGTAGCCACCACCGGTCCAGCCGGTGTTGACCAGGTACACCTTGCTGCCGAAGGCATTGATACGCTTGATCAGCAGTTCGGCGTACTCACCGGCCGGACGCGGGAAGAAAGGTGCGCCGAAGCAGGTGGAGAAGGTCGACTTGATGCCACCACCCGATCCCATTTCGGTGGAACCGACCAGTGCGGTGTAACCGGACAGGAAGTGGTACGCAGCCTGCTCGTTGTTGAGAATGGACACCGGCGGCAGCACACCGGTCAGGTCGCAGGTCAGGAAGATGATCGCATTCGGCTCGCCAGCGTAGTTGGCTTCGACGCGCTTCTCGACGTGCTCCAGCGGGTAGGCGGCACGGGTATTCTGGGTCAGGGAAACGTCAGTGTAATCGGCCTTGCGGGTATCCTGGTCGATGATGACGTTTTCCAGCACGGAACCGAACTTGATCGCATCCCAGATGATTGGCTCGTTCTTCTGCGACAGGTCGATGCACTTGGCGTAGCAGCCACCTTCGATGTTGAACACGATGCCCTCGCCCCAACCGTGTTCGTCGTCACCGATCAGGTTACGCGCCGGATCAGCCGACAGGGTGGTCTTGCCGGTACCGGACAGACCGAAGAACAGCGTGGTGTTGCCGTCGTCACCGACGTTGGCAGCACAATGCATTGGCAGCACATCCTTGGCCGGCAGCAGGAAGTTCTGCACCGAGAACATCGCCTTCTTCATTTCACCCGCGTAGCGCATGCCGGCAAGCAGCACCTTGCGCTGGGCGAAGTTGAGGATTACGCAGCCGTCGCTGTTGGTACCGTCACGCTCGGGTTCGCAGACGAAGTGCGGAGCGTTGAGGATCTGCCACTGGTCCTTGCCCGCCGGATTGTACTGTTGCGGGTTGATGAACAGGGTCCGGCCGAACAGGTTGTGCCAGGCGGTTTCGGTTTCCATGACCACCGGCAGATAGTGCTCGGGGCTGGCGCCGACATGAACGTGGGAGACGTAGCTGGGGCCTTCGGCCAGGTAGTCCTCGACGCGGGTCCACAGAGCGTCGAACCTGTCTGCCGGGAACGGCCGGTTGATCGGACCCCAGGCGATGGCGGCGCTGGTGGACGGCTCGTCAACGATGAAACGGTCCATCGGCGAGCGGCCGGTACGTTCGCCGGTCTGGACCACCAGGGCGCCGTTGTCGGCCAGTTGACCTTCGTTGCGCTGGATCGCCAACTCGATCAGCTCGGCAATACTCAGGTCATTAAATACAGTGTTGGTAGCTTGCGTCATCAAACTTCGTCCTCTTCGGCTTGACCGAAATCTCCACAAGACCGATGGATTCGGCCTCAGCACCTAGGTTACCGCTCAATCAAAATCAGCGCCGGCTCGCCGCGCAAGCGCGACATTATGCCAAAGTTTTGGCTATGGCGCTAAGCCGCAGACGTCACCGGCGGTCAATGCAGGCTTTGGGCGTGGTCCCGAGCCTTGTCGAACAGCTCGACCAGCGCCGCATGGTCGAACAGATACCGGGTATTGCAGAACTGGCAGTCAATCTCTATCTCGCCACCACGCTCCTCCAGCAGCACAAATGCATCATCCTGCCCCAGACTGACCAGCGCGTTACCGGATCGTTCCGCCGAGCAACTGCACCGAAAGCTAACGGAATGCTCATCAAACAGCCTGACATCCTCTTCGTGATACAGACGATGCAGAATGGTCTGATTATCCAGCGCCATCAGCTCCTCTACACTGAGGGTATCGGCCAGGATGCTCAGGCGATTCCAGGTCTCCTGCCGCTGCGCCGGATCGGTCTGGCGGTTGGCCGGCAACGCCTGCAGCATGAAGCCTCGGGCCGAGCGGCCATCGGCCAGCAACCGGAAGCGGCTGGGCAACTGTTCGGAACTGTCAAAATAGCCGGCCAGCGAGTCGGCCAGGCATCCTCCTTCCAGTGCCACCACCCCTTGATAGCGCTGGCCCTTGTCTGGATCGATGGTGATCGCCAGCACCCCGTCGGGCATCAGCTCGGCCAGTCCTTCGCCGCTCAGCTCGTCACTGTAACGGGCGATGGCACGTACTTCCTGCTGACTGGAGCACTCGACCATCAGCGTCGACAGCGGGCCCGATGAACGCGCCTGCATGATCAGCAGGCCATCGAACTTGATCGCTGTGGACAGCAGTACCGCCGCCGCCAGCATTTCCCCGAGCAGCGCCTTGACCGACTCCGGATAGGCATGCTTGGCAAGAACTTCCTGATAGCTCTGATTCAGCGATACCAGTTCGCCACGCACATCGGCGTGCTCGAACAGAAAACGCTGGGTGACATCCTGGGACGACATGGCAGTGACCTTCGAAAAAACCCCGATTATACCCAATCAGTCCTTGGAAAGTGTGTTGCGCTCGTCGCGAAAACGGTGAATCTGTCGGCGCTGCTTCTTGGTCGGACGGTGCTCGCTGATCAGCAACCCCGGGCCGGCGGCCTTGCGCTGCGCCGCGGCAGCCTCACGCAGCTCGATGCTCTGCGGCGTTTCCTCATACAGCAACTGCGCTTCGGGCGCGCCGCGGCGGACCATGGAAACCGCTGTGATCACTACCGTGCGGGTGTCGTGGCCCTGGCGGATCTGCAGCTCGTCGCCGACTTTCGGCTCCTTGCTTGGCTTGCAGCGCTCGCCCCGGCTGTGCACCTTACCCCCTTCAATCGCTGCCTTGGCCAGCGCGCGGGTCTTGAAAAAGCGCGCCGCCCACAGCCATTTATCCAGCCGTGGCTTGCCATCATCGCTCATCGGGTCTGTACTCCTGTGGAACTTGCGTGTACGTCATTGTATCAAGCTTGTTGAAACGTCGATCATGGCCCATCATGCGCGCCATTGCAGATAGCGGATTGCAGGAGGCGGAATGAAGACCTTCGATCATCTGAACGTGATCGGGCTGCGCGAATGGATCGGGCTACCGGAGTTGGGCATCAGCAGGATCATGGCCAAGGTCGACAGCGGCGCCAAGACCTCCGCCCTGCATGCCAGCGATATCGAGATATTCGAGCGTAACGGGGAGACCTGGGTGCGCTTCAAGGCCCACACCGGTACACCGCACAAGCCCCGCGATACCGAGTGCGAGGCCCGGCTGGTCAGTTTCAAACGGGTCAAGAGTTCCAACGGTCATCTGCAGGAACGCCATGTCATCCGCACCCCCATGGTGCTGGGTGACAAACGCTGGTGGGTGGACTTCACCCTCACCTGCCGCAAGTCGATGCGCTACCGGGTACTGCTCGGCTGCACCGCCATGCTCGATGGCCAGCTTGTCATCAACCCTGGACTACGCTTCGTCCAGAACCAACCCCAGACAGACCTATATACAGAAGGTTGAACAGAACATCATGAAAATTGCGGTATTGTCGCGCAACCCCAATCTCTACTCTACCCGCCGCCTGGTTGAAGCCGGGCGGGCGCGCGGCCATGAGGTGCGGGTGATTGACACCCTGCGCGCCTACATGAACATCGCCAGTCACAAACCGAGCATCCATTACAAGGGCGCCGAACTGGAACCCTTCGACGCAGTAATCCCGCGCATCGGCGCTTCGATCACCTTCTACGGCGCCGCCGTGCTGCGCCAGTTCGAGATGATGGGCGTGTTTCCTCTGAACGAATCGGTAGCCATCAGCCGTTCGCGGGACAAACTACGCTCGCTGCAGCTATTGTCGCGCAAGGGCGTCGGCCTGCCGGTCACCGGTTTCGCCCATTCCCCGGATGATATTCCCGACCTGATCAACATGGTCGGCGGCGCACCACTGGTGATCAAGCTGCTGGAGGGCACCCAGGGCATCGGCGTGGTGATGTGCGAGACCGAACAGGCTGCCGAATCGGTGCTGGAAGCCTTCATGGGGCTCAAGGCCAATATCATGGTGCAGGAATACATCCGCGAGGCAGGCGGTGCGGATATCCGCTGCCTGGTGGTCGGTGACAAGGTGATCGCGGCGATGAAGCGCCAGGCCAAGCCTGGCGAATTCCGTTCCAACCTGCATCGCGGCGGCAGCGCCAGCCTGATCAAGATCACCCCGGAAGAACGCATGACCGCGGTACGTGCGGCCAGGGTGATGGGGCTGAATGTCGCCGGGGTGGACATCCTGCGCTCCAACCACGGGCCGGTGGTCATGGAGGTGAATTCCTCGCCGGGCCTGGAAGGCATCGAGTCGACCACTGGCAAGGACGTTGCCGGGCTGATCATCGAGTACATCGAGAAGAATGCCCGACCGAATCAGACACGTACCAAAGGCAAGGGCTGAGCCTCGGTCGTCGAGCGGGCGCTCGACAACCCATATCACCCCGCTCCGTGCTCGGTTGCTACGCCTGCTGCCTTGCCGGCATGGCTCCCGCGATGGCGCGGGCCATGCCGGCGTAATCCTCCACCGCGTCGAACTCCGCGGTATCCCGTGGTTCGCCCTGGCTGTCCGGCTGGCGCACCGCCAGCAGATGGGCAATACCGAATTCCCGGGCTGCCCGCAGGATCGACAAACCATCATCAATGAACAAGGTACGCTCGGGGTCGAACTCCACCTCGCCACGCAGCGCGTGCCAGAACGCCTGCTCTTCCTTGGGATAGCCGAAGTCATGGGAGCTGATCAGGCGCTGGAAATAGGTACGCAGCTCGACCCGCTCCATCTTCAGTGACAACGAATCGCGGTGCGCATTGGTGATCAGCACCACCTGGCGACCGCTGTGTTGCAGCGCCCGTAGAAAGGCATCGGCATCCGGGCGCAGGCGAATCAGGTGCGCCACTTCACGTTTGAGTTCGACGATCGGCAGACCCAGTTCGCGGGTCCAGAAATCCAGGCAGTACCAGTCCAGCTTGCCGTGGATACGGCTCATCAGCGGGTCGATCCGCTCCCTGGCCCAGGCCAGCGTCTGGCCGTGCTGGCGGGCATAGCACTGCGGCAGATACTCGACCCAGAAATGATTGTCGAAATGCAGATCCAGCAGCGTGCCGTCCATATCCAGCAGGACGGTGTCGATGGTGTTCCAGTTGAGCATGAGTGGTTGGGTTTTGCTGAAGTGGGCGGCTATGATAGCAGACCATCCATTGATCACGGAGCCAGCATGCCGCAGAAGCCAGAGATTCTCGATGCCCGCGTTGTCGCCAAGAGCCGGTTGTTCACCGTCGAGCAGATGCAGCTGCGCTTCAGCAACGGCACCGAACGCACCTATGAACGCCTGGTCGGCTCCGGGGCGGGCTACGGCGCGGTGATGGTGGTGGCGCTTCAGGATGCACGCACCGCACTGTTGATCGAGGAATATTGCGGCGGCACCCATGATTACCAGTTGTCACTGCCCAAGGGGCTGGTGGAACCCGGCGAGGACGTGCTGGATGCAGCCAACCGCGAACTGATGGAAGAGGCGGGCTTCGGCGCCCAGCGCATGGAGCTGCTGGGCAAGCTGTCACTGTCGCCCGGCTATATGAGCCAGAGCATTTCGGTCGTGCTGGCCCGCGATCTCTATGAAAAGCGCCTGCCGGGTGACGAACCCGAACCTATCCGGGTCGACAGCGTCGATCTCTACGCCCTGAGCGAGCTGCTGTCGCGCCCGGGCTTTTCCGAAGGCCGGGCGCTGGCGGCACTGTATCTGGTCCGCGACCTGCTCGAACAGCGCGGCGAGTTGCAGCCATGAGCCTGCCATTCGCCGTCGAGCGGCTCTGCCAACTGGCCCGTGATGCCGGGCAGGCGGCGATGCCCTGGTGGCGCCAGGAGCCGGAGGTGATCATCAAGACCGATGACTCGCCGGTAACCGCCGCTGATCTGGCTGCCAACCAGTGCATCCTGGATGGGCTGCAGGCCTTGACGCCGGACATTCCGACCCTGTCAGAGGAGGCCGCCGATGTGCCGCTGGACCAGCGCCGGCACTGGTCGCGTTTCTGGCTGATCGATCCGCTGGACGGGACCAAGGAGTTCATCGCCGGCACCGATGAGTTCACCGTCAATATCGCCCTGATCGAGCATGGCCAGGTACGTTTCGGCGTGGTCGGCGTACCGGCGCGGGAGACCCTGTACTGGGGTGGTGTCGGGCTCGGCAGCTGGTGCCAGCAGGGAAACCAGGCACCACAACCGATCCATTGCCGCCCCCCGGCCGCGCCCCTGCGGGTGGTCGCCAGTCGCCGGCATACCAGCGCCGAGCAGGAAGCACTGTTGCAGCGCCTGCAGCAGGCCCATGCGGTGGAGCTGACCGGGGTCGGCAGTTCGCTGAAATTCTGCGTGCTGGCTGAAGGCGGCGCCGACCTGTATCCGCGCTTCGCTCCCACCAGCCAGTGGGATACCGCTGCCGCCCAGGCGGTGCTGGAAGGCGCCGGCGGCCAGGTACTCGGGCTGGATGGCCAGCGTTTCGACTATCCACACCGGGAAGACTGGTTGAATCCGTATTTCATCGCCACCGGCTGTCCGGATCAGGCCCTGCGGCAGCTGTTGCTCGGCTAGTTGACTAAACTGGAGCTCGACGGCAATGCCGTCGCCAGCTCATACCGATCCATCTCTGCAGGAGTCCGACATGTTTCTTCGATCACCGCCCGAGCACAAGATGCGTCTGCCAGGCGCGGCCGAGGCTCTACCCGGCCGCGCCGAGCCGATCCCCACCAGCAGCACCCATGCGGTACTGGGCACGCAGATCAAGCCGCCATTCCCGGCACATCTGCAGCAGATCATCGTCGGCATGGGCTGCTTCTGGGGTGCCGAGCGGTTGTTCTGGCAGCTCGAGGGCGTGTATACCACCGCGGTTGGTTATTGCGCCGGCGTGACACCGAACCCGACCTATGAAGAGGTCTGCTCCGGGCTGACCGGCCATAATGAAGTGGTGCTGGTGGTGTTCGACCCTGCGATGCTGACGCTGGACGAGCTGCTGCGGGTGTTCTGGGAAAGCCATGACCCGACCCAGGGCATGCGCCAGGGCAACGACCTGGGTACCCAGTACCGCTCCGGCATCTACGTCAGCGACCAAACCCAGCAAGCCCAGGCCGAGGCCAGCCGGACGCGCTTCGCCGAGGCCCTGCACACAGCTGGCAAGGGCCCGATCACCACCGAGATCGACCAGGCGCCGGAATTCTATTACGCAGAAGATTATCATCAGCAATATTTGCACAAGAATCCGGGCGGCTATTGCGGCCTTGCCGGGACCGGAGTTTGCATGCGGTAATATTTTTTTGCTTGCAGATTCAGGCAATTACTAATAAAACATCCGCTCTGCGGAATAACCCAACGGCATCATGCCGGACCCAGAGTACCGGCAGTGACCGCTTTGCCGGTACCACTGATTCGAGGCTCGAACGCATAATCCAATAACCTCTGACCATTTCCCCGGGAGCCCATGCTGTTACTGACACTGATCTTGATCCCCTTCATCGGGTGCTTCATTGCGGCGCTGTTGCCAGTGAATGCGCGCAACAGGGAGGCCTGGCTTGCGGCCGCCATCGCTCTGATCGGCCTGGTCATCATCGGTATCCAGTTTCCGCAGATAAACAACGGGGAGGTGTTGCGCTACCAGCTCGACTGGATGCCCGAATACGGGCTGAACCTGGTCCTGCGCATGGATGGCCTGGCCTGGCTGTTCAGCATGCTGATCATCGGCATCTTCCTGCTGGTGGTGCTCTATGCACGCTACTACATGTCACCGGAAGACCCGGTACCCCGCTTCTTCTCGTTCCTGCTGGCGTTCATGGGCTCCATGCTGGGCGTGGTGTTATCGGGCAATCTGATACAGCTGGTGTTGTTCTGGGAACTGACCAGCCTGTCGTCCTTCCTGTTGATCGGCTACTGGCATCACCGCGCCGATGCGCGGCGCGGCGCGCGCATGGCCTTCACCGTGACCGCTACCGGTGGCCTGTGCCTGCTGGCCGGGGTACTGATGCTCGGCCATATCATCGGCAGCTACGACCTGGATGTGGTTCTGGAGTCCGGTGAAGCACTGCGCGAACACGCCTGGTACCTGCCCACGCTGATTCTGATCGCACTCGGCGCATTGACCAAGAGCGCCCAGTTTCCGTTCCATTTCTGGCTACCGCATGCCATGGCCGCCCCCACCCCGGTGTCGGCCTACCTGCACTCGGCGACCATGGTCAAGGCCGGCATCTTCCTGCTGATGCGCCTGTGGCCGGTGCTCTCAGGCACGCCGGAGTGGACCTGGATCATCGGCGGCGCCGGGGTCTGCACCCTGTTGATCGGCTCCTTCATCGCCATTTTCCAGCACGACCTCAAGGGGCTGCTGGCCTATTCCACCATCAGCCACCTGGGTCTGATCACCGCCCTGCTGGGCATAGGTACGCCACTGGCGATGGTGGCCGCGATCTTCCATACCCTGAACCACGCCACCTTCAAGGCTTCGCTGTTCATGGCGGTGGGCATCATCGACCATGAAAGCGGCACCCGTGACATGCGCAAGCTGCGCGGGCTGTCCCGGCTGATGCCGCATACCGCGACCCTGGCGATCGTCGCCTCGGCTGCCATGGCCGGGGTGCCCTTCCTCAATGGCTTCCTGTCCAAGGAAATGTTCTTTGCCGAGGCCCTGTTGGTCGGCAGCAACAGCAACTGGTGGATGCCGCTGGCAGCGGTGACCATGGGCGTGTTCAGCGTGGCCTACTCACTGCGTTTCATCTATGTGTTCTTCGGCAAGCCGGCTACCGACCTGCCGAAGACACCGCATGAGCCGCCACGCTGGATGCGCTTCCCGGTGGAGGTGCTGGTGGTCTTCTGCCTGATCGTCGGTATCGTGCCGGGCCTCAGTGTCGGGCCGCTGCTGCACAACGGTGTGCAATCGGTACTTGGCGACCAAACACCGTACTACAGCCTGGCGCTGTGGCATGGCTTCAATGTGCCGCTGCTGATGAGCTTCATCGCCCTGGGCGGCGGCGTCCTGTTGTATGTGGTGCTGCGTACCCAGTTCAACCTCACGCACCGCGACCGCGTGCCGGTGCTGTACCGTTTCAATGGCAAGCAGGCCTATGAAAGCACCATGCTGCAGCTGCGCAGCGGCGCCTCGCGGCTGGAGAGGCTGCTTGGCACCCGCCGCCTGCAACCGCAACTGGTGCTGATGGTCTCCGTCTGTCTGGCTGCGGGCGTGGCCGCCGCCTGGAGTGCGCCCCAGGTCTGGGCGGCTATCGAGCCGAGCACACCTCATCTGCCCTTCACCGTGCTGTGGCTGGTCGGCTGCGGCTGCGCGGTAGCAGCCGCCTGGCAGGCCAAGTATCACCGCCTGGCTTCGCTGAGCCTGGTCGGCGGCGCCGGCCTGGTGGTGTGTCTGACCTTCCTCTGGCTCTCCGCACCGGATCTGGCCCTGACCCAGCTGATGGTGGAAACCGTGACCACGGTGCTGATCCTGCTCGGCCTGCGCTGGCTGCCGCCACGTATTCTGTCCATCGAGCAGGATCGGGCAGAGAATCGCCGGGCCCGAGTCCGGCGGAGCCGGGATTTCGTTCTCGCGGTACTCGCCGGCCTGGGCATGGCGGCGATCAGTTATCTGGTGCTGACACTGCCCGCCGGCAGCGGTATCGGTGGTTTCTTCCTCGAGCGGGCGCTGTCCGAGGGCGGCGGCAGCAACGTGGTCAATGTCCTGCTGGTGGACTTCCGGGGCTTCGACACCATGGGCGAGATCGCCGTACTGGGCATCGTCGCACTGACCGTGTATGGCCTGCTGCGCCGCTTCCGCCCAGCATCCGAGAGCATGTCGCTGCCGCCGCAGCAGACCAATCTGATCGACCCGGCGGCCCAGCAGACGCCCGCGGAACAGGCCGAGAGTGGCTACCTGATGGTGCCGGGCATATATCTGCGCCTGCTGTTGCCGATGATCCTGGTGTGCTCGCTGTACTTCTTCATGCGCGGGCACAACCTGCCCGGTGGCGGCTTCGTCGCCGGCCTGGTGTTCTCGGTGGGCATCATTATCCAGTACATGCTGGCCGGTACCCTGTGGGTGGAGTCGCGCCTGCACCTGCAACCGCACCGCTGGCTGGCGTTGGGGCTGATCATCGCCGTCACCACCGGCCTGGGCGCCGTGCTGGTCGGTTATCCCTTCCTGACCAGCCACACTGCCCACTTCAGCTTGCCGTTACTGGGCGAGCTGCATATGCCCAGTGCATTCTTTTTTGATCTCGGCGTGTTCTGCGTGGTGGTCGGCGCCACCATGCTGATTCTGACGGCCCTGGCTCACCAGTCGATCCGCAGCCACCGCCTGCCGTTGGCTGCGATGGAAACCGCCGACACCGCTGGAAAGGAGAAAAACTGATGGAAGCCGTCATCGCCATTGCCATTGGCGTCCTGTTCGCCTCCGGGGTCTGGCTGATCCTGCGTCCGCGTACCTTCCAGGTCATCATTGGCCTGCTGCTGATTTCCTACGCGGTCAACATGTTCATCTTCATCATGGGGCGACTGTCGGTGAACAAGCCGCCATTGACGCTCAAGGACCCGATCGATGCCGGCCTGTTCGCCGACCCGGTCACCCAGGCACTGGTGCTCACCGCCATCGTCATCGGCTTCGCCACCACGGCGCTGTATCTGGTGCTGTTGCTGACCTCCCGCGGCCTGACCGGAACCGACCACGTGGATGGTAAGGAACCGCGCCAATGAGTTTCTGGGCTGACCAACTGATTCTGCTGCCCATACTGTTGCCGCTGCTGTTTGCTGCGGTGCTGGTACTGCTCAGCGGCCGCCAGCAACATCTCAAGTATGCCGTCAACCTGATAGGCACCCTGGCGCTGCTGGCCACCGCCATCACCCTGTTCTGGGTCACGGACAGTGAAATCTGGCCGGACGGCGTGGGTGTCTACCTGGCCGCCAACTGGGTAGCCCCATTCGGTATCGCCCTGGTGGTGGACCGCTTGTCGGCGCTGATGCTGACCCTGGCGGCGGTCATCGCGGTAGCAGCGCTGATATTCTCCTATCGCCGCTGGAGCCGGGCCGGTGTGCATTTCCACTCGCTGTTCCAGTTCCTGCTGGCGGGAATCAACGGCTCCTTCATCACCGGTGACCTGTTCAACCTGTTCGTGTTCTTCGAGATCATGCTGGCGGCCTCCTACGGTCTGCTGCTGCTCGGCCTGCAGGCCAACCGGATACGCGCCAGCATGCAGTACGTGGTGGTCAACCTGGTCGCTTCGTCCTTCTTCCTGATTGGTGTGGCGCTCATCTACGCTGCGGCGGGCACGCTGAACATGGCCGATCTGGCGGTCCGCGCCGCCAGCATGGGCGACAGCGAACGGCTGCTGCTCGAAGTCGGGGCCGCCATACTGGCCATCGCCTTCCTGACCAAGAGTGCGATGTGGCCGCTGGGCTTCTGGCTACCGACCACCTATGCCGCCGCCGCGCCGCCGGTGGCCGCGATGCTGGTGCTGATGACCAAGGTCGGGGTCTATGTGCTGCTACGCCTGTGGCTACTGGTATTTGCCGAGCAGGAAGCCTCGCTGGGTGCGATCTCCGGTACCGCGTTGCTGGTCGGCGGCCTGCTCACCCTGGCATTTGGCACCATAGGCCTGCTGGGCAGCCAGGAGCTGGGCCGCATGGCTGGCTTCAGCGCGATCATTTCCTCCGGTACGCTGCTGGCTGCGGTCGGCTATGGCGAGCAGAAGGTGATCAGCGCCGCGCTGTTCTATCTGGTCAGCTCGACCCTGGCAGTGGCGGCGTTCATGCTGATGATCGAGCTGGTCGAACGGATTCGCAAGCCCAGCGCGGCCATGCTCGCCCTGACCATGGAGGCCTTCGCCATCGACGATGATCCCGAGGAATCCGCCGGGGTGGTCATCCCCGCGGCCATGGCCTTCCTCGGATTGTCCTTCTTTGCCTGCGCGCTGATCATCGCCGGGTTGCCGCCACTGTCCGGGTTCATCGCCAAGTTCGCGCTGTTCCATGCGCTGCTCAATCCGGCCGGGCTATTCGTCGACAACCTGTATATCGCCGGGCCACTGGCCTGGACCATGCTGGCGCTGATCATCATCTCCGGGCTGGCGGCGATCATTTCGCTGATGCGCTTTGGCGTACGTACCTTCTGGGCCACCCCTGACGCCAAGGCCCCGCGCCTGCAATTGAGCGAAGCAGCACCGGTGTCGGCGCTGCTGCTGCTGTGCGTGATCATGAGTGTGGCGGCCGGGCCGACCAGTCGCTATATGGAGCGCGCTTCCGCCACCCTGCATCAGCCACAGCTGTATATCGAGCGCGTGCTGTCGAGCCCCGCCATACCCGGTGTGGTGAGCACCGCAGGAGTCGAGCAATGAGTCGCTGGCTGCCTACCCCACTGATGTCCCTGGCATTGTTGCTGCTGTGGCTGATGCTCAACCAGAGCATCGAGCCAGCGCACCTGCTGCTCGGGGCGATCATCGCCATCGCCGTGCCGCTGCTGGTTGCACCGCTGCGTCCGACACCGGTGCGCGTGTCGCGTCCGCTCACCATCATCCGCCTGACAGGCTATGCGCTGATCGAGATCCTGCGTTCGTGCTTCAACGTCTGCACCCTGATCCTGTTTGGCGGGGGCCGGCTCAATTCGCAGTTCATCCGCATCCCACTCGATCTGCGTGACCCCCATGGCCTGGCGGTGCTGGCCTGCATCATCAACTCCACCCCCGGTACCGTCTGGGTGGAGATCATTCCGGGCAGTCATGATCTGGCGCTGCATGTGTTCGATCTGCATGATGCGGCCTGGTGGGTGAACACGATCAAGACCAAGCTGGAAAGCCCCTTGATCGAGATTTTCGAACAGGAGAAAGCATGACTGGCCTGATGCTGACAGTGGCGCTCGGTTTCGCCCAGCTGTGCGTGCTGCTGGCGCTGATCTTCTGCGCCATCCGCCTGCTGCGCGGCCCCACCGCCCAGGACCGGGTACTGGCACTGGATTCCTTGTGGATGGCGGCGATGCTGTTCATCCTGCTGCTGGGTGTGCGTTTCTCGAGCATGGTGTATTTCGAGGCGGCGCTGGTGATCGCGCTGACCGGCTTCGTCTCATCCATCGCCCTGGCCAAATTCCTCATGCGCGGGGAGATCATCGAATGAGCAGCTTCCTCACCGAGCCGATGAGCGCACTGTCCGCCTGGTTGGCAATCCCCATCGCCCTGCTGCTGATCCTTGGCGGCGTGATCACCTTTATCGGCGCGCTGGGCCTGCTGCGCCTGCCGAACTTCTACCAGCGCATCCACGGTCCGGCGGTGTTCATCACCGTGGGTACCGGCTGTTTCCTGATTGCCTCGATGCTGTATTTCAGTGGCACCGAGGAGCGACCGGTGATGCATGAATTGCTGATCACCGCATTCGTGTTGCTGACCGCGCCTGTGGTGTCGATGATGGTGATGCGTGCGGGTGTCTACCGTGACCTGCGCGCGCGCAAGCCCGAAAGCGGCCAAGCCGATGCCTATCAGTTTCCGGATGATCAATAAGCGCGCCAGGCGAGGCGGGATATCGCTGACGGGATATCGCTGAAGAGACGCCAGCCAGGAGAAGAATACTGAGCGACGCTAGCGCGCTGCCCAGCGGTGACCACCGGTCACTCGAAGGAGTTGTTGCTTGTCATGGCCAGGCTGGGCATCAGCAGGCTGGCCAGACGGAACAGATTGCCACCCTGACTGATCAGCAATGTCGGCCCATTCTGCCCGATCAGCTTGCCAGCGAGCAGCCCCGCCGCCAGGCTTCCCGCCAGCCAGTACAGCGGCGGCACCCGTTGCAGCGCGGTACGGCGCTCCCGGCCGTCGAGCTTGAGCAAGGCTATTTCGATGGCCAGTTGCTCATCCAGTTGCCGAATCTGATTTTCCAGCGTCTTGCGCGCCATTGACTTGCTCCTTCAGCGTCTTCAGTTGCCGGTTGGTCGCAGGGAACGACAGGCTCTTCGCAAACTTCCTGCAATAGGCCACCATCACCCCCAGCGCCACTACCTGCACCAGGATGAACGTCACGATGGCCAACGCCTGGGAACCGATCCAGGCGAATACCAGCCAAGCCAACAGGACCGAAAGACCAACCCAGGCCAGCAGCGCAATGGGCAGCATGGCCAACCCCAGCACCAGCAACCGACCGGAGTCGCCTGCCGCCAGTTTCAGCTCCAGCCCCGCCAGCCGAACCAGGTCACCCCCGGCCAGTGCGGCATGTTCCAGCCACTCCAGCGAGGACTTCAGCTCAGCTATCAGCGGCTGTCGGTGCTGCTCCTGGCCACCGACATCACCGCTTTCGGGGGTATTCTCTCCCGGAATACCGGTCATTTCTTGGACATGAGCTGCGAGACCAGGAAACCAGCGGCAAAGGCCAGGCCGAGTGTCGCCAGCGGCTTGTCGTGCAGGTAGCTGTTGGCCTGGTCACAAAGCTCTTCAGCCTTGGCCTTGCCCTTCTTCAACTGCTCTTCGGCATCGTGTTTCCAGTCCATACCGGCTGACTCGGCCGCATGCTTGAAGTGTTCCTTGGCTTCTACCAGCTTGTCGTAGGCAGCCGCCACCGCTTCCTTACCAGAGTCGACCTCTTCTTTCTTATTGGCGTCGTTTTGCTTTGCTACGGTTCCGTTCTTGTCAACAGCAGTCATATTCATACGCTCCTTGATAGTATCGGATTAGTCGCATTCACCACATCGACACAATACTTGACCCTGGGCACTGTGGCATGTTCCCGCTTTTTTGCAAAATAAGCCCACCGCAGCCGGCTCAGGGCTCTCCTGCCAACCAGTCCATGCGCCAGCCGCCAGAGCCGGACTGAGCCAACTGTGCAGCCAACCACGGCAGGCTCTGTTCCAGTTCTTCCCATAACGGCCATGGCGGGTTGATCAGCATCAGGCCCGAACCGTTGAGCCCGAGGCTGGTGTCGGCCGGCCGCACGTTGAGCTCGACCCGCAACACCTTGGGTAGCCCCGCCGCACCGATACGCTGGTAGAACTCGCGCAGCAGGCGCTGGTCCTTGATCGGATACCACAGGGCGATCACCGTCTGGCGCATGCGCTGGATGCCGACCTGCACGGCGGCAAGGCAGCGCTGCAGGTCATCGGGCTTTTCGAAGGGTGGGTCGAGCAGCCATAACGCGCGCTTTTCCGCCACCGGCAGGAAGGCCTTGGGCAACTGGTAGCCGTCACGCTGATGCACGGCGATACCAGGTTCATCGGCAAAGTGGTTTTTCAGTGTCAGGGCGTCGTCGGGGTGCAGTTCACTGAGGATCATCCGGTCCTGTTCGCGCAGCACGTCGGCTACCAGTTGCGGGGAGCCGGGGTACAGCCGCAGCTCCCCACCAGGATTGTGCCGCGCCACGGCGTCCCGGTAATCTACCAGCAGTTCGGGCAGATCATCCCGTGTCCAGAGCCGACCGATGCCATCCAGGTACTCCCCGGTGCGACTGGCATCCTCGCCCTGCAGGTCATACAACGCGGTGCCGGCGTGGCTGTCCAGATAGCACAACGGGGCGTCCTTGCGCTGCATCAACCTGACCATGCGCAGCAGGATGGCATGTTTGAGGACGTCGGCGTGATTGCCGGCGTGGAAACTGTGACGGTAGTTCATGGGGATTCCTGAAGCGATCAATGGGCGCATTCTAGCCCATTGGCCTGCTGGTTGGTTTGCGCGGGATGCTGGCTACCGGTGCAGTATCAAGCCTGTTGACTGGTAGGCGTCACCCGCAGCACTTCCTCGATGGTGGTCAGCCCCGCCGCGACCTTCTGCGCACCGGACAGCCGCAGGCTGTGCATGCCTTCGCGGTAGGCCTGGCGGCGCAGGGCGTTGAGATCGATATCGGCCTGGATCAGCGGCTTGAGACTGTCGCTCAGCGGCATCAGCTCATACACCCCTGCCCTGCCGCGATAACCAGTTTCGCGGCATTCCGGGCAGCCTACCGGACGCTGGGCACGGCTGGGCAACGGCGAGTTCCACGGTTTGGTCAGCTCCTGCCAGTCGCTCGCGTCCACCGTGGCCGGCTCCTTGCAGTGCGGGCACAGGGTGCGCACCAGCCGCTGGGCCATGACCCCGAGTACCGTGGCCTTGATCAGATAGGCCGGCACGCCCAGTTCGATCAACCGGCTCACCGAGCTGGGCGCATCGTTGGTATGCAGGGTAGACAGCACCAGGTGCCCGGTCAGCGCTGCCTGGATCGCCATTTCCGCGGTTTCCAGGTCACGGATCTCGCCAACCATGATGATATCCGGGTCCTGGCGCATCAGCGCGCGCACGCCGCTGGCGAAGGTCAGGTCGATATTGTGCTGCACCTGCATCTGGTTGAAGCTGTCCTCGACCATCTCGATCGGGTCTTCAATGGTACAGACGTTGACCTCCGGCGTGGCCAGCTGCTTGAGCGTGGTGTACAGGGTGGTGGTCTTGCCCGAGCCGGTCGGGCCGGTGACCAGGACGATGCCATTGGGTTGCTGCACCATGCCCTGCCAGCGGCGCTGATCCTCGCTGGAAAAGCCCAACTGGTCGAAACTGCGCAACAGCACGTCGGGGTCGAAGATGCGCATGACCATCTTCTCGCCAAAGGCGGTGGGCAGGGTGGACAGGCGCAACTCGATCTCGCTGCCCTGGGGCGACTTGGTCTTGACCCGGCCATCCTGGGGTTTGCGTTTTTCCGCGACGTTCATCCGGCCCAGGGTCTTCAGTCGGCTGACCACCGCCACCGCGACCTGCAAGGGGAACTGATAGACCGTGTGCAGCACACCATCGATGCGCAGCCGCACACTGCCGGTGTCACGGCGCGGTTCGATATGGATATCACTGGCGCGCTGCTCGAAGGCGTACTGGAACAGCCAGTCGACGATATTGACCACGTGGGCATCGTTGGCGTCGGGCTCCTGGCCCATGCTGCCCAGGTTGAGCAGTTGCTCGAAGTTGCCGATGCCGCTGAGTTTCTGATCCGTGGCATTGGCGCCGTGGACCGAGCGCGCCAGCCGATAGAACTCCACCGAGTAGCGCTGGATGTCCGCCGGGCTGGTCACCACCCGGCGGATGTCGCGCTTGAGCACATGCACCAGGTCGGCTTCCCAGCCACGCATGAATGGCTGGGCACTGGCGATGGTCACTTCGCGTTCGTTGATGTCCACGGCGAGAATGCCATGGCGCTGGGCGAAGGCGAAGGACATCAGCGGCGTGATGGCAGAGACGTTGATCTTCAGCGGATCGATACGATAGAAGGGTTGCCCCGACTCGCTGGCCAGCCAGCGGGTCAGCAGCTCCAGGTCCAGTGTCTTGCCGGGACGGGCCAGATCCTGCGGCGCCTGCCCGGCAATGAATTCCAGCGGGTGCAGCTTGGCGGTCGCACCGCTGGCCGAACGCCGCAACATGCTCAGTTGCTCGGCGCCCTCCTGGCTCAGACGTCCCTGCTCCACCAGCGCCTTGAGCAGATCGGCCAGTTCTAGCCGCCGATCATTGCCAGCCAGCGCCAGTTCGCTCAGATGCTTCATCCCTGTATGCCTCCCTGCGGTTGTGTCAGCCGTTCAGTTCGCGCCAGGCATTGAGCTTGCGCAAGCGCTGTCCCTGTTTGCGCAGCGCCGTGAGCAGCGCCGGGCGCACCTCTTCCTCGACCAGCGGATATTGCTCCAGCAGGGCCTGCAGCTTGTTCAGCTCACCGAACAGACGATCCGGCTCCGAGGCCTGCAGGTGCTGGCGAAACCCGGATAGCAGAAAATACAGGCGATTCAGGCGCGGCTGCTGATCCAGCCATTGATCGACATCGACGTCGGCATCATTGTGGTGCGGCACGCGCAACTCCTGGATTTCCCGGCCCACCGCCGCCAGCAGCCAGCGCGACAGGCTCAATGCGCCGATCCGATCCCCGCGCGGCGGTCGATTGGCCTTCCAACTGCTCTGGTGCAACCACAGCGCCAGGCCGATGAACAGTTGCCCCCAGGCCGGATCGGCGATGCTCTGCTCGAATACCTGCGGTGCCTGCTCCCGGGCACGGCGGCCTTCCTCATCATCGGCCCAGCCGGCGAGTACCAGCGGGCGATACCGCTGCAGCAACTGATCCAGCACCGGCAGGAAAGGTTGCGCGGAACTGCGCGGCAGGGCCAGGTCGAATACACCGAAGAATGCCCGCAAGCTGCCCAGGTTCACCACCAGTTCGCGAAACAGCCGCCATTGGCCACTGAAACGGTATTGTTCGGCCAATCGCTGGGTATGCCCGAGCAGTTGCCAGCCGGCCCCGGCAATCACATCATCGACGGTACTCTCTTGCGACCAATTGGTGGCATCCAGGCGCAGGTCGTAACTGGTCGGATCGAACAACCGGTAACCACGCTCGGCCTTGCTGATATCACAGGGCATCAGCGGCACATCCGCGGCCAGCGCGGCGGCCAGTTCCAGCAGCGCGGCGATCGGCCCGCTGCGCAATTCCAGCTCCAGTTCGCAGATCGGCTCCTGCCGACCATCGGCCAGTACCTGGCCCTGGTCCAGGGCCGCTTCGACTTCCACCGTCTCACCATCACGCTCCCAGCGCAGCAGTGCCTTGGTACGCTGGAAGTCGGTGGTGAATACCGGTAGCAGGGTGAGCTTGTCCAGCGCGCTCAGGCTGGCCGGCCAGCAGCTGTCGTCGAGCAGTGTCAGGTCCAGCGCAGCGGCATCCACTGTCCAGTCCCATTCATTGCGCTCGGATAGCCCCGCAACGCTCTGGCCACGACTCTTGAGGGTCTGGATGAACTGTTCACCATCGCGGCGTACCCGCAGTGCGACCCGCGCAGCGGCCAGCTCGCGCGTGGCAGTGTCATAATACTGGTTGTACAAGGGGCCGCCCGTCCACTCGCCCTGCAGATGCTGACGCAGCACCGGGTGGTTGCGCAGGTTGCCAAGGACCTCGGGGCTGACCCGCAGTTTGATTTCTGTCTCTTTGACCATGCTCTTCTCTACACTAATGGTTTTGCGCAATCGGCCGTAATCGAATCGGTTTGTGACGTTTTTGTGTCTTTTGGATGACCGCCCGCCGGACCAAGCTTATAATCAGCAGCCAATCCAGTCTTGGAGCCTTGTATGCCCAACAATCCTTTCGTGAATCTCTTCGGCCGCTCCCCTGTCGGCCCGATACAACGACATATGACCAAGGCCCATGAATGCACCACTCAACTGGTGCCCTTCATCGACGCCCTGATGGCCGAGGACTGGGTTGAAGCCGAACGCATTCAGCAGCGGATATCCAGTCTGGAACGCGAAGCTGACCAGATGAAGAAAGACATACGCGTCAATCTGCCTAACAGTCTGTTTCTCTCCGTACCGCGCTCGGACCTGCTCGAACTGCTCAGTGTACAGGACAAAGTTGCCAACCGCGCCAAGGATATCGCCGGCCTGATGCTGGGTCGCAAGATGAAGATCCACCCGGACGTACAGCCGGCCTTCAGACGCTTCGTCGAGCGTTCGGTGGAAGCTGCGACCCAGGCCCTGCGGGCCATGGACGAGTTGAGCGAGCTGATGGAAACCAGCTTTGCCGGTCGTGAGGTAAAACTCGTCGAGAAGCTGATCGATGAACTGGAACACATCGAGCACGATACGGATGAAATGCAGATCAAGCTGCGTGCCGAGCTGTACAAGCGCGAAGCCGTACTACCGCCGGTGGACGTCATGTTCACCTACCAGATCATCGAATGGATTGGCGATGTCGCTGACCGAGCGGAACGCGTAGGGAATCGCCTGGGAATCCTCATGGCCCGGTAACCTGCCGGCTCATCACACCTAACTCACCATAGAGCTTTTCATTTATGACCCTGATCGCAGAATATGGCACCATCTTGCTGGTGCTGGCCTGCCTGTTCGGCTTTTTCATGGCTTGGGGCGTTGGCGCCAACGACGTAGCCAATGCCATGGGCACCTCGGTCGGCTCCCGTGCCCTGACCATCAAGCAGGCTATTCTCATCGCCATGGTCTTCGAGTTCCTCGGCGCCTATCTGGCAGGCGGGTCGGTCACCCAGACCATCCGCAGCGGCATCGTCGACCCCTCGATGATCTCTCCCGAACAGATGATATTCGGCATGCTCGCGTCCCTGCTGGCGGCCGGCACCTGGCTGTTGCTCGCCTCCATACGAGGCTGGCCGGTATCCACTACCCATACCATCATCGGTGCGGTCATCGGCTTCGCCGCGGTCGGCGTCTCGGTGGATTCGGTCAAATGGCTGGGAGTAGTGCCGATCGTGTCCAGTTGGGTGATCTCGCCCTTCCTGGCCGGCAGCATCGCCTTCATGATCTTCCTCAGCGTGCACAAGCTGATCCTGGATACCGATGACCCCTTCGCCAATGCCAAGCGCTATATTCCCATGTACATGTTCGCCGTGGGCTTCATCATCGCACTGATGACCCTGACCAAGGGCCTCAAGCATGTCGGACTGCATTTCACCGACTTGCAGAGCTTCGGTCTGTCGGTATTGTCCGGCCTGCTGGTGACCGTGCTGGGTGTCCTCCTGATGAGCCGCATCAAGGATGAGCCCTCGGGAAAATCACATCTCCATGGGGTGGAACGGGTATTCGCCATCCTGATGATCTTCACCGCCTGCGCCATGGCCTTCGCCCACGGCTCCAACGACGTTGCCAATGCGGTCGGCCCGTTGGCGGCGATCGTCGGCGTCCTGCAGTCAGGCACCATACATGCCCAGTCCACCGTACCCGGCTGGGTACTGCTGGTGGGTGCCGTCGGTATCGTGGTCGGTCTGGCCACCTATGGTTACCGGGTCATCGCCACCATTGGCCGACATATCACCGAGCTGACCCCCAGCCGCGGTTTCGCCGCCGAACTGGCAGCGGCCTCGACAGTAGTGGCGGCCTCCGGTATCGGCCTGCCGGTGTCCACCACCCATACCCTGGTCGGAGCGATTCTCGGGGTTGGCATGGCCCGCGGTATCGCCGCGCTCAACCTCAAGGTGATCGGCACCATCTTCACTTCCTGGGTAGTGACGCTGCCAGCTGGCGCGATTCTTTCCATCATCTACTTCTTCATCTTCCAGGGCATTTTCGGCTGACGCCCGCTCCTGCCTGACGTAAGCTGTCCTTTCAGCTACGGCCCCGTGTATCGAGCCATCGTGCCCGGGGCCAGGAGTCAGCCAGGAGTCCGTCATGCCCCTCCCCTCGCTCAAGGCGCAATTCGCCGCACTGTTGCAAACCCCTTCCATCAGTTGCACCCAGCCCGAGCACGATCAATCCAACCTGCCGGTAATCCATCTGCTGGCCGACTGGCTGGGCACGCTGGGTTTCGACTGCCGCATCCAGACTGTTGCCGAGACGCCGGCCAAGGCCAACCTGATCGCCAGTCTGGGCAGCGGCCCGGGCGGACTGGTGCTGGCCGGGCATACCGACACGGTACCCTGCAACCCGGAGCGCTGGCAGCATGATCCCTTCGCTTTGACCGAGGCCGACGATCGCTGGTACGGCCTGGGCAGTTGCGACATGAAAGGCTTCTTTCCGCTGATCATCGAGGCGCTGCAGCCCTTGCTCGGCCAGCCCTTGCGTCAGCCACTGATCATCCTGGCCACCGCCGATGAGGAAAGCGCCATGGGCGGCGCGCAGGCGCTGGTAGCCGACGATCTGCTCGGTGCCCGTCATGCGGTGATCGGCGAGCCAACCGGTCTGCAACCGATCCGGGTGCACAAGGGCATTCTGATGGAGCGCGTGGACATCCTCGGTCAGGCCGGTCATTCCTCCGATCCGAGCCTGGGACGCAATGCCATCGAGGCCATGCACCAGGTGATCGGCGAGCTGCTGAATCTGCGCAGCGCCTGGCAGCAGCAGTGGCGTGACCCGCTATTCAGCGTACCGACGCCGACCCTGAACCTGGGCTGCATTCATGGTGGCGACAATCCCAACCGCATCTGTGGCCGCTGCGCCCTGGAGTTCGATCTGCGCCCGCTGCCGGGCATGGACCCGGAGGCGCTGCGCAGCACCATTGCGCAACGCCTGGCCGAGGTGGCGGCGCAGCACCAGGTGCAGATCGACTACCAGCCGCTGTTTCCCGGCGTCCCACCAATGGACACACCGGCAACCGCCGCCATCGTCCAGGCCTGCGAGCAGCTCACCGGCCATAGCGCCGGCAGCGTGGCCTTCGCCACCGAAGGGCCGTATCTGAACCAGCTGGGCCTGCAGACCGTCATTCTCGGCCCCGGTGATATCGCCCAGGCGCACCAACCGGACGAATACCTGGCGCTGGACAGGATCGAGCCGACGGTGAGGATACTGCGGGAATTGATTGGGCGGTTTTGTTTGTAGACAGGTCTTCCCCCTCTCCCCCAGCCCCTCTCCCGCGAGGGGAGAGGGGGGCTAGATAGTGCAAACCGGCAACATGGGTAACAGATCAGACCGGCAATATGGGTACATGAGTCCAGCGTTGCAACACCATCAGAAAGCAGTCACAGCCTGACTCCCCTCTCCCCTCACGGGAGAGGGGGGGGCTAGATAGTGCAAACCGGCAACATAGGTAACAGATCAAACCGGCAATATGGGTACATGAGTCCAGCGTTGCAGCACCATCAGAAAGCAGGCACGGCCTGACTCCCCTCTCCCCTCGCGGGAGAGGGGCTGGGGGAGAGGGGGGGCGGACTCACCGAAACGGCGGCTCATCAAAGCTGCGCAACTTGCGTGAATGCAGGCTGCTCTGCCCTCGCAACAGCTCCAGCGCGGCAATACCGATATGCAGATGCTGGGTCACGGCGCGCTCGTAGAATGCCCCCGCCGCGCCGGGCAGCTTGATCTCGCTGTGCAGTGGCTTGTCCGAGACGCACAGCAGCGTGCCGTAGGGCACCCGCAGGCGGTAGCCCTGGGCGGCGATGGTGCCGCTCTCCATATCCACCGCCACCGCCCGGGCCAGGTTGATCAGCGGGCGCTCCTGGGCCCAGCGCAACTCCCAGTTGCGGTCATCGTAGGTGAGGATGGTGCCGGTGCGCAGACGCCGCTTGAGTGCGTCCCCCTTGTCCCCGGTGACCAGCGCCGCCGCATCCTGCAGGGCCTGCTGCACCTCGGCCAGTGCCGGCAGCGGGATATTCGGCGGCAGTACCCGGTCGAGAATGCCGTCGCGGCGCATGTAGGCATGTGCCAGTACGTAGTCGCCGATGGTCTGCGACTGGCGCAGGCCGCCGCAGTGACCGATCATCAGCCAGCAGTGCGGGCGCAGTACCGCCAGGTGGTCGGTGATGTTCTTGGCATTGGACGGGCCGACGCCGATGTTGACCAGGGTGATGCCGTCACCGTCCTCCGCCTGCAGGTGATAGGCCGGCATCTGGAAGCGATGCCAGACCACGGTTTCCAGCACCGCCTGCATCTCCCCTTCGGCCATGCCGCGCTGGATCACCACGTTGCCCGGCAGCACCATGCGGCAGAAGCGCGAATCGGTGGTCAGCATGTCCAGGCCGTGACGGACGAACTGGTCCACATAGCGGTGGTAGTTAGTCAGCAGAATCCACGGCTGTACATGGCGCCAGTCGCTGCCGGTGTAATGCACCAGCCGGCGCAGGGAAAAATCTACCCGCGCCGCATCGAACAGTGCCAGCGGCAAGGGGTCGACATTCTGCCAGTCCTGCAGCCCATCGGCGGTGTCGTCGCTGGCCGATGCCAGGTCGGTGCTGGGAAACACCCGCGCCAGCTCGGCGGCGGTGACGCCCGACCCGGCCAGCTCGTCGCCCTGCTCGACCACATAGGGATAGGGAATCGGCTGCTGACTGACGCCAACCTCGACCCGCACACTGAATTCGCTCATCAGCGGGTGTAGCTGTTCCAGCAGATAGCCGCGAAACGCCTCTGGCTGGGTGACGGTGATGCTGTAGGTGCCGGGCACCTGGACCTTGGCCCAGGCGCGGACACTGGACGGCACCGCCTCGGCCCCTGACCAGCTCAGCCGCAGTTCGGGGTAGCGGAACAGGCACAGCTGGCTGCTATCCGGACGGCTGCGGTCCTTGAGATAGGCTTTCAGCGAGCGGCCCAGCGCGTCCACGGCCTGCTGGTACAGCGCAGCCAGACGGTCCACGGCCGCTTCAGGGGTCGGCACAACCATGAAATTCTCAGAACCAGTGCTCACGGCATTCTCTCTTGTCTTGCGGTTGGTCTTTTCTATCTTGCCTGTGTTTCAGGCACATGGCACGGCCTGCGGGCGATAGCGCCCTTGAAGCCCGGAGCCGAATGTCTCTACACTGGCGCCTTCATTTTCACGGAACAGCCGCATGTCCGACTACGTCAAATGGTTCCGCCACTCCACACCCTACATCAACACCCATCGCGAACGTACCTTCGTGGTGTTGCTGCCGGGCGAGGCCCTCGCGCACCCGAACCTCAACAACATCATCAATGACATCATGCTGCTCAACAGCCTCGGCGTGCGACTGGTGCTGGTGCATGGCTCGCGACCGCAGATCGAGGAGCGGCTGGCTGCCCGTGGTCTGGAATCACGCTATCACCGCGACCTGCGCATCACCGACAGCGATACCCTGGGCTGCGTGATGGACGCGGTCGGCAGTTTGCGCATCGCCATCGAGGCACGCCTGTGTACCCTTGCCGGCCAGGGCAGTCGCCTGCGCGTGGTCAGCGGCAACTTCGTCACCGCCAAGCCGATCGGCGTGATCGACGGCGTGGATCTGCACCATACCGGCGAGGTGCGGCGCATCGATCGCAAGGCAATCGGCCGGCACCTGGACGATGCGTCCATCGTGCTGCTGTCGTCGATCGGCTACTCACCGACCGGCGAGGTGTTCAACCTGGCCTGCGAGGATGTCGCCATCAGCGCCGCCAGCGCGCTGGAGGCGGACAAACTGATTCTGTTCGGGCCCGACACCGGCATCTTCGATGCCGATGGACAGCTGCTGCGCGAACTCAAGCCGAGCCGCGCATTGCCGCTGCTGGCCGCCCTCGGTAACAGCCTGCCCGGCTCCCTGTTGGCCGCGGCGTGCAAGGCCTGCAACCAGGGCCTGCGGCGCAGCCATATCATCAGCTATGCCGAAGATGGTGCCATGCTCACCGAGCTGTTCACCCGCGACGGTGGCGGCACCCTGGTCACCCAGGAACCCTTCGAGAAGGTCCGCACCGCGACCATCGAGGATGTCGCCGGCCTGCTGGAACTGCTGCAGCCGCTGGAGGAAGCCGGGATCCTGGTGCGCCGCTCCCGTGAGGTGCTGGAGACCGAGATCGACCAGTTCACCCTGGTCGAACGCGACGGCATGATCATCGGCTGCGCCGCCCTGTACCCGCTGGACCAGCACAGCGCCGAACTGGCCTGCGTGGCGATCCATCCCGATTACCGCCACGGCGGGCGCGGCGACCAGTTGCTGGAGCACATCGAGACCCAGGCCCGGTCCCGGTCGCTGAATACGCTGTTCGTGCTCACCACCCGCACCGCACACTGGTTCCGCGAACGCGGCTTCGAGCCCAGCTCGGTGGAGCGCCTGCCACAGCAGCGCGCCTCGCTGTACAACTACCAGCGCAACTCCAAGGTATTCGAGAAAACCCTGTAGGCCCTCTCCCTGCAGCTCGGCGGGTCGGGCTGCAGGAGTGGCAGCAAATTGATATGCTAGGGCACGCCTCAGCATCGCATAACGAGATAGATATCCATGCCTGATTATCGTTCCAAGACATCCACCCATGGCCGCAACATGGCTGGCGCCCGCGCCCTGTGGCGCGCCACCGGCATGAAAGATGAAGACTTCAAGAAGCCGATCATCGCCATTGCCAACTCGTTCACCCAGTTCGTGCCCGGTCACGTGCACCTCAAGGACATGGGCCAGCTGGTCGCCCGCGAGATCGAGAAAGCCGGCGGCGTGGCCAAGGAATTCAACACCATCGCGGTGGATGACGGTATCGCCATGGGTCACGACGGCATGCTGTATTCGCTGCCCAGCCGCGAGATCATCGCCGACTCGGTGGAATACATGGTCAACGCCCATTGCGCTGATGCGATCGTGTGCATCTCCAACTGCGACAAGATCACCCCCGGCATGCTGATGGCCGCCCTGCGCCTGAATATCCCGGTGGTATTCGTCTCCGGCGGCCCGATGGAAGCCGGCAAGACCAAACTGGCTGCGCACGGCCTGGATCTGGTCGATGCCATGGTCGCCGCTGCCGATGATTCCTGTTCCGATGAAACCGTTGCCGAATACGAACGCAGCGCCTGCCCGACCTGTGGCAGTTGCTCGGGCATGTTCACCGCCAACTCGATGAACTGCCTGACCGAAGCCCTCGGCCTGTCCCTGCCCGGCAACGGCTCGATGCTGGCCACCCACAGCGATCGCGAGCAGCTGTTCCTGCGTGCCGGCCGCCTGGCGGTCGAGCTGTGCAAGCGCTACTACCAGGACAACGATGACTCGGTACTGCCGCGCAACGTCGCCAACATCAAGGCGTTCGAGAATGCCATGACCCTGGATATCGCCATGGGCGGCTCGACCAACACCATTCTGCACCTGCTGGCTGCCGCCCAGGAAGGCGAGGTCGATTTCGACCTACGCGCCATCGATGCGCTGTCACGCAAGGTGCCGCAGCTGTGCAAGGTAGCGCCGAACATCCAGAAATATCATATGGAAGACGTGCACCGCGCCGGTGGCGTGTTCTCGATCCTCGGCGAACTGGCCCGTGGCGGCCTGCTGCACACCGACGTGCCGACGGTCCACAGCAACACCATGGCCGAAGCCATCGCCCAGTGGGATATCACCCAGACCAGCGACCCGGCGGTGCATGAATTCTTCAAGGCCGGCCCGGCCGGTATCCCGACCCAGACCGCGTTCAGCCAGAGCACGCGTTGGCCGAGCCTGGACGATGACCGCGCCGATGGCTGCATCCGCTCGGTCGAGCATGCCTACTCCCAGGAAGGCGGTCTGGCGGTGCTGTACGGCAATATCGCGCTGGATGGCTGCGTGGTGAAAACCGCCGGGGTTGATGATTCGATCCTGGTATTCGAGGGCAGCGCAAGGATCTTCGAGAGCCAGGACAGTGCGGTGCGCGGCATCCTCGCCGATGAGGTGAAGGCCGGCGATATCGTCATCATCCGCTACGAAGGCCCCAAGGGTGGCCCGGGCATGCAGGAAATGCTCTATCCGACCAGCTATCTGAAGTCCAAGGGCCTGGGCAAGGAGTGCGCGCTGCTGACCGACGGGCGCTTCTCCGGTGGCACCTCCGGCCTGTCCATCGGCCATGCCTCGCCGGAAGCCGCGGCAGGCGGTGCCATCGGCCTGGTGCGCGAAGGCGACAAGGTCCTCATCGACATTCCCAACCGCACCATCAATCTGCTGGTGTCCGATGAGGAACTGGCACACCGCCGCATCGAGCAGGACCAGAAAGGCTGGAAACCGGCGGAAGTCCGGGCGCGCAAGGTATCCACCGCGCTCAAGGCCTATGCCCTGCTGGCCACCAGCGCCGACAAGGGCGCGGTGCGCAACAAGGCGATGCTGGAAGACTGATCCCAGCCTGACCAGGCGGAGTGGCTACGGCTACTCCGCTCTGGCTTCGCCCAGTTCCTTCAGCGCCTCGGCCAGCTTGCCTTCACGCTTGTCGATCTTGTCCTGATCACCACTGCGCCGTGCCTCGGCCAGATCCTCCCGACGCTCCTCCACTTCCGCCTCGCGTTCGGCGATACGCTCGCGGCGCTGGGCCGCCAGATCCTCTTCGCTGCAATTCTCGCGCATTTCCTTCAGCGCCTTGTTCAGCCCACGTACCTGGGCCTGATTGCCCGCCGCTTCGGCCCGTTGCAACCGTTCGAGAATGCGCTGCTCCTTGTCCGCACAGGTTGGCTGCTCATCGGACTGTGCGTGCGCGGGCGCAATCAGCAACAACGCCACCAGAAGAGACTTGCTCATGGGCCTACTCCGTCAATTGGGGATTACCAGCCACAAGCATAGTCAATCAACTGACGAGCCAAGGGTAAGACCACCACCAGTTGGCTTTGGCTGATCAATGACCTGAGGAATACCGGTGCCAATGGCGCCGATCAGCGACCGGCCGGCTTGATCCAGGTTTCGAAGGTATAGGCGGGGGCATCTTCACCGGCAGGGTGCGCTTCGGCCTCGGTGCGCTGCCAGCCGCCGAACTCGGGAAAGAATGCATCACCCGGCACCGCCAGGTCGATCCGGGTCAGGTAGATGCGGCTGGCCAACGGCAGCGCCTGGGCATACAGCTGACCACCGCCGATCAGCATGACTTCGTCAGCGCCCTGCTCCTGCGCCCACTGCTCGGCCCGCTCGATGGCCTCGGCCAGGTCGGTGAACACCTCGGCACCCTCCAGTTGCAGACCGGCCTGGCGGCTGACCACCAGGTTGAGTCGACCCGGCAATGGGCGGCCGAGGGAATCCCAGGTCTTGCGCCCCATGATGATCGGCTTGCCGAGGGTTCTGGCCTTGAAGTGCTTGAGATCCGCCGGCAGGTGCCAGGGCATGCGGTTGTCCAGCCCGATCACACGGTCATGGGCACAGGCGGCGATCAGGGAAAGGGGTAGTCTGGTTTTCATCGGCGCAGAATAACCCTCTGCGCCGGGCTCGGCAACACTCAGCCGGTCGCTTCCAGATAGTCGTGCAGCTCGACGAACTGCCGGGTCAGCTTGTGCCGGGGTTCAAGGTGGATCAGCGGTCGGCAGGCCTGATGCGACTCGCGCATCTTCACCGAACTGGCCAGGTAGATCGGCAGCAATGGCAAGCCTTCGGCCAGCAGCTCGTTGATCATCTGCTGCGGCAATGCGGCCCGCGGCTGGAACTGGTTGACGATGATACCTTCGACCTGCAAGCGCTCATTATGATCGTCGCGGATCTCTTCGATCTCCTCGAGCAGCCCATACAGGGCCCGGCGGGAGAAGCTGTCGCAATCGAAGGGAATCAGGCAGCGGTCGGCAGCGATCAGTGCCGATACGCTATAGAAATTCAGCGCCGGTGGGGTATCCAGGTAGATCCGTTCATAGGCGCCATCGAGCTTGTCCAGCAACCGGTTCAGCTTGTTGATCTTGTGCTTGGCCTCCAGCTTGGGCTGCAAGTCGGCCAGCTCGGGCGATGCGGTAATCAGGTGCAGGTTGTCGTAGCCGGTCTCGATGATCTGCGGCCGCGCCTTTTTCGCGGCGATGCCGGAGCTGAGTATCAGATGGAAGAACTCGGCGATGCCGGTGGGGATATCCGCCCCGCTCAGTCCGGTGAGATAGTGACTGGAGTTGGCCTGTGCATCGAGGTCGATAAGCAGGGTGCGGTAGCCCTGGGCGGCACTGACCGCTGCCAGATTGCAGGCAATGCTGGATTTACCCACGCCACCCTTCTGATTGAATATCACCCTGCGCATTGCCAGCCCTCATCGCTGCGGATAAGCGAATCGAGCTTACAGCAATATTATTGCAATATGATGACGGCGGAGCATGGAGCATGCCCCGCCCAGGCCATCACACCGCGACCGGCGCCTTGATATGCGGATGGGACTGGTAGTCTTCCAGGGTGAAGTCCTCGAAGGAAAAGGCGAACAGGTCCTTCACCTCGGGATTCAGCCGCATGCGCGGCAGCGGATAGGGTTCGCGGCTGAGTTGCAGGTCCGTCTGCTCGATATGGTTGGCATACAGGTGACAGTCCCCACCGGTCCAGATGAACTCGCCGGGCTGCAGATCGCAGACCTGTGCCACCATCAATGTCAGCAGCGCGTAGCTGGCGATATTGAATGGCACGCCGAGGAAGATGTCCGCCGAACGCTGGTACAGCTGACAGCTCAGCTTGCCATCAGCGACGTAGAACTGGAACAGCGCGTGGCATGGCGGCAACGCCATCTCGTCGACCAGGGCCGGATTCCATGCCGAGACGATCAATCGCCGCGAGTCCGGATTGGTCTTGATCATCTGGATCAGCTTGCTGATCTGGTCGATCGACTCGCCATCGGGCGTCGGCCAGCTGCGCCATTGGTAGCCATACACCGGCCCCAGATCGCCATTTTCGTCAGCCCACTCATCCCAGATGGATACACCGTTCTCCTTCAGATAGCGGATGTTGGTATCACCCTGCAGGAACCACAGCAGCTCGTGCACGATGGACCTCAAGTGACACTTCTTGGTGGTCACCAGCGGGAAGCCTTCGGCCAGATCGAAACGCATCTGATGGCCGAACACGCTCCAGGTGCCGGTGCCGGTGCGATCGCTCTTGAAGGTGCCGGACTCGCGCACCCGGCGCATCAGCTCAAGATACTGTTTCATGCCTTACATCCCCCTTGCGGTAGCCCCACCACATGAATGCGGCACCGAGTCCGATCATGGGTATACACAGCAACTGGCCCATGGTCAGCCAGCCGAACGCCAGATAGCCGATATGCGCGTCCGGCTCGCGGACGAATTCGACGATGAAACGGAAAATGCCGTAGCAGACAGCGAACAATCCGCACACGGTCATGGTCGGACGCGGCTTGCGCGAATAGAACCAGAGAATGCAGAACAGCGCTACCCCTTCCAGGGCGAACTGATACAACTGCGACGGGTGGCGTGCCAGCTGCGCTGGATCGGTGGGAAACACCATGGCCCAGGGCACGTCGGTAGCCTTGCCCCAGAGCTCGGCATTGATGAAGTTGCCGATACGCCCCGCGCCCAGCCCGATGGGCACCAGCGGTGCGATGAAGTCCATCAGACGGAAGAAGCCGGTGTTGTGCTTGCGGGAAAACCACCATACCGCCAGCAGCACACCCACCAGCCCGCCATGGAAGGACATGCCGCCCTTCCATATCTGCAGCACCAGCGACGGGTCGTTCAGATAGGCGCTCAGGTCGTAGAACAGCACATAGCCCAGGCGCCCACCGGCAATCACCCCCAATGCCACCCAGAACACCAGGTCGGACAGGGTGTCCCGGGTCCAGCTCGGTTCGAAGGCGTGCAGCCGCCGGCTGGCCAGCCACCAGGCGCCACCGATGCCGATCAGGTACATCAGGCCGTACCAATGGATCTGCAGCGGCCCCAGGGACAGGGCAACAGGGTCAATCTGCGGATAAGTCAGCATGGCAGTTCCCTACAGGAGAAAGTTGATGCCCACCGAGACCAGCAACAGCGCAAACAGTCGCTTGAGCAGGCGTTGGGACAGACGATGGGCCAGCCGGGCACCGTACCCGGCAAAGAATACACTGGTGGCAGCGATGCCGATCATTGCCGGCAGATAGACGTAGCCAAGGCTCCAGTCCGGCAGGCCCCCGGCCGCCCAGCCGGTAGCCATGAAACTGAGCGCACCGGCCAGCGCAATCGGCATGCCACAGGCGGCCGAGGTCGCCACTGCCTGCTGCATGGGTACGCTGCGCCAGACCAGGAACGGCACCGTCAGCGAGCCGCCGCCGATGCCGAAGATGGTCGAAGCCCAGCCGATGACGCCGCCGGCGACGGTCAGCGCCGGCTTGCCCGGCTCGCCGAGGGCGGCCTTGGGCTTGAGTTCGAACATCATCTGGATCGCCACGCAGATGGCGAATACGCCAATGATCTTCTGCAGTATCGGGCCACTGAGCGTAGCTGCGGTCAGGCCACCAAGCAGGCAGCCGAAGATAATGCCCAGCGCCAGCCAGACAAACAGGTGCCAGCGTACCGCACCCAGCCGGTGGTGCGCGCGTACCGAATTGACCGAGGTGAAGGCAATGGTCGCCAGCGAGGTGCCCACCGCCATGTGGGTCAATACCTCGGGAGCGAAACCCTGCAGGGCGAAGCTGTAGACCAGCACCGGAACGATGATCATGCCGCCGCCCACGCCGAACAACCCGGCCAGCACGCCGGCACAGGCCCCCAATACCAGATAGATGATGAATTCCATACGCTCCCCATGTTGCGCCAGTGCGCAAGCTGGCTAGTGTAGCGAAAACTCGTCGGCACCGCTGCCCCGGATCGCGCCGGGCATGCCCCGGCGGAAGTCGGTACACTGGAACAAATTATCAGGAGACTGCTATGTGTCTGATCGCTTTTGCCTGGCAGGTGTCGGGCCGGCCACTGGTGCTGCTCGGCAACCGTGATGAGTTTCACCCGCGTCCGACGCGGGCAGCGACTTTATGGAACGAGGAAGGCCATCCCGAGCTGCTGGCCGGCAAGGATCTGGAGGCCGGCGGCACCTGGTTGGGCGTCACCCGCAGCGGTCGCTTCGCCGCGCTGACCAATATCCGCTCGCCCCAGGCCCGCCGCGGGCCGCGCTCGCGTGGCAAGCTGGTACTGGATTACCTGACCGGCGACATGTCACCCGGCGATTACATGGCCAGCCTGAGCGGCGATCTGACCGACTATGCCGGCTTCAATCTGCTGGCCGGCAATGTCACTGAGCTGTGGCACCTGAATAGCCAGGAGGGCCATGCCCAGGCGCTGAAGCCGGGCATCTATGGCCTGTCCAACGCCTCGCTGAACAGTCCCTGGCCGAAACTGCAGGCGCTGTGTCAAGGTCTGGAGCAACGACTGGGTGCCGACAACGAGACGCTGTTGGAGCTGCTCAAGGACAGCCGCGAGTATCCCGATGAGCAGTTGCCTGACAGCGGCGTGGGGCTGGAGTGGGAACGGCGCCTGTCAGCGACCTTCATTCTCGGCGAGGACTACGGCACCCGCGCCTGCAGTCTGCTGAGCATCGACGCCGATGGCAGCATCACCTTCGTGGAACAGAGCTTCGGCCCGCTGGGGTCGGACCAGGGTGACTCGGACTGGCATTTCTGAGGCGCTTTCAGCGTAGCGGCTTGAGTACCTTACCCAGCCCCAGGTTGCGCAGGGTGAGGTCCAGGATGCTTTGCACCATGTAGGCATTGTCCTGCTTCAATACCTCCTGCAACAGGTCCTGGGCATCACTCAGACGAATCTGGCGTAGCAGCCATTTGACCCGCGGCAGGTTGGAAGCGCTCATCGACAGCACATCGCAGCCGATCCCCAGCAGCAGCACCGCAGCAGCCGGATCACCCGCCATCTCGCCGCACACACTCAGCGGCTTGCCCGCCTCGCGGCAGGCACGGGCGACCAGCAGCAGCGCCTGCAGCACCGCCGGATGCAGGGAGTGGTACAGGTCCGCCACCCGCGGGTTGTTGCGGTCCACCGCCAGCAGATACTGGGTCAGGTCGTTGGTGCCAACGGACAGGAAGTCCACCAGTTGCGCCAGCTCACGCGCCTGGTAGACCGCCGCGGGTACCTCGATCATCACCCCGACCGGTGGCATCGGCACCTGGAAGCCCTCGTCCAGCACTTCGCCATGGGCGCGATGGATCAGATGCAGGGCTTCCTCGACCTCATACACGCTGCTGATCATCGGCAGCATGATGCGCAGGTTTTCCAACCCCTCGCTGGCCTTGAGCATGGCGCGGATCTGCACCAGGAAGATCTCCGGATGATCCAGCGTGACCCGGATGCCGCGCCAGCCGAGGAACGGGTTATCCTCCTTGATCGGGAAGTAGCTCAGCTCCTTGTCACCGCCGATATCCAGCGTGCGCATGGTTACCGGCTGCGGGTGGAAGGCCTGCAACTGCTCGCGATAGATGGTCTGCTGTTCCTTCTCGCTGGGGAAGCGATCCTGGATCATGAACGGTACTTCGGTACGGTACAGCCCCACCCCTTCGGCGCCCCGGTCCAGCGAGCGGGCAATATCGGCGAACAGGCCGGTATTCACCCACAGCGGTATGCGGTGTCCATCCAGGGTCACACACGGCAGGCTGCGCAGTTTCTCCAGCCCGTGGGACAGCTCCAGCTCCTCGCGGATCAGTTCGCGATAATGCCGACGCAGTTCCTGGGAGGGGTTGGAATAGACTTCCCCGGCGTTGCCATCGACGATCAGGTCCAGGCCGTCCATGCGCAGATACGGCAGATCCAGCGCACCCATCACCGTGGGAATGCCCATGGCCCGCGCCAGAATCGCCACGTGGGAGCTGCCCGAGCCCATCACCGAGACCAGACCGACCAGGCGGTCCTTGGGCACCTCGCCGAGCATCGACGGGGTCAGCTCCTCAGCCACCAGAATGGTCTTCTTCGGGAACACCACGCGCTGGCGACCAGCTTCCTGCAGGCAGGCCAGCAACCGACGTCCGAGGTCCTTGATGTCGGCGGCACGCTCCTGCAGATAGGGATCGTCCATCAGCTCGAAGCGCGCCACATGGGCGCTGATCACATCGCGCAGCGCGCCCTGGGCCCACTGTCCTTCACGGATGCCCTTGATGATCTCGTTACCCAGCGACGAGTCGTCCAGCATCATCAGGTACACGTCGAACAGCGCCAGCTCTTCGGGGCGCAACTGCGCCGCCAGCTTGTCGGACAACCGCTTGATGTCGGCACGCACCGCCTCGACCGCCCGCCGATACAGGGCGATCTCGGCATCGATGTCCTTCACTTCCTTGTCCGGCACGGCCTTGAGATCGGCCGGCGGCAGCATGATCACCGCCCGCCCTATCGCCACCCCCGGCGCGCCGGGTACCGCATCGAAGCGGGTATCCTGGATCACCTCACCAGTCCAGCCCAGCCCCCGGATGGCACCGGTGGCCTCGGCATGGGCGATGACCCCGGACAACTGGGCGCTCATGGTCACCAGGAAGGACTCTTCCACTTCGTCGAACTGGCGGCGCTCCTTCTGCTGGATCACCAGCACGCCCATCACCCGCCGGTGGTGAATGATGGGCACCCCAAGAAAGGAGGCATAACGCTCTTCGCCGGTTTCGGCGAAATAGCGGAACCGCGGATGCGAGGCGGCGTCTTCCAGGTTGACCGGCTCCTCACGCACCCCGACATAGCCGACCAGACCTTCGTTGCTGGCCAGGCTGACCACCCCGATGGCGCTCTTGTTCAAGCCCTCGGTGGCCATCAGTTCGTAGCGCTCGGTATCCGGATTCAGCAGATAGACGGAGCAGACGTGAGTTTCCATCGCCTCACGCACCCGGCGGACGATGATGTTCAGCGCCGAGGTCAGGTCCTTCGCCGAGTTGACTTCCTGAACGATACGCCGAAGCGTACTGAGCATGTTCAGCATTCGCTGAACTCATTGAGCGGCAGACGCGGAGCCAGTTCCTTCATCGCGCGGCGATAGACGTCCCGTTTGAATGCCACCACCTGGCCCAGCGGGTACCAGTAACTGACCCAGCGCCAGCCATCGAACTCGGGCTTGGCGGTTCTGGTCATGCATACCCGTTCATCTTCGCAGGTCAGGCGCAGCAGGAACCATTTCTGCTTCTGGCCGACACATACCGGTTGGGAATGACTGCGGATCAGGCGCTGCGGCAGACGGTAGCGCAGCCAGCCGCGGGTGCAGGCGAGGATTTCGACATCTCCGGGAAGCAGGCCCACCTCCTCGTGCAACTCACGATAGAGTGCCTGTTCGGGATTCTCGTGGCGCTGGATACCACCCTGCGGGAACTGCCAGGCTTCCTGACCGATGCGCCTGGCCCACAGCACCTGCCCCAACCCATTGGTCAGGATGATGCCTACATTGGGACGAAAGCCGTCGGAGTCGATCACTGCCAGTTTCCTTGTCTATGTTCCTCTGCATTGTTCCACAAAGACGCGCACCCCAGCAATTGCCTAAATGCAGCGGCTCAAGCAATTATTGCGCGCCTGGATTATCCTTGCATATCCGCTGAACCAAACGACAGGAGCAATCCGTGGCACTGGCCATTTTTGACCTCGACAATACCCTGCTGGGCACTGACAGTGACAATGCCTGGGGGGAATTCGCCGTTGCACACAACATCGTTGATGCGCAGACCTATGGCGCACTCAATACCCAGTTCTTCAATGATTATCTGGACGGCAAGCTCGACGTCAACGATTACCTGAACTTCTGCCTCGAGCCACTGGGCCGCCACAGCCGGGAGCAGTTGGATCAGTGGCACGCCCTGTTCATGCAGGAAAAGATCGAGCCCTTCATTCTGCCCAGGGCACTGGAACTGATTGCCCGCCATGAGCAGGCAGGCGATACCACCATGATCATCACCGCCACCAACCGCTTCGTGGCGGGCCCGATCGGTCGCCGCTATGGCATCGATATCATGCTGGCTTCAGAGTGCGAGGAAATCGACGGAAACTACACTGGCCGCTCCTGCGACATTCCCTGTTTCCGCGAAGGCAAGGTCACCCGGCTGGAGCGCTGGCTCGAGGAAACCGGCAACACTCTCGCTGGCGCGTATTTCTACAGCGATTCACGCAATGACCTGCCGCTGCTATCGATGGTCGACCACCCGGTGGCGGTGGACCCCGACGATGTCCTGCGCGCCCATGCCGAACAACATGGTTGGCCGGTGATCAGCCTGCGCGACTGAGCCCCCGGCGCAGGCTACCGCTCCGCTCAGACCGGCAGCACCCGGCAGAAATAGCTCTTGATATAGCCGGTTTCGGGAATCGCCGGGTGCAACGGATGATCGGCACCCTGGAAGCCGCGCTCGGCGATCACCAGATGGCGATCCAGGTGGCGGCTGGCGGCCAGCAGGATATCGCGCAGGCTGTTTTCCGCCAGGTGCATGGAGCACGAGGCCGAGATCAGGATGCCGTCCTTGTTCAGCAGCCGCATGGCCTGCTCGTTGAGGCGACGATAGGCATTTTCGCCGTTGCGGATATCCTTGCGCTTCTTGATGAAGGCTGGCGGATCGGCGATCACCACGTCGAATTTCTCACCGGCACCCTTGAGTTCGCGCAGGGCGTCCATGACATCCCCCTCGACCACCGCCATCCGGTCCGCCACACCGTTGAGCGCGGCGTTATGCTCGACCAGGTCCAATGCCGCCGCCGAGCTGTCCACGCACATCACTTCGCTGGCGCCGAAGGCAGCCGCCTGCACGCCCCAGCCGCCGATATAGCTGTACAGGTCCAGCACCCGCTTGCCGGCCACGTAGGGCGCCAGGCGCGCACGGTTCATGCGGTGATCATAGAACCAGCCGGTTTTCTGGCCGGTGTGCACCGGCGCCTCGAAAGCCACACCGTTCTCTTCCAGCGCCACCCGCTGCGGCACCTCACCGAATACCACTTCGACATACGATTCGAGCTTCTCCGCCTTGCGCGCGGCACCATCGTTCTTGAACAGGATGCCGGCGGGCTTGAATACCTGCGCCAGCGCCTCGACGATCTCGCCCCGTACCCGCTCCATGCCCGGCGTGCTGATCTGCACCACCAGATAGTCGGCAAAGCGGTCCACCACCAGACCAGGCAGCAGGTCGGACTCGCCATAGACCAGGCGATAGAACGGCTTGTCGAACAGCTTTTCACGCAGACTCAGGGCGATCTTGATACGGTGCACCAGCAGCGACTTGTCCAGCCCATGGGCGGGGTCGCGGCTGTGCAGCCGGGCGCAGATCAGGTTGTCCGGGCTCATGCTGGCCAACCCCAGCACCTTGCCGGAGGCCGTCTCCAGCTGCACTTCCTGCCCTGGCGCAAAGGCTGTCAGGGGCGTTTGCGCGGTATCGACCTCGTTGCTGAACACCCACAGATGGCCGCCCTTGATGCGGCGGTCGCAGTTGGTCTTGAGGCGCAGGCTGGGCAGATTCATGGTCGACTCCTGAACGATTGCTGGCTGGAAAATTCCGCCGGGGCGGCAGTATACAGACGCCATGGCATCCAGTCTGCGACTACACTGAACAATCCGGTCCCGCTCATCCGACCACAGGAGCCCGCCCATGACCATCCCGCTGATACTCACCGTGATTTCCGCCGACAAGCCCGGTCTGGTGGAAAGCCTGGCCCAGGTCATCAATCGGCATGGCGGCAACTGGCTGGACAGTCGCATGGCGCGCATGGCCGGACAGTTCGCCGGTATCCTGCGGGTCGACGTGCCGGCCGAACGGCTCGCTGACCTGCGCGCCGAGCTGGAACAGTTGGGCAGTATGGGCATCAATATCCAGCTGGCGGTCAGCGGGCAGGCCGAGGAACCGGCACAGGAGATCCTGTATCTGAACCTGGTCGGCAACGACCGACCCGGCATCGTGCATGAGGTGTCGGCGATACTGGCGCGCCACGGGGTCAATGTGGAGCGACTGGAAACCCGCTGCGAACCCGCGCCGATGACCGCCGAACAGCTGTTTCGTGCCAGCGCCCGCCTCAGCCTGCTGCCGCAGACCGACGCCGAGATACTGCGCGCCGATCTGGAAAACCTGGCCGACGACCTGATGGTCGAGCTGTCCACAGAGGACAACTCGCAGACGCGGAATTAAAGTAGAAACACCGTGGCCAGGCCGAGGAAGGAAGAGAAACCGACCACATCGGTGACCGCCATCAGCACCATGCTGCCGGCCAGCGCCGGGTCGATGCCGAAACGTCGGAGAATCAGCGGGATCAGCAGGCCTGCCAGCACAGCGCAGATCAGGTTGATCAGAATCGCCATGCCGATCACTCCACCGATGCCCCAGTTGCCGAACCAGACGATCGCCACCCCGGCCACCAGCACCGCCCACAGCAGACCGTTGAGCAGGCCGATGCCGACTTCCTTGCCCAGCAGCACCCTCAGGTTGCCGATATCGACCTGCCCCAGGGCCAGCCCGCGAATCACCAGGGTCAGGGTCTGGCTGCCGGCGATCCCGCCCATGCTCGCCACCACCGGCATCAGCACTGCCAGGGCGACGATCTGCTCCAGTGCGCCCTGGAACTGGCCGATCACCGACGCCGCCAGGAACGCGGTAATCAGGTTGCAGCCCAGCCACACCGAGCGGCGACGGGTGCTGGTCAATACCGGGGCGAACATGTCGGCCTCGTCATCCAGACCGGCCATGCCCATGATCGCCCGCTCGGAATCCTCACGGATACTGTCCATCACGTCATCCACGGTGATGCGCCCGAGCAGGATGCCCTCCTCACTGACCACCGCCGCCGAGAGCATGTCCAGGTCCTCGAACTGACGGGCCACATCCTGGCTGCTCATCAGCACATCAAGGGCCTTGAAGTCGGCATCCATTACCTCGCGTACCAGCTCATCGGCCTGGCTGGTAACCAGCCGGCTCAACCGCAGCACACCCTGGTAGCGATTCTCCCGGTCGACCACCATCAGCTTGTCGGTATGATCAGGCAGGTCTTCCAGCAGGCGCAGATAGCGCAGCACCGAACCCACCTTGACGTCGGCACGCACGGAAATGTGGTCGATGTTCATCAGACCGCCGGCGGAGTCCTCCGGGTAGGACAGCATGTCCGCCAGTTGCTGACGCTTCTTCACATCCATCGACAGCAGCAGTTGCCGCCCGGGGCCGAACGGCAGCGCCTGGATCAGATCCACCAGGTCATCGAGATCCAGTTGCCGCGCTGCCTCCAGCAATTCGCCATCGGGCATTTCCAGTGCCAGGCTGGCAGCCACTTCTTCGCGCAGATGCACCAGAATCTGGCCGGCGCGAACACTGTCCAGGCGCGACCAGATGCTGCTGCGTTCACCCGGCGGCAGCGACTCCAGCAAACCGGCAGCCTGCGCCGGGTGCAGCTTGGCGAAGACCTTCAGCGCGCGCTTGAACCTGCCGGCTTCCAACGCCTCGCGAACGATGGCGATGGGGCTGATCTCGGCTTCGGTATCGGGCTCCAGCTGCGTCTCCAGCAGGTTGTCATCGGCATTGGCCAGCAAACGCTCGGCCAGGTCGGGCGCCAGCAGCACCAGGATGTCGGCTTCCTCCTGGTCACCGATCTGGTTCCACACCAGTTGCTGCTGCTCGTCATCGAGCTGGCCCAGCAGTTCGGCGATCTCTTCCGCGGTCAGGTCACGCAGAATACGGCGAACCCGCTTGAGCTTGCCCTTGGCCAGCGCATCGGTAATGGATTCCTGGGTTTCGGCGGCAGCAGGTGTTTCTTCACTCATGGCGTGTTTCCGTCAGGCGGTGGTTCGGTTGACGCACTGCCAGGTGCATGGGTTACATGGAGCCGCGGCAAGCTCGCTAAAATACCATATTGAAAGACTATCCGACCTGGGGAATGCTCGGAGGAGGTGCCCGTCGGTTACTCCGCGCTTGTGGATTGCTTCACCGCTCTGCGGTTCGCAATGACGAGGGAGTGAAGGTCCACCCGTCATTGCGAGCCCGAAGGGCATGGCAATCCATGGGGGAGGCACTCCATCCAACTCCGTGCCGGTGGATTGCTTCACCGCTCCGCGGTTCGCAATGACGAGGGGGGAGTGGGTGGCTTGCCTGTACCGCCCTCTCATCCGTCATTGCGAGCCCGAAGGGCGTGGCAATCCATGGGGGAGGCACTCCATCCGACTCCGTGCCGGTGGATTGCTTCACCGCTTTGCGGTTCGCAATGACGAGGGGGGAGTGAGCGGCTTGCCTGTACCGCCCTCTCATCCGTCATTGCGAGCCCGAAGGGTGTGGCAATCCATGGCGCAACCCGCCCAGCTCCAACCCAACCGCTACTGCGCCCACTCCTCCAGCGGTGGGCAGGCGCAGAACAGGTTACGGTCGCCATAAACGTTGTCGATGCGGTTCACCACCGGCCAGAACTTGTTGGCTGCCACCCAGCCCAGCGGGAATACCGCCTGCTCCCGGGAATAGCTGCGCTGCCAGTCGCTGGTGATGTCGGCCAGGGTATGCGGTGCATTATGCAGCGGATTGTCCTCGGCGCCCCACTGGCCCTGCTCCACCAGGTCGATCTCCCGGCGGATGCACAGCATGGCGTCGATGAAGCGGTCCAGTTCGGCCTTGGACTCGCTTTCAGTGGGCTCGATCATCAGCGTGCCGGGCACCGGGAAGGACATGGTCGGGGCGTGGAAGCCGAAGTCCATCAGCCGCTTGGCGATGTCTTCCTCGCTGATACCGGTCGCCGCCTTGAGCGGGCGGATATCGATGATGCACTCGTGCGCCACCCAGCCGTTGCGGCCGCTGTAGAGCACCGGATAGGCCGGTCCCAGGCGCTGGGCGATATAGTTGGCGCTGAGGATCGCCACCTCGGTGGCCCGACGCAGCCCGCTGGCTCCCATCAGCGCGATATAGGTCCAGCTGATCGGCAGAATGCTGGCGCTACCCCAGGGCGCGGCGCTGACCGCATCGTTCTCGGGGTGCGGGCCGTCCAGCGGCACCACCACATGGTTGGCGACATAGGGTGCCAGGTGCGCCTTGACGCCGATCGGCCCCATGCCCGGTCCACCGCCGCCATGGGGAATGCAGAAGGTCTTGTGCAGGTTCATGTGCGCGACGTCGGCACCGAAATCCGCCGGCCGCGCCAGACCGACCAGCGCATTGAGGTTGGCGCCGTCCATGTATACCTGACCGCCATGGTCATGGATTATCTGGCAGATCTCGCGGATACCTTCCTCATATACGCCATGGGTCGACGGGTAGGTGATCATCAGGCAGGACAGGTCATTGGCATGCGCAGCGGCCTTGCTGCGCAGATCCTCGATATTGACGTTGCCCTGCTCGTCGCAGGCGACCAGTACCACGCGCATGCCGGCCATCTGCGCCGAGGCCGGGTTGGTGCCATGGGCAGAGGTGGGAATCAGGCACACCTGGCGGTGGCCGTTGCCATTGTCCTCATGGTATTTGCGGATCGCCAGCAGGCCGGCGTACTCGCCCTGGGCTCCGGAATTAGGCTGCATGCAGATGGCGTCGAAACCGGTAATGGCGCGCAGCATGGCTTCCAGCTCATCGATCATCACCCGGTAGCCTTCAGCCTGCGCCAGTGGCGCGAAGGGGTGCAGCCGGGCGAATTCCGGCCAGGTGATGGGAATCATCTCGCTGGTGGCGTTCAGTTTCATGGTGCAGGAGCCCAGCGGGATCATCGCGTGGTTCAGCGCCAGATCCTTGTTCTCCAGGGACTTGAGATAGCGCAGCATGGCGCTTTCCGAATGGTGCTGGTTGAACACCGGATGCGTCAGCAGCGCCGACTGGCGGCGCTGCGTCGGCGTAATACCGCTTTCCACACCGCGCACCGCCAGATCCAGCGCCGCCACATCCTGGCCGTGGGTATCGCCGGCAAAACAGCGCAGCAGCGTCTCCACCGTCTGCGCGGTGGTGGTTTCATCCAGACTGACACCCAGATGATCGGCATCGATCAACCGCAGGTTGATGCCCAGACTACGGGCCCGGCCCACGATATGACCGGCCTGCCCCGGTACCTGCAGGGTCAGGGTATCGAAAAACTGCCGGTTGCTGCGGTCGATGCCGCAACGCTCCAGCCCCAGCGCCAGGATGGCGGTCAGCCGATGTACCCGCTCGGCAATGCTGCGCAGCCCCTGCGGGCCATGGTAGACGGCGTAGAAACTGGCGATGTTGGCCAGCAGCACCTGGGCGGTACAGATATTGGAGTTAGCCTTCTCCCGGCGGATATGCTGCTCCCGGGTCTGCAGCGCCATGCGCAGCGCCCGCTTGCCGCGGCTGTCCACCGACACCCCGATGATGCGTCCCGGCATGGCCCGCTTGTACTCATCACGGGTGGCAAAGAAGGCCGCATGCGGGCCGCCGTAGCCCATGGGTACGCCAAAGCGCTGGGATGAGCCGAATACCACATCGGCACCCAGCTCGCCCGGCGGCGTCAGCAGCACCAGGCTCAGCGGGTCTGCCGCCACGCAGGCCAACCCCTGCTGCGCCTGGACCTGCTCGATCAGTGGCTGCAGGTCGCGGATCTCGCCCCAGGTGCTGGTGTACTGGAACAACGCACCGAATACCTGATGCTGGGCCAGCGTCTCGACAGCGGCGATGACCAGGTCGAAACCGAAGGCCTCGGCGCGGGTCCGCACCACCGAGATGGTCTGCGGATGACAGTCCTCGTCGATGAAGAAGCAGTTGCTTCTACTCTTCGCCACCCGGCGTGCCAGGGTCATGGCTTCGGCCGCGGCGGTGGCTTCGTCCAGCAGCGAGGCGTTGGCCAGTTGCATGCCGGTCAGGTCCAGGGTCATCTGCTGGAAATTCAGCAACGCCTCCAGCCGGCCCTGGGAAATTTCCGGCTGATAGGGTGTATAGGCGGTATACCAGCCGGGGTTCTCCAGCACGTTGCGCAGGATCACCGCCGGCGTGATGTTGTCGTGATAGCCCATGCCGATGCATGAGGTGAACAGCTGGTTGCGCCCGGCAACGGACTTGAGATAGTCCAGCACCTGCACCTCGCTGCGCGGCTCCGCCAGGGGCAGCGCGCCGGCCAGGCGGATGCTCTGCGGCACCGCCTGGGCGATCAGCTCATCCAGTGACTCCACCCCCAGCTCCGCCAGCATGCTCTGCTGCTCGACGGCGTCCGGACCAATATGCCGCTGCACGAAGGCATCGTGTTGCTCCAGTTCGGCAAGACTGGGGGTATGGCTCATATGTTCACCTCACGTATCAGGTCTGCTCGTCACTCTCGACATCCGCTATCTCGTCATCAGAGGGTCGCCAGGTAACCCTCGGCATCCAGCAGTTTGTCCAGCTCGCCGCTGTCGGTCGGCTGGATCTTGAACAGCCAGGCGGCGCCATAGGGATCGCTGTTGAGCAGCTCGGGAGCGTCACCCAGGCTATCGTTGGTGGCGATGATCTCGCCGCTGACCGGGGCGTAGATGTCGGATGCCGCCTTGACCGACTCGACCACCGCGCACTCGTCGCCGGCACTGACCTGGCGTCCAACCTCGGGCAGCTCGACGAAGACCACATCGCCCAGCGCATCCTGGGCATGGTTGGTGATGCCCACGGTGACCGTGCCGTCGGCTTCCTGACGGGTCCATTCGTGGCTGCTGGCATAACGCAGTTCGCTGGGGGTATCGCTCATCACTGTTTCCTCGGTGCAGAAAAGAAAGCCATCGCCCGCCACCCTCTGCGCTGGTGGCCGGCCCGGCTCAGGGTTATTCGAATAGTTGCTTGCCGTTGCGCACAAAGCCGGGACGGATCACCCGCACCGGCAGCGACTTGCCGCGGATCTCCACCCGGGCACTGGCGCCGGTAGCGCGTGGCACCCGGGCCAGGGCAATGGAGCAGCCCAGCGTCGGGGAAAAGCTGCCGCTGGTGATCTGGCCTTCGCCGATACCATCGATGATCACCGGTTGCCCGCCGCGCAACACCGCTCGCTCATTCAGCAGCAGGCCAACCTGCTTGGGCTGATCACCAGCCTGGCGCTGGGCCTCCAGCGCCTGCCGGCCGATGAAGTCCCGCTGTGCCGGCTCCCAGGCAATGGTCCAGGCCATGTTGGCGGCCAGCGGCGAGGTCTGTTCGTCGATATCGGCGCCGTACAGGTTCAACCCCGCCTCCAGCCGCAGGGTATCCCGTGCACCCAGTCCGCAGGGCTTGCAGCCGGCTTCCAGCAGGGTCTGCCACAATGCAGCTACCTGCTCCGCGGGCAGCATGATCTCCAGCCCGTCCTCACCGGTATAGCCGGTGCGCGCCAGGAACCATTGCCCCTCGGGCTGGCCGTGAAAGGGTTCGAGCAGGCTGATCAGGGCTGCGCGGCTGTCGTTGAGCACCCTGGCGCACAGCTCGCGGGCCCGCGGTCCCTGGATGGCGAGCATGGCCAGATCGTCGCGTTCGCTGATGGTCACTGCGGCATTGGCCGCCTGCTGTCGCATCCAGGCCAGGTCCCGGCTACGGGTCCCGGCATTGACCACCAGCCGGTAACCCTCGTCGAGACGGTAGACGATCAGATCATCGAGAATGCCGCCGGTCGGGTTCAGCATCGCGGTATACAGGGCCTTGCCGGATTGCTGCAGGCGGGCGACGTCATTGGCCAGCAGATATTGCAGCCAGACCGTGGCATCCGCGCCAGTCACATCCACCACGCCCATGTGCGAGACATCGAACATGCCCGCCTCGCGGCGCACCTGGTGATGCTCCTCGATCTGCGAGCCGTAGTGCAGCGGCATGTCCCAGCCGCCGAAGTCGACCAGCTTGGCACCGGCGGCCAGATGACTGTCATAGAGCGGCGTGCGCAAACCCATGGCGGTTCCTTGTTATCGTCAGCTCAGTGCCTGATTGTAGCCACAAAGTGGCGCTTGTGCAGTCCCTGCGGGCGCTCCGATCAGTGCCGCCCGGAGCGCCTGATCAACACGATCACCGGCAACAGGCCGACCAGTACCAGGGTCAGCGCCGGCAGCGAGGCACGGGTCCAGTCACCCTCGGTGGTCAGCGCATAGATACGTACCGCCAGGGTATCCCAGCCAAAGGGGCGCATCAGCAGCGTGGCCGGCATTTCCTTGAGCACATCGACGAACACCAGCAGCGCGGCGCTGAGAATGCCCGGCAACAGCAGCGGTACGTAGATGCGCCAGAACACCACCCAACCGGGCTGGCCGAGACTCTGCGCCGCTTCCGGCAGTGATGGCCGGATGCGCGCCAGCGAGGTATCCAGCGGCCCGTAGGCCACCGCCATGAAGCGGACCAGGTAGGCCAGCAGCAGCGCGAACAGGCTGCCCAGCAGGATCGGCGCGGGGTTGGCGGCGCCCAGCCAGCTGCGCAGCGGCACCACCATGTTGTTGTCCAGGAAGCTGAAGAAGAACATGATGCCGACCGCCAGCACCGAGCCGGGCAAGGCATATCCCAGGTTGGCCAGGGCAATGGCGCTACGCACCCGACGGATCGGCTGCAGCCGCTGGGCCAGCACCAGCAAAGTGGCGACGGTCACGGTCATCAGCGCGGCGATGCCGCCGAGCAACAGGGTATTGCGGATCAGCGTCCAGTAGCGGCTGTCCAGATCGGCGATACCGCTGCTCAGCAACCAGTACAGCAACTGGCCGACCGGGATGATGAAGGCGATCGACAACACCAGCAGACAGTAACCGCAGGCCAGCCAGGCCAGCGGACCGCGCAGACGATACAGCGCGCCCTTGCGCGGTTTGTCATTGGCCGGGAAGCGCTTGCTGCGCCCCTGGGCATGACGCTCGGCGAACAGTGCCAGAAACACGAACAGCAGTAGCAGACTGGCCAGTTGGGTAGCACTCTGCAGACTGAAGAAACCGTACCAGGTCTTGTAGATCGCGGTGGTGAAGGTGTCGTAGTTGAACACCGAGACCGCCCCGAAATCGGCCAGGGTCTCCATGATCGCCAGGGCGGTACCGGCACTGATCGCCGGGCGCGCCATGGGCACCGCCACGCGCCAGAAACCCTGCCAGGGCGTCTGGCCGAGAATCCGCGAGGCTTCCATCAAGCCGCGGCCCTGCGCCAGGAAGGCGCTGCGCGCGAGCATGTAGACGTAGGGGTAGAACACCAGCACCAGGGTCAGTATCACCCCGCCGGTGGAGCGGATCGGCGGCAGCCGGAAGTCGCTGCCGAACCATTCACGCAGCAGCGATTGCAGTGGCCCGGAGAAATCCAGCAGGCCGACCATGACGAAGGCCAACACATAGGCCGGTACCGCGAACGGCAGCATCAGCGCCCAGTCCAGCCAGCGCCGTCCGGGAAATTCGCACAGGCTGGTCAGCCAGGCCAGGCTCACCCCCAGCAGGATGACGCCCGCCCCAACCCCGATGATCAGCCACAGGGTATTGCCGATCAGCCGCATCATCTGCGTCTGCAACAGGTGACCCCAGATCATCTGGTCAACGTTCTGCCAGCTCAGCAGCAGCACCAGCAATGGCATGAGTACCAGCGCGGCAGCCAGATAGGCAACCAGTTGCCAGCGCGCTTTGTGGGCAGTGGATTGACGGGCCACGAACACTCCCTGTGGTGATGAACGAACACGCCCGGCAAGAAGCCGGGCGCGCAGTATACAAACAAAACGCTATCGCGGGATCAATTCCAGCCGAGGCGATCCATCAGCATGATGGCCTCGGGCTGACGCCGGCCGGCCACCTCGATATTGACGCTGTCAGCCTTGAAATCACCCCAGGTGGCGACTTCGTCGGACGGTGCGACCGAGCTGTTGGCCGGGAATTCCATGTTCACATCGGCAAACACCCGTTGGGCTTCCTCGGTGGTCATCCACTCGAGCAGCTTGGTGGCCTCTTCGGGCTGTTTGGCATGCTTGGTCACGCCGGCTCCGGAGATGTTCACATGAACGCCACGGTCTTCCTGGTTCGGCCAGAACAGCTTGACCTTGATGTTCGGCTCAGCCTTGTGCAGACGACCGAAGTAGTAGGAGTTGACGATACCCACGTCGCACTGGCCAGCATCGATGGCCTTGAGCAGCGCGGTGTCATCGGAAAATACCGGGGTCGCCAGGTTGGCCAGCCAGCCCTTGATCACCTCGGTGGTCTTCTCTTCACCGACGGATTCGAGCATGGTGGCGACCAGCGACTGGTTGTAGACCTTTTTCGCGGTGCGCAGGCAGACCCGACCCTTCCAGCTGTCGTCAGCCAGGGCTTCGTAGGTGCTCAGCTCTTCGGGGTTGACCCGCTCGGTGGAGTAGGCGATGGTCCGCGCGCGCAGCGACAGGCCGGTCCACTTGCCATTGCTCGAGCGCAGGTGTGCCGGAATGTTCTGCTCGATGGTCTCGGACTTCACCTCGCGGAACAGGTCCTGTTCCTCGGCCTGCCACAGGTTGCCCGCGTCCACGGTCATGAACATGTCGGCCGGGGTGTTGGCACCTTCGGCACGCAGGCGCGCCATCAGCGGCGCTTCGTTGTCAGTGATGAAGTTGATCTGCACGCCGGTCTTTTCGGTGTACATATCGAAGACCGGCTTGATCAGGTGATCCTGACGGGAGGAGTAGACCACCAGCTCCTTGGCCTGGGCAACGCTGGTGAAAGCGGTCATGGCCAGGCTCAGGGCGATAATATTGCGAGTAAATGACATCGGAAGGCCTCGGGTTCGGAAAGCGTAGAGGCCAGATGATAATGATTTTAATTATGACCAGCAACTCGGGGCAGCGTTTCAGCTCATACAGAGTGTGTAAGTAAATGTTCAGCGCTTGTTTCAGCACGCCCCATCACGCGATTCATGCTCCGCGTATCCTTTGCACCGGGAGCGGCCTGCCTGCGACACGCCGTGAACCCATCCCTGGGGGCTCGTTGATGCCATCCCTGGCATCAAACGGTCGCAGGCAGGCCGCTCCCGGCGCAAAGGTGCAAGCAGTGGTGTGGCTGAGGTTTAAAAAACCATCAGCAACATAAAGCTTTGTGGAACAGGTTGGCCGGCAGGGTTGGGCCGACCGTCGGTTGCCATGGATGGCAACCGCGAGCCTACAGGGATGTATTCACGGCGTGTCGGCACGGCCCTACCGGCCAACCTGTTCCTTGCAAGTGAACAGCATCACACTCAGTAATCAGGGCTTTCCCCTACCAGCTCCGGAGCATGAGCCAGTGCCGGCAGGCGGTTACCCAGTCCCATGGCCCGGCGCACTATGCCGGCCTTGACCATCCCCTGTCCGTTCAGCCATTGCATGCCACTGTTGCGCAGCCAGCGCAGCGGCAAGGCGTCGGCGTGGAACAAGCGCTCGAAGCCCTCCATCGCCGCCATCATCGACAGGTTGGCGCCCATGCGCCGGCGCTCGTAACGCTGCAGTACCGGCAGGCTGGCGATATCCTCTCCGCGCTGCAGCGCGGCCTGCAGCACCGCCGACAGCTCGGCCACATCCAGCAGCCCCAGGTTGACGCCCTGCCCGGCCAGCGGATGGATGCTGTGCGCGGCATCGCCGATCAGCGCCAGCCCCGGCATCACGTAACGCTGTGCATGGCGCTGGCGCAGCGGAATGCAGTGGCGCTGATCGGCCGCCAGGATTCGCCCCAGGCGCCCCTCGAATGCCGTCTGCAGCTCCAGCATGAACTGCGCATCGTCCAGCGCCATGATGCGCTGCGCCTGTTCCGGCAGCAGCGACCAGACGATCGAGCAGTAGTGCCCACCCTCCCGGTCATTCAGCGGCAGGAACGCCAGCGGCCCGCTCGGCAGAAAGGTCTGCCAGGCCGTCTCGGCATGCGGCTTCTCAACCTGCACCGTGGTCACCAATGCATGGTGCAGGTAATCCCATTCGCGCATGGCGAAGCCGGCCAGCTCACGCAGCCGGGAGCGGGCGCCGTCGGCGGCAACCACCAGTGGTGCCTGGACCGCCTCACCACTGGCCAGTTGCAGACGCCAGCCCGCTGGCTCGCGGATCAGCTCGGTAACCCGCTGGCCACCCAGCAGACTGACCTCGGTAGCCGCCAGGCTGTCCAGCACCGCCTGTTGCACCCGCCAGTTCTCGACGATATGGCCGAGCCGGTTCTCGCCCAGCACGCCGGCATCGAAGCGGATCTCGCCGGTGCCCTCGCCATCCCATACGCACATGTAGCGATAGGGGCTGCGATAGGCCGGAGCAATGCGCGACCAGGCATCCAGGTTGGCCAGGATGTTTTCCGAGGCGGCGCTCAGCGCACTGACCCGCGGATCATAGCCCGAGTCAGTGGCCCGGGCGGTCAATGGCTGATCCAGCGGCAAGGCATCCAGCACCGCGATACGCAGGGAGGTATCGGCCAGCGCCCGCGCCAGCGTGGCACCGACCATGCCGGCCCCGACAACGATCAGATCGAATTGCTGCGCCATGGCGCCTCCCGGAGATTGACTGGTCACCCGCGCAGCCCCATGCCCTGCCGGGCCAGACGGCTCTTGAGCGGTGGCAGCAGGTCCAGTGCCAGCAGTCCGGCATTGCGGCCGGCCACCAGCGCGGGGTTGCGGTTACTGAACATCTGGGTCAGATAGTGGCTGAAGGCGACGGTGGCCGCCTGATCCGCATACTGCCCGTCGACATAATCCTGCAATACCGCCAGCGAGCCGGGATGCCGCTGCTCGCGCTGGGCCTGCAGCAGGGTGTCGGCCAGCGCCATGGCGTCGCGCAGGGACAGGTTGAAACCCTGGCCGGCGATCGGATGCAGGCTGTGCGCGGCATTGCCCAGCACCACCAGATGCGAGCGCACCTGCTCTTCAGCCTCGATCAGGTTCAGCGGATAGCTGGCACGTTCGCCGACCTTGGTCAGCGCGCCCATGCGAAAGCCGAAGGCGGCCTGCAGACGCCGCAGGAATGCCTCGTCCGGCAACGCCGCCACGGCATCGGCGACATCCACCGACAGCGTCCAGACCAGCGCGCTGCGCTGCCCGGACAAGGGCAACAGCGCCAGCGGCCCAGTCTCGGTGAAGCGCTCGTAGGCGACCCCGGCATGGCCGTTGGCGGTGGTGATGTTGGCGATTACCGCCACCTGCTGGTAGGGATTGACCTTGCGGTGGATGCCCAACTGATCGAGCAGCCCGGAGCGCCCCCCATCGGCAATCACCAACAGGTCCGAGTCCAGGTGCTGCAGGCCGTCAGGGGTTTGCAGGTCGAGCCCATAACCACCCGGCTGCGGGCGGGCATGGGCCACCCGGGCCGGCGCCAGCCATTCGATGGCCTGATGGTCAAGCGAGCCGAGCAGTACCTCGCCGAGCCAGGCGTTTTCCACTATGTAGCCCAACGCCGGTACCCCTTCGGCAGCGGCCTGCATCCGCGCCGCACCGGGATGGCCGCGATCGGATACATGAATCTGGCGGATCGGCTCGGCGCGCCGCGCCAGCTCGGTCCAGATGCCCAGCCGCTCGAACAGCCGACGGCTGCCGTGGGACAGGGCCGTGGAGCGGTTGTCGTAGCTGGGCTGCCAGCCACCCTTGACCGGCGGCTGCGCTTCGATCAGCCGGATCTTCCAGCCGGCCTGCCGGGCGCATTCCTGCAGCCCCAGCGCCAGGCTGGCGCCGACCATGCCGCCGCCGACGATATTCAGGCTGTAGCTCACGCCGGCATGTCCGCCGCGGCGCGGGCCATCAGCGCCTCGATCTCATCAGCGTCGCGCGGCACCTTGCCGGTGAGGATCTGGTGTCCCTCGCGGGTGACCAGCACATCGTCCTCGATGCGGATACCGATACCGCGCCATCTGGCCGGCACATCCTGGTTGTCCGCGGCGATATAGATGCCCGGCTCGACTGTCATCACCATCCCCGGCTCCAGCACCCGCCATTCGCCACCGACGCGGTACTCGCCGACATCATGCACATCCATGCCCAGCCAGTGACCGGCACGGTGCATGTAGAAGGGCCGGTAGGCGCCGCCGACGATCAGCTCCTCCAGCTCGCCCTGCAGCAATCCCAGTTCCAGCAGACCGGCGGTGATCACCCGCACAGTGGCATCGTGGGCTTCGTTCCAGTCACGGCCCGGCCCGATCACCGCAAAGGCGGCGGCCTGCGACTGCAGCACTATGTCGTAGATGGCGCGCTGTTCGGGGGTGAAACGGCCATTGGCGGGAAAGGTGCGGGTGATGTCGCTGGCGTAGCAGTCCAGCTCGCAACCGGCATCGATCAGGACCAGATCGCCGTCGCGAATCTGGCTGGTGTTCTCGGTGTAGTGCAGGATGCAGGCATTGCGACCGGCGGCGACGATCGAGGCGTAGGCCGGCGAGCGACTGCCGTGGCGCATGAAGGTGTGTTGCAGCTCGGCCTCGAGCTGGTATTCGTACATGCCCGGTCGACACACCTGCATGGCACGCACGTGGGCCTCGGCGGAAATGTCGCCGGCGGCTTGCATGACGCGGATTTCCGCAGCGCTCTTGTACAGGCGCATGTCGTGCAGCAGATGGTCCAGGGCGACGAATTCCTTCGGCGGCTCGGCCCCCATGCGCGCCTTGCTGCGGATGGTGTGGATCCAGCCGGTCAGGCGCATATCGAACTCCTGGTTCGCACCCATCGCGTAGTAGACCCGCTCACGCCCTTCGATCAGTCCCGGCAGGATGTCATCGATATCGCTGATGGGAAAGGCATCGTCCGCGTCATAGCTGGCCACCGCACCTTCCTGGCCGGCACGGTAGCCGTCCCACAGTTCGCGCTCCGGATCCTTTTCCCGGCAGAACAGCACATACTCGCCGTGTTCACGGCCGGGAATCAGTACCGCCACCGCTTCCGGTTCGGGGAAGCCGGTCAGATACTGGAAATCGCTGTCCTGACGGTAGACATGCTCCACATCGCGATTGCGGATATGCACCGGCGCGGCCGGCAGTATGGCGATGCTGCCCGGCTCCATCTGGTTCATCAGGGCCTTGCGACGTCGGGCGTATTCCTGCTTGCTGATGTACATGGGTTCTCTCTCAATGCAATGAAGCGGGCGGCTGGTCCTGCGGCCGGTCGGCCGGCTGGCATTCGCTGAACAGCATCAATACCGCCATGCGAACGTACTCCATGATCTCCATGAAATCGACCTCGTTGGCCTCGGATTCTTCCAGATCGGTCTGCACCTGGGCAATCGCGGCGAAATCGGCAAGCACGCTGTCGCCCTCCTCGCTCAGCTCGCCTTCACGACCGACCAGGCCGAAACCACCGAGAAAGCCCTCGCACCATTGCCCCAGTGCCAGCGCCCGGCGATCGATGGCCGCCTCGTCATCAGGCAGCAGCAGGGTCAGGTCGAAGCCACTGCCGGTCAATTGCGCCAGGGTCACATCGTACAGCTGGATCAGCTGGATCTTGCCGGCCTCGGGCAGACTGCCGCGGCCATCGATGACCTCGCGCGCCACCTCCAGCCAGGCCCCGTGGTCGAGACGGCTGCCAGCGCTGAGCCGGCCCACCAGATGACCATGCAGCTCGGCGGGAAAGCCGGCGGCCCCCTGTTCGGCGAACAGCTGATCGAAGCGGTCATAATCGAAAGCGGCGGGTATCAGGGCCATGATCTTGGGGTCTCGCGGGCATAATGGACGGGTGGTGATGGAATCTATTCCAGGCAGGCCTATATCCTACAGACCCGGGCCCGTCGTGAACAACCTGCAGCGGGGTTTGACCGCCCTGCCGGGCGCCTCTATAGTTGGCCCACAGCGGGGATGACAGAATGGCGCCCATGGAACAACCCGAGATCGACAACCTGATTGCAAAGATAGACCAGCTGATCGATACCTGTGACCAGCTGCACCAACACAACCGCCAACTCCTGGCCCAGGAGCGTTCCTGGCGTGAAGAACGATTGCAACTGATCGAGAAGAACGATTTGGCCCGTCAGAAGGTCGAAGCCATGATATTGCGTCTGAAATCCCTGGAGCACGATTCATGAGCCAACCCCTGACCGTCACCCTGCGCATCCTCGACAAGGAATACCAGGTCGCCTGCCCGCCGGAAGAGCGCTACAACCTGGAAGAGGCAGCCCGCCACCTGGACGCGACCATGCGCGACATTCGCAATCGCGGCAAAGTCGTCGGGCTGGAGCGCATTGCCGTCATGGCGGCGCTCAACATCAGCCATGAGATGCTCACCGGCAACCGGCAGAAGAGTCAGGCCATGACTGATCAGCAGCAACAGATCAGCGAACTGGTGAACCGCCTGGACCAGGCGCTGGCGCGCAGCCGGGAGTAGAGCCGAATTGCCGGACGTGAAGTTGCCGTGAGTATTCTGTATACTCGGTCACATCCCTGGGGTGTTTGCCAGTCGGAGACGTCCCTGAGCCGATACTCCTGTAGAAGGAGGCCACGCGTTGCCGTCAGTGTGCATGTCCGCATGCCGGAAAGCCTGAGACGGTACCGTGTCCCCCACCTTGAACTTTCGGGTTCAAGGGCTAACCCGACAGCGGCATTCCGGGGACCCCTTCGATGAACGGCGCAGAACGCACCACCCTGCGCCGTCAACTACGCACCGCCCGCCGCGCCCTGACACCCCAGCAGCAACACCAGGCCAGTCAACGCCTGTTGCGGCAACTGGCGCAGCACCCTCTGTTCCGGCGTAGCCGGCATATTGCCTTCTATCTGGCCAATGACGGGGAAATCGACCCCGGCGCCCTGCTGCGCCATGCCCAGCGCCTGGGCAAGCATTGCTACCTGCCGGTGATCAGCGGCTGGCCGGCCAACCGCATGCACTTTCAACGCCTGTTGCCCAACCAGCGCTGGGTGACCAATCGATTCGGCATTCGCGAACCGCTGCTCAACCGCGGCCTGCAGGCCAAGCCCTGGCGGCTGCAACTGGTGCTGATGCCGCTGGTCGGCTTCGACAGCTCCGGCAACCGCCTCGGCATGGGCGGCGGCTTCTATGACCGGACCTTCGCCTTTCGCCGGCGCCGTCAGGGCTGGACCGGGCCGCGCCTACTGGGGCTGGCCCATGAATGCCAGCGCGTTGAGCAACTGCCCATCGCCGCCTGGGACATTCCCCTGGACGGTATCGTCAGCGATCAGCAGATTATTCTGTTGCGACAGGCATGACCACGGAAGGGTCTGGGGAACGCTCGAAATAGCTCTGGGTGTACCCCGTCGTCACGACGCCCAAGGTGAATACAAGCACGAGAATCCAAATCAAATCCGGCTTACGGCGCATTACCTGCCCTCCAATACTGGCCTACAACCTGGCTGTTCCGTCAGAGCACCCGCGACACGGGCACCTACATCATGTCGAGACTATCCATTCCAACGTATCGAGCGACACCGTATAGCGCATTAACACCCTGCCGTCAAGACAGAGTCGATACGTTTCGGGAACCGTGCCCGTTGCCGTGCTGCCGACCAGGCAGAATACCCCGCCACAACACGGCAGGCCGCGCAATCCGGGCATATACTGTGGTCAGGTCACCTCACTTACAGGATGTTCGAAGCAGCCCATGGATGCGTCTCCCTACAATCACCCCTCGCAGCAGGCGATCAACGCCCTGCTGGTGGTGGCGCTGTTCGCCTGCCTGGCCGCCGGAACACTCTGGGTCTGGCGCACACTGAGCATTGCCGAACAGCAACAGGGCGCAAAGCTGCTGCAGCAGGAAACCCATATACTGGCGCGCCAGATCGAAACCCACTTCGCCTACCAGAGCAATGCCCTGCAGCGCTTCGCCCAGCGTTGGGAGCTGTATCACCACCAGCGGCCCCTCTGGTACCGGGACGCGGACCGCCTGTTGCACGACTTCGACAACCTGCAGGCCATTGAGTGGCTGGATCCCCATTATCAGCTGCAATGGATCCGCCCGCTGGCGGGCAACGAACAGGCCATCGCCTTTCGCTATCCACCGGACCACCCGAACATGCCCTTTCTGCTCCGCGCCCGGGAACTGAGCCGACCGATCCTCAGCAGCCATTTCGAACTGGTGCAGGGCGGACACGGGCTGGCCTACTATGTGCCGCTGTATCGACAGGCCAGCGGCACCCGGCAATTCGACGGCTACCTCATCGCCATCTTCCGCGTCGAACAGCTGATCAACAGCCTGCTGCGCCGCTTGCCGGTGGAACACATGAGCCTGACGATCAGCGATGGCGCGCAACCGATCTTCCAGCGCAAGCGCGCCGACACCATCGACTCCGCCAGCCAGGTGCAGGCCCGAGTGCAGCTGGGTGACAACAACAATTTCGTCCTGCATACCTATCCCAGCAGGGAGTTGCAGCAGCGCCACAGCACCGCGGTGCCGTTGATCACCCTGGTCAGCGGGCTGCTGGCCAGCCTGCTGCTGTGCTATACATTGTGGCTGGCGCTGCTCGACCTGCATCGGCTGCGCGCCCTGCAGACCAGCAACCGCACCCTGCAAAGTGAAATCGCCCGCCGCCAGCAGGCCGAGGAGGTACTGCAGACCAGCCAGTCACGCCTGCGGCTGATTCTCGACATGACCGACTACAGCCATGATGCACTGTTCATTCTCAGCCTCGACCCGCTGGAAATCGTCTACATGAACCGTACCTGCTGGACCAGCATCGGCTACAGCGGTGAGCAATTGCGCGAAATCATCGCCATCAGCCCGGAGGATGTGATGCCCGGCGCCAGGGAATGGCTGCAGGCATTGCAGCAGCAGGTCATCCAGGGTGACAGCGCGATCTACCAGCGACATATCCGCACCCGCACCGGCAGGCTCATTCCGCTGGAAATCAGCGTGCGCCACATGAACCGCCTGGGGCGCGACTATCTGATCTGCGTCGGCCGCAACAATCGCCAGCAACTGGAGGCCACCGCGCAGTTGGAGAAACTGACCCAGCTCGATGGCCTGACCGGGCTGTTCAATCGGCGCTATTTCGACTCGGCGCTGATGGCGGAATGGCGTCGGCTGCAACGCCAGCAGTTGCCGCTGGGCCTGCTGATGGTCGATGTGGACTACTTCAAGCACTATAACGACACCCTCGGCCACCAGGCCGGTGACGACGCCCTGCGCCAACTGGGCCGCGCACTGCAACTGCATGTGGGCCGTGAAGGGGAGCGGGTATGCCGCTACGGCGGCGAGGAGTTCGCGCTATTGCTGCCCGGTGCCGACCTGCAGCAATGCCGGAAGGTGGCGGAGCTGATCCATGAAGCGGTACGGGCAATGAACATTCATCATGCCGTGGCGCCCGGTAACCGCATGACCGTCAGCATCGGCATCGCCTGCACCCTGCCCGGCACCGACCAGCAGCCCGAAGCGTTGGTCGGCGCGGCTGACCGGGCGCTGTATCAGGCCAAGGCCGCTGGCCGCAACTGCAGCGCCCACGCCGAGCTGGTCAGCTGACTCAGCCCAGGTACAGTTGATAAGCGGGGTTATCGCTCTCGTCCCAATAGGGATAGCCGATCTCCTCCAGCGCCGCCGGTACCTTGCCGCGCTCGGCCTCGGGTACCTGCAGCCCGACCACCACCCGACCGTAGTCGGCACCATGGTTGCGGTAGTGGAACATGGAGATATTCCAGCGCCCACCCAGCTTGTTGAGGAAGTTGAACAACGCGCCGGGACGCTCTGGAAATTCGAAGCGATACACCACCTCGTCCTCCACCTGCACCGAGTGGCCACCCACCATGTGCCGGATATGCAGCTTGGCCAACTCGTTGTCGGTCAGGTCCAGTACCGGAAAATCCTTCTCGAGCAGCCCCGACACCAGCGCCTCGCGCGGATCATTTTCCGGGTGAGTCTGCACACCGACGAAGATGTGAGCCTCCTTGCTGTCATGGTAACGGTAGTTGAATTCGGTGATGGCACGCTTGCCGATGGCCTGGCAAAACGCCTTGAAGCTGCCCGGACGTTCAGGAATGGTCACCGCCAGCAGCGCTTCGCGTTGTTCGCCGATCTCGGCACGCTCGGCGACATGACGCAGGCGGTCGAAGTTGATGTTGGCGCCCGAGTCGATGGCGACCATCACCTTGCCGGTGCAGCCTTCGCGCTCGACGTACTTCTTGATCCCGGCCACGCCCAGGCAGCCGGCCGGTTCGCAGATCGAGCGGGTATCGTCGTAGATATCCTTGATCGCCGCGCACATCTCGTCGGAGGATACGGTGATCACCTCATCGACATATTTCTTGCAGATGTCGAAGGTGTACTTGCCGATCTGCGCCACCGCCACACCATCGGCGAACTGCCCGACCTGGGCCAGGGTGACGCGCCGGCCGCGTTGCAGGGCGGTCTGCAGGCAGTTGGAGTCCTGCGGCTCGACACCGATGACCTTGATCTCCGGGCGCAGGTACTTCACATAGGCGGCGATACCGGCGATCAGCCCGCCCCCGCCCACCGGGACGAAGATGGCATCCAACTGGCCCTGATGCTGGCGCAGGATTTCCATGGCGACGGTGCCCTGGCCGGCAATGGTCTCGGGATCATCATAGGGATGGATGAACACCAGGCCCTTTTCCTTGACCTGCTTCTGCGCGTAGGCCAGCGCCTCATCGAAGGCATCCCCATGCAGCACCACCTTGCCGCCGCGGGCCCGCACCGCCTTGACCTTGATCTCGGGCGTGGTCCGGGGCATCACGATGGTCGCCTTGACGCCCATATGCCGCGCCGCGAATGCCAGCCCCTGGGCATGGTTACCCGCCGAGGCCGCAATCACACCACAGGCACGCTGCTCATCAGTCAGGCTCGCCAGCTTGTTGTAGGCGCCGCGGATCTTGAAGGAAAACACCGGCTGCAGGTCTTCGCGCTTGAGCAGCACGGTATTACCCAGGCGCTCGGAGAGAAAGGCGGCGCGGTGAATGGGGGTCTCGACCGCTACATCGTACACGGGGGAGCAGAGGATTTTCTTTACGTAGCTTTCCAGAGTAGGCATCAGGGTTTCGGCTTGGTGATGAAAACAAAGCGGCCAGTCTAAACGAATCGGGCGCTCCGCGACTACACGCGGCAAGGACAGGGCCGTATAATCGGCTCTTTATTCAAAAGCACAGAGGTAACCGGCATGACCCAGGACGAACTCAAGCGCGCGGTTGGGCAGGCAGCGGTGGAGATTCTGCTGCCCCACCTGGAAGACCAGAGCGTCATTGGGGTCGGCACCGGCTCGACGGCCAACTGTTTCATCGATGCACTGGCGCGGCACAAGGGCATGTTCGACGGTGCGGTAGCCAGCTCCGAGGCCACTGCCCAGCGCCTGAAGCAGCACGGCATCCCGGTCTACGATCTGAACAGCGTGGCGACGCTGGACTATTATGTCGACGGCGCCGATGAGACCAACCGGCATCTGGAGCTGATCAAGGGCGGCGGCGCGGCACTGACCCGGGAGAAGATCGTCGCCGCGGTGGCACGCACCTTCATCTGCATCGCCGACGAAAGCAAGCTGGTCACCACCCTGGGCGAGTTCCCGCTACCGGTGGAGGTGATCCCCATGGCCCGCAGCCATGTGGCCCGGCAGATCGTCCGGCTCGGTGGCGACCCGGTATACCGCGAGGGCGTGGTCACCGATAACGGCAATGTGATTCTGGATGTCCACAATATGCAGATCCATGATCCACGCGGCCTGGAAGAACAGCTCAACGCCATCGTCGGCGTGGTCTGCAATGGTCTGTTCGCTGCGCGACCAGCGGATATCCTGCTGCTCGGCACGGCCACCGGCGTGCAACGCCTGGAACGCACTGCCGGCTGACCTGTCGGCGGCCAAGGCCGCTTCGGTCAGTGGTACTCCGCATAGCGGCTTTCGCTCTTCAGACGGATACGAAAAGCTGCCCCACCCAGCGGCGAGTCGTCCAGGCTCAGCTCGCCGCCATAACTCTCGATGATGTCCTTGACCACCGACAGGCCGATGCCTTGACCCGGGTGCGTGGTATCCAGCCGCTCACCGCGACCGATGATCCGTTGGCGCTGGTCTTCCGGTACCCCCGGGCCATCATCCTCGACCAGCAGATCGTAGATGCCGGCACTGGCCGAGGCACTCACACGGATGTGCGAAATGCTCAGGCGATAGGCGTTCTCCAGCAGATTGCCCAGCAGCTCGAGCAACGCGCCCTCCTCCATCGGTACCCGTAAACCGTCACTGATATCGCATTCCAGCCGAACCGGCTTGTCCCGGTAGACCTTGCCCAACGCGCCACTGAGTCTGGCCACCACGGGCGCCAGCTCGGCCTGATGCTTGACCAGACCACTGCGGCGCAGGCTGGCTCGTTGCAATTGATAGTCGATCTGCTGGCTCATGCGCTCGATCTGATCCTGCAATACCCTGGACTGCTCATTGTGCTGCGGCTCCAGGCGGATGTTTTCCGCCACCGTCTGCAGCACCGCCAGCGGGGTTTTCAGGCTATGTGCCAGATCGGCCAGGGAGTCGCGATAACGTGCCCGCTGCAGACGCTCACTGTCGAGCAGGCGGTTCAGCGAGCGGGTCAGCCGTGCCAGTTCGCTGGGGTGCTGATCGCTCAATGCATCCCTGGCGCCCGCCTCGATCTCGTTGAGTTCGCGACGCACCCCTTTCAGTGATTGAAAACTCCAGGTCAGTCCCAGCCACAGCAGCACCAGCAGAATCAGCAGACCACCACCCAGCCACAGGCGCAGCTTGTGGCGGAAGTCACGCTGCAGGGGGGCGAACTCACTGCTCGGCAACATGGTGACGAAACTCAGCGGCAGTTCATCATCCCCCGCCAGGTGGACCTCCACATCATAGACGTAGAATTCCTTCTGATTGGCATCGCGAATCCGCAGGAAGTCGATACGCCCACCGCTGAAATGGGGCAGATAGTGCAGTTGCTCATCCTCGGTGGAACGCGAATTCCAGATGACATTGCCCTGCACATCATGGACGAAGCCCAACAGCTTGGCCTCGGGCAGATTGAACTCTTCATCAGGCATGCGTTCGGGCATGACCAACTTGCCATTGACCACACTGGCCGCACTGACCAGGGTCGAGGCATCGGCTGCCAGACGCTGCTGAATGATCTGCTCCATGGTCTGGTCAAATACACTCTGCAGTGCCGGCAGCAGTGCCAACACGAACAACATGACAAAGCCGGCAGCACTGAATACCAGCCGGGAGCGCAGCGAGCGGGTCACTGGCACTGCCCGGTAAACAGGTAGCCCTGACCCCGCACCGTTTCGATCAGCTTGGGATTACCCGCCACTTCCAGCTTGCGGCGCAACCGCCCGACCAGCACCTCGATGACATTCGGGTCGCGCTCCTCATCATCCGGATACAGCTGCTCGATCAGCCGTTCCTTGGCGACCACCTGTTGATGGTGGCGCATCAGGTATTCGAGTATCCGGTATTCGAAGGCGGTCAGTTGCACGGGCTGGTCGGCCACGCTGGCCTGCTTGCGGTTCAGGTCCAGCACCAGCGTACCGGCACGGATCTGCGCCTGGACGAAACCCGAGGAGCGTCGCACCAGCGCATTGAGACGTGCCTCCAGCTCTTCGAACTGGAAAGGCTTGACCACGTAGTCGTCAGCCCCGGAAGCCAGTCCCTCGACCTTGTCCTGCCAATTGCCGCGGGCAGTGAGAATCAGGATGGGAAAGGTCCGCCCCATGCTGCGCAGTTGCCGGATCAGATCCAGCCCGCCCATACCAGGCAGGCCAAGGTCGATGATGGCGATGTCGTGATTGAAGTTCTGGGCCTGGAACAGCCCCTCCTCGGCGCTGTCCACAGCATCGACGATATGCCCGATCTCGCCAAAGCGGGTGGACAAGTGATGACGCAATAGCGCCTCGTCTTCGACCAACAGAAGTTTCATACCGCCCTCACACCAAGGCATGCAAACCCGCCCGGCACAGGCCGGGCGGGTTCGGTCACGCCGGAATCAGAAGTGGTAGTTTAAACCGAGATAGGCCTGATCCGAGCTTTTCAGGTCAAACGAACCACCGACACTGCGATCACGGGCGTTGAGGTTGGCATCAGCAGTGGTGCGCAGATAGCGATAGCCGGCTTCCAGCGAGGCATTGGGGCTCAGACGGTGCAGGACACCCGCCTGCAGGCCACCGGCCACACCCAGGTCGCTGTCACGATGGAAGCCCGGGGAGTCCTGTTCCAGCTTGACCAGACCGGCAGTGACACCGCCGAACAGGTTGGTGTTGTCCGCCACCGGCAGGAACAGATCATAGCTGCCGAGCAGGTTCTGCTGGCGCATCTTGTAGCGGTTGGAATAGGTATCGGACACATATTCATAGGTCACGTACATACGCCCGGTGTCATCCTGCATACCACCACGCACACCCCAGGTACCGGAGTTGTTGATGGTGTCGTCCAGACGACGGGTTTCCGGGCTGCCTTTCAGGGCGCTGGAGCGATCGACATTGTTGCTGGTCTCGCCCCAGGTCAGGCCGACGAAGCTGTCCTGGGCCAATGCCGGCAGGCTGGCGAAGGCCAGGCTGGTGCCGACCGCGAGTAGTTTCAGAGTGGTTTTCATTGCTTGCGTCTCCTTGATGACAACGGGAGACAGCATGCCAAATGACAGCTGAACGCGACCTGAACCCCCGCTGAACCTGAGCTGAACGAAGCTCGATCAGCGCCGGGCAGAGCAATAGAGGAGGGAGAGGAGGGAAAGGAAAGGTGTTCTACACAGAAGCGGCGTGGCGGGGAGCATACCCGCCACGCCGTGACATCAGAACAGCACGCGGCAACGAATGGTGCCGTTGACTTCGTTCAGCTTCTTCAGTGCCAGGTCGGAATAGGCGGCATCGACATCGATGACCACGTAACCGACCTTTTCGTTGGTCTGCAGATACTGACCGGAGATGTTGATGCCATTGCTGGCGAACACCTGGTTGATCTCGCTCATCACACCAGGGATGTTCTGGTGGATGTGCAGCAGACGGTGCTTGCCGGGGTGCGACGGCAGCGCCACTTCGGGGAAGTTGACCGAGGTGATGGAGGTACCGTTGTCGCTGTAGCGCACCAGCTTCTCCGCCACTTCCAGACCGATGTTGGCCTGGGCTTCCATGGTCGAACCACCGATGTGCGGCGTCAGCAGGCAGTTGTCGAACTCACGCAGCGGCGAGACGAACTCGTCATTGTTGGAACGCGGCTCAACCGGGAACACATCGATGGCGGCACCGTTGAGGTGCTTGTCGGCCAGTGCCGCCGCCAGCGCGTCGATATCCACCACGGTACCGCGGGCCGCGTTGATCAGGATGCCGCCCTTCTTCATGGCACGGATTTCCTTCTCGCCGATCATCCACTTGGTGGCGGCGGTTTCCGGTACGTGCAGGGTGACGATGTCGGCCATGCCCAACAGCTCGGTCAGCGAGCCGACCTGCTGCGCATTGCCCAGCGGCAGCTTGGTCACCACGTCATAGAAGTACACCTGCATGCCGAGGTTTTCCGCCAGCACCGACAGTTGGGTACCGATGGAGCCGTAACCGATGATACCCAGCTTCTTGCCGCGGATCTCGAAGGAGTTGGTGGCGCTCTTCAGCCAGCCACCGCGGTGGGCAACCGCGTTCTTCTCCGGGATGCCGCGCAGCAGCAGGATGGCCTCAGCCAATACCAGCTCGGCTACCGAGCGGGTGTTGGAATAAGGCGCGTTGAATACGGCGACACCCATTTCCCGCGCTGTTTCCAGGTCGACCTGGTTGGTACCGATACAGAAGCAACCGACGGCCACCAGCTTGTGCGCGTGCGCCAGCACCTCAGCGGTCAGCTGCGTGCGGGAACGGACGCCGATGAAATGCGCATCGGCAATGGCTTCCTTGAGCTGTTCTTCGGGGAGGGAGCCGGTGTGATAATCGATATTGGTGTAACCGGCTGCCGTAAGCGTGTCAACGGCAGTCTGGTGCACACCCTCGAGGAGCAGAAACTTGATTTTGCTTTTGTCCAGCGAGGTTTTAGCCATGTGTCAGTTACCCGTAATGCTGATGTATGATGGTCCGTCAGGTTTTTCGGCGTTTTCTCAGTCGGAGACCTGTTTCGGAAGCCGCATATGCTAGCATAATCTCCCTTTTTCAGATGCCTGTGCAGCGTGAAATCTGTTCAGGCACCGCATGAATTCTGTTTGAGAGCCGCCATGACCCCAGAAGCCATAATCGAAACCCTGAAAACGCTGGTTGACGCCGACAAGGTACGCACCGATAGCGAGTCGCTGACCACCTGGGGACGGGACTGGACCAAGCAGTTCGAACCGGCACCGCTGGCCATCGTGTTTCCCAAGAGCATCGAGCAGGTGCAGGCGGTGGTACGCTTTGCCAATGAGCACAAGCTGGCGCTAACGCCCTCGGGCGGCCGCACCGGGCTGTCCGCTGCGGCGGTGGCGGCCAACGGCGAGATCGTGGTGTCCTTCGACTACATGAACCGGATTCTCGACTTCAACCTCTTCGATCGCACCGTGACCTGTCAGCCTGGGGTGGTCACCGCCCAGCTGCAGCAGTACGCCGAGGAACAGGGCCTGTACTACCCGGTGGACTTCGCCTCCGCCGGCTCCAGCCAGATCGGCGGCAACATCGGCACCAACGCCGGCGGTATCAAGGTGATCCGCTACGGCATGACCCGCAACTGGGTCGCCGGCCTCAAGGTGGTAACCGGTAGCGGCGAGCTGCTGGAGCTGAACAAGGGTCTGGTGAAGAACGCCACCGGCTATGATCTGCGCCAGCTGTTCATCGGCGCCGAGGGTACCCTGGGCTTCGTGGTCGAGGCGACCATGCGTCTGGAGCGGGCACCGAAGAACCTCACTGCCATGGTGCTCGGCACCCCGGACTTCGACTCCATCATGCCGGTATTGCACGCCTTCCAGAGCAAGCTGGATCTGACCGCCTTCGAATTCTTCTCCGACAAGGCCATGGCAAAAGTGCTGGCCCGCGGCGACGTGCCGGCGCCATTCGAAACCGATTGCCCGTTCTATGCGCTGCTGGAGTTCGAAGCGGTCAGCGAGGACATCGCCAACCAGGCACTGGCCACCTTCGAGCATTGCGTGGAACAGGGCTGGGTACTGGATGGCGTGATGAGCCAGAGCGAGCAGCAGCTGCAGAACCTGTGGAAGCTGCGCGAGTTCATCTCCGAAACCATCTCCCACTGGACCCCGTACAAGAACGACATCTCGGTCACCATCAGCCAGGTGCCGGCCTTCCTGCGCGACATCGACGCCATCGTCGGTGAGCACTACCCCGATTTCGAGATCGTCTGGTTCGGCCATATCGGCGATGGCAACCTGCACCTGAACATCCTCAAGCCCGACGCCATGCCCAAGGAAGAATTCTTCGCCAAGTGCGCCAGCGTCAACCAGTGGGTATTCGATATAGTGCAGCGCTACAACGGCTCGATCTCCGCCGAACACGGCGTTGGCATGACCAAGCGCGACTACCTGGGCTACAGCCGCAGCGCCGAGGAAATCGCCGTGATGAAGGCGGTCAAGGCGGTATTCGACCCCAACGGCATCATGAACCCGGGCAAGATCTTCGCTGACTGAGAGACCACCATGACCTATCAGCACCAGTACATCGACGGCACTACCCTCCCCCTGGCCATGGGCAAGGTGGTCTGCGTGGGACGCAACTACGCCGAACACGCCCGCGAGTTGAACAACCCGGTACCCAGCGAACCCCTGCTGTTCATCAAGCCGTCCACCTCGGTAGTGCCGCTGACTGAGGGCTTCCGCCTGCCCAGCGGGCGCGGCGCGGTGCATTATGAAACGGAAATCGCCCTGCTGATCGGCGCGCCACTGTCCGGCATCGTCAGCCCGGCGGATGCCGCCGCTGCCATCGCCGGGGTCGGCCTGGCGCTGGACCTGACCCTGCGCGAATTGCAGGATCAACTCAAGACCAAGGGCCATCCCTGGGAACGCGCCAAGGCCTTCGATGCCGCCTGCCCGCTGTCGCGCTTTGTCCGTCCCGAGCAGGCACCGGCACTGAATGACATTCCGCTGCAGTTGACCATCAACGGCGAACTGCGCCAGCACGGTAACAGCGCGGACATGATCACTCCGATCATTGCCCTGCTACAGCATATTGCCGGGGTATTCAGCCTGCTGCCGGGCGACGTGGTGATCACCGGAACCCCGGCCGGCGTCGGCGTACTGAATACCGGCGACCAGCTGGAGCTGGCCATTCCCGGTGTATTGCAGCAGACCACGCAGGTACTCGCCTGAGCGCCACCCGGCGCTAGTGTTCGGAAACAAGGAGAGCGTCATTTGAAGCGTTATCTGCTGCCGGCAGCCCTGATGCTGTTGCTGCTGGTCGCCGGGGGCACCCTGCGCTATCTGCACCTGGATGTTCTGCTGTGGCAGAACTGGAAGCTGAACCGCCAACCGATGCCCGAACAGGCCTTCAACCTGGGACGCTACCGGGTGGACATCGAAGCCCTGTCGATTCCCGAGCTGGAAGATGACCTGTCCGCGCTGACCTACAACAGCGACAGCGATACCCTGTTCGGCCTGCTCAATGGCGAACCGCTGATCGTCGAGCTGAGCCTGGATGGCCAGTTGCTGCGCCGCATCCGGGTCAGCGGCGTATCCGATATGGAAGGACTCACCCATATCGATGGCAATCGCTATGTGATTGCCGAGGAACACCGGCGCCGGCTGCTGCAGATCGAGATTCCGGCCGATGCCCAGGAGCTGGATGTCAGTGGTGCACCGAGCCTGACCATCGCCCTCGGCGACAGCGACAACAAGGGTCTGGAAGGCCTGTCCTGGGATGAACAGCGCCAGCGCCTGCTGATAGTCAAGGAACGGGACCCGCTACAGGTACTGGTGGTCACTGGCTTCGCCGACCAGACCGGCGGCTCGTCGGAGATCAGCATCAGCCTGGAACCGACCCTGGCGCCAGCCGACCTGTTCATGCGCGACCTGTCGTCCCTGACCCTGGATAGCTCAACCAGGCATCTGCTGCTGCTCAGCGACGAGTCGCACATGGTGGTGGAGTACGGCGCCGACGGTCAGCCTCTCAGCCTGCTGGGGCTATGGCGCGGCATGAGCGGGCTGCGCAACACCGTGCCTCAGGCCGAGGGGCTGGCCGTGGACAGCCAGCGGCGGGTATACGTGGTCAGCGAGCCGAATCTGTTCTACCGATTCGTCCCGCGGCAGGAGTAGGACTCACCCCCCTCCCCTTGGGCCTAGTCATCCAGCAACGCAGCCAGTTGCTCCAGCTCGTTCTCGTTGAATACCCGGACGCCGTGGCGGCGCAACGCCGCCGCGGTGACGCCCTCGCCAACCACCCGCGTGCCGCTGAAGCTGCCATCGTAGGTTTCATGATTGCCACAAGACGGGCTGCGCGCCTTGAGCACGGCATAGCGAATCCCATACTGCCCGGCCAGCTCAACGGCGGCGGTAGCGCCAGCAATGAAGGCGGCCGTCACATCCTGCCCCTCGATATCCACCACAGGTACCTGACCATTCAGCACCGCAGCGCCCTGTCCGCCGGGAATCTCCGCTGGCGCTCGCGGTGTCGGCAGCCCGCCGCTGACTTCCGGGCACAACGTAACGATGCGGCCCTGGGCTTGCCAGCGCTGCAGCAGGTCATTCGGATCGTAGCTGCCGCCGTCGTAACGGACCGGGTGCCCCAGCAGGCAACGACTGACCAGGATCTTCTGCATGATCGCCTCAGAGCAGCAAGGGGTTGTCCGGCCGGCGACGGAACCAGCCCACCAGGCTGGCGCGCTCACGCTGCGCCTGGAGCACCTCGTGGGGCAGGCTGTCGCTCATGAATACCGCCAGCGTACCAGCCCGCGGCGGTACATCGATACAGCCCTCCGGCAGATGCAGGCGCAACTCGCCACCATCCCCCGGCTGCCATTGGCTGTTGAGATAGAGCACCACCGAGACAGTACGCAGCGGGTTGTCCTTGAATCTGTCCACGTGCCGCTGATAGCCGGCGCCGGGCGGGTACAGCGCATAATGGGTCTCGAAACTGTCCAAGCCGAGGAACAGGGTCCGGTTGAGGGTCTCGCGCAGCCGGTCCATGGCCTCGAGATAGGCCGTGGTGGCATCACAGGGTGGGCAATCGTCCAGCCAGCGGATATGATCGCCACGCACCTGCGGCAGCACCAACTGCTCACCGCTACGACCAACCGCGGCCGGTTTCAATGCTGCGCTGGCCCATAGCGAACGGCAGTTGTGCTCCAGCTCGCCGAGCAGTTCGGCAGGCAGGGCACTCTCGGTTATCGACCAGCCCTGCAGGGCCAGGCAATCAGCCACATGGACCAGACGGTCTACCGCAGCAGCAGGGAACTCGGGCATCATCATCATACTCAAATCGGGATGGCAGCTCTGCCTGGCCACGGACGTGGCAAGGCGGACAAGACCCGGTATCCCAGGTGCCGATAGTGTAAAACGATTACTGAACGCTGCCGATATTTTTCTGACTCCCACCCTTGCGAGGCTCCATGCATCTAACCCCCCTGCGTTTTGTCGTATTACTGCTCGCTGGCCTGCTGTTCAGCCTGCAGGCCAGCGCCAACCCTGACCAGCTGTATCAGGCCAGTGGCATGGCCAAGCATCAGGACCACTTCCAGGCAGCGCTGTCCAGCGCGCAGCAGCGCTACAGCCAGCAACTGCCACCGGCGCTGCAGGAAACCCTGATCCGCAACAGCAACCAGCGTTTCGAACAGCAGGGCATGCATGACCGGGCCCAGGCACGACTGGCGTTGACGCTGGATGCGGCGAATATCCAGCAGGCATTGACCTTCTTCAATAGTCCGCTGGGGACGAAGATAGTTGCAGTGGAAACCCAGGCCAGCTCCCCGGCCTCGGTTGCTAGCATGCAGCGCGGCCTGCCGGTACAGCAGCTCAGTGCCGAACGCCGCGCGCTGATCGAGCGACTGGCGACGCAGTTGCCGGCCCTGGAGCTGGGTGTGGAAGTGTCCACCGCACTGACCGGGCTGGCGGCGCAGAGTGCCAACGATCTGCTCGGCGGGCTGATGAACATCCCCCAGCAGGCCGGCAGCGGCGGACGTGAACGCCTGCGTCAGCAGATGCGCCCCAACCTGCCCAATACCCTGGCCTATATCTATCGTGATCTGGACGATGACCAACTGACCCGGTTCGCCGAATGGAGCGAGTCATCGGCTGGCCAGGCGTTCTACCGGGCAACCGAACAGGCCGTACGGGATGCACTGAATCCCTGATTGGTATTGTTTGTCGAGGGCCTGCAAGGAGCAGGTTGGCCGGCAGGGCCGTGCCGACACGCCGTGAACCCATCCCTGGGGGCTCGCGGTTGCCATCCCTGGCAACCGACGGTCGGCACAACCCTGCCGGCCAACCTGCTCCGGAACCTTCCATGCTGCGGATGGTTTCAAACCCTCAGCCACACCAATACTGGCACCTTTGCGCCGGGAGCAGCCTACCTGCGACCGTTTGATGCCAGGGATGGCATCAACGAGCCTACAGGGATGTATTCACGGCGTGTCGCAGGTAGGCTGCTCCCGGCGCAAAGGAGACTAGGAACATGAAACAGACTATGTAACCGCCAACTCCAGCCTAATAACCCAACCGGTCACCCAACCAGTCGAGGTACTGCTGCCGCAATCCGGCCTGTTCGTTGGCCAGGTGATGACGGGCTTCGGGCAGGTAGAACAGCTCCGGCCCGTCGAACTTCTCCTGCAGCACCTTGATGTTGTGCTGCCAGTCCACGGTTCCATCGGCCTGGCCCTGCACGATCAGCGGCTTGTGCTCGGTCGGCACGGCGGTCTCGATGCGGGGAATCCACTTGTCCAGCGCCTGTACCCAGGCCACCGGCAGCACCTGGGGCTGCAGCGGGTCATGCTGGCGAATGAATTCGAGAAAGTCGCCATCCGTGGAGTTGTCGGTAAAGCGCCGCCCCAGTTGCTGGATGAAGCCACCGAGCAATTTGAGACTGAACTGGGAAACGCCCCACTGCTTCGGTCGTACCAGAGGCGCCATGAGGATCGTCTGCCCGGCCTGCTCCGGCATGGGGCCATGCAGCAGCCGGTCGATCAGAATGGCACCGCCGGTACTCTGGCCGAGGAAATGCCAGGGCGCCGACAACCGCCATAGGCGAGCCTGCTCGAACACCCCATCGAGCACCTGCTGATAACGCAGGAAGCAGTCGATGCTGGCGCGTTCGCCACTGGACAGGCCATGCCCGGGCAGGTCGAATGCCAAGACCGCCAGGCGGTGACTCAGCGCCCAGCGGATGAGATGGCGATACAGGCCCATATGATCATAGTAGCCATGCAGGATGACCAGCGTGCCGCGCGGAGCCGAGGGACGCCAGACCTGCACCGCCAGATCGAAGCCATCCACCGCGATGTGCCCCAGGTGCTGTTCGACTTCGGCGCTGAAGTCGATGCCATAGTAGGCAGCATACTGCCTGGCGGCCGGATTGAATGGCTGACCCAATTGAAGCTCAGGCAACCGTTCTACGAGTGAATCTAGAAACCTCTGGTCCATTAACATCCCGGTGCGCCTTGGGGCGGTAGACGGGTAAAAGTCTGCCGCTTTGGTCTGAATTCGGAACAATTCCATGTTTTGAACATGCTTTGCAAGTGATCATCGTGTAACATGCTGCGTCTCCAAATGCCACGTCCTTATGCGCCAGGCGCAGATCTCAGTAGAGTGAGGGGTTTTCATGAGTGAACGCATCCAAGTCGGTGATCTTCAGATTGCCAAGGTTCTTTTCGACTTCATCAATGAGCAGGCTATCCCCGGTACTGGCGTGCAAGCCAACGCCTTCTGGTCCGGCGTGGATACGCTGATTCATGATCTGGCTCCGAAGAACCGTGCCCTGCTGAGCAAGCGTGACGACCTCCAGGCCCAGATCGACAGTTGGCACCAGCAGCGTGCCGGCCAGCCCCATGATGCCGCCGCCTACAAGAGCTTCCTCCAGGAAATCGGCTATCTGCTGCCCGAACCAGCCGACTTCAAGGTCACCACCGCCAACGTCGATGAAGAGATCGCCCACATGGCCGGTCCGCAGCTGGTGGTGCCCATCATGAACGCCCGCTTCGCCCTCAACGCCGCCAATGCGCGCTGGGGCTCCCTGTATGACGCCCTGTATGGCACCGATGCCATCAGCGAGGCTGGCGGTGCCGAAAAAGGCCCGGGCTACAACCAGGTCCGCGGCGACAAGGTCATTGCCTTCGCCCGCGCATTCCTTGATGAGGCAGCACCGCTGGCCAAAGGTTCCCATACCGATGCCACAGCTTACTCCATCGACAATGGCCAACTGGTCGTTGCGCTCAAGGATGGTAGCCAGACCGGCCTGAAAGACGCCGCCAGGTTCATCGCCTACCAGGGCGAGGCGGCAGCACCCAAGGCCGTACTGCTGAAAAACAACGGCTTGCACTTCGAGATCCAGATCGACCGTTCCAGCCCCATCGGCCAGACCGATGCCGCCGGGATCAAGGACGTGCTGATGGAAGCTGCCATCACCACCATCATGGATTGCGAAGACTCCACCGCCGCGGTTGATGCGGACGACAAGACCGTGGTCTACCGCAGCTGGCTGGGCCTGATGAAAGGTGACCTGGCCGAGCAGGTCAGCAAGGACGGCAAGACCTTCACCCGGACCATGAACCCGGATCGTGTCTACACCAAGGCCGATGGTTCCGAGCTGACCCTGCATGGTCGTTCCATGCTGTTCATCCGCAACGTCGGGCACCTGATGACCAACGACGCCATCATCGACAAGAATGGTTTCGAAGTGCCGGAAGGCATCATGGACTGCGTGTTCACCGGCCTGATCGCGCTGCACAACCTCAAGGGCAACACCACCCGCGCCAACAGCCGCGAAGGTTCGATGTACATCGTCAAACCGAAGATGCATGGCCCCGAGGAAGTCGCTTTCGCCAACGAACTGTTCAACCGCGTTGAAGATGTGCTCGGCGTTGCGCGCAACACCCTGAAAATCGGCATCATGGACGAGGAGCGCCGCACCACCGTCAACCTGAAAGCCTGCATCCAGGCGGCCAGCGAGCGTGTGGTGTTCATCAACACCGGCTTCCTCGACCGTACCGGTGACGAGATCCACACCTCCATGGAAGCCGGCCCGGTAGTACGCAAGGCCGCCATGAAGGCCGAGAAGTGGATCGGCGCCTATGAAAACTGGAACGTCGACCATGGTCTGGCCTGCGGCCTGTCCGGTCGCGCACAGATCGGCAAGGGCATGTGGGCCATGCCCGACCTGATGGCCGACATGCTGGAACAGAAGATCGGCCACCCGATGGCCGGTGCCAACACCGCCTGGGTTCCCTCGCCTACCGCTGCGACCCTGCATGCCCTGCACTACCACAAGGTCAATGTGTTCGAGCGTCAGCAGGAACTGGCCAAGCGCACCTTCGCCTCGGTGGACGACATTCTCACCATCCCGCTGGCCAAGGACACCAACTGGAGCGAGGCAGAGAAGCAGAACGAGATCGACAATAACGTCCAGGGTATTCTCGGCTACGTGGTACGCTGGATCGACCAGGGCGTCGGCTGCTCCAAGGTACCGGATATCAATGACGTCGGCCTGATGGAAGACCGCGCAACCCTGCGTATTTCCAGCCAGCTGCTGGCCAACTGGCTGCGCCACGGCATCATCACCCAGGACCAGGTGATCGAAAGCATGCGGCGCATGGCCGAGGTGGTCGACCGGCAGAACGCTGGCGATGCCGCCTACCGGCCGATGGCGCCGAACTTCGATGACAGCGTGGCCTTCCAGGCCTCGCTGGAACTGATCCTCGAAGGCACCAAACAGCCCAATGGCTATACCGAGCCGGTTCTGCACCGCCGCCGCCGCGAGTACAAGGCCAAATACGGCCGCTGATACCCGCTGCACCACCAGAACCCCGGCCCAGGCCGGGGTTCTGCATTTTCGGCTACGATAAAACCAGCTGTAGCGGGTGGAACATGTGGCAGCCGCCCCGGTCAGACTGGCTATGGACATCGACAACCTGATCGACCTGCTGCAATGGCCAGCCATGCTGATCACACTGATCGCCGCCTGGCTGGTCGGCTCGCGCAGCCGCGCCAAACGCTGCGCCGGCTTCATCTGTTTCATCCTGAGCAATGTACTGTGGGTCATCTGGGGCTGGCATTCCCATGCCTGGGCACTGATCGTGCTGCAGCTGGGTCTGTTTCTGATGAACCTGCGCGGTACCCGCAAGAATGCCCTGCCGGCCAAGGGTTGAGCATCACCGGCTGGGCAGGAAACGGGGCGTCAATGACACCCCGTCCGGAGGAGCCGGCTGGGCTCAGTCCTGTGCTGCTGTCGGCGCGTAGTCCTTGAATTGCACCGAGATCGAACGGACCCCGTCCGAGGGCCAGTTCGGCACATTGATCACCTGATCAGCACCGCCACCACGTGGCTGCAGGCGAACCTCGATGGTCTCGCTGGCCTGTGGCGAAGCGGGCAGGAACAGGTCCAGGCCGGACATGAAGGGCAAACGGTGGAACAGCGGATCCGGGGCAGCCAGGTTGCTGCGTTGGTCGCTGTCGCGGTCATGCAGGAACAGGCTGCTCAGGCGTTGCAACAGCGGAGCGGTCAGTTCGGTCACCACCTCGACGTCGTTCACCGTCAAGCGGTCGTTATTGTCGCCTTGATCCCCCCACAACTCCTTGTCCCGGCCGATGATGATGTTGGTATGCGCAGCACTGCGATGCAGATATTGGCCGACACCGGTTCCCGGCAACGAGGTGTTCAGACGCACCAGAAAGCTGTCCTGCCCGTAGCCTTCACGGTAGAAGTACTGATCGTTACCCGGCTCGGGGTGCAGCAAGGCGTACTCATGGGTGGCATCCCTGTTGATGCGCACAGGTCCCCAGGCCCCGTCAGCATCAATCTGGTGTCGATACAGCGGCACATCACTGAGCCGCAGGCCGGTATTCGGATCGCTCTCGTAGATTTCCAGAGTCATGCCCTCTGCGCCGATATTTTCCGGAAAGATATGGGCCTTGCCGGCGATCCACACCTGCTCCCCTTCGGCCTGCGGAATGATGCTGGTCTCGGGTGCTTCGCCATTGAAGAAGCGATACATGCGCTCGAAGGAGTCCGCCGAGGTGGCAACCTCGATGTGGCCTACCGGCGCCTCTGCGGGCGGATAGACGTTCTCCGCGCCGACCACGCTGCGATCGACATACTGCCCCCACAGTGCCAGGGTGGGCACATTACCCGGCAAATGATCCACCTCGGTGCCGTCCACACTGACATAACGGCCTACCTTGGCGGCATTTTCCTCCTCGGAGAGATACACCAGACTGACCCGGGTTCCCATGGAATGGCCGACCAGGTTTATCTTCTGCGCCCCGGTGCTGAGCAGCAACTGATCGATGATGGCATTGATCTTCGCGTTACGCGCCGCCGCCTGCTCGGGATCGAAGGGGTCCTGTCCCGTTGCGGTGTTGTACTCATAGACCGCAACATGCTCCAACGGATAGCCATTGGCGCGGAAACGCTGGGCCTGGGATTCGAACTGGGAGGCCGAGCCGGCGCCACCATGAATGAACAGCACCGGCAAACGCTGATGGTTCAGCTCGGCGCCGTCCAGTTGTGCCAACGAGTCCTGCAGATGCTGCCAGGCCTGCAGCCGTCCGCGTGGCGATCGCTGCCTGGCAGCGGCATTCTCGTCGAACACACCTGCCTGATTGAGGCTGGCGACAAGACCGGCCATGACCTGCTCGAATACCTCGTCATCGCCGAAATCCAGCTCCTCCAGGCGATGCTGTTGCACATATTCGGCCACCGCCTGGTCAATCTCGGCGCTGATCTGAATACCATTGACCAGGTTGCCATCGGCATCCAGGCTCTGCAGCAGGCGGGCGATATTCACCACCGCCGCATCCGCCGGATCAGCGTCCGGCACCAACTCCACCGGAGTGATGAGCTCCTGCCCTGCGGCCGAGCCCAAGCGAATGCCACCGACCGCAAAACTGACGCTCTCCCCCGGCCGATACTCGAAGGTACCCGCAGCATCTGTCATGCCCTGCTGGCTGGCGGTGGAGAAACTCAGCCCGGCTACCACGCTGTCGACGAATATCCCCTGGCTCAGTTCGCCGGAGCGGGAGCTGGAGCCCGAGCCGGAAAAGCACCCGGCCAGCAAAGTCAATGCGATGCCCACCGCCGGCGTGCGCAATCCACGCGCCGCGGTCAAAACTCTTGTATTCCTATCCATTGCATACCTTTCAATGACTTATTGTTATTGATGAAACGGTCGCCTGACGAGGTGTGGGTCAAGTCTTCCGGCAGCTGAAGCGCCCGGACACCAAGACACCCAGGGCAATTGACCGGACATGAAGCATAACTGCGAACTGAATCACAAATAACTGAATAAACAGAATGAATGTTCACTCATTATAAATGGCCGCCGTGCCTATTGCCGGTTTCATGCTCAGAAGGGAGTGGGGAAATCGGAAGAAGGGTTGGCCTGGGCCGGCAGACCGGTCAGTCTGCCGGCCGTTGCAATGTATCGACCAGCGCGGCCAGGCGCTGCTGGGTGAGGCGCAGTTGCTCCGTCTGCTGAATCTGCGGTACGCATAACGCCAGCGCGGTCATCAACAGCAGCTCCTGCGCGTCACTGCCTGGGTAGCGCGCCCGGGATTCGGCCAGTTTCTCCTGCAGCAGCAGGATCGCCTGCTGAAACAGCGGATCCTCGTCTTCGTTGATGCGAAACGAGTATTCCCGCCCGAGAAAGCTGGCTACCCGAACATTGCTCATGCGTCGCTGCTGACGCCGCTGCGCTGCAGAATGGCCTGCAGACGGGTCAACGTGGAGCCCAGTTGTTCTTCCTGCTCCATGGCCGCCAATTGCAGACTGTCATTTTCTTCCTTGAGCTGGCGCAGCTCCTGTTCGAGGCGACTGATGCTCTCGGTCTGTGACTGATTCTGCTGCAGCAGTTCGCCAACCAATCGTTCAAGCTGAGTGAGCGTAGTTTCAAGCATGCCTTACCCCCTGGAAAAAGCCGCAGAGCATATAGCAAAGCGTGCGCCACGGCCAGCCGCGGCACTCTGCCAGCCCCGGCCAGCTCAGGCCGGCATCGGCGCATGCAGACGCAGGAACAGCTCTACGATATCGGCGACGTGCTGGTGGCGCTCCTGATCCGACATGATCTGGGCGTAGCCGATCAGCAGACGGAAGTGATGGTCTCCCTTGAGCAGGGAGAAAAACCGCCGGGCGGCCTCCGGCGGCTCATCGATGCACAGATCACCCCGCTCCTCGGCCTGCCCCAGGAACTGCGCCATGCCATCGCACACCCGCTGCGGCCCGACTTCGTAGAACAGTTGCGCCAGCTTGATGTCCTGCCCCGCCATGCTCACCAGCAGCCGGTGCAAGGCGATGGACTCGGGACTGTTGATCAGACGGCAGAAGGCATCGCCGATCCGTTGCAGGGCACAGCGCATATCCCCCGACTGGGGATAGTCGAAGAACAGGTCCGGCAGTTGCGCTTCACAGACTGCCCTGATCGCCGCTGCGTACAGGGTCTCCTTGTCGGTGAAATGGCTGTATACGGTCAGCTTGGAGACGCCGGCCTCGGCGGCAATGGCATCCATGCTGGTGCCTTCGTAGCCACTGTCCAGGAACAGCTGCTGGGCTGCCAACAGAATGGCCTCGCGCTTGGCTGGGTCCTTGGGGCGCCCAGGACCGGCGTTTTGAACAATTTTCTCTGACATTAGGCTTTTAATACTGGACTGGCGGGTTTGCTATTTCTACTATACCCATTAGTTCAGTTATTCCCAATACCTTGCGACAGGCTTCCGATCATGCTCCGTCCTGTTCTTTCCCTCGCCCTTGTGTTCACCCTCGGCTCACTGCTGACGGCGTGCAGCGATCCCGAACCGGTTACCCAGCAGCCGCGCCCGGCGCTGGTGATCCAGCCCGAGCCCGCCACCGCCCAGGTACAGAGTTACCCCGGCGAAGTGCGTGCGCGCTTCGAGCCGGAGTTGGCATTTCGCATCGGTGGCAAGGTGAGCAAGCGGCTGGTCGATGTCGGCGATCGGGTACGCAAGGATCAGCCGCTGGCCGAGCTGGATGCCGAAGATGTGCGCCTGCAGCTGGAAGCGGCACGCGCCCAGGTAGCTGCTGCGCAGGCCAACCTGACCCTGGCGCAGGCCGAACGCGACCGCTACCGCACCCTGCTCGAACGGCAAATGATCAGTTCCTCACAGTACGACAATGCCGAGAATACCTACCGCTCGGCAGCAGCGCGCCTGAAGCAGGCCCGCGCCGAGTTCGACGTGGCCGACAATCAGGCGACCTACAGCGTGCTGCGCGCCCCCCAGGACGGGGTGATCGCACACCGCGCGGTGGAAGTCGGCCAGGTGGTCTCCGCCGGCCAGACGGTACTGGTGCTGGCCGCTGATGGCGAGCGCGAGGTGTTGATCAGCCTGCCGGAAAACAGTCTCGGCCACCTGGTGATCGGCCAGCCAGTGGAAGTACAGCTGTGGTCGCGCCCCGACCAGCGGTTTGCCGGCAGCCTGCGCGAACTGTCGCCGGCCGCCGACCCGCAGTCGCGTACCTTCGCCGCGCGGGTCAGCTTCGTCGCCGAGGGCAGCGGCGTGGAAGTCGGCCAGAGCGCCAGGGTATTCATCCAGAACCCCGACCAGGTCGCGCTCGCGGTACCACTGTCGGCGGTCAGTTCGGAGACGGGCCAGAGCTTCGTCTGGGTGATCGATCCGCAGACCCGCACGGTGCACCGCCGGCCGGTGCATATGGGCACCTATCAGCATGAGCGGGTCAGCATCCTCGATGGCCTGGCCGCCAATGACTGGGTGGTTGCCGCTGGCGTGCACATGCTGCTCGAAGGCCAGCAGGTGCATCCGGTAGACCGGGACAATCGCAGCATCGCACTCGGCGGGGAGTAGCGCATGACCTTCAACCTCTCCGCCTGGGCGCTGCGCAACCGCCAGATCGTGCTGTATTTCATGCTGGTGCTGTCAGTCGCCGGCTTCCTGTCCTACGGCCAACTGGGCCAGAGCGAGGACCCGCCGTTCACCTTCAAGGCCATGGTCATCCGCACCGCCTGGCCGGGCGCTACCGCCGAGGAGGTGGCGCGCCAGGTATCCGACCGTATAGAACAGAAGGTCATGGAGACCGGCGCCTACCAGCAGGTGGTGTCCTACTCCCGGCCCGGCGAATCAACCATCACCTTCGTCGCCCTGGACAGCATGAAGGCCGGGGAGATACCCGAGCTGTGGTACCAGTTGCGCAAGAAGGTCGGCGACATCCGCCACACCCTGCCGCCGGATATCGTCGGGCCGTTCTATAACGACGAGTTCGGTACCACCTTCGGCAACATCTACGCGCTGACCGGCGATGGCTTCGACTACGCCGTGCTCAAGGACTATGCCGAACGCCTGCAGCTGCAACTGCAGCGCATCCGGGATGTCGGCAAGGTGGAACTGATCGGCGTGCAGGACGAGAAGATCTGGGTCGAGATCTCCAACCTCAAGCTGGCTACTCTGGGGCTGCCGCTGGCGGCGGTGCAGCAGGCGCTGCAGGAGCAGAACAGTCTGCGTGAGGCAGGCTTCTTCGAAACGCCGAAGGAACGGGTACGCCTGCGCGTCTCCGGCCAGTTCGAGAGCGTCGATCAGATCCGCGCATTCCCGATCCGCGTCGGTGACCGCACCTTCCGTATCAGCGACGTAGCCGAGGTCTATCGCGGCTTCAACGATCCGATGGCACCGCGTATGCGCTTCATGGAGCAGGATGCGCTGGGACTGGCGGTGTCGATGAAAGCCGGGGGCGACATCCTGGCGCTGGGCAATACCCTGGAAGCCGAGTTCGAGCGCATGAGCCGGACGCTGCCGGTCGGCATGCAGTTGCACAAGGTGTCCGACCAACCCGAGGCGGTGCGTGACAGCGTCGGCGAGTTCGTCAAGGTACTGGCCGAGGCGGTGACCATCGTACTGCTGGTCAGCTTCTTCTCCCTCGGCCTGCGCACCGGTCTGGTGGTCGCCCTGTCGATTCCGCTGGTACTGGCGATGACCTTCACGGTGATGAACTATCTCGACATCGGCCTGCACAAGATCTCCCTGGGTGCGCTGGTGCTGGCCCTGGGCTTGATGGTGGACGATGCGATCATCGCCGTGGAGATGATGGTGATCAAGATGGAGCAGGGCTTCGACCGGGTCAAGGCGGCCAGTTTCGCCTGGACCAGCACCGCCTTCCCGATGCTCACCGGCACGCTGATCACCGCTGCCGGCTTCCTGCCGATCGCCACCGCCGCCTCCGGGGTCGGCGAGTACACCCGCGCGATCTTCCAGGTGGTGACCATCGCCCTGCTGGTGTCCTGGATCGCGGCGGTGATCTTCGTGCCTTACCTGGGCTACAACCTGTTGCCGGACATGGCCAAGCTGCATGCCAAGAAGCACGGTGGCGATCCGCGCGGCCACGACCCCTATGCCACGCCCTTCTACCAGCGGGTGCGCAGCACGGTGCAGTGGTGCGTGGCCCATCACTGGCTGGTGATCGGCATGACCGTGGCGCTGTTCATCGGCTCGATCCTGCTGTTCCGCCTGGTGCCACAGCAGTTCTTCCCGCCGTCCGGCCGGCTGGAACTGATGGTCGACCTGACGCTCGCCGAAGGGTCTTCGCTCAAGGCCACCGAAGCCCAGGCGCTGCGCCTGGAACAGCGCCTGCGCGAGCATCCCGGGGTCGACAACTTCGTCGCCTATGTCGGTACCGGTTCACCGCGTTTCTACCTGCCGCTGGACCAGCAACTGCCGGCCACCAATTTCACCCAGTTCGTGGTCAAGGCCAAGTCCATCGATGATCGCGAGCAGATACGCAAGTGGTTGATGGACATGCTGGACACTGAATTCCCCGAACTGCGCGCGCGCATCTCGCGTCTGGAAAACGGCCCACCGGTAGGTTATCCGATCCAGTTCCGCGTCTCCGGTGAGCATATCGAGGAGGTGCGGCGTATTGCCCGCGAGATCGCCACCCAGGTACGCGACAACCCGGCGGTGAGCAATGTGCACCTGAACTGGGAAGAGCCGAGCAAGGTGGTGTACCTGGACATCGACCAGGAACGCGCCCGGGCCATGGGCCTGAGCACCAGCGACGTATCGGGCTTTCTTGCCAGCCAGCTGACCGGCAGCTCGGTCAGCCAGTTCCGCGAGGGTGATGAGCTGATCGAGATCCTGCTGCGCGGCACCCCCCAGGAACGCGAAGCACTGCAGCAACTGCCGAGCCTGGCGATCCCCACCGGCGATGGGCGCAGCGTCGCGCTGGAGCAGGTCGCCACCCTGGAGTATGGCTTCGAGGAAGGGGTCATCTGGCGCCGTGACCGCTTGCCCACGGTGACCGTACGCGGTGATATCCACGGTCCGGAGCAGCCCGCCAGCCTGGTCCAGCAGATCATGCCCTCATTGCAGCCGATCCGCGCCGAACTGCCCGATGGCTACCGCCTGGAGACGGGCGGCACGATGGAGGATTCGACCCGCGGCCAGAAATCCATCATGCAGGGGCTGCCCTTGCTCGGGCTGGTGGTGATGACCCTGTTGATGGTGCAACTGCGCAGCATCTCGCGCTCGATCATGGTATTTCTCACCGCACCGCTGGGGCTGATCGGCGTGACCCTGTTCCTGCTGGCCTTCGGCGAGCCCTTCGGCTTCGTCGCCATGCTCGGCAGCATCGCGCTGTCGGGCATGATCATGCGTAACTCGGTGATCCTGGTCGATCAGATCGAACAGGATATCGCCGCCGGACATGATCGCTGGCACGCCATCATCGATGCCACGGTGCGCCGCTTCCGGCCCATCGTCCTGACCGCGCTGGCGGCGATCCTGGCGATGATCCCGCTGTCGCGCAGCGTGTTCTTCGGGCCGATGGCGGTGGCGATCATGGGCGGTCTGACGGTGGCCACAGCGCTCACGCTGCTGTTTCTACCAGCACTGTACGCCGCCTGGTTCCGCGTCGACGAAGGCGAGTCCCGGGCCTGAGCCTGATGGCACTCGCCCGGTAAGCCGTCCCCTCAACGGCTCAGGCTCGCCCCAGCCTGCAACCGATTTCCCCGCCGCTCGACCTGCTGGCCGATGGCGAACTCGGCGGTGGGCGAGCGTACCACCTGCGTCTCACCACCGGCCGTGCGCACGGCATAGGCGCGCTCCTCCAGGCCGGCGGCCTGTTGCACCCCCTTGCCGAGCAGCAGACCCACACCAGCACCGACCAGCGCCCCCAACGGGCCACCGGCAGCACCGCCGATCATCACCCCGGTGGTCGCACCAAGGGCGCCGCCGGCCGTGCTGTCGGTCGTTTCGGCGATGACCTCAGCGGCCAACGTCGACATGCTCAGAGCAGTCAGGGTCATTGCCAGTCCGATAGTCGCGATACGTTTCATGTAGTTCTCCTCAAGTTGTACAGGTGTGGGCTTCCCTGTTTCCCCATCACGAAACGTGCCAACCCTTGAATTGACCTGAATCAAGGACTTATCCCGCCGCAGTCGTCATATTCACAACTCAGCTTCTGGTTAAAAAACCCAAGGCGTTGTCAAAAAGACGATTTATGGATCATTCACCGCTTACTGCCCTGCTGCCCCTGCTCGACGATCTCAGCCGCGATCTGCCGCAGCCAGAACGTTACCGGCGCCTGTTGCTGGCGGTACAGGCCTGTCTGCCCTGCGATGCCCTGGCGCTGCTGCGGCTGGAGGGCGACAAGCTGGTGCCGCTGGCCGTACATGGCCTGAGCCCGGACACCCTGGGCCGGCGCTTCAGGGTGGATCAGCACCCGCGGTTGCAGGCAATACTGGCCAGCCGCGGGGCGACCCGCTTCGCCGCCGACTGCGAGCTGCCCGATCCTTACGACGGTCTGGTCGAAGGCGCACCGGGGCAGCTGCAGGTGCATGACTGCCTGGGCTGCCCGCTGTACATCGATGACCGCCCCTGGGGTGTACTGACGCTGGACTCGCTGGACCCCGCGCGCTTCGGCTGCATCGACCTGCCCAGCCTGGAAGCCTTTACCCATCTGGCAGCCGCCACGGTCAAGGCCTGCGAGCGCATGCACAGTCTGGCGCGCCAGGCCGAGCACGAGCGGCGGCTGGCAGAGACCTGGCGCGAGGCCGCTCATCAGTTGCCTGTCCGGGAGCTGATCGGCCAGAGCGACACTCACCGGCAGTTGCTGGAGGAGATCGCGCTGGTGGCCAAAAGCCCGCTGGCGGTGTTGATCAGCGGCGAAACCGGTACCGGCAAGGAGTTGGTGGCCCAGGCAGTGCATCGCCAATCCGAGCGCTGGAGCAAGCCGCTGATCAGCCTCAACTGCGCCGCCCTGCCCGAGTCGCTGGTGGAAAGCGAGCTGTTCGGCCATGTGCGCGGAGCCTTCTCCGGCGCCAGCACCGCGCGTGCCGGCAAGTTCGAACTGGCCGACGGTGGCACCCTGTTCCTGGATGAGGTCGGCGAGTTGCCGCTGAGTGTGCAGGCCAAGTTGCTGCGGGTGCTGCAGAGTGGCCAGTTGCAACGCCTGGGTTCGGACCGGGATCACCATGTCGATGTCCGTATCCTTGCCGCCACCAACCGCGACCTGGCTGCCGCCGTGCGCGCCGGGCGCTTCCGTGCCGACCTGTACCACCGCCTCGGAGCCTATCCGCTGCATGTGCCCCCGCTGCGCGAGCGCCAGGGCGATGTGTTGTTGCTGGCAGGCTATTTTCTCGAACAGTGCCGCACCCGGCTGCAGGTACGTAACGCTGCCCTCGGCAGCGATGCCCGCCGGGCCCTGCTGATGTATGACTGGCCGGGCAATGTGCGTGAGCTCGAACACCTGATCGGGCGTGCCGTGCTCAAGGCGCGTGCCAGGGGCCTGCCGGCCTCCCAGCTGCTGCAATTGTCGGCGACCGATCTGGGCCTGGGTAACCCTGCGACGACCGTACTGACCACCGACCCCATTGAGCGCACACCGTGGTCCTGCGGACTACGTGAGGCGGTGGATGGCTATCAGCGCCAGCTCATCGAAGCGGTGCTGGAACATCACCAGGGCAACCTGTCCGCCACTGCCCGCGCTTTGCAGATCGACCGCGGCAATTTGCACCGGTTGGCGCGCCGGCTGGGGCTGCGCTGTTCCAACCGGGACGATGGCAGGCCGCTTGAACCGGGATGATGGCAGCCCAGGCCTATACCCATACCTTAAGTGTTGATTTGACAGACCCTTGATGCTGATCAAGTCTTGATGAAGCTGGAAACAACTAAAATGACGCTACTCTCGATAGGAAACGCCCCGCTATGAAGTCGTTGATTGCTGTGATCAGCAGCCGGTTGCTGCTGAGCATTGCGTTGCTGTTCGGCATGCTTTCATTGGCCCCGGCGTTCGCCACCACCCCTGCCCTTCTGGAACAACGGATCGAGCAGTTCTTTCCCGATGTCACGGTCATCTCCGAGCCCGAGGGCGAGTACCGTGTACGTACTCTCACCGATGGCGTCGGCACCGTCTTCGGCTATGCCTTCGAAAGCATCGACGTGTTCAATATCCCGGCCTATTCGGGCAAGCCGGTCAATATGGGTATTCTGCTGGATACCGATGGCGTGATCGTCGATGCCTATGTGCTGGAGCATCATGAACCCATCCTGCTGATCGGCATCCCCGAACAGCGGCTGCATGACTTCAATGCCCGTTATGCCGGTATCAGGGCCGATCAGCGGGTGGTGGTGGGCCGTTCCAGCGACCCCAACGCAATTACCGTGGATGCGGTATCCGGCGCTACGGTAACGGTGATGGTGATCAATGAGATCGTCATGCGCGCGGCCCAGGAAGTGGGCGCCTCACTGGGCCTGGTACAGAGCAGCAGCGGTACCCGCGGACGGCCATCGACCGTGCGCGAGGATGTGTACCAGCCAGCCGGCTGGAGTGAACTGACCGGTGATGGCTCGATCCGGCGTCTGTTGCTGACCAATGCCGATATCAACCAGGCATTCAAAGGTACCGAGGCCGAAGGCATCGACGAGGCGCCAGCGGACCAGGCGGATGCCACCTTCATCGACCTGTACGCTGCCTGGCTCAACGCCCCGACCGTGGGCCGCAACCTGCTCGGCGACAACCAGTACCGCTTCCTGATGGAGGAGCTCAAGCCCGGCGAGCACGCCTTTGCCGTGCTCGGCAGCGGCCGGTATTCATTCAAGGGCTCGGGCTATGTGCGCGGCGGCATCTTCGACCGGGTACAGATTCGCCAGTTCGGCAATATCCTCAGCTTCCGCGACCTGGATCATATCCGCCTGTATGACGTCATGGCCGAGGGCGCACCGCGCTTTCAGGAGATGGCCATCTTCATCCTGCGCGAGGAGGCCCGTTTCGACCCCGGCGCACCCTGGACACTGGAACTGCTGGTACGCCGCCAGACCGGGCCGGTGGACAGCATCTTCACCAGTTTCGAGCTGCCCTACGAGACGCCCGAACAGTACATCGAACGTCCGGTGCCCACCCCCGAGGAGCTGCGCGCGATCGAGGAAGCCAACCGCCCGGTGTGGGTCAATATCTGGTACCAGAAGAGTTTCCAGGTGGGCGTGATCCTGGCGGCCTTGCTACTGCTGACGGTAATCCTGTTCTTCCAGGACAATTTCGCCCGGCACCCGAATTTCCTGCGCTGGCTGCGCCACGGCTACCTGACCTTCACCGTGGTGTTCATCGGCTGGTACGCACTGGGGCAGCTGTCGATCGTCAACGTGCTGACCTTCGTGCATGCGCTGGTAACCGAGTTCCGCTGGGAACTGTTCCTCAGCGACCCGGTGATCTTCATCATCTGGACCTTCACCGCCGCCAGCATCCTGCTCTGGGGCCGCGGCGTGTTCTGCGGCTGGCTATGCCCGTTCGGCGCGCTGCAGGAGTTGATCAACGAAATCGCCCGCAAGCTGAAGATTCCCCAGTACGAGCTGCCCTTCGCAGTGCACGAGCGGCTGTGGGCGATCAAGTACATCATCCTGCTGGTGCTGTTCGGCATCTCCCTGGAGTCGATGGCGCTGGCCGAGAAGGCCGCCGAGGTCGAGCCATTCAAGACCGCCATCACCCTGAAGTTCGACCGCCAGTGGTGGTTCGTGCTCTATGCCGTGATCCTGCTGGTGGTCAACATCTTCACCCGCAAGGTGTTCTGCCGCTACATCTGCCCGCTGGGCGCAGCCCTCTCGGTCACCAGCCGCGTGCGCCTGTTCGACTGGCTCAAGCGCCGCAAGGAATGCGGCAACCCGTGCCAGCTGTGCGCCAAGGAGTGCGAGATCCAGGCCATTCACCCAGATGGGCACATCAACCACAACGAGTGCCACTACTGCCTCGATTGCCAGATGACCTATCACAACGAAAACAAGTGCCCTCCGCTGATTCTCAAGAACAAGCGCAAGACACGTGGAAAGAAAACACCGGATGAGCAATTGATACCGGTAGTGCAAGTAGTTGAACCCTGACCCAAACGGTCAACCAAGATCTGCCCAACAAGGAGCTGAACATGAGCGATAAACCCAACAACCCTCCGGCCAACCCGGAATCCAAGGGTCTGAGCCGGCGCGGTTTTCTCGGCGCCAGTGCGATGACCGGTGCTGCCGTCGCAGCAACCGCCTTCGGCGGCGCGGTGATGAGTCGTGAAAGCTGGGCCCAGGCGGTCAAGGATGCCCAGTCGAAAATCCACGTCGGCCCGGGTGAACTGGACGACTACTACGGCTTCTGGTCCGGTGGTCACCAGGGCGAAGTGCGCGTGCTGGGCATTCCGTCCATGCGCGAGCTGATGCGCATCCCGGTGTTCAACGTCGATTCGGCCACCGGCTGGGGTCTGACCAACGAGAGCAAGGCGATCATGGGCGAGAGCGCCCGGTTCGCCAACGGCGACTGCCACCATCCTCACCTGTCGATGACCGACGGCAAGTACGACGGCAAGTATCTGTTCATCAACGACAAGGCCAACAGCCGCGTGGCGCGTATCCGTCTGGATATCATGAAGACGGACAAGATCACCACCATCCCCAACGTCCAGGCCATCCATGGTCTGCGTCTGCAGAAGGTGCCGCATACCAAGTACGTATTCTGTAACGCCGAGTTCATCATCCCGCACCCGAACGATGGCACCAACTTCGACATGCTGGATGAAAACAGCTTCACCATGTACAACGCGGTGGATGCCGAGACCATGGAAGTGGCCTGGCAGGTGATCGTCGACGGCAACCTCGACAATACCGACATGGACTACACCGGCCGCTTCACCGCCTCCACCTGCTACAACTCGGAGAAGGCGCTGGACCTGGGCGGCACCATGCGCAACGAGCGCGACTGGGTGGTGGTGTTCGACGTGCACGCCATCGAGGCCGAGGTCAAGGCCGGCAACTTCATCACCCTGGGTGACTCCAAGGTGCCGGTGGTCGATGGCCGCAAGAAGGACGGCAAGGACAGCAAGGTCACCCGCTATATCCCGGTACCCAAGAACCCCCACGGCTTGAATACATCGCCGGATGGCAAGTACTTCATCGCCAACGGCAAGCTGTCGCCGACCGCCTCGGTGATCGCCATCGACAAGCTGCCCGACCTGTTCGCCGACAAGTTCGAGGACCCGCGCGAGGTCATCGTCGCCGAGCCGGAACTGGGCCTCGGGCCACTGCATACCACCTTCGATGGTCGTGGCAATGGCTACACCACGCTGTTCATCGACAGCCAGGTGGTCAAGTGGAACATCGAAGATGCCATCCGTGCCTATAACGGCGACAACGTCAACTACATCAAGCAGAAGCTCGACGTGCATTACCAGCCTGGGCATACCCACGCCTCGCTGTGCGAAACCAGCGAAGCCGATGGTCAGTGGCTGGTGGTGCTGTCCAAGTTCTCCAAGGACCGGTTCCTGCCGGTTGGCCCATTGCACCCGGAAAACGACCAACTGATCGATATTTCCGGCGAGGAAATGGTGCTGGTGCATGACGGCCCAGCGTTCGCCGAACCGCACGACTGCATCATGGCTCGCCGCGATCAGCTGCGTACCAAGAAGATCTGGGACCGCAATGACCCCTTCTTCGCAGAAACAGTGAAGATGGCGGAAGCCGACGGCATCAACCTGACCAGCGATAGCAAGATCATTCGCGATGGCAACAAGGTGCGGGTGTACATGATCTCCATGGCGCCGTCCTTCGGCATCAACGAGTTCACCGTCAAGCAGGGCGACGAGGTCACGGTGATCATCACCAACATCGACCAGATCGAGGACGTTTCCCACGGTTTCGTCATGGTCAACCACGGGGTGAGCATGGAGATCAGCCCGCAACAGACCTCCTCAATCACCTTCACTGCAGACAAGGCCGGCGCGTACTGGTACTACTGCAGCTGGTTCTGTCATGCCCTGCATATGGAAATGTGCGGACGCATGCTGGTCGAGCCGGCCTGACCGGAGCGGCACCCGGAGCGGCCTCCACCGCTCCGGGCAGTCGCCACCGACTTCAGCGTTGCACACACCACTCCGGGCATTCTAAACGGCATAAGGAAACAGCATTGTTCAAGCATCAGGCCCTACGCTGGCCGCTCCCGGCACTTGTAATGCTGTGCGGCCTTGGTACCGCTGTTCACGCTTCTCCCCAACCGATCGACAGCCTGCCGCTGCAGGCCGAAGCAGACGGTTGGGCATTGCCCGCAGGCGAATATATCGGGCAATTCACCATCGACACCCCCATTACCCTGCGCTGCGAAACGGGCGCCGTGCTGCAATCCGGCGGCCGGGGCAACATCCTGACCATCCGCGCCAGTGACGTGACCATCGAGAACTGCAGTCTGCGTAACTGGGGTAGCAACCTGACCGATATGGACGCGGCGATCTTCATCGAGCCCACCGCCAGCAATGTGGCGCTGCGCAAAAATCATCTGCAAGGCCAGGGCTTCGGCATCTGGTCGGACAATACCCACGGCCTGCTGGTCGAGAACAACCATGTCGAAGGCGATCCACAGCTGCGTTCCCAGGATCGTGGCAACGGCATTCACCTGATCAACACCAGCGAGGCACGGGTCATCGACAACCGGGTGACACACACCCGTGACGGTATCTATCTCGGCAACTCCAACAACAACCTCATCCAGGGCAACCTGATGGAGGATCTGCGCTTCGGCATCCATTACATGTTCTCCCAGAGCAACCGGGTGATCGGCAATACCACCCGTCGCACCCGCACCGGCTATGCGTTGATGCAGAGCCGCATGCTGACGGTCGAGGACAACCGCTCCGAGGACGACCGCAACTACGGCATGCTGATGAACTTCATCACCTACTCGACCATCAACAACAATATCGTATCCAACGTGCAGCGCGGCCAGACCGGCGATGACAGCATGATCAAGGGTGGCGAGGGCAAGGCGCTGTTCATCTACAACTCACTGTTCAATACCATCCAGGGCAACCACTTCGAGCGCAGCAACCTGGGCATTCACCTGACCGCCGGCTCGGAGAACAACAAGATCAGCGACAACGCCTTCGTCGGTAATGAACAGCAGGTCAAATACGTGGCCACCCGCACCCAGGAGTGGTCGGTCGACGGACGCGGCAACTACTGGAGCGACTACCTGGGTTGGGACCGCAACGATGACGGTCTGGGCGACGTCCCCTACGAACCCAACGACAACGTTGACCGGCTGTTGTGGATGTACCCCCAGGTAAGGCTGCTGATGAACAGCCCGGCCATCCAGATGCTGCGCTGGGTGCAACGCGCCTTCCCGGTTATCAAGATGCAGGGCGTGCAGGACAGCCATCCACTGATGCACCTGCCCACCGGCCACCTGATCCAACGTACACAGGAACCCCATTGATGAATGCTGTTGATATTCAAGGCGTCAGCCAGCGTTACGGCAGCATGACCGCGCTGCGCCAACTGGAACTGCATCTGGAGCCAGGCGAGGTGCTCGGCCTGTTCGGCCACAATGGCGCCGGCAAGACCACCACCATGAAGCTGATCCTCGGCCTGTTGACGCCCAGCGAGGGCCAGGTGCGGGTGCTCGGCCAGGCGCCAAACGACCCGACCGTGCGCCGCCAGCTCGGCTACCTGCCGGAGAACGTGATGTTCTACCCGCAGCTCAGCGGCCGCGAAACCCTGTACCACTTCGCCCGTATCAAGGGTGCTGCGCTGCAGCAGGCCGATGAGTTGCTGGAGCAGGTGGGCCTGGCGCACGCCGCCGATCGCCGGGTCAAGACCTACTCCAAAGGCATGCGCCAGCGCCTCGGTCTGGCCCAGGCACTGCTGGGCTCGCCCCAGTTGCTGCTGCTCGACGAGCCGACCGTGGGGCTCGACCCGATCGCCACCCAGGATCTGTACGTACTGATTGACCGGCTACGCCAGCAGGGCACCAGCGTGATCCTGTGTTCCCATGTGTTGCCGGGGGTCGAGGCGCATATCAACCGAGCGGCAATTCTCGCCGGCGGTCGACTGGAGGCCATCGGTACGCTGGCCAGCCTGCGAACCGAAGCAGGACTGCCGTCACGCATCCGCGCCAGCGGCCTGCAACGGCGTGAACAACTGCTGCAGACCATGAACATCAATGGCAACCAGATCCGTCTGCTGGGCACCGATGGTATCGAGGTCACCGGCAGCAGCCGCGGCAAGATGGACCTGCTGCGTCAGTTGCTGAACCAGGACCAGCCCAGCGATATCGAGATATTCCAGCCCTCGCTGGAAGACCTGTACCGCTATTACACCGAACGCGCCAGCAATGCGCATGCTGCGGAGGACAAGGCATGAACCAGATCTGGAACATCGCCCGCAAGGAACTCAGCGACGGCCTGCGCAATCGCTGGCTGCTGGCGATCAGCCTGTTGTTCGCTGCCCTGGCGGTAGGCATCGCCTGGCTTGGCGCCGCTGCCTCCGGACAACTGGGCTTCACCTCGATCCCGGCCACCATCGCCAGCCTGGCCAGCCTGGCGACCTTCCTGATGCCGCTGATCGCCCTGCTGCTGGCCTATGACGCCATCGTCGGCGAGGATGAGGGCGGCACCCTGATGCTGCTGATGACCTACCCCATCGGCCGCGGCCAGATCCTGCTGGGCAAGTTCGTCGGCCACGGCCTGATCCTGGCGCTGGCCGTGCTGATCGGCTTCGGCTGCGCTGCCGTGGCGATCGGTCTGCTGGTCGATGGTGTCGAACTGAACCTGCTGGTATGGGCCTTCGGCCGCTTCATGCTGTCCTCTACCCTGCTGGGCTGGGCCTTCCTGGCCCTGGCCTATCTGCTCAGCAGCCTGGTCAGCGAGAAATCCAGTGCTGCCGGCCTGGCGCTGGGCGTCTGGTTCCTGTTCGTGCTGGTATTCGACCTGGTACTGCTGGCCCTGCTGGTATTCAGCGAAGGCAAGTTCAACCCCGAACTGCTGCCCTGGCTGCTGTTGTTGAACCCGACCGACATCTACCGGCTGATCAACCTCTCCGGCTTCGACGGAGCCAGTACCATGGGCGTGTTGTCGCTGGGTGACGACCTGCCAGTGCAAGGCCTGCTGCTATGGTTGTGCCTGCTGGCCTGGGCTGGGCTGGCATTGGCACTGGCCTATGCAGCCTTCCGCCGCCGTGCCGCCTGACAAGAATGGGAAATAGGAAAACTGTCATGAAAATCCGTTACAACCTTGCTGTACGCACCTTGCTGGTACTGTTGCTTGGCCTGACCCTGGCCGCCTGCGGTGACCCGGAGGAAGCGCAGGTGACCCTCGACCCGGTGGCTTTCCATGACACCGATGAATGCCACGTCTGCGGCATGATCATCATGGATTTCACCGGCCCCAAAGGCCAGGTGGTAGAGCGGGGCGAGGTGAAGAAATTCTGCTCCACCGCGGAAATGCTCAGTTGGTGGCTGCAGCCGGAGAACCGCATCCTGCAGGCCAGGCTCTATGTGCATGACATGGCCCAGAGCCATTGGGATCACCCGGATGATGGTCATCTGGTCGATGCCACCCAGGCCTGGTACGTTGCCGGCACAGCGCTGGAAGGAGCCATGGGCGCCTCGCTGGCCTCGTTTGCCGACAAGCAGGCGGCCGAGGCGCTGGCGGCAGAATACGATGGCGCAACGGTGCTGCATTTCGACGAGATCGACCAGGAGTTCCTGCAACAGGCCGCTGCGGCGCAGCATGGCGCAGCGGCGAACCACTCCACACATTCACATGACAATCATTCCGGTCATTGAGACCGGTAGCAAACGGAGTAACACAACATGATGGGCATCAGTATCTGGCAACTTCTGATCATCCTGCTGATCGTGGTGATGCTGTTCGGCACCAAGCGCCTGCGCGGCCTGGGCTCCGACGTGGGCAATGCCATCAGTGGTTTCCGCAAGGCGGTCAATGAGGGAGAAAGCAACCCGCAGGCACTGGAGGCGGAGAAGCTCAAGAGCCAGCAGCACTCCTGAGAAATCATGCCCCAGCCGCAGGAAAAGGCTCATGTCCCGGTTGCCTCGGCCGATATAGCAACTACATATCTGCAACTCCGAGGTAACCATGTGGCGCAGCGGTAGCAAGGCAATCCAGGCACTGCAACAGGAGAACCAGCAGCTCGAAGCGCAGCTGGCCAGCCAGGCCGAGCGGATACGGCAACTGGAAGCCGAGCTGGCCGAGCGTGAGCAGCGCAGCCAGCAGCAGCTGGACTACTACCGAGAGGTGGCGGGCAAGCTGGTGCGCTTCAGTACCTCGATCACCCACCTTGGTGACTCCTTCGAATACCTTGCCGGCCAGTTGGGCCAGGACAAGCAGCATGCCGGCCAGGTGGCCAGTGCCGCGCTGAACAACCAGCAGCGGTTCGATGCGCTGCAGGGCAAGGCCACCGCCATGGAGAGCGGGCTGATCGAGGCCTCGCGGCAGGTCGAGGCGCTGTCCGGTCACTCCGGTGAAATCAATGGCATCGTCGATCTGATTGGCGGTATCGCCAGCCAGACCAACCTGCTGGCGCTGAACGCGGCCATTGAGGCTGCCCGCGCCGGCGACGCTGGTCGTGGCTTCGCGGTGGTCGCCAGCGAAATACGCCAGTTGGCCGAGCGCACCGGCCAGGCCACCAGTGAAATCGTCGGCAAGATCGAGGAGCTGCAACAGATCACGGCATCGGTGCAGGCCTATATCCAGTCCCAGGGTACCCTGGCCGAGGACTTCAGCCGTACCACCGAGGATGCGGTGGCCGGCATGCAGGTATTGCACAGCCTGGCCGGGGAAATGCGCCGCGGTATCGAGAAGTCGGCCTTCCGTGCCGGTGTCGAGTTGGCCAACCTGGATGAGCTGTCACTCAAGTTCGTGGTCTACAACCATCTGCTCGGCAGCCGCGGTACGCCGATCCCGGCGCTGCCCACCGAACGCGAGTGCCGCTTCGGCCGCTGGTATTACGGCGATGGCAGCCAGAGCATCCAGCAGTTGGCGCATTTCCGCGAGATCGAGCGGCCGCATACCGCCGTGCACCGCGAAGGCCAGGCGGCCATGCAGGCCTTCCAGCAGCAGGAACTGGCCGGTGCAGTGCGGCATCTCGGCGAGATGGAGGAAGCCAACCTGGAGGTCATGCGCATCGTCGGCCAGATCATGCAGGCGTTCGAACACAGCCAGTCGGCGGCCTGAACCGGGTCGCCGCGCAAAAACACCGAATCTTTCCCCGCTGCCTTCCTCTAAGGCGAAGAGACCACTGCAATACCGGGAGAGACCGATGAGTGACAACTACCTCTATCAGAAAGATGGCTGCCCCTTCGCCGCCAAGGCCAGCCAGTTGCTGGACCGGCACGGCATTACCTACCGGGTACATGTCTTCGCTGACGAGACCGAGGAGCGGATGTTCAAGGAGGAACAGGGCGTCAGCACCACGCCACAGATCTTCCTCGATGGCCAGCGCATCGGCGGCTACGACGAACTGGCGGCGCATTTTGGCGAGCAGCCGGAACCGGTCTGACGCAACCTGATAAACGGTATATTGCGTTTCGGCGCAAGATGCCCGATTCTCTCGGTCAGCGTTGCCGTGGAAGCCATCATGGCGACATCACAGGGAGGACAGGAATATGCTCAGAGCATATCTGGATACGGAATTCACATGTCTGGCCAGTCATGCCCGGCTCATCAGCCTGGCACTGGTAACCAGTGACGGCCGGGAGCTCTATCTGGAGCTGATCGACAACTGGCAGGTGGATGACTGCTCCGGCTTCGTGCAGGCCACCGTGCTGCCGCAGCTCGACCTGCAGTCCCATGGACTGACCACCCCGCTGGCCCGCCACCGCCTGCAGACCTTTCTTGCCAACATAGCGCCGGCCGAGATCATCACCGACGCGCCACACTGGGACTGGCCACTGCTGCATTGGCTGGCCGGCAGCGATGGCCTGCCCACCGGCGTGCGGACCCGGGCGCTGCCCCACAGCGCACATGACTGGACCGAACTGGCACCCATGCCGCACCATGCGCTGGCCGACGCCCGGTTGCTGGCCGGACAGCTGGAACAGGTCATGCTCTGAATCGGCGCAACCAAAGGACAGCCGCCGTTGTCAGTATGAGGTAACCCACGCATGTCGTTACGGGACCTTCCTCATGACTCGAACCTGGCCGCTCCCCTGGCAGCCTGACCCACAGTACAGCACGCGCGTGGCCTATTTCTCCATGGAATACGCCATCGACCATGCGCTGAAGATCTATTCCGGCGGCCTGGGCTTCCTGGCCGGCTCGCACATGCGCAGCGCCTGCGACCTGCGCCAGAACCTGATCGGCATCGGCATCCTGTGGAAGTACGGATACTACGATCAGGTGCGCCATGATGATCAGCGCATGCGCGTGCAGTTCCAGAAGAAGTACTATCCGTTCCTGGTCGATACCGGCCTGCGCACCCAGGTCACCGTCAATGGCCATCCGGTGCATATAAAGGCACTGTTGCTGCCAGCCGAGGTATTCGGCAGTGCACCGATCTATCTGCTGACCACCGATATTCCGGAAAATGACTACCTGGCGCAGACCATTACCCATCGTCTGTACGATACCGAGCCATCGACCCGTATCGCCCAGAGCATCGTGCTGGGGCTGGGCGGCGCGCGGCTGGTGGAGCAGTTGGGCGGGGCCGATGTCTACCATCTCAACGAGGCCCATGCCCTGCCGCTGGCCTTCCATCTGATGGATCGGCTGCAGGACAGCCAGGCGGTGCGCCGGCATATCGTGCTCACTACCCATACCCCGGAGAAGGCCGGCAATGAGGAAAATGCCCTGGATTTTCTGCGTGAGATGGGCTATTTCGGCAACCTGTCGGAGGATACCGCAGCCGAGCTGACCGGAATGCGCAGCGGCACCTTCAGCCATACCCTGGCCGCGCTGCGGGCCGCCGGGCGGGCCAATGGCGTCTCCCGCCTGCATAGGCGGGTGGCCAACCAGATGTGGGACGAGTATCCCGGCATCTGCCCGATCACCTCGATCACCAATGCGCAGAATGCGCGATTCTGGCAGGACCCGGCCATGCGCCAGGCCCTGGAGGACAATGACGATGCACGGCTGGTCAGCCGCAAGCGCGAGATGAAACGCCAGCTGTTCCAGGTGGTCGCCGACCAGACCGGCAAGCTGTTCGATCCCGAGGTGCTGACCATCGTCTGGGCCCGGCGTTTCGCTGCCTACAAGCGCGCCGACCTGATGCTGCATGATCTCTATCGGTTCTGCCGGCTGATCGAGCAGCAGGACCGGCCGGTGCAGATCATCTGGGCCGGCAAGCCGTTCCCCTTCGATCAGACCGCCATCGATACCTTCAACCAGCTGGTGCGACTGTCCTACAAGGCCGCCCGCTTCGCTGTGCTCACCGGTTACGAGATCCAGCTGTCGAGACTGCTGAAACAGGGCGCCGATGTCTGGCTCAATACCCCGCAGCGACTGCACGAGGCGTCCGGCACCAGCGGCATGACCGCCGCCATGAATGGCGCGGTGAACCTGTCGATCAGCGACGGCTGGGTCCCGGAGTTCGGCCGCGACGGCTACAATTGCCTGTTGATACCCCCGGCGGATGAGCACCTGGATAGCGCCGCGCAGACCGCCGCCGATTATCGCAACCTGATGCAGATCATCGAGCAGCAGGTACTGCCGATGTACTACCAGGAGCATGACCGCTGGCTGCAGCTGGTCAAGCATGGCATGAAGGATGTGCTGCCCCGGTTCGATTCCGATCGGCTGGCGCACGAGTATTACCAGATGATGTACAACAGCTGAGATCCGGAGGCACTTATGGCAACGGGCTGGGCACAGGACGGAGCGGTTCAGGAGCAGATCGACGATACCATCCAGGATGCGGTGGAACGGGCCCGCAGCCAGCTGCCGGTGGGCGAGAGCCTGAGCCACTGCGAGCAGTGCGATGCGGTCATTCCCGAGGCGCGACGCCGGGCGGTACCCGGGGTGAGGCTGTGCATCGACTGCCAGGCGGCCCATGACCGCCAGCAGCAACAGGACAGTGGCTACAACCGTCGCGGCAGCAAGGACAGTCAGTTGCGCTGAGCCCTGCACCGACCAGCGCCATAAGGAGCCGCCTGTGAAGCATTGCGCCGATAATCGTTCGGCAGTCCCGGTACCCGCCCTGACCGGCAGCGAGCCGCTATACATGGTGATGAACGCCGGTTCGGGCAAGCATGACAGCATGTCGATCCAGTCGACCATCAAGGCCGTCTGCGAGGCAGCCGGTCGTACCTGCCAACTGCTCACCGTGGACCATGGTAGCCAGTTGCAAGGCGCCGCCGAACAGGCGGTGCAACTGGCGCGGGAACATGCCGGCGTGGTCGTCGCCGTCGGCGGAGACGGCACTCTGCATGCGGTTTGCCAGGCGGTGGTTGGCCAGGGCGTGCCCTTCGGTGTACTGCCCCAGGGCACCTTCAATTACTTCGGACGTGCCCATGGTATTTCCCAGGATACCGAAGAGGCTGTCCGCGGCCTGCTGGATGCACGCCTGGAACATATCAGCCTGGGCCGGCTCAATGGTCGCTACTTTCTGGTCAATGCCAGTCTCGGCCTGTATCCACGCCTGCTGGAAGACCGCGAAGCCTTCAAGCAGCGCTATGGACGCAGCCGTCTGGTCGCCCTGTGGTCGGCGCTGGTGACGCTGACCCGGGCGCACCGGCAATTGCACGTCGAACTGGATTACGCCGGGCGGCAGCAGCAATTGCGCACCCCGACCCTGGTCGTGTGCAACAACCCGCTACAACTGGAGCAGATCGGTATCGACCCGCACTTGCCGGAGGAGACCGACCACCTGGTGGCACTCGCTGCGCGGCCGGTGGGCACGCTGGCCCTGTATGGCCTGCTGCTGCAGGGTCTGTTGAGCCGCATGGGCGAAGCAGACCAGGTCATCAGCATCGGCTTCGAGCGCATGTCGGTGCATCTGGGCCAGCGATCCAGGCTGGTCAAGGTGGCCATGGATGGCGAGATATTCCGCATGCACACGCCGCTGGAATTCAGTGTCGCACCGGGTGCGCTGCCGCTGCTGATCCCGCACAGCGCCCCAACCCCGGAGCATCCATGAGTACCCTCCTGCACCTGTCGGATCTGCACTTCGGCACCGAGGACGCCGGGGTAATGCAGGCGCTGCTGCAACTGGCCGAGCAACAGCAACCGGACCTGTGCCTGCTCAGCGGCGACATCACCCAGCGCGCCCGGCGCAGCCAGTTCAGCGCTGCCGCTGAGTTCATCGCCCGGTTGCAGGCGCCAGTGCTGGCGGTGCCCGGTAATCATGACCTGCCGCTGTTCAACCTGCCGGCGCGGCTGCTGAACCCCTATGGCAACTATCGCCGGGCATTCGGCCAGACACTGGAACCGGAGTTCGAAGACCATGACCTGCTGGTGATCGGGGTCAACACCACCCGCGCCGCCCGGCACAAGAATGGCGTGGTGTCGGCCGAGCAGGTGCAACGGGTAGTGCAGCGCCTGGGGCAGGCGCAGGCGGATCAGTTGCGGATAGTGCTGCTGCACCATCCGGTGCGCGCGGTGCAGGGCTCGGATGTGGCCAACCTGCTGGTCGGCCGCGAGCAGGCGCTACCGGCCTGGGTCGATGCCGGTATGGACCTGCTGCTGGCCGGACATATCCACCTGCCCTACATGGTGCCGCTGGAAGACCGTGGCGGGAACCCGCGGGCATGGTCAGTGCAGGCCGGTACCGGCATCTCGCAACGGCTGCGCGGCGCGACACCCAACTCGGTCAACCTGATCGAATACCAGGCCAGCGCCGGACAGCGCCAGTGCCACATCGCGCGCTGGGACTATGCGCGCGAGCAGCAGAGTTTCGTGCAGGTCAGGAAAACCGCGGTACAGCTGACACAGTACGATTGACGCTCATACCTCGGCGTTGTGATAGATGTTCTGCACATCATCCAGATCGTTGAGCATGTCGATGAAACGCTCGAACATCGGCATATCCTCCTCGCTGATCTGTGTCGAGGTCTGCGGCAGGAACTGGATTTCATCCACCTCGAACTCGATCTCACCCAGTGCTTCGGTCAGCGCCTGACGCGCCTTGGCGTACTCGGTGTTGGGCGTGAATACGGTAATCAGGCCGTTCTCGTTCTCGATATCGGTCACTTCCACATCCGCTTCCATCAGGGCTTCCAGAATGGCTTCCTCATCGTCGCCCTTGAACGCCAGGATCGCGCAGTGATCGAACATGTGGCTGACGCTGCCCGGCGTGCCCATCTTGCACTTGGTCTTGGTGAAGCAATGACGGACATCGGCAATGGTGCGGTTGGGATTGTCGGTGAGGCAGTCGACGATGACGATGCAGTTGCCCGGTCCGAAGCCCTCGTAGCGCGCTACGGCGAAATCCTCACCGCCACCGCCCTTGGCCTTGTCGATGGCCTTGTCGATCACATGGGCCGGCACCTGGTCCTTCTTCGCCCGTTCGATCAGCCCGCGCAGCGCCAGGTTGCCGCTGGGGTCGACGCCGCCGGACTTGGCGCATACGTAGATCTCGCGAGCGTACTTGCTGTAGACCTTGGTTTTGGCGTCGGCCGTTTTGGCCATGGATTCTTTGCGGTTTTGATAAGCGCGTCCCATCGTACGGTCCCGTTCAAATTCAGAAAATGCCGATTTTACGCCAGTTGCCCGCCAGGGTGTCCGTTTTTTGCATCGCGCCACCGCCCTGGGCCAAACGATAAGCTGAACTCTCCGATAAGCGACCCGGTCTGAACTGATACATCTTGTTACGGGATACGATCAGCCATGGCGTGCTTGTTTCGTGTATTCACAGCGGTGCCCCTCACCGGCCTGCTGCTGATACTCCTGTTATCGGGTTGCGAGCAGTGGCCAGCCGACCCCCGCGACTCGCTGGCCAGCATCCATGAGCGCGGTACGCTGCGGGTCGGCGTGGTCGAGCATGTGCCCTGGGTCATCCTCACCGATCCTGCCGCTCCTGGAGGGCTGGAAGGCCAACTGGTAACCGAGTTCGCCGAGCAACTGGGAGTGGATGTCGACTGGTACCGGGATGGCGTGGAACAGCAGATCGAGGCGCTGAAGAACTTCGAGCTGGACCTGCTGATCGGGGGGTTTACCGCAGCCAACCCCTGGCAGGCTGAGGTGGCGCAGACCTTCGTCTACTTCAGCGAGCCCAGCCAACCCGGCGCACGGGCTGATCACGTCATGCTCAGCGCCCCCGGCGAGAATGCGCTGCTGATGGAGCTGGAGCGTTTTCTGTTCACCCGGCAGGACCCGCAGCGGTATCTGCCCCATCTGCATGAGTCCCGGCAGCCATGAGGGTGCGCAAGAGCTATCAGTTGCCTGACGACAAGGAGCGGCTGTTGCGCAAGGCCGTTCGCCTGGAATGGATCTCCATGTTCTTTACCCTGACCATAGTAACGGCCATGTACTTGACCATGGGCTCGTCCCAGGTGATGAAGATGGCCTTGCTCGAAGACCTGCTGGCGCTGGTGCCACCGGCGGTGTTCTTGCTGGCGATGCGCGTGCGCCGGCGAGCCCCGGACGAGCAACACCCCTACGGTTACAGCCGCGTGATATTGCTGGCATTTCTCGCCGCTGCCGTCGCCATCCTGCTGTTCGGTCTGTTCATGCTGATCGATTCGACCAGCGCGCTATTCCGGCGCCAACACCCGAGCATCGGCCATTTCCAGTTGTTCGACTGGCAATATCCGGTCTGGGCCGGCTGGATCATGATCCTCGCCTTGCTGTACGCGATCATCCCGCCGGTCATCCTCGGCCATATGAAAATGCCACTGGCCAAGGCGCTGCATGAAAGCACCCTGTATGCCGATGCCAACATGAACAAGGCCGACTGGATGACCTCGACAGCGGCGATTGTCGGTGTGCTCGGTATCGGCATGGGCCTGTGGTGGGCCGACTCGGCGGCAGCGGCGATCATTGCCCTGGATGTGCTGAAGGACGGTGCCACCCATGTCCGCAAGGCGATGCTCGAGCTGATGGATCAACGGCCTACACAGGTCACCAGCAACCAGCCCCTGGGGCTGGAGCAGACCATCATCACCGCCCTGCTGCGCGAGCAGGACATCATCGATGTCGAAACCCGTCTGCGCGAGGAAGGGCACGTCATTGGCGGCGAGATCTTCGTGGTGTTCACACCCGGGCAGACCGAGGTGGCACATCGCACCCAGGAGATCATCCGCCTGGCTACCGAGCTGGATTGGCGATTGTACGATCTGATCGTCATGCCAGTGGAAAAAATCCAACGTTGACACAGGAGCCCCCCGGTATGTGGAAACCCACCCCGTCCCGCCTGCAATCCCCCTCCACCAGTTCGACCTTCTGGTGGTGCCGCCCCTTTGCCGCTCCTCCGTCGCCCATGGCGCCGGTCAGTCGGCGCCAACCGTTGCCAGCCTGGCGAAAGAAGGCGCTGCTGTAGAGTAGAGCCAGGCGGCATCACCGGCGTGCTACCATTGCGCGCCGGTGATGCCGCTGCGTCACTGCCCTATTTACCCGACCGCTGACGCAGGCCCCTGATCCCCGTGCACTCCTCCACCCATAGCTTCGATGTCATTGTTCTCGGTGCCGGCGCCTCCGGCCTGATGTGTGCCGCCACCGCCGCGCAGCGGGGTCGGCGGGTACTGGTGCTGGAGAAGGCCAACAAGCCCGGCAAGAAGATTCTGATGTCCGGCGGCGGGCGCTGCAATTTCACCAACTACCTGGTGGAGGCGGACAACTTCATCTCCGCCAACCCGCACTTCTGCAAGGCTGCGCTCAAGCGCTATACCCAGTGGGATTTCATCGAGCTGGTCGAGCGCCATGCCATCGAATACGAGCAGCGCAAACACAGCCAGCTGTTCTGTCAGCACTCGGCGCGGGACATTCTCAATATGCTGCTGGACGAATGCGCCCAGGCCGGTGTGGAAATCCGCACCCATTGCGAGGTCACCGAGGTCCTGGCCCTGGACTCGCAGCACCTGCGCTATCGCGTGCTCGGCCGCCAGGGCCAGCAACCGCTGCGGCTCGATTGCCAGTCACTGGTGATCGCCAGCGGCGCGCTGTCGATCCCGACCCTGGGCGGCAGCGGTATCGGCTACGAGATTGCCGAGCAGTTCGGCCTGGCAGTGACGCCGCGCCGCGCTGGACTGGTGCCCTTCATGTTCAGCGACAGCCTCAAGGCGGTATGCGAACGGCTATCCGGCCTGGCGCTGGAAGTGCAGGCCAGCTGCAATGGGCAGAGTTTCACCGAGAACATGCTGTTTACCCACCGCGGCATCAGCGGGCCGGCGATCCTGCAGATCTCCAGCTACTGGCAGCCCGGCGACGTGCTGGGCATCGACCTGCTGCCGGGCCTGGATGCCTTGCAGTGGCTGCGTGAAGCCAAGCAGCAACAGGGCAAGCAGCTGCTGAAAACCCTGCTGGCGCAACAGCTCGGGCGCGCCCTGGTCGGTGAGCTGCAGCAGCTGTGGTGGCCGGAAGCCGCACACAAACCGCTGGCCGAGTTCACCGACCGGCAGCTGCAGACCATTGCCAGCCAGCTCAACCACTGGCAACTCAAGCCCTCGGCCACCGAGGGTTATCGCACCGCGGAGGTGACCCTGGGTGGCGTGGATACCGACGCCATCAGCTCCAAGACCATGGAGGCGAGGAGCTGTCCGGGGCTGTACTTCATTGGCGAGGTGGTGGATGTCAGCGGCCAGTTGGGCGGTTTCAATTTCCAGTGGGCCTGGTCGTCGGGCTACAGCGCCGGTCTGGCGGTCTGACGACCGCGCCACAGCGCCAGCAGGATCAGTCCGCCAAGAGTCCCATACAGCAGATTCAGAAACAGCTGCGGATGCCGGCTGTAGAAACTGCCCCCGGCATCCACGTCGAAGGGTACCCGCACCAGCAGCTCGGCACGGTTGAACGCGGCGCTGCTACCCAGTACCCGGCCATTGGGGGCAGTCACTACCGAGGGGCCGTTATTGATCAGATGGGCCATTGGCAGACGGTTCTCCACTCCGCGCAGGATCGACATGTTGCGGTGCTGGAAGGGTTGCGAGGTCTCGCCGAACCAGTTGTCCTGGGATAGGAACAGCAGCATCTTGCCGGCACCATCGGTATTCACCGCGGCGGCAACGAACTGCGGAAACGCCGCCTCGTAGCACACCTTGGGTAGCACCCGCATACCGTCCAGCTCGAACACCACATGTTCCTCTCCGGCCCCCAGGGGACGCAGGAACTCACCGAATACCCGATCGCTCAGGCTCTTGACCAGCGGCCAGGACCAGGGCGGCGGCAGATACTCGCCAAATGGCATGCGCAGCATCTTGCGGTATCTGGCGGCCAGCTCGCCCTGCCCATCGAGCAGCGCCACGGTGTTGAAGCTGACCCGCTGGGCATCCACCCATTGACGCTCCACATCATGAAGTATCAGCGGTACGCCATAACGCACCAGCTCCTGCGCATAGCGGGCGCGCACGCTGAAATGGTCGAAGTAGCCCTTGTAACGCGCCTCCGGCCAGGCCACCCACTGGGCACCAGCGGCGATCAGGCGCTGGGTGGCCTCCATCTCCTGGGGGTACTCCCGGCTGAAGCCAGCGGCTGGCTCGGGAATCCCCAGGGTGATGGCATCGTCGGGCTGCACCAGGCCGATGTGCCGCGCCTCCCATTGCTGCATGCGCAGATCCCAGCCCTGCAGGGTGATCAGGCCATACCCCAGCCAGCCGAACAACAGGCCCCAGGCCGCCCAGTTGGCCATCAGGAAACCTCGGTCCCGCTGCTCCGGGGAGCGTGTCAGCAGCCGGAAGATCAGCACGCTGAACAGCAGCATCATGGCATCCAGCCCTGGAGCACCGGTCAGATCGATAGCCTGCAAGGCCGGCAGGAAATTGACCTGCCCGTCAGCGAAGTGGGTCTTGAACAGCATCGGATACAGCGCCATGACCGCCACCACTGCAAGCGGAAAGACCAGCAACTCCCAGCCACCCAGTCGGCATACCAGCCAGCGGTACAGCATGCAGCCAAGGCCGATGACCAGGCCCAGGTAACACCAGAACAGCACTGCCAGCAACAGGCTCAAGGCCGGACTGAGCTGCTTGAGGTTGACGATGAAATCCGCCAGCCAGTAGCTGCCGCCGGCAAAGCATAGAACCCCGGCGAACCAGCCGAGCAGCAGGGCCATCAGCGGGCGAGTACCGCGCAATGCGCAGAGCAACGGCACCCAGGCGAACCAGCCGACCCAGTACAAACTGCCGTTGAGCCAGGGCACACACAGCAGGAAGCCACTGAGCCCGGCCAGCAGCAGGCGCGTCATCAACTGGAGGCGATTGCCCGCCAGCCGGTGAGCGGGCCCCTCCACGGCAAACAGGCGAAAAAATGTCCGGGACATGGCATGTGTGTATGGGTCAGTGGGCGTGCTCCTATCCTAGGAGCTTCAGCCCCCGGTGCAATACCCTTTCCGTGTGAGGTCTGTCACATCCAGAGATAAAGTCGCTATGCTTGGCCCTGGTTTGTACCTGGTTTGTAAAGGAAAACGCTCATGCCCCACTGGTTGACCGGCACGCTCACCTGCCTGCTGATCCTGCTCAATACCCTGGTCGGCATCGGCCCCATGCTGATTCTCGGCATTCTCAAGGTACTGATTCCCCATACCGGCTTCCGGCGCTGGAGCTCCCGCTGGGTGATGTGGATTGCCGAGACCTGGGCCGAGATCAACAAGGCGATCTTCCGGCTGATGATCCCGACCGTCTGGGATATCCGCTGTGATACGACCTTGCGGGGCGATCATTCCTATCTGGTGGTCAGCAACCATCAGTCCTGGGTGGATATTCCGGCGCTGGTCCAGGCCTTCAACCGCAAGACGCCCTATTTCAAGTTCTTCCTGAAGAAAGAGCTGATCTGGGTGCCCTTCCTCGGACTGGCCTTCTGGGCACTGGACTATCCCTTCATGAAGCGCTACAGCAAGGCGCACCTGGCCCGCCATCCCGAGGATCGCGGCAAGGATCTGACGATCACCCGCCGCGCCTGCGAGAAGTTCAGGGACCTGCCGGTAACCGTGGTGAACTTCCTCGAGGGCACCCGCTTCACCCCGCAGAAGCAGCAGGCCCAGGCCTCGCCGTACCGCCATCTGCTGCGCCCCAAGTCCGGCGGTATCGCCTTCGTCACCGCCGCACTGGGTGAGCAGATGCGCTCATTGCTGGACGTCACCATCGTCTATCCGCAAAGCCAGCCGCCGGGCTTCTGGGCGCTGGTCAGTGGCCGGGTGTCACGGGTGGTGGTGGATATCCGCTCATGCACGCTACCGGTCGAATTGTTCAGCGGCAACTACAGCGAGGACCCGGTATTTCGTGAACATTTCCAGGGCTGGGTGAACCGGCTATGGTCGGAAAAGGATGAGCGGATCGAGCAATTGCGGGCCGAACTCGATCACCGGCCATTGGGCAACTGACCAGCCGAAACCACCGTGGTTGCAGCCCGGCCCTGTGCACTGTACATCGCCCCGGCGCCTGTCAGATAGCCAGCATATGGCCTTGTGCCGGACCGAATAAAAACGGGAACCATTACTGCCAAACCGCCTCAAAGCCCATTGTCGGGACTGGGGCAAGCCTGCCTACGTCATGTCACTAGGGTCTGTTGCCGCTTCATTCGCCACCGCGCCGGTGTCTTTTTTTGCGCGAGGCAAGGAGCGAGATGCGAAGTTTGGTGGGCCAAATAAGCATCGAGCAACGCAGCATCGCGCAAAAAAAGGCCCGGCCCTACGGGTTGCGCGTCAAATCTCGCCATGCGTCGTTGTGGGACTTGGCAAGGGAGTACCATTCCCTGCGTCCCACGCCTAGCCTGGCGAGATTTGACGCTGCAACGCGGCGGTGAATGAAGCGGCAACAGACCCTAGGTTGCACCGAACCAATCGATCATGGAATGGCAGTAGCAATTATGAGCAATTCAAGACAAAGCTGGGGCTGGGCCTACCGCAAGGTACGCAGTTATCACGTCTCGCCGCTGAAGGCCTGTTACCGGGCAACGCGCTTCTGGCTGTTTGGCGATACCGGGTCGTTCACCTCCCATGGCGGGTTCCGCAAATCGCGGATCAGGAGCTGACGCCGCCCTTGCCGTACTGATGGTTCGGCAAGGCATCTGTTACACTGTGGCGCCTTCCATTCGCAGGTCGCCGCCGTGAGCACACACCCTTTCTCCTCCCTCCCCCTGCCCTCCTCGCTGCTGTCCAGCATCGAACAACTGGGTTATCAGCACATGACGCCGGTACAGGCTGCGGCGCTGCCGGTGATTCTGGCGGGGCAGGACCTGATTGCGCGCTCACGTACCGGCAGCGGCAAGACCGCCGCCTTCGGCATCGGCCTGCTGGCACCGCTCAATCCGGCATTCTTCGGCTGCCAGGCGCTGGTGCTGAGTCCGACCCGGGAGCTGGCCGGACAGACCGCAACGGCCCTGCGGGCACTGGCCCGCAACACCCCGAATATCAAGATCATCACCCTGTGCGGCGGCACCCCCTTCGGTCCGCAGGCAGCGTCGCTGGAACAGGGTGCGCATATCATCGTCGGCACCCCGGGACGGGTCAGGGATCACCTGCAGCGCGGCACCCTGGCGCTGGACAGGCTCAACTGCCTGGTACTGGATGAGGCCGACCGCATGCTCGACATGGGGTTCATCGACAGCATCAGCGAGATCATCGAGGCCACCCCCGAGCGGCGCCAGACCCTGCTGTTCTCCGCCACCTACCCAGCGGGCATCGAGACCCTGGCCGGTCGCTTCATGCGCGAACCGCAGCAGGTGGCGATAGAGGAAGCCGAGGTGCTCAATCCGATCGCCCAGCGTTTCTATGAAGTCAGTGCCGATGACCGCCTGCAGGCGGTGCTGCGCCTGCTCGCCGCCGAGCGCCCGCAGCCGTGCATGGTGTTCTGTCATACCCGTCAGCAGTGCCAGCAGCTGCAGCAGCTGCTGGCCAGCAATCGTGTCAGCGCCCTGGCACTGCATGGTGATATGGAGCAACGCGAGCGTGACCAGGTGCTGGCACTGTTCGCCAACCAGAGCTGCAGCGTACTGGTGGCCACCGATGTCGCCGCGCGCGGTATCGATATCGAAGGTGTGGCGGCGGTGATCAATGCCGAGCTGTCACCCGATCCGGCGGTGCATACCCACCGTATCGGCCGCAGCGGGCGCGCCGGGCAGCCTGGCCTGGCGCTGAGTCTGGTCGCCCCCGCCGAGCAGGGCCGCGCACGCAGTATCGAACAGCGGCTCGGCGAGCCACTGGCCTGGCATTCGCTGGATAAGCTGCCCGAGCGGCTGGACCCGCCATTGCTGGCGCCCATGCGCACCCTGGCGGTGTCCGGTGGGCGCAAGGACAAGGTACGGCCGGGCGATCTGCTCGGTGCGCTGACCGGCGAGGCGGGCTTGCCGGCCGATGCCATTGGCAAGATCAGCATCAGTGACTTCCAGGCGCTGGTGGCGGTGCGTTGGGAGTTGGCCAATACCGCACTGGAGCGGCTGGAGGAAGGCAAGATCAAGGGGCGCCGGTTCAAGGTGCGGCTGTTGTAGTTCCCAGTCGAGGTGTAGCGCGCCCGCGCTACGCCGGGGTTGGATGGGTTGCGGCGAGGCAGCAGGCGTAGCGCCGGCGCGCTACACCCCATGGCCCACGCTCCCTGCCCTGTAGGAGCCCCGCCCCGGGGCGATCGCGGATGCCCCGACAAACCCTTGCTCAGCCCAGCACGCGCAGCCCACGCTTGGCTCTGGGACGGCTCAGATGGCCAAACAGCCAGCTGCCGATGGCCACCGCGACCAGCATGGCCACCCACTGCCAGGTTTGGTCCGGGGCGCTGATCGCCGGCAAGGTCATATAGGCCCCTGCCACTTTGAATACTGCCCAGATGCCGCCGGCACCCGCCAGGGCGAACAGCAACCAGCGCCAGGGCCGGAAGATACGCGACAGCGCCTCGGCTATCGGCAGGGTAATCAGCAGCGACACCGCCACCATGGCGGCAAATGTACCCACTAGGCCAGGCAGGACCTGCCAGGTGGCAGCCAGTCGGCCGGGCATGTCCACCGGCGGCTCCGCCAGCGCAGCCAGGTTGATCTGGGCCAGCACCAGGCTGCCGAGAATGGTCGCCACCAGGACGGCCAACAGATAGAACGCGATTACTCGCAGTATCGTAACCAGTGACATTCCCTTATTCCTTGTCAGGGCAGATCCGGCAGATTGCGCAGGGACTGCTCGTACGCCGCAATATCGAAGGGCGTATCCTGCTCCAGCATCACGCCAATATGGTAGGCAAGCACCTGGGCCATCAGGTCCAGGCTGTCGGCACGCTCATACCCCACCAGAGTGAGTTTGTTCAGCGTAGCCTGGGCCGCCGCCGGGGAGCCGTCGGCCAGTTGATTCTCCACCGCTTCCAGCAGCTTTTCGTGGGTGAACAGCTCATCGGCGTCGTTATCGGTCTCGGACATGTCTGTGTCTCGTTAGTGTTTCATCAAGCAACTGCTCATACCCTGCAGCCACGGGCTGAACCGCTGACCGGGATGGAACCCGGCCTTCCTCAGCTTGCGCTTCCCCGGAGTGTCGAGTTCCAGCTCGACACCATGCTGACCAGATGCCGCGCTGGTCGAGATGGAACTCGACCTTCCATCAGGCCGAGGCCCTGTGGATCAGTTGACCTTGGCCGCCAGCTCGCCACTGGCGTAACGCTGGTACATGCCTTCCAGCGAGATCGGCTTGATCTTCGAGGCATTGCCGGCGGTGCCGAAGGCTTCGTAACGGGCGATACAGATATCGCGCATGGCCTCGACGGTCTTGGCGAAGAATTTGCGCGGGTCGAACTCGCTCGGCTGCTCGGCCATCATCCGCCGAATGGCACCGGTGGAGGCCAGTCGCAGGTCGGTATCGATATTGACCTTGCGCACGCCGTGCTTGATGCCCTCGACGATTTCCTCGACCGGCACGCCGTAGGTTTCCTTGATGTCACCACCGTACTCGTTGATGATCGCCAGCCACTCCTGCGGCACCGAGCTGGAGCCGTGCATCACCAGGTGGGTGTTGGGAATGCGCTTGTGGATTTCCTTGATGCGCTCGATCGACAGCACATCACCGGTCGGCGGCTTGGTGAACTTGTAGGCGCCGTGGCTGGTGCCGATAGCGATGGCCAGTGCATCGACCTGGGTTTCCTTGACGAACTGCGCGGCCTCTTCCGGATCGGTCAGCAGTTGGCTGTGATCCAGTACACCTTCGGCGCCAACGCCGTCTTCTTCACCGGCCATGCCGGTCTCCAGGCTGCCCAGGCAACCCAGCTCACCTTCCACCGACACACCACAGGCGTGGGCGAAGGATACGGTCTGGCGGGTGACCTGCACGTTGTAGTCATAGTCAGCCGGCGTCTTGCCATCTTCCTTCAGCGAGCCATCCATCATCACCGAGGAAAAGCCCAACTGGATGGAGCGCTGGCATACATCCGGGCTGGTGCCATGGTCCTGGTGCATGCACACCGGAATGTGCGGGAATTCCTCGATCGCAGCCAGGATCAGGTGGCGCAGGAAGGGTGCGCCGGCGTATTTGCGGGCACCGGCGGAGGCCTGCACGATCACCGGCGAGTCGGTCTTGTCAGCCGCTTCCATGATGGCCCGCATCTGTTCCAGATTGTTGACGTTGAAGGCCGGGACACCGTAGCCGTACTCGGCGGCGTGGTCCAGCATCTGACGCATGCTGATCAAAGCCATGATTCTGTTCTCCGATAATCAAAGTTCGTAACACTGTGGTGTAGCCTGCCGCAGCGGGCGGCAGGCTGCAAGTTCCCGGCAATGCCGGGGTGCAAAGGTTAAATCCCGGTTCAGCCGCGCTGCTGCAGAATCTCGACCGCAGGCAGTACCTTGCCCTCGACGAACTCGAGGAAGGCGCCGCCGCCGGTGGAAATATAGGAAATACGCTCGGCCACGCCATACTTGTCGATCGCTGCCAGGGTGTCGCCACCGCCGGCAATCGAGAATGCCGGGCTGTCGGCAATCGCCAGCGCCAAGGCCTTGGTGCCTTCGCCGAACTGGTCGAACTCGAATACGCCCACCGGACCGTTCCACAGGATGGTGCCGGCGGATTTCAGCAACTCGGCGAACTGCGCGGCGGTCTGCGGGCCGATATCCAGGATCATGTCGTCCTCGGCCACATCCGCGACCAGCTTGACGGTGGCCTCGGCATCCTCGGCAAACGCCTTGGCCACTACCACGTCAACCGGCAGCGGTACGCTGACACGCTCGGCAATCGCCCGGGCGGTCTCGACCAGGTCGGCCTCGTACAGCGACTTGCCCACCGGCAGACCGGCCGCGGCGAGGAAGGTGTTGGCGATACCGCCGCCGACAATCAACTGGTCGCACTTTTCCGCCAGCGCGTTGAGCACATCCAGCTTGGTCGAGACCTTGGAGCCGGCAACGATGGCTGCCATCGGCTTGGCCGGCTTGTCCAGCGCCTTGCTCAGCGCCTCCAGCTCGGCGGCCAGCAGCGGGCCGGCACAGGCGGTCCTGGCGAACCTGGCGACGCCATGGGTCGAGCCCTGGGCGCGGTGGGCGGTACCGAAGGCGTCCATCACGAACACATCGCACAGCGCGGCGTACTGTTTGGCCAGCTCATCGGTGTTCTTCTTCTCGCCCGGATTGAAGCGCACGTTCTCCAGCAATACCACCTCGCCCGGCTGCACTTCGACGCCGTTCAGGTAATCGCGCACCAGCGGCACCGCACGCCCCAATGCCTTGCTCAGGTAATCGGCCACCGGGGCCAGGCTGTCCTGCTCGCTGAACACGCCTTCCTCGGGACGCCCGAGGTGCGAGCAGATCATGACCGCGGCGCCCTTTTCCAGCGCCAGGCGGATGGTTGGCAGGGAGGCGACGATACGCGCGTCACTGCTGACCTGGCCGTTCTTGACCGGCACGTTCAGGTCTTCACGGATCAGGACCCGCAGGCCCTTGAGATCCAGCTCACTCATGGTCAGTACGGACATGTATGGCTCCTTGTCGAATGCGTTGAATAGGTTGAGCGATGATTCGGAGCGGAGTGCTATTTGCCGGCATCCAGCTGCTGCAGCCAGTACTGCGCCACGTCCAGCATGCGGTTGGCAAAGCCCCACTCGTTATCGAACCATACCAGCAGGTTGACCAGTCGCGGGCCGGACACTCGGGTCAGGCTGCCGTCGACGATCGCCGAATGCGGGTCATGGTTGAAGTCACAACTGGCATGCTGCAACTCGGTGTAGTCCAGCAGGCCGAAATACTCAGTCTCTGACGCCTTTTTCAGCAGGCGGTTCACTTCCTCGGCACTGGTATCGCGCGATGTCAGCAGAGTGATGTCCAGCGCCGATACGTTGACCGTCGGCACGCGCATGGCCTTGGCCTGCACCCGCCCCGCCAGTTCCGGCAGCAGGCGTTCGATACCGCGGGCCAGGCCGGTGGAGACCGGGATCACCGACTGGAACGCCGAGCGGGTGCGGCGCAGGTCGGTATGGTGATAGGCATCGATCACCGGCTGGTCGTTCATCGCCGAGTGGATGGTGGTGATGGACACCTGCTCCAGGCCCAGCTGGCGATTGAGCAGGTCCAGCACCGGCACACTGGCATTGGTGGTGCAGGAGGCGTTGGACACCAGTCGTGCGCTGGGGTCCAGGGTGTGCTGATTGATGCCGTAGACCAGGGTGGTATCCACCGCCTCGGCGTTGGCCATCGGCTGGGAGAACAATACCCGCGGCGCGCCGGCCTGCACGAAGCGTTCGGCATCGGCACGGCTGGTGTACTGGCCGGAACACTCCAATAGCAGATCGATATCCAGCGCCGCCCAGTCGATATCCTCGGGCTGCGGCGCGCACAGTACCTTCACGCAATGGCCGTTGATATGCAGGCAATCCCCGTCGACCCGCACCTCGCCGGGGAAGCGGCCGTGGGTCGAGTCGAAGCGGGTCAGGTATTCGACGCTGGCCTGATCGGCCAGATCGTTCAGCGCGATGATCTGCATGGCGTCGCCGCCACGCTCGTGCAAGGCGCGCAGCACGCAGCGCCCGATACGGCCGTAGCCATTCAGGGCGATGCGATAGGGGCGCCGGTTCGAGGGCATGCTGATGGTCAGTCTTCCAGCAGTTCGTCAGCCACCTGCAGCAGATTGTCGAGGGTGAAGCCGAACTCCTCGAACAATGCCGGTGCCGGGGCCGATTCACCATAGCTGTGCATGCCGATGATACGACCATCCAGACCCACGTACTTGTACCAGTAGTCGGCATGTGCCGCTTCGATGGCGATCCGTGCACCGACTTCCAGCGGCAGCACCGCCTGGCGGTATTCGGCATCCTGCTGGTCGAACACGCTGGTGCAGGGCATGGAGACCACGCGCACCTGGCGGCCCTGTTCGGTGAGCTTGTCCCAGGCCTGTACCGCCAGGCCGACTTCCGAACCGGTGGCGATCAGGATCAGCTCCGGCTCACCTTCGCAGCCCTTGAGGATATAACCACCGCGGGCGATGGCCGCTTCGGTCTCGTTGTCGCGGATATGGCACGGCAGGTTCTGCCGGGAGAAGATCAGCGCGCTGGGGCCATCCTTGCGCTGCACCGCATGCTTCCAGGCCACCGCTGACTCGACGGTGTCCGCCGGACGCCAGGTGTCCAGGTTGGGGGTGGTGCGCAGGCTGGTCAGTTGCTCGACCGGCTGGTGGGTCGGGCCGTCCTCGCCCAGGCCGATGGAGTCATGGGTGAACACATAGATCACCCGCTGACGCATCAGCGCCGACATGCGCACCGCGTTACGCGCGTACTCCATGAACATCAGGAAGGTCGCGCCGTAGGGGATCAGGCCGCCGTGCAGGGCCACGCCGTTCATGATCGCGGCCATGCCGAATTCACGCACACCGTAGTACATGTAGTTGCCCGAGGCATCTTCCTGCACCACTGGCTTGCAGCCATCCCACAGGGTCAGGTTGGAGCCGGCCAGGTCAGCCGAGCCGCCCAGCAGTTCCGGCAGCATCGGGCCGAAGGCGTTCAGGCAGTTCTGGCTGGCCTTGCGGCTGGCGATGTTCTCGCCCTTCTCGGCCACCTGACGGATATAGGCCGAGGCCTTCTCGTCGAAGTCAGCCGGCAGCTCGCCAGCCATGCGCCGGGTGAACTCGGCAGCCAGCTCGGGGAATGCCGCCTGATAGGCAGCGAAACGCTCGTTCCAGGCCTGCTCGGCCTTGCTGCCCGCGTCCTTGGCATCCCATTCGGCGTAGATATCAGCGGGAATCTCGAACGGGCCGTGGTTCCAGCCCAGCGCTTCGCGGGTGAGGGCGATTTCCGCATCACCCAGGGCCGCACCGTGGGAAGACTCCTTGCCCTGCTTGTTCGGCGAGCCGAAGCCGATGATGGTCTTGCAGCAGATCAGCGTCGGCTTGTCGCTCTTGCGTGCGGTCTCGATCGCGGTCTTGATCTCGTCGGCATCATGGCCATCGACGTTGCGGATGACCTGCCAGCCGTAGGACTCGAAGCGGCGCGGGGTGTCGTCGGTGAACCAGCCGTGCACTTCACCATCGATGGAGATGCCGTTGTCATCATAGAAAGCGGTCAGCTTGCTCAGACCCAGGGTACCGGCCAGCGAGCAGACTTCATGGGAAATACCTTCCATCATGCAGCCGTCACCGAGGAACACATAGGTGTCGTGATCGACGATGTCGTGCCCCGGGCGGTTGAACTGGGCCGCCATGATCTTTTCCGCCAGGGCAAAACCCACGGCGTTGGCGATGCCCTGCCCCAGCGGGCCAGTGGTGGTTTCCACGCCAGCGGTGTAGCCGTATTCCGGGTGGCCCGGGGTCTTGCTGTGCAACTGACGGAAGTTCTTCAGGTCATCGATCGACAGGTCATAGCCGCTCAGGTGCAGCAGCGAGTAGATCAGCATCGAGCCATGGCCGTTGGACAGCACGAAGCGGTCACGGTCGGCCCATTGCGGGTTGGTCGGATTGTGCTTGAGGAAATCCCGCCAGAGCACCTCGGCGATATCCGCCATACCCATTGGCGCACCCGGATGACCACTGTTGGCTTTCTGCACGGCATCCATGCTCAGGGCACGTATGGCATTGGCTCGGTCACGACGACTGGGCATGAACTACTCCTGTGATTTGACAAGCAAGACAGAGGGCGAACCGGGTCAGGACCGGCCGGCCGGAAAATAAAGGTCGGCATTTTCGCCCAAACTGGGGCAACGGGCAATGAAAACCCCGGCGGCGTTGCACAAAGGCGGTGGTTACGTGACGAATGGGCTCGCCACTACGCCTATATCAAAAGTTTTTGATATAGATATTGCGATTACCCGGACGCTTCACTACACTTCTCGACCATGAGCGATCCGGCAACCATTGCAGCCCCTGATGATTCCACCGAGCAGCTTGCGACCTTCTGCAAGGCGGCGGGCGACCAACTGCGACTGGACATCCTCCGGGTGCTGCGTACCGACTCCTTCGGCGTACTGGAGCTGGCGCAGATTTTCGCTATCCGCCAGTCAGGCATGAGCCACCACCTCAAGGTGCTGGCCAATGCTGGCCTGGTCTGCACCCGGCGCGAGGGCAATTCGATCTTTTACCGGCGCAGCCTGCCGGATGCGGCCAGCCACTGGCGCCATCTGCATGAGCAGCTGTTGAGCGATCTGGACGCCCTGCCCCTGGATGCGCCGCTGAACCGGGCGATCGCCGCTGTGCACAGCCAGCGCGGGGAGGTGTCCCGGCAGTTCTTCGCCCGCTTTGCCGATGGCACGCCGGCGCAGCAGGACCTGATTGCGCACTTTGGCCTGTATCGCGAGCCGCTGCTGGACCTGATCGACAGCCTGGCCCTGCCGGCCAATGCACTGGCGATCGAGGTAGGCCCTGGCGAGGGCGGTTTTCTGCCGGACCTGGCGCGCCGCTTCCAGCGGGTGCTGGCACTGGACAACGCACCGGCTATGCTGGAACGGGCGCAACAGCAATGTGCCGAGGCGGGCCTGGACAATGTCGACTGCCTGCTGGCCGATGCCCTGCAACCGCTGGAGCTGCCCGCCGCCGACTGCCTGGTGTGCAATATGGTGCTGCACCACATGCCGGCACCGGCCGAAGCGCTGCAACGCTTCGCCGACCGGCTCAAACCCGGCGGCAGCCTGGTGTTGACCGAGCTGTGCAGTCACGATCAGAGCTGGGTCAGGGATACCTGCGGTGATCTCTGGCTGGGCTTCGACCAGGACGACCTGGTGCGCTGGGCCAACAATGCGGGATTGCACGCTGGCGGCAGCCTGTACATGGGGCTGCGCAACGGTTTTCAGATTCAGCTTCAACAATTTGCCAAGGGCCAGCGGTGACAGCTCGCCGCGACACCCTAACCCGATCAATCAAAGGGCTATGACTATGAGCGAATACTCGATTTTCACCTCCGAATCGGTCTCGGAAGGCCATCCGGACAAGCTGGCCGACCAGATCTCCGACGCGGTACTGGATGCCATTCTCGCCGAGGACAAGTTTGCCCGCGTGGCCTGTGAAACCATGGTGAAGACCGGGGTCGCCATCGTCGGCGGCGAAATCACCACCAGCGCCTGGGTCGATCTGGAAGACCTGGTGCGCGGCGTGATCAAGGATATCGGCTACACCTCGTCGAATGTCGGCTACGACGCCGATACCTGCGGCGTGATCAACATCATCGGCAAGCAGTCGCCCGATATCGCCCAGGGCGTCGATCGGCAGAAGCCGGAAGACCAGGGCGCCGGCGACCAGGGCCTGATGTTCGGCTACGCCAGCAACGAGACCGACGTACTCATGCCCGCGCCAATCACCTTCGCCCACCGGCTGGTCGAGCGTCAGGCCGAGGTGCGCAAGAACGGCACACTCAGCTGGCTGCGCCCGGACGCCAAGTCCCAGGTTACCTGCCGCTATGACAACGGCCGCGTGGTCGGTATCGATGCCATCGTGCTGTCCACCCAGCACAACCCGGAGATCGAGCAGGCCGATCTGCGCGAAGCGGTGATGGAAACCATCATCAAGCAGGTGATCCCCGCCGAACTGCTGCATGCCGACACCCAGTACCACATCAACCCGACCGGCAAGTTCGTCATCGGCGGCCCAGTGGGTGACTGTGGCCTGACCGGGCGCAAGATCATCGTCGACACCTACGGCGGCATGGCCCGGCATGGCGGCGGCGCCTTCTCCGGCAAGGACCCGTCCAAGGTCGACCGCAGCGCCGCCTATGCCGGCCGCTACGTGGCCAAGAACATCGTCGCCGCCGGCCTGGCCGAGCGTTGCGAGATCCAGGTGTCCTACGCCATCGGCGTGGCGCAACCGACCTCGGTGTCGATCAATACCTTCGGCACCGGCAAGATCAGTGATGAGCAGATCATCAGGCTGGTACGCGAACACTTCGACCTGCGGCCCTACGCTATCACCCGCATGCTCGACCTGCTGCACCCGATGTACCGCGCCACCGCAGCCTACGGCCACTTCGGGCGCAACCCTTATGAAATGACGGTCAAGGGCGAGACCTTCACCGCCTTCCCATGGGAGAAGACCGACCGGGCCGAGGCGCTGCGCGCAGACGCGGGAGTGTAACCAGCCCGGAACAGGAGGCTGCACTCCTCCTTCGTCATTGCGAGGGACGCAGGCTTGCCTACCTCGCAACGTCATTGCGAGGAGCGCAGCGACGCGGCAATCCACAGGCTCGGAGCAGTTGGCCAGCTCTGGATTGCCACGCCCCAGGGGGCTCGCAATGACGAGCAAGGGACACAGGCTTGCCTACCCCGCAACGTCATTGCGAGGAACGCAGTGACGGTATGGCGGTAGGCTCGCAGTGACAGACAGGAGAGGCGCAGTGCGGGCAGGGGTAACTAGCGCCGGAACCCCTCATGGCAGCTGCGGCAGCCCTGCTGTACCGCCGCCATGGGTTCGGCTACCTGCTCGGGCGTCTCGACGCCCTGGCGGGTGACCGCAACCAGGTCAGCCACGCTGCTGCGGTACTGATCGATAGCCTGCTGCCAGCCAGCGGGGTCGGTCCAGACTTGCGGCAAGGCAGCATTGCGCTGCTTCGAGTCGCCCGGCTCAGGAAAGTACTGCCACGGCGCCTCGACCAGTTCGGCCAGGCCCTCGGCATGGGCGGCGAAGGATTCGCCATCGAACGGCAGACGGTCGCCCAGCATGCCGCCCATCGGCTCGCTGTGGTGCAGGAACTGCTTGAACACGGCCTGACGCTTGCCTTCGGGCGAGTCGGGGTCGGCAGGGCCGCCGCAGCCGACCAGGGTCAGCGCGAGGGTCGCGAGCAACAGAATTCGGGGGTATGGAACGGACAACAGGTTTCCTCCCTGGCTGAAAATGAAAAGGGCGTATCTTACCCGCCCGCCAGCTTACATCCATTTGGAGAGAGTTATGAGCGCAGTCATGCAAGCAGATTTTACCGACTACAAGGTCGCCGACATCAGCCTGGCCGATTATGGTCGTCGCGAGATCATCATCGCCGAGTCCGAAATGCCGGCACTGATGGCCATGCGTCGCAAGTACGCCAGCGAGCAGCCACTCAAGGGGGCACGCATCCTCGGCTGTATCCACATGACCATCCAGACCGCGGTGCTGATCGAGACCCTGGTCGAGCTGGGCGCAGAAGTACGCTGGTCCTCGTGCAATATCTTCTCCACCCAGGATCATGCCGCCGCCGCCATCGCCGCTGCGGGTGTTCCGGTGTTCGCCTGGAAGGGTGAAACCGAGGAGGAGTACGAATGGTGCATCGAGCAGACCATCCTCAAGGATGGCCAGCCGTGGAATGCCAACATGGTGCTGGATGACGGCGGCGACCTGACCCAGATCCTGCACGAGAAATTCCCCCAGGTGCTGGACGCCGTGCACGGCGTCACCGAGGAAACCACCACCGGTGTACACCGTCTGCTCGACATGTTGAAGAAAGGCACCCTCAAGGTGCCGGCGATCAACGTCAACGACTCGGTGACCAAGAGCAAGAACGACAACAAGTACGGCTGCCGCCACAGCCTCAATGACGCCATCAAGCGCGCCACCGACCACCTGCTGTCCGGCAAGAAGGCACTGGTCATCGGTTACGGTGACGTGGGCAAGGGCTCATCCCAGTCCCTGCGTCAGGAAGGCATGATCGTACGCGTCGCCGAAGCCGATCCGATCTGTGCCATGCAGGCGTGCATGGATGGTTTCGAGGTGGTATCGCCCTATATCGATGGCGTCAACGACGGCACTGAAAGCTCCATCAACCGCGAACTGCTGGGCAATACCGACCTGATCGTCACCACCACCGGCAACGTCAACGTGTGTGATGCCAACATGCTCAAGGCGCTGAAGAAGCGCGCGGTGGTGTGCAACATCGGCCACTTCGACAACGAGATCGACACCGCCTACACCCGCCAGAACTGGCACTGGGAAGAGGTCAAGCCACAGGTGCACAAGATCCACCGCACCGGCAAGGACAACTTCGATCCAGCCAACGATGACTACCTGATCCTGCTGGCCGAGGGCCGCCTGGTCAACCTGGGCAACGCCACTGGCCACCCCAGCCGCATCATGGATGGCTCCTTCGCCAACCAGGTGCTGGCGCAGATCCACCTGTTCAAACAGGGCTATGCCAACCTGGATGCCACCGCCAAGGCCGAACTGCTGCGCGTGGAAGTGCTGCCCAAGGAACTGGACGAGGAAGTGGCGCTGGAAATGGTCAAGGGCTTCGGTGGCGTGATTACCCGCCTGACCCAGGACCAGGCCGATTACATTGGCGTACCGGTCAACGGCCCGTTCAAGCCGGATACCTACCGCTACTGAGGCGAACAGGTCATTGCGACCCAGCCATCGTGCAGGCACCGAGTTGCCTGCACGATGGATTGCCAGGCCCTACGGGCTCGCAATGACGGAGAGCCAGGGTCAACCACCTGCTACTCCAACGTCATTGCGAGCCGCTACGCGGCGAAGCAATCCATAGGCACTGATATTGGCTCCCCTGCGGAGCTCGCAAGACAATAGGAGACTGCCCCAACGACCGGGCAGGTAAAGAAATGACAAAACAGATAAACGTCCCCGTCAGCTTCGAGTTCTTCCCGACCAAGACCGAAGCCGGCCACGAGAAACTGATCGCTGCGGCCCATGTACTGGCCGAGCAGCAACCCGAGTTCTTCTCGGTGACCTATGGCGCCGGTGGTTCCACCCGCGACCGCACCATGAATACCGTGCTGCAGCTGGATCAGCAGGTGAAGATTCCCACCGCCCCGCACCTGTCCTGCGTCGGCGACAGCAAGGATGACCTGCGCCAACTGCTCAACCAGTATCAGGAGTCCGGCATCCGCCGCATCGTCGCCCTGCGTGGTGACCTGCCCTCGGGTATGGGCCGGGCCTCCGGCGAGCTGCGCTATGCCAATGAGCTGGTCGAGTTCATCCGCGAGGAAACCGGAAGCCACTTCACCATCGAAGTGGCCGCCTACCCCGAAGCACACCCGCAGGCGCGCAACTTCGAGGACGACCTGAAGAACTTCGTGCGCAAGGCCAACGCCGGTGCCGACAGTGCCATCACCCAGTACTTCTTCAATGCCGACTGCTACTTCCACTTCGTCGACCGGGTGCGCAAGGCCGGTGTGGAGCTGCCGATCGTGCCGGGCATCATGCCGATCACCAATTACAGCAGCCTGTCGCGCTTCTCCGACGCCTGCGGCGCGGAGATCCCGCGCTGGATCCGCAAGCAGCTGGAGTCCTACGGTGATGACACCCGCAGCATCGCTGCGTTCGGCACCGAGGTCATCAGCGACATGTGCCAGCGTCTGCTCGCCGGCGGCGCGCCGAGCCTGCACTTCTACACGCTGAACCAGGCCGAACCGAGCCTGGCGATTCTGCGCAACCTGTAACGTGACGATGACGGAATGTAGCGCGCCTGCGATGTGGTCGACAACAGACACGCTGCCGGCGAGCGGGCGCTCGCCAACCCCAGGATGAACTCGGCCGCGGTGGAGTGTAGCACACCTGAGACTGTGAAAGTATTTCCATTGCTCGGTAGGCTGGAGGCTGTTTTCCCTCTCACCGGTATGAAGCATGAGCCAAC